>JBBDSP010000031.1:0-67110 GCA_040904925.1 Gracilimonas sp. | reverse complement strand
ATACCTGTTAGCATAGATCGGAACGTATCACTAAATTTTAACCGGACAACAGTGGGTGTAAATAATAGGTCGGCCATGCCGCTTTAGCCAAATGGTAACCAGCAATAGGCTGATCCCCGCCAATAACTGATTGGAAGTACCAAATAACGGCCACAACAAATATCCACCGGAGCCTAATCCGCGCGGACCTTCCGGAAGCAGCACCAAAGCAGCACTTGCTCCTACAGCGATCAATGTAGATGTATGAACTTTAGTGAGGGGTTTCACTTTATATTCTTCGCCAAGTTCATTCAGGATATAGCGCATTAATCGAACCGAAGTATCGAGCGTAGTGGCTGCGAAGCTGATCACAATTACAGCGATTATGGTTTTTGCGACTTCGAGCGGAATTAGTAAAGCGGTAGCAAGTTGGGCGGCTCCTTCTACAAAAATATTCAACCCAACCGCGCCGGCTTCAGAAAAGGAATGATAAACATCTATAAATTCACCCGTAGAATTAAAATAGGTGACCACGGCTACAATTGTGATCAAAGCTAAAGAGCCTTCCCCGATAGCTCCCATATATCCCACAAACCGGGCATCCGTTTCCTTATCCAATTGCTTTGCGGTTGTTCCGGATGAAACCAACCCGTGAAAACCGGAAATTGCTCCGCAGGCAATCGTTATAAATAAAAGCGGAAACCAACTTACATCCGTTGCTTCTGTATTAGTGGTTGGGGCGGTTATCTCCGGACTGCTGATAAATAATCCCAGGTATAAAATGGCCAATCCCAGTACCAGCTGATAGGCATTTATAAGATCTCTGGGCTGGAGCAACATCCAGACCGGAAGTGTGGATGCAAAGTAGACATAGATCATTAAAATGGTTATCCATATAAAGAACGCCATTTCTATTCCGGTCAATCCAAACAGGACAGTGTTTTCAGCTCCTCCAAAATATTGCACCAAGTCAATTTGAAGAACCGGAACATAACTGGCTATTATAGCCGTGAAGTACATCACAAAAAGCACAATGAGTGAAGGAACCACCATATTCCCCGTTTTATGGTATGCGCGAATTCCTATCCAGATAGCTAAAGGAATTTGGATAAATATGGATAAAACGGTTGCGGGGAAGTTGATAAAGAGATTGGATATCACCCAGGCAAAAACGGCATTTACCATGAGCACCAGAATCAAAATTATAAAAAGGAAAAGCAGTTTGGCTCTATGTCCTATCAATTTATCTGCAAGCGTACCCACCGACTGTCCTTTATTTCTGACCGATAAGACCATCGTTCCAAAATCGTGAACCCCAGCCGCAAAGATGGTCCCGAATACAACCCAAAGCATCGCCGGAACCCAGCCCCAGTATACCGCTATAGCCGGACCAACGATAGGGGCTGCCCCTGCTATAGAAGTGAAATGATGTCCCAGCAGAACGAATTTATTAGCGGGCACATAATCCACATCATCTTTGAACTCATGTGCCGGAGTCATATAATCCGGGTTGAGCTTATAGATCTTTTCCGCAAGGAATTTGGAATAGTATCGATACCCGATAAAGAACAGGAAGAGCGATAAGGCGGCGACCCAACTTGCTTGCATAAATTTAATCCCTTTTTATTTAGATGATTTCTAACAAACTGCGCTTTAATTACTATTTTTCGGGTAGTGATGCAAGCAGCTTGTACAACAGTTTACTGATCTATTTTTTATGCTATAAAATTCAAAAACTCTACTAGTTCAAGCGTCTCGCTTGGACTAGTAGAGAAATAAACTATAAAGTATAATTCATGCACGATCCTAATTTCCTTATAAAACTGGTACAGGCCAAAATGCCTTTTGGTCAATATAAGGATTGGTACATAGCCAGCTTGCCGGTGCATTATCTGGAGTGGTTTTCGAGGCAGGGATTTCCAAACGGTCAGCTTGGCCAATATTTAGCCACCATGTTCGAGATCAAAACCAATGGACTGGATGATATTTTGAAGCCAATTATCAGGAAGCACAGAAATAAACGTTACTGAGCTTTTCATCAAAAAACACGGGTGCCTAATCTTTTGGGTTGTGAGGTGGAAGTTGAATCTATTTCAAAATTAATGATCCCAAGAACCAGCCCGTCATTGGTAATAACATCCACTTTCCATGCTCCTTCCATCATTTTATTTTTTACGGTATAGCCACGAAATCCCCCTTCTCGTCCACCGGTAATTTCAAACCCGATCTCATCGATCACTTCCCACTGATTTGTGTACGGACTAAACCATTTCCACCGGTGTAATATGGATTCGCTAAGTTTTGAGGGAGCAAAGATGGAGGTAAATACATAAATATCTGACTCCGGTTCGTAAGTAAACTCGTATCGGTTTTCTCTCCACATTTTATACCAGGGATTTTGCTCGTAAGTAACAAAATATTCGTCGCTATCCGTATTCCTTTCAATATTATGTGCCACCAACCCTGATTCCAGTGCTAACGGTACGGGCGGTATCAAATTAAAGTAGTAAAATGTATTTATGAGCAGGTAGATCCCCAGAATCAAGCCGGACATTTTCCCCATACTTATTTCTTTTTGGGTAGATGCACTGGTGTTATAAATATAGATAATAAGCGCCATCGTAATACTTAAGCTAATGGAGCCGGAAAGCAAAAAAAAGGAAGGTATTCATGCTATTCATCAGCATGGGGATGAAGAACGTAAAGAAGGTGAAATTCACAAAAAAGTAAGCGCTGAATTGAAGGTACTTATTCGAGATCCGTTTCTTGAGCAGCTCATTTGCAAATAATAAGATCACCAGAATGATGAAAAAACTAATGGTTTTGGAATAAGAAACGCTTCGGGAAAAATAAATTACATATGCACTGCATAATCCTCCCAGAAAAAACTGTATTCCCAGAGGTAGATACATTTCGTATTTCTCGAGAAAGGTTCCTTCCCACTTATTATCCCCGGAAAGATTGAATAGATACAGACAAACGGTAAGTGATGTCAGATACGTACATAATATGACCTGATCATAGAGGCGATCAATGCGGCCTAATGTTAGCGAGTCCCATAAAAACCCGGCCATAAAAAATACAACCGGAAGATACCGCTGGTTTGCCCTCACAAAGGCACGAAATCTATTGAGCATCTGTTTTTTAAGAAATTTAATTATAAGCCCCAAGATAGGGTTGACTTAGGTATTTTAGAAGTGGCCGTTTACTTATCTCTTCTCTGTATCAATTGTAACATAATGAGATCGTATATGGCATGGGCAGTCATAGCTGCTATCAAACCTATATGTTCAAATAAAAGTCCCAGCATAAAACTGAGTCCGAACATCATCACACCAAAAAGAATATGCCCCGGTGATCTGAACTTAAAGTAGCCGTGTATTCCAATAAATATAATGGAGGTTACAGTATTACCAAGTAAAGGTTGAATAGCTCCCCTGAACAATAATTCCTCCCCAGCTCCTGCAAAAAATGAGATCTGAGTGTTATCAAAAAAGGAAAAGTTGGCCTTTGATAATGCCTTAAATACAGAGTAATCTGAAATGACATCAGAGATCGGAGAATGATGAATCATAAAATAGATAATAGCTGATGCTAAACATCCCGCACCTAACCCAATGCCAGTTTGGGAGATCAAAGAAAAGTCACTTACAAAAAGTAAAGGAATCCATCCATCATGCCAGTATTTGAGGATCAGAAGTGAAAGGAACAAATAAACATTTGCAGAGACGATAGATAAGATCAGTAGTTTTCCGGTAGTTAAGCCAGAGGTCAGGTCTTCATCATTTTGTTCCTGAGGGATTTCATCCATGGAATACTTAACTACAAATTTATAATTTTTTTGGGATCATTCTAGCTTCATGAATTACTGTAAGAATAAAAATTCTTTCTTTTCTTAATTCATAAATTATTCTGTAGGGATGAACAAAAACCTCTCTGACGAATTCTTTTTTGTACTCAGGGACCACTCTTCCCTGTTTTGGCTGATCTATTATTTTTTCTGCCCTTTCAATAATTTCTAAAACTGTTGAATTTGCGTAAAAAGGAGAGTCTTTCGCAATGTATTCAAAGATTTGATCTAACTGTTTTTCAGATTTTTTAGACCATGTAATTCTCATCTAACCAAAAAGCTTATCTGTATACTTCTTTTTCAAATTATCATGAGAAATAGTTCTGCCTTCTTCCACATCTCTTAACCCCATTTCTATGGATTGGCGGACGTAAATTCTATACATTAAATCATTCCAGTTAGCATCTTCAGGAAGTTCATCTAAAAGCTCGTTCATTTCTTTTTTTAGTTCGGCCTTTTCCATATTTATCCTCTTTTATTTATATCAGTATCGCAAGCAAAAGGTTAAAAAGCAAAGAAATGAAACTAGATTGGTTTAAGTAAAATTCACCATTCATAATTTCAAATTACTTTCCCAACCTCAAAAACACTTTCCCCCAACTCCTCAGCTTTTTTGATAACCGCATCCACTTCACTTTCCGAAACCACCGCAATCAACCCAATACCTAAATTAAAAGTAGCCTGCATATCCTCTTCCGGGACATTACCTATTTCCTTGATCATTTTATAAACCGGTGGACGTTCCCAGGCATCCCAGTTAATATCCAGTTTCATTCCTTCGGGGAGAATCCGTTTGGTGTTACCCACAATTCCGCCACCGGTGATGTGGGAAAATCCGTTTACTCCAGGCAGTTCTTTAATTTCTGTGATCAGGGATAAGTACGATCTGTGGACCTTAAGCAGTTCATCACCAACCGTACTGCCTAGTTCTTCCACATAGTTTTCTACTTTGTATTTACTGAAAAGCACTTTTCGAGCCAGGGAATATCCGTTGGTATGTAATCCGGAGCTTTTGAATCCGAGAAGTACATCTCCTTTTTGAATATCTGCTCCGTTTATGACTTTATCTTCATCCACAATTCCAACTATGGTTCCGGCCAGATCAAATTCTCCCTCATCATAAATATCCGGCATCTCAGCTGTTTCTCCGCCGATCAGCGCTACTCCGTTTTCCTTGCAGGCTTTGGCAAACCCTTTTACCACATCAACTCCAACCTGCTGTTCCAATTTTCCGGTAGAAAAATAGTCTAGAAAGAACAACGGTTTTGCACCACAAACTGCAATATCATTTACACAGTGGTTTACCAGATCCTGCCCAACCGTATCATATTTTCCGGCTTTAAAAGCCACAATCAATTTTGTTCCAACACCATCTACTGAGCTTATGAAAACAGGTTTTTTATATGAACCGAGATCAGGTTTAAAAAATCCTCCGAATCCCCCGATGTTATGCAGCACTTCCGGCCCATGGGTATCTTTCACCACACCCTTAATGGATTCGACCATTTCTTCCCCAGCTTTGATATCTACACCGGAGTCTTTGTAAGTCATTGGTTTTTTATTACTCATTGGAACACAGATTAAATTGATTTTGGGATTTCACAGATGGAATGACAACTAAAAATAAAGTTAAAAACACTTCTCACTTAATCACTCATTACTTTGAGTAACTAACCGGATATGTGCTAAATGATGATTGGAATGCCAGGCATAAAGAGCGGCTGATTTTGCTAAACTAAAACTTCCGGATTCAGGATTTACATAGGTTCTTTTCCACTGCTCTTTATCCAGACTTTGGTAGATCCTTACCATTTTCTCATGAGTATCTTCGAGCATTTGCAGGGTAAGTTCTAAAGGAATCTCAAACTGAGTTTCAATTTCTACCCATCCATTTTGGTTATAAGGTCGAATCGTAGGATTTTCTTCCGTCAACCCTAATTTCAATCTGGTAATAGCATTGGAGTGAGCATCCAATAGATGAGTAATGACTTCACGAATGGTCCATCCATCTTCCCGGTAAGGAGTAAAAAGGATATCATCAGAACAACCATCAATTTCATTCCGAAGTCGTTCAGGAAGTAAAGCAATATCATCGATCCACTGTTTTCGATCTTCCTGAGCATGATCTTCTGAAAATGAAATTTTACCTATGGGAAATTGTTTATTCATTGAATTATTCGAATCAAAATTTTTTAGTGAGTAAAAAAAGAAACTCTATCTACTCCTCACTAACAACACACAAATATAGAATCTTTAGAAGAGTGTTTTAAGAACTTTTTCTGTTTCTTTTCCACAGGGTTTTATTATGAAAATGAGATTTATATAGTTTAATAGTAGTAATAGAGGCTGTGGATAAGTGGATAACTTTTTTATCCAAAATAATACAATTGATTATGAATTTATGTGGATAGTTTTGTTTATAACTTTTACATAAATATCAGTTACTTACGAAGGGATTATTTTATTTATAAACAGTCTTATATATTCTGTATATAAAAAAGGTAAAATCTTCATCCACAGTAAAAGTTATTCTTTTTGAATGTTGATAGAGTTAACGAAATGTGGAAACCTGTTCACAACTTTAAGGCATTTTAGTTATCCAACTTTTGTTAATGAGTAATCCACAGAGTAATCCACATATAAACAGTTTATGAAAGCAGTTATTCAGCGCGTGAGTTCTTCTTCAGTAATGGTAGATAATCAGATAACAGGAGCTATAGATAAAGGACTTTTAGTATTGATTGGTATTCATCAGGAGGATACCAAAGATCAATTGGAGTGGATCTGTAATAAGATCGCTAAGCTTCGGATCTTTGAGGATGAAGAAGGAAAAATGAACCGATCGGTTCAGGATGTAGGTGGTGGAATTCTACTTGTTTCCCAATTTACGCTGTATGCCAATTCTGATAAAGGAACCCGACCCAGTTTTATAGAAGCGGCCAAACCGGATAAAGCAGAACCTATGTATGAGGAAATGATCGAGTGGTTTAAAATAAACACCGGCCTGAATATACAAACCGGAGAATTCGGCGCGATGATGAACGTACAACTGGAAAATGACGGCCCGGTGACTATTATTTTAGAGAAATAAAGCATCTTGGTCTGATGGATTTCGAGATTAAATCTAAAAACTAAGAATGTCAGTAATCTTCATTTTTATAGATGGTGTGGGATTGGGAGAAGCAGGAAAGCAAAATCCCTTTTATAATCAGAGGTATGAATCGTTTGAAATATTATCAGGAGAGAACTTTCGAAAAGGTTCAGAATCCATCATAAAAAATAACCATATATATAAAGACATCGATGCGAACCTGGGAATAGAAGGATTACCCCAAAGCGGAACCGGTCAGACCGCACTTTTCACCGGACGAAATGCAGCTAAAGAAATTGGAAAGCACTTCGGTCCTTTCCCCCATTCAGGGATCAAGCCATTTCTAAGGAAGGAAAGTGTATTTCATGCGGTGAAGGAAGCGGGAAAGAAACCTTATTTCATGAATGCCTATCCGCCGATCTTTTTTGAACATGCCAAAAAGCGAAACCGCTGGAGCTGTACAACGCTCATGACCAAAAGTGCCGGACTTAAATTAAACTCTACGGAAGATATCCTCAATGAAACCGCACTCACAGCCGAGATCGTCCAGAATGCATGGAGAGAGAAGTTGGGTATCGACATCCCAAAGATCACACCAACCGATGCAGCCCAAAGATTGCTGAATATAGTCCCCGAGCATGATCTGCTGCTCTATGAATATTACCTCACCGATAAAGCCGGACATAAACAAAGCGCGGAAGATGCCGAACGAGTGCTCAGGTCGCTGGATGAATTTCTACTGCATATCATCAAAAATAAGCGAAGCTCAGATACTTTAGTGATCACCAGTGACCACGGCAACCTCGAAGATCTCTCAACTAAAACCCACACCCGGAATAAAGTGCCGCTATTTGTAATGGGAGATTCGGTTCAAGCCTTCCAAAAAACAGAAAGCCTTACCGATGTGAAAGATGGGATAATTTCGTTTCTTTGAAGAAATTAAAAATTTGTACTAACAAGGTTTAGTACTCTATCAGGAGCTTCAGGTATAAGCTTAACAATACCTTTTTCAGGGTTAAAGTATATTTCAGTTGCAAAAAGCTCAGGTTCAGATCCCGAAGGAATTACATAATTGAAGGTATCATATTCGGCTGAATTGACCTCAATTGTTTCCTGAAAAACCTCTACTTGATATTCATAGCTTCTCCCAGAAGTAGAATATGTAAAAGAGTATTGAGCACCATCATTAATAGGCATTTTTAGAAGAGCAACACATTCCTCGGTATTATATGAATTTAAATTTTCAAGGATTGTTTCGAAAGATTCAGAAGGATTACCTATACAAATGCCCTCCGGCCTTGCTTCGAATACAAATACTAAATCAATGATATTAGATGTCAACTCAATAACGGCTTTTTGTGAATCATCAGAAAGTTGGGAAGCAGAAAAAGTAGCCATGACATCAGTGGTGTCTTGCTCTACTATGAATTCATAACTCCACATATTACCATCCTGGAAGGGGAAAAGATCTGTAATTAAATAACTTTCTTCAGAATTGTTCGTGTTACATCCAAAAAGTAGTAATGTTAATGTGAAAAACGATAGTATCTGCTTCATAATTGAGAATGACTGAAAATATGACTTTTGTAATGAGTAATATGTTATTGGTATGTTACAAAAATGACTAAATAGCTTTAGAGTAAAATAATGCCATTAATTAACCAATAAAAAAACTCAATTTGCAAAAGGATGAGTAAGAAAAAAGTTCATTTAGTTCTCGGAAGCGGCGGAGCCCGTGGCGTTGCACATATTGCTATAATTGAGGAACTGGAAAAAGCGGGATATGAGATCATCGAAGTGATAGGTTGTTCGATGGGCGCGGTTGTTGGGGGAATTTATGCGGCCGGACATCTTCCCGAATACAAAGAATGGATAACGGGATTATCTCGGAAAGGAGTGTTTGATCTTCTAGACTTTACCTTTGCCAAGCAGGGTTTTGTTAAAGGGGAAAAACTATTCGCCAAGCATATAGAAGTAACGGGAAATGAAAATATTGAAGAATTTGGGATACCGTTCACAGCAGTGGCAACTGATATGCGTCATCATAAAGAAGTGCATTTTAAATCCGGAGACCTGTATAAGGCATTAAGGGCTTCGGTTTCCATACCGGGGTTTTTTGTACCCGTTGTGGAAGATGGTCAGGTGTTGGTTGATGGCGGGGTTCTTAATCCCCTCCCAATAAACCTGGTGGAAAAAGAAGAAGAAGCGATCATTGTAGCCGTCAATTTAAACGGGCGCCCGAATCCTAAATACGATAAAAAGCCGGAACCCGATAAGCTGGAGCAAATGCAAAACTGGTTTGATAAAATGCTTCCGGATTCAATGAAATCAAGCAGAAAAACCAAAGCGAAAAAAGAGCTGCCTGCTGAAGAAGAATCTTTTTCATTGATCGAATTGATGGACAGCACCTTCAGTTTTACGCAAGACCGGCTCACCGAACTTACCATTGAAATGTACAAACCGGATTATCTGGTCGAGATTCCAAGAAATGCCTGCGGAGTATTCGATTTTGATAAAGGAAAAAAAGTCATAGAGATTGGAAGAGAATCATATCACAAAGTAATGGAGTAGTATTAGTTAATGGCTATTAGGAATTTGTAAAACCAAATAACCATTATACCATTAAAGAATAACCACTAATAAGAATATCATGGACAGATCCAAATTTCTCGATCACATCAAAAACTTCAATGATTACTGGGATGTGGTGGTAATTGGTGGCGGAGCAACCGGATTGGGCGTTGGTGTGGATGCTGCCTCAAGGGGCTACAAAACCCTGCTTCTGGAAATGCATGATTTTTCAAAAGGCACTTCCAGCCGAAGCACGAAGCTGGTGCATGGCGGAGTTCGGTATCTGCAGCAAGGCGATGTTTCATTGGTGATAGAAGCTTTGCACGAACGCGGATTGCTCATTCAAAATGCCCCTCATTTGGTTAGCCACCAGTCGTTTATTGTGCCGAGTTATGAATGGTGGAACGGTCCGTTTTATGGCGTTGGTATGAAAGTGTATGATGCGCTTGCAGGAAAATTAGGGATCAACAAATCCAAGAACCTATCCAAGGAAAAAACGCTGGAGAAGATCCCGACACTAGAGCCAGGGGGACTGCGTGGAGGAGTCATTTATTATGATGGTCAGTTTGATGATTCCCGGCTTTCTATCAATCTTGCTCAAACTATGCATGACGAGGGTGGCTATCCGATGAATTATATGAAGGTGATGGGGCTGGAAAAAAATGGTCAGGGACTTGTTGAAGGAGTGAAAGTCCGTGACATGCTGAATGGTGAAGATCTTGAGATCAACGCCCGGGTGGTGATCAACGCAACGGGAATCTTTTCGGATGATATTCTTGAGATGGATGAAGAAGGTCATACCAAGATCATCCAATATGCACAGGGCATTCATTTAGTACTGGATAAAGAATTTTTGCCCGGGGATTCCGCCATTATGGTCCCCCACACTGAAGACGGCCGGGTTCTATTTGCAGTGCCGTGGCACGATAAAGTTATAGTAGGAACCACGGATACATCGGTTGAAAAAGCAACATTAGAGCCGGTTGCGCTGGAGGAAGAAATAGAATTTGTATTGAGGCACGCGGCCCAGTATCTAACCAAAGATCCAACCAGAAAAGACGTGAAAAGTGTTTTTGCAGGAATTCGTCCTTTGGTAAAACCGGCAGATTCTAAGGATACTTCTGAGATATCAAGAAGCCATCATATTCAGGTTTCGAAATCCGGGTTGGTAACTATTGCCGGTGGAAAATGGACGACGTATCGCAAGATGGCCGAAGACACGGTAGATCAGGCTGCCTTAGTTGCCGGTTTAGATGTTAAAGAAACCCCCACCAAAGAATTACGCATTCATGGCTGGCTGAAAAATGTGGATCGGGATGATCATTTATACGTGTATGGATCAGACAAAGTGGCTCTTAATAAATTGATAGACGAGAACCCCGAACTGGGTGAAAAACTTCATGCCGACCTCCCCTACCTGAAGGCAGAAGTGGTTTGGGCGGTGCGAAATGAAATGGCGCAAACCATTGAAGATGTACTATCCAGAAGAACCCGTGCATTATTATTGGATGCCAAAGCAAGTGTTGAAATGGCCCCGGAAGTTGGGCGATTGCTTGCGATTGAATTTGGCAAAGATGAGGAATGGGTCAAGCAGGAAGTTAAAGAATACGAGCAGGTTGCCAAGAATTACATATTGGAATAAAGAAGGCGCAGAAACCCACTCCCAATTTTCCATAGAATAGCTAATGTTTATGTAAAGCTATTCAATTCCCTTTTGTTAAAAAATATATTGTGTTTTTTTAGTGCTAGAAATAATAAGTACGTTCAAGGATGGAAAACCTTCTCTTTAATCCAACTAAACCTTGAATTTCAACTTCTTACCCATGAAACAGCTTTCTCTCCTAGCGCTAATATTTTGTTTGGGGATATATTTACCCACAAATGCACAGGAAAAAATATCGAATTATCCTGTTGATGAAACACTCTTTGAAACTTTAACATATCGGAATATTGGCCCTTTTCGTGGAGGCAGATCAACTACGGTTACAGGTATCCCGGGAGATATCTATACCTATTACATGGGAACAACCGGAGGGGGTGTTTGGAAAACAACTGACGGTGGTACAACCTGGAATGTTATCTCTGACGGTTATTTTAATACCACAGGAATAGGAGACGTCACAGTAGCCCCTTCAGACAATAATATCATATACGTTGGGTCAGGTGAAGGTCCCGTTCGTGGGGTTAAAACATCTCATGGTGATGGTGTTTATAAATCAACCGATGCCGGTGAGACATGGACACATATTGGGCTAGAAGCTACTCGTCATATTAGTCGAGTTTTTATCCACCCCAAAAATCCCGATGTAGTATATGTGGCTGCACAGGGTAACCCCTGGGGACCAAATGAAGAACGAGGTATTTACTTAACCAAAGATGGTGGTGAAAACTGGGAGAAGATTCTATATGTAAATGAAAACTCAGGTATTGCTGATTTAAGTGTAGACCCATCTAATCCGAACATTATGATGGCTACTTCCTGGGACTTTAATCGAAAGCCATGGTATGTTCAAAGTGGTGGACCAGGCAGCAAAGTTTGGAAAACAACTGATGGCGGTAAAACCTGGAAAGAAATAACCAAAGGACTTCCGAAACTGAAAGGAAAAATTGGGGTTTCTATATCACCTGCAAACCCAAAGATAGTTTATATGGCTATTGAAGCACTGGGCAAAGAAGGAGGAGTTTATCGCTCAGATGATGGCGGTGAAAGCTTTGTGCAGACATCAAATGACCCAACAACCTATGCTCGAGCTTGGTACTACATGCATATAGTTGCGGACCCGTCAGATGAGGACGAACTATGGGTTTTAAACAGTTTCGCAATGAAGTCTATCGATGGTGGTAAAACATTTTCTGGGAGTATGTTTACTCATGTTGATCATCACGATATGTGGATCAATCCAAAAGATAGTGACAATATGATCAATGCCAATGATGGTGGTGGTGCCGTCACTTACAACGGTGGAGAAACATGGTCATCAATTAGAAATCAGCCCACCGGTCAGTTTTATCGTGCTATAACTGATAATCAATATCCATACCGTGTTTATTCCGGGCAGCAAGATAATAGCTCCATAGTAATTGATAGCAGAACATCCGATGGAGGAATTGGTGAGATGCATTGGAATATTATCCGTGCCGGAGAATCCTCAACTGTTGGATTTGATGCTGATAATCCTCGATTTATTTATTCCACATACTTTGCCAGTAACTTCATTGAGTGGGATAGCGAAATTGATAATGTCAGAATGGTTAGACCCTACCCTGAAAGAGTTAGTGGCGAGCAACCTAAGAATTTAAAATATAGAGCTAACTGGAATGGACCGGTACTCGTTTCTCCACACAACCCCTCTGTAATCTATTATGGTTCTCAGTATGTGATGAAATCATCTGACAGAGGAGTGAATTGGGATGTAATAAGTGAAGACCTAACCAGAAATAATAAAGATCATCAAGGTAAAGGCGGCGGACCAATTTCTAACGAGCAGATTACTGCCGAAAGCTATAACAACCTTTTCAACATCGAAGAATCCCCAATTAAGGAAGGTGTTATTTGGGTAGGATCTGATGACGGTTTAGTACATGTTTCTAAGAATGCAGGCGAAACATGGACAAATGTTACTCCAAAGGGTTTACCGGAAGCCATTATTAATGTTGTTGAACCATCTCCCCATGACCCTGCTACTGCGTATATCGCTGTTGCTGGTTATAAAATGAATGACTTTACTCCTTATATTTATAAGACCAACAATTATGGATCATCATGGGAAAAGATAGTAACAGGTATTCCGAATAACACATTTGCCCGTACAGTAAGAGAAGACCCTGATAAAAAAGGATTACTTTATGCAGGTACAGAAACCGGGGTTTTTGTTTCCTTTAATGATGGAAAGAACTGGCAACCTCTTCAGAATAACCTGCCGGAAGTGCCCATTACAGACCTTAGAGTTAAAAGAAAAGATTTAGTGGTATCCACTCAAGGACGTGCATTATGGATTTTAGATGATCTTACTCCACTCCACCAGATTTCTGATGAAGTAGCAAATGCAGATTACTATCTATATAAGCCCCGGGACTTCAACATTGGTGTTTCCATTTCATATAGCGTAGATGTGGCTCCTGGCGAAAATGCTCCATCGAACTTGCAAATTACATATGTGCTTAATAAAGAAGTTGGTGAAGATGTTCCAATGTCATTGGAAATAATAGACAGTACAGGAAACGTTATTTACTCCGAAGCTTCTAACGAACCTCCAACACCATGTGATTCATTCAAAAGATCACAGCTAAAAAGAAGTTCCGGTGCTCATATTTACAGCTGGAATATGCGAGTTGGCATGTTCGATTGCATCAAAGAGGTTACAACTACCAGCCGTAACTTGAGCGCCTATGATGCGGCACCCGGCAATTATAAGGTAAAATTGAGTATCGGTGACTTCAGCCAAACTCAAGATTTTGAACTTAAAATTCACCCAAATATTCTTAGCAGTATTCCAAACGCTGCCGCTTCATTCGTTGAACGTGATAAAATGTCCGCTTCTTTATTTGCGGCTGCAACCGAAATGTCCAAAGGTGTTCGTGACCTTCGTCAAGTGCAACGCCAAATTAATTTTGCTTTAGATGTTTCAGAAAACAAAGAAGTAATAGATGAAGGTGCTGCTTTAAACCAAACTATTGAAGATTGGATTACAGTAATCTTACAAAAAGAGATGCGGACAGGACAACACAATTATCAATTTGAGGCAAGGTTACTACTTAGATACAAAGATTTCTTAAACCAAATGAGTAAAAATATTCCTGTTACACCTGGCTCAAGGGATGTTACCAGAGATTACTTAAAAGAGTGGTCTGACCTAAAAAGGGAACTTAATACTATAAAAAATCAATCGGTGAAGAATTATAGTGATTTATTAGTAAGTAATGGTTTGCCTGAAATTTATTGGCCTGAATAAGCTTACAGCTCTTTGGCTACAATTATTAAGGATTGGTTCTCCTGGGGCCAATCCTTTTTTTATTACAATTATGAAAATGCTCTTGTGCTAGGTGCTTTCTTAGGCTTATAACTTGGTGGAATAAAAACCGACCGGATTTCGGTAAACATGATTATTCCCTGATCCCCGGTCATTAGTCTGCTTAGATAGGAGTTCTAATATCGACTTCAATTCTATTTGTCCGACCAAACCGCAAACTCATTCCTGCTGGGTTCAGTAAAGTGAAATCTTCTTCCGCCCGGAAAGGAGTAAGCGGGCTTGATGATAGTTCCTCCGGCCTCTTCCACTTTGTGTTGAGTAGCCTTCAGATCCTTACTGTAAAAAATAATGAGTGCACTGCCGTTTTCCGTAGTCGCTTTTTGTTGGACTTATAAAATCCACCATGAATTCCTTGGTTTGTAAAAGAAGTGTATTCAGGACCGTAATCGGTGAATTCCCACCTTAACGCCTTTTTAAAAAAGCTCTTTGTGGCCCCTAGATTCCGAGAGGGAAATTCAACAGAATCGATTTTTTCATGGTTTGACATGTGGACTCCACTTTTTCAAAAATATAATTAACCAAGTGCTGAGGGACAATACTGTGCTAATAAAAAAAATTAAGTATATTGTCTTGTGTCCCGAGACAAGAGACAATATGTTTTCACTAAACATTAAGCCATGGGTATAGGAAAAAAGGTTAAGTTTATTCATCCGGGTAAAATACTTCTGAGTGAGTATTTGGAGCCCATGAATATCAGTCAGCGTGAATTTGCCCGACGAATTTCAGTCTCCCCGAATCGTGTGAATGAGATCATTCGGGGACGGCGTGCAGTTACCGGGGATACCGCCCTTCGCTTTTCAATAGCTCTCGGTACAAGTGCTGAAATGTGGCTTGGATTACAAGCCCATTACGATCTTGAGAAAGCCCGCAATGAAATCCCTGCTGAAGTGATGGAAAGCATTGAAAGGCTTTAGTCTAGCTCTACTCTACGAAAGCATGCCGGGAGAAATGAGCAGACAAAATTTAAGAATTGGCGGAAATCACTCTATTCTTGGCAGCCCCTAATCCGAAAACAAATTGCAATGCAGCTATTGACAACATGCTGTAAAGCGGAATACTCCAGCTATTAGTGAGGTCATGAATGAATCCAAATAAAACAGGCCCAAAAGCTGCAACAAAGTAACCAACTGACTGAGCCATGCCGGACAAACCGGTGGTCAGCTCGGCAGAATCGGTGCGAAGAACCATAAAGAGCAGGGCAAGACTGAAATTCCCGCCGAGACCAAATCCCAGAATTCCGGCCCAGGTTGAAACCAAAAAGGTATCCGTTATCAAAATTCCTGCAATACCAATAATCTCCATAGCACTGGTGACTAAAACAATTTTTTGCTGATCCTTAAAACGACCTGCTATAGCCGGAATGATTAAAGAACCAACTATACCGGTTCCCTGAGAAATTGATAGCACGAATCCTGCTTTGGTTGGCGTCATGCCTCTGTCTATCAGTATTTCAGGCAGCCAGGCAAGGATGGCATAGAAAATGAGGGATTGCAGTCCCATGAAAAGTGCAATTTGCCATGCAATGGGTGAAGAACCCAGCTTTTTGATTGCTGTAAAAATATGAATGGGGTTCTTTGGTTTGGTCCTATTTCTGAGTTGTGGAATCCAGAATAAAAATCCCAGAAATGATAAAAACGCCCAGCTTCCCAGCGAGAATTTCCAGTTGGTGGCGTGAGCCAGCGGAACACTCAAACCGGCTCCCATGGTGGCACCGACTCCCATTACCCCGGAATATAAACTTGTCATAGATCCTGACCGCTCCGGAAAATCACGCTTTACGATAGAAGGCATCAGTACATTCATGATGGCGATTCCAATTCCCAGAAGCAGGGTTCCAATGTAAAGAGCGGGGATGTTCGCAAAAGCTCTGCCAACAGTGCCAACGGTTAAAATAAGCAGAGCAGCTCCAAGTGTTGTTTCCAAACCAAATCGCTGTGTGAAATAGAGCGTAAAGCCCGAAAGTACTGCAAAACAGATCAGGGGAAGAGTGGTGATCAGCCCGATCATGCTGTAGGAAAGTCCGAGCGCATTTTGAATAAACTCAGTCAACGGGCCCACGCTCGACAATGGCGACCTCATTGACAAGGCGATGAAGACGATACCGAGAATCAGGATGTAGCGTTTTTTTGAGCCGGGACTAATGGAGTAACCTCTTGCTTGAATAAATGATTTTGTAAGGTGAGATAACGAGTTCAAATATAAGGATGTTAAACTGAGTATTCGACGATAACTAGATTTTATCGACACATTTTATAGAATCTCACCAAAGATTTATCTAATGCTGACTTCCTGCCCCGACCACTTTGAATTAACACCATGCTTGACTAATTTCAATTTGTGAAAATTTCTATCACATATCGTTTTATCGCCTCAGTGCTCAGTTTGAGTATTCTGATCGGTGTTTCTATTCCTTCCGGACTTCACGCCATGTCGGGAGAGGAGTGTGATGAGATGGAAGAAATGCACCATCCCATGCAGCCCATGAGTGAGCATGGCGAAGATTGCCCTATGAACGAGCAGCCTGCTGAAATGCCTCACCACCAAGAACACTCCGAGCATAAAGCTGAGAAAACACACCACAAAGCACATGACCTTGGTTTTGCCTGCGCCTGCTCCATTGAAGAAGCACCGGTAAAGACAGAAGTGCCTGTATATCAAAAAGTGAAAATACAGGTTATTGAAGTTGTTGAAGTGCTGGCAGAAATACACAATACACAAATCGAATCCGACAACCATTCTTTTCTGACTTCAGGTTCGTATTCCCCTCCGCCCATCTATTTAGCCAACGAGTCCTTTTTGATCTAGGGATTGGTGTGACTTTGAGGCGGCTGCTATTCCGCTGACTCCCATCCCTGTAAAATCGATAAATCGATTTTCCGGTCCCTCAAGAGGGACAAAATGTGCAGCCCGCTGCGGTATTCAGAGAAGGGAAGCTAAGGATAGCCAACTCAAACCCACCGCTTTGGAACCAGAGGATCCGTCAGGCATTCTGAACGGGACGTTCGGAACGAGTACCAATAAAGATTAATAAATTTACCAATAAAGAAATCATGTTAAACAAAACCATCCGGTTTTTTCTGGAAAATAAACTTGTGGCTGTGCTGCTTCTGCTGGTTATGACGGGCTGGGGATTGTCTGTGGCTCCATTTAATTGGGATTTAGATTTCCTGCCGCATGACCCTGTTCCAGTAGATGCCATTCCAGATCTTGGTGAGAATCAGCAAATCGTTTATACTGAATGGGAAGGTCAATCTCCGCAGGATATTGAAGACCAGATCACCTATCCGCTTACTACGCAGTTACTGACGGTGCCCGGGGTAAAAACCGTCCGGAGCACTTCCATGACCGGGGTTTCCAGCATTTATGTGATCTTTGAAGAGGATGTGGAGTTTTACTGGAGCCGGTCAAGGATCTTGGAGAAACTGAATTCCCTGCCCGCGGGTACTTTACCTCAAGCGGCCAAGCCAGCTCT
Organism: Gracilimonas sp.; assembly: GCA_040904925.1. Lineage (GTDB taxonomy): Bacteria > Bacteroidota > Rhodothermia > Balneolales > Balneolaceae > Gracilimonas. Next base: position 49,117 of record JBBDSP010000031.1, on the reverse strand, counting down.
TGGCCCGGACGCCACCGCACTGGGACAGATTTTCTGGTATACGCTGGAAGGAAGGGATGAAAACGGAAATCCTGCAGGCGGTTGGGATCCGCAGGAACTGCGCTCTATTCAGGATTTTTATGTGAAATACGGACTTTCCGGCGCACAGGGTGTGGCAGAGGTCGCGTCCATCGGTGGCTATGTAAAAGAGTACCAGGTGGATGTAGATGCCAATAAACTAAAAACCTATGAGGTCACCCTGCCGGAAGTTCTTGACGCGGTTCGGAAAGCCAATGCCGAGACAGGAGCGCGTACCATTGAAATGAATAACGCCGAATATCTGGTACGGGGATTAGGATATATCAAAAATCTGAAAGACCTTGAATCTGCCGTGGTGAAAGTGGTGGATAATACACCGGTTCGCATTCAAGATGTGGGGTTTGTGAGTATGGGTCCGGCCCCGCGGCGTGGAGCTTTGGATAAAGCCGGAGCCGATGCTGTTGGTGGCGTGGTGGTTGCACGTCATGGAGCTAATCCGCAGGAAGTGATCGACAATGTGAAAGCACAAATCGCCGAAATCTCAGCCGGACTACCTTCCAAAACGCTGGAAGATGGCACTGAATCTAAAGTCACCATTGTTCCGTTTTACGATCGTTCCACGCTGATCTCCGAAACACTTGGGACTTTGGAAGAAGCGCTCTCTCTTCAGATCCTGATCACGATTATTGTGATCATCATTATGGTGATGAACCTGCGGACATCTGTGCTCATATCTGCCATGCTACCCATTGCGGTCCTCATGACTTTCATCGCAATGAAGTACTTTGGGGTGGATGCCAATATTGTGGCTCTTTCGGGAATCGCTATTGCCATCGGGACCATTGTGGATATGGGAGTGATTCTCTCCGAAAACATGCTTCGGCATATGGAGGAAATGGATAAGGAAGAGTCGCTTCTAGAAGTGATCTACAATGCGACCGTTGAAGTCGCCGGGGCAGTGCTGACTGCTATTACCACAACTATTGTAAGTTTTCTGCCCGTTTTCACGATGATCGCCGCCGAGGGCAAGCTCTTCAAACCGCTGGCCTACACCAAGACCTTTGCATTGATCGCCTCCATCATCATTGCCATTACGCTGATACCGCCTTTTGCTCATTGGTTCTTTGGGCTGAAGTTTGACAACCGGAAATTGAAGCTGGGCTGGAACGGGGTTTTAGTGATCGGTGGGCTCATTGCCATGTTTACCATCTCCGGCTGGGGTGGATTACTGATCTTAGGCTTTGGACTGATTAACGGCGCCGGTTACTTTTTGGATGAAGGATATGGCAAACGAATTCCTTTTTTAAATAACGCTCTTTCGGTTGTGGTGGTAACGTGGCTGCTCACCGAATACTGGTTGCCTTTTGGGCCATCGGTTTCCTTTGCCGGCAACCTGATTTTTATTGTGATGCTGATAGCGCTGATCTTGTTCGTATTCTGGCTCATCATCAAATACTATCAACCCATCATTGGCTGGTGTCTTGATCATAAAAAGACTTTCCTCGCTATCCCTTCCGCATTTGTAGTTTTTGGGGTGATGATCTGGCTGGGCTTCGCTACCACTTTTGGGTTTGTAGCAAAGAGTTTTGATGTGATCGGGGTTGATGTCAGGGATACGTCTGCCTGGGTCTCGGCCTCTGAAGCCTTTCCCGGTTTGGGCGAAGAATTCATGCCTGCACTTGATGAAGGTGCTTTCCTGCTGATGCCCACTACTATGCCACACGCCGGGGTATCAGAAGCCAAAGATGTGATGCGCAAAATTGATATGGCAGTAAACGCCATCCCGGAAGTAGAAACCGTTGTGGGCAAAATGGGACGGACCGAATCGGCCCTCGATCCGGCTCCGGTCTCTATGTTTGAGAACGTCATCCTCTATAAAGCCGAATACAAAACCGATGAAAACGGACGGCGAATTCGCTTTCAGGTCAATGATTTGGGCGAGTTTGTGGAGGATGAAAACGGAGATCCCATTGCCGATCCCAATGGAAAATATTACAGACAATGGAGAGACCACATTCAATCTCCGGATGATATCTGGGATGAAATTGTATCGGCTGCGCGGATTCCCGGAACTACATCAGCTCCCAAACTTCAGCCCATAGAAACTCGATTGGTGATGCTGCAATCCGGAATGCGAGCTCCGATGGGCGTGAAAGTGAAGGGTGATGATTTGGAGGAAATCGAAGAATTTGGGCTGGAGCTGGAAGAAATACTTAGGAAAGCTGAAGGCGTAAAAGCCCCCTCTGTTTTTGCCGAGCGCATTGTTGGGAAACCGTATCTGGAAGTGGACTGGAACCGAGAACAACTGGCTCGCTATGGAATTTCCGTTCAGGATGCTCAGCAGTTCATGTCGATGGGTATAGGGGGAATGGCGGTTTCCACCTCAATCGAAGGGCGTGAGCGCTATCCTATTCGCGTACGTTTTGCGCGGGAATTGAGAAGCGATCCCGAATCTCTTTCTGAATTACTCGTCCCTACTAAAACCGGTACTGAGATTCCGCTGGCTCAGCTTGCTGAGATCAAATACAGGCAGGGACCACAGGCCATCAAAAGCGAAGATACCTTCTTAGTGGGATATGTAATTTTTGACAAGGTAGATGGCTACGCAGAAGTGGAAGTAGTAGAAAATGCCCGGCGAGAAATTCAGGATAATGTGGACGCCGGAAACTTGACGATCCCGACTGGGATCAATTTTGAGTTTGCGGGGAATTATGAAAATCAGGTGCGTGCTGAAAAGCGGTTAAGTATCATCCTGCCTATTGCGCTAGCCATTATTTTCCTGATCATGTATTTCCAGTTCCGTTCGGTGAGTACCACTGCCATGATCTTCAGCAGTATTTTTGTGGCCTGGGCGGGTGGATTCTTGCTAGTGTGGCTCTACGGTCAAGGCTGGTTCCTGAACTTCGAAATGTTTGGTCAAAATCTTCGGGACCTCTTCCAAATGGGAACCGTAAATTTGAGTGTGGCCGTGTGGGTGGGTTTCATTGCTCTCTTCGGCATTGCCGCTGATGGCGGCGTGGTGATGGCCACTTACCTCGATCAGCTTTTCGAGCGCAAGAAACCGACAACATCTGCTGAATTGCGAAAGGTGGTGATAGAAGCAAGTACCCGCCGAATCCGTCCGACTTTGATGACAACCGCCACGACCATTTTAGCCCTGTTACCGGTCCTCACCTCAACCGGCCGGGGTGCCGATATTATGGTGCCCATGGCTATCCCCAGTGTGGGCGGGATGTTTTTGCAGGTTATCACTTTGCTGGTAATCCCTGTGCTGTATTACATGTGGAAGGAATTTAAAATGAAGAAGGAGATAGTATGAAGGAATATCGAATAAGGAATATTGAACACCGAACTTTGAACTGGATGAGTAAATCAATCTTTGCGCCCTTTGCGGAAAACCTGCGTCCTCTGCGGCCAATAACGCTGATGATGCTACTTCTACTATCTTATGCGGCAACGGCCCAGTCCATCACTGATTACCAGCAAGAAGCAGCCCAAAATAACCCTGAACTAAAAGCAAAATACCAGCAGTATTTATCTGCATTAGAAGAAGAACCGATCATGGGTTCACTGCCTGATCCAGAGATTTCATTTTCATACTTCATAAAACCGATTGAGACAAGAGTTGGCCCGCAGCAGGGACGGATATCCGTTTCCCAAATGCTGCCATGGTTCGGTTCCCTCAAAAACGAGCGTTCCGCTTCTGAGTTGCGGGCTAAAGCAAGGTTTGAATCTTTTCAGGAAGTCCGAAACCGATTGTTTTTCCAGGTTGAGCAGACCATACTGGAACTTTATGAACTGGATGAAAGCATCCGCATAGCAGAAGAAAACCAAGCTATTTTAAATTCTTTGGTTGAACTCAGTTTACAGCGCTATGAAACCGACCGGGCCACACAAGTAGATGTGCTCCGCGCCCAGATTGAAGAAGAGGACCTCCTCATTCAGATCAAACTATTGAAAGATAATCGTCAGGTATTGGTTCAAAAAATGAACGAATTGCTGAACAGAAGTGAAGGGTATGAAATTTTTCTTCCAGATTCTTTGGGGGAAACAGTACTTAACCCTAAAGAAGAATTGATCACAAAAGTCAGGCAGCAAAACCCGGATTTGAATCGTCTGAGATATCAGGAGGAAAACGCCCTGGAATTACGATCACTGGCTGAAAAAGAAAACAAGCCCGGATTAAAACTTGGGGTGGATTACATCTTCACCGGAGAAACGGATATGCCGAATGTGACCAACAGCGGAGAAGATGCCCTCATGGTGATGGCCGGCTTTAGGGTCCCCATCTTTGGAAAGAAAAATTCAGCAAAAACCCGGCAGGCAGATCGGAATATTGAAGAGGTACAATATCAAATTTCATCCCGTGAAAACAATCTGGAAACCGAGCTTGAAAGTTCACTTCGGGATTATGAGGATGCCCGGCGCAGATACGATCTCTACAACGAAAAACAAATTCAGCGCATCACCCAGGCCATCGACATCATGATGGAATCGTACTCATCTGACAGTTCTAATTTCGAGGAAATACTACGGATGCAACGCAAACAGCTGGAATATCAACTCAAACGCATTCAGTCCAAAACAGATGAGCATAAGACTGCGGCTTTTATCGACTATCTGACAGGAAAACACAATATAAATCTAAATAATTAGTGGTGAGATTTGAGTATTGAGTCGTGAGAAACTCAATACTCAATACTTATGACTCAATACTCAAAATCATGAAAACAAAAAACATACTTATTTACTCCGGACTGCTTTTGGGCGGACTCTTTCTCGGTTACCTTTTCTTTGGGGGAACTTCCGAGCCGCAGTCAATGGAAGAGCATATATCAGAAACCCATACGGATGAGGAAGGTAATGTGGTGTACACCTGCAGCATGCATCCTCAGGTGCGGGAAAGTGAACCCGGCGATTGCCCTATTTGCGGAATGGAGCTCGTTCGGGCTGATGAACTGGATGAGGAAGAAGGCTCAGCCCAAAACCCAAATGCTGTAAGAATTTCACAGGCAGCTATGGCGCTGGCTGATGTTCAGACTTCAGAAGTGCGAGAAGATGTTCCGGTTCAGAAAGTTCGCCTGCCCGGAAAGGTGGCGGTGAATCAAAACCTGGTGTCGAATGTAACGGCTCATTTCCCTGGGCGCGTTCGGGAGTTATATGTGGATTACACCGGCGATTATGTGCGTAAAGGACAACGCTTAGCCTCAATCTATTCTCCGGAACTGATCACTGCCCAGCGCGAGCTTTTGGAAACGGCTCGATTCAAAGAGCAGAATCCGAGACTTTATGAGTCGGCCCGAAGAAAACTGATGTTGTGGGAATTTCCCGAAGAAACCATTGATGAGATCGTAGAATCCGGAAACGTAATGGAGGAGCTTGATTTCTTTTCACCGGTCAGTGGGTATGTTTCGGAGGTCAGCATCTCCAGGGAAGACCATATCATGGAAGGCTCGGTAATGTACCGAATCGCCGAACTCTCTTCCGTGTGGGTTGAATTTGAAGCGTATGAGTCGGCAGTATCCGGCCTTTCAAAAGGAGATGACGTTGAATTTAGCGTTTCCTCATTGGGCAGTGAATCCTTTACCGGAGAAGTGAACTTTATTGAGCCGTTTTTAAACGATGCTTCTCGAACGGTGAAAGTGCGCGTAAACACAGACAATCCAAATAACCGAATGAAGCCCGGGATGTTTGCCGAAGGGGAAATATCATCCCGCTCATCGCAAGAAGAGAAACTTTTGGTTCCAAGGTCTGCCGTTATGTGGACCGGAAAGCGCTCCATTGTTTTTGTAGATGTCTCTCAAGATGGAAACCCGGCTTTTGAAGCTCGGGAAGTGGAATTGGGGTCTCGTGCCGGAGATGATTATGTGATCGAATCCGGATTAGAAGCAGGGGAGCAGGTTGTAACCAACGGAACGTTTAAAATTGACGCCGCCGCTCAGCTTTCTGACAAGCTTAGCATGATGAACCGCGAGCCGGGAACCGGAACTAACCGGGCTGGACATGATCATGGAAGTGAGGAAGTTGGTAAAGAAGATTATTCCGAACATCAACAGGAAAGTGCAGAAGTGATGATGGAGGATGACCTGGATGTGCTGGTCCCCGAATATTTAAAAATACGGGAAGCCTTAACCAACGATGATTTTGAAGCTGCCCAGGGATATATGGATATATTTACCGAAGAGGATTTCAGCGACATCGAAGAGCTGCGAGCTGAATTTAAAGTGATCTCCGAAATGCTAATCGATCGCATTGAAAATGAAGGATATGAAGGTGAGTTATTCAAGCAATACTGTCCCATGTACGATGGCGGAAGTAACTGGATCAGTGATAGTGAAGAAATTGAAAACCCATTTTACGGAGATGATATGCATAACTGCGGCGAAACTGTAGAAGAATTGAACATCGAACAAGGAACATCCAATTAAGAACATTGACTTTTTTGCTACGACGCAGAGCAAGGAAAAAAGCTTAATATTAATATTATGGAATCACTATTAGTACCCGATTGGGCTCCCAACTTACACCCCTTAATTGTCCACTTCCCTATTGCCATTTTAGTGACGGCGGGACTGGCTAACCTGATCTCCCTTTTCATTCCGGAGAAATGGTGGGATGAGGCTAAGAACACCATTCTGTATGTTTTTGGAGGCATTGCGGCAATTGCGACTTATTACACCGGACAGGCAGCAGCCGACACCGTATTTCTGGAAACTGAGGCCCAATCCGTACTCACTGAACATGCCGACTGGGCACTTTGGCTGGTATGGTTTTTTGGATTGTACATGGTCCTTCGAATTGTTTTTCACTGGTTTGGACTTTTTGAAAAACGTTCATTTAAGGTCATTGCATTCTTAACCGTTCTTCCCGGATTGTTCATGATCTATGAAACCGCTGAATATGGAGGAAAAATGGTTTTTGGTTACGGAGCCGGAACCGGTCAGCTAATTCAGCCTGAAGAACCTGTTTCTGAAGATTCGTCAAAGCCGGATTCTTCTACTGTTTCATCCTCATTCAACGAAAAAGAAAATGGCGACTGGATCTGGCAGATCAATGAAATGGCTGTCAGTGATTTGATCTCCAATTTTCACTGGATCGAAGGCTCTGTTCAAGATCTTAGTCCCGAAGTTCGGCAAGGCAATCTAATACTTGAGGCTGCAGAAGAAGCCAATTTCTTCGTAACTCATAACAACTTCCAAAATGTGCAGATAGATACTTATCTGAATATCAAAAACCTGAATGGTGAGATTAAATTCGTTCATCATGTTCAGGATGCCCAAAACTATGACTTCGTTTCCCTGCAGTCGAACGGGACCATCCGGCAGGGAAGAATGCTGGATGGGGAAACCACTATTTTTGAAGAGGGCTCTTTTGAACCAGAGGAAACCCTGTATCTGCGTGTAGTCGCTGACGGCACCCATTTCAGGGGCTATATCAACCGGGAGATGAGGGTACATGGACACGGAGATGCTCCGGAAGCTGGAGCCGTTGGGTTTTGGCTTCAGGGAGACGGCAAAGTGCAACTAACGAGCATTGAATTAACACACTAAACTGAAATAAAGGGAACTGCCATGAATCACGAAGATCACGACCATAGCCAACAGAATAAGGAAGACCATTCTGACCATAATGATCATTCCGGTCACGAACACGGAGATCATGAAAGCCACTCCCACCATGACCATCACAAACAAATGGTGCAGGATTTCAAATTCCGCTTTTGGTGGGTGCTTGGACTGACCATCCCGATTATGGCCCTCTCCCCAATGATACAGGATTTCCTTGGGGTTGATTGGAGATTCACGGCAGACAAATGGATTCTCGCTGCCCTTTCCACAATAGTATATTTCTTTGGGGGATGGCCATTTCTTATCGGATTGGTGGATGAGCTCAAGAAAAAACAGCCGGGCATGATGACGCTCATTGGGCTGGCTATTTCTATAGCCTATCTCTACAGTACGGCGGTAGTGTTTGGGTTTGAAGGTGATCTGCTCTATTGGGAGCTTTCAACTTTAGTAGGAATAATGCTGTTGGGACACTGGATCGAAATGAGGTCGGTGATGAGCGCTTCTTCGGCATTGGAAGAACTTGCCGAATTGCTCCCCGGTAAAGCTCACCGCGTTAAGGAAGACGGCTCAACTGAGGAAGTACCCGTGGATGAATTACAGCAAGGAGACAAAGTCCTCATCAAACCCGGAGAGAAAATCCCTGCAGATGGGAAGGTGGTGAAAGGGGAGTCGAGCGTGAATGAAGCTATGCTCACCGGTGAATCTAAACCCGTGGATAAAGCCAAAGGCGATGAGGTGATCGGAGGTTCGGTGAACGAAAAAGGATCACTTACCATCGAAATCTCCAAAACCGGGGATGACTCATTTTTATCACAGGTAATGAATTTGGTGGAGGAAGCCCAGCAGAGTAAATCGCGAACACAGGATCTGGCGAATAGGGCGGCGTTTTGGCTCACCATCGTTGCCATTACCGCCGGACTCATTACGTTCGGAGCCTGGGTATTCTTTACCGGACAAAGTTTTGATTTTGCAATGAATCGAACCGTAGCCGTGATGGTCATTACCTGTCCGCACGCGCTTGGGCTGGCGATTCCCTTGGTCGTTTCAAGGTCCACAAGTATTGCCGCTATCAATGGATTTCTGATCCGCAACCGTGCCGCTTTTGAGCAAGCCCGAAATCTGGATGCCGTTATTTTTGATAAAACCGGCACCCTTACCGAAGGAACCTTTACTGTAACGGACATCCTGAATTTCAATGATGAATATTCCGATGATGAGATCCTGAAGCATGCCGCTTCGCTGGAAACAAATTCGGAGCACCCGCTAGCGAAAGGAATCCTCGAAAAAGCAGACGAGATCTGGGAACCGGAAGAATTCGATTCCATCACAGGAAAAGGCATTCAGGGGAAAGTAAACGGAAAGTCGGTAAAAGTAGTAAGCCCGGGATATATCCGCGAGAAGGAATTGGATTACCCGGAAAACAAAGTTGAGGAAATTTCTTCACAAGGGAAAACCGTGGTCTTTGTGATCATTGAAGATGAATTAGCCGGAGCTATCGCTTTGGGCGACGAGATTCGTAAATCCTCCAAAAGCGCTATAGATGCTTTACACAAGATGGGAATCGAGTGCATAATGCTGACCGGCGATAATCGTCAAACCGCAGAATATGTGGCTAAAGAATTGGGCATAGACCAGGTGTTTGCTGAAGTGCTGCCCGATCAAAAAGCCGATAAAGTGAAAGAAGTTCAGGATCAGGGAAAACTGGTAGCGATGACGGGCGATGGAGTAAACGACGCCCCGGCCCTGGCAACGGCAGATATTGGAATTGCAATCGGGGCTGGATCAGATGTGGCCGTGGAAACCGGCGATATTGTTTTAGTGAAAGACAACCCTGAAGACGTAACGGCACTCATTAAATTATCTAAAGCCACTTATAGCAAAATGGTGCAGAACTTATGGTGGGCTTCCGGTTACAACATTGGAGCCATTCCGCTTGCGGCCGGCGCTTTGTATGCTTGGGGCATAATTTTAAGTCCGGCTGTGGGAGCTATCTTGATGTCACTGAGTACCGTTATTGTAGCCATTAACGCTCGATTTTTAAAAATGGAAAAAGAGTAAACTTAGTTCTGAGTTCTGAAAAAGAGAATAAAATTTATAAACACATAAACCCTTAATAAAAAAATGAAATCAATAATCACACTTACTCTATTTAGTCTGATCAGTCTTACAGCTATGGCACAACATGGAGATCATGAAAACCATCAAAAAGAAGAACAGGTGCAGCATCAGCACACTGATCACCTTGAGGTCCTGATCGGTCATTATATGGGAGCGAAAAATGCCTTGGTACAGGATGAATTTGAATCGGCTAAGGAGTCACTAAAAGCTTTTGCTCAAGAGGTTCATAACAGCGGCGAAATGAATGAGCACGAAGAGCATGCCGAAAAACATGCGGATCATCATTCTAAAATGGTGGCTGCTGTTTCGGAAGCTTCTGAAGCTGAAGACATTAAAGCGTTGCGGTCAGCCTTCAAGAAGATCTCGGGCGAACTCATCACCGCCGTTCAAAATCAGGGATATGATGATACACTCTACAAACAATATTGCCCGATGTATGAAGGCGGAGGCAGCTGGCTCAGTACTGAAGAGGAAGTTCAAAATCCGTTTTTTGGTCAGGCAATGCATAGTTGCGGTGATTCTTCAGAAATTATAAATGAAACTAACGGTGAAAGTTAAGACAAGCTCAAATATCACCTGTCCAAGGTGTGGGTATAAGGTTTTGGAAACCATGCCCACAACCTCTTGTCAGTTCTTTTGGGAATGCCGGGAGTGTGAACAGATCACCAAACCTAAAGAAGGAGATTGCTGTGTGTTTTGTTCATATGGGGATACTCCTTGCCCTCCGGCTCAAGCCAATAATTTCTGCTGCTAATATTTATATTCCCGCTTAGAAAAATTGGTTTGATGAGTTCGGTTCTTTATAATCCAATAACCATTCATCGAATCAGTTTTTATGAAAGAAAAGATCCTTCCCTATTCAACCGACGACATCAAAGTAACCTGGGATAAAGAGCGCTGTATTCATGCCGCAGAATGTGTGCGCGGACTCCCCAATGTTTTTGATCCTAAGCGAAAGCCATGGATAAAACCCGAACTCGCTTCAGTAGATGAAATAATGGAAGTGATCGAGCGCTGCCCAACCGGCGCATTGCATTACGAGCTTAAGGAATCAGGGAAAGAAGAACATCCACCCGAGCAGAATGTCATCACTATAGATAAAGACGGCCCATTATATATTCATGGTGAAGTTGTGATCAAAGATCTTAATGGAAATGTGGTTCTGGAAGATACACGAGTAGCTATGTGCAGATGTGGAAAATCAAAAAATAAGCCACTATGTGATAACTCTCATATTCCTGCTAATTTTAAGGCTAATACGAGTTACAATGCAGAACGACTCAGAACAGAACCGGTTAAAGGAAAAGGCGGAAAATTGTCCATCACTTTATACGAAAATGCTCCGTTTTTAGTGGAAGGAAATTATGATCTGGTGGGCGAAGACACCGGACGGGAAACGTGCAGCAAGAAAATGAGTTATTGTCGCTGCGGCGGATCAAAGACGAAACCATTTTGTGACGGTTCGCATAAGGAGATCGGATTTGTTTCAGAGTAAATCTAAAATCGGAAAAAATCCCTTTTATCGAACCAATCACCTGTTTTAACAGCCAGTGTTTCAATAAAGCGTTCTCCATAAAGAAATCCCAAAAGTGTACAACTAACTATAAATACAATGTAAAGCGGATGATCATAAACTGAGATAAAATGCAGAAAAGGAATAAAGATCATGACTACATAAGATAGAGCAAGTCCCCACAATCCTGAAAGGATACCATATTTAACTCTTTGAAACCCTCCCGGGCTTTTGTTCATTTTAGTTTCATCAATTTTCATACTATCCTGATTTGTGAATCTCATTAAATCAAATACCAATGAATTTAGTAGTAATAGAAATTAATCAATACCAATTTATATTTAATTAAAACATCTGACCAATGTCTAACCCCAAAATTATTATAGCCATTGCCGCTTTTCTTTTAGCGCTAGCGGTTGCTGCCGGCGCCTTCGGTGCTCATGCACTTAGAAATACATTAAGCCCCGAACGGCTTGAAACCTGGCAGACAGCTGTTCAATATCATGCATGGCATGCTTTGGGATTGATGCTCATTGCATTGATCGGAACACAGTTTGATATAGCGGTTACCTGGCCTGCGTCATTAATATTGGCCGGTATTATCATTTTTTCAGGAAGCCTGTACACGTTGTGTCTTTCCGGGATGGGATGGCTGGGAGCTATAACTCCAATTGGCGGAGTTGCTTTTATTGCCGGCTGGATCGTTTTTGCGATTCAGGTTCTTAGATATAAGCCTTAGTTATTGAATTATGAAATATTTTAGTCTGCACATATTATTTTTAAGCTTTTCACTACTTCTCAGTAACAACCTGTTTGCCCAAAACGAGGTTTTAAGAGAACAAGACTCTCTTTACGGAATCTCCGAATTTGGGGTAGTTGTAAATATTGAAAAGCCAGCCGGGGCAGAAGAGCTTTCGTTTAGTGTAGACAGCGTTCGGTCTTTAATGGTGAATGAGCTTGATGGGCTTCCTGTTGATGTTTTAGAATATGAAACCCTTCAGCAGTCTGATCAGCTTCCCATTCTTTATTTACATATAAACATCATGGAATCGCCGGGTGGATTATATTCCTTCTCAGCGCAGATGCTGTTTTATCAACCCGCCAAACTTCCCCTGAATAATGATATTCAAACGATGGCCTCTACGTGGCATGATAGCTTTATTGGCGTGGTAACCTCCGATCTGACAGATTACATCGCCTCCCGTTCTGCACGATTGGCCGGCAATTTCCGTATTGACTATCAAAGCGTAAACTGAAAAATGCATATCGAAGCGTTTTATAACTATTGCCGGTCATTTTCGGGCGTTACGGAAGGCTTTCCATTTGGTGAAGATGTGTTAGTATTTAAAGTGATGGGTAAGATGTTCGCCCTTTGTGATGTAGATGAATTCGAAAGTATTAACCTGAAATGTGACCCTGAAAGAGCGTTAGAGCTAAGGGCCTTATATGAAGAAATTAAGCCGGGATATCACATGAACAAGAAACACTGGAACACCGTGAGCATGGAGGGTTCTTTGAAAGATGAGCTCGTTGAAGAGCTTATAGGCCACTCTTACGAGCTTGTTGTAGAGACGCTTCCCAAAAAAGATCGTGAAAAGCTGGGACGGTGAAGATATATCAGGTTCCCGACTTACCCGGAATGAAGCGCGTCATCATTTTTTTGAAAAATTTCCAAAAAAAGCTGAACTGTCCGAATAAAGCTGCGTAGGAAAGGAGCAAAATATTATACACCGGAAATATTGTTAACAACCAGATGACGGATTTATACCAGAACGGATCAGCAGATTCAACGCCTATAAGGGGGAAAATCAGCTTTCGTGCAAAAAGTGAAGTGAAACCGGTAACGGCAAAAACAATCATTATAACAACGATCTGCCAGTTACTCTCAATTTCCCAGCGAGTTTTAAGTTTATTGAATAAGCGCATGCATAAAAATTTGATTGCTTAAAAATATCCTTTTTCTAAGCGTATATGAAGTCAAATAGTTAGAAATATTGTCAATATTCTTTTTACAAATAATGAAAAAGCTTTCTTGCTATTCCTGCTTCCGGCAAGTAGTTTCAGCAACAAGGAAGGATAAAGATATTCGGAGTTTTTAGGACTAACACAATAGGGTATGCACGCATATATCACAGAGGCGCTGGGCGCTTTTTTCTTGGTATTGGTTTTTGGCTTTACCGGTGAACCACTCGCAATTGGTTTATCGTTGATGGCTTTAGTCTATATAGGTTTCCCTGTTTCAGGGGCTCACTATAACCCGGCCGTTTCATTCGCCTTCTTTTTAAAACGAAAGCTAAGCTTTTCTGAGTTTCTTGGGTATATAGCCTTTCAGCTGATAGGAGCTTTTGCCGCGGCCTATATTCTATACTTTCTGTCGGGGTCCGTTTTTTATGTGGAGCCGCCCACCGACACCAACCTTTATCAGCAAGCATTTGCTGAGTTTTTCTTTGTTGCCATTTTTGTGTTGGTGATGCTGATGTTATCGCTGTCGAAAATTCACCGGGCCAATCAACTTGTCGGGCTGGTTATTGGGCTTACTTTTGGTGCAATGCTCATGGTGAGTACTCAAATTTCAGGCGGAGTCTTAAATCCTGCCACAGCAATAGGAACCGCATTATTTGACCTGATTAATGGTAACGACTCTTATGTGCATCTGTTACTTTATGTGATAGCCCCTCTTTCCGGAGGTGCTTTAGCAGCCTTTACTTTCGACTATTTCAATCCAAAGTGGGAAGCGTAAAGTAGAAAAGGCTGCCCTTGCCAACTTTACTTTCCACTTTAATATCACTTTGGTGAGCATTTAAGATGCCCTTCACCACGGAAAGCCCTAATCCTGTTCCCCCTTTATCACGAGAACGAGCCTTGTCGGTTCTGTAAAAGCGATCGAATAAACGGTCTAAGTGTTCTTTTCCAATTCCGGGACCGGTATCTTTAACATATACTTTAACCACGTCATCTTTCTTTTCAAAACCAACTTCTACTGTTCCCTCAATGGTATATTTAATGGCGTTTGAGATCAGATTATCCAGCACTTGTTCTATTTTATCCGGGTCAGCATTTACCGTGCAGGGCGTAATGTTTTTCGTGACCAGCTCAAGCCCCTTCTTTTGTGCAATAGGCTGATATGCCTGTTCTGCCTCGTTAACCAATTCTTTGAGATCAAATTCTTTCCGGTTGATGAAGCTTTCATCAAAATCGTATCGCTGCAACGTTTTGATATCCTCAAAAAGCCGGGCAACCCGCTTGATCTGCTTTTGAGCGGTAACCATATACTGCTTCTTTTTTTCAGGTTGAAGATTTTCGAGTTCCAGCATTTCCAAAGCCCCTGAAATTGTGTGCAAAGGATTTCTCACTTCGTGCGTGATATCAGCAAAGAACTGGCTCTGTTTTTCGTTGAGCTTCTTTAGCTGCTCATTATCAGCCCGGAGAGTGCTTGCCATGTGATTCAGGGAATCGGCCAAAGTGCCAAATTCATCATTTCGTTTAAGATCTATTTTACGGTCGAAGTTACCTCGTGCGATATCAAGGGCGGCGGCATTAAGCTGTAAGATCGGGGAGGCTATATATCGGGCAAACAAAAAACTTACGATAATGACGGCGCCAATAGAGAAAAACATCCCCGCATAAATAATATGCCGGATACTTGCAGCGGCAGCATAGTATTCACTTTTATCCTGACTGATTCGGAGATACTGTGCCGCATTTTCAGATTGGCCGAGATCGACATATGCAATAAGCTTTGGTGAATCTTCTGAGTTTTGAACGATGGGTGAACCGTCTTGTCGTTCAAGTTCCGCAAGAAGTTCCGAATTTAAATATGCATCTACATCATCAAAAGCACCTTCGGGGAAGGTTAAAAAACGAATACCATCTTTATCATAAACAGCCATTTCATATCTGGAAAGCTCTGCCTGGCGCCTGATCCGGTCATCAAATTGATCATTATCTCTAAAGCTGCCCGCGGCCAAAGCCAGAGAAAGGGCATCTCTCTCAAACTGTTGCTCTCCTTCTTCCAGCAAAAAACTCCGAATGGTAAGAATTGAGTACGCACTGATAGTGATGATTCCGATCACCAAAAGGATGATGTATGTCCATGCCAGCTTAGAGCGAATTTTCATGAATGGAGATATTCTTTGTTAAACCCATACCCTACACCCCGGTAGGTTTTGATAAGTTTGCCCTCATCGCCCATTTTCAACCGCAAGTTTTTAACGTGAACATCTACGGTGCGATCAAATACATATTTTTCCTCATCTGAGATTTTCTCCAGGATCTGCTGCCGGCTATACACCAGTTTTGGGTTCTGGAAGATCATTTCAGCAATAGTGTATTCAGTGTGAGTAAGATCGACCAGTTCTTCATTAATATACATTTCCTTAGAATCGAGGTCTACATACACATTTCCGTATTGTATCCAGTTGCTTCGTTCGGAGGAGCGCCGGCGCAACTGGGTTTCCACGTGAGCCTTAACCAGATTTAGGCTGGCCGGTTTTTTGATGTAATCATCGGCTCCGAGCTCCAACCCCTCTATCTCATCTTTTTCTTCATCACGCGCAGTTAAAAACAACACCGGAATTTCATACACCACAGGATGCTGACGTATATGTCTGC
Source organism: Gracilimonas sp. (assembly GCA_040904925.1). GTDB lineage: Bacteria > Bacteroidota > Rhodothermia > Balneolales > Balneolaceae > Gracilimonas. The sequence continues at coordinate 33,289 of JBBDSP010000031.1, read as the reverse complement.
AAATTTCTTTCCCATCATGATGAGGAACCATAATATCCAAAATAGCCAGGTGAAGGTCATTGGCGTTATTATTAATGAGCTCGATCGCCCTCTTTCCGTCTTTAGCCCAAAGTACATCGTAGTTGTTAAGTTCTAAAAAATTGGCCAGCATCTCGCCAGACTCTTCCTCGTCTTCCACTAAGAGTATGGTGTGTTTATTGCTCATCGTATTTGATTGTGTTAACGTGTTCTTGTGTTACGGTGTTAAGGTAATTAAGAAAATATTACCTTAACACCGTAACACTTTAGCACTGCAAAACTATTTCGTTAAAAATCAGAATTTACGCATGAATTACCAAGGAAAAACCATTTGGATAACAGGAGCTTCATCGGGCATTGGAGAGGCCTTTGCGAGGGCTTTTTATAAAGAAGGAGCTAACCTGATCCTTTCCTCGCGGCGGGAAGAGTCCCTTCAGGAAGTGAAAGATAGCCTGGGAGAGAATACATCCAATGTAAAGATCGTAACACTAGACCTTACGAATACGGATACCTTTCATGAAAAAAGCAAAGAGGCATTAGCGGCTTTTGGGCAAATTGATGTGTTGATAAACAACGGGGGAATCAGTCAGCGATCAACCGTTCTTGAATCTGAAATGAGCACTTACCGACAGCTGATGGATGTGAATTATTTTGGAGCTGTGGGACTGACCAAAGAAGTGTTACCGCATATGGTAGAACGCAAATCCGGACATATCATCGTAACCAGCAGTGTGGCGGGAAAGATCGGCACTAAATTCCGTTCAGGATATGCGGCAAGTAAACATGCCGTGCAGGGATTTTTTAATTCACTCAGGCAGGAAATGTATGAGCATAATGTGGCAGTAACTTTGCTTTGCCCCGGTTTTATAAAAACCAATATCAGTAAAAATGCATTAACCGGCGATGGATCCAAGTTTGGAAAAATGGGCGATGCTCATTCCAATGCCATGACGGCCGATGAAATGGTGGAAAAGGTGATGCCAAAAATTAAATCCCAAAAAGAAGAGATCTATATAACCGGATTGAAGGAAGGGTTAGCACTTTGGGTTCAGCGGTTTTCCCCGACATTGTTGAATAAGATCCTGAAGAATCAAAAAGTCACGTAGGTTCGTTATTCGTGAGCCTATTACACGATTAACGAATAACGAATAACGAAACTAACCCAATCTTCTGCGCTTTGTCAGGTAGGCCAACAAAGACTTATCAAAAGGACTCTGCGTATCCATCTCCTCGAAATCGATCTCGAACTCGCTGCATGCCATTCGGAATTTCTTAGTGTATTCGGCTACTTTTTCCTGATAATCTTTGCGAACCTGGGCCGGAAGAACTTCCACTTCATCCCCTAATTCCATGTCTTCAAATACAAAGCGCCGGTCAGGAAAATCGAGCTCCCGTTCGCTTTTCTTTTCTAACACGTTGAAAAGCAGCACTTCATGCTTACGGTGGCGCAGGTGTTTTAAGGCGGATATCAGTTCTTCATGAGCACCCGCGGTTTCAAACAGATCAGTTATAATTATAACCAGGCTGCGATGATTCAATCGCTCGGCCACTTCGTGAATAGCTTGAGCCGATGCGGTTTTTCTGCGTTCGGGATCTTTCTTATCCTCTCGGATCAATTCTCGTTCCAGCTCGGTATAGATCTGTCTTAGATGAGCATATGTTGATTTGGCCGGAATAAAGGCGTCGATTTTGGAATTAAAAGGGATCAGCCCGCAGGCATCCCGCTGGCGATGCATCAGATACATCAATGAAGCAGCGTAATGAATTCCATACCTGAGTTTGCTCCACTCCGCAAAATGTTTGAACTGCATAGATGAGCTCGTGTCGAGCATAATGTAGGAGCGGAGATTGGTTTCTTCCTCATACTGCTTCACATAAAACCGCTCTTTTTTGGCATATACTTTCCAATCGATATGCTTGAAATCATCACCCTGATTGTATGGCCGGTGCTCTGCAAATTCTACACTGAAACCATGAAAGGGACTTTTGTGCAATCCGGAAATAAAGCCTTCCACGATCTTCTTAGCCCGCAGTTCAAGCGAAGATAATTTAGAAAGTATGCTTGGTTCTAAGATCATGATTCATGGTACTATTATAAATTTATTTATGAAAGGCTGAATGGCAAACAGGCCCATTTCTTCACGATAATTTTGCAAAGAACGCCTATACTCTGTATGACTAACTCACTAAGTGTTCAGGATAGTACCCATGAAAGCTGTACCTAAACAAGCCATTTCCATTTTATTGGCTATTCTTTTTTTCTGCGGCCTCATTTGCCATAAAGTATAGTTGTATAATGCGGATCTGATCATAGCCGATCTTCTTATTGAGTCGGTCATAAACCACTTTTAGCATATGGGCTCCTTTTTCATCAAATACTTTGATGATCTCATCCTGCTGACGAAGTGATAAGGTAGTTGCTTCGGTTATTCCATCTAATCTCAGATCATTTCCCTCTTTCAGGTAATCTTTCAGGTGGTTAAGGATTGTGACTTCTTTCACCCCGTGTTCCTCAGCTAAATGCTTGATGGATTGTCCGCCATTAAAAGCCTTTCCTATCTGCTGATGCAATTCAACACTTTCAAGCTCGTCAACTTTTTCTTGCAGCGTCTCCAGTTTTGATTCTATATCGTGCTGGGCTGTGAATTTTTTTATCAACCCGATAAAAGTAGGCCCGTATTTATCGAGCTTGACTTCCCCCACGCCATAAAGTGGCAACAGGTGGTCTTTATCTCTGGGAAAATAATACGCCATTTCCATCAGTGTGGTATCTGGGAAAATGGTGTAGGGAGGAATTCCTTTTTCATCGGCAAGTCTTTTTCGTTCTTTACGGAGAATTTCAAACAGGTCCTCATCATATTCAGCCTCAACTTCGCTGGTAACCCGGGCCTCCTCTTCGGTGGTCATGGCGGTTGCAGTACGGTCTAAAGTACCGAACACATTTTCATCTCCCTTAAGAATAGCATGAGATTTATCTTCTAATTTAAGTTCGGCATGTTCACCCTTAGATAAATAATCCTGACGGATCAACATCCTTGAAAGCTGCTCCCACTGATTTTTTGACCACTCTTTTCCGGTACCGTACGAATTAAGTTTGTGGTGCTCCAGCTCCAAAACCTTTTGCGCTTTTGACCCTCTCAGCACATTTATAACATGCGTTTTCCCAAAGCTTTCCTCAAGCTCAGAAATACATTGCATCAATTTATTTGCTTGAAGCGTGTAATCTTCCACATCCTCATCTTTGGAAATACAGTTGTCACACATCCCGCATTCATCTTTGGGATATTTTTCCCCAAAATATTTCATCAGGGGAATGCGCCGGCATTTTTTGGTCAGTATGAAATCAACCAGATCGTCTAAATGCTTTTGGGCAATTTCTTTCTCTTTGTCCTCTTTTTTGTTGATGAAATATTTGATCTTGTGGCGGTCGTTGTAGCTAAACAGCATCACACAATCAGAACGAAGGCCATCTCGCCCGGCGCGACCAATTTGCTGATAATACTGCTCAATGTTCTGCGGCATATCATAATGAACAACAAAGCGCACGTTAGGCTTGTTGATACCCATTCCGAAAGCGATCGTGGCCACAATGATCTGCACATTGTCCCGGATAAACTGCCGCTGATTTACGGCTCGCTCCCGGTCTGAAAGTCCGGCATGATAGGGTTTGACCGAATACCCTTCATCCTCAAGCGCCTGATACAGTTCATTTACCTGCCGCCGTGAAATACAGTAGATTATCCCGGACTGATTTTTTCGAGTGTACAGAAAATCCAATACCTGATTGGTGGCATCTTCCTTGTCAGCAATCTTCAAAAACAGATTGGGTCGGTCAAAACTGGCTATAAATTCTTCAGAGTCTTTGAATTCGAGCGTTTTTTTGATGTCTTCCTGCACGCGAGGTGTGGCCGTTGCCGTCAATGCAATGCAGGTGGCATCCGGGAAAAGTTCCTTTCGAACGGAAGCAAGCTCCCGGTAATCCGGACGGAAATCATGTCCCCATTCCGAAATACAGTGTGCCTCATCTACGGCAAACAGATCAACCTTGATATCCTTAAGCAGATCCCTTGTTTTATCCATCAACAACGTTTCCGGTGCTATGTAAAGCAATTTTGCTTTACCTTGTAAAACCTGCCTGCGGTTATATCCATAAGCCTCAGGCGAAAGGGAGCTGTTCAAGTGAACCGCATTGATGTCATATTCACGGAGTTGCTCGACCTGATCTTTCATTAACGAAATCAGCGGAGAGACAACAACGGTCAGCCCGTCAAACAAGAGTGCAGGAATTTGGTAGCAGAGAGACTTACCCCCACCGGTAGGCATAATTACAAGAGCGTCTTTTCTTTGGGTAACTTGGCTTATAATGTCTTCCTGAAGGGGACGGAAGGTGTCGTAGCCGAATGTTTCTTTGAGGGTAGTTTTTGCCTTAGTGATCACAGATTTTTTGGATTTTGGGATTTCACAGATTGATTTTGTGCTCAATTTTGAGACTGTAAAATCACTTTATTTCTTATAATTATTTAGTTGTGCAATGCGCTTAAAGGTAAGGCTGTTTTCGCCAAAATTTAAAAGTAATGCTACTTCAAGTTTATAAGCTTTTAAATAGTTTAAAACCTGAGAGATATGCTGATCATTTATTTCTCCAACTGCTTTTAGTTCAACCAATATTTTCTCCTCAACGAGAAGATCTACCCGGCGGGCGCCCACTTTAATATCTCTGTAATACAGTGGCATCGTTATTTCGCTTTGAAAGCTCAAGCTCTGGGTAGTCAATTCATGCTTCATTGATCTATGATAAACTATTTCTCTGAAACCATTCCCTAACTCGGAATGAACGTTCATAGCTGCGCCAATGATATCACCTGTAAGCTTTTTGTATTTAAAATCGGGAGTATTGTGCTTGTTCATGCTCTATCTATTTATTCTTGTATAATAGTTAGAGCTATTTAAACACTATTCCTTACACTTTGATCACAGATTTGTTGGATTGAAGGATTTCAGGATTAGGGATTGCACAAATCTGTGATCCTTATTTTGACAGATACAAGCTCTTAAACTCGTACGGCTTCTTGAAGTGTTCGTCATTGAAATCTTTGGCAAAGTAGATGCTTTCTCCGGTTGACTTCATCTCCGGTCCCAGCTCCTTCTTCACTTCCGGGAATTTATCAAATGGGAATACCGGTTCTTTGATGGCCCAGTTTTCCAGTTTTGACTTCAGGTCGAACTCTTTGAGTTTAGCGCCCAGCATCACTTTTACACCAATAGCTGCTTCGGGTATTTGGTTTGCTTTGGCCAGGAACGGGATGGTTCGTGTGGTTCTTGGATTGGCTTCCAGCACGTACACTATGTCATCTTTCACCGCATACTGCACATTTAGAAATCCAAGGATTTCCATATTCTTTGCGATTTTCAGCTGATGATCTTCGATCGTTTTAATCACTTTGTCACTCAACGAATACGGTGGGAGTACCGCTGTTGAATCTCCGGAATGAACACCCGCCGGCTCGATATGCTGCATGATTCCGGCAATGTGTAACTGATCTCCGTCATACACCGAATCTACATCAACCTCGATCGCGTGCTCCAGATACTTGTCGATAAGGAAGGCATTTTCGGGATGGGTTTTAAGGATGTTGGCAACATATTTTCTAAGCTCTTCCTCTTTTACGGCGATCCGCATTCCCTGTCCGCCGAGTACATAACTTGGGCGGATGAGTACCGGATAGCCAATTCTTTTGGCAATTTTGATGGCTTCTTCTACTTCTCTTGCCGTTCCGTATTCCGGGAAAGGGATATCCAGCTTCTTTAGGAATTTGGAGAATTCTCCGCGGTCTTCCGCAAAATCGATCATTTCAAAAGCAGTGCCGAAGATCTTAATGCCTTCCTCCACAAATCGTTTTCCGAGTTTAAGGGCTGTTTGTCCGCCCACCTGCAGAATTACTCCTTCCGGTTTTTCATGGTCGATGATATCCAGCACGCGTTCCCAATAAACCGGCTCAAAATAAAGTTTGTCGGCAAAATCGAAGTCGGTGGAAACCGTCTCGGGATTACAGTTCACCATGATGGCTTCGTATCCCATTTCCTTAGTGGCCAGTACAGCATGAGTACAAGAGTAGTCGAACTCGATCCCCTGCCCAATTCGATTCGGTCCGCTTCCAAGGATCAATACTTTTTTCTTGTCGGTAACTTCACTCTCGTTCTCACCTTCGTAGGTTGAATAGTAATAGGGTGTTTGTGCAGGGAATTCCGCCGCACAAGTATCAACCATTTTGAACGACGGGGTTAGACCAAGTTCTTTGCGTCTTTCACGAACTTTACGGTCATCCACTTTTTCCCCACTCTTGCTTAGCAGATATGCAATTTGGGAGTCAGAAAATCCGGCTTGTTTCAGCTCAAAGAAATCGTCTTTTGCAATTTCTTTCAGTGCCTGACCTTCTGTTCTGTTTTCCAGACTTACCATATACCGGATCTGTTGCAGATACCATGGATCCACTTTAGTAATGTCCGCAATTTCTTCTACTGATGCTCCCAGCTTGAACGCGTTTCGAATTTGCATAGAACGATCCCAATATGGTTTCAGCAATCGTTCGCGCACTGTTTTTCTGTCAAATTCTTCGTAACCGTCGGCCCCCAATCCATCGCGGCCAACTTCCAGGGATTGCCAGGCTTTATTCAGGGCTTCCGGGAAGCTTCGTCCGATAGACATCACTTCACCCACAGCTTTCATCTGTGTGGTCAGCTCTTCATCTACATTTGGGAATTTTTCGAAGTTGAAGCGTGGAATTTTGCATACCACATAATCTATGCTCGGCTCAAAGCACGCCGAAGTGTTTCCGGTGATCTGATTTTTGAGTTCATCCAGCGTATAACCCACCGCTAGCTTGGTCGCCACTTTTGCAATCGGATATCCGGTAGCTTTGGAAGCGAGTGCCGAAGAACGGCTCACCCGGGGATTGATCTCAATAGCTACAAGCCGATCACTTCCCGGCTCCATCGCAAACTGTACGTTACACCCTCCTGCAAAAGTACCGATACTGCGCATCATCATGATGGCGGCATCCCGCATGTGCTGAAGTTGTTTATCGGAAAGTGTTTGAGTGGGCGCAACCGTTATGGAGTCACCGGTGTGAACCCCCATGGGATCCATATTTTCGATGGAGCAGATGATAATTACATTGTCGTTGGCATCACGTAGAAGCTCCAATTCATATTCCTTCCACCCAAAAATAGATTCCTCAATCAGCACCTCGTGTACGGGACTCATCTCTAAACCGTGCAGAACTTTGCGCTCAAATTCATCTTCGTTCCAGACAATTCCGCCACCGGCTCCGCCCATGGTAAAGGATGGACGAATTACGATTGGAAGTCCACCCAGTTCTTCCTTGATTTCTTTCGCATCCAATACGGATTTTGCAGAACGACTTTTACACTGCTCAATCCCGATCTCTTCCATTTTATCGCGGAACAACTGTCGGTCTTCAGTCAGCTCTACGGCATCGATATCCACGCCTATGATCTTGATGTCATTTTCTTTCCAGTAATTCACTTTTTCAAGATCGCGGCAGAGATTTAACCCGGTCTGACCGCCCATGGTTGGGAGTACGGCATCGGGTTTTTCCTTAGCTACAATTTCCCGGATAGAATCGGTGGTCATTGGAAGCATGTATACTGCATCGGCCATGATCGGATCCGTCATAATCGTAGCCGGATTCGAGTTGATGAGTACAATTTCGTATCCCTCTTCCTGAAGAGAGCGGCAAGCCTGTGAGCCGGAGTAGTCAAATTCACAAGCTTGCCCAATTACAATGGGTCCTGAACCTATAATTAAAATCTTATGGATGTCTTCGCGTCTGGGCATTTTTAGTTTCGTTAGTCGTTAATTCGTGATTGGTTATTTAATGCTGGTGTTAAGGTGCTCAGGTGTTTCAGTGTTAGGGTGTTATGGTTTATTCAATCTACCATAACACCCTGACACCGTCACACTGATCTTCTACTTATGTGCTTTCATTGCATCGATAAATTGATCGAACAAGTACGCTGAATCATGAGGGCCGGGTGAGGCTTCGGGGTGATATTGCACTGAAAATCCCGGGAAGTTCTTGAATTGAAGTCCTTCAATGGTTCCGTCATTTAGGTTGATATGGGTGACTTCAGCGATCTTATCATCGAGGGAGTTTTCATCGACGGCAAAACCGTGGTTTTGGGTTGAAATTTCAACGAGACCCGTAGCCAAATTCTTTACGGGTTGATTGGCTCCGCGGTGACCTACAAACATCTTGGTGGTTTTAAGTCCTTCGCTGAGCGCCATCAGCTGATGACCGAGGCAGATTCCAAAGAGTGGTTTTCCGGTGCTTTTCGCGTAATTAACAGCTTGCAGAGCATACTCTGCGGTTGCAGTTGGATCACCGGGACCGTTACTGAAAAAGTATCCGTCGGCCTCCCATTCTTTAATTTCTTCCACAGATGTTTTTGCAGGAAATATCCTCAGTGTGCAGCCACGCTTATTCAAATTGTTGATTATGTTTTGTTTGATGCCATAATCGAAAGCAGCTACTCGGAAATCGTCTTTTCCATTCACAGTTTGGGCTTCAGTCCGGCTTACTTTGGTAGCCAGTTCCAGGCCTTCCATATCATCCCAGTCTTTGGCCATCTGGACGAGCTTATCCTCATCCATTTCAGTGCTGGAAATGACGGCATTCATAACACCCTTTTCCCGAACATGACGAACCAACTTCCTGGTATCAACACCTGAAATTCCTGTGATCTCATTGTCTTCCAGATATTCCTGAAGACTACGATCTGCCATCGTGTTGCTGTATTCATGAGAGAAGGCTCGACAGATGATTCCGGCCACCATCACTTTTCTGGCCTCATCATCGCGGGGCTGGGTTCCGTAATTACCAATATGCGGATAGGTCATCATCATAAGCTGACCGTAGTAACTTGGATCAGTAAAGATCTCCTGATAGCCGGTCATACTGGTGTTGAAACACAGCTCCCCGCCGGTAATGCATTCATGGCCAATGGCCTTCCCGTGAACCACGGTTCCGTCAGAGAGTGCAAGTATGGCTTTTTTTCTTTCGTTTAATGACATGGATTAGATATAGTTCTGATTTGTTAAAATTAGTTGATAGTGGAAAATATTGATTGGCCTCGAAAATACTGATCTTGCTTAGCTCCACACGTTCTGTGTTTCTTAACCTCGCTCCATACGCTCTGCGTTGGAGCGTATTGGTTACGACGCAGAGCGTCATAACCAGGCTTGACAAGTAAGGAAGAAAAAGAGAAAGGAATTTTCAGACCAAAAAAAATCCGACTACGGAAACCGCGTCGGATTTGAAAATTGATATGGGCAAATAATAATGCCATCAATTGCACGACCTCCATTTTAGGGTGTGCGTTGGCAGTGCTTCAAAACTATGGATTGCTAAATCGTTAATTTTGGTACGAGCTTTATTGAAGTTTGCCTAAGATAAGGAGCGGGAGGATTGGATTCAATTTTAGATCACAGAATAAATGAATTTTATTTAAAACCAATTATTTCCTATATACTAACTAAATCGTAAAAAATTCAATTGTAATGTTTCCTAATCGGGTTTACTCAATAATCATTGCGTCTATTCTCTTATACTTTTCAGGCTGTTCTTCAGATGAGGCATCACCATCAAAGAACCCCAATATTTCTATCTCGCTTTCAAATGTTACAGAAGAGCATGTCCTAAATGATGAGCTAAATTTGATTGGAAGTATTGGGAATGTAAAAATGCTCGATAAAACTACCTGGATAGTCATGGATAATACCCCAGGCGTTTATCTATTTGAGGATTATATAATGACGGCTTCTTATGGCAGCATAGGGAAAGGACCTTGTGAATACGAAGAGATTTCAGCGATCGAGGCAAATCTTGAAAACCTTTATATACTTGATGCTTCACAGACAAAGATCATTACATACAATATCCAAACTCAGGAATGTGTAGGCGAGTTTAATCAGGAACATTTACAAGGCACGTACTATCTTTATAAAGAAGAAAACAAACCTTCATTTATTGTAGCAAACACTTCTTACACATCCATGAGACCTGACTCTACACAGCTGGCATACCGTATTTTTGAAGACGAAAGCAGTGAATCTCTTGATATTACCCTTGCCCAAATTAATGCTGCAGAAACCATTGTCAGCATGCGTTCTAATACATTGGGGTTTCAGGCTCTCGATAAAAAACTATACACTTATTATCCGCTGACAGACAACCTTCATATCATAAATCTGGATGATTACTCGATTAACTCTTTTCCTTTACAAATTGATATAAAAAAAGAAGCTTTGGAAAGTGCCGGGAATAATGTGGATAAACTTCTGGAGATCATACAAGGCGACTTTGATTTCGTAAGCAAACTTTTAGTTCATGAAGACTGGATTGCTCTTATGATCAACCTAAGAGCTGCTCGCGAAAACGAAGAGCCAACCATGTCCCTTCAGTTTTATACTCATGATGGGGGGTTCATTAACCAAGTTCCTATTGAAAACAAAGTAATAGGAAGTTTTGGAGATCAGGTGATATTCACAAAAGAGAGTTCGGACCCTAATACAGAGTTCAGCTATTCCGTTCAATTTAGAGAAGTAACCATTGAATAACACATTACCTCAGAAAACTCAACTAAACGTTCTCGACTTCGGAGTCTCCTTCATCAAGGAACTCGTCAACGTAGCTAATCCACTTACCAACCCGCCGATAACAGCCGTTATTAATACAACTAAAAGCGGTGAGCCAACCGAAAGCATCTCTGCAATCCGGGTAGAAAGAATAGCCTCATTAGCAAAATGAATATAGAGCGCTTGTCCGCCCCAAAGCAGAAACAGGGCTAAAAAACCCCATCCAAAAGAAGGAAGTGCTCTTTCATTAAAGAGGTAACCAAAGACAAGACCGGGAATAGCGATACTCCACCAAGGCAAAAACAAATTCAGTAAAAAAGCGGTGACCAGAATTAGTGCAGCAAGTATCATAAATTCGACATTGGTTGAATGGAAGCCTGAGTGTAGCAATTATTTTGAAAACCTGTAACACCTTTTGCAATTCTTCTCGATTGCCGGCAAATTACAGTAACCTTAAAACCATCCACTTCATGAAAAAATTACAAGCTCTTCTTTTACTGCTGATCATTCCTTGCTCACTTTTAGCACAGGATATTTACTATCCCGGAGCCTGGGGCGATTGGGAGAAACGCTCTCCTGAAGAACTCGGATTAAATGTCGAAAAAATTCAGGAAGCCATTGAATACGCTCAAGCCGAAGAAACAGACAATCCCCGAAGCATGGAAGAAAACCACTATGGTACTTTTGGGCGGGAACCGTTTGGGGATGGAATTGGCCCGTTCAAGGATCGCGGCGAACAAACCGGCATCATTATCAAAAATGGATACATTGTGGCTGAATGGGGCGAGCCGTTTCGGGTGGATATGACTCACAGTGTCACCAAGAGTTTTCTCACCACTACCATCGGAGTTGCCTATGACCGTGGATTGATCCGTGATGTGAATGACAAAGCAGATCAGTATATGGCTCCGATCATGATGATAGAATGGGATAACAATCAAAACAAAGCAGATGCTTTTAAGGAGGCAAAAGTTTTTGAACCGTTCAAAGGAGAGCACAATTCCAAGATCACCTGGAATCATCTGCTGCGACAAACCTCCGATTGGGAGGGCACGCTTTGGGGCAAACCGGATTGGGCCGACCGTCCATCCGGCGAGCGCTCTGAATGGATGACACGCGAAAGACATGAACCGGGATCCGAATTTGAATACAATGATACCCGCGTAAACCTGTTGGCTTTAGCTGCGATGAATGTGCTGCGTGAACCGCTGCCCAAAGTTCTCAGAGAAGAAGTAATGGATAAGATCGGTGCTTCCCCAACCTGGCGCTGGATGGGTTATGAAAATTCGTGGGTCATCATAGACGGACAGCAAATGCAAGCGGTAAGCGGCGGCGGTCACTGGGGCGGCGGAATGTTCATCAGTGCCCGCGATCAGGCTCGGTTTGGATTGTTGACGTTGAGAAATGGAAAATGGAAAGGAGAGCAGATCATCTCCGAAGAATGGAATAAAATGGCTCAAACACCAACCGAAGCCAATACCAATTACGGTTTTATGAACTGGTTTTTAAACGTGAATAAAGACCGACTTCCCAGCGCACCGACTACCGCGTTTTTCCATCTTGGGGCTGGCGTGAATATGGTATATGTAGATCAGGAAAACGATCTGGTAATTGTAACCAGATGGATAGATGGAGACGCAATGGATGGGGTGGTTAAACGGGTTTTGGAAGCAATTGAATGATAGTTAAAAGTTGATAGGGTGATATTTATTGAATTCACTTTGGTATTTTGCTTTAGTAATGTCAACTTTCACCCTATCAACTCTCAAAAAACATGAACAAAACAGCCATCGTAATAGGCGCAACCGGATTGGTCGGTTCAGAAGTTCTGGATCTGCTCCTGAAAGATGAGCGACATGAGAAGGTGAAAGTCTTTCATCGAAGGAGTACGGGGATCAAACATCCCAAACTGGAAGAACATGTTGTGGATTTTAAAGAGCTGGATTCCTGGGAAAACCTGTTAACTGGAGATGAACTTTATTCTGCGCTGGGAACCACCATCAAAAAAGCAGGCAGTCAGGAAGCCCAGTATACCGTTGACTTTACTTATCAATACGAAACCGCCAAGGCTGCTGCAGAAAACGGGGTTAAGAAATTTGCTTTGGTTTCTTCTGCCGGCGCTGATCCAAAGTCACGAGCTTTCTATCCTAAATTGAAAGGTGAGCTGGATGAAGCTGTTAAAGAATTGCCCTTTGAGGTCACAGTGATCTTGCGCCCCTCTATCTTAGAAGGAGACCGTTCGGAAAAAAGATTAGGTGAAAGTGTCGGGCTTATTCTGGCAAAGGTCTTTACCAAACTCCCCTGGTTCAAAAAATACCGCCCGATCTTTGCCGGAAAAGTTGCGGAAGGGATGATTAACGCCCTGCATAAATGTCCGCCAGGAGACCATATCTTTGAACTGGATGAGATTTTTTATTTGTGAGCCTGTTTAGTTAATATCTGATTCAATATTTAATATCAGATTATTACTATGAAAAAAACGATACTGCTCTTCCTGATTTCACTCATCTCTTTATCCACTTATGCCCAGGATCTCAAACAGCTCATCGACCAGCGGGCTGATGAAATTGAAGAAGAGGTCATAGAATGGCGGCGGCATTTTCATGAAAACCCGGAGCTTTCGAACCGGGAATTTGAGACCGCAGCCTACATTGCCGACTATCTGAGAGAATTAGGGCTGAAGGTGGAAACTGAAGTCGCCCACACCGGAGTCGTTGCACTTCTGAAAGGAGGGGAACCCGGGCCGGTTATTGGTCTTCGTGCCGATATCGATGGCCTCCCCGTGACCGAGCGCACCGATGTGCCTTTCAAATCAGTAGCTACCGGAATGTACCAGGGAGAGGAAGTTGGGGTAATGCATGCCTGTGGGCACGACACTCACATCGCCATGATGATGGGTGTTGCCAAGATCCTCACAGAAATGCAGGAAGACATCAAAGGCACGATCAAGTTCATATTTCAACCCGCTGAAGAAGGAGCCCCTCAAGACGAAGAAGGCGGAGCCGAATTAATGGTAAAAGAAGGTGTGTTGGAAGATCCTGATGTAGATGCCATCTTTGGGCTGCATATTTGGGACAGTGATCCGGTTGGCAGCATTGGCTATCGTTCAGAAGGGATTATGGCCAGCGTAAATAGTTTCAGCCTCGAGATCACCGGAAAGCAGGCACATGGTTCTGCTCCTTGGGCAGGTATTGATCCCATTGTTACTGCTGCTCAGATCATCAACAATGCTCAAACCATTGTAAGCCGAAGCATGCCGCTGACCAAACAGGCCGCCGTGGTTACTTTTGGCAAGATCGAGGGCGGAGTTCGGCATAATATCATCCCGGAATCGGTAAGTATGGAAGGAACGATCCGAGCTTTAGACGAAGACATGCGTCAGCTTATTTTCAAAAGATTAGAGACTATTGTACAGAACACAGCGGAAAGTAATGGTGCTACAGCCAAACTTACCATTCACAAAGGATATCCCATCACTTATAACGATCCTGAATTGACCGCCATGATGGCGCCAACCTTAGACCGAGTCACTAGTGGAAATGCCAACATCATGGATGCAGTAACCGGCGCGGAGGATTTTTCTTTCTTTCAGGAAAAAGTGCCGGGATTGTATTTCTTCCTTGGTGGTAAATCTGCTGAGGTTGAATCCGGCGGTCACCACACTCCCGACTTCTATGTGGATGAAAGTGCTATGAAGCTGGGCGTTCGGGCGATGAGCAATCTGGTTGTGGATTACATGAATACTGCAAGTAATTAAACTTAAACAGACCTCAAATTATGAAGAAGCTTTTATCAATTGTACTGCTATTATTTGTAACCTTAAACCTGTTTGCTCAGGAACTTTCAGATACCGAGAGAAAAATTCTTGAAAGAATAGATGCTAATCACGCTGAAGCTCTGGAATTTCTGGAAAACAATGTGAATATAAACAGCGGGACACTGAATTTTGACGGCGTCCGGAAAGTTGGAGAGCGATACATCCAGGCTTTTGATGAGTTAAGGTTTGAAACAAGCTGGATTCCTCAGGATGAAGTTGACCGTGCCGGTCATTTCTTTGCTGAACAAAAGGGAACCTCAGGCAAAAAACTCCTTCTTATTGGACATCTCGATACGGTGTTTGAGCTGGACTCTCCTTTTCAAAAATTTGAGATGCTGAATGATTCAGTTGCTACAGGCCCCGGAGTCAACGATATGAAGGCCGGAAACGTGATGATCTTTTATGCCCTGAAAGCATTGAAGGAAGCCGGAGCCATTCCTGATGCACAGATCATTGTAGCCTATACAGGGGATGAGGAAAAAGCCGGAAGCCCAACTTCCATCAGCCGAAATGATCTCGTGGAAGCCGCCAAACGAAGTGATGTAGCGCTCGGTTTTGAAACCGCCTCGGGATTTAATTATGCTACCGTTGCCCGGCGCGCTTCTTTCTCGTGGAAACTTGAGGTGGAAGGCCGACAAGCCCATTCTTCAGGAATTTTCAGTGATTACACCGGGGCCGGTTCCGTATATGAAATTTCCAGGATCCTTAACCGTTTTTATGAAGAACTTCGGGAAGAAAATCTCACCTACAATGTGGGTGTGCTGATCGGAGGAAACGAAGTGGATTATGATGAAGCGAACATGAGGGGAACCGTCAGCGGGAAAACCAATATTGTTCCGAAAAAGACCATTGCACACGGAGGCATCCGGTTTCTGACAACAGAACAAGGAGAACGGGCCTTTCAAAAAATGCAGGAGATCGTTGATGATCACTTGCCCCGAACTTCTGCAGAACTTACCATTTATGAAGGCTATCCTCCCATGGAGCCCACCGAAGGTAATATGGAGTTGCTGAGTGTTTTAGATGAATTGAGTAAGGATCTCGGTTTGGGTGAAGTTGAAGCTTATGACCCGGGCCGTCGCGGAGCCGCTGACATTTCCTTTGTAGCAAAACACGTGGACGGACTCGATGGCTTAGGTGCTATGGGAAGTGGTGCGCACGGACCTAATGAGACCATAAACCTGAAGACCTATAAAGAACTTACTAAGAGAGCGGCCCTTCTGATCTACCGGCTTACACAATCTGAATAATTCGCACTTAATAATCTATCCCCATGAAAAAAATTACACTCTACTTTATCCCGTTACTGTTCATCTGGATCGCAGGATGTAATACCCCCGATCCGGCAATTCAACAAGATATCAATGCAGCCAATGAAGTCTTAAAAAGCTATGTGGAGGAGTATAACATACCCGGAATGAGTGTCTCTGTTTATCGGGATGGAAAGATGATCTGGTCAAAAGGATATGGATATCTGGATGTTGAGAATCAGGTGCCCGTCGATCCAGCCTCAACCCTGTTCCGTATCGGAAGTGTTTCCAAAACCTATACTGCTGCGGGTGCAGCATTACTTTATCAGGAAGGGGAACTGGATCCTAAGGAACCGGTTCAAACGTATGTTCCTGATTTCCCCACAAAGGAATACGTAATCACTGTTGAACAAGTGGCCGGACACATCGCCGGAATTCGTCATTATCGGGGTGATGAGTTTATGAGTGATAAAAAATACACTTCTATAACAGAAGGGCTTGAGATCTTTAAAGACGATACGCTTTTGTTTGAGCCCGGAACCGATTACTCTTATTCAAGCTATGGATGGAACTTGATCAGTGCGGTGATGGAAGGTGCCTCCGGTCAGGAGTTTTTACCCTTTATGGAAACACAGGTTTTTGACCGGTTGAATATGGAAAACACCCTGCCCGATCATGCCGATCAGGACATTCAAAACCGCACGCTGTTTTATACTTACAATGACAGTACTGAGACCAATGAGTCAGCTCCTTATGTTGACAACAGCTACAAGTGGGCCGGTGGTGGATTTCTGTCAACTACTGAAGACATGATAAAATTCTGGGAAGCACATCTTTCCGGTGGCTTTTTAACCACAGAAACGCTGGATCATTTTATGGCTCCATTGCAAACATCAGATGGTGAGTCAACCGGCTACGGGTTTGGGTGGAGTACGTTTATTGATTCGGAGGGAAATGAGTGGAAAGGACACAGTGGAGGATCGGTTGGTGGAAGCACCATGTTTTTTCTTCACCGGAAAAATGGGGTGGTAATAGCTTTTGCAATAAATCGCGGAGGCGTCCCCATGACAGATCTGCGGGATGAACTGGCTAAGATATTTATTGATTAATAGCTCCCTGCTACTATTAAAATCATTCATGTAAGCATTTACATAAGAAAAAGTGTCGGCTGATCTTTATTATCCATCTCGTTGGACTAAAATAAAGATCATCATGAAAAAATTATTCTCACTCGCTTTTATACTTTTTCTTTTAACGCCTGTGCTTCAGGCCCAAACTACCGATGAAATTCAGGTGATCGATCCTCCTTTCTGGTGGACCGAGATGCCCGTTAATGAACTTCAGCTTCAGCTCTATGGTGATAACCTGGGATTATATCGCGCTGAAACGAACTACCCCGGTGTTAAGATCACCCGGCAACTTGCGGTCGATTCCCCGAATTATCTGTTCCTTTATTTCAATATTTCAGATGAAGCTGAGGCCGGAGAGATGGAGATCACGCTTACCCATCACAATAAAGAAATTGTGTTCAATTATGAGCTGAAAACGCGTGAAGCTATAGAAGGCCGAAATAACGGCTTTGATCCTACCGACGTAATTTATCTGATGATGCCCGACCGCTTTGCCAACGGAGATCCTTCTAACGATACCATTGAAGGGATGATCGAGTCTGCCGACCGTTCCGATCCTCAGCGGCGACAGGGTGGAGATATTCAGGGTGTAATGGATCACCTTGATTATATCGAAGACCTTGGAATGACCGCCATCTGGTTCACCCCCATGTTTGAAAATGACATGAGCATTGAATACGGTGCTTATCATGGATATGCGGCCACCAATCTTTACAAAGTAGATCGCCGTTTTGGGTCCAATGAGTTATATAAAGAGTTGGTATCCAAGGTTCAGGATCGTGATATGAAAGTGATCATGGATATGATCCATAATCACATTGGGATCAACCACTGGTGGATGGAAGATCTGCCCACCAAAGACTGGGTGTATGATTTTGAGGAAGTGGGTCAAACCAACTACCGTGGCGTGGTGATGTCAGATCCCTATGCTTCAGAACATGATTCTGTAAAACTCACCAACGGCTGGTTCGTGCCCGAGATGCCCGACCTGAACCAAAATAACCCACTGCTGGCCGATTATCTCATTCAAAACACACTCTGGTGGATCGAGTATTCCGGAATTGATGGCATTCGCATGGATACCTACGTATTTCCTGATCGGGATTACATGGCTCGTTGGGCCAAAGAAGTAACTGAGGCGTATCCCAACTTCAATATAGTGGGGGAAGCCTGGGTCGAAAATGTGCCGGCTGAAGCCTACTGGCAATACGACAAAGCCGGCGTGGAAGACGGATATCAGTCTCATTTGCCGAGCGTAACCGATTTCCAGTTTTCTTTTGCGATTCGGGAGGCATTCAATGAAGAATTTGGCTGGACGACCGGACTTAGCCAACTGTATTATGTGCTATCACAGGATTTCCTCTATTCCGATCCAATGGGTAATGTGATCTTTCTGGACAACCATGACATGAGTAGATACTTTGAACACATTGGCAAAGATGAAGACTACTTTAAAATGGCCTACGCGTTTCTGATGACCACCCGTGGAATTCCGCAGGTCTATTACGGAACCGAGCTGATGATGGAACACGAATACCGCGGTGGCGATGACGAAGCCTGGCGCCAAACCATGCCCGGCGGCTGGTCCGATGACGACCGTAGTGTATTTACCGAAGAAGGTCGCACCGACAAAGAAAATGAGATCATGGATTACATCACCACCTTAACCGAGTGGCGAAAAGATGCAGTAGCCGTTCATGAAGGAAAGTTGGTGCATTTTGTTCCTAATGATAATGTGTATGTCTACTTTCGCACCCACGAAGACCAAACCGTGATGGTAGTGATGAATGGAAATGAAGTTGCGGTTACATTAGATCGAGATAGGTTTGCCGAAATCCTGGATGATTTTGAGGTGGGCGTTAATGTGCTTTCCGGAGAAGAGCTTGATGTGATGACTGATTTTGAAGTAGCCGAAAAAACCGCGGGTATTTGGGAGTTGAGATGATTTGTGAATCAGTAGGCGCAATTGATGAACTTGTCCCGTTAGGGACAACATGTTTGTAAAAAAGGGAAAGTAAAAAGCCGTGTGCCGTAGGTATACTACCAAACCAACGCATACAAAACTTATCGTACCTACGGCACGAAAGCTATTGGTTGAGACGTTGCTTTTACAAACATACCGTCCCTACGGGACGGTAACCTCGATCCCAACCGAGTGGTTGGGATCGAGAAGGAGCTTACTTCATCACTTTCTCACCCCTCACTCTACACTACAACTTTCACTCAAAAGGCCGTATCTTTAAGGCTTCAATCAAGCAGAATACCACTATGAGCACGGCCACTGCCGAAACACAAATTACGAAAGAAGCGAAAAAGCGCAGAACCTTCGCTATTATTTCGCATCCCGATGCGGGTAAAACCACCCTCACTGAGAAGCTATTGCTGTATGGTGGAGCGCTTCACGAAGCCGGATCCATCCGTGCCCGAAAGGCTACCCGTCACGCCGCCTCCGATTGGATGTCTATTGAGCAGGAACGCGGGATCTCAGTAACTTCATCCGTGTTACGTTTTGAACAGAACGGTATCAAGTATAACCTGTTGGATACTCCGGGACACAAAGACTTTTCTGAGGATACCCTGCGAACACTTGTAGCAGCTGATAGTGGCCTGATGGTTATTGATGTTGCCAAAGGCGTTGAGGAACAAACCGAGAAATTATTCGAAGTATGTAAGCTTCGTGAAGTCCCTGTTATCACTTTTGTAAATAAGTGTGATCGCCCCGGTATGGATCCGTTGGAAGTGCTTAGTAATATCGAAACCAAGCTTGGGATTGAAGCCGTGCCGGCAAGTTGGCCAATGGGATATGGGCGTAAATTTCAGGGTATATATGATGCTATTTCAAAAAAAGTGCATATCTACCAAAAAACAGATCACGGAGCTAAAAAAGCAGTAACAGATGTTCTTGATGTTGAAGACGCGATCGATTCTTCTTCGTTATCTGATATGGAAAAGGAAGCTTTTCGTGAAGAGGTGATGCTGATCGATGGCATGTATGAGGGAATGAATAAAGACGAATATGCTTCGGGTAAAGTGACGCCGGTATTTTTTGGCTCAGCCCTGCATAATTTTGGGCTGGATGTATTTTTGAATTACTTCCATCAGTTAGCTCCACACCCCCAGCAGTACATGACACAAGGTGGAATTGTCCGGGATCTTAATGATGGATTTTCAGGATTTATCTTTAAAATGCAGGCCAACATGAATCCCGATCACCGTGACTGTGCAGCTTTTATTCGCGTGGCTTCCGGGAAGTTTGAAAGAGGCCAACAAGTGACGATCGCATCTTCCGGTAAAAAAATTAAAATGTCGACTCCTCACACCTTAATGGGCGACGACCGGCAACTCATGGAAGAGGCTTATCCCGGTGATATTGTCTCCATTTTCAATCCCGGTTCATTCCGAATTGGCACCACTATTTATGAAAAGAATGAAGTCGATTTTGATGTGATCCCGCTTTTCACCCCGGAGCATTTTCAGAAAGTGGCAACCAAAGATCCATTTAAGAGAAAACAACTGCGTGAAGGATTGCGACAGCTTTCAGAGGAAGGGGTGGTTCATGTATTTGAAGTTCCCAATGGAGTAGGAAATGAATTATTACTTGGAACCGTGGGTGTGCTTCAGTTTGAAGTTGTGGAACACCGGATGCTTACTGAATACGGAGTTGAGCTCATCAAAACGCCGGTTTCCTACCACTGTGCAAGATGGCTTCCAAACGATCGGGATGACATTATCAAAAAGCTGGAAGCCAGCTATTCAACGCATGTCACCAAGGATATGGAAGAAAATCCCATCGTGCTTTTTGATTCTATGTATGCGCTCAACCAAGGGGAAGAAAAAGTAGGGAAAGAGAACCTGTTTAAATTCAAGCAGGGATAAAATTGAGTATTGAATATCGAATATTCAATACTCTTGCTTTGTAAATCTACTTACCGCCATTTGCCTCAAGGTCAGCGATGCAATTAGCATCCAGTTCAGCAACACTGTCATCAAAAAACTGAGAGATCAGATCGGCACGTTCCATGGCGTAATACATCAGGCAGTTTTCATTATTGCAATGGTGGCCATTTTCCTCATCCTGATGATCGGTCTGCATGTCGGTTCCCGATCCATCAATATTCACCAATCCAAAAAGGTGGCCAAATTCATGTCTGAGTGAAGTCGATTCCACTTGGTATCTGGATGGTGACCCAAACCCTGTAGAGGCGTCATCATAAGCAGTCCCAAAAAATGCGTTTGAGGTATTATAGTATGCGATACCTAATACATTATTCTGTTCATATTGCCCATCTACAATTATGACATAAGCTGCTAGTGTCTCACCTTCGGTAAATTCATCACGGTGTTCTTCTTCAAGATCGCGAACGTCATCAGCAGTGTAAGTGCTTTGATCTCCGGAGGATATCTCAGAAGGTTCAAGAATGGTGATATTGCTCTTATTCAGCCGTTGTTCAAAAAAGGATTCAAGGCTGTCAAGAGCTTGTTGGTTTGGCGCATAACCGGGCATATAATCAATTTCAAGAACCAGATCGGTATAGCTTTCATCAGAAAGAAAGTCATTAGCTGAAAGTCCCGGATTTTGAGTGTGAGAATATTCGGAAGGATCTCCGCCGTTGTCATCATCATTGTTATTTGGGCCGGAAGGATTATCAAAACAGCTGACTGCAAATACGGATATAGAAACTAAAAGTGTGATTAATACAAAAAATCGTCTCGATAAATTCATAAGTAAGATGTATAGTTAACTTTAATCTATTAATTAAATGCACTGCAGGGACTTATTGTTCCATATAAATATACAATTCTCTTTTTGAATCAGATTGGGATATGTGTAATTTATGTTATGAGCTCTAAATTCCTCATCCGGAAAATTATTCATGTTGATATGGATGCCTTTTACGCATCGGTTGAGCAGCGGGATAATCCCGATCTGCACGGGAAACCGGTGATAGTGGGTGGCAACCCAAGCGGTCGCGGAGTGGTGGCGACTTGCAGTTATGAAGCACGGAAATTTGGGGTTCACTCAGCCATGCCTGCATCTCAGGCGGTGCGTCTTTGTCCACACGGCATTTTTGTAAAAGCAAGGTTTGATGCTTATAAAAAAGCATCCCAACAAATAAGGGAGATCTTCTTTGAATACACCGACCTCGTTGAACCTCTTTCTATGGATGAAGCTTTTCTGGACGTTACCGAAAATCACAAAAATCTTCCCTCTGCCACGCTTATCGCAAAAGAAATTAAGCAGCGCATTTATGAGGAAACAAAACTGACGGCCTCAGCGGGAATCGCCCATAATAAATTCCTCGCCAAAGTCGCTTCCGATCTCAACAAACCTAATGGACTAGCGCTCATTACACCGGAAAAAGCAGAGGCGTTTCTGGAAGAACTGGATATCAAAAAATTCTTTGGAGTGGGCAAGGCAACGCAGAAAAAGATGCATGCGGTTGGAATCAAAACCGGCGCGGATCTAAAGGAATGGAGTGAAATTGACCTTGTTAAAGCTTTCGGGAAATCAGGCAGGTTCTATTATCGTATCGTTCGAGGAATTGACCACCGGGAGGTGAAGCCGCATCGTGTTCGGAAATCCTATGGTAAGGAACGAACATTTTCGGAGGACATCGACAGCCTGGAGTGGATCAATAATTTCCTGGATGAGCTGGCACAAACTATAGCTGAGGGAATGAAAAAGATCAACGCTGCCGGAAAGACGATCACTCTTAAAGTCCGCTACGATGATTTTGATACCATCACCCGTAGTTATTCTCTGCCTAAGCACACCAATCGTTATCGGGATATAATGGATGTAGTCCGTAAGCTTTTAGAAGAAACCGAAGCCGGAAATCGCCCTGTTCGTTTGCTGGGAATTACATTATCTAATCTCAATTTAAATGAGAAGACAGTTTGGGAGCAGTTGGAATTGGCTTTTTAGTGAGGAGTGATAGTTGAAAGTTGATAGGGTGATTAGCCGGATTTACTTTTCCGTCTCTGATCGGATATCATGCTTTGCAATAATTTTATAATTGAAGTCAGCATTTTAATTCTTGTATAAGCAAGATCGTAACTAATTGCGTGTCGGCTTTTGAAATACCAATCTCTAGCTTCGCGAGCTGATCCAAGAGAAATTTCATAGAATCTTGCTTTTCTTTTTTCGATATTCTGGAATAACCTTCGATAATATTTGCACTTATTGAACCCACGGAGCGATATAATTGATCTGCTAAAGAGAATCGCTTTAATTGAATAATTTTTTTGAGAGTCTTCCCAACAAGCATCCGATAAAAAGAGACCAAGTCGATATGCCTCCAGCCGCCAAACCACGTCTTCTTTCATTTATACAGGTATAATTTCTACCCACTTATAATATTTCATAGCACTATTGTATGTTAATTTTTATAAGTAAGATCAATTTCAAACCAATTCCTTACAAAAAATATCACCCTATCAACTTTCAACTATCACTTCATCACTTCACTATCATTTTACCGAGATTATCGTGAATTTCCACGCATACCATTCAACAATAAGAAATTGAAAAAACATGAGTGACGGTTACGGATTATTAAAAGGAAAAAAAGGAATCATATTTGGTGCTTTGGATGAGCGAAGCATCGCCTGGCGAATTGCACTGGCTTGTAAACGCGAAGGAGCTGACTTCGTGCTTTCTAATGCACCGGTGGCACTGCGGCTTGGAGCATTGGATGCACTGGGTGAAGAAACAGGCGCACCCATCATTGCATGTGATGTTACTAAAGATGATGAGATCGAAGATCTGATGAATCAAACCAAGGAGCACTTAGGTGGAGTTGATTTCATCCTTCATGCGATCGGGATGTCACCTAACGTTCGCAAGAAAAAGGAATACACAGATCTCAACTACAACTGGCTGCAACAGACACTTGACATATCAGCTATTTCATTGCACCGAGTGCTTCATCATGCCGAAAAAATGGAAGTGCTGAATGACGGCGGAAGTGTTGTAGCTCTTTCTTACATCGGGGCGCAACGTATCTTTTCTAAGTATTCTGATATGAACGATGCCAAAGCACTGCTCGAAAGCATCGCCAGAAACTACGGAAGTCGGTTGGCCAAACGAGGTATTCGTGTGAACACGGTTTCTCAGGCTCCGACTAA
This sequence comes from Gracilimonas sp., assembly GCA_040904925.1. GTDB lineage: Bacteria > Bacteroidota > Rhodothermia > Balneolales > Balneolaceae > Gracilimonas. Next base: position 9,289 of record JBBDSP010000031.1, on the reverse strand, counting down.
AACATCAGCGGGAACGGGTATCAAAGGATTTGACGGAATGTTTACTTTTGCCGATATGATTGCGCCAATGGGGAATCCGACTGCGGATGAATGCGCGGACTACTGCGTAACTTTATTCTCGGATCTGACCCGAAAAGTGACGATGCAAAACCTGTTCCACGATGGCGGTTTTGTGAACTCTGGCATTTCCGAAGAAATGATCAACGACCTTGCAAAAGTGTACGGTGATAAAAACGACGAATAATATATGCCTGATATAATCCTCGGTATCGATCCCGGCTCCCGAAACACCGGCTATGCCCTGTTGACGGAAGAAAACGGACAGCTGATCGCCTTAAGGTGTGATGTGATCCGCATGGCTGATATTGATGATCATGCCGAGCGATTGCAGGTTATTTTTGATAAGATCTCTGGGATCATACGCTCTAACAAACCCACAGCTTGTGCAGTTGAAACTCCGGTGTATGGGGTTGATCCGGTGGCCATGCTGAAATTGGGACGGGCTCAGGCGGCGGCGATGCTGGCCATCACCAATAACGGTTTGCCGGCCGTGGAGTATTTCCCGAAAGTGGTGAAGAAATCCATTACCGGAAATGGAAACGCCAGCAAAGAGCAAGTTGCCTTCATGTTGAATAAAATGGTAAAGCTGCCCGATGAGAAATTATCCAATGATGCAACAGATGCCCTGGCTGTAGCGTGGTGTCATTTGATGAAAGGCAAAGGCATCCCCGGTTCCGCCAAAAAGAAAACACACCAAAATAACAAAAAAGGCGACTGGGCCAGTTTTGTGGCAGACAACCCCGACCGGGTGAAGGGGATATAATTCGGTTCGTACAAGCGGGACGCTTAAACGAGGTGTTGTTTTTAGATTTATGAAAGAATACTAGCGCAAGCGTCTCGCTTGTGCGATGTTTTATTTGACCTCATTACAGATACACAAATAAATTAGATATGATCGCATTTTTAAAAGGTTACATCGAAGAAAAAAAAGAAGGACTTGTGATCCTTGATGTCTCCGGTGTGGGCTACCGGGTAGAAATTTCCTCCATTACCCAGGAACAGCTCGAAAGTGCCGGATCGGAAGTAAAACTGCTAACCTATCATCACATCACCGACAGCGATCAGCGGTTATTCGGATTCTTTTCCTCGGATGAAAAAGCATTATTCGAAAAACTTATTACCGTAAAAGGAGTGGGCCCGAAATTAGGACTTACCATTTTATCAGGTTTACCTGCTGATCAACTCATAGGAGCTATTACAAACGGAGAAGAAGGCACACTATCCAAAGTACCGGGAATTGGTAAGAAAACGGCGCAGCGCATCATAGTGGAACTGAAGGATAAACTGGCTGAATATGCGGTGTCGGCCGGGGTAACCCCAACAAGTTCGGCTGAATCGAGCGTAACAGGAGAGGCTATTTCTGCCCTTGAGTCACTAGGCTTTAAGAAAAAAGAATCGGAGCAGGCGGTGATGAAAGCGCTCAAAGAAACCAAAAGTGAAGACACTTCGGTGGTAATCAAAAAAGCTTTGGCGAGCTTGAATAAGTAAGGATTTCCGGTAAGGTGATTTTACTAATTTATAGCACAACCCTGTCAGGTTTTTGAAACCAGACAGGGTTATTTAAGGCCTCTTAACCGAAATCAAAACAGCGTTAATTTCTTTTCTGGACTTGTTCTTTCTCCATCATTTTAATGAACAGATTCATAGAACTTTTAATGGAGTAATATTCTTTGGAGGTATACCAGACCATGCCCATAGTTGAAAACCAGAGAATAAGTCCGGCAGATAAGTCAAACCAATTAGGGTCTCCCCCATACCCGATAAGGCTGGTAATGCCATACCAACAGGCAAGGAGTAAAGAGCCTGCTACCGACCAGAATATTTGACGCGCCTTTTTAAGCTGTTCTTGAGCAAATTCAACATACTTTTCTTCTTTAAGCAGTTTTTTATCCTTGTAAAGAAAAAACTGAGAAGTGTTTTTAAACTGCTCCTCAAAAAAGGACTCTAAAAGTTGCTTAGTTTCCATGTATGACCCTTGTATTGATATTTTTGTAAGCTGAAATAAGCATAAAATATTTTAGAAATAACACCTTCCGCTTTTATTTTGAAGGGATTTTTAAAAAACCGAATATTTAAACCGAAACGCTGTTTTCTAATATTTCAAGATCAGTTTTAGAAGGGTACAATATCCATTATCTTAAGGCCATTCTTTGCAAAACTAACCTTCATTAATGACTTATACCTTTTTCGATTTTCTGCAATTGATCGGTTCTCTTGGAATTTTTATCTATGGAATGAAGGTTTTCAGCGATGGCCTTCAAAAAGTTGCAGGGAGCAAACTCCGGGCCATCCTTAAGGGAATGACTACAACCCGGCTTCGTGGCATTTTTACGGGATTCACAGCCACTACCATTACGCAGTCATCTACTACTACAACAGTGATGGTTGTCAGTTTTGTAAATGCCGGGCTGATAACTTTTATAGAATCTACGGGTGTTATCATGGGCGCCAATATTGGTACGACCGTAACGGCCTGGATGGTTTCTATTTTTGGTTTCAAGATGGAGATCACCCCAATTGCAGTAATGCTTATCGGAGTCTTTTTTCCGTTCATCTTTTTTGGGAAAGAGAAGCTGCGAAATCTCGCTGAATCCATGATCGGATTCGGTATTCTTTTTATCGGACTCGATTTTATTAAAAATGCCGTGCCCAACATTCAGGAAAATCCTGAGATGTTTATGTTTTTGGATCAATTCACTGAATTTGGGTTCCTCTCCATTCTGATATTTGTGGCTGTGGGTACAGGGCTTACTTTGATAACCCAATCATCTTCTGCGGCTACAGCCATCACCTTGGTTATGTTATTTCAGGGATGGATCGATTTTCCAATTGCAGCGGCCATGATACTCGGTGAAAATATCGGTACCACCGTAACGGCTAATATTGCAGCTATAATTGGGAATGTGTATGCAAAGAGGGCTGCCCGGTTTCACTTCGTGTTCAATGTTTTTGGGGTGATATGGATGCTCATATTAATGCAGCCCTTTTTAGTGGGTATTGACAATATCATGAGCTATTTCTCTCCGGAAGCAGGATCCGTTTTTCAGGCCTCGGATGAAATTGGACGCGCCAATGCAACACTGGCTCTTTCCCTCTTTCATACCACATTCAATATTTTAAATGTGATGCTACTTTTCGGGCTGGTGCCACGGATCGTTAAATTGGTGGAAAGGTTTCAAAAAGACAAAGGAGATGCAGACAGCACGTATCGCTTACAATATATTTCTTCCGGGATGATGTCTTCTCCGGAATTATCAATTTCCCAGGCGCATAAGGAGGTAGAGTTATTCGCCAAGCTGATCGAAAAAATGCATTTCAGTATGCAAGGGCTCCTCTTCAACAAACAGAACAAGCGGGATAAATTCCTTGAGAAACTTAAAAAACGGGAAGAGATCACCGATACTATTGAACTGGAAATAGCAGAATATCTTACCAAGATCTCCAGTTACAATTTAACAGAAGAGGCTACCCGCCGCATTCGTGGTATCCACAGCATGATCAACGACCTTGAACGTGTAGGTGATATCTACTACCAGATGTCCAAAACCTTTGAGCGCATGCAGTCTGAAGACACAGAGTTAGCTGAGCCTTCCATGATCCGCATCAAAAACATGCTGGATCTTATCCATGAAGCCATTCAAAATGTCCGGGATAATTTAGCTCTGGATAGCAGTGAGATCAGTCTTGAGAAAGCGATGGAGCTTGAGCAGCACATCAACAGCTACCGCGATGAATTGCTGGAATATCACTACAGGCAGCTTGAGAATAAGGCCTATTCAAATAAAGTCGGTTTTGTATTTCTTGATTACCTGAACCGACTCGAGAAGATCGGCGATCATCTCTTTAACGTAAATGAAGCCATCGCCGGTGTGAAGGTAAAAGCTGCTTACGAGAAGGTGGTTGAAGAACGGGGATAATATAGAATTTCAATTGATTGCCTAAGATACGCGAGTTTTGAGATAAAATCCGCCCTTTGGTGTCATGCTGAAGATACTTCTGAAGCATCTTCACAGGGTTGTATTTGCATCGCATTCTTGCAGATCCTTCGAGGGTACTCTCAGGATGACAACTGCAGACATCTTATCTAGAATCTATGCTAAAGAAGCGTCTTCAGGCCTAAAATTCTTCTTAGCCAGAATAACCACATCCTCAAGGATCATATATAAACAAGGAACGAGTACCAGGATGATTGAAGTCGCAAATACAATCCCGAAACCTAATGAAATGGCCATTGGGATAAGTTGTGTGGCCTGAATGGAAGTTTCTAAAATGATCGGAGTAAGTCCGCCGAATGTAGTAAGGGTTGTCAGCATGATAGGGCGGAAACGGCGAAGCCCGGCTTCATGAATGGCATCAAAGACTGATTCTCCTTTGGCTCTCTTTTTATTGGCAAAATCGATCATGATCAGGGAATCATTAAGAACTACTCCGGAAAGGGCTATAACACCCATCAGGCTAACCAGGGAAAGATCAAATCCAAGCAAAATATGCCCGATCACGGCCCCAACAATTCCAAATGGAATGGCACCCATCACGATCAATGGCTGAGCGTAACTGTTAAAAGCCACCGCAAGTAGCGCATAGATCACCAGTAGTGCAATAAAGAAGCTGCTCCACAGCGCCTGTGTTGATTCTCGCATTTCGGCATCACTTCCAACAAAGGTCCAGGTAATTCCGGGGAAAGCCTCCTGTAATCTCGGAAGTTCTTCTTCCTGCATGGAAGCTAAAACCTGATTGATGGCTCCGGCGGGTTCTACATCCATACTTACACCAACCACCCGGCGGCCATCACGACGATTAATACTGGTAAAGGCCTCACCGGACTCAAGTTCAGCAATATCATAAAGAGGAACTTCAACTCCGCTTTCGGTTCGGATCAAATATTCTTCCAGGTTATACAGGTCTTTTCTTTCCTCTTCGGGAAGTTTAACCCGCACTTCTATTTCATTGGTGCCTCTAAGCTGACGCATAGCCAATGCCCCAAAAAATCCATCGCGAACTTGCTGGCCGACTTCATCCGATGTCAGCCCAAGTTTTCTGGCTTCAGACAGAAGTTTAAAATCAAACTGTTGTTTACCGCGATTGTAGTTGTCGCTTACATCGGCGGTATTTTCATAACCTTCCATACGCTGAAGGAAATCCTGACTTGCCTCTTCTAACACATTGATATCCGAATGACTGAGGTCTACACTTATATCCGGCAAGTAGCCGCCCGGACCCGCTTCCACTTCAAAGGTGATCTGGTCAATTCCCTCGATATCACCGATACTGTCTCTCCATAATTCCATCAGTTCTCTGGTGCTCATTGTTCGCTCGGCCGGGGGCTTCATCACTATTTCCACATCAATGAAATCCTGTCCACGCACGTTGGTTTTGATTCCTTCTGCCTGTTCAAAAAGATCATTGTCCTCGAACATTGTATAAGAAGCCGCGGTGATCTCCTCGGCAACTAAAGCGGCCTGATCATTCGTGGTTCCAACCGGTAAAGAAGCTCCGGCTTCCACTTCATCGGCAGGCTGTTCGGGCATCAATACAATGCCCATGTGATCGCTGTATCCGAATCCACCTACAATTAGCAGCAATGCTACAGCGGTACTCACAGTTATATACCTGTTACGAATAGTGAGCTCGAGAAACCTTCGATATTTTGTATTCACAAAATGATTGAATCTATCAGCAAAAGCGCGCTGAAATTTTTCGAATTTAGCTACGAATTTTGATGACTTTTTTTCCTTGATGTGAGCCAGGTGGGCTGGAAGAATGAACAATGCCTCAAAAAGGGATAACGCCAAAACTATGGTAACCACAGCCGGTAGCGGCCACCAATATTTGCCGGTGGTACCGGGAAGAAGCAACAGCGGGACAAAGGCGATGATATTAGTAAGAATACTGAAGGTCACCGGCTTGCTCATGTCTTTGGCCCCGGCAATAGCGGCCTCTAATTTCCCCATTCCTTTCAGTTGGAATTCATAGATATTCTCACCCACTACAATAGCATCATCTACCACGATACCCAGCACCACAAGGAATCCGAACATAGAGATCATGTTAATACTCAAATTGGCGAGGGGCATAAAAAGTACGGCACCCACAAAAGAGATGGTCATGCCCATCATCACCCAGAAGGCCAGCCGGTATTCAAGGAAAAGAGCGAGGATAGCCAAAACGATCAGGATAGCCAGGAATCCGTTCTCGGTGAGTAAGGAAAGTCGTTCCCGATAATCTTCAGCGGAGTTTCCATCTATCCGATATTGTACTCCTTCAGGGAAATTCACCGCGGCCTGCTCCATCACTTCAAGAACCGTTTCTTCAATATCGAGGGGTGATTGTTCCCCGATCCTTGATACCGCTATTTCTACCGAAGTCTGCCGGTTGAACTGGGAATGAAATCCTTCCTCAACAAAACCATCTTCAATTTCAGCAATATCTCCGAGCAAAATACTGCCGCCGTTTTGAGAAGAAATAACTTCAATTTCGGAAAATTCATCGGCCCATTGCTTGCGCTCTTTTATTCGTAAAAGAATCTCTCCCCCGCTTGTTTCCACAGCGCCGGCGGGTACATCTTCACTGGAAACGCGGATCAGATCTGCAACTTCGCCCAGTGTAAGACCATATTCCCGCAATCGCTCTCTGGGGATTTCAACAGAGGTTTCATAATCGGGGACATTACCCAATTCGACCTGTGTAATGTTCTCCGTGCTTAATAATTGGTCCCTGACCTGCTCAGCCAGTTGTCGGAGGGTCCAGATATCAACATCACCATACAAACCCAATTCTATTACTTCGCGCTGATTGGATTGGAGACGAACTTCCGGCTCCTCAATGTCATCCGGAAAGGTGGTGATACGATTTACGGCCTGATCGATATCCTGAAATACATTCATACGATCAGCCCCGGTCACCAGCTCAATGGAAACAGAACCCGAGCCTTCGTTTGCCTCCGACGTAATTTCTTCGATACCCTGCACTCCGCGAATGGCTTCTTCAACCGGGCGCAATATTCCCTGCTCCACTTCTTCGGGTGAAGTTCCGGGATACTGAACACTCACTTCAACGATATCGAGTTCATATTCCGGGAATACCTCTTTCTGAATATTGAACATGCTCCAGATTCCGCCGCCCAAAAGAATGATCATCAGTAAATTGGCCGCAATGGGATTTCGGGCCATGAAGGCGATTGGGTCAGAGAAAAAACCTTGGTTGGTATTTTGCTCACTCATTCACTTTCTCCGCTTTCGGTTGACGCCGGCTCCTCACCTTCCAGGCGAAGCGGGGCACCTTCCGTTACGGTAGCCAGATTTGTGGTCACCACCTGATCTCCATCCTCCAGGCCTGAACTCACATACGCATAATCTGAATCCTGAAATTCGATCTCAAGATCGCGGATGCTAAGTGAATCACCTTCCTTCACCCAAATGGTTTCGTTGCTGCGCAGGTAATCACGATTTACTTTGGCTACATCTTGGAGCGTTCGTCCTTCAATATTCGTCTCTACAAATGAACCGATTATGAGTGGCGGCTGATCTGAATTTTCAGCACGTAATGAGCGGGGGTCTTCCACTTCAACCAATACACGTGCCATCCGGGTTTGATCATCCAGCGATCCTAACATTTTATATAAAGACCCTTCACGATATTCACTCCCGCGCCATGCGGTTTGGTTTCGAATTTGTACGGCTGAGCCGCGTCCGTCTTCGTCAAATTCAAGCCAGCGTATTTTGTTGAGCGGAATGGCGGCTTCTACCCAATAAGTATCAATACCCACTAACTGACCCAATGCTTGTCCAGGTGAGACTTGTGATCCTAAATTCACCGTTCTGTCAAGGATATAAGCGTTAAAAGGAGCCCGAACAGTGGTACGATCTAAATTTCTCTCGGCCAGGTCAACCGAAGCTTGAGCAGACTCAACCTGAGCACGGATCGCTTTGAGCTGTGGCTGCCGAAGTACCAGGGCTTGATTTACTTCAGAAAGGGTGTCACCATATAATTCATATTCTCTTTTGGCCGCTTCCTGTAATCCCAATTCCTGCTGAAGCTCAGATTCCACCTGACGAAGTTCGGCACGGGCCTGCATCAGTTCACTCACATAATCTGTGGAATCAATTTGAAGGAGGACATCGCCTTTTTCTATATAACTGCCGGGCACAAAATTTGATGAAAGGAACGTCACTTCACCTTCAGTCCGTGCGCCCAGCATGATCTCTTGAGATGCCTGTACGGTTCCGGTAGCTGAAATCACAGGTGTGAAAGTTCCCCGTTCAACACTTTCCATCTCCACCAGCATAGCTGATTCTTTAGCCGTTCCCGAACGTTCAGCTTCCGGTTCTGTAGAGAAGATCAACCCTAAAACGGCCAGCGATACAATTAGTATTCCAAAAGATATTAGCAGTGATTTTTTCCAACCCATGCGCTCATGATTTATTGGTGATATACCAATTTAACTTGAGGAAGCCGCTTTCCGTTCGAAGGTTTTGTAAAAGGGTGTTTGAGCTAATTAGGTTTTCTTAGCCATCACGGTTGGACCGGTAGGTCCAGATAGGCATTCCCAACAGGGTTGTTGGGAGCGAGGGTATGGTGTTTCTAGGTATCAAGATTGTCCCAATCGTCACCAATAACCCATCGTAAAGCAGAAAGTTTGCCATTTATTACACCCCATTCAAAATCAGTGAAATAAAGATTTTCTTTCCCATATTTATCTTCAACTCTTTTGGCTGATTCAATTGCACCTTCCCAAATATCCTTAACTATGGTATTGCTTGATTTACTGAGCTCAAAATCTTTCCGATCTATTATTTTGGTCTTTCCATTTTTTATTGAATGCTCTCTTACTTTGTGTCTGTTATACCAGATTTTTTCTATTAATTCATTTTCTATGTCTAATATTTCAGATAGACTTTTAGGTTCAAGAAACCACTCATTTTTAAATTCAATCTCTTCAACTAATTCTGAATTAATTGCATTTAAGGCATCAGGTAAATTGATGAAATATTGATACCTATTGGTATTAAAAATATCTGTCAAGTCATCATGTGGCTCTTTCTGATTACCATTTTGAGTACTAAAATCGCTCTTATTATGTGTTATAAACATTAAGGTGCATTCACCTGAATCTAGGTTAGTTTTATATTCTTGAAATGATTCAATGATCAAAGCATCTGCCATGCTATTTTTTGATAAGTGAAAAGGAGCTTTTTTTTCAATAGCTCTTTGTGCAGCTCTTAATTTTATA
>JBBDSP010000030.1:0-69037 GCA_040904925.1 Gracilimonas sp. | reverse complement strand
AAACAAGCAGCATGATCACCCTTAACCAACTGTCTACTTTTTTGTTGCAACTCCATGTCGAATCCGACTATTCGATCTCCTCTGTCTCTTCTCCGCCTTTGCAAGCAGGCGACAGAGGAGGAAGTCTAATTGATTCCAACCCAAAACCTCTGCACTTTCAGTGCAGAGTGGTTTAGTTATTGAATTTTGATACCGTGTTTCTGATGATCTCAACGCAATTCATCAGCTGTTCTTCCGTCATTACCAGTGGAGGAGCAAAGCGAATGATATTTCCGTGTGTTGGCTTGGCCAATAATCCATTGTCTTTTAAAGCAACACAGAACTTCCATGCGGTATCACTATCCGGAGAATCATTGATGATCACGGCATTCAACAATCCACGACCCCGAACTTTGACAAAAAGATAAGATTCATCAACCAGTTTCTGCATTTCGTCGCGGAACAGTTGACCAAGCTTTCGCGCGTTCTGAGCAAGCTTCTCATCCTTAACAACATCCAAGGCGGCAATAGCCACTTTGCAAGCCAAGGGATTACCACCGTAGGTAGAACCATGCTGACCGGGCTTGATCACTTCCATAATATGGTCATCTGCCAATACAGCAGAAACGGGATATGATCCGCCCGACAAAGCTTTTCCTAAGATCAGCATATCCGGTTTGGTATAAGTAGCCTGTCGTTCACAGTGTCCGCCACAAGAACAATTTCCACAAACGGCAAGCAAACTTCCGGTACGGGCAATCCCTGTTTGAATTTCATCAGCTATAAAAAGGACATTATTCTTTTTACAAAGTTCAGCTATTTTAGGAATGTAGTCATCATCAGGAACCACAACTCCTGCTTCCCCCTGAATAGGCTCAGCCAAAACTCCTGCAATGTTAGGTTGCTTCAGGGCTTCTTCGAGAGCATCAAGATCGTTGTAAGGAATTTTGATAAAGCCGGGCGTGTAAGGACCAAAGTTTTTTCGGGCGTCCGGATCGTTAGAAAAAGAGATAACAGTTGTAGTACGCCCATGAAAGTTATTCTCAAGAACAATGATCTGAGCTTCCTGCTCAGGAACTCCTTTTTTTTCGTACGCCCATTTTCGGCAGATCTTGATGGCTGTTTCCACTCCTTCTGCTCCGGTATTCATTGGTAAGACTTTATCGAACCCAAAATATTCGGTCACATACTTCTCATACTCACCCAGTACATTATTATAAAAGGCGCGGGAAGTGAGGCTTAAAGTCTGTGCCTGATCGGTAAGTGCTTTGGTAATTTTGGGATGTGAATGCCCTTGATTAACCGCAGAATAAGCAGACAGGAAATCAAAATACTTATTGCCTTCCGGATCCCATACATAAACACCTTCTCCTTTAGATAACACCACCGGCAGGGGGTGGTAATTATGGGCTCCATATTTGTCTTCCAATTCAATGGCTTGCTTACTTGTGATCATATTAAATAGGTCTTAGAATTTTCTTTGAAAAATAGGAAAAGGAATACTGAAGTTTGATAAATAAATTTAAAATTTACCTTGATATGGGTGTGCAATTAATCGTATATTAAAAGTCTTCACCGCGGGGTGGAGCAGCTGGTAGCTCGTCGGGCTCATAACCCGAAGGTCGTAGGTTCGAATCCTACCCCCGCCACTATCATAGAGCCTTCTGATTAAGTTCAGAAGGCTTTTTTTATATCTGAATTATATCGGGGAATCGGGGAAATTATGTTTACGGTTTACGCTCTATACTCACCTGCTTATGAAAAGATCTACATCGGGTATACCTCCAATTTGGAACAAAGGCTGTTGTCTCATAACAAATTAGGGAAGAAAGGGTGGACGATAAAATATCGTCCCTGGGAATTGGTATTCACCGAAGAGTTTGAAAATAAGAAAGATGCCATGAATAGAGAAAAGCAGTTAAAGTCAGCAAAGGGCCGGGAATATGTGTGGGCGGAAGTCCGAAAGAAATACCAATAAACTCGTCGGGCTCTTATCCGCCGGTTGGCGGACGTAGGTTCGAATCCGACTAACATCCGATCTTTGGCGGACCCGCCACTACTTAAAAGCCTTCTGATTAAGTTCGGAAGGCTTTTTTTATATCTGAATTATATCAGGGAAATTATGCCCACGGTTTACGCACTGTACTCACCAACTTATGAGAAAATCTATATTGGTTATACTTCCAATTTAGAACAACGGCTGTTGTCTCATAACAAATTAGGGAAGAAAGGGTGGACGGTAAAATATCGTCCCTAGGAATTGGTGTTCAAAAGCTATACTTAAGCAGGTGTCTGCATAACTAAGGTCATGTTAATACTCTCAAATAATCAGATATATAGTAATTTTGTAGCAGGTTTTTTCTAAAAGGGGGATGAATTTTTAAAACTGCTGTGTCTTCATATGTAGCTCTGCTTTTGAAGCTAATTAATTGCGAATTACGGTTCATCTTATTGTATAAATAAAAAAAACTCTCTTAACTGCCTATGGTTAATAATCACTTTATGGTCGGTGTAAAGAACTGCTGCTTATATAGCACAAAATTTGTCAATATAGTTTCTGAAAAACTTTTTCACTCTCGTTTTAAGCTTGAATCAATTCAAAGAATAGAACTAAAACCCGTTTAAAATAACTTAAAAACTTGTAAGACTATACAAGTCAGGCTTATAAAAAAACAGGTATTAAAGTTTGGTTTCTTATGTTAAACTTTTGTAAAATTCCTGTTGTCGTACAATAACACAATTTATTAGTGTGGCAAATGAGTCTTTAAATGCTCAAAACAACTAAATCAACATAAATTTAAAGAGGTAATGTATGTATAGAAAGCTACTATCGATGGCTCTGTTTATATTATTTGCTCCTATGGCTCTTCTGGCACAGGGTACTGTGACAGGTGTGGTTACAGACGGGGCAAACGGAGAAACACTTCCGGGAGCTAACGTAATAATTGAAGAACTATCTCGTGGTGCTGCGACCAATGTAGATGGTGAATATGAAATAACAAATGTTCCTTCAGGGACATATACAATTGTTGCTACTTTTCTTGGATTTAAGAGATCTGAAACAACCGTACAGGTTGGGAGCGGAGAAGTAACAGTTGATTTTGAATTAGAGCCTGATTATTTCGGTCTTGAAGATGTAGTTGTAACTGGTGTAGGCCAGGGTACACAAACTACAAAACTTGGGTTCTCAGTTGGAAAGGTAGGTGAGGAAACTTTAAGTGAAGTTCCTGCCGTAGATCCCGCCAATGCTCTTAGAGGAAAAATGTCTGGGGTAACTGTTGTGCAATCATCAGGAGACCCATCAGCTGCTCCTGATATTCGATTGAGAGGTTCCACCTCAATTAGCGGAAATCAACAACCATTAATAATAGTTGATGGTGTTATTACTGATGGAAGTTTGAGAGACATCAATATGAGTGATGTTGAAAGCATTGAAGTAATTAAAGGTGCTGCCGGTGCTTCTATTTACGGTTCACTTGCAGGTAATGGAGTAATCCAGATTATCACTAAGCGTAATGCTGAGCAGGTAAATGAGCCTCAGGTTACTGTAAGAAGTGAATATGGTTTTTCACAAATTGCTAATGAATACCCAATTGCGACAAAACACCCTTATCCAACTGATGATGTTGTTTTGACAGCTGATGGAGAAGCAATTGCCAGCTGGCCAAGTGCTAACGCAGGTAGTTATGATGATGATAGAAGGTTCGATAATGACTTTCCAGTTTACTACGATAACTTGGATGCTCTTTTTACTTCTAATCCATATATGAACAACTCAATTTCTCTTGCAAATTCCGGGCAACAATATAATTATCGCATTTCTTTTGATAATTATAGTCAGGGTCAAGTTTTAGAACCACTTGGAGACTACAAAAGAAATACTGTAAGGTTTAATGCTGACTATGTGCCAAATGAAAAATTAACTGCTAAATTTAATGTATCATACATAAATGTGGAATCTCCAACTGTTTCAGAGCAGGGGCAGGGAGCCAACTACTTTTATTCAGTATTGGTAGCAGAACCTGTATTTAATCTCTCTGAAAAAGATGATGACGGAAACTACAACAACGCACCAAGAGGATATGGTGCTTTGGGTTCTAACTTCCAAAACCCACTTTATGTGGCATCGAACAGAGAAACTCAGTTCCAGAGAGATCGTATTTTAGGTGGTGCCAGTATTGAATACGCATTTAATGATAATTTGAGCATTAACGGACGTCAGTCTTTAGATAAGTATTATACAAGCGCCAACACTTATTATCCTGTTGGGTACGAGACACCGAGTCCAAGTCAAACGTTAAATAATGGTTTTGATAGTAGAACGAAAATAGAACGGACTACATCAATATCAGAATTATGGGTGCAATACAACCAACAGTTTGATGACTTCAATCTTGGTACCATTGTAAAGTACTTGTATGAAGACCGTGAGTACGATGAGGTTGAATTAGAGGGATATGATTTCCCTGTTTCAGGATTGAGAAACATCGGTTCTGCTAACCCTGACAATTATGATATTGGGTCTGAGTTCGAAGAAGTTAAGGTAGAGAACTTTTTCTTAAACGTAGATCTTGATTATCAGGATAAGATCATTGCGTCTGGTTTGATCCGTCGTGACGGTTCCTCAGGATTTGGATCTGAAGAAAGATGGCAGACTTATTATCGAGGTTCGTTAGCCTACCGAATTACTCAGGATTTTGAGTTTGAAAATATCAATGAATGGAAAGTTCGTGCTTCATACGGTACTTCAGGTCAAAGACCTCCATTTGAGGCTCAGTATGAGACCTTCTCGGTAAGCTCAACAGGTATTTCTCCTGGAGTTCTTGGTAATAATGAGATCAAGCCTTCTGTAGTAGCGGAACTTGAGCTTGGTACAAATATTACATTCTTTGATCGTTATAATTTTGAAGCAAACTATGCTTTAACCAACGTTAAGAATGATTATCTACAAGTACCATTGTCATCGGCTGCCGGTTTTAGTTCTCAATGGCAAAATGTTGGTGAAATTGAAAGTTCATCTCTTGAGTTCATGCTTTCAGGCCAACTATATGACAGCAGAGACTTTAGCTGGAATTCAAGTATGACCTTCTCACGTGTAACTCAAGAAGTTACTAATCTTGGTGATGCTGCTCCATTTACAAGACAATCTGATGGTGCTATTCCACTGTTTAGATTTGAAGCTGGTGTACCATACGGTACTATGTATGGAAACAAAGCTTTGACTTCACTTGATCAATTAACTGTTGTTGACGGCGAAGTTGTCAATCCGGGATCAGATGTTACAGGAGATGGAATGCTTACCAGGGATGATTATGAGATCAACTCTCAGGGATACGTTATCCCTAAAGGAACACATGGTAATGCCCCAACTGATGAAAACGACGATCCTCAAGCTACCGAACAGATCACATATCTTGTTGATGAATTCGGAGTGGCCGAAGTTACTAGTATTGGAAATACAAACCCTGATTTCACAGTTGGTTTCTCAAATACATTTAATTACAAAGGTCTTGGATTATATGTTCTTCTCGATTGGGTTCAGGGAGGCGATGTGTACAATTATACCAAGCAGTTATTGTATTTCAACAACCGACACAAAGATCAGCAAGATTTCGCTGAGCAAGGTTTTGACCCAACCTACACAGATGGTGGCTCTGCTATCTATAATGCAGCAAGTGCTTCCTCTTATTTCGTGGAAGATGCAAGCTTCGTTAAATTAAGAGAAGTAGCACTGTCATATACCTTAGATGGTGATAAACTTGGTTCTTTAGGAAACTATATGGATCAGATCAGGCTATCAGTAAGTGGTAGAAACTTGTTAACATTCACTGAATACACCGGATGGGATCCGGAAGTTGCACTTAGAACAAATGCGACTAACTTCAGAATTGACGAGTATTCCTACCCTAACTACAGAACATTTACTGGTTCAGTTCAAATAAGATTTTAATCTATAATTACATTGATTATGAACAACTTTAAAAATAAAATTACAATACTGTTAGTTACCGTTATGGTGGTGGCTAGCAGTTGTGCGGATCTATCCGTTGATAATGTAAATCAACCGAATAGAGAACAAGCTCTTGCTAGCGACAGTGACTTAGTAAGTTTACTGAATGGTGGAGCTAATGATGTGTTTTTCATCATTAACTATGGCTATACTGCAGGTGTTTCAATTAATGCCTATGCAGATATGATGACTACTACCAACATGGTAAATTCATGGTGGGTATGGACTGATGAGCCTAGAAGAATGATGCCAAACAGACCTACATTCCCGGACATGGGAGTTATTGACGACATGTGGGGCGAATTTAACTCAGGAATACAATCAGCTAACACTGTACTTGGAATTCTGAGTGATGGTGGAACCATTGAAGTTGATGGCGTAGACTTGACAGCAGATATGGAAGCAAATGCCCTCTTGATTAGAGGTCTTGCTAAACTATATAAAGGTATGATCTATGATCAGGGTTATGATGTAACAGAAGAATCAGATCTTTCTGTTGTAGAGTTTGCCCCTTATACTGAGCTGATTGATTCAGGTATCGCAGATCTTGAAGATTACCTTACTAAAATTAGCGCCATAGATGGATATGTATTCGATCTGCTTCCTTCACCTGAAGACTGGACTGCAGACGAAATGAATACTATTGTTAATGGCTTCTTGGCCAGAGGACTTGCAGCAAAAGCAAGAACCAATGCTGAAGCTGAGGCAATTGATTGGCAACAAGTACTAACCTATGCTGACAGAGCTCCGGGAGGAGACAACGCAGTTTCAAACCTGCGTGGCAGAGGTGGTTTTGTTGCTACCACCGTTGGTAGTTATGTCTTCTACCATGATCTTTTAGATTGGAATACCTACATTTTAGGTGGATCAATTTTAGATCCAGATCCTGAGGTTAGTGAAACAGCAAATGGTTATTTACCTCCGGATATTATGATCAATCATGCTTTGGATCCCAATTATCCAACAGCTTATCCAACAGGATCTGATGAGTTTTTAGTTGAAGATGACTTTAATTCAAGTGATCCTCGTGCTGCATATCTGGCTTATACACCTTCAAGATTTGCACAATCTGCAGATAGAAATAAAGCTCTTTTCACTCAATATGTTTTTCTGAGAGAATGGGGAGGAAATAACTGGGGGCAAACCGGTCAGCCATTAGTTTTTTATCTAAATGCAGAAACTTCTTATTTAAAAGCAGAAGCGTACTTGCGTCTTGATGATAAAATAAATGCGGCCAATGTACTCAATAACAGTCCTTTTGGAAGCGGAGAAACTGATATTTCACCGGACTTGGTATTAACAGCAGCTGGTATTAATAATCCGGGTGATGGTTTGTCCGGAGGAAATACAATTTCTGCAACAGCCAGTGATGCTGAGTTTCAGTATGCTCTTCTAAGAGAATATGCTGTAGAGATCTCTCTAATGGGTGGAGTTGGAAGCCAGTGGCACTTTATGAGAAGATGGGATATGCTTCAAATTGGTACTCCAACTCAGTATCCAGTACCTGCTTCTGAACTTGAAGTTACTACAGGTGAGTATTACACATTTGGCGGCGTACAATTTGCCGGCGAACCTGGTACTGCCAGTGGTGATAACAGTTGGAAAGATTTGGTGAGTAAAGTTCCTAATCCATCTACTGCATTCTGGAACACCAATAACAAGAATAAGGCATCTTTCAGACCATTGAATTTCAATGAAGTTCTGGAAAAAGTAGGTGACAGAATGAATCTTTCAAATTCTACAGGAAATAAGAACGCTAAAGTTCAATAATTAATTGAATATTTAGTAAACAATTCCTTAAACTTAAAAGAGCCCAAATTATATTTGGGCTCTTTTTTTTTTTATGACTTAAAACAAATATAATTGTGATTAAAACAAGAATTTATTTATTAATATTCATTCTGCCATTAGTTTTAATGGGGTGTTCAAATGAACAAAATGAGAACCTGTTAATAGTAATGGATTTTTTCAACCTTCAGCAAAACTTTGAAAAGGGAGATTGGTTGGAAATTGATAACTGGCGTTTTGAACATTATAAAACTAAGCCTACGAACTTAGAAGAGAATGTATTCCCATTACCTGCTAATATTGTTCAAGATTCGATTGGTACTAAGATAAAAGAAGTTAAAGTAAACAGCAGGAATATCGCTATTCAGTTATCATTATTTATTAGATATATCAATGAAGAAATCTTATCAGAAGATGATCCAAAATATGTAATAATTGATCCACATCTAATTACGATTAGTGGTCAACTTAGTATTATGAAGAGTGATTCTACTCAAATATCTGTCAAAACATCTGATAACTATCCTCTAAGAATCAGCAAAGGAAGTTTAAAATAGAGCTGCTGTATTCTGTTTCCTTTAATCTCTGTATAAAATACTTCCATTCTTCCATCGCTCGATCTGATTATATTGAGTGCTAAAATACGAGCTTGATCGAGTCAGAATAAAATGATCAAATGGGAAATATTTAGAGTTCAATTGAGGCCTTTCAAAAACAAAATTTAAGTCAGGGTCAGTTCTGTTATGGCTGTATGACCAATAAAGTTTATTGTTATATATGTTGGTATGCCAAGGAGGACCAAATAATATGTATATCATGCCTCTGTCAGTTTTCCAGCCTTCCTTGAAATTAGAAAATTGTTTGTTGGCCTCTTCTACACGTTGGTAATAGGAAGAAACGACCTGCTTAGCTATTACTGCATTATTTATATAAGTAAGCCAAAATTTATCAATGGAATTCTTTAATGAATCAGGATCATTAATTTTGAGTAATTGTTCATAAGCATTCTTTTCCATAAGGAAATACAATGGCTCTGCAAGCTCTTTAGGTGTCTTCAAAGAAGGGTAGTTATCTGGTTTTATGCTAAATCCTCTTCCCTTAAATATTTCATTTTCTCCATTTTTAGATAAATGTATCTCAATCAGATAATTACCTGTTTCTAAATTTTCAAAAGGTAACTCAACTATGACACTTCCTTTTTGATTCAAGTTTCTTGTTGAACTTTCAATAAGCTCTCTTTTATCAAAATCGATACCAATGTAGCCAATTGATGAAGGTGTATAATTAAGCTCATTCATAAACCGGGGTGGTGCAGTATCAGCTCTGAATTTTATTAGTGTTGAAGTAATGTTTATAGGTTCAGCAAAATTGTTGGTGACTTGAAAAACAAATTTCAGAGAATCGTATTCTAATGGAATATCGTAAGTAGTAGCTTGTTTAAAATCTGACTGGGCTTCCTTAGATTTTTTTGCCAGAATCTGAATTTCTGTAATGTGAGACTCATTAGTCTCAGAATTTGGAATGACTGTTTGAGTTGATCTATAGGTCCATTTTTCAGAATTTTTATCTGTAATAGTTGCTTCAACAATATAATTTCCCGCCGGTACTTTATAATTATACTCAAAATGCTCTATATCTTGACTGTTAACAATATTTCCAGAATCATCTGTGATTGTTATTTCATATGATTCATTAACTAAAACATCATTAGTTTGATGGTTACTTACTCGTATGCTTAACGATGCATTAGCTTGAAATTTCTCACCAGAAGCAGAATAGATAAGACTGCCCTTAACAATATCTCCCGAAATAAGTATGTAAGGATCTCCAAAGTCATCGATAAGTCCTGAAGCGGCAAATCTTAACTCTGGAAATCCAGGTTGATATTCATATCCTTTTCCTAAGTTAATATTGTCGTAATAATTGTTAGAACAGCTACTAAATATAAGGCCTATACAGAGAAAGAATAGTGTACTTGAAGCTTTTTTATATTTAGGTACCATAGCTTTATTCTGATATCAAAGAATTTTTTGACTTGTACAACTTTCTATAAATTTTGGTTTAGTATACTCCCATTCTTCCATCTTTCAATTTGAGAATATTGGACCGTATAATAATAAGTTGTTCGCTCAAGGATATAATTATCAAATGGATAATATTTAGTCTTTAGTTTGGGACGGGTAAAAACAAAAGTCTTTTCCGGATCATCTCTGTTATAGCTGTATGACCATGTCATTTCATTTGAAAATCTATCCACATACCAAGGCGGGCCAAATAAAATATACATCATACCGGGGTCCGTTTTCCAGCCCTCCTTAAAATTTGAAAACTGCTTGTTAGCTTCTTCAACCCTTTGATAATACATGGAAACGATTTCCTTGGCTTTAATTGAATTTCCTATGTTTGAAAGCCAAAAGCGGTCAATAGCTCGTTTTAAAGAATCTGAATCATTGATAGCCATCAATCTGTCGTATTTTTTGTCACTCATGAGATAATAAAGGGGTGCAGCCAGTTCTTTCGATGTTTTAAGAGAAGGATAGTTAGGGCTTTTAACACCAAATGCTCTTCCTTTATAGATCTCATTTTCTTCCCCCTTATTTGAAGTGACTTCTAACCTATAATTTCCACGCTCCAGATCTTCAAAAGCCAGTTCAATGATCACACTACCTGGCTGGTCTAACGACCTCGTAGATGATTGTATTACCTCATATTCATCATAATCTATTCCTTTGTAAGGAAGACTTGAAGGAGAGCGATTCACGTTGTTCATCCTTCTGGCAGGTTCATCATCTGCCCTGAATTTTAATAAACGTGATTCAATTTCTATGGGTTCTTCAGGGTCATTATTGGTAACCTGGAAAACAAACTTTAAGGAATCGAATCGGGATGGAATATCGTACGTTGTGCTTTGACTGAATTCGGTTGAAGATTTAGAATTGTCCTTTCCTAAAATCCGTATTTCAGTAATATGTGATTGATCATCCCTTGCATCAGGAATAGAGGTTTTGGTTGTTCGTATGGTTTCACGACCTGACGTTTCATCTGTTATGATAATCTGGACGGTGTAAGAGCCCGGGGAAGCCCCATATTCATACTCAATTTTTTCAACATCCTGATTGGATACAATATTTTTGTTTTCACTTTCGATACTCAGGTCATAATTTTCCCGAACGGTTATTTCTTGAGTCTCATCGTGCATGATCTGGACTTCAATATTTGCACTTGCTGTGAGAATGTCATCTTTTCCAGAGTAAACAAGGCTCCCCTGCACTATCTCTCCGGAAACAATAATGTAAGAGTCTCCGGTTTCGTCTATAAAGCCGGCTGCTGCAAGACGAAGCTCAGGGTAGCCCGGGCGGTAGTCGTAGCCTTCACCGCGATCTATTTCGTCGTGATAGCTATTTGAGCACCCAATAAGCATGATGCCCAAAATTGACAGGGCTAAAATAAATAGTTGTAGCGAGTTTATGCGCATAATGTTAATTGAACCTTCTTGTATTTGTTATACAGCCTGTTATGTGCTAAACAAAGTTTTTTAAAAAACATTTCACAATAATAACCACATTTAGCCTATCTTTAGTATAACATTTAAACTTACTCACTTAAATAGTCACTCTTTATGATTTCTGCAAGACGGCGGACTAAAATAGTTTGTACCATCGGTCCAAGTTGTAACACTCAAGAGAAAATAGAAGATCTGCTATTGCACGGGATGAACGTTGCGAGAGTAAATTTCTCTCACGGAACCCATGCTGATCACGCTCAGGTGATTAAAAATATTCGGAAGGCTGCAAAAAAATATAAATACAGTATTCCGGTGTTGATGGATCTTCAAGGACCTAAGATCCGAGTGGGGCAGATGAAAGATGGTGGACAGAATCTTGAAACAGGATCTGTAGTTAAGATTACAGCGGAAGAAGTTGAAGGAACCAGTGAGGTTATTCCCATTGATTATAAGAGCCTTATACATGAAGCCGAACCGGGAAATTCTATTCTGCTGGATGATGGGTTGTTGGAATTTAAAGTCACAGAAAAATATCCTGATTCATTACAGGCAAAAGTAGTAACGGGTGGAGAGCTAAAATCGAGAAAGGGAGTGAATCTGCCAAATGTTCGGATTTCAATTCCATCAATGACTGAAAAAGATATTGAGGATCTCGCTTTTGGTATCAAGCAAGATGTGGATTACATCGCTCTTTCTTTTGTTCGGACTGCAAAAGATGTACGTGATATTATTTCAAGAATTAGAGCTGCAGGAAGTCAGGCAGGAGTTATTGCTAAGATCGAGAAACCTGAGGCTCTTGATGTGATCGATGAGATTATTGAGGAAGCTGACGGAATCATGGTTGCAAGGGGAGATTTGGGAATTGAAATTCCGACCGAACAGGTTCCCGTAGTTCAAAAAATGATCATTGAAAAATGCCGTGTGGCCGGTAAACCGGTAATCACTGCAACACAAATGCTTGATTCTATGATTTACAATCCACGACCTACCCGAGCTGAAAGTTCTGATGTAGCCAATGCCGTGCTTGACGGAACGGATGCGGTCATGTTATCAGGTGAAACAGCTGCCGGAGCCTATCCCATGGAAGCGGTTAATGTAATGGATCGTATTTGCCGTTCCATTGAAGATAATCGTCCACAACTTTATAATAGCCTTGGTTATCGTAAGCCGGAATGGAAGGAAAAGCAGGTGATAGAATCACTTGCTTATTCTTGTGTCACAATAGCTGAAAATGTAGAGGCAAAAGCGATTAGTACTATAACTCATTCAGGGAACACGGCACGAAGAATTGCAAAGTTTCGGCCAAAGGTTCCAATAGTGGCTTTTACTGAAAACCAAAAAGTTCGCCGCCAGCTGAATCTGATCTGGGGAGTCTACTCCGTTCGACTGGATGAGCTTTTTGATACAGACCAAAGTGTTAAGATGATGGAAGATTATCTTCAGGACAATGGCATGGTTAGAACCGGAGATCGGATTATTGTGGCTACCGGAATGCCGATCGCTAAACGTGGCCGAACAAATATGATCAAAGTAAGCACGATCGGTTAGTATACTACGTTAAAGCATAGCACTATGAGTATGCCAAAAATCATTTTATGGATTTCAGTTTTGATCTTGATGACGGGGTGCAAAACTACATTGCAGTCGAACTGGAAGAACTTTAATGCATACTATAATACTTTTTATAATGCCGAGAAAAGTTTCGAAGCCGGCTTAGAAAAGAACCTTGGCCAGAACCGTGAATACAATCCGCTTCAACCAATCAGGGTTCACCAAAAACCGGTAAACGCCGGTGCACAGGATTTCGAGAAAGCTATTCAAAAGTCTGCTGATATCTTACGGCGACACGAAGACTCAAAATGGGTGGATGATGCCATATATATAATTGGTAAGTCCTATTATTACAGACAGGATTATTTTTCAGCTGATCAAAAATTCAGAGAGCTTTACATAACCACAGATGAGCCTGAGATGCAGCACTTGTCTATTTTATGGCAGGGTAGAGTATTATTAGAGCTGGAGCTTTATAATGAGGGAGTTGTATTTCTAAACGAGCAGCTTTCCCTTAATGAGGAATCTTGGGATAAAAAGATCACCGCTGAAGCAAAAATTTTATTAGCTCAGCACTATGTAGATTTAGGGGATTGGCAACCGGCTGCAACCAACCTTGCAGAGGGATTACCAGATCTTCCTGAGAAAGCACTTCGTGAGCGTGGGTATTTCCTGCTTGGTCAAATCTATGAGCGGGTTGGCGACATGGAGGCGGCCTATCAGGCGTACAGTAGTGTGGAAGACCACATTTCAGAGTATCGTGTTCAATACCTGGCGCAGCGAAAAAGGGCAGAGGTAGCCCGAAATTTGGGTCGTAACGATCTGGCGTTTAGTATCTTTGATGATATGATCCGGGATGATAAAAACCTGGAGTACCGTTCTGAGCTGGATTTTGAGCTTGCTAAGACTGAACATGAAAGAGAAAATTATCAACAGGCCGAACTTCTTTACAACAACGTTCTGCACAATAGAAACAGCCAGCCACCGGCAGAGATCAGAGCCCAGGCATACTACGGTCTTGCAGAAATTCAACGTTTTGGGTACGATGATTTTACAAAAGCAGCTGCCTACTATGATTCTGCAGCCCAGGTAAATGTAGCAGCTGAAAGATTGCCGGAGGAATTTGAAGCACAGGAATTGGCGGAGTCATTCGGTAATTATGCCCGAATTAAATCCGAGTCTGCTCACCAGGATAGTTTATTGAGATTGGGGCAACTATCTCAGGCAGAACTGGATTCTGTTATTGCGGAAACCAGACTCAAAAAGATCGAGGAACTCGAAGCTCTGAGGGATGAACAGCAGCAACAAAGAGACCAAATGACTTCGGTCAATCAGGATGAGGCTGGAACAGAGCAGAACACTGGAAATGGATTTCTGAATGAAAAAAGTGTAGTACAACAGCAGAATTCGCGTCAGCAGTTTTATGCCACATGGGGAAACAGGCCGCTTGCTGATAACTGGCGGGCAAGAAGTATGATCAGAGCCTCAACTTTTAGCAATGAAATTGATGAGGATGAGATCGCTTCGGAAGATTCGGAGTTGCTAAATATAGAAATTGATCTTAGTGACATCCCATTTACCCAAGAAGCACAAGATTCAGTTCGTAAAAATATTGCGGCTTATGACTATGAACTTGGGAACCTGTTTTTCCTTTCATTGAATATGCCCGACAGTGCGATTTATTATTTTGAGAGGGCGGTGCAAAGGCCATCCAATGATAACATCAATATGGTTTCCCTGTATTCCCTTTCTGAAATTTATGCTTCAGAGGGGAATGAAGTAAAATCCAGGGAGTATGCTTTAAAACTGGTGGATGAGTATCCTTCAACATTGTATGCGCAGCGAATTTCTGAGCAGTATGATCTTTCTATGGGAACTGGTCAGGGCAGTTTAAGTGAGGTAGATCCAATACAACTTTATAGGGTTATTCTGGAACAAGATAGTTTAGATGAAACTGCTAAAGCAGAGCGGCTGCTAACCTTTTCCCGGAATTTTAGTACTCATGAAGTGGCAGATGATGCACAGTTTGAAGCTATTCAGTTATATATGAGTTCAGCAAAAAAAGATTCTGCGTTTGATAACAAGATGGAAATCTGGATAGAATCTAAAAGAGAGCGCAATGAGAATTTTAATGAATTCAAAGCCACTCAAGATTCTGCGAGTATAATGCTTCAGGATACTACTATAACAGAAGAACAAAGATCAGCATATCAGACGATGACTGATTCCACATTTGAGGAGCCGGATCTGTCCGAAGTATTTCCATATCGGGGAGAGTATTGGGACAGTACAAGAGCGATTATTGATACATTTTTGGAGATGTTTCCGGATTCCGGATTACAACCCAGAGTCACTCGCCTAAACACAGAGTTCCAAATCCCCGATGAAACAATGCAAGACCAAGACCCTGAAACTGATGAAGAAGTACCCTCAATGGATGGAGGTGATTATTTGAATTGCGATGAGATCGGTGAACAGCTTGCAGTAAGGGGAGGAATTGCTCAATTCATGGGAAATATCAATATCAGAGAGCAACAAGAGATCGAAGAACTCAGATACCTTTTTAGGGTGAATCAAAGGGGAGTTCCGGATGAATTCACGCTACTTACTGAGAATGTTGGGGAAGACCTAAAGCAAGAGTTTGATCAACAGATCCAAGAATCTCTGAGTTTTGAGCCGGTATTGTATGAAGGACAGGCAGTTGCGCTGGAATGTGAAATCACCTTCCCAATCAATAATATACCTTAACCAAGCTTATTTTTAGAAAGTTCTTTTTTAATGCATGAAACCAAACCGGGGCCTTCATAAATAAGTCCAGTATAGATCTGTAAAAGGTCAGCTCCCGATTCTATTTTTTCCAAAGCTGCTTCAGGAGAATCAATCCCACCAATCCCAATGATAGGTTTATTGTCGCCGGCTATTTCCCTGATCCATCGCACAACCTGTGTACTCCTTTCTCTGATAGCCCGGCCACTTAGTCCGCCGTTTCCAATTTGCGCTAAAGTTGACGCCGATGTTTTCAACCCTTTCCGAGCAGATGAGGTATTTGTTGCTACATAACCCGCGACCTCAAAATCTTCGCAGATACGGATCAATTTTTCTAAAGCAGGTTTGTCTATATCAACTGTAAACTTAACGAGCGATGGTTTTCGGTCTTCCTGACCCGGTTTTAAGACAGCTAAAAGGTCATGCAGAGCCTGAGGGTCCTCAAACGTTTTGCCTTCTCCGGTATTTGGGCAGGATATATTGATGGTGATATAATCAGCTACCAACTGTGCTTTTTCGTAGCTGTATAAATAGTCTTGCAGGGCAGCATCTCCGTGAATGGAGGTATCATTCGTTTTAGCGATATTAACACCCAAAGGAATATTCAGGTTTAAGCCAGAAAGTCGGTGAGTGATCACATCAGCACCTTCATTATTTAACCCCATTCTGTTTATAACAGAATGATCTGCAGGAATTCTGAATGCTCTGGGCTTGGGATTCCCGTTGGAAGCTTTTGCAGTAATACTTCCCACTTCAACAAATCCGAAGCCTAAAGCTTGCATGGCCATTGGGGTTGTTCCGTTTTTGTCAAAACCGGCTGCAAGCCCTATGGGATTTGGAAAGGTGAGCCCAAATAATTCCTGCTCTAACCCTGAATCAGATTTTTTGAAGATAGCAGAGGTCAGCTCTTGTAAAAAGCGTGAGCTGCTCGTTTTTGACGCCAGTTTGATAGCCAGTTCATGAGCTTTTTCGGCATCTTTTTGGAATAATATCGGTTTTATAATTTTTTGATAGATCATTGTGCTAATGATACGAAAAAACGTTCAAAAAGAGTGAAAGAAGCCTTATACTCGTTCGCCTGAAACTATGCAGAAAAATGAGCATTACATATCGAATTTGATCACCCACTTGAGGAAAGAGGGACCCGTGATCTTTTTAGAATCACAAATGAAAAACCATCCTGCCAGCTCGAAGAGTTACCTGGCGGCTTTACCGGAATCTTATATAAAAGCTTTTGGAGATAGGATTCAGATTGTAGAGGATGGAAAGGAAGATGAGTGTAAGGCAAATCCCTGGGAAGCTTTGCGTCAATTTCGTAATAAGAAAAAGGACTGGTTGTTTGGATATTTTGGGTATGATCTGAAGAACTATACTGAAGATCTTAGCTCCGGGAATACAAATCTTGCTAATACTCCGGATCTTTTTTTTATGGTTCCGGGATTGCTTATTGAGATCAACAGAGACGATTCTTTTAAGGTATTAAAGGGAAAGATTCCGAAAGAAATTGAATCAAAATTTCATAAAAATAATTTTAGCCTCATTTTAAAAAACAAAATTCAGGAAGGGAGTTATCATAAGTTAGTAAAAAAGGCTCAGGAAGATATTTATGAGGGTAATTATTACGAAATAAATCTATCCCATCCGGTGGAGTTTGATTTTAAAGGTGACAGCCTGACTTTGTATCAGGCAATGAAGAAAGCCGGCCCGGTCCCTTTTGGTGGGTATGTTGCTTTTGATGGGTATTCGATCTGTTGTGCCTCTCCCGAACGATTTTTAGCAAAAGAAGGAACCAAGGTTTGGTCTCAGCCAATTAAAGGCACCATATCAAGGGAATTGGGTAATGATTCAATTGTTGATATAAAAAAGCTTCAAAACTCTGAGAAGGAGCGAGCAGAAAACCTTATGATCGTGGACTTGGTTAGAAATGATCTGAGCAGGCTGGCGATCAAGAATTCCGTAAAAGTATCCAAGTTGTTTGAGGTACAGAGTTTTGAGACCGTTCACCAAATGGTTTCAACGGTAGAATGCAGGGTAGAAGAACAAACGGACAGTATCGAATTGATCAAAGCTTGTTTCCCGATGGGGTCAATGACCGGAGCTCCAAAAATTTCGGCTATGCGAAGTATTGAGAAATATGAGAATTATAAAAGAGGGATCTATTCCGGAGCGTTGGGGTATATAAAACCTGAGGGTGATTTTGATTTGAATGTGATCATACGCACAGCCATTATAAATGAGGAGAATCTCACATATCCGGTTGGCGGGGCTATTACAAGCGATTCAGAT
This sequence comes from Gracilimonas sp., assembly GCA_040904925.1. GTDB lineage: Bacteria > Bacteroidota > Rhodothermia > Balneolales > Balneolaceae > Gracilimonas. The sequence continues at coordinate 51,152 of JBBDSP010000030.1, read as the reverse complement.
CCTAAAGCTGAATGGGAGGAAACTTTGATCAAAGCCCGGGCCATTACAAATATTCTTTCTGAAGCTAAAAAACCTGAATGAAGATCCTATAATAAGGGTTGTATTCACACACGGAAAATTTCATATCAGAAGAAAATAAATAATGAAGGCTACTACCTTAGGCGAATTAAAGAAAAGTGGTTGGGAATCTGTTTCAGTAAAGCAAGAGATACGACGAAATTTGATCAAGAAGATCCGCGATAAAGAAGAGCTTTTTCCGGGGATCTTAGGATATGACAAGTCCGTATTACCCCAGATCCAGCATGCGCTATTATCAAAGCACGATATGATATTACTGGGTTTACGGGGGCAGGCAAAAACTAGAATCTTGCGCATGATGGTAAACTTCATGGATGAATATATTCCCATTGTGAAAGGATCAGAGATCAATGATGATCCGCTTAATCCGCTTTCAAAATATGCCAGGGAACTTATTGAGGAGAAAGGGGATGATACTCCTATTGATTGGTTGCACCGTTCATTCAGGTATGGTGAAAAACTTGCTACTCCGGATACTACCGTTGCCGATCTTATCGGAGATATTGACCCGATCAAAGCTGCAACCAAGAAACTTACACTGGCAGATCAGAATGTGATCAATTTTGGGCTTATTCCCAGAACGAACCGCGGGATCTTTGTGATAAATGAACTGCCTGATCTTCAACCCAGAATTCAGGTAGCCTTGCTCAATATTATGCAGGAACGTGATATCCAGATTCGCGGGTTCAACGTCCGTATTCCTCTCGATATCGCAATGGCATTTTCTGCGAACCCGGAAGATTATACAAATCGCGGAAATATTATCACCCCGCTCAAAGACCGTATTGATTCACAGATCATAACCCACTATCCCAAAGAATTGAATATAGGGATGGAGATCACGAAACAAGAAGCATGGCAGGAACGTGAGTCGGGCATTAAGATTCATATCCCTGATCTGTTCAGAGAAATTATTGAAACCGCAGCTTTTGAGGCACGTGATTCTGAATATGTAGATCAAAAAAGTGGAGTTTCAACCCGAATGACCATCACGGCACTTGAACAGGTAGTATCCTCAGTCGAAAGACGAGCTATCATTAATGGAGAGAAAGAGGCTTCGGTGCGGATTGCTGATCTATATCATATGGTTCCTGCTCTCACCGGTAAGATTGAGCTGGTTTATGAGGGAGAACAAGAGGGTGCTATCAGTGTGGCGAAGCATATACTCGGGAAAGCTATCAGTAAAACATTCAAGCTTCATTTTCCTGATCCTCAGGCCAAATCAGAAGAACAGAAATCGGTTTATAAAGATTTGACCGATTGGTTTGCAGATGGAAATGAGATTAACATCTCAGATACGCTCTCAAACAAAGAGTATCAGAAAATTTTAAACAGGACGACGGGCTTAGAAGAGTTGGTCGATAAGTACGCCAAGGATGCTCCGAAAGATGAAAAATTCATTTGGATGGATTTTGTTTTAGAGGCGCTTCATCAGAATTCTATGCTTAGTAAACAGGACCTTGACGACCAAACATTGTACTCTGATATGCTTGGCAGTATGTTCTCATCACTGGGCGATTATGACGAAGATAACTTTGATGAATTTGAGTAATTATTTCATTGAATTCAGCTTGAGTTAACCTTATATTTAAAGCCTTTGCAAATTTCAAGCAAGCATACGATTATGAAAAAAGGAATTCATCCAGATTACAAAGAAATTACGGTATTGATGAGCGATGGTACCGAAATTACAACCCGCAGCACAATGGACACTAAAGATGGTGTATATCGCAGCGAGGTAGATTCTAAAAACCATCCGTTCTATACAAAAAGCAATACATTTACTTCTACAGCCGGACGTGTTGATCGTTTCAAACGTCGATACGGTAAAGGCGAAGACAAGTAAACTGAGCAATCATTTTATAAGAGGATGTATCTTTATAGGTGCATCCTTTTTTTATTTTTGAAATATGGAAGTACAAATATTTGAAGTAGGCCCATTTTTAGAAAACACCCATCTGCTCACGGAAGGGGATCAGCATCTTCTTATAGATCCCGGTTTTGCACGTGAGCCTGAGTATCAGAAGTTTAAAGACGCTGTTCAGGGTGAGCTCAAAGCTATAGTTTTAACGCATGCTCATGTGGACCATGTGTTAGGCTTGAATCGTACCCTTCGTGATTTTGAGGTGCCGGTTTATTTGTGTGATAAAGACCGATTTCTCTGGAAAAATTTTGGAAGTCAGGCCCAAATGTTTGGTATTAATCAGGGCGGCTTTGATTTTCAACCGGAAGTATTGCCCTCCGAGGGAGAATTTGAGATTGGTGATTTCACATTTACTTGTCTCTTCACTCCCGGACATGCACCGGATCACGTTTCAATTCACTTCAAATCTGATGAGATCGTGATTGCCGGAGATGCTCTTTTTAAAGAAAGCATTGGGCGGACGGATCTTTATGAAGGGAATTTTGAAGTGCTGGAGAAAAGCATCAAAGAAAAACTTTATACTCTTCCTGATGATACAACGGTATATCCGGGACACGGACCACAAACTACGATAGGGCACGAAAAGCAACACAACCCTTTCATAAAGTAATTTAACTTCAGGCTTCCTTAAGCTTTTTGATCTGCTCTTTGTAATGATCCGCCTTATCACTGTTCTTATCTATAAGGCGCTCATACATTTTTACAGCTTCTTTTTTACGCCCTTGTTTCAGGTGTATCTTTGCCAGCGTTTCTGAAACTACATCATCTACTTCTTCTGCTTCCTTGCTTAGGTCTGAATCATCAAAATCTTCATCATCTGCAGGAATCTGAATGCGCTTGGATTCAACTTGCTCAAGCATTTCTATGAGCCGATCAAGGTTAAGGATTGGGGATGTTCTGGATCCCTGCTGCAGCTTCATACTTGAAGAAGTATAGGAGTGTTCAGGAATGGCTGCCTCGAATTTCTCGGGATGAACTAAAAAATAATGAAGGTGTTCCATCAAAGGACTTCCGGGCGCATAGGTCTTTGCTTTCAGGGCTTCTTTGACCGCTTCCTTATTCTTGCTTTGAAGGTGATAGAACCAGGAAAGTAAAAAATGCCCAACAGCATCAGGTCCTCGCTTATTTAGGTGTTTCTTTAGTTTTTGAGTAATCCTTTCCGGATCCTCATCAAACTTTTCCACAAAGGAAGACAGAGACTTAGGTATGTTGAAAGGAAGTTCTTGCATAAATTTGGTTAAGGATCAGCAATAATAAAGTGAAGCGGACTTACAATCAAAGTAAATTACCAATTACTTACCGCATCATTAAACATATTATTGGCTATTTGCTCTAAAGCTCCGTTAGCAGCGTTATTTTCACCGGCAATGGGATCCTGGGAAGGGTCATAAGTGAAGCTTCCGCTAAAAGAAGAACTCCATTCAGGTTCGTCATTGGAAGAATAAAGGAATGTTGCTTGAACGGTTATGGAAACCTGATTTTCATCAGTTTGTTCGTCTCCACCAATACTAAATGGACGGTTTGAATAAGAAGTAATCACTCCATCGAGCACGGCATCTGCATCAGCTTCGTTATTTGCAAGCTGTAGACTGCTTTGGTTTACAAAACGGTCAATAAGCACCTGGTTAAGCCTGTCACTCAGATCCCCAAGTCCACTGTTGGATTGATCCGGAAAAAAGGGGATATATATAGTTTCAACTCCTTCAGGGATGGAAGCTCCGGTAAAACTGTAGCGAAGGCATCCGCTAAATATAAATCCTACACACAGTACGATGAGAACCCAGTTTTTATTCCAAGCCATATTGATCCAATTTCCTGTATAAGGTTCGTTCACTAACGCCCAGTGTTTCTGAGGCTTTTCTTCGGTTACCGTCAAAGCGTTTAAGTGCTTGCTGAATTAGGAACTTCTCGGCTTCTTCGATTGAAGGGATCTCATTGTTTTGAAGGAAATCACTTAACTCTGATTCTTCTGTCTCTTCAATATCAGGTTCATCAGGCATTGATTGCATACCAAGAGAAGCATGATCCCCCAAGTTTACATTTACACCCGATACTTCTGTTTTATCAACTTCGTCCTTTACTGAAGCCGGAAGTGCTTTCAAGTTTTTGGCAGAAAAGGTGGAGTAGAGGAAATTAGCAAACATCTTTTTTACATCCGCAATGTCATTTCTCAATTCCACCAATGCACGATATATGAGTTCCCGGTCTTTACGGTCAAACTCAGGATCAGAGTTTGTTCGGTTATTCTCTGCCGGCCGGTTGGCTACCATAGGGAGATTATCGGCACTTCCTTCATGCTGTCTGCCTTTGAGGTATTTTTTAAGCTTCTCCTTGTCGATGAATTGAGATTTTTCGAGCACCACCAATTGTTCTGCTACATTTCTCAACTCCCTGATATTGCCAGGCCAACGGTAGGAAATCAGTAATTCACGTGCTTCATCTGAAAAGCCCTTGAAAACAGAATCGTATTTAGCAGAATATTCTTCAACAAATTTTCGAAAAATAGGGATGATATCTTCTGAGCGGTCTCTGAGTGGGGGGAGCTTGATCTGAACAGTATCCAGCCGATAATAAAGATCTTCACGGAAAGCCCCATCCTGTACCATTTGCCACAGATCCTGATTTGTAGCAGCGATCACCCGCACATCGGTAGTTTGAACTTTACTTGACCCCACTCTGAAAAACTCGCCATTTTCAAGAACCCGAAGTAATTTGACCTGCACATTCTTTGGGGTATCACCGATCTCATCAAGAAAAATGGTGCCGCCATTGGCTTTCTCAAAGTATCCTTCACGGGAAGTTTCAGCTCCGGTGAAGGCTCCTTTTTCATGCCCAAAAAGTTCACTTTCAATAATTCCCTCAGGAATAGCGCCACAGTTTACGATCACCAAATTGTTTCTACCGCGATCGCTCAGTGCATGTATTGCCCGGGCGGTTACATCTTTACCTACTCCGCTTTCGCCTTGCAAAGTCACCGTGATATCGGTTTTAGCCACTTGCATAATTTTATCGATCACCTGCCTCATGGCTTCAGAGGTGCCTAATAACCCATATTGTTCCTGAAAAACTTCTCGATCCATAAAGTATACTATCGCATTAAAACGTTATTACCTGCTTTTTATAAACAGGGAGCTGAATATTGATTCTCTTACTGTCAGAATGACGTAAGTTAAGCATTCTTAGTTTAGCAAGTAAACGTAAAGTAGGGAGGAATGATTTACTTACTGTTGCTTGATAAGCTCCGTGGCATGCTCAACCGGAATAGCTCGGGTTTCCTTAAAACTTGATAAAACCAGGTTAGATCGGGTTTTACTGACTCCTTCCCAGGCCTGTATTCTGGAGAGCAGGCTTTCGAAGGAACCGGTATTTTTGGTTCGAACTTTTAGGAAGTGAGAACCATCTCCGGTTATGGAGTGGCATTCGAGAATTTCAACTTCTTCATGTGCTTTTTCTACAAAATTTTGATAGTTCTCTGAACCGTCAACCTGAACAAAAATGAAAGCAGTAATGTCGAAGTGAAATTTTTTACTGTTGAGTATAGCTTTATATCCTTCTATAAGTCCTCGCTCTTCAAGCTTTTTCATACGTTCCGAAACAGAGGGTACAGAAAGGTTTACGATCTCTGCAATGGTATTGCGCTGTGCCCGCCCATGTTCCTGCAGATGATTAAGAATAGTAAGATCAGTTTCATCTAATAAATGACTCATAATTATTACCTAAAAGCCTAAAATTTCTTTGAATGATCAATGATAACCTTAATTATTTAGGTTGTCAATGGTAAAAGCGCTTCCATAGTGTGTGTTCTTGAAAATATTATTCATCCAAAAAAGGTGTAACAAAAAGGGGAATACGTCTTATCTTTGAGGTTTAAATCTCAACCGGATAATTTTAGAACATGCTTGATATCAACTTCATCAGGGAAAATCGTGAACAGGTAGAAAAGGCAATCAAAGATAAAGGAGAAAAAGATATCTCTGTGGTTGAAAAAGTACTTTCTGCGGATGAAGCCTGGAGAACAAAAGTTCATGAAGGCGATCTTCTTCGCAGTGAGAGCAATTCTAAGTCAAGCAAGATCGGGCAGCTGATGAGTCAGGGCAAGAAAGAGGAAGCTCAAAAGATCATCAACCAAACTTCTGCCATGAAAGAGCAGATCAAAGAAATTGAAGAAGAAGTGAAAGGTCTTCGTATAGATCGTGATAATTTGCTATACAGAATTCCTAATATCCCTCATCCAAGCGTTCCGGTTGGGGCAACGGAAGAGGACAATGAAACCTTTAAAACCTGGGGAGAACCGGATAAGAGTGAATGGCGGAAACCTCATTGGGAGCTTACCGAGCGCCATGGCTGGGTTGATTTTGAACGCGGAGTAAAAGTAACCGGAGCAGGATTTCCATTTTATGTTGCAGGAGTGGCACAGCTTCAGCGTGCATTGATCAACTATTTTATCAATGAAGCCATTAAAGCCGGATATACGGAAATGCAGGCTCCCTATTTTGTGAATGAAGATTCAGCCCGTGGAACCGGACAGATTCCTGATAAAGAAGACATGATGTATGAAATTCCCCGTGATGGATTTTTCAACATCCCAACAGCTGAAGTTCCGGTGACTAATTTTCACCGGGATGAGATCATTGAAAACAAAGACATTCCCAAAAAATATGTGTGTCATACTCCATGCTGGAGACGGGAAGCAGGTTCTTACGGAAAAGATGTTCGCGGGTTAAATCGCCTACATCAATTTGATAAAGTGGAATTGGTTAAAATTGTGAAACCGGAAGAATCCTATGGTGAGTTGGAAAGCCTACGTGAGCATGCTGAAGGATTACTTGAAGCGCTGGAACTACCATACCGTACGCTATTGATGTGTACAGGGGATATGGGTTTTACTCAAAGTAAAAAATATGACCTTGAGGTTTGGAGTCCCGGTCAGCAACGCTGGCTCGAAGTAAGTTCCTGCTCAAATTTCGAAAGTTTTCAGGCGCGTCGTATGCAACTGAGATACCGAAAAGATGAAAAAGAAATTGAGATCCTGCACACGCTGAATGGATCCGGATTGGCTTTACCGCGTGTTGTTTCTGCAATTTTGGAAGCTTATCAGGAAGAGAATGGAAAGGTTAGAGTTCCGGAAGTGTTGAAACCGTTCTTCGGAAGAGATTACTTATAGTATTTAAGAAATCCGTATTACTGATCATTCTTCCTAGATAACCATACAGCACCCCATATTAAACCAACTAAAGCGAGGGCAATTCCAAAACCACCAAGAAAGGCGTATAGTAGATATGGGATGATCAAACTTACAACAATTCCTGTAATAGCTTTTAAAGGAGCCGCAGCAATTGCAGAAGCTCCAAGGAAAGAATTAAAGAGACGGGTCAATCGGGTAAACATGATCTGATATTCAATTAGTTTTGACTGAATACGGCTTATTGCCCTAAAAGATTCAAAGAATGGTGAGTGTTAAAGTAAATTATGAATGACTAATTTGCTAAGGAACACTTTATCACTTATCAATAATCACTTCATCTTATACCTTTAAGCCATTGCGTGCACTTCTGTCTCATCAAAATTGAGCAGTAGTTCCAGGATTGGATCCATTTCATCATGTTTCATCAATTCCATGCGCAGATTTTTCCCATTCCGGATTCCTTTCAGATACTGGCCGTAGTGTTTTTTCATGATGATGACCCCATATCGCTCTCCCTGATGTTTAACGGAAAGTCGAAGTTGTTCAGCACATAATTCAACACGCTCGCGAACTGATGGCTCGGGTAGAAGTTCACCTGTTTCGAGATAATGGCGGGTGCGTTCGAAGATCCAGGGATTTCCAATGGCTCCTCGTCCGATCATCACCCCATCAACGCCGGTTTCATCAAACATCTTTTTGGCTAATTCGGGTGAAGTCACGTCTCCATTTCCTATGATAGGAATTTCAAGTCCTGGTGTGTTTTTGAGTTTTTTGAGCCATTCCCATCGTGCATCGCCTTTGTACTTTTGGGCTCGGGTTCTGGCGTGAACTGTTAGAGCCTTCACTCCAAGCTTCTGAAGCATCAAGGCGACTTCTTGTATTTTGATGGTGCTGTCATCCCAGCCAAGGCGGGTTTTAACGGTTACAGGTTTATTTTTAACGGCGTCAACTACGGTGCCGGCCATTCGCTCCATCATGCTGAGGTCTTTCAGGCATCCGGCTCCGGCTCCCTTTTTGACAACCTTGTAAACAGGGCATCCAAAATTGATGTCGACCAGGTCCGGATTATTGCTCTCGGCTACTTTTGCAGCACCCTCCATGGCTTCTTCACGCCCGCCAAAAATTTGAACTCCAAAGGGACGCTCCATCTCATCAAAGTCCATTTTATGCATGGCAATATCGGAATCACGGATCAGTGCCTCAGAACTGATAAACTCAGTGAATACAATATCAGCCCCTTTTTTTCGACATATTTGCCGAAAGGGAGAATCTGTGACATCCTCCATAGGTGCTAAAAATAAAGGCTGATCAGGTAACTGGATGGAATCTATGTTCATTTCTGGTGAACGATCTATTAATGAAATTTAGAAATGAAGATAAAGATTTATCGTGTATTTCTTAAAAGTCCTATTAGCAGGATGAGTAATAATTATTGAAACTAAAAAAGCCGGGATTTTTGGTCCACGGCTTTCATTAAAAACACTATGTACTTCATTCTACATCACTTTGATCTTTTTGGCTGCTTTTTCTTTCACTTTTGGAATAGTGATGTTAAGCACGCCGTTTTCATATTTAGCAGTGATCTTCTCCCGATCGATCATATCACCAGGCAGCGTCAATGAACGGCTGAATTTACCAAACCGACTTTCAATGCGATGGTATCTTCTGCCATTTTCTTCTTGTTCTATTTTTCGCTCCCCACTGATGGTAAGAGCACCGGAATTAAAGTTGATTTCGATATCATCTTTGCTCATTCCGGGAAGAGCAGCCGAGACTTCAAACTCTTTGTCGGTTTCATATACGTTAAGCTCCGGAACAAAGCCTGAAGCAGTAGCTCTTGGCCAGTTCAAGGCATCTTCAAATACCTCATCTATCCAATTAGATATTTTGAGAGGTGAAGTTGCTGTGTTGTTATTCCAAAGAGTTGGTGTACTTGTGTTTGTTCGCATCAACATAGGTTTGTCCTCCTTTTAAATGATTATTTTGATTTAAAGATCATAGGGTATAACCCAAATCGACACTAATGTTCGACAAAGTGATATTCACAAATCCTGTGCCAAATAATTAGCGTTCATATTCAGCCTGACATTTTTTAAGCCGGATATTTACAAAATGACAAACCGTTTGTAAAAAAGTCAGCTTGGGAAACTTAATTCATTGTGAGCTTTTAAAATAATTCGAGTTATTTTAGAAATAGTTTTCATCCCACCCTTTGCAAGTCTTATAAATTCCTGAAACTTCTCTTTAGCCATTTCCCTCATTTAGGCTTATATTTTCAGCCCACTTACTCACTCATGAAAACAAATTTAAAAAGAGAAAAATAATTATGTCACTTGGAATTAACAGTATTGAAGAACTGCTGGGAGATGAAGCTTCTGATCTTCTTGAACACAAATGTAAGACCATTAGTACCGATCGTTTGATTCAGCCATCCGGAAATTATGTGGATGATGTTTGGTATCATTCCGACCGAAATAACAGGGTACTTCAAAATTTACAAAGGTTACTGAATAACGGACGACTAGGAGGAACAGGTTTTGTTTCGATCTTGCCTGTAGATCAGGGAATTGAGCACTCAGCAGGTGCGTCTTTCGCCAAGAATCCGGATTACTTTGATCCTGATCACATTGTGAATTTAGCTATGGAAGCAGGATGTAACGGAGTAGCTTCAACTTTTGGAGCCCTTGCTTCAGTTTCAAGAAAATACGCACATAAAATTCCTTTCATTGTTAAGATCAATCACAATGAACTGTTGACTTATCCAAACAATTACGATCAGATCATGTTTGGCACTATTGATCAGGCTTATGATATGGGAGCTGCAGCAGTTGGTGCCACGATATACTTCGGTTCTGAAGAGTCTAACCGACAAATTCAGGAAGTTGCACAGGCTTTTGCTTACGCACATGAATTAGGCATGGCAACAATATTGTGGTGCTATACCCGAAACAGTGCATTTAAAGTAGATGGCGTTGATTATCATTCTTCTGCTGATCTTACAGGACAAGCGAATCATATCGGAACTACATTAGGTGCGGATATCATCAAACAAAAACAGCCTACAAACAATGGCGGATACAAAGCGTTGAATTCCGGCGATTCAAGCTACGGAAAACTGGATGACCGTATTTATTCTGAGCTCGCCTCTGATCACCCGATCGACCTTACCCGTTATCAGGTTGCAAATTGCTTTATGGGGCGTGCCGGCCTGATCAATTCAGGTGGAGCTTCCGGTAAAAATGATTTCGCTGATGCTGTAAAAACAGCTATTATTAATAAGCGAGCCGGTGGTATGGGACTTATCAGTGGTCGAAAAGCATTTCAGCGGCCATTGAAAGAAGGAGTAAAACTGCTGAATATGATTCAGGATGTTTATCTCAATGATGAGATCACACTAGCCTGAAAAGTAAAAAATAATTACAGCCTTACAGGTAATTTCCTGTAAGGCTTTTTTTATCTAAGCCATCCTGATTTAGCGATAATTATTTGAGCAGCGAAACAACACATATTAAACAACCACAGTCTTTGCTTTCCAGGAAATATCTGGTCATTTCCATAGGATTGAGTTTAGCAACTATGGCGGGTGTTATTTACTGGACCTATACACCCGGAGTGCTGGAGCACCTTGCCCCAAAAAGACTGCCGGGATTGGTGATTGCAGTGGTAGTATCTCTGCTGAGGGTATGGTTTTCGTCTGCTAAAATTCGGTTTCTTTCAGAAAAAAAACTGGATTGGTTAGCATCTGTTCGAGTAGTTCTTGCCTGGGATTTTACTTCTGCCGTGACTCCATCTACTATAGGCGGAGCACCGATGGCAACCTACGCGATGACCAAAGAAGGCCTGAAGTTAGGTGATGCCGGAGCGATTATTTTATACGGCGTTCTTCTTGACCAACTATGGTTTGCAATGGCTATACCAATTCTGCTTTTTGCCGGTATTTTTTATGAAGTGGTTCCCTCAGAGGTTGGTTTGGTTGGGGATGTTTCCATGGGCTTATTATATGTAGGATTATTGAGTTATGCGGGAGTACTGGCCTATGGAGTGCTTAAAAATCCTGCGGCCATAAAGAAGGTAGTTAAGGTGGTATTTAAACTCCCTGTACTTCGAAAAATGAGTGACAAGATCGAAGTTGAGGCTGAAAATCTGGAAGAATATGCACACCAGCTTAGAAAGAAGCCTTTTAGCTTTTTAGCCAAAGCTTTTTTCCTTTCAACGATGTCGTGGCTGGCGAGGATTGCACTACCAACCATTGTAGTTCTTAGTCTGTTACCGGCTCCCGAAGTACTTTCCGTATTGCGGAGTTTAGCAATGAATCTGGCCTTCTTAGTTGTTCCTACTCCGGGAGGAAGTGGAGGGGTAGAAGGATTATTTGTACTCTTCCAGGGACCATTGATCTCAAGGGAGGGTTTTGTAGGATTAGCAGTTTTTCTCTGGAGGATCATAAGTTACTACATCAGCATTGGATTAGGTATAATGGCCACTACATGGTATGTAAATCAAAAAGTGGTAGAGATAAAGCAGGATTAGTATGGCGAAAGTGAAAACTCAGTATGAGTGCTCAAATTGCGGGTATATTTCTCCGAAATGGAATGGGAGCTGCCCTTCATGTGGGGAATGGAATACTTTTGTTGAGAAAACAATAACAAAAGGGAATTCAACCTCTAACCATAAAGCCAAAGTTGATGGGCTGGAGTCATCTGCACCTCAGAAGCTGGAAGATGTTGAAACGTCAGAAAAGACCCGGTTTAAAAGTAATATCTCTGAATTAGATCGGGTTTTAGGCGGGGGATTTATTCCCGGCTCTTATATATTAATCGGGGGTGAGCCGGGTGTTGGAAAAAGTACACTGACGCTTCAAATCGCGAAAGCCAATCCTGATCTTACCATATTGTATTGTGCGGGAGAGGAATCGGCGGGACAAATAAAACAGCGTGCTGCCCGCATTGGTGTAAAATCAGAAAAACTCCTGATCTACAATGAAACTCAGGTTGACAGCATCATGGCTGAGGCTCAGAAACTGAAGCCCGATCTGCTCATCGTGGATTCTATTCAAACCGTATACCGTACGGAATTATCGAGTATGCCGGGGAGTATTCAGCAGGTGAAAGAATGTGCTGCATTATTTCAGCAACTGGCTAAGAAAAAGAATATAACCACGCTGGTGATCGGCCACGTGACGAAAGAGGGAGATATTGCTGGACCTCGCGTTTTGGAGCATATGGTAGATACGGTACTTCAGTTTGAAGGTGACAAACAGTATACCTATCGGTTGCTAAGGACCTTAAAGAATCGTTTTGGAGCTGCCCAGGAAGTCGGGGTTTTCGAAATGAAATCAGACGGACTTATTGAAGTATCAAATCCATCTGAATTATTTATTTCTGATAAAACTTCCGGTATAAGCGGGAATTCGGTGGTTTGCACCATGGAAGGAACCCGTCCGCTTTTGATCGAGGTGCAGGCATTGGTAACGCCTTCTTCCTACGGTTCACCCCAAAGAACCGCAAACGGGTTTGACCGTAACAGATTAGCTTTACTCCTCGCAGTATTGGAAAAAAGAGTAGGTAAAAACTTTTCAAATCACGATGTGTATTTGAACATAGCCGGTGGGTTTAAGCTAAACGATCCCGCAGGAGATCTTGGAGTTTGCTGTGCATTAGTTTCGAGTCTAACTGACGAACCGATCACTTCTCATATGGCATTTATCGGAGAAGTAGGACTAGGCGGAGAGGTGAGGACGGTGCCTCATTTAGAACAGCGGGAGAGAGAGGCTAAAAAATTAGGTTATAAAGAATTAGTAATGCCGGGTTCCAAAAACAAAAATGGTATTCGATATTTACATGAGGCCATAAAAAAAGCCCTCAGGTAAAACCGGAGGGCTCGAATTTGTTACACTTCGTTTAGAAGTTGTCGCGTTCGCGACGTCGTTGCTCTCGCTTGGCTTTTTTCAAAGCTTCGCGTCGCTCAAATGAAGGCTTCGTATACTGCTGACGATCTTTGTATTCGTTGAGAACACGTGACCGGCTTATCAGTTTCTTGAAGCGGTTTATTGCGCGATCAACACTTTCGTTGTCTTTTACTTCGACTCCTAACATGAAGTTTCACATCCTTTCGTTTAATTTTTGTCTCCCATAATTGGGAACAACAAATATACACAGTATCAACGAGAATTGGAAACGTATGGGTGTCTATTAATTGATGGCTGAATTGATTGTTCAGTCAACTTTTTTGTTTATCACCAGCTCATCCGGAAGTTCAGAGCCCAATACTCCAATCCCAAATAATGCAAAATCATATTTAGCAGGATCTTTGGGGTCCAGTAGCTTCATTTTATTTGTGAGTTCCTGTACGGCTTTCCAATCATTTTGCTTACGGGAAAGAAGTCCAAGCTTGCGGGCTTGGCGGGCAACATGAACATCCAATGGAATCTTCAATTCAGCGGGAGACATGAAAGCCATAGTTCCCGGATCAACAGGGCTGTTTTTTCTGAGGCACCATCTCAGATACATGTACAATCTTTTTGCGGAGCTGTTCTTCGCAGGATTTGAAACATGCTTTCTTACACGTTGAGGAGCTTCGGGGTGGAAGGTAAAGAACTGATCATGAAAAACGGAGATGAGATCTTTTTTCTCACTTTTTGACCGGTCATAACAAAAGGTCCAGAATTTCTCGAAAGTTCGGAATTTGAGAAGAATGGATTGAAGTGTTTTAGTGAGCCAGTGAAGGTCTATGGGTTTGAATGTTCGGTGTTTAAATCCTTCGTAGTTAGCCGCGTCACTTTCCGAATAGTTCAAGATAAATTCTTCAGGCCGGTTATTCATCCGTTGTAAAAGGTCCTCAACTTTTGCATTTACAATATCACGCCGGCCCCAGGCCATAGTAGCCGCAAAAAACCCTGCCAGTTCTTTGTCGTTCTTTTGTTCAAAAGCATGCATAAACTGTACAGGATCATCATCTATATAATTCGGGGTCTCGATTTCATTTACAAGCTCATCCAGAAATGGTTTGAGTTCAAGGAGTTTCTTTTTTGAAATGGTTCGGTATCTTTTACGTTTTCGGGCCAATAGATTGAAATATTTTATCCTGAATTTGTGATTTTATGAGAATAGCCGATAACTATTAAAGTTCTGAAGCTATCTTACTACTTACAAACAAAACAGAGGCAAATTGATTCAAAAGTTTAATGAATGGTTTTTCATTTTGGTAGACCAATACATGCATCGGCGATACGGGAATGAAAAACAATTACTGTTTCAAGATCATCCCGAAACCGTTGTTGAGATAGGTGCGGGATATGGAGCAAATTTCAGATACTTGAGACCGGGTACTAAAGTCATAGCCATTGAACCAAAAGAATCATTCAATAATCTATTAAAAAGGAGAGCAGCCAGTTATGGTATCGAAGTTGAGATCCATAACTACGGAGCTGAAACTATGAACCTGAAAAGTGATTCCGTGAAAATGGTGATCAGCAGTTTAGTACTATGTACGGTAAAAAATCCGGTAAAGGCAATATTTGAGATAAGAAGAGTGCTGGAGCCCGAAGGCCGTTTTGTATTTCTGGAACATGTAAAGGCAGATCATAAAAGTTGGATCTGCAGCTTTCAGAAATTTACCAAAAAGCCGTGGAAATGGTTTTTTGACGGGTGTTATGTAGATAGAAATACAGGCAGAATTTTGCAGAATGCTTTATTTAGCAGGGTAGAGCTTGAACGGTTCAACTCCAAAACTATCTTTATTCCCATTATTCCGCATGTGTATGGAACAGCTTTTAAATAAGGGCTGAATTTAATCCTGTCCCTTATTGGTTAAACGCTGTGTCAGTACTTTATTAGCTTTGGGAAATGGGTATCGCTCCAGTTTATTTCGCTGAACCCATCGCACTTCCTGACTTTCTTTAGGTTGAGGCGTGCCCGATATGAGCTTGCAAAACCATGCGTGCATCGTAATTGAGAAGTGGGAATAAGTATGCTTTAAACTCATGAGTTCTTTGTAGGCTTTTACCTCAACCCCAAGTTCTTCTTTTAATTCCCGTTGAACGGTATCCTGAATTTCTTCCCCTTCTTTTTGCTTGCCACCCGGAAATTCCCAAAGTCCACCAAGCATGGCATCTTCAGGACGAAGAGCGATAAGAAGCTTACCGTTCTCATCTTCGATAATACCCACCCCAATAACATGATGCGGCTTTTTCTTAGCGGGAGATTTATATGGAATTACATCTGTCTTGGTCATTTTTGCAGCAACACAGCCGGATTGAACGGGACAATCCATACAACTGGGATTAGACGGCGAACAAACTTCAGAACCAAGTTCCATCAGTGCCTGGTTAAAATCCCCTGGACGATCTTCATCGATCAGTTCATTGGCAAATTCCTGTACTTTATTTCGGGTTTTGGTGCTGCGGGTATCCTCTTCAATCCCAAAATATCGGGTCAGCACTCGTATCACATTTCCATCCACAACAGCGTTGGGTTTATTGAACGCGATACTGGTTACAGCGGCTGCGGTATAAGGGCCAATCCCTTTTAGCTTGATGACCTCATCATAAGTTTCAGGTAACTTCCCATCGTACTCATCAACAACCATTTTTGCAGCAGAATGAAGGTTTCGTGCCCGGCTGTAATACCCCAATCCTTCCCAGGCTTTTAATACTTCCTGTTGCTCTGCCTTAGCCAGATCATAAACTGTTGGAAACAATGAAATGAAGCTTTGAAAATAGGGAGTAGCCTGATCAACACGGGTCTGTTGGAGCATGATCTCAGAAACCCAGATCTTGTAGGGATCGGGTTCATCCCGCCAGGGCATTTGTCGTTTGTGATCTTGGTACCAGGTCAGCAGATGTTTTGAAAAGTCAGATTTTGGCAAGAGTGAATGGGTATGATTTTGGTAGAAATTATTCTTCGCTTTCCCGGGTGATATCCAACACTTTTAGGGTTACATCAATAGAAGAGGCGGCTCCAAGTCGGTCTGTGGCAATAATTTTGAAGGTAGTTTCACCAACCTGTCGTTCAGAAGGTGTCCATGTAAACTCTCCGGTTTTTTCGTTGATGGAAGCGCCATCAGGCATATCAACACCAATATAACGGACTAGTGAGTTTTGCGGGCTGTCCGGGTCAGTGGCCGTGAATTCAACTTCATACTCTTCGTTTACAGCAATACTTGTAGAACGAACAGGGCTGAAGCGCGGAGGAGAGTTGAACGAGCGAACATCTACTACAAAGCGTGTACTGTCGGACTCCCCCTCAGCATTGGTAGCTACAATATTAAACCAGTAATTACCGATCTGATTTACGGACGGCTGCCAGTAAAACCCTTGCTTTCTGATCTTTGCATTATTGGCGTTGGAGCGATAAGAAAATTCTACATCACCGGGGGTGAAATCTCCCTCCATTTCCAGATTCATGATAAGCGGACTTGGATAAGTAAGGACTTGGTTTGGAATGGTTTTGATCTTAAACTCAGATGTTGAATTTCTTTCAGACAATGTAGAATCTTGTCTTATGAGTGCGTTAGAGATCTTGTCATTTTCTGATATCCAAAGGTAGTCACTGCTGTTTGCTATATAATTACCGGCGTTTCTGTCATCTTTCCATAGACCCAGTAAACCGGAATCGTCTGTTATCCACACACGGCCTTGGGTAGTTCTTACAATAATGCGATCCTGCCACCTTACGATTTTCTGAACAGGTTCATTGGTAGTGCCAATTCGTTTACCGATTCCGTTAGACCGGATCTCATAGATTTCACCTTTTGAAGTGCTTCCCCAAACTTCTTCCTCATCAATAAAAATATGGGAAAGTGAAGTTCTTAGAGAGAGCTCCCGTGAAAGTTCCAGGGTGGAATCTTCCTGGTTAAAGATGAGTAAACCGGGAGAATCAGTCAGAACAAACAATTGATTGCTAAAATCGGTGGAACGAATATCTATAACAGAAGCCCCTGAAATTTCATCTTCAGCCATGAATTTTACATCAGTATCAACTGATTCAGGTGTTCTCAGTGATACCATTCCGAGTCCCAGGTTGCCAAGAGCAATATATAAGCTGTTATCAATACGGGCGGCCGCTTTCGGCGGGGTTGGTAAATAAGTAGAGGAATACACTCCGAGAGGAGAAGTTGGTTCGAGAACCGTAAGTCGGTTGGAATCACCGAATAAATAAGCAAAACGAATGTCGCTCATTATCTTACTGCCTCGGCGTTGCATTCCTGAAGAGGTATAAAGCCATTGAAGAGAATCCGGGTAGGCTCGGAAAACTGCCATGCCATCATCACCGGAGAGCACGTATAGGTGAGCAGGAGAGGCTTCCGTTGCTATAACGTTGGGAATCTCCATTAGCCCGGTATAATCCTGTACCAGTTTTTCCTGTGCCCGGGCAGAAAACCCAAGTAAAAATACTGAGACGAATAATAATGTGATCTTAGTGGTAGTATTCATAATTCTATAACCAGTTATGCATTTTATACCAGTGGATGGTGCGCGAAATACCTTCTGCCAAAGATACTTTTGGCCGGTAATTTAATTCATTTTCAGCTTTCTCGGAGGTACAGGTCCATTCCAGTATCAACTCATTTGCTTTTTCTTTGTTCACAACGGGATAAACTCCAAATAATGATGCAACATTTTCAAATAATGCAGCAGCTTTTTTAACCAAGCCGGGTTTTATTTTAAGTGGGATCGTTTTCTTACTTAGTATCTTTGATGTAATTGCCCTGATTTCATTCCAGGAATGAGTTCCCTCTCCCGAGATGAAATAAGTATGAACTCCGGATTCTTTCTTATTCGCTGCCAATAAGATCCCGTCAATCAAGTCACTCACATACACCATTGACACCCGGGGATTGTTCCCATCTCCAATTATAGGGCAAATACCTTTAGAGCATGATTTGAAAAACGAATAGATCTGATCTTCGCGGGGACCATAGACGGCCGGCGGGCGAATGATCTTAATACTGTCATCTTTACCTGCCGCATTCTTGATTAGCGCTTCCATTTCCTTCTTGGATTCACCGTACATACTTACAGGATTCATCGGCTCATTTTCTTTTTTAGGGGATCCGTTACTTGGGCCTGCCGCAGCAAGTGATGATAAGATCACAATATTCTTGACCCCTTTTTTTTGAGCAAGGCGCACTAAATTCTCCGTGGCATCAACATTAGCCTGGGTAAATTCCTTTTTAGAAGGAGCCTTCACAATTGCAGCCACATGAAATAAAATATCCACGCCTTCCAATCCATTACTCAAAGCTTTAAGATCATTCAGGTCCCCTTTGATTGATTTAAAAGGCAATCCGGCTAACCATTTAGGGGAACTTCTGACGAGGCAGCGAACCTCCTTGAAGTCTGATGAATTTATTAGTGCTTCTACCAGATGGCTTCCAATAAAACCTGTTCCACCGGTTACAAAGGCTTTCATTAATTTCCTTATATTTAGAGATTATTTGAAATGAATATAGAGATAATAGCAAGGATCATTGCAGGGCAATTAAGATACAAATCTGCTGTCTGCTTTTAAATGTTTATGAAAGAATTACGAGTGGCCCTTTTTACGGGTAATTATAATCACATTAAGGATGGAGTTTCTCTCACTTTAAATCGATTGGTTCAGTTTTTAGAGAGTCAGGGCATACCCGTTTTAGTTTTTGGACCAACCATTAAAGAACCGGCGCTGGAACACAACGGCCGATTGGTAAAGCTTCCCTCAATAAGAATGCCCGTTTCAAGTCGGGGAGAATACAGGGTTACGACCGGAATTTCAGTTCATGCCGAAAAAGAATTAGAAGAGTTCGCTCCAACCCTGATTCATATTGCAACTCCCGATCTTGGTGGGCTCAAAGCATTGCGTTGGGCTCAAAAAAATAATGTTCAGGTAGTCGGATCCTATCATACTCATTTCACAAGTTACTTTAAATACTACGGCCTGACACCGATCGAATTCATTGCCTGGCGATATCTAAGCTGGTTCTACAATTCCTGTGCGCATGTATATGTACCTTCCCAATCTATGGTCGATGAGTTGATCCCTGAAGGATTTGATACAGATATGAGAATTTGGGCACGGGGTGTAAATACAAAGTTATTCTCCCCAGAAAAAAAAGATAAAGAATGGCGAAATGAATTAGGCTTTTCAGAAGATGATATTGTGGTGACTTTTGTATCCCGATTGGTTTGGGAAAAAGAGCTCGATACTTTTCGGCATGCAGTTCAGCAGGTGGCATCAAACGATAGAAAAGCTAAAGCACTGATTGTAGGTGACGGCCCGGCTAGAACTGAACTGGAACAGAAAATGCCGGAAGCTACCTATACCGGATTTTTGGAAGGAGAAGACCTTGCCAAAGCGTATGCCAGTAGCGACGTGTTCTTATTCCCATCGCACACTGAGACCTTTGGAAATGTCACCTTAGAAGCTATGAGCAGTGGATTGCCCTGTTTGGTGGCCGATGCTACAGGAAGTAAATCACTGGTAGAACATGGAGTGAATGGATGCTTGGCTGAGCCTCAAAATAAAGCTGACTTTACCAAGAAATTATCCCTGATCGTGTCTGATAAAAAGCTTCGGGAGAAAATGAGGGCTGCTTCCAGAGAGAAAGCTCTGACCTATGACTGGGACCAGATTAATGGGAAGCTTGTTTCAAACTACAGAGAGGCACTGAATGAACCGGCTCCCAAAAAATATTTTTAATCGATAGAAATTTTACATGAAGATAGTTGACGTAGCTGAATTTTATACAGATCAGGGCGGTGGGGTGAAAACCTACATCAACCAAAAGCTGAAATTTGGTTCAGAGATGGGACATGAAGTGGTGATCGTAGCTCCGGGCAAAGACTGGGGAGAAGAAGAAAGATATGGCGGCCGGGTGATCTGGGTAAAGGGGCCAAGACTTCCTGTTGACTGGCGCTACTATATTTTATGGCGAGAAAAGGCAGTGCATGAAATTCTGGATCGCGAAAACCCCGATATTGTGGAAGGTTCTTCTCCGTGGACAGGCGGGTGGTTTGCGGGGCGCTGGAAAGGGGATGCTGTTAAAACATTTATATTCCATCAGGATCCGGTTGCAGCTTATCCACATACATTTCTGGGAAATACACTTGGTTTCGACAGGGTGGATAAATTCTTCGGCTTCTACTGGAATTACCTTAAAAAACTAAGTAATCGGTTTGATGCTACTGTTGTAAGTGGCAGCTGGCTTGCCGATCGTATTGGAGGGTATGGTGTGCATAACCCCGTGGCCGTACCGTTTGGTATTGATAAAGATTTCTTCTCGCCTGAACGCAGGAATGAGAAACTGAGGGCAAAATTATTGGCTGATTTTGGTCTATCGGAGTCCGCAAAGCTCATGATCGCCATCAGCAGGCATCACCCGGAAAAAAGGTTGGGTACAATTATTGACGGATTCAGAGCAGCCTCAGAAAAAACTCCCATGGCACTTATGATCTTCGGAGACGGCCCAATTAGTTCCTATGTAAATTACAAAGCCGGAAAATCAGATCACGTTAAGGTGATGGGGTTTACGGATAATAGGGATCAGCTGGCCGATATTTTGGCTTCCTCAGATTATTTTGTACACGGTTCGGCTGCAGAAACCTATGGTATTGTAGTAGCAGAGGCAGTTTGCAGTGGTTTGCCTGTGTTAGTTCCGGATCGTGGGGGAGCAGCAGATATCGCGAATCTTGAGATCGGCGAAACCTATGAAACCGGAGATGCAGCTTCATTCACAAAAAACCTACTCAAGTTGGTTGAAAGAGACCGAGATGAGTTAGTTGAGGCAACAAAATCGGCAGCCAAAAATGATATTGTAAAAATGAGAGGCCACTTTGAACTTTTGTTTGAAACATATCAGGAATTATTAGATAATAAGCTAAGTTCTCAATAACAAGAAAATTGAGATGTTATTCAGTAGCAGACCAATAAATTTATTATCTTTGAAACGATAAAATTTAACCTATATCAGCAGCCGGTGGTTAACGCTATCTTTTCTAAAGTTTTATTGAGATTAATACCGGCTATATTTTGATGTTTACTTAGAATCTTTGTTAAGGAATTACCAAATGGCCGATCAAAAATCCAGCGCCACAAATACAGACATTTTTTCCAAAGCTTTTAATTTTACAAAAGCGGATGAAGTGAAAGCAATGGGACTTTACCCCTACTTTAAGCCACTTGAAGCTACTGACGGGACTATCGTAGAAATTGAAGGCAGAAAAGTGATCATGGCCGGTTCCAATAATTACCTGGGCCTAACAAATGATCAGCGAACTATAAAAGCTGCACAGGAAGCTCTTACCAAATATGGTACCGGTTGCACCGGATCTCGTTATTTAAATGGAACCTTAGATAGTCACCTTGAACTTGAAGAAAAGCTCGCAAGCTTCATGGGCAAAGAAAGCTGTGTGCTTTTCAGTACCGGTTATCAAACCAATGAGGGTGCTATACAGACCATTGCGGATAGAAATGATATTATATTTTCCGACAAAGATAATCACGCTTGTATTGTAGTTGGAACTCTTGTTTCGAACGCAAAAACCATGCGTTATCACCATAATGATATGGACCAGCTTCGAAAGCAGCTGGAGCGAGCCGATCCTGATGCAGGTAAGATCATAGTAAGTGATGGTGTATTTTCAATGTCAGGAACACTGGCAAAAGTGCCGGAATTGGTGAAGCTGGCCAAAGAATTTAATGCCCGTCTGTACTTAGATGATGCGCACGCAGTTGGTGTTATTGGTGATGGTGGACGAGGTTCAGCTTCTGTATTTGGACTTACCGATGATGTAGATCTGATCAGTGGTACCTTTTCAAAATCATTTGCCTCTTTAGGTGGATTTCTGGTGGGTGACCGTCCTGTAATAGAATACATTCGTCATAAATCACCGGCGCATATTTTCAGTGCATCCATGCCGCCGGCCAATGTAGCTACTGTTCTGAAAGCTCTTGAAATTTTGGAAGAAGAACCGTGGAGACTGGACCGATTGGAAGAGATCGCAAATTACATGCGCAAGGAACTTCGTGGATTAGGTTTTAATGTATGGAGTAGCCAAAGTCCAATTATACCGGTTGTGATCGGTGAAATGATGGATTGTTTTAAGTTCTGGAAAGATCTTTTTGAAGCAGGTGTGTACACCAATGCGGTAGTTCCACCGGCCGTGCCCCTGGGACAATCGTTGTTAAGAACCAGTTATATGGCCAGTCATACCGATGAACACTTAGACCAAATATTGGAAGCTTTCCGAAAAGTTGGTCTGAAGCATGGCGTGATAGACAGAAATGGTCATTCCAATATCTCAGAATAGAAAAACTTTAATAAGGCTATATGAATAGTTCCGGGGTAACCTTCGTTTCCACTAAAGAGGAGAAGAAACGATTCACCAATTTCATATATCCGTTCTATAAGAATGAAAAACACTGGGTGCCACCGCTCAGGATGGATCAGAAAAAACTGGTCGATACCGACAAAAATCCATTCTTCAATAATGCCGAGATAGCTATGTTCATAGCGGAAAAAGACGGTAAAGATGTAGGAAGAATTGCAGCGATCATAGATCACAGGTACAATAATTTCCATGATTCAAAAACCGGTCATTTTGGCTTTTTTGAATGCATTAATGATCAACACACTGCAAATTTATTATTCCGGGTGGCAACTGACTGGCTGAGAGATAAAGGCATGAAGAAGGTGATGGGGCCGGCCAGCCCGGGCATGATGGATACCATAGGAGTGCTGATCGATGGCTTTGATAAGGATCCATATATTTTGATGCC
Source organism: Gracilimonas sp. (assembly GCA_040904925.1). Lineage (GTDB taxonomy): Bacteria > Bacteroidota > Rhodothermia > Balneolales > Balneolaceae > Gracilimonas. The sequence goes on along the minus strand of JBBDSP010000030.1, from coordinate 28,213 downwards.
CTATAACTTTCCTTATTACGATGAGTTAATTCAGAATGCCGGCCTCTCCAAAGAAATGGACATGTATGCCTATATGGTGGATACCGAAACGGTAAATGTTGAACGTATGGAACGGGCCATGAATATTGTAAAACATAGATTGAGCGATCTGGAGATCCGTCCGGTGAATTTGAAGAATATGAAGTCTGAGATCAAAATTATAAAAGAGATCTACAATCAGGCCTGGAAAAATAACTGGGGGTTCATACCACTTTCTGACGAAGAGTTTGAAGCTTTGGGAAAAGATCTTAAAATGATCATAGATCCTGATTTTGCGCATATCGCAGAGATAAAAGGAGAGCCGGTGGCATTTTCGGTCGGATTGCCAAATATCAACGAGATCCTGAAAGATATGAATGGAAAATTATTTCCATTTGGCTTTATCAAGTTGCTTTGGAAAAAAAGAAAATTAAATAGCTTAAGAACGGCTCTTATGGGAGTTTTACCTGAATATAGAGGTAAAGGGATCGATGCTTTACTCCATCAGCGATCCATCAGAAATGGGTTGGAAGGTGAAAATAAAACAATTTCCGAATTAAGCTGGATCCTGGAAACCAATACCGAAATGATCCGTGTGGCAGAGAGAATAGGAGCAAAACATGATAAGAGCTACCGGATGTATTCTAAGGAACTTTAAGTAAACCGCTTATCAGTATCTGCCTTTTTATAGATCTCTTATCTTTTTTTTAACAACCATTTCACAACATCTACATACTTTTTCCTTATCTTTTTAAGGCTGTAATTGAAATTATTTTCGGCTTACTTGAATTAAGTCGTTGAATCTGACAGCAGAAAATTTCAACCTAAAGATCACTAAAGAACAATGAGCGAATTTCGTACCGAAAAAGATTCCATGGGTGAAGTCAAAGTTCCAAAAGATGCTTTATATGGAGCTCAAACCCAGCGTGCACATGACAACTTCCCGGTAAGCGGCATCAAATTCAGCCGGGAATTTATTCAGGCACTGGGCTTTGTAAAGAAAGCAGCTGCTATCGTAAATTCAGACTTGGGATTGCTTGATAAGAACGTGGCAAAAGCAATAGAAGCAGCTACTCAGGAAGTGATCGACGGACTGCATGATAAAGAATTTGTGATCGATATTTTTCAAACTGGTTCCGGTACCTCAACGAATATGAATTCAAATGAGGTGATCGCTCACCGTGCCAACGAACTCAAGAAAGATCTGGATGTAAATATTCATCCCAACGATCACATCAATTATGGACAAAGTTCAAATGATGTGATCCCAACTACCATTCGGGTAGCTGCAGTAAAAGCGGTTAATCACAATTTGATTCCGGCGCTTCAACATCTGCAAAAAACATTCCTGGAAAAAGGAAAAGAATATTCCGATGTCGTAAAAACAGGCCGAACACACCTTATGGATGCTATGCCGATAACTATTGAGCAGGAATTCAGTGGCTATGCCCGGCAGGTTGAACTTGGTATCAAACGGGTTGAATCTGCACTCGAAAGAATTAGTGAGCTTCCACAAGGAGGAACGGCAGTAGGAACGGGTATCAATACCCACAAAGATTTTGGAAAGAAATTTGCTGTAAAGATCTCTGAACTGACCGGAGAGAAATTCACAGAAGCAGAAAATCACTTTGAAGCCCAGGCAACTGTTGATGCCCCTGTAGAACTCAGCGGACAACTTAAGACTATTGCCGTAGGGTTGATGAAGATCGGAAATGACCTTCGCTGGATGAACTCAGGACCCAACAGCGGCATTGGAGAAGTAGAACTGGCTGCTCTTCAGCCCGGATCATCAATCATGCCCGGAAAGGTAAATCCCGTTATTGAAGAATCTCTGACCATGGTTTGTGCGCAGGTTATCGGGAATGATTCTGCGATTACCATTGGCGGTCAGGCAGGTAATTTTGAATTGAATGTGATGTTGCCGGTAGTGGCTCATAACTTACTAGAATCTATAGAAATTTTGGCCAATGCGGCTCGCAACCTTGCAGACCGCTCCGTCTCTAAATTGATAGTTAAAAAAGAAGAGATCGCTGATATGGTTGGCAGGAATCCAATCCTGGTTACCGCATTGAACCCTATTATTGGTTACGACTTGGCTGCGAAGATAGCGAAGAAAGCATTTGCTGAGGGCCGTCCTTTAAAAGAAGTGGCTAAAGAGATGACCGACCTCTCGGACGAGGAACTTGATAATGCCCTCGACCCGATCAAAATGACCAAAGGCGGATTTACCGAGTAACGGCTTTTGATAGCTCAGAAGTAACTGCTATTTAACGGAAAAAGAACGACAGAGGTAGTGGAGACTGTTTCATAAAAAAGCGCTTTTCCGTATACTGTCGCCCCGTTTGGAAGGGCGCTTTCCTACATAATTCAGAATAAAAATTTTATAATGGCTCAAGCAAAAGAAAAGACGACAAAGAAAAAGTTTACCGCTGCTCAGAAGAAAGAGATCCTAGCAGATTTCAAATTGGGATGGATAAGTCGGCATATGTCGTTGATCGGTCGAAAAGAGGTTCTTACGGGAAAAGCCAAGTTTGGAATTTTTGGGGATGGAAAAGAGATTCCCCAGATTGCTCTTTCAAAGCAATTTAAAGACGGTGACTTCAGGTCCGGTTACTATCGCGATCAAACCATTATGCTGGCAATAGATCATGTGACTCCACAGCAGCTATTTGCCCAGTTATATGCCCATGCTGATGTAGAAGCCGATCCAAGCTCAGCCGGCAGACAAATGAACTCACATTTTGCCACCCGATTGATAGATGAGGATGGAAGTTGGGTTGATCAAACCAAATCAAAAAATACATCAGCCGATATTTCGCCCACAGCCGGACAGATGGCCCGCTTACTTGGACTTGCACAGGCTTCCAAAGTGTATCGAAATGAAAAAGCGCTGAAAGGCAAAGAATGGAATAAATTCTCGAACAAAGGTAATGAAATTGCTTTCGGAACTATTGGTGATGCAAGTACTTCGGAAGGCGTTTTCTGGGAAACCATAAATGCCGGGGGGGTGCTTCAAATTCCAATGGTTGTGTCTGTTTGGGATGATGGTTTTGGGATCTCAGTTGCTAAGAAATATCAAACTACGAAAGAAAATATATCTGAAATTCTAAGTGGTTTCCAACGTACTGATGAGAAGGATGGATATGAGATCCTCACAGTAAAAGCCTGGGACTATGAAGCTCTGATCGAAACCTATGAAAAGGCCGCAAATATTGCTCGCGAAGAACATGTGCCGGTTTTGGTTCACGTTCAGGAAGTTACACAGCCGCAGGGCCATTCAACTTCTGGATCGCATGAGCGTTACAAATCTGAGGAACGCCTGAAGTGGGAAGAGGAATATTGCTGCCTCGAACGTTTGAGAAACTATATTTTAGACAACAAGATCGCCACTAAAAAGAAACTGGATGAGCTTGAGCAGGAAGCACAGGATGAGGTGAACGAAGCCAAAACGGTAGCCTGGAAAGCATTTATGGAGCCGATCAAGGAAGAGAAATCAACTGTGATCGATCTGATTAACAAATTAAAAGATGAAACCGGTGTTGATAAACTGGGTGAATTTGTTAAGAATCTGAAGAATTATCCGAATGCTATCCGCAAGGATATTGTGTCTGCCGCACGGAAATCACTGGCTGCCACAGCCGGAAAAAATGGATCTGCCCGGCAAGAATTAGCTGATTGGGTTGAGCAATCCCGTGAAGAGAATAAAGATCGATACAATTCTCACTTGTACAGCGAAACTTCAAGATCTCCGCTCAATGTTGAGGAAATAAAGGCGGAATATGATGAGAAGCCGAAGCGGGTTGATGGTCGTTTAGTTATCCGTGAAAACTTCGATAAGATCTTTGAAAAGTATCCGAATACGCTCGTTTTTGGGGAGGATTCCGGGAAATTGGGTGACGTTAATAAAGGCCTTGAAGGCATGCAGGATAAATACGGCGAAATCCGCGTGAGTGATGCCGGTATTCGTGAAGCCACTATTTTAGGGCAGGGGATAGGGATGTCTATTCGTGGGCTTCGTCCCATTGCTGAGATCCAGTATCTGGATTATCTGCTGTATTGCTTCCAGGGAATTTCTGATGACCTAGCTACCTTACGATACCGAACCAAAGGCGGACAGGCAGCTCCTCTTATTATAAGAACCCGTGGCCATCGTCTGGAAGGAATCTGGCACTCAGGGTCTCCCATGGGCATGATAATCAATGGAGCTCGCGGAGTTCATTTATGTGTGCCGAGAAATTTAACGGAAGCGGCCGGTTTTTATAATACCCTGCTTCAGGGAGATGATCCCGCAATAGTCGTGGAGCCCTTAAATGGATACAGACTCAAAGAAAACCTTCCGTCAAATATTGGGGAATTCACAACGCCGCTTGGAAAACCTGAAGTAGTAAATGAAGGAACTGATATAACCGTGGTGTCATACGGATCGACATTCAATATTGTAGAAAGTCTGGTTCCACAGCTTGAAGAAGCCGGCATCTCGGTGGAATTGATCGATGTGCGGACCTTATTGCCATTTGACCTGGATCATGTGATTGGTGATTCGCTGAATAAGACCAACCGACTTTTGGTTGTAGATGAAGATGTACCGGGTGGAGCGTCTGCTTACATTATGCAGAATGTATTGGAACAACAAAGTGGTTACTTCAATCTCGATTCTGAGCCCAAATGTTTAACGGCTCAGCCTCATCGCCCGGCTTATGCTTCCGATGGAGATTACTTCAGCAAGCCAAATGCTGAGGATATCTTTGAAACGATCTATGATTTAATGCGCGAAGCAGATCCTGAAAAATATCCTGCTATATATTGAAAAAAGTTATCAGCCATCAGTTTTGGATAAATTAAAGATCCATTAGAAACTGATGACTTTTCTCTTTCTTTCCATTTCTATATCAGTATTTGATTACTTCCTCCAAATCCCGCATACTTAGCCGGAACAAAACTATGGAGGTTGCAAATAATGTCGGAACGGGATTTAAAAGGCTACTGGAAAAAGAACCTGAAATATCTGGGGATCTTGCTCAGTATCTGGTTCACGGTTTCATATGGATTCGGAATCCTTCTGGCCCCTGTACTTGATGAAATTCAAATAGGGGGATTTAAGTTGGGGTTTTGGTTTGCCCAGCAAGGTTCCATTTATACTTTTGTCGTTCTCATCTTTGTGTATGTATACCTGATGAACAAACTGGATCAGGAATTTAACGTGCAGGAGGACTGATCATGGATGTTCAAGTTTGGACCTATATCTTAGTTGGTGTCACTTTTGCACTCTACATTGGAATTGCGATCTGGGCGAAAGCTGCCTCTACCAGTGACTTCTATGTTGCCGGAGCTCATGTAAATCCTGTTGTAAATGGAATGGCTACTGCCGCAGACTGGATGTCAGCCGCCTCTTTTCTTTCCATGGCAGGCCTCATTTCTTTTATGGGATATGACGGTGCTGTTTACCTTATGGGCTGGACCGGTGGCTATGTGCTGCTTGCTTTATTACTTGCGCCATACCTCCGGAAATTCGGGAAATTCACCATTCCTGACTTTATAGGAGACCGGTATTACTCCAACTTCGCAAGAACTATAGCTGTGATTTGTGCCCTGATTGTTTCTTTTACCTACGTAGCAGGACAGATGCGCGGAGTAGGATTGGTCTTCTCAAAATTCCTGGAAGTAAACATTGATATAGGAGTTTTGATCGGGATGGCGATCGTGTTTTTCTATGCGGTTTTGGGCGGAATGAAAGGGATCACCTACACACAGGTAGCACAATATTGCGTCTTGATATTTGCGTTCATGGTTCCTGCCTTTTTTATCTCTTTTCAGCTGACTGGAAACCCAATTCCACAACTTGGTTTTGGGTCTGAACTGGCCGACGGTTCAGGACAATATTTGTTAGAAAAACTAGATGAGTTACACACAGAACTTGGTTTTGCTGCGTATACCAGCGGTACAAAAAGTATGCAGGATGTCTTTTTTATTACTGCAGCTTTGATGATAGGTACAGCGGGCTTGCCTCATGTTATTGTTCGTTTCTTTACGGTTCCCAAAGTAAAAGATGCCCGGGTTTCAGTAGGATACGCTCTAATCTTTATTGCAATTCTATATACCACGGCTCCGGCAATTGCAGCTTTTGCGAAGTACAATATGATGGAAACCGTAAGTGAGCAGCCCTATGAAGAGATGCCCGAATGGTTTGGTACCTGGGAAGAAACAGCCTTACTTACATGGTACGATAAAAACGAGGACGGGATCATTACTTATGCTCCAGGCTCAGCGATAGAAGGACTTCCTGATATTCAAAGAAACACTGCCGGTGAAATAGTTCGGGGTGATTTCGGAGAAGTGAAGGTAAATAATCCTCCCGCTGAAGGCTCTAATGAGCTATATGTTGACCGGGACATCATGGTGCTTGCAAATCCCGAGATCGCCAATCTGCCGGCCTGGGTTGCAGGACTAGTAGCTGCAGGAGGATTGGCCGCAGCGTTATCAACAGCTGCGGGATTGCTGCTAGTGATATCAACTGCTGTTTCTCATGATCTTATCAAAAAGCAGATCAAAACGGATATTTCGGATAAAGCTGAGTTGATGTGGGCCAGAATTGCAGCCGGAGGAGCGGTTGTCGTTGCCGGATATTTTGGGATTAATCCCCCGGGTTTTGTGGCTGAAGTGGTGGCTATTGCCTTTGGACTTGCAGCAGCTTCGTTTTTCCCAGCCATCATACTTGGGATCTTTTACAAAAAAATGAATCGTCAGGGAGCTATTGCCGGAATGATCGCTGGATTACTATTCACACTCGGTTATGTGATCTTTTTCAAGATCGCCTTTCCTGAATTTAACACTCCTGAATTCTGGTGGTTTGGAATTTCACCGGAGGGAATAGGTACCTTGGGAATGATCTTGAATCTATTGGTTTCTTTCGCGGTGGGAATGATCTTCCCCGAACCTCCTGAAGATGTTCAGGAAATGGTGGAGAGTATTCGGTATCCGCAATAAAAAAAGGAACGTGTTTTTAAGCACGTTCCCTGATATATCTTACAAAAATTCTGTGATTCCTTAAAACCAGCCGGTTCCTAATCCTCGGAATGGCCAGGGAATAGAGGCGATCATGATCAACAAGCCAATTCCATAAGTGATGGCTACTCTTTTGTGCTTATCAAGGGAAGCTTCCAATCGCTTCGCAGAACTGAAACCAAAAGTGATCAGAGCAATGGCAACGATCATCATTGTGATATGCTCAACGGTATAAAATCGTAACATCGTGCTTTCCATAACGCCGGACTGAAAGGAAACTTTAGGGCTTATAAAATAAAGACCAAAACCTAGCAGTAATTGAATATGAGTAAAAATGAGTGCCAGTAAAGCAGAAATACGATCTGATTTCTGATATTCTTTTTTTCCTACCCAGCCGCTGATTGCTTTAAATAAAGCCCAAACGATTAGTACCAATAAGATCCATCGAAGTCCTGAGTGTGCGTGGAGTAAACCAGTGTACATATCCTAAATGTTAAATTGAGATTTCCTGCTAAATATAGCGAAAATTATTCCCTTATCTTTGTATTTAGCTTTCTGAATATTCGCTTTATCCTTCGTCGGTTCACCCCAAGATCGTACGCCCCAAGCCGACTAGCACTTCGAATGTAAACGGCGGTTTTGCTTTCTGTTTCCTCCATGATTACATCCACATCATCTTTAAAGCCGAAAACCGGGATTCGATAAACAGCATGGATCTCAATTCGTTTTGGGTCAATAACTTCAAAGCTGTGTGCTTCATTATCAAAGATATAAGTGAGGGCTTCAAAAACCTGTTCTATACCGGATTTAAAAACCCGGGAAGTTCTCACACAATTTGGAGTAGCAGGGCAGGGAGGTAAGGGATGCTTTTGTTTATTTTCAGCCATTAAATATCACTTTGTGTTTTCGTGATTAGTGGCAAATAAAATCAATTCAGTTCAAAAAATCGTTCCAGTTGCTGGAAAAAGGAATCCAAATCCTCGCAAATATGGAACAGGGAAAGACTTTCTTTATGGATGAAATCATGTTTTACAGCATTATTTGTGAATTGCATGAGTCCATCAAAGTACCCATCCACATTTATGATGAAAATAGGCTTATTGTGAATGCCGAGTTGTCGCCAGGTTAGGATCTCAAAAAATTCATCCAGGGTTCCGAATCCACCGGGCAGTACCAGAAAGGCATCCGATAAAGATTCCATGAGTGCTTTCCGGGTGTGCATATCCTGTGTTTCATGGAGATCGGTAAGCCCTTTATGAGCTACTTCACGATTTTTGAGCTGTGTTGGGATTACGCCAATAACATCTCCACCTTCGGTGAGGGCTGCATTCGCAATTTCGCCCATTATCCCGACTCTTCCCCCGCCATAAACAATACCCCACTCTCTGCGGGCAATGTCACGGCCGGCTTGTTTTGCCAGTTCAGGAAATTTAGGATAGTTACCTTTTCGAGAGCCGCAGTACACACAGATATGTTTTTTCATGCTAAGGAAAACATTCGGTTGAGGACAGCATCCAGTTTCTCAACAAAATATCGTACATCTTCTTCGGTATTCTGTTTGCCAAAGCTGAGACGAATACTTGACTTGGCAAGTCCTTCTTCCATTCCAATTCCATTTAAAACATGAGAAGGTTCAACCGCTCCGGATGTACAAGCAGAACCATTGGACACACAAATACCTTCAATATCAAGATTCAGAAGCAACATCTCCCCGTCAATGAATTTCCCCTGTTCATCACTGAAGGAAAGGTTGACGATGTGCGGTACGCCATTGTCTTTAGGTCCGTTTACCGTGTAATTGAAGTCAAGCTTATCGTCCATCATCTCAAGAAGCAATGAGCGCAGTTTTTTAAAATGCTTTTGGTGTTCACCCATTTCTGAAACAGCCAGCTCCAGTGCTTTTGCAAATCCTACAATTCCGGGCACATTCAAAGTACCTCCACGGCGACGTCTTTCCTGTGAACCGCCATTCATCCAAGGAATCCAACGCGAGCCATTTTTTACGTACATGATCCCGGCTCCTTTTGGGCCATAGATCTTATGGGCACTCCCGCTTAGGAAATCGACGCCTAAGTCCTTCACATTTAAAGGAATTTTCCCGAGACTTTGAACCGTATCGGAATGAAAAGGGACGTCATGTTCTTTACAAACTTCAGCAATTTCTTTAAGCGGGTTGATGGTTCCGATCTCGTTATTCACATGCATGATGGTGACCAAAGCTGTTTTGTCTGTGATCACTTCTTTTACAGCATCGGCAGTAATGGTGCCGCAGTTTCTTGCCTTTGCAAATACCGGTTTCACTCCCTGCATTTTGGCAAGTTCAACAGTATGGAGTACTGCATGATGTTCCAGATCGGAAGTAATAACTTCATTCTTATCTCCTGAAACAGCTAAAACCCCTTTGATTACGGCATTATCACTTTCAGTACCACCACTTGTGAAGATGATCTCAGAGGGCTCTGCACCGATCAAAGCAGCTACTTTTTCACGGGCATCTTCTACGATCACTTTTGATTTTTGTCCAAGGTGATGAGGGGAATTCGCATTCCCATAATTATCTCTTAAGAAGGGAAGCATGGTCTCAAGTACCCGCTCATCTAAGGGGGTGGTAGCTGCATGATCTAAATAAACCGTTCGCATGTAATAGGATAAATTGGATTAATTTTTCAGTGTAAGAAAATATCCAAATTATGGGTGAAAAGCAGGGTGGAAAAGACGGTTCATCAAAACTTCATTTCATGAGAAGATCTTGGTACCTTCAAGCCGAATTTAACATACAATTTAATTGCTCGATCATGGCTAAACTCACTCTCAACGATATCGATGTAAAAGACAAAAAAGTACTGATGCGCGTAGATTTTAACGTACCCATCAAAGACGGTAAGATCACTGATGACAATCGCATTGTGCAAGCCCTTCCTTCCATCAATCATGTGATAGAAAATGGAGGGTTGTTGATTCTGACCAGTCACTTGGGTCGTCCGGCCGGGGAATACGATTCTGAATTCTCCCTCAAACCAACCGCTGATCATCTTGCTGATTTAGTGGATACCAAAGTTCATTTTGCGGAAGATTGCATTGGTGAGAAGGCAGAATCTGTTATAGCTAAAGCTGAATTTGGTGAGATCATTGTGCTCGAAAACGTACGCTTTCATCCCGAAGAGAAAAAGAACGATGAAGCATTCAGTAAAAAACTGGCTGCGCATGGCGATCTGTTTGTGAACGATGCTTTTGGAAGTTCGCACCGAGCTCATGCTTCAGTTGCGGGAGTGACAAGATATCTGCGGCCTGCGGTATCGGGATTTTTGCTGCAGAAAGAGATCAAATATCTGGAAGAGAGTATCAATGATCCGGGCCGTCCTTTCGTGGCTATTTTAGGTGGTGCCAAAGTTTCAGATAAAATAGGGGTGATCGAAAACCTGATCTCTAAAGTAGATACTATTATTATTGGTGGCGGTATGACCTACACATTCTACAAAGCAAAAGGCTGGCCGATCGGAAACTCGCTGGTGGAAGATGACAAAATTGAGCTGGCCGGTGAATTGCTGAAGAAAGCTGAAGAAAAAGGAATCCGGTTCATGCTCCCTATTGATTCGGTGATAGCAAAAGAATTCAGTAATGATGCAGAGCATAAGGTTGTGGATGAAGATGAGATCGAAGACGGCTGGATGGGATTGGATATTGGTCCACAGTCATCTATAGCTTTTGGAAATCAGATCAAGGCTGCTAAAACAGTACTTTGGAATGGTCCAATGGGTGTTTTTGAAATGGAAAATTTTGCAGATGGAACATTTGCTGTAGCGGAGGCTCTTGCTGAGGCAACTAAGTTTGGAGCTACGACTATTATCGGTGGCGGAGATTCCGCTGCAGCTATCAAACAAGCCGGATTGAGTGACGATGTTTCCCACGTTTCTACCGGTGGTGGAGCAAGCCTGGAATATCTGGAAGGAAAGGAATTACCGGGAGTGGCATCGCTGACTGATAAGTAGGTAGTAGGTATGGTCGGACAGATATGTCCGACCATACTATATAAACTTGGGTTTATTAGCTACCACGGGCGGATAAATCTATCCGCCCTACTTAGATACATTAACTTTGGCTATGAATTAAAAATTTAGTTTCGTTAAATGAAAATGGGTACAAATATATTTGAAAATGAACTTCTATCGTCGAAAGCTCCCACATTGGCAACCACCGGGAGCTGAATATTTTATAACCTTTAGGTTAGCTGGGTCACTTCCAAGAGAGGCTATTGTGAGGTTAAAGAGAGAGCGAAATGCTTTGTTTGGAAAATATACTTTGAATCAGTCACGGTCGGACAGGCTGTCCGACCTACGGGTTAAAATCCACAAACATATTTTTAATAAATATGATCAGTTTTTGGATGAAGAGTCCATAGGCCCAACTTGGTTAGCTCAAGCTGAGATAGCAAATATTGTTAAAGAAGCTATTCATTACAGAGATACATCAGACTATGATCTATATGCTTATTGTATAATGTCTAATCACGTGCATCTTGTTTTTAAGTTGCCAGACCCAAAAAGTGTAAATCCGGAAGAGAATGAAGATTTCCCTGTCACAAAAATTTTAAAATCGCTGAAATGGTATTCAGCCTTTAAAGCAAATCAGGTTCTAGGCAGAACCGGAAAGTCATTTTGGCAAGCTGAAAGTTATGATCATGTAATCAGGAATTCAGAAGAGTTAGAGAGAGTGATTTATTATACACTTCAAAACCCGGTAAAACCCGGTTTAGTTGATAATTGGAAGGAGTGGCCACATTCATACTGCAAACCAGATTTCAAAGAAGCGTTTATAAATACCAAGTAGGTCGGACAGATTTGTCCGACCGTTTTAGAAAAAAGTTGCCTAAGCTACCACGGGCGGACAGGCTGTCCGCCCTACGGTTTGGAATTATAACAGTAGGTTATACCAAGTCAGAAAAATCCTTCCAACCGGCTTTTGGAACTATGTTTAGGAATTTCAATAGTAATAGTTAAGAAAAATTCATTCACTTATTGTATTCTTAACATCAAAAAGATCCTATGAAAGAATACCCGCTTTTACTGCGTACTACCATTCAATTGGCATTTCTTTTCCTGGTGGTAGCCGCACTTATTCTGACAAGAACCTTATTGGTTCCCTTGTTTTTAAGTGTGATGCTGGCGTATTTACTTTTCCCTTATGCAGAGTGGCTTGAAGATCATAATGTACCCCGCATCCTCACAAATTTGATAGTGGTAATCGGGTTTATTGTTATTGTTGGAGGGGTAATATTTGGTGTGAGTGCACTTTCAGCTAATTTCACAGAAGACTTTCCAAAGATAAAATCTCAGTTTGAGGATAATATGCAGTCCATATTGGAAACCGTAACTGCATTTACCGGGATTTCAAGTGAAGGAATAGATGGCTTTATAAGTGATCTGGGTGAAACCGGTGAATACATTTCACAGTTATTTACTGCTACCACAAACACATTGCTAAGTATTGGTCTGCTGCCGGTTTATACTTTCTTGTTGCTTTTTTACAGAGATAAATTTCGAAAATTTATTTCTATGCTCATTGATTCAGATCAAGAAACCAATGTTCAGGAAATTATTGATCAGGCTTCAGAGGTAGTTCCAAAATACCTGAAGGGGTTAGTGATCGTGTGTTTTATTTTGATGGGGTTGAATTCCCTCGGTTTTTATCTCATCGGCTTGGAGTATGCTCTTTTATTCGGAATCATAGCAGCCTTATTCAACCTGATCCCTTACCTCGGAACTATTCTTGGGTATGGAGTAGTGCTACTTTTTGTGCTCGGCACCCAAAGTCCTTCTCTGGCTTTGGCTGTGATCGGTCAGTTTGTAGTTGTGCAATTCATCGAAAACAATATTCTCACCCCGAATATTACCGGCTCTTACGTAGAGATCAACCCGCTTGTAATTATCTTTTCATTGATAGCGGCAAGCATGGTTTGGGGGCTTCCGGGAATGCTGATCGTGATCCCATATCTGGGCTTGTTCAAAATTGTTTGTGAACATGTGGATTATCTTAAACCAGTAGGTTATCTGCTTGGAACCAAGGGCACTGAGCGCCATTCTATTACTATAGAATCTCTTCAGCGAAAATTTGGCTGGCTTGATGACAATAGTAACGGGTAAATAGAGCAGGCATCGCAGAAATTTCCCCTAATTTTTGCGCGTACATTATTTACTTTCCACTACCCACTCAAAAAGAAAAGGGAAAGTATGGCAGATGATTTGGATTCCATCCGCAAGAGACTGGATGAAATAGATTGCACGATCTTAAAAGCATTAGCTCAGCGGCAGGGACTTGTTAAAGAAGTCTCAGAATTGAAGCTCAAAAATGAACAGGGAATCAGAGACCTTGAACGGGAAGAGTTACTGCTCAATCGCATTCGGGACTTAGCCCATGAAGTAGGTTTGGATCGGTATTATGCTGAACATCTTTTCCGGGAGATTATCACTAATTCAGTGCGATTTCAAACCCATTCGCTGGTCGATCATCAAAATGAGAAAGCCAATGGTGATCTGATCCGGGTTTCCTATCAGGGAACGGATGGTGCGTACAGTCATCTTGCAGCCACACGGCATTTCAGTGAGCGCTATGCAAAGGTAGATGCTATTGGCTATGATACTTTCAAACAGGCAGCCCAGGCGCTTCAGGAAGAAAAAGTAGATTATGCAATTCTGCCTATTGAAAATACCACGGCCGGTTCTATTAATGATACTTACGATATTGTCGGAAATGAGAACGTTCATATTGTCGGAGAAGAGATTCTGAAGGTGGTCCATTGCCTCATGTCTGTTGAGCCGGTAGAACTTTCCAAGATCCGGCGCATATTATCACATCCACAGGCTATTGCCCAGTGCACGAATTTCTTATCTAAATTGCCCCGCTGTAAAGTGGAGTCCTACCTGGATACGGCCATGTCAGCGAAAAAGATCCTGGAGGATGGGGATATCACTCAGGCTGCGATCGCGGGTGCCCATGCCGCAGACCTTTATGGCCTTCACGTGATCGAAAGTGATATCGCAAATCAGCAGCAGAATTATACACGGTTTGTGGTGGCTGCAAGAAAACCTGTGAAGGTGGATGCTCAAATCCCTGCAAAAACGTCCTTAATGATGGTGACTTCCAATGAAGAGGGCTCTCTGATCGATTGCCTGAATATTTTACACAAGCATAAGATCAATATGTCTAAGCTGGAATCCCGACCACGGATGAATGAGCCCTGGAAATATTCCTTTTACCTTGATATCCACGGAAATATTGATGAACCGGAAGTTTCAGCCGGCCTGAATGAACTCGAAGCAAAAGCAGAGGAATTGAAAATCCTGGGTTGTTATCCCAAACAGGATAATTAGTTTACAGCAGCTATTGATTATTTAAGGAGGAGAATTGATGAAGAAGGGAAAAAACTATTTACTGAGAACTTTTTTGCCGTCTTTCCATTCAAGGCTGAATGCGTCAGTATCTGTAAACTCACCGGATTTTCTGATCCATTTATCATCTTGCCAAACCCGAACAAATCCTTTTTCAAGCGGCTCATTGGGGTTCTCCATATCAAGAATGTGATGTAGTTCAAGAAGGCGTTCTTTGTGAGAACGAATTACAGATTCACTGCGATGGTCAAGCATCTGTCGAAGGGATTGAATTTTTGTTCGCGCCGATTCCATTTTCTGCTTTACGGCCAACAATGCATGAGATTTAGCCATGTTAGCAACTTTGTCTTTATAAAGCTGGATAGCTCCCGAGGTATTTATTTCAAGTTTCTTGGAATAATCCTCAACCAGGAATCGAATCTCATTGATGTCGGGGACGGCAACTACGGCAGCCTGGGTAGGAGTGGCGGCGCGGGCATCGGCAACAAAATCTGAGATCGAAAAATCGACCTCGTGGCCTACAGCACTGATGATGGGGACTTCACTTGCGAATACAGCTCTGGCCACCGCTTCTTCATTAAAAGGCCATAGATCTTCAAGAGAACCGCCGCCTCGACCAATGATCAACACATCTACATTTTTTTGGGAGGAGAAATATTCTATTCCTTTTACGATCTCAGGTGCTGCATTCACCCCTTGCACACTGGCGTGATAGAGTTTGACTTCAGCCAGCGGCCAACGTTTTTCAAGGGTAGAACGGATATCCTGAAAGGCAGCTCCGGTTGCTGACGTCACAACACCGATTCGCTCAGGGAATTTTGGTAGTGGTTTTTTGTGAAGGTCTTCAAACAAACCTTCTTTTTTAAGCTTGGCCTTCAGTTTTTCGAATGCCTGCTGAAGTTTCCCGATCCCGGCCTGCTGAACCAGGCTCACGATCATCTGATATCGCCCATGGGGGGCATAGACCTGAATATCTCCGCCAACCACAATTTGTTGTCCGTCAGTTAGATTGATATCGAGTCGTTGTGCCGTGCTTCGCCAGATCACACAGGGAAGGGAGGCACCGGAATCTTTCAGCGTAAAATAGTAATGTCCGTTACGGCTCTGATTTACATTACTGGTTTCCCCTTCCACCAAAATGTCCACAAAATTCTGCTCCAGCACGTTCTTGATCTTATCAGTGAGCTGAGAAACACTGGGAATATCGAATAAAAATGGGATCTGTTTATCGGGCATAGGTGAATTTAAGTTCAAATTCGGGTTCAAATATAGAGGTTTAATTAGAGTGATGAAGTGATAAAATGAGTAGTTTTTGAGAGTTGAGAGTTAATAGGGTGATAACATCATTCCTGAAAAACAAGACATTGAAAATTTCTTGGAGATGTTTGAGCGTTTTGGCAAAGCCCGAATCACTCTACAGGCTCACATTAAAAATGAGGGAACGGTACTTGCAGAGTTTGAAGGAGATTTTGTTGTGATCCGTTAAAGTGAATTACCCATTGCATAGAAGATCAAATAGTGTGTATATTCATACACACTAAAATTCACACTAATATTATTACGTTTTGACCATTAAAAATCTGTCAGTCTCATTGATCTGGGATCGATTGGGACTCAGTTTATCAGTTCTTTGTGCCATTCACTGTTTGTTCGTCCCTGTTGTGTTTGCACTCCTTCCTCTTACTCCTTTCTTGTTAGCTATAGAAGGATGGCTTCATCCCTTATTCATTATTTTGATTGCGCCTACTGTTTTTTATGCCTCCAGAAGAAGCCATTACGATAAAAAAATAGTTTCACTGCTCGCGATCGGGTTTACACTGATCCTGATGGGCTGGCTGGTTGGACATCAGTGGCTTGGGGAATTTTTTGAGACTGCAGCCACGCTGGTAGGAAGTATATTTTTAATAGCCGGGCATTGGTTCAATTATCGTCACCATCAAAGTTGTGAAAACGCATCGCATACGCATCACCCCTTAGAAGAATCATTGTTGAAAGAAGAGGAGAAGAATGAAGCGGCTTAATTTTACACTGGATGATCCAACGGTTGAACTTTTAAATAAACTTGCATCAAAATTCTATGAAGGTAATAAATCTCAGACGGTACGCGCTGCACTTGAGAGCCTGGCTGCACATCAGGGCCATGATGGCTGGGTAATCACCGGTTATACTACTACAAGAACCGATCACGAAGTAAACTGCCATAGTTGCGGTACGGAACATTCAGAAGGCAATATTGTATTCAAACCCGTTTTTGAGAAGGGAAACAGTCCGGCCGCCATCAGGCATATTCCAACCGAAGAATGGGTTGAATGCTCTGACTGTGTGGAAAGTCATTGATTTTCAGTTTGTCCGATTTCATTGGTTAAACCGACTACCTACTTCAGCCTAAAAGAGGTTAAGCTGTAGCAGCTATTCATATCGGTTTTCATTTTGTGCTTTAGTAAGGAATCACGGTATATTTGCGGTCGAACTTAAAAGCCAAAATTACGCTTATGCTCCTCAAAAATCTAAAGCCCGTCAGCAACTCTCATAAAGGTAAAGATACCATCGATATCCGTATTGAGGACGGTGTGATCAAGGAATTAGGTTCCGGATTAAAAGTAAAAAAGGGAGAAGAAACTCAAGACTTCAAAGGAGCTTATGTCTCTCCGGGCTGGATGGACATGCACATTCATCTGCGTGAGCCGGGATTTGAGCACAAGGAAACGATCAAAACAGGGTGTGATGCGGCTGCTTTCGGTGGGTTTACGGCCGTGGCTTGTATGCCTAATACCAAACCGGCAACACATACCCGCGATGTTGTGGAATACATCATCAAAAAGGCAGAGAAATTACCAGTTGATGTACACCCGATCGCATGTGTAACCAAAGAACGTAAAGGGGAATCCATTGCAGAAATGGCAGATCTGAAAGAAGGCGGAGCTGTTGCTTTCAGTGATGACGGTGATCCGGTTTATGATTCACAGGTTATGCGGATAGCTTTGGAGTATTCTTCGATGCTGGGAATGCCGATCATCAACCATGAAGAAGACTTGGCGCTTTCTCGTCCAGGCCACATGAATGAAGGTAAAGTTTCTACGCGACTTGGACTCGACGGCACTCCGGGTATTGCGGAAGAAGTGATGATAGCTCGGGACATCTTGCTTGCAGAATACACCGGCGGACATATTCATGTTGCACACATAAGTACAAAAGAAGGAGTAGATCTGGTCCGGAAGGCAAAGAAAAAAGGCATCAAAGTAACCACTGAAGTTTGTGCGCATCATTTTGACTTGACTGATGAAGAGATCGACCGTACAAATTATAATGCCAATTTTAAAATGCATCCTCCGCTACGTACTCAGGAAGATGTGGATGCGATGGTGGAAGGCCTAGTGGATGGAACCATTGATGCTATTTGCACCGATCATGCCCCACACGCTATTGAAGAAAAAGAAGTGGAATTTATTTATGCACCTAATGGAATCATAGGATTGGAAACAGCATGGGCGGTCTCAAATAAGCGGCTTTTTCAAACCAAGAAACTAAGCCTTCAGCAGTTGATGGATAAGCTGGTGTATAAACCCCGTAAGATCCTGAACCTCGAAATCCCTGAAATAAAAGAAGGGGCAAAAGCTAACCTAACCTTCTTCAATACAGATGAAGAGTGGATCTTCACACCGGATAATGTGAGATCCAAATCGAAGAATTCACCTTATTTGAATGAAAAATTACAAGGACGTGCAATTGGAATTTATAATAAAGGTCAGCTGGTATTGAATGAGCTTCGATAAGATCCTAGCCATAGAGACAGCGACCAACATTTGCTCTGTCTGTTTTCAGGGTGAAACAGGGGAAGTACATGAAAAAAGAACAGAACGGAAAGGCTCGCACTCTGAACTGCTTTTTCTATTCGTAAAAGAATTAAAGACCAAACATTCTTTTGAGTTAAGAGATCTGGATTCTGTTTTAGTTAGTACAGGACCGGGATCTTATACCGGACTAAGAATAGCCGCAAGTGCCGTAAAAGGTATGTTTTTTGGGTTGGATACCGCTATTTATGCAGGTAATACATTAGCGGGTTTCGCTCAATCTATGGATAAAGGGTCGGTTCATGCCGTGATAAATGCCCGAAGAAAGCATCTCTATCATCAACAATTTAAAAATGATGGAACATTGAATGTTGTTTCAGATTCAATGATACTGGAATTAACTGAGATTGAGAATAAGCTAACTGCCGGAGATCAGATCATAGGAACCGGTATTGATAGATTGAGTGAAAGATCTTTGGAAAAAGTTAAAATTGCAGACCCATCCAAGATCTCTGCAAAAGGACTGATCTCTCTTTTTAACAGTACCGGCCCGGATGAATTTTTTAAGAAAACCACTGCTGAAGAACTGGAATCTAATTATTTAACAAGCAGCCAGGTTAATAACGCAAGCATTTAAAGGCTTGATTCTAACCAAAACAGATTCAGAATTAAGCCTCAGAATCTTTATTTTACTTCTCTGAAAAAATCACAAAAAGCAGCATATGTCCTGGTTTAAAAGAAAAGACGAAAACATTCAAACAAACACCAAAAAGGAAATGCCGGAAGGTGTTTGGATCAAAGTCCCAACAACCGGCGAGACGATACACAAACGTGAGCTGGAAGATAACCTATGGGTTGATCCGCTAAGCGGCTACCATTTCAGGATCGGAAGCGAAAAGTATTTCGAGATCATATTTGATGATGGAAAATTCAAGGAGTTGGGGCAGGAAATTAAACCTACCGATCCCCTTGAGTTTGAAGATCGGAAGAAATACAAAGATCGCCTCAAAGAATATCAAGATAAAACAGGTCTTTCTGATGCAGCGCGGGTTGGCGTAGGTAAAATGAACAAGCTCGATCTTGTCGTAGCCTGCATGGATTTTTCCTTTATTGGGGGAAGCATGGGCTCGGTAGTAGGTGAAAGACTTGGAATAGCGATAGATCACGCACGTGAGAATAAAATTCCGTTGATCATTATTTCACAAACCGGTGGAGCACGTATGATGGAAAGTGTGCTTAGTTTGATGCAGATGGCCAAAACATCAGCTAAGCTGGCACAGCTTGAGGAAGCTAAAGTCCCTTATATCTCCTATATGACCGACCCTACAACCGGTGGAGTGACTGCAAGTTACGCCATGCTGGGTGATTTCAATATAGCCGAACCCGGCGCATTGATCGGTTTTGCAGGTCCAAGAGTGATCCGCCAAACAATAGGGCGGGATCTTCCGGAAGGATTTCAAACTTCAGAATATTTGCTCGAACATGGATTCCTGGACTTCATTGTGCCAAGAACAAATATGAAAGCAAAGCTCACCAAATTATTGAAGGTGATCCTTCACAAAAATTAAGTCAATACCAAAATTTACGATCGAAAAGAATGCTCTATGCGTTCTTTTCTTGTTTTAACCCAAGATAACTTTATGAAGACACTGAAACTTTCGCTCGTAATGCTGGCAATGTGTACCGTTGCCACAATGGCCCAAGACAAGAAGCCAGTAGAGTTTGAACACCTTTTTGATAATACATTTTCCCAGAATAATGTACAGAATGTACGCTGGATGAATGATGGAGAATTCTATTCTGCCACCAGTGATAATAAGATCATCCGTTATAACATTATAGATGGCACAGAACAAGTGATCTTCGATGGAGCTGATTTCGAGGGAAGTAACAGTGAGAAACCATTCATTATTCAGGGATATCAGTTTTCAGCTGATGAGTCAAAATTACTGATTCGAACAGATGTGGAACAGATATGGAGAAGAAGTACGCGCGAGAATTATTTCGTGTATGATATTGACGCTGGAGAGCTTTCGAAGCTGACCGAATCAGATGAGAAACAACAGTATGCAGAACTTTCACCCCAGGGAGATAGAGCCGCTTTTGTAAGGGATAATAATTTATTTTGGGTTGACCTTGCGACCGGTAATGAAACTCAGATCACGGAAGATGGTGAGTTCAACAAGATTATCAACGGAGCAGCTGACTGGGTGTATGAGGAAGAATTTGGCTTTGCCAAAGCTTGGTTCTGGTCACCGGATGGAGATCGAATTGCCTTTTATCGTTTTGATGAGGAGCGGGTAAATGAATTTTTTATGACGGAATGGGGTGGCTTGTATCCTGAGGCTGTGAAATTCAAATATCCCAAAGCAGGAGAAAAAAACTCTATTGTTTCGATCCATGTATATCATGTGGGATCCGGTGAAACCGTGGATATGGAGATCGGTGAGGAAACAGATCAATATATTCCCCGGATCAACTGGACCAACGATAATGATCTGTTAGCGATCCGCAGGATGAACCGTCTTCAAAATAAACAAGATCTGCTTTTCGCAAATGCTGAAACAGGGGATTCTCGTGCTATCCTTACAGAAGAAAGTGAAACCTGGATCGATGTTCACGACGATCTGTATTTTCTTGACAATGGTGAGCAGTTCATAACTACCAGTGACAAGGATGGATACAATCACATTTACTTATACAACATGGAGGGAGAAGAGCTTCAGCAGGTCACAAGTGGCGAATGGGACGTAACAAATTTTATTGGTCACAACGAGCGAAATTACCGTCTTTTCTATGTAAGTACAGAAGAGTCATCATTGCAAAGACATTTATACAGCACTCGAGTTGATGGCAAAAGAAAAACCAAGCTTACGGAAGGTGAAGGTTGGCATGGTATTAATATGAGTCGTGATTTTAAATATTACATTGATATCTGGTCTGATTACAATAAGCCGGCTAAGGTCTCACTTCACAGGGAAGATGGGAGCGAAGTACGAACGCTGGAAGCCAATGCTGAACTGTCACAAAGGTTGGATGAGTATCATTTTATCCAGAAAGAGTTTATGACGATGGATGTTAATGGAGTCGAGCTGAATGCCTACATGATGAAACCGGCTGATTTTGATTCAACCCAAAAATACCCTGTGTTGATGTATGTATATGGAGGGCCCGGAAGCCAGACGGTTACACGGAACTTTGAAAGTGCTCAGCGCCCAATGTGGCATCAGTATTTGGTAAATCAAGGATATATCGTGGTTTCCGTTGATAACAGAGGAACCGGCGGTAAGGGACGTGATTTCAAAAAACAGACCTATAAAAAACTGGGTCAACTTGAAACAGCCGATCAGATCGAAGCTGCAAAGCAACTATCAGCAATTGATTATATTGATGAAAACCGGATTGGAATTTGGGGCTGGAGTTATGGGGGATATATGTCTTCACTCGCTTTAGCTGAAGGTGCTGATGTATTCAGTACAGCTATTGCCGTTGCCCCGGTTACACACTGGAAATATTATGATACCATTTATACTGAGCGTTTTATGCAAACTCCCCAGTTAAATCCTGAGGGATATAACGAAGGCTCTCCAATCACAAAAGCCGGTCAAATTGAAGGAAATTATTTATTGATACACGGTACCGGTGATGACAATGTCCACTATCAAAATACCATTGATATGATAGATGCTTTGGTTGCTGAAGATGTGGATTTTGAGACCATGATCTATCCGGACAGAAACCACGGAATTTATGGTGGGAATACTCGCCGTCATCTTTACCGACTGATGACAGATTTCATTCTTGAAAACCTGTAGATAGACGATCAACCATTTAAATAAAAGTTCACAACATGCGCTTTGCCGATTATGCTAAAATTTATGTAACAGCCGGCAGGGGTGGAGATGGTTCTCTTCACTTTAGGAGGGAAAAATATGTACCAAAAGGTGGTCCTGACGGCGGAGACGGAGGAAAAGGCGGTGATGTGGTATTAGTTGGCAATGAACAGCTTAATACCATTCTTGACCTCAGGTATCGAAAATATATCAAAGCGAAGCCCGGAGAACACGGCACCAAACAACGAAGTACCGGTTCCGATGGTGAGTCGGTAAAGCTGGAAGTTCCAATGGGAACGGTGGTTTATGATGCGGATACCAAAGAACGTCTGGGTGAGATTACCGAACATGAGCAGGAGCTGGTGATTGCAGAAGGCGGCAAAGGCGGATTAGGTAACTGGCATTTTAAAAGCTCAACCAATCAGACTCCACAGTATGCACAGGAAGGCAAATCAGGTGAAGAACGTACGGTAGAGTTAGAGCTCAAGCTTATCGCTGATGTTGGATTGGTCGGTTTCCCGAATGCAGGAAAAAGCACCTTACTCTCAGCTCTTTCTCATGCCAAACCCAAGATCGCTGACTATCCGTTTACGACACTCGAGCCTAATCTTGGGGTTGTGAAATTTGAGGACTATCGGAGCTTTGTAATGGCCGATATCCCAGGAATTATTGAAGAAGCGCATGAAGGAAAAGGGCTTGGGATACAGTTTCTAAGGCATATTGAACGTAATAATGTACTCTTATTTATGGTAAGTGCAATGACCGATATTGAGTATGAGTACAAAGCACTGCTCAATGAACTAAAGTCGTACCGAAAAGACTTGTTAGACAAACCACGGGTATTAGCTATCACCAAGATGGATTTAAAACAAGGCTTTGAGTTAGAAGAAGAACTTCACTTTGATGATGAAATTCCCGTTATTCCTATTTCTTCAGCAACCGGTCACGGGGTCGATGAGCTGAGAGAGAAACTTTGGGAATTGATTCAACATGCAAAAGAACAAGAAGAAACTTAGGGTACTGCTGGGGCTATCTATAATTCCGGGCTTTGGATGCCGGCGCGTATTCAATCTGCTAAAACATATAGAAGACCCGGAAGAAATTTTTAATCTCAGTAAGAGAAAGCTGCGAACGGTGGAAGGAATTGGAGAAGCTTCTGCACTTTCACTTCTTTCGTTTGATGATTGGGATAAAGTGGATCACATTCTTGCTGAAACGGAAAAGTCTGGTTCGAAAATTATCACGCTTGCTGATCCTGAATACCCTCCATTGCTAAAACAGATTTACGATCCTCCGGTCTTATTCTGGATAAAAGGAGATCCTGAAGCTCTTTCAAAACCCGGAGTTGCAGTGGTTGGTACCCGGAATACTTCAGCTTATGGGCGAAAAATGGCTGAAAAATTGACTGGTGAGTTAGCTGATCAGGGTCTATCTATTTTCAGCGGACTGGCGTATGGAATTGATTCAATTGCTCATAAAACGGCACTTGATCATAATGCTCTAACAGTAGCAGTTTTGGGTTCTGGGATCGATAATTTGTATCCAAAGAAAAATGCACCACTCGCCAATAATATTGTAAAAAGTGGGGGAGCAGTTATCACCGAGTTCCCTCTTGGTACCAATCCTGATGCCGGTAACTTTCCAGTTCGCAATCGGATAGTGAGCGGAATGAGCCTTGGAGTTTTGGTTGTAGAATCCGGGATAAAAGGAGGGAGCATGATCACGGCCGATCTTGGGCTCGATCAAAATCGCGAAGTATTTGCAGTTCCTCATCCTTTAGGAAATCCATCAGGTACCGGATGTAATTATCTGATCAAACGCGGAGCGGCAAAGCTTGTGCAAACAGTAGATGACATCATCGAAGAGCTACCGGTGGAGCATTCTGTTAGAGAGGGAGTTGGTGTTGAAGAAGATGCTCAAAAACCAAACTGGAGAGAGCAGGATCTTGATGAAAAAGCACTCAAAATATGTGAAGCACTAGATAAGCAAGCCTATCAAATTGATGATCTTAGTGAGGAATTAGGTGTAAATACAAGTCAACTTTTGGTTACTTTACTCCAGCTTGAAATGGAGGACCTGGTTCAGCAAAGGGCAGGCAAGATCTTTGAATTGAAATAAATCTGCATTGTGTGGATTTACGTAGTTTCCATTCCGAATTCAAAAACAATCACTATATCATCATGAGACAGTTTCTATTAATTATTTTTACCACTGTATTAACTCTAAGCTCTTTTGAAATACAGGCACAACAAACGAATTATGCCATATTATCCGGAGAAAACATTGAGCCCGGAATTCAGGTTTATGAATACGTAAGGGAAGCAGATGGAGAAGAATCCGCAATGGGTACTGTTACAGAAAATGTACAGACTCAAGAAGACAAAATGCTGATTACGTACCATCAGGATATGCCAAGAATTGCGCTTAGAGATAGTTTATTGTTAGACTTGAAATCGTTTCAACCTATTGCCTATCGTTCCAGAATACAGCCCCGCCAAAATATTTCAGTTGATTATACAGGAACTGAAAGGGTTGATGTTCGGGTAAAAAGAAGAAGCTTTAACGTAAATCAGGATACAACTTTTTCA
Source organism: Gracilimonas sp. (assembly GCA_040904925.1). Lineage (GTDB taxonomy): Bacteria > Bacteroidota > Rhodothermia > Balneolales > Balneolaceae > Gracilimonas. Next base: position 3,596 of record JBBDSP010000030.1, on the reverse strand, counting down.
GAAAAATTCGACCGGTTGAGATATGATGCACACTGGATTCCCACTTTGCTTTACGCCGCAAAAAAGCAAGGGGTCAATTCCTGGACCATACCTGTTTATTCTTCAAACCTGGGAAAAGATGTCATCATGATAGAACACACAGGTGAAGAGGAAATTATCCTTCATGAAAAAACATATGACGCAATTACTTATACGGTAAAAAGAGAAAATTCCGAGGAGATATACTATTACTGGATAGGAAAAGAAAGCGGGCGAATGCTACAAACACGCGGAGATGAGGAAGAAGGAGCTTTGGTGTGGCTTAAGCTAAAAGCCGAAATATAGATAAAGTATAAAAAGAGCGGATTCGAAAATTGTATCCATTCAAAGAAAGGATACAATGAATTTCGAATCCGACCCATATGATCTATCAGGATTTATACCTGTAAATAGCTGCTAAGCCCGAATTCTTAGGCACTTCAGATTGTGGTAATCCGTAGAGCGTACTGCCATTACGAATAGCAGATATGGCTGCATAATTTATAAGATCGACAGCCTCGCCGTTTAGCTTATCAGAGATATCCACTTTGTTTTCCTCTGGATCGAAAATACCAAATTGGTGAAATTCCATAGGCACAAATAACGTGTCTACTTTTCCGAAATAAGCTCCCTTCACAATATCACTTATATCAGTTGATACCAGGTCGCTCCCAAGCAGATTGTTAAAGCGTTCAATGTCACTTTTTATCTCTTCTCTGAAATAAGGCTCTACAATACTCCATGATTCATCCTCAATTTCCTGAATAGACTTATTATCACAGTTCCCTGAAATAGACTTATCCAGTACATTAAAATATTTGTTGGCCTTCTTGTAGTAGGCAATCAATTTATCAGGTCCCGCAAGTATAAGCGGACCGTTTACCTTTTTAAGATACTTTGTGACCTTGTTCTCAATGTGCTTTAAAAAAAGCTCTAATTCTTTGTTATTTTCATCTACATCAGCTCCCTGTCCGTGAAATACAGCGCCTCCGCCACTTGTGCCTGTGTGATGTTGAACTGAACGTTCATGCACGTGATATTTCAGATGTTCCTCCATGCTGGTTGGAACGCTTTCAAAAGTGACCTGAGCAGTTTCATCAGGGGCTATCTTAAACATCTTGGTCTCATTTTGGCTCAGTAGCAGCACATGATAATCATTGTGATGATTTTGAAGCTCCAGCAACGGAGTGACCAGAAAATTATCCGAAATGTAATAGTTCTCTTTGGCACTGACCGGTATCTTGAAAAAATCGAAATAGTCTTCATTCACATAGATTGCCAGTCCTTTATCCTGATGCAGCCAGAATTGATTTTCTTCAGTTTTAGCAAGTACAGGTTTGAATAGCTCGTCAATTTTATTCTCTTTCCATCCCTTTTCGAGCAGGTCAGATTTAACTTGTTGTATAATATTTTTTAAACGGATCGAGTCTTGTTTTCCTTCTTCTCCTGTTTTATGAGTGGGAATAAATATGGTGACATTTACTTCTTGGGTGTTGCTGATAAGCTTTTCAATAGTTTCTCTGTTTACTACACTCATAATTTCCTCCTGTTTAGTAGATGTAACTGATTTACTTATAACAACATATATATGCTGTCATTGTTCCATCTCTAGCTGTTAATACTTGTCAAATAATTAAGCAGGTTTCTGAATCAAAGTAAAGTCGGTTTCAATGGATCTAAATATTCCGGAAAGGGAGACTTCTCATTTATTATGTGAGGCCGGGCAGTTAGCTTTTTAAAGCTTCGATCATGACTTCAATTCTTTTATCGAGTGTGGCAGCGACTTGTGTATAGTCTTCCGCACTCATCAGGTTGGTATTTACACTACAATAGAATTTGATCTTTGGTTCAGTACCGGATGGCCGCACAGAAACGATCGCACCATCCTCCGTTATAAACTGTAGCACATTAGATTTTGGGAGATCCATGTCGGTTATTTCCCCGGTTGCTATATTTTTTTCTTTTGAGGTCTGGTAATCTTTCACAGTAACAACTTGTGAGCCGCCCAACTTTTTGGGAGGATTAGCTCTAAAATTCATCATCATTTTCTGAATTTCCTCAGCTCCTGATTTCCCTTTTTTTGTAACCGAGATAAGGTCTTCACGGAAAAGGCCGTATTCAACATACATATCGAGTAAGGCTTCGTACAGGCTGCTGCCTTCATCTTTATAAAAGGCAGCCATTTCTGCGATCATGGCGCAGGAGATCACCGCATCTTTATCCCGGACATGCTCACCAACCAGATATCCATAACTTTCTTCCCCACCGGCAATAAACTGTTTTTTGCCTTCGAGCTTGGTCATCAACTCACCGATGTACTTGAAGCCTGTAAGTGTATTATAACACTCAACACCTTTGGCTTTTGCAATGCGGTCGATGATGTAAGAAGTCACGACGGTTTTTACGATATACTCATTTCCGGTGATTTTCCCGGCCTGATCCCATGCCGTAAGCATATAGTTGATTAGCAGTGAACCGGTTTGATTTCCATTCAGCAACACGAATTCACCATCCATGTTTTTAACTGCAATGCCCACACGGTCGCCATCAGGATCAGTGGCCATAACGAGGTCTGCATCTACTTCCCTGGCTTTTTCAAGTGACATATCCAGTGCTTCCTTTTCTTCAGGGTTTGGATACACTACAGTAGGGAAATTGCCATCAGGTGTCATTTGTTCCTCAACGGTCATCACATTCTCAAACCCAAATCGCTCTAATACATCCGGCACCAGTTTCAACGTAGTCCCGTGAATAGGGGAGAAGACGATCTTAAGATCTTTTTGTCGTTTAATGGCATCTGGAGAAACGGATAATTTCACCAGCTCATCTAAATATTTTCCATCCATTTCTGCCCCGATAGTTTCGATCAGGTCATCTTTCCGGTCAAAATTCACCTCATCAACGGAGCTGATCTTCTGCACTTCTTCCATCACCATTTTATCGTGTGGTGCTACCAACTGTCCGCCATCGGCACCATAAGCTTTATAGCCGCTGTATTCCTTAGGGTTATGAGAGGCGGTCAACATCACTCCGCTCTGACAACTTAGTTCACGAATAGCATAAGACAGCTCGGGAGTGGGGCGGAGGGCATCAAAAAAGTACACGTGAATTCCGTTGGCGGAAAAAACATCCGCCACAACATTAGAAAGCACATCAGAATTGTTTCGACAATCATGGGCAATCACCACTTTAATATCCTGATGCGGATATTGTTTCTTCAGGAAGTTGGAAAGACCCTGAGTAGCCATTCCAAAGGTATATTTATTTACACGGTTTGAACCGACACCCATGATCCCGCGAAGTCCGCCGGTCCCAAATTCAAGATCTCTGTAGAACGCATCGGTCAGTTCATCGAATTTCTTCTCATCCAGTTTTTGACGGATCTCACCTTTTGTTTCCTTATCGTAGCTCCCATTTAGCCATTGATCGATTTTGTTTTGTACGACCGAATCTAATGCGTTCATGATCTCTGCTTTTATAAATTTATAGTTGATGAATGTTGTTCAAACAAGGTTGTAAATATAATCAGTAGTGTCCGGTAAAAGCTAAAAAAAGAAGGGAGAAACCCTTTCGAATTT
>JBBDSP010000029.1:0-14929 GCA_040904925.1 Gracilimonas sp. | reverse complement strand
GCTTTGCGATACGCGAAGGTGGCCGTACAGTGGGCGCCGGAGTGGTAACTAAAATCTTAGACTAAGGATCTGATCGTGGCAACACAACAGAAAATCAGAATCAAATTGAAGTCATACGATCATAATTTGATCGACAAATCAGCTGAAAAGATTATTCAGACTGTGAAATCTACTGGTGCGGTAGTATCGGGACCAATCCCGCTGCCCACTCGTAAAAGCATCATTACGGTGAATAAATCCGTATTTGTTGATAAGAAATCACGAGAACAATTTGAGTATCGATCTCATAAGCGTCTCATTGATATTCTTTCAACAGGATCACAAACCGTTGATGCATTGATGAAGCTGGAATTGCCTTCCGGCGTTGATGTAGAAATTAAAGTTTAAAAGGACCCGAACACGATGAGTGGTTTGATAGGAAAAAAAGTTGGTATGACAAGCGTGTTTGATAACGCGGGACGGAATATTCCGGTAACCGTTATTGAAATTGAACCTTGTGCTATTACCCAGATCAAAACAGAAGATACAGATGGTTATACCGCTGTACAGCTTGCTGCTTTTGATCGCAAAGAAAAGAATGTAAGTAAAGCCGTAAAAGGTCACTTTGATAAGGCAGGCGTTTCTGCCAAACATCAGGTAGTGGAATTCAGAGATTTTATCCCTGAAGGATTATCTGTTGGAGACGAGCTTAATATCAGCGATGTATTCACTATTGGTGATGTCGTTGATGTAGTAGCAACGTCTAAAGGGACTGGATTTACGGGTGTTGTAAAACGCCATAATTTTGCCGGAGTTGGCGATGCCACTCACGGGCAGCATAACCGTTTGAGAGCACCAGGTGCTATCGGTAATGCTTCTGACCCTTCAAGAGTATTTAAGGGAATGCGAATGGCCGGGCAGTCTGGAAACGAGCGTGTGAAGATTAAAAATCTGAGCGTCGCCAAGATCCTTGAAGACTCAAATGTGCTTTTGGTTACAGGTTCTATACCCGGTCCAAAAGGCGGCTACGTAGAAATTCACAATAAAACGTCTGTTATCAACTAGTTATGAAATTAGATATTTATAAAATAGACGGATCAAAAAGTAGCAAGAAAGCTGAACTCAGCGATGCAATCTTTGCAATAGAACCTAATGAAGTGGTTTTGTATGAAGATGTTCGCCGTCACTTGGGCAACAAGCGCCAAGGTACAGCGAAAACAAAAGAGCGTGCTGAGGTAAAGGGAAGTACTAAGAAAATGTATCGCCAAAAGGGAACGGGTAATGCTCGCCGTGGTGATATCAAGTCTCCTTTGCTTAGAAAAGGTGGAACTGTATTTGGTCCTAAGCCACGTGATTATGGCTTCAAAATGAATAAGAAAACTCGCCAACTGGCTCGTAAGTCAGCACTTTCATTGAAAGCAACTGCTGAAGGAATCATTGTTGTGCAAGACTTTTCATTTGACGAACCAAAGACTTCTCAAGTAGCTGATATGCTTTCAGCATTTGAAGCTACCGGTAAGAAAGTCATGATTTTGACAAGTGAAACAGATAGCAATGTGTACAAGTCTGCACGCAACATACCTAAAGTTCAGGTATTGGAAGGCTATAAGCCAAACACATACGAGATCATGAACACAGATATTATTCTGATTCAGGAAAGCGCAGTGGCAATATTGGAAAATAGCATTGAAGGAAAAACTGAAGAGGCTGCAGCATGAGTGTTATTATAAAACCAGTTATTACTGAGAAACTAAGCCGACTTCAAGAAGAAGGAAAATACACATTTGAAGTTGCTAAAAACGCAACTAAGCCTGAGATAAAGAAAGCTGTTGAAGCTGTTTATCCGGGGGTAAAAGTGGCTAAGGTTAATACCGCGATCATGCCTTCGAAGCCGAAGGGTAGATATACAAGAAGCGGTTACCAGGCAGGCCGAACTAAGGTCTGGAAGAAAGCCATTGTAACTGTCAAAGAAGGCGAAATTGATTTCTTTGCTGAAATTTAAGGATTAGAAAATAATGCCTACTAGGAAATTAAAACCAATTACACCGGGAACTCGACACAGGATAGCGCCTGTATTCGATGAGATAACTACTGATAAGCCTTTAAAAGCTTTATTGGCTGGAAAGCATTCATCCGGTGGTAGAAACAGACATGGACGTATAACTTCTCGCCATCGTGGCGGAGGGCATAAACGCCGATATCGTATCATCGATTTCAAACGGCACAAGTTTGATGTGCCGGCGATAGTGCAAACAATCGAGTATGATCCCAATAGATCTGCACGAATTGCACTTGTAGCTTATGCTGATGGCGAAAGAAGATATATTCTTGCTCCAAATAAATTGAAAGTTGGAGATCAGATTGTCTCCGGTGAGAGTGCTGCACCTGATTTAGGGAATGCACTTCCGATGATCAAGATGCCTCCAGGTACTTTTATACATAATATAGAATTGAAGCCCGGGCAAGGTGGTACACTTTGCCGCAGTGCAGGTACCGGAGCACAGTTGCTTGGTAAGCAAGGAAAGTATGTAAGTGTAAAACTTCCATCTGGTGAAGTTAGAATGATTCTTGGTTCTTGCTATGCAACTGTTGGTCAAACCAGTAATCCTGACCATATGAATACTACTATTGCGAAAGCGGGTAGAAGCAGATGGAAAGGAAGAAGACCTCAAACTCGTGGAGTTGCCATGAACCCGGTCGATCACCCAATGGGTGGTGGAGAAGGTAAGGCTTCCGGAGGTCATCCTCGTTCACCTTGGGGGCAGTCTGCTAAAGGTAAGAAGACAAGAAACCGGAATAAGTTGTCTTCTAAGTATATCGTAAGAAGAAGAAAAACTAAGAAAAAATAATTAAGAACGTATGCCACGCTCACTGAAAAAAGGGCCTTTTGTTTACTACAAGCTTCAGCGTAAAATCGATGAAGCACAGGAAAGTGGAAGCAAGAAAGTGATCAAAACCTGGTCACGAAGTTCTATGGTTACTCCTGATTTTATGGGATTGACACTTGCAGTACACAACGGTAAACAATTTATCCCTGTGTTTATAACTGAAAATATGGTAGGCCATAAGTTAGGTGAATTTGCACCTACGAGAACGTTTCGTGGTCACCCATTGAAAAAAGCAGCAAAATAATTAATCGGAATTAAGTGATGGATACTCCAGTATTAGAAGCACGAGCAGTACAAAAGCATTTGAGGAAAGCTCCTCGCAAGGTTCGCCTTGTTGTAGATGCTGTACGTGGTAAAACAGTCGAAAAAGCGATTAAACAACTTGAGTTCACCAAAAAAGCAACTGCAGAAGATGTGATTAAAGTGATCAAGTCAGCTGCTGCAAATTTACGTGATAAATTTCAGGAAGAGCGCTTCGATAATGAAGACCTTATAGTTAAAGAAATTTATGTTGATGAAGGCGTAACGCTAAAAAGAATTCAACCGGCACCGATGGGAAGAGCTCATCGTATAAACAAACGCTCATGCCATATTACAGTAAAAGTGGCCAAGCGTGATCAAGAAAGTGTAAACGAATAAACGAACAATACCTTGGGACAAAAAACAAATCCAACTGGTTTTAGATTAGGCATTATTCGCGGATGGGATTCCAACTGGTTTTCAGAAGAAAATCAGCCTGCTCTCATCATTGAAGATGAAAAGCTTCGTGAATATTTGCATACAAGACTCCGTAACGGTGGTCTTTCTAACGTAATTATTGAGCGTACACCAAAGCGAATTTTGCTTACGCTAAGAACAAGCCGACCCGGTGTTATTATTGGGAAAGGCGGAGAGCAAATTGAACTGCTGCGTGAAGAGCTTAAGAAAATTACCAGCAAAGAAGTACAGATCAATGTAAGTGAGATCAAACGACCTGAGCTTGACGCAAGTTTGGTTGCACAGAATATTGCTCAGCAGTTACAAGCCAGGGTTTCATTCCGAAGAGCTATGAAAACAGCGATTTCTTCAGCAATGAGAATGGGAGCCAAAGGTATTAAGGTACGTTGTGCCGGACGACTTGGTGGTGCTGAAATGGCGAGAACGGAACAGTATAAAGAAGGCCAGGTTCCACTACATACACTTCGGGCTGATATTGATTATTCAGCATCCACTTCAAATACCATTTACGGTTCAATTGGGGTGACAGTCTGGATATATAAAGGTGAAATTATTGGTGATGTTGATTTGACTCCTGGAACACAATCCGGAAGAGATTCTGACTCCGGTCGTGGAAACAGAAGAGGCGGAGATGACAAAGGAAAAAGAAGTCGTCGTCGCAGCAGAAATAGAAATCGATCTTAAAAAATAATAGTTAAACGATGTTAGAACCAAAACGAGTTCAGAGACGCCGTGTCCATCGCGACAAACTCAAAGGCAACACACAGCGCGGACATGTTATCAACTTTGGTGATTTTGGACTGAAAGCCATGGAGCCAAAGTTCATAACTTCACGCCAAATTGAAGCTTGCCGTATTGCTATTGCTCGTTCATTACAACGTGATGGACAGACATTTATACGAATTTTTCCGGACAGACCAATGACAAGCAAACCTGCTGAAACCCGAATGGGTAAAGGTAAAGGTGCTTTGGATCACTGGGTAGCTGTAGTAAAACCCGGGCGTATTTTGTTTGAAATTTCCGGTGTGAATGAGGAAAGTGCAAAAGAGGCATTGAGACGTGCTGCTCACAAACTTCCTATTAAAACAAAATTCATAGTCCGAAGAGACTATCAGGGAGGATAAGATGAAAGCACACGAATTAAGAGATTTAACACTTACTGAATTAGAAGCACGTTTGAAAGATGAACGTGATGCATTACAAAACCTTCGGTTTACTAAATCAGTAACAGGTCAGCTTGAAAACCCGGCCAGATTAAGAAACCACCGAAGAGAAGTTGCTCGATTGGTAACTATCATTAAAGAAAAAAGTAGTGCTGAATAAGCAATAAGGATTTAAACACTATGGCACAAACAGAAAGAGCCCGAAGACGAGAAAGAGTTGGACATGTGGTGAGTAACCGCATGGACAAAAGCATAACGGTTGCAGTAGATCGTCAGGTAAAACATTCCATTTATGGAAAGTACATTACCAAGACAACCAAGTACATGGCACACGATGAGAATAACGAAGCAAATATCGGTGACAAAGTACACATCATGTCTACAAGACCACTATCAAAGCGTAAATCATGGCGATTGGTTGAAATCGTCGAGAAAGCTAAGTAACGAATAGAGCATTAGGAATTAGCGATGGTTCAAACGAATACGACATTAAATGTAGCAGATAACAGCGGCGCCAGAAAGCTGATGTGTATCAAAGTTTTGGGAGATTCCAAACGACGATATGCACGAGTTGGTGATTTGATATCCGCATCTGTAAAAACTGCAATACCAGGTGGCAACGTCAAAAAAGGCGAAGTTGTAAAAGCTGTTATTGTCAGAACAAGAAAAGAGTTCCGCAGACGAGATGGTAGTTATATCCGTTTTGATGAAAATGCTGCGGTTATTATTAACAAAGATCAAGAACCGGTAGGTACACGTATTTTTGGCCCGGTGGCCAGAGAACTTCGTGAAAAAAGCTTCATGAGAATCGTGTCGCTTGCACCGGAAGTACTTTAAAAAAGGAATTAGAGTATGCCACGCAGGTTCAATAAACAAAAGAAATTACACGTTAAGAAAGGCGATAACGTATTAGTTATAGCCGGTAACGATAAAGGAAAAAGAGGCCGTGTATTGATGGTGTTCCCTAAAAAAGAGCGTGTGCTCGTTGAGGGAATAAACATGAAAACCCATCATGAAAAGCCAACTCAGGATAACCCACAAGGTGGGCGTCTCAAAAAAGAAGGATCTGTACACATTTCAAATGTGATGGTAATTGATCCTACTACTGATGAGCCTACCCGTATTGGTCGTAAACGAATTGAAGAAGACGGCAAAGGCCGTTGGGTTCGATACGCCAAGACAAGTGGCGAAATGCTGGATAAATAACGCAGAGAAATAGCAATGGCTGAAGCAAGATTATATATACAGTACAAAGATGAAATTCGCGAAAAATTGCGCGAAGAGTTTGAGTATGAAAACCCAATGGCCATACCCAAACTTCAGAAAATTGTAATTAATGTAGGCGTAGGTGATGCTATAACCGATAAGAAGGTTTTAGACACGGTTGTAGATAACGTAGCCGCAATAACCGGTCAGCAGCCGGTTACAACTAAGGCAAAAAAATCTATATCAAACTTTAAGTTGCGTGAAGGAATGCCAATTGGCTGTAAAGTTACCCTTCGTCAACGTATTATGTTTGAATTTCTGGATCGCCTTGTGAACTTGGCATTGCCAAGAACACGTGATTTCCAGGGAGTGCCGGATAAGAGTTTTGATGGCCGTGGTAATTATACCATGGGTATTCAGGAACACACGATATTTCCGGAAATAGATACAGACAAAGTTTCAAAAGTACACGGTATGGATATTACTTTTGTAACCTCTGCTGAAAATGATGAAGAAGCTTATGCCTTGCTTAAGCACTTTGGAATGCCATTTCAAACGAGAAACTAAGGAAATTCTATTATGGCTAAGAAAGCTTGGATAGCACGTAACGAAAAAAGAAAAGAAACTGTAGAAAAGTACGCTGAAAAACGTCGTAAGCTCAAAGAAGCTGGCGATTATGAAGGCCTGCAAAAATTACCTCGCGATGCCAGCCCTACCCGGGTTCGTAACCGATGTAATATCACCGGCAGAAGTCGTGGATATGTAGGTAAATATGGAATTTCACGAATCAAATTTCGTGAACTTGCCCTTGCTGGTAAGATTCCAGGCGTTCGAAAAGCAAGCTGGTAAATTTAACTAAGGAATCGATGACAGATCCTATTGCAGATTATTTGACAAGAATTAGAAATGCCCAACAAGCCGGGCATCGCAGAGTAGATATCCCCGCTTCTAAACTGAAGCGAGCCATGACAAAGATCCTGGCAGACAAAGGGTATATCTCGAAATACATAGATATTGAAGACGGAAAGCAAGGTATTATCCGGATGTTTCTGAAATATGATTCATACGGACATCCTGTAATCCGCAGTATGAAAAGACTATCAAAACCCGGTCTTAGAGTTTATGAAGGCGGAGACAGTGTTCCCCGTTCTCAAAACGGATTGGGTATTGTGATACTTTCAACATCAAAAGGTGTAATGACCGATAAAGAAGCTCGCAAGCTTAATGTAGGCGGCGAGATATTGTGCACCATTTATTAATAAACAGTTTTTAGAACTATGTCACGAATTGGAAATCTACCGGTACCTATTTCTGATAAAGTTGATTTCAGCATCAACGCTGATAATATTGCAACTTTTAAAGGCGAAAAAGGCACCAATACGCTCCGTATTCATCCAAACATTTCTATAGAAAAAAGTGAGAATGAACTCATTATTAAGAGAAGTAACGATGAGAAATCAAACCGTGCGTTGCATGGTCTGTTTCGTGCTTTAATTAATAACGCAGTTGTTGGAGTTTCGGAAGGGTATACTAAAAAATTAGAAATCATTGGTGTTGGTTTTCGTGCATCCCTAAGTGGTGATGTACTAGAACTCAACCTTGGTTATTCACATCCTATTTTCTTTGTACCTCCTGAGGGAATTACATTAGAGGTTGACACTAAAACCAGTAAGAATCCTATTCTTATTATTACAGGTGTTGATAAGGAAATGGTTGGTCAGGTTGCCGCCAAATTAAGATCTTTCAGAAAACCTGAACCGTACAAAGGAAAAGGTATCAGATATCTTGGTGAGCAGGTTCGTCGTAAGGCCGGTAAATCAGCTGCTAAATAAAGGATTTGAAAAATGAATAAGAAACAAAAGAAAAAAACTGAGCGAAGAAATAAGATCAGACGTCGCATTCGTTCTACTGTAAAAGGAACGGCTGAACGTCCAAGATTGAGCATCTTCAAAAGCAATAAATTTACCTATCTGCAATTGATCGATGATCTGGCAGGTGCAACAGTAGCAGCTTCGAAAGCTGAAACTGGTGTTGATAATGCTAAAGAAGCCGGTGCTGATCTTGCAAAACTTGCTCAGGACAAAGGAATTAATAAAGTGGTATTTGACCGTAGCGGTTATAAATATCATGGCATCGTGAAGGCTGCAGCTGATGGCGCCCGCGATGGTGGATTAGACTTTTAATAGAATTGGGATAAACAATGCCTAAAATAAGAAGAAAACAATCTATACCTGCTGCAAACCTTAACCTTGAAGAGAAACTGGTTCACGTTAACCGTGTTTCTAAAGTGGTGAAGGGTGGACGTCGTTTCAGTTTCAACGCAATTGTAGTAGTTGGTGATGGCAACGGAGTTTGTGGCCATGGTCTTGGGAAAGCAAATGAGGTTTCAGATGCTATTCAGAAAGGCTTTGATAACGCCAAGAAGAACCTTGTTCGTGTACCACTTACTAAAACCAAAAGTATTTACCATCCTATAGTTGGTAAAGCAGGAGCCGGAAAGGTATTACTTCGCCCTGCAGCTGAAGGTACCGGTGTAATTGCAGGGGGTGCGGTTAAAGCACTTCTTGATGTTGCAGGAGTACATAATATTCTGTCAAAATCACAGGGATCTTCGAATCCGCATAACATGGTGAAGGCAGCATTCACTGCTTTGAAAGAATTGACTGATCCTGTTGAAGTTGCACAGAGAAGAGGTGTTTCTCTCAACAAAGTATTTGAAGGATAATATTTAAAAGAATTTGATGATGGACTTAAGCAATTTAAAAGCACCGACCCCAAATAAAAAAAGCACTAAACGTGTAGGTCGAGGTCAGGGTTCAGGTCGTGGAGAACAATCCGGGCGTGGACATAATGGACAAAAATCCAGATCAGGCCATAAGCAACGTGCTTGGTTCGAAGGTGGACAAATGCCATTACAGCGTCGTATTCCTAAATTCGGTTTCACTAATTTCAACCGAACAGAGAATCGCGGAATCAATGTGCACACGATAAGTGAGTTTATTGAGGCCGGAAAACTTAAGACTTCTATTACTATAGAAGATTTAGTGAACTCAGGATTGGCCAGTAAAAGTGACAGGATTAAACTTCTTGGACGTGGTGATCTAGATAACAAAATTGAAATCGAAGTGCACGCCGCCAGTGACTCAGCCAAAGAAAAGGTTGAGAAAGCAGGTGGATCATTAACTTTAGTGCAAAACTAATAGTATAGACGGCGCATGAGTCTGATAGAAAACTTCCGCAATATTTTTAAAATTGAAGACCTGAAGAACCGTATTCTTTATACGGTTGGAATTTTAATGGTCTACCGCGTTGGTAGTTACATCACGCTTCCGGGTGTTGATGCAAGCCAGTTGATAGGTAGTAGTGGAAATGCAGCAAGCAGTTTGCTGGGTCTTTTTGACTTATTCGTAGGTGGTGCGTTTTCCAGGGCCGGTGTATTTGCGTTGGGAATCATGCCATATATTACAGCTGCTATTATCATTCAGTTAATGGGAGCGGTTGTTCCTTATTTTCAGAAGCTTCAGCGTGAAGGTGAAGAAGGAAGAAGAAAGATCACCCGGCTTACCCGCTATGGAACTGTCGGTATTACTCTTGTTCAGGGAATCGGTTTTGCTATAAATCTTATATCTACAGCGCCTCAGGCAATTGTAGTAAATGAATTTGCCTTTGTGATCACGGCTATGGTTGTACTGACTGCAGGTACTGTCTTTGTAATGTGGTTAGGTGAACGTATAAGTGAAAGAGGAATTGGTAATGGTATTTCACTGATCATTATGATCGGTATCATTGCTGCACTGCCGGCAAGTTTTTATAACGAAGTTACAACCAGTGCAAACGCGATCTTGGTTATTATTGAAGTAGCAGCACTCATATTAGTGATTGCAGCTGTTGTATTGTTAACGCAGGGAACTCGTAAAATTCCGGTTCAATACGCTAAAAGAGTAGTTGGAAGAAAAGTATACGGTGGAACAACACAGTACCTTCCACTGCGAGTGAATGCAGCCGGAGTTATGCCCATCATTTTTGCACAGTCTATCATGTTTATTCCAAGCACAATCGGTTCATTCTTTCCGGACAATGAAACTGTGCAGTTTTTGACACAGTGGTCTGTTGACTTTACTGGATTGGTTTATTCTGTTGTATTCTTCTTTGTGTGTATGTTCTTTACATTTTTCTATACTGCCATTTCCGTGAATCCAAAAGAAATGGCCGATACTATGAAAAGACAAGGTGGTTTCATTCCGGGTGTTCGCCCAGGGAAACAAACCGTAGAGTTTATTGATAACATTTTGACCAAGATCACTCTTCCGGGTTCAATATTCTTGTCATTCGTGGCCATCCTTCCTGCAATTGCGGTGAGTGTATTTGGTTTGACACCGGGCTTCGCTCTCTTTTACGGAGGAACAAGTCTGTTGATTATTGTTGGAGTAGCATTAGATACACTTCAGCAGATCGAAAGCCACTTGATGATGCGTCATTACGATGGTTTCATGAAAACAGGAAGAATTAAAGGGCGAAGACGAGCTTAAGATGATCTATCTGAAGAGTGAATCTGAAATTGAGAAAATGCGTGAGAGTGCGCTGATCGTCTCAAGAACGTTGGCTGAAGTTGGAAAAAATATTGAGCCGGGTGTTCAGACAGGTAAACTCGATAGGATAGCTGAAGAATATATTGCAAAAGAAAAGGGTAGACCTGCATTTAAAGGTTATGGCCCCAAAGGGAATGAATTCCCGGCAACACTTTGTATTTCAGTAAACGAAGAAGTTGTTCATGGAATCCCGGGTGATCGAGTTTTAGAAGAAGGCGATATTGTTTCTATAGATTGTGGAGTTGAAAAGAATGGATACTTCGGAGATCACGCCTATACATTCGCAGTTGGTGAATGTGAAGAAGATACTTTGAAATTATTGAGAACTACCTTCGAGTCTTTATACAAAGGAATCGAGCAAGCCATACATGGTAATAGAATAGGTGATTTGGCAAATGCCATTCAAACCCATTGTGAAACGGCCGGTTATGGTGTAGTAAGAGAATTAGTTGGGCATGGAATTGGAAAAGATATGCACGAAGATCCATCTGTACCCAATTTTGGAAGAAAAGGAAAAGGTGAGCGGCTAAGAACAGGAATGACGCTCGCTGTAGAACCGATGATTACCATGGGTTCTTGGAAAACAAAAACATTAAACGATGGCTGGACAGTAGTTACAGCCGACGAGAGCCTGGCAGCTCATTACGAACATGACATTGTAGTTCGTGAAGGTAAGGCTGAAATTCTCAGTACTTTTGATTATATTGCTGAGCTCTCGGACAAAAAAGATAACATATTGTATTATGGCTAAACAAGAGCCGATAAAACAAGATGGAGAAATAATAGAAGCATTGCCTAACGCACAGTTTCGTGTGGAGTTAGATAATGGGCATGAGATACTTGCCCATGTATCAGGTAAAATGCGCATGTATTACATTAAAATTCTCCCGGGTGATAGAGTGGCTGTAGAAATGTCGCCCTATGATTTATCTAAAGGAAGAATAACATATAGATATAAATAAAAGAGGTTGTCATGAAAACGCGATCATCAGTTAAGAAAAGAAGTTCAGACGACAAAATTGTACGACGTAAAGGACGTCTTTACGTGATCAACAAAAAAAACCCACGCCATAAGCAGCGTCAGGGATAATAGAATAACAGATTACTTATATGGCACGTATTGCTGGAATAGATTTACCAAAACAGAAAAGAGGCATAATCAGCCTTACTTACATTTATGGAATTGGTCGTTCTAAGGCCATTGAAATCCTTGATCGTTGTGGAATCGACCATGACGCAAAAGTTCAGGATTGGACCGATGATGAGGTAAGTGAATTACGTAAAGTAATAGATGAAGAATATAAAGTTGAAGGTGCGCTTAGAAGTGAAGTGAATGGAGACATTCGTCGCTTGATTGAGATTGGAAGTTACCGTGGTGTTCGTCACCGTAGAGGACTTCCTGTTCGTGGGCAGAACACCCAAAATAATGCGCGTACTCGTAAGGGTAAAAAGCGTACTGTTGCTGGTAAGAAGAAAGCTGTTAAGAAGTAATTGTAATTGAGATAACCCATGGCTAAAAAACAACCAAAAGCATCTGTAGCTGCAAAGCGAAAGAAGAAAAAGCAACTTAGCGATCCTAATGGGATGGCTTTTGTTAAAGCCACATTCAATAATGTGATTGTAACCATAACTGACGCTGATGGAAACGTAGTTTCGTGGTCGTCTGCTGGTAAAGAAGGATTTAAGGGTTCTAGAAAGAACACTCCTTATGCTGCTCAATTAAGCGCTGAAACTGCTGGTAAAACAGCACATGATATGGGCTTGAGAAAAGTTGCTGTATTTGTAAAAGGTCCTGGATCAGGACGTGAAGCAGCCGTGCGTGGAATGGCAAGTTCAGGTTTGGAAGTCACTTCTATTAAAGACCGTACCCCCCTTCCGCATAATGGATGCAGACCACCAAAAAGAAGAAGAGTTTAATTGTAAGAAGATTGTATAATGGCAAGATATAGAGGACCAAAACAGAAGAAAGCCAGACGATTCAAAGAACCAATCTTTGGACCTAGTAAAGCTTTAGAACGTAAACCATACGGACCGGGTGAACATGGCCGCTCAAGATTTAACAGAAAATCTGAGTATGCTATCCAGCTTGAAGAAAAACAGAAGGCTAAATACACTTATGGATTGTTAGAAAAGCAATTCCGTAATCTATTTAAAGCTGCTTCTGCGAAATCAGGTGTTGCAGGTGAAAACTTGTTGCAAGCACTTGAAAGCAGGCTAGATAATACTGTTTTCCGTATGGGATTCGCAAGAACACGTCGTCAGGCAAGGCAGCTTGTAACGCACAAGCATATTGTTGTGAATGGTGGTATTGTTAATATCCCATCCTTTGAATTGAGTCCTGGTGATGTTATTACTATCCGGCCTAAATCTCGTAACCTTGATGTTATTGAAGATTCTTTAGACGGGTCGTCGAGAAATAAATACAAGTGGGTTGAAACAGACCCAAATTCCAGATCAGGTAAGATGTTGTATGTGCCAACCATGGATGAAATACCTGAAAATATAAACGTTCAGCTTATTGTTGAGCTTTATTCTAAGTAATTTATAAAAGTTTAAGACCTTATTATGAGCAACTATAGCATTCAAATGCCTGAAACACTTAACGTTGTTGAAGACAAGGACAACTTTGGAACCTTCGTACTTCAGCCGCTTGAAAGAGGTTTTGGTGTAACGATTGGAAATTCGTTTCGAAGAGTACTGCTCTCATCCCTTCCAGGAATTGCGATTACAGCTATTAAGATTAATGGCGTTGATCACGAATATTCCAGTATCAAAGGAGTTAAAGAGGATGTGTATGAAATCATCCTGAACTTCAAACAGGTTCGCTTTAAGCAAGTTGAACAAAGTTCCGGCGTAATTCATATTTCCAAAAGTGGAAAAGGTGAATTGACAGCAAAAGATATCGACGATGCAACAGCTGAGTACGATGTTCTTAATCCGGATCTTGTTATAGGAAACCTTGCTGAAGACGCTGAGCTTGAGATCGAATTGAAAATTGGTCGTGGCAGAGGCTATGTTCCTGCTGAAGAAATGACTGTAGAAGATGATGATGTGAATCTAATTCCTATAGATGCCATTTTTACCCCAATTAAATCAGTTAAGTATAACGTTGAAAACGTTCGGGTTGGTCAACGTACTGACTATGAAAAATTAGTAATGGACATCGAGACTGATGGATCTGTTAATGCAAAAGAGGCACTTACCATTGCTGGTAAAATTCTCAAAGAGCATATAGAAAAATTCATCACTGAAGAAATTGAAGAGCCATTTACTCAGGAAGAAGAAGAAGTAGATGCTGAAAAACAGCGGGTTGCAAACCTTCTCAGAACAAGCATTGAGGATCTGAATTTAAGTGTCCGCGCTTACAATTGTCTGAAATCTGCCAATATAAATTCTATAGGTGAGTTGGTTTCACGCGACGAGCAAGATCTTCTGAAGTTCAGAAACTTCGGTAAAAAATCTTTGACTGAATTAGTTGAGGTTATTGAAGAGAAGAATCTTGAGTTTGGAATGGACGTCTCAAAATATTTGGACTAGTAGACATAAAGGAATTTAATTATGCGACACGGAATAAAAGGTAGAAAATTAAGTAGAACGGCTGCTCACCGTAAGACAACCATGCAATCTCTTGCTATGGCTTTAATTAGAGAGCATAGAATCGTAACGACAGTTGCTAAGGCAAAAGAATTACGTGGTTTTGTTGAACCCTTAATTACAAGAGCAAAAGAAGATACTGATCATAACAGAAGGCAAGTCTTTTCTTCTCTTCAAAATAATGATGCAGTTACTGCGCTCTTTACAGAAATAGGACCTAAAAGCAAAGATCGCCCGGGTGGCTATACCCGAGTTATTAAAGCTGGTTTCCGAAAAGGTGATGGAGCAGAGCTTGCAGTGATTGAGCTTGTTGATTACAATGATATTAAACCTGAAGGATCTTCCACAGTCTCACAAGGGAAAAAGAAAACCCGTAGAGCTGGTAAATCTAACACTCCAACCAGTACTGCAGATACCAAAACAGAAAAGGCTGAAGCAAAAGAAGATTCAGCAAAAGAGCAGAAGTCTGAAGTTTCAGAAGATATTACTGAAGAAGAAACTGAATCCGCTGAAGACGAGAGTAGCTCCGAAGAAGATAAAAGTAATTAATTCAGGAGTCCTGAAAGACTAATTTAATTACTTTAATTTTCTCACATTGTTTGGCTAAAGTGTCAAAATACATAGCCAGCAAAGATGTCAAAAAAAGAGAAAATATTTAAAGATAAAGTTGACATCTGAATATTATATACCTTATCTTTGGTTTCTGTTTCGAAAGCGATTTTACATCTATCGAAGCAATAGTTCTTAGACATAATGAAGTATAGATCAGATTGTTTGTGCGAGCGAGAGCTTG
>JBBDSP010000028.1:0-71173 GCA_040904925.1 Gracilimonas sp. | reverse complement strand
AATTGAACACCACAATATACCTTAACTTCGTGTCCATTAAAATGTAGCAACTCCATGTGCCTTGTGCCTAATATCTCACATCTCATGTCTTAAGTCTTAAGTCTTAAGTCTTAAGTCTTTAGTCTTTAGTCTTTAGTCTATCGTCTATTGACCTTCTTCAAAGTATTCATTCACCAAAACAGGTTCGCCAAAACCAAGTTGTTCGAGGCGATCCATCTGGGTTTCGGCATCACCGACAATCAGCCAGATCATTTTATCAGGGTTTGCATACTCACGAGCCAGTTCCTGGATTTCTTCTTTGGTCATGTTTTTAACAATTTCCTCTCGCTCCTTGATGTAATCAGGAGACCATCCGTACGCACTGATGTTTGAGAGCAGATTCAGTTTTGAACCTAAGGTCTCAAATCGACGGGCATTACTTTTCAGCAGGAAGCTCTTGGTGTTTTCAAGGTCTTCATCGGTGAAAGTTTCCGGATACTGTTCAAGGATCTCTTTTACAAGTGCAGCGGATTCGTAAGTAACATTAGTACGAACACCACTCGATACGGTAAAAGGGCCGGCAATATCGGAGCCTGAAAAGCCTGAACCGATACCGTAGGTATACCCCTTGCCTTCACGAAGTTCCTGAGTAAAGCGGGATGCAAATCCGCCACCGCCAAGCTTGTAATTCATTACCGTAGCGGGATAATAGTCGGGATGGGTTTCCGGCATGGCCAGATATCCGAACCGCAGAACGGACTGCTTGGCATCGGGGACATCATAGAAATAGACCTGTGATTCTTCCGGGGCATCGGGAGTATCAAATTCAGGGATCTCCACGGCTTTGTTTTCCCATCGCTCATTTATGCTGTTCAGTGAAGCTACTACTTCATTCTGATCGATGGCACCAACCACATGCATGTCTGCTACATCAGGAGAGAAGTAGTTGTTGTAATACTCTTTCAGGTCATCCATGGTAATAGATTCCACGCTGCTTGTTGTTCCTGCAGAATTGTAAGAAAGAATATGTCCCTCCCCATAAAGCAGCTTGTTAAATGTGTTGGAAGCTATGCTGTTTGGATTTGCACTTTGCTGGGTGATCTGACTGATGGTGCTTTGCTTGGCCAGTTCAAATTCACGTTCATCCCAGCGAGGTTCCAGCATGATCTCTTCGACCAAAGCGAGCGTTTGCTCATAATTTCTTGCCAGAGTATTGCCGCGAACGGTCATGGATTGTCGGCCCGAATTTGCGCTGATATTAGCTCCCAGCATGTCGATGGCTTCTTCGAGTTCTTCCGGTGTTTTGTTAGCGGTTCCTTTGGTCATAAGTTCAGCCAGGAGATTTGAAACCCCGGCTTTTTCAGGGTTTTCGAGCATTAAGCCGCCTTTTATGCTGATCTCAAATTCAACCAGCGGCAGTTCATAATTCTCAATTCCATAAATATCGAGCCCGTTTGATAACTGCGCTTCCCAGACTTCAGGGACTTTCAGATCCGGACTTTCACCATACGGCGGTTCTTCGGTACGGTCAAAGCTCGATGGAGTCCGTTCGTATTCCGTTTCTTCGGGAATTTCAAACTGCTCGCCTTCACCATTCGCTACGATCTCTTCCTCTACAACTTCAGCAGGCTCCGAACCTTCCAAAGCAAGCTCAGCCTGACCACGCGGGACAAAGCTGGTTGATACATGATCCTTTCCTTTGATGTACTGTTCATACACCCGCATCACATCCTCTTTTGTCACATTAAGTGTTTTCTGAATATCTTCGTTAATGTATCCGGGATCTCCGGCAAAAATATTGTATTGAGCCAGCTGAAAAGCCTTTCCAAGCACACTTGATAGTCCATTGTAGAAATTAGTTTCAATCCCTGCTTTGATCCGATCCAGATCGGCCTGAGTAAATTCCTCCTCCTCAAAACGAGTAAAAGCCTCATCCACAGCAGCTCTGACTTCATTCAGGTCGGTATTTGGGTATGCCCTGGTGATCAGTGAGATCTCGCCGGCCAGCTCAGAATTTCCGCTGTTCATGAATACATTGGAAGTGAGTTCCTGTTCTTCAACCAATACTTTGTAAAATGGAGCTTTTTTGCCGTCGGTTAGCAACTGAGTCAAAATATCGAGAGCATAAGCATCATCATGATATTGATCCACGCCCGGCCACACCATTCGTAATTCCGGAAGTCTGGCGAAGTTATCTTCATAATACAAGCTTTTGCTTTCGGAAAGAGAGGCCGGCATATCGGGCAGCGGTTCAATTTCTTCACCGCGGGGAATTTCGTCAAAGTATTTGTGAATCCATTCTTTGGCTTGTTCTGAATTAAAATCACCGGCAATGACCAAAGTTGCATTATTAGGTACATACCATCTGTTATAGAATTCCTTCACATCATCGAGGGTGGCATTTTGAAGATCTTCAAGCGAACCAATAACCTGCCAGTTATAAGGGTGACTTTCGGGATACATATTTTTGCCGATCACGTAGCTGGCGTGTCCGTAAGGAGCGTTATCGACACCCTGACGTTTTTCATTTTTGACTACTTGTTTTTCTTTGGCTAATACCGATTCTGTAACGGTATTAATGAAATAGCCCATTTTGTCAGCTTCAGCCCATATCATTTTCTCCAGGGCATCGCTCGGAACGGTCTGGAAATAATTGGTGCGATCACGACTGGTAGAACCATTTGCCCCTGAACCTCCGATTCGGCTGCTCATTTGATCGAGTCCGCCTTTTCCTAAGTTCTCAGATTCCAGAAACAGCAAGTGCTCAAATAAGTGAGCAAAACCGGTACGACCTTCTTTCTCACGGGCAGACCCTACGTGGAAAGTCAGCGCAACAGCGGTGACGGGATCAGAATCATCTTTGTGTAAGATAACTTCGAGTCCGTTATCCAGAGTGAATTTTTCATAATCGACAGAAAATTCAGTTTGGTTCTGAGTGCAGGAGCTAATCAGAAAACCGATCATAAAAAGGGTGGAGAAGAGGGGGAGAATTCGTGATTTCATGGCAGGATTTTAAGTGTGATTGATGGCAGAATATAACTGAAGCGCTGTTACGGGTTTGTAAATATTTTGTTGTGTCGTTTTAGGTGTTAGGTTCAAGGTGTTAGGTTTAAGGTGTTAGGTTATTATTCGCCAGGCACCAGTCGCATGGTTCGGATTTTGGGTTCATCAAATAAGGTGGAATCCTGATGCAGCCAGCGGTAGTCACCGGTAAGCCACAGTTCGGTTTGGTCACCGTAATATTCTGACAAAGGATTTCCTGACTGCCCGGTGGAGAGTATGCTTTTGCTTTTACTCATATCGGAAAGGTCGGAGATACGCCGAATGGAAGGTCCCAGAACCATCTCAAAAGGATTACTCCAGCTGTATTGTCCATTATTAACGCTCAAACCGTGGCTTTCAACTTCATACGGGCCTTTGCTAAGTACATTACTTACGATCATTTTCAAAGCCGATGAAGCCTGAGGATCTTTGGTAGCCTGAGCAAAAAGAGGCGGTTCAAAAGTGATCGTGTGAAGTTGTTCCCAACGCCATTCATACGGCTCACTGCCCAGAGAATCACTTAAAAATAAAATAGCATCCTGCATGCTTTGGATGATGATATCCTCCTTCGTTTCCACAGAATCAGTCTGAATGTCATCAAACAAAGCGCTCTCTGTTTGAATGAGTGAAGTCATGGTACGAACCGGGATATTTTCGTGATGGATGAAATTTGAATAGGCAATATCCCCGAAATTATCTTTCAGTGTATTTTCTGCAAAATTCAAAAAGAAGACATCAAAAATGGAAGCAGCCGTTGAGCTTAACTCGTACCTGTAATCCCAGTTCTCCAGGTATGAAATCGGAAGATCAAAGTTATAGGCATCCTGATCTTTGATGATATTCAGGATCTGAGGAGTGAGTTCAGCGGCGAAACTGGAATAAGAATCATTTTGAAGCTCCTGAAATCTTGTATAGTTAAAAGCGGCACTGTCAGACAAAAAGCCATCGATCCGTTCTATTCGTGAAGGCGGTTCCCAGAATGTAGCCAGGTAGTAGGGGTAACTGTCGGTCGTGATCTTGTTATTTGCATTTGCGATCCATCCGTCTTCAGGATTTATAACACGAGGCATTTCTTCATGAGGAATAAATCCCTGCCAGTCCTGAGCGGGATCCCATCCTGCCCTTAATGTCACCGGATCACCCGAAATAATTGGAATTTTGCCTACAGAATACATCGCGATATTTCCCTCCACATCCCCGTACATGAAATTCAATCCCGGTACGCCAAAAGTTGGGAGAGCATCTTTAAAATCCTGAAAGTTATCTGCCCAGTTGATGTTATACAGCGTTCGCATTTCATTAGATTGTTCGTGGCCGGCCCATTTCAGGGAGATCATTTTATCCTTGGTCAGCTCTTCCAAAGGATAAATATCAGAGATGATGGGGCCATTTTTAGTATATCGAATTTCAAAAGACCGGTCGTCTCCGTCTTTAACTTTTATGATCTCTCGAACCCGTGTGAATTGTTCAAATTCAGCTTCCCCGGAATCAAGGGAATCAACTACATACCGACCACGGTCTTGGGGATCCGCTTGTTCCAGGAAGAAATCGGTATCGTCACTCATCATACTGGTAAACGACCACGCCATGTTATCATTCTGCCCGATTATGATCGCCGGAATTCCTGCAATGGTAGCTCCGGATACATTCCTGCCATTTAAATTCAAATGAACCTCATACCATTTCCCGGGCATATCAAGGCCAAGATGAGGATCGCCGGCCAGCATTGGATATCCGGACTCAGTTTTGGAACCATCCACCACCCAGGCGTTACTTCCAACATGAGTTCCTTCCATTTCCAGCAGTTCCCGCTTTTTTATCTCCTGCTGAAGCATAGGCATCAGTGATGCTTCGAGTCCGTTCGTTTCATTCTCATCGAGTGAAGTTGGAGCATCATCCGGAAATCGTAATTGCAGTTGAGCGAATTGAGAGTCCGGCAGGTTTTCTTTTAAATACTGATAGGTAAGTTCACTCCACCAGCTCATGTTAAGTTCCCAGGCCATCAGTCTGCTTACGGCAAGGGAACGGGCAGAATTCCACTGAATGGGATCGATCTCAGCCAGAGAAAATTCAACAGGCAGTCGATTTGAATTGGCGTTAATGAAAGCATTTACGCCGTTGGAGTAGGAAGCCAGCACCCGTCGTTCATCCTGACCAAGCGTATCCACCAGCTGCTCGGCGGTCTTCCAGATCCCAAGGGTGCGTTGGTATTTATCAAGGTCGATCAATTCCTCATTATCCCCGAAAAATTCAGCAAAGCGGCCTTCTGCTGCAATCTGCGAAAGCGTCATCTGCCAAAGTCGATCCTGAGCATGCACATACCCAAGTGCGTAGTACAGATCCTGTTCATCGGTAGCATAAATATGAGGGACGCCATGCTCGTCCCAGTGAATATCAACGGGATTTGAAAGACCGTTAAGAGTGATATTCGCTTCGTAGTCAGGCAGTGGTTTGTAGAAGGTCCAGTAGAAGGCCAGACCGGCAAAGCCGAGGATCAGGATCAGGAAAAAGATCAGGAGTTTGATGAAGGTATTCATGGTAAATATGTGGGTGATGAAGTTGGTGGAAATTAAACATTCTTAAGGCTATATATAGCTATAATTTTTTGGGTTGAATGATTTTCTTATAAGATCAATTTTATCAGTGAAACCAAACAAAAGGTATTTCTATGGAAGTTAATTCACATCGGATCACACGCGAACAACTAATTCAGCAACTGGAAGGCGGGGAAGCATATCTCAAGATCGAAGATCTTTTGGATGAAGTGGAGTTTGAAGATCTTGGCAAACGTCCGGCCGGGCTTCCGTATTCATTTTATGAGCAGTTCTTTCATATACGCGTCGCTCAGTTTGATATCCTTGATTTCAGCCGAAACCCGGATTATGAACCTATGGAATGGCCCGACGATTACTGGCCAATGGAAGAAACCCCAAAAAGTGAAGATGAATGGGAAGAGCTGAAGGAATCTTTTTTCAAAGAACGGGATGAAATGATGAACTTTATCCTTGATGAGAAAAACGGCCTCAACAAGCCATTTGAGCATGGAGATGGGCAGACTTTACTTCGTGAATCGTTATTGGTTTTACAACATAATGCGTATCACACCGGTCAGCTTGCTATTATTTTTCGGTTGTTGGGGTAGGGTGTTAAAGTGCTAACGTACTAAAGTGTTACAGTATTTATGTGCTATAAATTTTTATGATAAAATTGATAAGCAAGCACGTAAATACTGTAACACTTTAACACTATAACACCATCTCATTCCTCAAACATCTCATTCAATTGCTCCTGAACACGGATGAAAGTGGTGCGTTTGGTCAGCTCTTTCAGTTTTTTGGCGCCAACGTAGGTACAGGTAGATCTTACTCCTCCCAAAATATCCTGGACGGTATTCTCGACGGAACCACGGTAGGGCACTTTCACGGTTTTCCCTTCAGATGCTCGGTAATCAGCAACTCCGCCAAAATATTTGTCCATGGCTGTTTCGGAGCTCATTCCATAAAATAGTTTGAATTTATCACCATCCTCTTCTACAAGTTCGCCACCGCTTTCATCATGACCGGAGAACATGCCTCCAAGCATCACAAAATCGGCACCGCCGCCAAAAGCTTTGGATACATCTCCGGGCGATTTACATCCACCGTCAGAGATGATCTGCCCACCCAGGCCATGAGCCGCATCCGCACATTCAATAATAGCTGAGAGCTGTGGAAATCCAACTCCGGTTTTAAGTCGAGTGGTACACACCGAACCAGGCCCGATCCCTACTTTGATGATATCCGCTCCTGCCAGTAATAATTCCTCTACCATCTCTCCGGTCACCACATTTCCTGCTATGATAACCTGGGTAGGGAATTTTTCACGAACGCGCTTTACAAATTTAACAAAATGCTCCGAATAGCCATTTGCCACATCAATACAAATAAAACGAAGAGCAGGAAAATCAGTCATGATCTTATCCAATTTCTCCATATCTGATTTTCCGGTTCCTGTACTAACGGCCATATATTCGGTAACATCTTCAGGAGCACCATCCATAAATTCTTTCCACTGTTCCAGTGAATAGTGCTTGTGGATAGCTGTAAACATTTTATGTTCGGCAAGAGCTTTGGCCATCTCAAAAGTGCCAGTAGTATCCATATTAGCGGCCATCACGGGAACGCCGGTCCAGTTTTTTTCGGCATGCATGAATTTGAAAGTACGCTCGAGGGAAACATCCGCCCGTGATTTCAGGGTAGAGCGTTTGGGGCGGATCATTACATTATTAAAACCAAGCTTGATGTCTAATTCTATACGCATAGGAAATGTTAAATTCAGAAATTTTGAATGTTGAATTGTTCTCCCTGCAATCTGCAAAAAATGTGATCAAATTTGAATGATTATTTTGAAGGTGTTTGGGATTTGCATGCATTTATTGTTGAGGGAAGATGGGAGTACTCCGGTCATAAGCAAGTCCTTCAGGGCATTGTAAAATACATTGTATAGAAGCAGCATTCTTATTGCTATTCGGCTACAGGCAAAAGACCTCAAAAATCCAAATCATAGGTCTGTTTAAACTTGTCTCGTTTGTTATCTTCATTCAAAAAAATGAATGTCCCGATATAAACTCACAATAGAATACGACGGTACCCATTTCAGCGGATGGCAAATTCAACCCGATGATAGAACCGTAGAGCAAACGCTGGAAGAGGCGTTCTCGAAAGTTCTTCAGCAAGAAATAGATTTGATCGGGCAGGGGCGAACCGATGCCGGGGTTCATGCCCGCGGACAAGTTTCCCACGTGGATCTGCCGGAGGAGATCGATCTCGAAAAGCTACTCTTAGGGGTGAATGGTTTGGCTGGGGATGAGGTCCAAGTCGTAGGATATGAAGAAACAGACCCCGAATTTCATGCCCGCTTTGATGCTGTTTCAAGGGAATATGAATACACCATTACTAAGCGAAGCATGCCATTACAGCGACATTTTTCCTGGGCACTCCGACAGCCGGTGGACATTGGTGTTCTCCATGAATGTGCGGCTATACTCAATGGTGAATTTGATTTTGCAGGATTCTCCAAATTCAATGAAGATAATTACACTACGCTTTGTGAGATACAGCGATCAGAGTTTTTTGTGGAAGGAGAAGTGATCCGATATCGCATCATTGCGAACCGGTTTTTGCGCAATATGGTCCGCCGTTTGGTGGGCACGATGGTCCGCGTAGCACAGGGGAAAATGACCAAAGCGCAGTTTCAGGAAGCACTTCAAAACCCCGATTCATCTATTCCTACTTTTACGGCTCCTGCAAAAGGATTAGTGCTTGAAAAAGTTTTCTATAAAAAGTGAAGAAAGGTGTTGAAAGTAGTTGGTTAATGTGGTTATATTTGTCGCCCCTCAAAGAGGGTATCACACTGAAATTCCTCGGTAGCTCAGTGGCAGAGCAGTTGACTGTTAATCAATTGGTCGTAGGTTCGAATCCTACCCGGGGAGCCAAAGCCGATCAACGCAAGTTGGTTGGCTTTTTTTGTTTTATGAACTATTCTATCGATAATCAGCTCGTCATTTTATCCACTATATCTCTGAATTAACAAAAAAGGGAAAGCTATATCAAGCCTTCCCCTTTGATCTTTATGGATTTATCGGGATACAAATTATTCAGATTCTATTTTCTTGTTCAGGGCATTTCCATCATAGCGGCAACATCGCCGACCATGGCTATTTTTGGGAATCAAATAAGGATCATCTGATAATAGATCACATAAGCTCCGGCAAGGATCAGCAAAAATCCGGTGATCATTTCCATATGGGGCAGAATTTTTCGGAGATACTTTATGAAGAGATCTTTGGCAAATGTAGAAAGAAGTATAGCCGTGATCATCATTAAACTGATGCCCAGGAAGTAGGCAAAGAAGTAACTGCCTCCTAATAAAATGGAGGGTGCTGCCAGTGCCTGTGTAGCCACCACCAGGAAAAGAGGGAAAAGGCAGCCCAGTGCGCCAATGGCATAGGCGATCCCAAATACAAAAGCCTCCCATGCCTCAGACTTACTGCTGGCATGATTCACATTCACAGAAAAAGGGATGTTTTTTCCGGCTACCATCAAACCTCCTAAAACGATCAGGATTCCCCCCATCCCAATGGTTACCCACTTCATGTAGGCTTTAAGCACCTGACTTGCCAAAACGATCAGGACTCCGGCAATGGAGTAAATTACCAAGATTCCCAAAATACTTAGGAAGGCGAGTTTAAGTCCCCGGCGCAGTTTGAGGTATGTATCAGGATCGTTTTCAGTACTGCGTGAAATGTAAGCAACGATATATCCCGGAAGGAGGGCTACCGCGCAAGGGGCAAAAAAGGCTACTACTCCCTGCAGGAAAGAAAAGTAAATGAATTCCATGGTTGGTTAATCGTTATTCGTTAATAGTTAGCTGAATGACCATTTGAGTATTAACGAATAACTAATTGACCAACTCATCAAATAACGCACGGTATTCATCTGCGCTGAGGGCCAATTTGTTTTTTTGGAAGGCGATATTTCCATCCTTGTCTACACCAACGGTAGTGGCCTGACTGTCAACACCATAATCGAGCATGATATCGGGGAGTCCTCTTGTGACAGGAAAAGTAAAACCTTTTTCTTCAGATAACTTTCTCATGGTTTCCTCATCATCAGTAGGATCGATGCCGATGGCTACCAAGGTAAGTTTGTCTTCATATTCCGGATAGACCTCAGACAATGCCGGCCAGTTTTGAGCACAAACAGGGCACCAGGAGGCGGTGAAGTAAATGACCACGGGTTTGCCCTCAGTCAGTGATTCTTCCAGGCTTATAGTATCTCCGGAAATGGTGGTTACTTCAAAATTTGGGGCTTTTTCTAAGTTTGCTTGAGTGTTTGGTGACTTTTCTTGTCCCTGTGAACAAGCATTGATAAACAGAAATGCTGCGATAGCGAATAAAGTGGTCTTAAATAATTGAAGGCTCATAATTGTGATTTATTTATTAGTTGAGGTAAGTAGATGTTTCGAATTAAAGAACTCTTACTTTTCTTACTAATAAAAAAGATTTGGTAAGATTGAGATGTGATGTATCATCTGTTTTAAGAGATAATGAAATCAATCAAATAAAAATATGTCAACACAAAAGCCGAATTTTTCAGGCTTAAAAGCCTTGTTTATAAACTGTACTCTTAAACAGTCACCACAGAAGAGTCACACAAGAACCTTAATAGATGTGTCGATGAATATCATGGAAAAAGAAGGGGTAGAGGCTGAATGCATTCGTCTTGTGGACCATAATGTTGCTTATGGGGTATATCCTGACATGACCGAGTATGGTGCCAAAAAAGATGACTGGCCGGAGCTGTGGAAGAAAGTAGATGCAGCCGATGTGCTGATCATTGGAACTCCGATCTGGCTGGGAGAAAAATCTTCAGTGGCTACGAAACTGATAGAAAGGTTATATGCCATGAGTGGTCTTCAAAATGATAAAGGGCAGTATAAATTTTATGGTAAAGCGGGAGGCTGTCTAGTTACCGGAAATGAAGACGGGATCAAACATTGTGCGATGGAGATCTTGTATGCCTTGCAACATGTAGGCTACAGTATTCCCCCGCAGGCTGATGCCGGCTGGATCGGCGAAGCAGGGCCAGGCCCTAGCTATGGAGATATAATAGATGAGAAACCAGTGGGATTCGATAATGAATTCACAAAAAGAAACACCACTTTTATGACCTATAACCTGTTGCATCTGGCCGGGATGCTGAAAGAACAAGGTGGATATCCGGACTACGGAAATTCCAGAAAGGAATGGGACGACGGCACACGATGGAATTTTGAAAATCCGGAATACAGATAGTTAAAACATATTCGAAATAACAGTTAATTGGGAAATTGTTAGTATAGTTTTAGAACGATAATCTTCGAGAAAAAAGATGCTTGAACAGGCGGAGATGTGGAATAAGGCTGAGGGTTTTACGCGGAGTTCCGGAGAGTTTGGCGCTGATTTTCGCGGAGGATTAGGGGTCTGCGTAACACTGTGATTCATCTGCGTAAATCTGCGAGAAGAAAGATTCACATCATAAATGATTAATAGCATATGAAAAACAAGAAAGTAACATTTGAAGGAAGTAAAGGTGAAAAATTATCTGCCCGTATCGATGAGCCTGAAGAAGGGATTTCAAAAGGAATGGCTCTTTTCGCCCATTGTTTTACATGCAGTAAAAATCTGAAGGCCGTTGGAAGAATCAGTCAGGCGCTGACCGAACAAGGGATGGGCGTTTTACGGTTTGATTTTACCGGACTCGGAGAAAGTGAGGGGGACTTTGCCGATACTAATTTTTCCTCGAATGTAGAAGATCTGGTTAAGGCAGCTGAATTCATGCGCCATGAACTATTGCCACCCGTAATGCTTATCGGGCATTCTTTGGGTGGAGCCGCAGTACTTCAGGCAGCAAAGTTCATGGATTCGGTAGAAGCCGTAGCGACAATAGGAGCTCCTTGCAGTCCACAACATGTAAGCCATCTTTTGCTGGATAAGAAAAAGGAGATCAATGAGAAAGGCGAAGCAAGGGTACAGCTTGCAGGAAGGATTTTTACGATTAAAAAGCAGTTTCTGGATGATCTGAATGAACAGAATATGGATGACATCATAGCTAATCTTGATAAGGCGCTGTTGATCTTTCATTCACCCGTGGATGATACGGTGGGGATTGAAAATGCAGCTCATATCTATAATTTAGCTAAACATCCCAAAAGCTATATTTCACTAGATGATGCTGATCACCTGCTTACCCGTGAAGAGGATGCTCTGTATGTTGGAAAAGTAGCCGGGGCCTGGGTTGAGAGATATTTATAAAGGAATGGAATTTGGGAATTAACAAAGGCTGTAATACTTTCAGTTGAGATTTAATAATATCATAAAGCCATACCCTTTGTTACATGATCAACTGGTTTAAAAGACGAGGCAGTCAACAAAATTCTTACTCAACCAACGAGGAATGGATAAATGGGCTGAAACCCCCACCTGATGCTCAAGCAATCGAACAGCTTCGCGGACATTTGATAAAAGGTCTCAAAGCGTCCCTTTATAAATATGTACAGCGCGATCTTGATGATTTTGTAGAAGATATTGCACAGGATTCCATACTCAAGATTTTGGATAAGTACGATACATTTCGAGGAGATAGTAAATTTACCACCTGGGCAATGAAAATATCCGTTCGGGAGGCTTATTCAGAACTTCGAAAAAAACGCTACAAAGATATATCGCTTGAACAGCACAGTCAGTTTGATCCTGATGACAAAGAAGCCGTTGAAATTGAACATGACCAGCCCGGTCCTGACCGGATCACCCATGAATCGATGATAGTGCAGCAAGTAATGAAGATCATGGAAGAGGAACTCACAGAGAAACAGCAAAAAGTTCTTCAGTTGTTAATGATCGATCAGGTGCCAATGACGTTAGTTTCTGAGATGATGGATAGTAACAGGAATGCGATATATAAATTGGTTCATGATGCACGGCTTAAACTAAAAAACAGAATGGAAGTGGAAGGTATGGATCCCCAAGAAATTTTGGAGCAGATGTAAGATGAAGGACAATCACCGCATCAATATGAAAGATTTAGAATGATATCATGAAATTGAACAAAGACGTACTTAAAAAATTACTTAGTAAAATTCCTGTTACCCACGAAGCTGAGATCGGCTGTGATGATTGTTTTGATGAACTAAACGAGTTTGCAGAGATGGAACTGCTGGGGAAATCACCTGAAAAAGCGATGCCCTTGGTAAGAGAGCACCTCGATAATTGCCATGAATGCCGAGAGGAATATCAGGCTCTGCTCGATGCCATGAAAGAACTCAAAGAGTACTCCTGATCTAACTAAGAGTGCCCCGTTAAAAAGCTATTGGTCAGCGCAACTCAGCGATTCATCGGCGCCCTCTGCATGAAGAAAGATTTAAAAAAAAGAATTGATTAAGCGAGGGTTTTACGCAGATTTCCGCTGAGTAAGGCGCGAAGTTTCGCAGATTTAATATTCTGCATGATATAAAAGTAGAAAAGGGCTAGGCTACGAGTAAATAAAAATTTTCACCTAATAGACAAATTCTATTCCACTCATCAACTCTTATTAAATAAAAGTTGGTAATAGATTCGATCTTCAGTGCATCTATAAAGTGTATTATTTCTAATTAAATAAACCATTAATATTAAATAGGTACACTACTATGGACTTTACTATTTATAACGCCGAAAACGCACCCGAAGACGCTAAACCATTTTTAAAAGGAACCAAAGAGAAATTTGGGTTTGTTCCCAATTTGCTAGGGGAATTTGCCGAAGCTCCTGCCGTACTTGAAGGCTATCTAAAGCTGGATGAAATTGTCGGTAAAACAAGCTTCACCCCAAAAGAGCAACAGCTAGCAATCCTAGCCGTTAGTATCGAAAATGAATGTCACTACTGCTCAGCAATACACTCAACCATTTTAAAAAATCAGTTGAAGACGGATGAGGCCACCGTAAACGCTGTGCGAAATGGCGATCCGCTGCCGGATGCTAAATTGAATGCACTGGTAAATTATACGCGCAAAGCCGTTGAAGAAAGAGGACATGTTTCTGGATCTGAAATCCAAGAATTTTTGGATGCCGGATACACCAAGCAAAACCTGCTGGAGATCAATTTGATTATTGCTCTGAAAACCATCAGTAACTACACCAATCATCTGGCAAGTACTCCGTTAGATGAGGCTTTTCAGCCCGAGAAGATCGAGTTTGAAACCGCTTGATCTCTTGTGATTGAATAGTCATAAAGCCCTGGTCATCTGGATCAGGGCTTTTTTTATATAGCAATTTTAGTACATATTGATTGTCTTGAATAACTTATAATAACAGAAGTGTTGAACTAAATATCGATAGGAATTATTAATAAAGTAAGATGAGCCTAACCTGACTCATCTCTTAACTTTAAAAGCTAAATATTCATGTAATGAAAACACTGACTGCTCCAACAGATCCTATTCAGGATAATGCTTACTCGCAAAGGGATGATCTCATCGATCATTTTAAAACGGTTCGTTCATTTACGGAAAAAATTACCGAGCCCCTTGAGATCGAAGATTATGTAGTACAGGTAACCGAGAATGCAAGTCCGGCTAAATGGCACCTTGCTCATACTACCTGGTTTTTTGAGACTTTCTTGTTGGAGAAGGAGGTAAAGGATTATGACCCTGTTCATCCGCAATACAGCTATTTGTTCAATTCCTATTACCTGCAGACGGGAGTTCCTCACTGCCGGGCAAGAAGGGGTAATATTTCGCGTCCTACGGTAAAGCAGGTTTTTGAATATCGGAAAAGCATCAACGAGCATGTGATAGACCTGATCCGTTCGGCTACGGAGGAACAGTATAAAAAGTGGGCTCCCATCATTGAGATCGGGATTCACCATGAACAGCAGCATCAGGAACTGCTGATGACGGATCTGAAATATATGTTTGCCCAGAATCCATTGAATATTGCCTATAAAAAAGTAGATCGACCCAGAGTAGAATCAATCCCGGAATTGAGCTGGAGTTCTTTTAAGGAAGGCGTTTTTGAAGTAGGTCATAAAGGGGATGGTTTTGGCTACGACAACGAATTTCCCCGGCACAAAACCTATATCCATGACTTTGAGCTTGCAAACCGGCTGGTCACAAATGGGGAATACATTGAATTTATAGAATCCGGTGCTTATGGAGAACCCCAATGGTGGCTGGATGAGGGATTTTCTACGATCAGGGATGAAGGTTGGCAAGCCCCATTGCATTGGCAGAGAAAAGAAGGTGAATGGTGTCAGTTTACCCTAAGCGGAATGGAAAAAGTCGATCCGAATGAACCGGTAGCTCATGTCAGTTATTTTGAGGCCGATGCCTATGCCCGCTGGAAAGGTTTTCGTTTACCTACCGAACAGGAATGGGAGGTGGCTACTGAATCGCTGAAAGTAGAAGGAAATTTTGTGGACGCGGGATATTTACACCCCGCTGCTTTGCAAACAGAAGAAGAGGGATTACAGCAAATGTTCGGGGAGGTGTGGCAGTGGACCCAAAGTTCGTATGCTCCTTATCCCGGATACAAGCCACTGCCCGGCGCTTTGGGAGAGTACAACGGCAAATTCATGTGCAATCAGTATGTGCTACGGGGCGGATCCTGTGCAACTTCAAAATTACACTTCAGAAAAACGTACCGCAATTTCTTCCATACCAATGAGCGGTGGCAGTTTACGGGAATCAGACTGGCTCGATAATAACCTTATTATCATCTATAAAACTATATGAAAAAGACGGCAGAAGAATTGGAATTGAATACAGATATGGCGGCGGAGGTCATAACCGGACTGAAAAAAGCAAACAAAACCCTTCCGAGTAAATATTTTTATGATAATCGGGGATCAGAGCTGTTTGAAGAGATTTGCGAGCTGGATGAATATTACCTGACCCGCACCGAGCTTGAGATCATGGAAAATAATATTGATGAGATTGCCTCAGTGTTAGGAAATCAGATTCAGCTGATTGAATTGGGTAGTGGAAGCAGCATGAAAACCCGGTTATTGCTCGATCATTTAGAAGATATTCATTCCTATGTACCGGTCGATATTTCCGAGAAATTCTTGCAAGCTGTTACAAAGGATTTACAGAAAGAATATCCTGACCTGAATATCCTGCCGGTTGCCGCAGATTATACCAAACCGTTTGACCTTCCCGAAACTCCAGAAGGTGTACGGAAGATTGCCTATTTTCCCGGCTCTACGATCGGGAATTTTGCCAAAGAACATGCAGCTGACTTCATCGGACTGATCTCGGAGTTGGTTGGCCCAGACGGCGGGCTATTGATCGGTTTCGATCTGATCAAAGATCCGGAAGTGTTGATTGCCGCCTATGACGATTCAAAAGGGGTTACAGCTGCATTCAACAAAAATATACTTGCTAGAATAAACAGAGAATTGGGAGCTGATTTTGATGTCAGTGAATTCGAGCACCGTGCAGTTTTTAATGAAGAGAAAAGTCGTATCGAAATGCACCTGGTAAGCAATACTGACCAAACTGTGACAATAGGAGATGTGATAATTGACTTCAAGAAAGGGGAAAGTATACATACCGAGAATTCCCATAAATATTCTCTGGAATCGTTTGCTCAACTAACTGAACCGTACTTTGAAACTATTAGGAGCTGGGTGGATGAAAAACGGCTATTTGCTATTCAATTTCTTAGCTGACTCCCCTTGAAGTGGAAGTAAGATGTGCGCATTCAGCTTCATCTCTTTTTTATTGGTCCCAGCCCAAGGTTTAAAACCCTGCACTTTGAGTGCAGCACTTTAGTATTGCCAAAAAATCAATTCCCTGTATCTAAAGTCATCCTGAATGAAATGAAGGATCTTGCCTATTAAGGAGCTTATAAGTTTGTGTTCACATCGGTATTGCCACTACATGGTACATTCGCATATAAAAACAGTGAGACCTAAATTGCATAGATCCTTGGGGAGTACCCTCAGAATGACTTAAGTGATATTGATGTAGAGAACGGGACTTTCAGCTCCAAATCAAACCTCTGCACTTTCAGTGCAGAGTGGTTTAGTCTGGGAAAATTTTTGATTAAAGATTTTTTCAACAGTATGATCGGCGTGTATTTATCCTATTATGCTCCATTCGGGATTAAATCTAAATTAAGCTTCCTCTTAAAGCATTCATGACCATTATTTTATGGTTGATATATTTAAAAAACAGGAGAGCGAAAACGAGTGGCGAACCGGCAAGCATTATCATGTTTTTGCATAATTGAATTTTTCTGAATTCTGGCAGAGAAGTGGAAAAAATTTGAGAGCCTTAATTTTATCGCTAATAAAGCACAGTTAATACGGGGGTTAATACTTTATAGTAATATTAGCTAATGAATCTCTTCAGTGCTGGTAAAATAAATCAATAAGACGTTGTTATTAATATTAATTTTAATTTTTAATAATATAGATTGGTATAATTGGGTTAGCACATGGTTTTACATTTTATTTCTGGCCTCCCGTGCTCGGGGTCTACACTTTTATCAGGCATATTAAAACAGAACCCGGAATTTCATGCAGGGATGAGCAGCCCCGTAGGCTCTCTCATTAACTGCGCAACGCTCATCACATCTTCAGCTTACTTGTTATCTACAGGAAGTTCAGATTCGGGTCCGGGAATCCCTATTCCTCCCGGAAGGCCTGGATTTAATTAATTGATATAGTGAATGGAAATTGGAGTATTACCGGAATATGTTCCGGTTAGTTACGAATATATTGACCTTCAATATTAGATCACTTTCTGCAGAACACCAATCACTTTGGGTAATAACACCTTATAGCTCATCACATTTTTCTGAATAATGGCATCTGCAAGATTCCCGAGTTCTTCCTCTTCTTCTTGAGTGAAATTTTTGCCGGAATAGATGATGACCGGAATGGATGAATACCGTTTATTACTTTTAAGTTTCTGCAGTACTTCTCTGCCGCTAGCATCAGGAAGGTACATATCAAGTATAATACAATGAACCGTTTGTGAAGACAGGATCTCAAATGCATTTTTAGCGGATTCTGCCGTGAGCGTCTTTTTGATCTTGAAGTTTAGAAATTCACTTAAAGCCATGTTATGAGTTTCACTGTCATCGATCAGAAGTACGGTACCATTGAGTTTTTTAGGTTTTGATTTTACTTTTTGTACAATACGATCACCAATTGCAGGCGTGGTTGTAAGTTTGATCTTACCTTCTTTGGCATTACTTAGAATTGCTTCGCTACTGTCCATTGGTACTTCAATGGTAAAAATACTGCCACTCTTAAGTGTGCTTTCCACAGAAATAGTTCCTCCTAAAAGTTGAACGATCTGTTTCGAAATGGAGAGGCCTAATCCGGTTCCTCCAAAGTCACTGTAAGTTTTGCTGCCCTCAGCCTGAATATAGCTCTCAAAAATATTTTCTAATTGATTATCAGGAATTCCAACCCCTGTGTCAATCACCTGAAATCCTATAGTTGATTGAGTCGATTTATTCTGATTTTCAGGGTGAAATAACCGAAGTTTAACATATCCTTCAACAGTAAATTTCAGTGCATTTGAAATTAGATTTTTTAATACCTGTTCAAGCCGCAATCGATCAGTATTAAAAGCAGGACTGACTTTAATTTCATCTATGAATTGAAATCGCAATCCTTTTTCCCTGGCTACAGGTTGAAATAGCCGTTCTAACTCTTTACAAAATTCTTTGACCTCCAACAACTCAGGCCGCATGCTCATTTTACCAGACTCTATTTTTGATAGATCCAATACCTCATTTAGCAATTTAAGCAGGCTGTTTGTAGAATTGTGTATGGTTTGGGTGTACTTTAACTGTGATTTTTTGAGATTCTTAGATCGGTTTTCATACAAGATTTCACTAAGTAAAGAAACGGAATTCAATGTGGTCCTCATCTCGTGACTTAGGTTTGCATAAAAATCTGACTTGTATTTATTACTCAACTGAAGGTTTCTTGTTTTCTTTTTCTGTTCCTCCAAAAGATCCTTGTTTCTTTTCTGGTGACTTAGATCCTGACAAATGCCGAGTATATATTCCTCCCCGTTTTTTTTGATCCATTCTAATTGAATATGAACAGGAAAGAAGTATTCATCAGAATTAAAAAAATCAACTTGAAGAGAGATCTGCTGCTGCCTTCGGTTAATCAGTTGATCTAATATTTTGAGTACGTTTTCGCGATGTTCTGCAGTTACAATAGAGGGGAAATTTAGCTCAAGAAAATTACCATAAGTGTATCCCAGCTTTTTTACTATGGAAGGATTTCCATAAATAAATTGAAGTGAATCCGGATCTATTAAAAATATCTCGTTCAGGCTTTTTTCTACCATAGAACGAAAAATCCCTGAATGTAAATTACTGATTTTAGTCTTCATGTCTGTTTTAAATAATTACAGAAGTATATTTAATTAAGAGAATCAGCAAATAATAGATGATGTAATCTATCCATTGATAAGTCCCCTGATGAAATTTTTAGCCAATTTAATTTCTGTTACTCTTTATAGGATTTGAGAAATTATTCTGATATGACCCTCATTAGATAAATATCTTTAAGCTTAAAAAAAACTCTATTAATTAAATCTCATTTCCGCACAAAATTCTCAGGAATTATTAAGAAGTTTGAATATTTTTACATACCCTAATAACGTTAGGACTTTTAAATATACTGAGCGACAGTGTTTTAGCACTATATAAGCAGATATATCTGTTATAAAAACCGTAACATTAAAATTTTTTAATGATTAAAAAAAATGGTTAAGCTGATATCGACTTAAATTCACCTGCTAAAGTAGTTTACTGTTTATAAAAGTTTGGCTTTTTGGGTATCGACAAACTGATAATAGTAGTTGTAGGGGATAACAGATTCGTTGGTATTTTTAATTATCAGAAAAGTATTATGTCAGATAAAGATGTTGAAAATGTTGGCCCAATACATGTGCCTATTACATTAAATGGAATTGGTAAAAAAGATGGGAAGCAACAGAATAAGCTTTCACGGCTTCTTCAAATCCAGCAGCTCCAAAGAAGTATTGTAAAGCAAAATATGCACAATGCTATGTCTCCTCTAAGTGCGATCTCCGGCTATCTTGAACTTATAGATATGACACTTGAGCAGGATGTCAGCGTAGATCAGATAGAGCACTATCGAAAAAAAATTGAGCTTGGAATTACGGAGGTAAATGAAATATTCCAGCAATTAAATGCCATGTATGAGCAAGAGCAATTTGAGGCGGAAGAAGATTTTTTAGAGGTTGACCTAAATTGGGCAGTGAAAAACGTTTGTTCACAGATTGACCCTTCGAATAATAAAATAAATTTCAACTCATCTTTAAAGCCCTTGCATGTACATACGGCACTATATACCGTTAAACTTATCATGTATAAGTTGGTATCCTACGCCATCAAATGTATTCCAAAGGGAGATCAGGCGGAACTCCGTTCTTCTGAAGAGGAAGGTAAAGCAAAATTTGAGATCACTTTTAGCTTATCTGAACAAAAAGCTAGTGATATACGAGCTGTATTGAGATGCAAAAATGAGAAAGATGAGTATGAGTCTATTAAAAATAGTTCTTTGAATGAGGGACTGCTCGCCAGCAGAAAGTTAGTTGATCAGATCGAGGGTTATCTGAGTTTTAAAATGATGGGAGACTCAACAGGTAGGTTAAGTCTGTCACTGCCACTCGTTTAAAATAAGAAATTATCAAGCTCTGAAATCTAACTGCGATCCTAACTGTGTATTGTTTTGATATTGCAGGTAGGTCTTTTCTCTTTTCGAGACGAGGCTGGTATTACTCTTTTCTACTAATAAATTCCGGGGCGATTTTGTCCACTTATCAAATGCTTCCTTCCCTGTATTATCGACCATTTTAAATACAGCATCTTGAATAAAAGCAGTATCAAAAGAGGCTGAAGAATTTTTCGTACTTACCCCGTCTGATGTTCCCTTCATTGCTTCATAAGAACTTACCTGCTTACGAAAAATACCGATTTCATTCGAAGCATACTCTTCGTTATTAATGTGATGCTCTTTTCGGAATGAGATACACGTACGGGAATCCCAGATGCTTCCGAACGAGGATATCTCAAACCCTAAGAATGCTGTAAAATATCGCTCTATACCCATTATATTTTATTAGATCAAACTTCCCAAATACCGCTCCAAGTATACTTAGCTGTTTTAAATAGCACACATTAGAATCGATTAATGAATGGGTAACAAAGAAAAGCGGCTATGAATGGATATTCCGGAATTAATCTTAGAAAAATTCTTAAGGAAATTATCAATTAACCGATAATAAGGAAAAGTGATCCAAACAGCTTTAAGACTGTTAAGGTCTGATCATAAGATTATATCAATTTAATACGAATAAAGACCAGAGGTAGTGATATCACTGCAAAGGTAAACCGGAGCAAAACATGAGTAAGATAAAAGCACTTGTTGTAGATGATTCCAAGATCATGAGAAGCCAGGTGAAAAGGGCACTGGACCAGTTAATGCTGGCTGAGTTTGAATATGAGGAAGCCATGGATGGAGAGGATGCCCTGGAAAAATTCAATGACGATATCGATATCCTTTTTGTGGATTGGAATATGCCAAAGATGACCGGTGTTGAATTTGCCCGCGCCATTAGAGACAAAGGCTATGAAGATATCCCCATTATTATGGTTACAGCGGAGAAGTCGATGGGTAAAGTGGACAAGGCTTTAAATGAAGGTGGAGCCAATGAGTATATCACCAAACCATTTACAGCAGATAAAATGCACAAAGCAATTAGCGACTATTTCGATGAAGACGGAAACATCATTGGTGGATCCGGTGATGGAGGTGAAAAGAAAAGTTTCTTTAGCAACATTCTAAACTCTTAATAAAACAAGATCATGATTACAGAAGAACTAAAGAAAGCAGACCATATTCCGGCCGAGATCAGTGCGATAGTACGAGATTCAGTGATTAACACATTTGAATCCATCTGTGGTGCTCCACCTGAGTATATAGAGATCGAAGATGATAAAAAAGAATCTTTGAATGGTATTATAGGCAATATTGCCGTTTTTAATCCTGACCTTACATTTTCACTAATGATGGCAATTCCAAAAGAAACCGCTTTCAAAATTTCGGAAGCTTTTCTTGGAATACAACTCGCTTTTGACAGTGATGATATGGGCGATCTTGTAGGTGAAATTGCAAATATTCTGGCCGGGGATGTGGCTGCTAATATTGAAAAAGTTGGTTTCAGAGGACAATCCTCATTACCAACAGCAACCCGGGGAAGCGACCTTACGCTGTTTATGCCCAATAAACCTCCCACTGTAAAAATGAAATTCAATAGTACATGTGGCGACTTCCTGCTTAATATGGCTATGAGTAAATCAAGATAAGCACAGAATTATGAGTGATAAGAACAAAGCGTTAGTCGAAGAACTTGAATCCATCATCCGGCTGATGGCCGACATCTGGCCAACCGATCGTGATAACATTCCTGAAGCCGGTGCAAGGTTTGAAAAAGTGATCGCGGATTTTGATCAAAATTTTGGCCAGCTTCAAAAACTGATCAACCTTTCCTGGGATGGATTGAAACATCTATACGAAAAAGATGATTATTTCATGATGGTGAAATCTGCAAGTATGCAGGCTGTAAACACCATCAGGGAATACATTCTACAGGACGGAAATATCAAGGTTGAAGAGTTTGAAAAGGCCTACGAAGACCTCGAAAAATCTCTCAAAGGCGGATCAGAGTCTGCCGATACGGTAATAGAACTTGAAGAACAAGAAGCTGAAAAGGGTGAAAAATCGAATCAGGAGAATAAGCCCAATGCTGATAAACCCTCTGGGGAAGAGCTATTGAGTGAGCTTGCAGCTTTTATCATGACCCTATCGGAAGCTTCTGCTACAGAAAAGAAGAAAAAAGATCTTGAAAAAATATTGGAGTATGTCATAGACGCACAGTCTGAAGAAGTTTGTGCTCCATTAAATGAAGCACTTTCCATTGTTAAAAAAGCAATTGAAGGAAGTGAAGATGAAGGTGGCTGGTTAAGAGAAGTCTCCGAAAAAACAGAACAGGCAATCGAGATTCAATCTGATGAAGATTGGGACGGTTCAGTTGAGGGAGAAGTTTCAAAAGAAATAGTTTCTGATGATGATACGGATGAGGCTGTTTCTTCTTCAGATGGTAAAAATAAGGTTTTCATCATTCCAGAAGATATTGAGATCGCAATGGTTGGTGAATTTGTAACCGAATGTTCTGACCTGATCCAAATGGCAGAAAGTGCGTTACTGGAGCTGGAAGAATCACCCGGTGATGATGAGTTGATCAATACGATCTTCCGTTCATTTCATACCATTAAAGGAACATCAGCTTTTATGGGACTCGATCCGGTTTCAGAATTCACCCATTGGGTGGAAACTTTCCTGAGTATGGTTCGCGAAGGCGATCTTGAATTCGATCAGGCTTGCGCTGATATTTCACTAGAATCCATTGACATCATCAACAAGATGCTGGCAGTGGTAGAACATGCAAAAGGCGGAGACCCGCTGCCAACACCGCTTCGGTTTGATGGAATGATGACGGCTCTTCACGAAGTAACTGAAGAATCAGTAAGCCCTGAAAAGGCCTATACAAAAGCCCGTTTGGTTTTTGATGCGCTGGAGGAAAAGATCGCTATTGAAGCTGAAGAGGTAGAAGCTGAGAACTCTGATTCGGGAAAAGCCGAAGAGTTGGAAGCAAACACCTCCAAATCTGAATCCGAATCATCAGTCAGGGTAAGTGTTAACAGACTTGATCGACTGATAGACATGGTTGGCGAGCTTGTGATAGCCCACTCTGTAGTAGCACAAGACAGCAACATTAGTAAAGATTCTGACCTTGAAAAGAAAGTGAATCACGCTACAAAAATATTAAGAGAACTGCAGGATACAAGTTTAACTCTTCGCATGGTGCCAATGAAGGCAACCTTTCACAAAATGAATCGTTTGGTGAGAGACCTTTCCCGAAAAGCCGCTAAGCAGGTTAAATTTGAAACAGAAGGCGAAGACACTGAGATCGATCGTAATATGGTTGATGTGATCAGTGAGCCGTTGATCCACATGATCAGAAACTCACTGGACCATGGTGTGGAAACTCCTGATGAGCGGGCCAAAACAGGTAAGGAGGAAACAGCCCGGATTTTATTATCTGCTTCTCAGGAAGGTGGGAAAGTGGTTATCAAGATTCAGGATGACGGCCGCGGCATCAACAAAGACAAGATTCTGGCAAAAGCGGTTGAAAAAGGACTTGTTGATCCAGACAAGAAAATGACAGAGAAAGAGATATTCAATCTTATTTTCCTTCCCGGCTTCTCCTCTGCTGAGAAAGTAACAGATCTTTCAGGACGTGGGGTTGGGATGGATGTTGTACGCCGTTCCATCGAGCAGCTTCAGGGCAAAGTGGATGTAACTTCTGTGTTAGGAAAAGGAACTACCATAACCATAGAATTGCCGTTTACCCTTGCTATTACTGACGGAATGGTAGTTCGAATTGGGGAGCAACGATTTATAGTTCCGACTATAAATATTGATATGACTTTTCGAGCAGAGAATAAAGATGTATTCACGGTATTAGGTGATTCTGAGCAAGTTTCATTCCGTGGAAAATCTGTACCGGTTGTTCGTTTACATCGCTTATTTGAGATCCATGGTGCGGTCGAGAGTTTATTGGAAGGGACACTACTGGTTATAAAAAATAACAACAAACGGTATGCCTTATTGGTAGATGAAGTTATTGGCCAGCAGCAGCTGGTTGGTAAATCTATCAACATGATGGCTAAGATGGATCATATATCCGGTGGAGCTATTATGGGAGATGGCCAGGTTGGATTGATCCTGGACACCGTCGCATTAGTTGCCTAATAATTAATAAAGATCTTATGAATACATCAGCTCCAGGCCAAAAACAAGTATCCGGACTTAAACTGACAGATGAAGAATTTCAGAAAGTCCGTGCAATGATTCACAATTACTGTGGCATTTTCATCAATGAAGGTAAAGAAGCCCTGGTGCAAAGCCGGTTGATGAAGAGAGTCCGTAAAACAGGTGTGCGTAGTTTTTCTGAATATCTGAACTATGTGCAAGAAGATAAAACAGGGGCAGAGTTTTTAGCCTTTGTAGATGTGATCACTACCAACAAGACCAGTTTTTTCCGGGAAGTCAAACATTTTGAATTCATACAATCGAAGGTACTTCCTGAGATGAGGGGTAGAAATGTAAAATGGTGGTCAGCGGGGTGTTCATCTGGGGAAGAACCGGTAACAACAGCGATCACATTACTTGAAAATAAAAAGCAGTCAAATTGGTCATCCGTAAAAATACTAGCAACGGATATTTCAACAGAAATACTGTCCATTGCAAAAAAAGGCGTTTATCCTGACACCAGAATGGGAGATGTCCCTGATTTTGTGAAGCAAAAATACTTCAACACGAATGGCAACGGAGAGTATCAGATATCAAGAGAGATCAGAGATATGATCACTTACGGCAGGCTGAATTTAAATGTCTCCTGGCCAATGAAAGGTCCTTTTCATGTGATCATGTGCCGAAATGTAATGATCTATTTTAACCGCCAAACCCAATATGAGATCATTAATAAATTTCACGGTCTTCTTGAACCAGGAGGATATTTGTTTCTGGGACATTCAGAAGGATTGCCCAAAGAAAACAAGGGTTTTAAAACGTTAGCCCCAGCTGTATATCAAAAACAGTAGAATATAGTTAAATGAGAAAAGTAGTAGGAGTCAGCGATTTTAAAGTATCGAAGAATGCCGAAGATTTTATTATCACGCATGCCTTAGGGAGTTGTCTGGGTATCACAGCTTTTGATTCTGCTGCAAAAGTTGGAGGAATGGTTCATGTGATGTTACCCCTTTCCAAATCTGATCCTGAAAAAGCTCAGTTAAGACCTGCAATGTATGTGGATACCGGTTTCCAGTTGTTACTTAATGAATTATATGACCTGGGTGCAAGAAAGGATAAACTCGAGATCATAGTTGCCGGTGGTGCCAGTATGAAAAAAGGAGATGGCGATGATTACTTCAAGATCGGTCAGCGGAATTTCACCACATTGCGAAAACTACTCTGGAAGAACGGATTTATGATCTCGAAACAGGATGTGGGGGGGAATATTTCGAGAACTATGACCCTGAATATCAGTGATGGACTGGTAACCATAAATAAACAACCCATAAATGTTGATACAACTTCATCCCAAACTGATAACTCGAAAGCGTTGAATAATGCATTTTGATCGGAGGATATAGTCATGAAACCACTGAATATTTTAATAGTAGATGATTGCCCGGTAATGAGGCTTGTTATACGCCGTACACTGGGTATGTGTGAATTTGAAGTGGATAGGATCATAGATGCAGGCGATGGTAAGGAGGCTCTTGAATGGATGAATAATATTGACTTTGATCTGGTGTTTGCTGACTTGAATATGCCTGTGATGAGTGGTTCAGAAATGATCGGACAAATGCGGGTTGACCCTAAGCTG
Source organism: Gracilimonas sp. (assembly GCA_040904925.1). GTDB lineage: Bacteria > Bacteroidota > Rhodothermia > Balneolales > Balneolaceae > Gracilimonas. The sequence continues at coordinate 45,079 of JBBDSP010000028.1, read as the reverse complement.
GATAAAATTCCCATACTCACAGTATCAGCAGAAAGCAATGACAACAGGGTAGATGTAATATCAGGGCTAACGGAAGCATATGTGCATAAACCCTTTTCACCTGAAGAGTTACGAGATAAAATATTAAAGGTTCTTAAAAAACGAGCGATAATAACTAAAGATCTAAGTTAAACATGGAACAGCAAGAATTTCAAAAAGATATGGGATGTGAAGAAACTCACAAAGATCACATTTCAAAGTAATTGCGAATGAAAAATAGAAGTTATGAAGGAAGCACAGGTTAATAAAATACAGGATATAGCAATCAATATATTTGAGGTTACTTGCTATATGTTTCCCCTTGAAGAATGGGAAATTGAAGAGGCTGAAGATTTTGAAAAACCGGATGGCAGTGTGCGTTCAGTAGTTCATTTCGAAGGTGCTGCAAAAGGAGGAATGGTAATATCACCATCCGGACATTTGTTGAATGCCATTGCTGCAAATATGCTTGGTGTTGAAGCTGCAAGTGATGAAGATAAGGAAGGTGCTCTTTGTGAGATCGCCAATATAATCTGCGGAAATACGGTACCTATGTTTGCTGTAGATAATGATATCTGCTATATCCGCCCTCCAAGAATTGCGAAATCTGATGAAAACACCGATGAGCTGTTCCAAGGAATGAGGAGTGATAAACTCCAGATATTGCTTGACGAGGGTATTGCTGACATAACCATTTATTACTCTTAAAGGGGCACTTCCATGATAAAGGTATTAATTGTAGACGATTCAGCTTTTGTTCGGAAGTTCTTAACTGACGAACTTAACCGTCAGCCGGATATTAAAGTGGTTGGAACGGCTATGAATCCATATATAGCCCGCGAAATGATCGTTGACCTTGTACCTGATGTTATCACACTTGATCTTGAGATGCCCAGAATGGACGGATTGTCTTTTCTTGCAAAGTTAATGAAACACCGTCCTATGCCGGTTGTGGTAGTGAGTTCACTTACTCCGAAAAACAGTCAGAATGCTCTAAACGCACTTCATCTGGGGGCCGTGGATGTGATCTGTAAACCCGGTTCCGCCTTTTCCACACAGAATATTTCAAAGGAAATCATAAAAGCAGTCAGAACAGCATCTGTTGCCCGGCTCGATAAGCAACAAACAGTTACACCGCCTAAACATGGGGCGGTCGCAAAAAAGCATAAAAACCTCAAGCTTGTGCATACCACCAACAAGCTGATCGCTATTGGGTCTTCAACGGGGGGTACTCGTGCTTTAGAAGCAATTTTACCAAGTCTTCCTGCTAACCTCCCCGGTATTGTGATCGTGCAACATATGCCGCCTGTATTTACCAAGAGTTTTGCCGACAGGTTGGATACGATGTGTCAGATGAAGATCAAAGAGGCAGAAGACGGTGATATGGTGGAAACCGGAAAAGTGCTGATTGCCCCCGGAAATTATCATATGCTTATTGAGAAAAGCGGTGCCCGATATTATGCACGCATAAAAAGCGGACCCCCGGTTCACCATCAGCGGCCCAGTGTGGATGTTATGTTCAATTCGATAGCCGAGCATGTTGGGGTGAATGCCATGGGAGTGATTTTGACAGGAATGGGAGCCGACGGAGCCCAGGGATTATTGAATATGAAACACAGCGGAGCGTTTACCATTGCACAGGATGAAAAGACATCGGTAGTGTATGGCATGCCAAAAGAAGCAAATAAACTTGGAGCTGCGGAAGAAATCCTTCCATTGCAGAATATTGCCGGAGCCATCGTAGATCATATGAAGAAACAACTTAAACAGCCCACGGCATAAGAGAGGATAATCAATCATGGCCATTAATATTTTAGTAGTAGACGATAGCTCAGTAATGCGAAGTATGATCAAAAAAACGATCGCACAAAGTAACCTCGACATCGGTGAGATCCATGAGGCTGAAAACGGTAAATTGGGTTTAGAGGTGCTGGAAAATCATTGGCTGGACCTTCTCTTTATTGATGTAAATATGCCGGTAATGGACGGAATGGAAATGCTGGATGAGATCAAAAAACAGCCGGAAACAAGAGAGATCCCGGTCCTGATAGTTTCCACTGAGAGTAACGAACAACGCATCGAGATTATCAATGAACACAATGCTGGTTTTGTACATAAGCCTTTTACTCCGGAAATACTCCGGGAGAAGATCTTGTCGGTTTTGGGAGTGGCACAGTAAAATATTTAGTATAAAAAATTTCAATAAACTCCTTAAGCTTTTCCAGGTTCATCCGATAAGTGGTGTGAATGAAACCAATACTTCAGCATCTGAAGTAAATTGATAACAGGCAATGAGGTATCGAGAAAGTAGAAAATATAGGCAAGATGATATCAAAGCCTATATAAAGAGTTAGTAATCATCATCGCTTCTATAAGCTTTTGATTTGCAATAAATAGATTGCAGTAAAGCGGATCTGAGAAATGGAGCCAGGTCTGTAAGCACATTCATAAACAATGGGTTTAAGAAAGGCAGTAACGAGAAGCTGCTTGTTGAAGATATGGATTTTGGAGATTTCTAATTTCATACTAAGGATTAAGCAGTGGCCGATACACAGCCACGGCTCATTCCACTATAGCCCAAATTTAGATTTAAGAAATTATAAGAATGACCGATAAGAAGCATAAGGGGTCAGGTAAGCCCCCCGGTCAAAAACCATATAAACAAGAAAGTCATGCAAGAAACATTAGTAAAAGAGAAAGAGGCCGTGGAAAACGGAACAGAACTGAAAGGAGGGAAATTTTTAAGTTTTTTCCTCGGGGAAGAAGAATATGCTATTGAGATCCTGAAAGTACAAGAGATCATTGGTCTTATGCCGATCACTCCTGTTCCGAAAATGCCATCGTATATACGGGGCGTTTTAAACCTGAGAGGGAAGATCGTACCGGTAATGAATTTGAGATTGCGGTTCGGTTTGCAGGCGGTTGAAGACACTGATGAAACCTGTGTAATTGTAGTCCAAGACAGGCAATACCTGATGGGTGTACTGGTAGATAAAGTTTCGGAAGTAGCTGATATCATGGATGCTCAGATTGAAGAAGTTCCTTCATTTGGTGTAGCTGCAAATTCCGATTACCTGGCGGGAATCGGTAAGGTCAAAGAGTCTGTAAAAATGATCGTTGACGTACACAAAGTAGTATTTGAGGTTGCCGAAGAAGTGGATGCGCCTAAACATAAAGAAGAACAGTAAAATTTAAGCAATCGGTTGTATTGCCATTAAACGATTTCAACAACTATTACATAAAGCTTCGATTTTGAATTCAGAATTTTGAAAACTCACTGAGCAGAAGGATTAAATGCCTGAAGCTGAAAGTGGTTTAAACTTAATATATAAACACATTAATTATCCAAATAGAGCGCGCCAGAATAATGTGGAAGGCCGCGTATTTATAAAGTTTATTGTAGATGAAAATGGTAATGTGAAATCTCCTGAGATCTTGAAAGATATAGGGTCAGGATGTGGAAAGGCTGCCATCGAAGGATCTAAAAAAGTTAAATTTATCCTCGGCGCACATAATGTGAAAGTCTATTTTACCCCGCCGGTTAATTTTAAGCTTCAGAACTAACGTTTTACTTAATACCCTGATAATTATTCAAAAGCACTGTCTTGATCGGCAGTGCTTTTTTTTGTTAAGATTTTTCTTTGTAAAAATAGGGTTTATATGCTCAGTATGTTTCAAAATAATGACAGTTTGAGATAAGGATAGGTATTTATAAAGATACAGAGTCATTTCATGGCGGATGTCCGAAATCTGAAAGGTTGATAAGATTCAACGGTTGAATTTGTTGAAGGTTTAGATTCCTGTCTGAAAAGGATGAATATAGCTCATTTTCTTGGCTGGCTTCTACAGTTTTTATCTCGAACTCAGTGTAAAATAATAGCTGTTAACTTATTGTGAGTCAATATTTAAGATTATTGAAAAAAAATTCTTAAGGCTTTCGGAATACGGTCGATAATTAAAGAAATGAAACTAAAACCTGCTGTAAGGCAGTTGTTGGTTTGGGCAGAAAAGTTGGGTACTCAGGCCAGGTAATAATAAATCATAGAGCAATGAACACATTCAAGAATAAACTACAACACTTCTCCGAATCAGGAGACTCAAATGGTAAGTGGACGATAGGAAAGAGGATCATGGCCCTGGCATTAGGGGGTACGGCAATTACACTAATTCTGGGATTATTGGCGATCTTTGCAATGAACCGGATAAATGGGTACGCGGATAGGTTGACGTCGGCTTATGTTCCTGAAACGGAATTAGCGAGTGTTTTTGAAGAAGAAATACGTGAGATCGGTTATTCGATGCAGGAATATGAGATCAATGAAGATGTCTCATACTATGAAAGTGTAACTGTCAGGTTTTCTGAAGCGGAAAGAATAGTCGGAGAGTTGCAAGTGCTAGCCAAGGATGAAGACTTACCGGCTTTGGATGAAGCTATTGGCGATATAAGTGTATTTGTAGACAGTTATAGGGAGGCTACAAGAGAGTACAGTGAAAGCTTTGAAAATCTTATAGCACTACGGGATGAAGTAGAGCTTGAGGCAGATCTAACGGTTGCTGGAATGGATAATTTTTTAGGTTCGGCAAATTCAGTTTTGTCAGATCAATTGGCTGCTAACAATACTGGAGAAACAACGACAAGATTGCGTTCTCAAATTGATGCCATTGAAAATATTAAACAAGATTTTCTTTCAAATATTAGTGATCTATGGAAAGCAGAAAAAACTGGGGATATAATTTTATTCGAAGAAGTTGATCTAAATATAACAACCTTAGTCGGTGAGGTCGAAGAAGTACTGGCTACTGTTGAAGGGGAACAGAGAAGAGAAAATGTACAAGCGGCACTTGATAATTTAAATGATGCTGATGTAGCAATTGAAGCAATGCTTGTTGCATCAACTAAAGAGGCAGAAGCTGATGAAAAGCAATTAGCTGTTTATGCAGATCTTTTAGAAGATACCAATGCATTAGCAGTTGCTGCAGAAGTAGGGACCCGAGAACAAGCTGAATTGACTAACGGTACAGCTACACAATTTATTCGCATTATTGTGGGGGGAGTAATTGTGGCTGTATTAATTTCACTTATATTAGGAATTGCACTTGGACGAAATGTAAGTACCGTACTACAAAATATTATAGAACGCCTCTCGGGCGGGGCGGAGCAGGTTAATGTTTCTTCTGATCAACTTAGCGGTTCGAGTCAAACTCTGGCTGAAAGTTCAAGTGAGCAGGCTGCAAGTTTACAGCAAACTACCTCTTCTTTGGAAGAGATCTCTTCGCAAACCAAGCAAACAGCTGGTAATGCCAGTGAAGCTGAGCATGCGATGAAGGAAGCTGAACCCAGAGTGAAGCAAGGGGTAGAAGCTATGCAGCGTATGAACAAAGCAATGGCTGAGATCAAGGAGTCTTCTCTTGAAACTTCTAAGATCATCAAGACCATCGACGATATAGCTTTTCAAACCAACTTATTGGCTCTTAATGCGGCTGTTGAGGCAGCCCGCGCCGGAGAAGCCGGTAAAGGCTTTGCCGTTGTGGCTGAGGAGGTTAGAAATCTTGCTCAGCGAAGTGCAGAGGCAGCTAAGAATACCTCAGATCTGATCGAGAGCTCACAGGAAAGTTCAGAGCGCGGTGCTTCAGTAGCTGAAGAAGTTTCAAATAATCTTCAGAAGATCGAAGAAAGTGTACAAAGTGTAAGTACATTGGTTGTTGAGATAGCCGCTGCAGCTAAAGAACAGCGTACCGGAATCGAAGAAATGAGTTCTGTAATGCATGAAATGGATAAGACGGTACAGGGCAATGCCTCGAGTTCGGAGGAATCAGCCAGTGCGGCAGAGGAATTATCTTCTCAGGCTGCAGAAATGAATGCTATTGTAGAAGAACTTCAACGTTTGGTTGGCGGTACAAAAGCAGCCATCAAAAAGGGAAAGGAGCAATATTTTGAAACTTTCACCCAAAAAGATGAAGGGGGATTTAAAGAGCAGCATAATAATGGATTCCATCATCATAACGGTAATGGAAACAACCGTGGTTCTCAGAAGAACGGGCAAAACGGTGCATCCCAAAAGAAGAAGAAAGAAGCCTACGAATTGATTCCATTCGACGAGGATGAAGGCGGTTTCGAAGACTTCTGAGAATAGATATGGTGAAAAAACAAGGGGAAGTATAAAACCTTCCCCATCATCAGTTATTTGTTTGATTAACGGAGAATTACATGAGTAGAATACCCACAGATCTTGAAATTATGGAGGAATTGTATGATAGGTATTACGATTCCTTCCGTAAATATGCAACAGAGGACCCTGACCGTATTGCACGTATTCGTGTTCCCATCAACGTAAAAGATGTGGCGGATGCCTGTGGTATCGAGGAAGACATGATCTTTGGACGCATATTCTATCACTTCAATAAAAAATATAGCTATAAAGATGACAAAGGGAATGTAACCACCTTTTTTATCACCGATAAATTTGAGGGATTAAGCGTGAATTACCCGCTTGTTGCATCGGTACTTGCCGATCTGAAAACAGAGAAAAAGCAGACGGATAGTTTTTTATTTACCTCGACAGTAGCAGTAGCTTTTTCAGTAATGGCACTGATGATTGCCATATTTCTTTAAATCTAACTCATAGTACTAATTAATAAATCTCCTGACCATGAAGATTAATGTATTGATAGTGGAAGATGATGCTGCAATGCGGGTTGTACTTAGAAGTACAATATTATCGGCTGAACTTGGTGTAGAAGTCGGTGAAATTTTTGAAGCCGAGAATGGGAAAGTGGGTATTGAGGTGCTGGAGAAAGAAGAGGTACATCTTATGCTGGTCGATATTTATATGCCGGTAATGGATGGAATGGAAATGCTCGATTACACCTACGATCACCCCGAATTTTCAAATATACCTGCCATCGTTGTATCCACTGATAACGATGAGGAGCGTGTAGATGCGCTTATGCGAAAAGGAATGGGCTTCGTGCATAAACCACTTACTCACATTCTATTGAAAGACAGGATCAGGAAAATTTTTGAAGATAAAAATAAGGGTTAAACCCTTTAAAATTCAGGGTTTTTACGAAAGTATAGATAAGCATTTAATAAAATTTAAGTGAAAGTTATTCTAACCGATAACAAAAAAAATGCAATCTCACAGATTAATCAGGAATTATTCTAAGTAATTACTAAGATTTCAAAACCAGTTTAAAACAACAATATCCAAATATAGAATGCTATGTCAATCAAAGAGAAATTTTTGTCTAAACTAGATAGTGAAAAAGGGTCTGTTGGTAAGAATAATAAGACTATTGGACAAAGAATATTATTCCTGACCATTGCTGGAGCTGCGGTGACACTGATAGTTGGGGCTATTTCTATTTTTAGTCTAACTAAAATTGATACCTATGCTGAGGATATTTCAGAAGTGTATCTATCAGAATGGGGATCTGCAGCGGCATTGGAGATCGCTGTTCGGAATGCCGGCTATGAACAGCTTCAATATAGCAATACCAGTAATGAGGAGTATATTGAAGCAGCGTTAGGCAGGTTTGAGAAAATTCGAGGAGAATATCAGGAATTGGTAGAATATACTGAGATATATGAACTGCCTGTATTGGAAGCCGAGCTCGGTAATCTTATCAGAGCCATTGACCGTTACGAAGAAAACCTGATAGGTTATCACAACGCAAACCTTGATCTTGATAACGCTTCCACTTCAGCTGAAATGAATGAGACGAGTACCAGATTATCCGAGACACAAGAAATGGCTCTGCAGCAATACAACAATTTACTGGTTATTTCGGCAGAGATAAATGAAGCAGCTGAAAATGGAGCTCGCGACCTGGCTGTTGAAACAATAGCCACGGTAAAAAATTATACATGGATCATAAGCATTGTATCTATATCGGGTTTTTTCGGGGCATTATTATTTGGGTTATTCATTAAAAATTCAATTGGTAAAAACCTGCTTTCTGTAATCAAAACCTTGAACAGTGCAAGTGATCAGGTTCAGGCCGCTTCTACCGAAGTCTCATCTTCAAGTCAGTCGTTGGCTGAAAGTACCAGCCAGCAGGCCGCTAACTTGCAAGAGACTACTTCTTCATTGGAAGAGATGTCTTCACAGACCAAACAGTCTGCTGAAAACTCAAATCAGGCTGAAATGGCAATGAAAGAATCTCAGCCGCTGGTGCAAAATGGTGTTGCCGCCATGGAGCGAATGACTACCGCTATGGATGAGATCAAAGACTCATCAGAGGAGACTTCCAAGATCATCAAAACGATTGATGACATTGCTTTCCAGACCAACTTATTAGCATTAAACGCTGCGGTTGAAGCAGCGCGTGCCGGTGAGGCCGGAAAAGGATTTGCTGTAGTAGCCGAGGAAGTACGTAATCTTGCACAACGAAGTGCCGAAGCTGCCCAGAACACGTCTGAATTGATTCAGCGCTCCCAGGAAAGTTCAGACCGGGGTGCAAATGTAGCCAAAGAGGTTTCTGAAAACCTGAAGATGATCGAGGACAGTATTAGCAGCGTAAGCACGATGGTGGTAGAGATCTCTGCAGCGTCAAAAGAGCAGGCTACAGGAATTGAACAGCTTAACAGCGTAATGTCAGAAATTGATGAAGTGGTTCAATCCAATGCATCTTCTGCCGAAGAATCGGCCAGTGCCGCCGAAGAACTTTCTTCCCAGGCTTCTGAAATGAAGAACATCGTTCACAACCTGATGGCACTTATCGGTGAAGTTGATGAAAGAGGCCCCGTTTCAAACACCATTCGTCCAAATGGATACCAAAATTCGGGATATAATGGAAACGGAAAGTCTAAAAATGGACATAGTTCGTCCAATGGACATATCAGAAATGGGAAACCGGCCGACAGTTTATTCATGAACTGATGGGCATCTGCTTCTAAGTAAGTATTTCGAAGATTAAATATTAACCAATAAGTGAGGAAAAGTTGTGAAAGATTCATTATCCAAGGAAGAGCAGGGAAATGCGGATGACTTTTTAAAATGGAAAAAGCGGATCAATACGCAAGCGAACAGCTCACAATATTGGGGAATGAATAATGCCGATGGTAAAAGTCTGAAGATCGGACCGGATCACTTTGAAAACTGGAGCGATATGCACGATATATCATTGCCGCTCAACGTGATGAAATCTTTGTTTGATGAACGTACTAAGAGTGGCAAGAATTCAGAAAATCTAAATCTTACCGACAAGAAATTTGCTAAGATTCTTGAACTCAGTCCGGCCATGATCATCATTACAGATCGCTGGGGTGAATTTGAGTACGCAAATCCTGTGTTCCTTAAAACAGTAGGTTACACTCGTAAAGAAATATTGGGCAGGGGGCCGGGTTTCTTAAGCTCTGATATTACTTCTATTGATAAATTCTATGAGCTTCAGGAAGCGATTCTGAAAGGGACAACATGGAAAGGGGAACTTATTAAACGAAATAAAAATGGCGGAAAATTTATTTTTTCAGCTTCGGTTTCACCGGTTGAGAATGAGATGGGTCTGATCACTAATTTTATAATTGTGGGTCAGGATATAACGCCTTTCCGTGAGACTCAGGAAGAACTTAAAAAGGCACTGGAAGAAAAAAATGTACTTCTTTCAGAATTGCATCACCGTGTTAAGAATAATCTGGCAGTGGTATCAGGATTGATGCAGTTGCAGGCATTCAACGAAGAGGATGAGACTATTCAGGATAAATTGTTTTCGAGTGCAGGACGCATCAAGGCGATGTCTTCAATGCATGAACTTTTATATGAATCTAATAGCCTAAAACGAATACGATTTGATTCTGTCATCGAGAAAGTGGTTCAGTATGTATCAGGGATGTATAAAAAGAAGAGCCGCATAAAGCTTAAATGGAATCTGGAAAAGGTTAAGATGAACATCAACCAGGCGCATCCAAGTACACTGATTATTTATGAAGTTATTTCAAATGCTTATAAGCATGCCTTTGACTGTGGAGAAGATGGCCTAATCGAAATTAAATTGTATAAAAGAGGCACGTTGGTATTTATCTCAGTTAGCGATAGTGGAAGAGGGATGCCGCAGGATTACCAGACGCTGGGTCAACGAAAAAGTACTACCGGCTATGAATTACTGAATTCACTGGTAAATCAACTTGATGGGTATTTCAGTTATGAGTCGGATCAATACGGCACTAATTTCTTCTTTCATTTTGAAATGGAAGATACCAATGGGATATGCAACGGTAATTTGTCAGATATCCCCTGAGCTTTATTTAGGAGTTCATTCTTCTTGTTCTAATTCCTGGAATATGGCTGAAAATGAATTGTTCTGATCATTCATCCGGGCTACTTTTACTTTTCCTGTGATGTGTATAAATTAAGGATCATTTTTACCTGGAGTTTGGATGAAAAGATATCAAAATTAAGCGTTCCAATGAGATTACTCAATCCCTGAATCTTTTTTTCATCCCAACAAGCTTTTCTTCGCTTGCTACCGATTGGTCTCTTCAGGTTTTTATCTTAACGTGAGTTCGATATATAATTAGCCCTTTGCCGCCTTTGTAGAAGTTAGATAATTCGATGACATTTCCAGTTCTTTGGTTTTAGGTACCATTCTTCCTGTTTGTCATTTCGAATGTAGTGTAGTGAGTGAGAACGAACGAAACGAAGCTAAGAAATCTAAAGAGCTTGTGAGGGCAATTCTGTTTTATCTTGTTAGATTTCACTTCAGTCAAAAAGAAAAACTGGAGTTGATATTTTTCCCCTACTCATCTGTCTCTATTTGTCAATGAATTACATGATATCTATAAGGATGATAACTCCAGAGACCTTATCTCGAATTCACATTATCTTAAGGTCTGATTCCTTAATTGCTACTAAGTATTTAGTTGAGAAGCGGAAGCTGAAGGGTGAATGAAACGGAATTATTATCATCGCTGTGGAAAATAATACCTCCGATTTGCTGAACATATAAGATTGCTTTGGTAAGCCCGATTCCAAGATTGGTCGCCCTGGTTGTTACAAAGGGGTGATAAATCTTATTACTTATTTTCAGGGGAAGGCTACCCTCGTTTTGAACCGTGATCTGTCCGTTATTATCGAGAGAGTAGATTAGTTTGACTGAGCTTTCAGAATGCTGCAGAGCATTATCAAGTAAGATAGATATGATATTCTTGAGCCATTCCGGGTTTGTGTTAATAGTGATGTTTTGTTCTAAATTAATAGTTATCCGCTCTCTCAACTCCGGTTCATAATTTATAATAAGCCGTTCGATGAATGCTTCTAACTCTACTTCTATAAATTTAGAATCATCAAACCCGGTAGGAATATTATATAGTATTTCCAATTCATCCATCAGGTCATAAATATTATTGAACCCTTTATGAATAGCTTCAAACCGTTTGTTTAGCTGCTCGTCTTTATTTTCATCCTCGAGCATATCCAGATACCCGTTTATACCAGTCAAGGGAGATCGTAAACGATGAAGCATTACGGCGATCATGCTTTTCCAACTATCCAGCGTTTCGTTATCGGGTATCCCTTCTATCTTTCGGAGTTCCAGAATCTTAACTGATTTATCCTCCAGTTCAATGTCTTGTGTAGCAGCCTGATACCATTTATGATTTAATTCTACATACACTGCACCTGATCTTTGATGCAATAATTTGATGTGCTCATCCAATACAAGTTTGGTATTTGTATCAGAATTCAACTCATTTTTTGCCGGTGGATTTGAATGCAGAAGGATCTTATAAGACCTGTCGGTAATAAAAACAGGGTTTGATACGCCGTCTATATATTGTTTTAAAACTGTCATAAATGGTTAGAAAGCAATTTCATGATGTTAAACATACTCAGGCTTAAATGCACTAATGCTTCTTTGTTAAATTTAGGTTGTCTCTACCCATGTTATCAACAAATGTTAGCCTTTGTTAAGTAATCAGTAAAAATATCCTTTTAAGAGGAAAAAATTACCTCCCAACGGTCATTTATGCACTTTTCCTGAACCTGATGTTCCGTTTAAATATGATATAGCAGCTCAATTTGAAAAATAAAGCTATATGGCACAGCTATTGCACAAGAGCTGACACACGTCAAAACAACCGAACGGAATAATTCAATGAAGTTTATTGATAGTAGTCACAGTCAAATGTTGGGAAAAGCTATGGACGCATATGCTCTTCGCCAGAAAATGACGGCCTCAAATATCGCTAATGCCGATACTCCGGGCTATAAACGCCACGAAGTTCAATTCGAGCAAGAGCTTCAAAAGGCTCAGAACAGTAAGGGTGTAACAGGAATGAAAGATGTTAACTCCTCTATTCTGAAAACAAATGACAATGTTTTATTGGAAGATGAAATGATCGAGATGGCCGATACCCAGATACGGGTACAGTTGGTTACCCGATCACTTCGTCATCATTTCACTATGCTCAAAAATGGTATCACCGGAGTTAACCGATAATTTAAGTAGCTAAACTATGCTTCCAGATAGAATTTCATCCACCTTTCAAACAGCATCTCAGGGACTTGCCGTTCAGCGTGAGCGACTAGCCGTGGCTTCACGGAATATTGCCAATGCTCAAACAACCGCACCAAAGGGTTCTGATAATATTTATCGGCCACAAACGGTGCGAACTGAAGCCCCAACTCAACAAAATTTCGTAAAAGTTCTTGGGGAGACTTTAGGGGCTGTAAAAAGAACAGATGCACGTCATTTAGAACCATTTCGCGGGCCTCTGAATGATATAAATGGGAACGGAGATAAGCTTCAGGGATTAGGGCCGCAGTTTGCCGTTGAAGAGACGGAAAGTTTCCGGTATGAATTTGATCCCAATCACCCTGATGCCGATGAGAATGGCATGGTGCGTTATCCGGATATAGATCTGGTTAGAGAAATGGCGACGATGGTAAGTGCCAATCGTCTATATGAAGCAAATCTAAGCAGCATTGAAGCTGAAAAAGAAATTATTAAACGATCGATGGAGATTTAAACAATGAACAGTATTCAATCTTTACAAACTCAGCAACTAAATCAGCTTTCAAAGCCAAGTGCTTTACGAAAAGCAGCCGAAGCTCCTGAATTGCCAAATCTAACTAAAGACGAGTCTTCGCTGATCGAAGAAAAATTTACCGGCAAGTCTACGCTAGACTTCTACTCCATGGATGGTAACCTGAACCAGCAACAGGTTGCACGCGGAATGAATATTGACACTAGAATTTAATCAAAGACCTTAACACAGAGCAGCAATGGTAGATCCAATACAATTACAAGGTATACAGCTTCCCAATAGCTCGGAGCTAAATCCCCGTCACTTTGAAATAGAAACACCCGAAAATGGTGATTCTTTTGCAGACATGCTTACACGGGCAGTTAATGGAGTTGATGAGAGCATGAAAGGCGCTGAACAAAATATGCAAGATTATGTAGCCGGTAAAACGGATAATGTTCATGACGTGATGATATCTATGCAGCGGGCCCAACTCAGCTTTCAGCTGATGGTTGAAGTGAGGAATAAAGGCATAGAAGCCTATCAGGAATTAAGCAGAATGCAAATATAAGGGCATTAACTGATGGAAAAATATTTAGAATCTTTTCAGGAATTTTTTGGGCCTTTAAGTAACGCACAGCGCGTTATGTTTATAGGTTTGATGGTGGTGATTGTTACGATCGTTGCTACCATATTTTATTGGTCTCAAAAAACAGATCATGCATTATTGTTTGGTGGCTTACAACCTGCAGCTTCACAGGAGATTGTAGATGAGCTTAATGCACAAGGTGTTAGCTACGAACTTAGAGAAGGCGGCACTATTTATGTACCCGATGATAAGGTATATGAGTTGCGGATGCAGCTGGCTGCTTTGGGCGGAAGTGCGGCAACCGATGTAAAAGGCTATGAACTTTTTGACACCAATTCGCTTGGCATGACCGATTTTATGCAGCAGGTTAATAAGAAAAGGGCACTGGAAGGTGAGCTTGCACGATCTATTAACAGTTTGCAGCAGGTTGAGTTTTCAAGAATTCATCTTGTACTTCCTGAACGTTCTCCTTTTGAAGAAGCGTCAGTAGAAGCTTCTGCTTCTGTGATCCTCAACATAGAAAGAGGAAGCAAATTAACAGAAGATCAGATCGAGGGTGTTACAGCTCTGATCGCAGGAAGTGTAGAATCCCTGGATGCTGGAAATGTTACGGTATTAGATCAGGCAGGAAACCGGCTTTCGGATGAGATCGATTATGAAAGTGAATTTGGTTTTGGATCAACCCAAATGCAGCTTCGCCAGAAAACAGAAGCCTATCTCACCGATCGGGGTCAGACTATGCTTGATCGCGTACTTGGTGCCGGAAATAGTATTCTTCGGGTTTCAGTATCACATGATTTTGATCGATTGTTAAGGGAATCGGACATAATAGACCCGGATAGCAGAACTATAATTTCAGAAGAGACCAGGGAGCAAACAGATGCCAATGAAGCCTCGGAGCCACAACCGATCGATCAAAGATTACCACCTGAGGAGAGAGGTGGAGCTATTGTTGTTTCAAACAGTGAGACCACATCCAATTCTGAAACAAGAAATTATGAAGTAAACCGAACCCGAGAAGTCTTTGAGAAGACGCAAGGTGAAGTTGATCATGTTACCGCATCTGTACTCCTTAACTATAAAAAAGTAACTCAGGAAGGTCCTGAAGGGGAGCCCCAGGTTACCTACGAACCATATCCTGAGGCTGAAGTTGAGGAATTTCGTGAGGTAGTAATGTTGGCTTTGGGGATGCGTCAGGATCGCGGAGATCAATTGAGTATAAAACAGATCGAATTTTTTGATAAAGAGTTTATGGGAGGTGCTGATTACTTCCTGAACACTCCAACATCCTATAACAATATTTTAAGATGGTCATTGATAGGAATAACGTTTCTAGTTGTACTACTCCTTCTGAATAACATCCGGAAGAAAATGGGCGAGGGAGATCTTAAAGTGGTAAGTGATTTCAAGGCGGATGACCAGCTTAAAGGAGCAGATCAACAAAATGCTCTGGATGGAAATAAAGAAGAAGGTGCTCTTGGAGAAGGAGAAACCGCTCAAGGCACCTTACCGGGAGAAGGCAATCAAAAACAACTTCCCAAGAAAAAGTATAGTAAAGAAGAAATTGTCAACTTTGTTGAACTCAAGCCCGCTGAAGCAGCACAGGTAGTTCGAGCAATGATGACCTCAGAACAATAAAACAAAGATAATGGCTGTAGCAACAAAGAATAAGAAGAGCATTGACAGTATAGAAGATCTGGAAGGGGTGCAGAAAGCCGCTGTACTTGTGATGAGTGTTGGAATGCAATCGGCTTCAACCATGATGAAGTCGATGAGCGATACTGAGCTTGAAAAGATCACTCTTGAAGTGGCAAAACTTCAGGATGTAAAGTCAAGTATTGTAGATGAAGTGCTTAATGAATTTTACCAACTGATGGAAGTAAAACAGCATATGATTAAAGGAGGACTTGATTATGCGAAAGAGCTGTTGGGGCATTTGGGTAATGGAGCCGATGCCGATAAGATCTTGAAAAAGTTGAAAGCTCAATCAGGAAGTACGGTATTTGATGAGTTCCAGGAAACCAAGATCTCTCAAATTGCCAATTTTATTTCTAACGAACATCCACAGGTTGCCGCTTTGATATTTTCCCAGCTTGAAGTTGAAAAATCAGCAGAAATACTTGGTTTACTTGATACGGAAATGCAAACAGAGATCGTATATCGCCTCGCTTCTATGGACAAGATCTCCGCAGAGGTTATTGAAGAGATCGAGGAAGTGATAAAAGAGCATATGGGAGGAATGGATACGATGGGAGATCGAGTGAAAAGTGGTACTAATATTGTAGCGCAGATCCTTAACGGAGCTGAGATCACCGTTGAACGTCATGTACTTGATCAGATCACCAAAAGAGATGAACAAATGGCCAGCGATATTAAAGAACAAATGTTCTTGTTCGAAGATATTCTGCATTTCGATGATCGAACGGTTCAGCTCATCATCAACGAAATGGAGAAAACCGATCTCGTTATGGGGCTCAAAGGGGTGGAAATGGCTCTTTCCGACAAATTCCTAAGCAACATGTCGAATCGCGCTGCAGATATGCTGCGTGAAGATATGGATGCTCTTGGCCCGGTACCGTTGAAGGATGTTAAAGAAGCACAGCAACGTATCATCAAGAAGATCAAAGAACTTGAAGAAGACGGACAAATTACCACACGTAAGATAGACGAAGAAGAGATCGTTGAATAATATGAGAAGCCAGAAAGTTCTAAATAACGATCAGGTTAAATGGTATGATGGCGGGCAAACCCGCCTGAATTACCAAATGATATTCAATGAAGTTGAAGAGAAAGAGGAAGCTTCGGGTGTTGATTTTGAGGAACTTGAGGCTCGCTTAAATGAAAGAGATCAATCATGGAAAATAAAACTACAGGCTGAAAAGGAAAAAGCATTTGCTGCTGGTTTTGAAACCGGCAGATCGGATGGTCTGGAGGCTGCACGGAATGAAATTGATGGTAAACTGGAAGTAATTCGTTCCGCCATTGAAAAAGGGCACGAAGAATGGCGGCAACGACAAGAAATGATAGAACCGGGTATTCTGGATCTTGCATTTGAGATTTCAGAAACGATCCTGGGAATTCCGGTTAAGAATAAAAAAGTCCGTCAAAATTTAACGAATAAATTAACACCCATCTTCAGGAAACTTGATCAGGGTTCAAAACCCATTTTAAAAGTATCTGCTTATGACCTGGAACATGTTCAGGAATTAAAGGAAGAGTACGCGTCCAAGATCACTATGTTTATCGAAAGTGATGAGGCTTGTAATCCTGGTGAGTTTGAACTTGATACAGATGATGAAACCATTGTCCTTAAGTTCAAAGAAATGCTTAAAGAATTTAAGAAAAACTTGGGATTGCCTTCATGGAACTAGCAGTACCGGAATTAAAACAGCATGTTCAGGAAATTAAAGAAAGGCTCTCAACCGATATAAAACCGATCATACATTTCGGTAAGGTTTCATCGGTAGTTGGTACTATTGTAGAATGTTCAGGTTTACAGGGAAGCGTTGGTGAACTCTTTGGTATACACACCACCACTGATAAAATAGTGCCTGCCGAGGTAGTAGGACTCAGAGAAGGCCGAACACTGCTAATGCCGTTCGACCGTGTGGTTGGAATGAAATCAGGTTGCCTGGTGGAAAACCTTGGGCAATCTCTGAATGTAGCGGTAGGCTCAAAATTACTTGGCCGCGTTGTTGACACCAATGGAGTCCCCATTGATGGCAAAGGACATTTACAAACCACCCATCAGCAGCCGGTTCATAACAGCCCTCCTTCCCCGTTAGATCGTTCTCCTATCAATGAGATCATGTACACCGGAATTCGATCTCTGGATGCACTTAATACAGTAGGAATTGGACAGAGAGTCGGTCTATTTGCGGGTTCAGGTGTGGGTAAAAGTGTGCTTTTGGGGATGATCGCCAAACATTCTTCAGCAGATGTGAACGTGATCGGCCTGATCGGGGAACGTGGACGTGAAGTACAGGAATTTGTACACGATACTTTAGGTGAAGAAGGACTTGCACGATCCGTTGTAGTTACTGCAACTTCTGATACCGCAGCTATGAGCAGGGTAAAAGGAGCGTTTACTGCAACCGCCATTGCGGAATTTTTCCGCGACCAAGGAAAAAATGTCCTCTTGATGATGGATTCTGTTACCCGTGTTGCCATGGCACAAAGAGAAATTGGTCTTGCTTCCGGGGAGCCTCCTACTACCAAAGGATACACCCCAAGTGTGTTCACTATTCTTCCAAAATTACTTGAGCGGCCGGGTAAAACAGCAAAAGGAAGTATCACTGGATTGTACACCGTTTTGGTAGATAATGACGATATGAATGAGCCCATTGCAGATGCCGTAAGATCTATTTTAGATGGCCATATCGTGCTTTCACGCCGATTAGCGCATAAAAATCATTATCCGGCCATCGACGTATTGGAAAGTATTTCAAGGGTGATGCCAAAGATCGTAACCGACGAACAGCGCACGATAGCCATGAAAGCCAGGGAGATCCTGGCGACTTATCGGGAAGCAGAAGATCTCATAAATATTGGTGCATATGTGAAGGGTTCGAATCCAAAAATTGATAATGCTATAAAAAAATATCCGGGTTTGGAATCATTTTTGATACAAGACTTAAACGAGACTGACTTCAGTGATAACCTTTGGGAATCACTGCAAAAAATAATCAACTAAGACTGAAATCTTATGAAGTTCAAATTTTCTCTTGATCCGGTTCTGAAAGTGAGAAATCACAAAAAGAAAGTTCAGAAACAAAAGCTTGCCGAAGAAATGGTACAGAAGCAGGAGATTCAAAAACTAAAGGATGAAGTTCAGGGAAAACTAAAAGGCTATCTGCAGAGCTCTGAAGAAAATGAAATTCAGAACATTCACACGGTGAGACAAAGAGCTTCGCATATGCAGCAGGTACACAAACGGATGAAAGATTTGAGTGACAAACTTAGTAAAGCAGATGAAAATGTTTCCAAAGCCCGAATTGATCTGGCCGAAGCGCATAAAAACCTGCACATCATTGAAAAAGTAAGAGAATTTGAGAAAAGCATATTCAATGAAAATGTGGCAAAGAATGAACAGAAATTCATGGATGAAATTGCCACACAATCATTTAGCAGATAATGAACATGAATAAAGCAGCTATTTTAAAGATCGCAGGTATTCTGATAGTCCCATTCATTTTGATGATGGTGGGAGCATTCTTTCTATATCCTTATTTAAATGAGGAAAAATATGATGAGATCAAAAGTAATTTTGATTCTCAGCAGGAAGAGGAATTTGATAATAGTCTTCAAGCCTCAAATTCAAATCGCACGGAAAGGAATATTTCAACAGCAGCTTTGTCAGATTCCGCTGGAGTAGATATGCAAGGTGATTTACTCTCTGACTCTCTTCAAATTACGGGAGCCGGTATTGATATTCAAAAAATACAAGATAATGAGATTAGATTACATGGAATGATCGACTCATTATACTCAGTGATCGACAGGATGGAGATCAAAATAGATTCACTTCAAAACCCGGTAGAACAAAAAAGAGAATTAGATCCTGCTGAGTTTACTGAGCGTGTAAAAAGCCTGTTGAATTTGGAGGAAGAAGAACTGAGTCCGATCCTTACAAAAATGACACGGGAACAAATTGTTCGCCTGTATAATGGTGCCGGTACTCTTCAGCGGCAAAAGATCTTGCGTTCGCTGAGTTCAGATAAAGCTGCAGAGCTTATGACGGAGATAATGCTATGATAAAAGAAGTTTTCAACTCAATTACGAATGCCTCGAATACCGGAAAAACATCCCTTTCGGGATCTTTGAAAGAAGGGGAGGATGCAAATTCCAATCCCGGCTTTTTTGGCAAGATGCTGATGGCTTTACAAACTGAGGGTGAGGAAAATACTCAGCCAAAATCATCGAATTCTGAAGGCAAGGAAACCGAGGGAAGTATCTCCGGGCTCACAACTGAGGCAGAAACAGAAAATGAATCAACACCGTTGGAAGACATTCAAAGTAAAAAGGAAATTGAAGTCGATGACAGTTCAGATCAATCTGCTTCCTTGAATGAAAACAAGGAGATCTCAGCCGAAACCAAAGAAAGTGAAACGACTAAAATTCAGAGTTCAGAAAATAAGTCTGAGGTTATTGATCCTCAGAATTTAGAGAGGTCTGGCGTTGAGAACTCCGGAGCAGATAGAGATACTGTACAGGGGGCAGCGTCTCAACAGGCCAAAGAAGCTCAGACCGAATCATCTGATTCTCAGACTAAAACAGTATTAAATACAGCATCTGATTTAAAGTTGCCGGAAGGTGAGAAAGCTCTTCAGGGTGAAGAATCCTCAAAAATAAATAAAGCCCCTTTGAATTCTGACAGTACACCTAAACAAACAGGTAGTGAAAACGGTCGTGTTTCCGAAAATCCGATCGTTGGTAACACTTCGGAAAGTAGTGTCTCCGGCAATCAATCGGGCGGTGTGACAGAAGGGTCGGAATCATCAACGTTTCAGCAAAAGACAAATATAACTGCAGCTGAAACTGAAAAAGGTGTACAGGTTGCAAAAGGATCTGAAAAGGTTAGTACGGAAGCAGATCTGAAAACGGCATTAAAAACAGAAGGAACTGAAGGTTCGGTCACTGATTCCGGGAAAGAAACTAAAACAGAGGGGCAAAGAAAGTTTTTTGATCTCCGTGCAGCAGGAAAAGCTGTAGGTGTGCAAACATCGGGAGTATCTGAAAAAGCAGTGAACGCGAGACAACCTGTAGAGACCGGTAATACTAAAGCAGTATTGGAACAAACTCTTCAAAATATTTCCAAAGATGTTGAACTGAAAGAACAGCCGCAGCTTCAGGTTGAATTAGCTAATGCCCAAAAAAGCAACGAAGAGCGTGGAAAAAGGTACGATTTGTTCAATCAAACAACGGAAGGAAATAATGGCAGTAGTGAGCGCTTAGCTTTGGCTACAAACTCAGGAGGAAATCAGCAAGGAATGCCATTCAACTCCCAGCCGGGCTGGATCAAATTTCAGGCAGACACTCAGCAGGCAGCTGAAATGACAGCCAATCAACAGGTATTTTTCAATGAACAATTTATGGAAGCTGCTGAAGTAACAGAAAATACTTCAAACGAGCAGGCTGCTATGAATATGAACAGACTAGCGGAACTTCCGATCAATAATGTATTCTTAAAACGAAGTGTAATTCCGGGATTGACCGGAGCATTTCAAAAAGCCACATCTGCAGGCAAAGATATGCCTCAGAACTGGCAAAAGCACAGTTTTGATCTGGATGATGGAAACAAGATCGAGCTTTCAACACGTAATGTAGATGGGGTGATACAGGTGAAGATCGCATCAAGCAGTATTGAACTGAGCAAGATGATGCAGCAGTATGGTGAGGAGATCAAAAATCATCTGGAGCAAGAATGTGAACTGAGTGTTGATCTTCAGTTCGATGATAACCAGGGTGATGCAATGGAAGGCTTCTTTGGAGATTCGCCATCCTCCGGTAATAAAGGGGAATCCGGTAACTCTTCAGGAGAAGGGCCAGAAAAGATTTTAAACAAACGAGCAGAAGAACATCTTCAGCAAACAGTCCGGAAATTCGGATATAACCAAATGGAATGGACGATATAATCAGGTGATAACATGGATATAAACAATATTAACGCAAATACAGCATCTGCTTTTCAGAAAGGTAATACAGTTGGAAAGTCTGAGATGGGGCAAGATCAATTTTTGCAACTCTTGATAACTCAAATGAGAAATCAGGACCCAATGAATCCTCAGGATGGAGCTGAATTTGCATCACAACTTGCGCAGTTTAACTCTGTGGAACAGCTTATTGATGTAAACAGCGGTCTTAAAAGCTTGCAATCTACTCAGGATATGATGAGTGCAAGCTTAACAAACTCTATGGCTGCAACCCTTACCGGAAAACAGGTAAGAGCAATAAGTGATCAGGTTAACCTGAGTGCAGAAGGCAATAGTGAGATCAATTTTAAACTGGGATCTGCAGCTGAAGAAGTAGAAATTGTTATACGAAATGCGAATGGCACAGAAGTAAGGCGGGAAACGCTGAACGGAATGTCTTCAGGTGATAACAACTGGACCTGGGATGGTAAGAACGACTCAGGTGAACGCCTTGGTGAAGGAAAATACGAGGTGGAAGTAGTAGCCAAAAATGGCGAGGAATCAGCAAATGCTCTCATTTATGTGGAAGGAATTGCTAACAAAGTACGCTTCAGCGGAGACGGAGTGTTCTTATCGTTAAATGGTATTGAAGTACCGATCGGTGACGTGGAAGAAGTTGGAACCGATCTTTTCTAAACAACAATTTTAATAAACATATATGGCTTGTTTAGTCAAGCCGGGCAGAATAATTCTGTTCAAATAAATAGGAGATAATTATGTCATTAATAAAGTCCCTTAATTCAGGTGTTAGTGGTTTGAGAGCATTTCAAACTAAAATGGATGTTATAGGTAATAACATCGCAAATGTGGAAACAGCAGGTTTTAAATCATCCAGAGTTTCTTTTGCAGAAATGATGAGTGAAAGACTTGGCAGAGCGGGAGGGGGAGATTCAGCCCCACAGCTCAGTAATCAGGTTGGTTTGGGAGTACGTGTTGCTTCCATCGATCGTGATTTCAGTCAGGGTGCCATGCAAAGTACCGGAAGAGCCACTGATCTGGCCATTGAAGGTGAAGGATATTTTATGGTAGCAGATAACGGCGAACAACTTATGACCAGAGCCGGAAACTTTGTATTCAATAAAGACGGATATTTAGTAGATCAGGGTGGACGATCGGTTCAGGGTTATATCGCTGATAAAAACGGAAATGTATTAGGTGGCGGTGCAGCAGAAGATGTTCGCATAGATTTTGAAAATGTTCTGCCTCCGAAAAAGACAGAAAATGTGTCGCTTGCCGGTAACTTAAATGCCAGCACAAGTACTGCAAAAGTACTTCAGTCCCAAAGCGGATTTACCATTAATGGTAGTCCCGCACCGGACAACACTGATCTTAATGATCTAAGTCAGACACTGACTGATCTCGCAGATGGTGATACGGTAGATTTTGATGTAACCCTAAATGATGGTACAGCTGCAACATACAGCTTTACCTATGGTGCCGGAAACGACGGAACAACACTGGAAGACATGATGAATGCTTTTAATACACAAATGCCGGATTCCGAAGGAAAAATGGCTTTGGTAGATGGGATTATGCTCCTCCGTTCTGCTCAATTGGGTGAAAGCGCATTAGATATTACATCTATGTCGGTTACAGGAGCGGGTGACATTAATTTACCAGGGCTCCAAACAGTACAAGAAGGAAAGAACAATACTCAAACTATGAGTACTACAGTGTATGATGAGCTTGGAAATGCCCACTCACTGCTATTAGAATTCACTCAAACAGATCCCAATGAATGGGAATACAGTGCCCGGTTTTTAGATGGGGAAGAGATCACAACCGGAGCAACTGGAACGGTGAATTTTGATGAACTTGGACAGCTTTCTTCTGATGACCTGCTGAACCTGTCATTTGAGCCAGGAAATGGAGCCAATACAACTAATTTCTCAGTTGAACTTGGCAATTCAGAAACGGGAACAAGGTTTACCCAATATGCAGGAAGTAATTCTGCGAAAGTTATTGGTCAGGATGGATATACCCAGGGTGAATTGATAGATGTGACGGTAAATGGAGCAGGACAAGTTGAAGGTATTTACGATAACGGTAATGCTATGGTACTTGCACAGATGGCTCTTGGTGAGGTTCAGAATGAAAACGGACTTGAAACGATTGGTGGCGGTTTATTCAGAGCAACATCAGCTGCCGGTGAATTATTTGTTGATACCGCAGATAATTTCTCAGGAACTGAAATCAACTCTGGGTCTTTAGAGGGATCAAATGTTGATCTCGCTAAAGAATTCACGGATATGATAACTGCACAACGTGCATATCAATCAAGTGCCAGAGTGATCAGTACTTCTGATGAAATGCTTACTGAGGCCGTAAACCTCAAGCGATAATTTCTAAAAACACGGTTTATGAGTAGTCATAAACCTGTACTACGGTAGCTTAAACTCCGCATTGCAGTCCCGAACCTGCTTGCGGAGTTTTTTTATGGATCATTTTTCAGCGAAAGTAATTTCTGATCCATATTTGTAAGCATAAAAAAAACTGAATCTGTACTTAAGAATTAATGGGCCGAACCGATAAGAATGATATGCTAGATCGTTCAAGTACCATAGGATTTATTTTAGGATTTGTGCTCATAATCGGAGCTATCGTCATGCAAGGAAGTTTAGGAACTTTCCTGAGTGGGTCTTCGGTGCTGATCGTAGTGGGAGGGGTGGTTGCCTCCACAGCTGTAAACTACAGCTTTGAAAAGATCAAGATCAGTTTCGATACTACTCTGAGCCTGATGAAGTTGAGTTCTATTGATCTGCGGACAGATATGGAATTATTGTCCATGTTTGCAAGGAGAGTTCGAAGAAACGGAATACTGGTGTTAGATAATGATATTAAACATCTTAAAGATGATTACCTGAAGAGTGGGTTGCAGCTTGCTGTTGATGGTTTTAAAGAAGAGAACTTAGACAGCATCCTTAAGGATGAGATCGCGAGTCGTGAAAAGCAAGTTGAGCTTTCAATCATGTTGCTAAACTCCATGGCCAATTATGCTCCGGCATTTGGGATGATCGGAACCGTAATAGGAATGGTATTAATGCTGCAGAATATTTCTGACCCGGAATCACTAGGGGCCGGACTATCAGTCGCACTTATCACCACCTTATATGGTACCATTCTGGCAAATGTATTTTTTGGCCCTCTAGCCGGAAAACTAGAATACCTGAGTGAGCTTGATCGGAATAGAAAAGAAATGTTTAGAATTGGGATACTTTCCATTGTAGAGGGTGAAAACCCCAGGATTATGGAAAAAAAGATGCTGATCTATATAGATCCTAAAAGCAGGGCCGAGTATATCAAACATCATGAAGAATTAAGCATACTGAAGAAAAGGGACGAAAAATTCTACAAACTCTGGATCGAACAACAGGATAAGGAATGGCAAAATCTAAAAGAAATTCTGGCAACTGGCTGATTACCTACGGCGATCTTATGACGCTGTTATTGGTCTTCTTTGTATTGTTGTACACTCTTACTCCCAGTATTGATGAGAGTGTATTCAAGGATTTTATATCCCATTTTCAAAATAATTCCGGATTTTTTGATGCCCATAATATTAAAACAGAAGATTTCGAAGTGCCAACTGATTCACTCGATATGGAAGATTTACTGGAAGAGCGGGTAGAATACTGGCAGGCTTTCGCAGATGTACTCGAAAATTATGAATTTTCGTCTGAGGTGGATATCGAGGTAAGTACAAGTGGAGTAAAGATCACGTTAAGTGATTCGCTGACCTTTGAAAGTGGATCCTCAGAATTACTACCGAATGCTATGATCATACTTAAAGATGTTGCAGAAAAAATTGATGAAAATGTAATCGAAATTGAAGTACAGGGACATACCGATAATGTGCCTATTCGAGGGAATTCGATCCACAAAACCAACTGGCATCTGGGGGCAGCAAGATCGGTTTCTGTAGTACAGTTCTTACAGGAAAATTCAGAGATCATACCAAGTAATTTTAAAGCCAGCAGTTTTGGGGAATATGATCCAATAGCAGATAATGAAACAGAAACCGGACGAAGAAAAAACAGAAGAGTAGAAATTTATTTACGAGATGAACTGCTGATGAATACTCAAGATGCAGAAGTCTGGTTCTAAAAAGTTCAATGTTTAAGTGGGAGAATAATTATGGCAACAAAAGACAAAAATAACGCTAGAAAGACTAAACCAAGAAGAAAAGGCGGGAAGTCAAAATTTCTTTCAATAGGAAAATATTTCCTTGTGATTTTATTTTTTGCAGGGCAGGGTTATCTCGCTTATGCCATTGTGGATAAATATTATCCAGATGTTTATGAGACTGTAAACTCAAAAAGCCCGGGTGATTACGGTACCTACGACATGGAAGAATTAGTAATAAACCCCGCCAATACCAATGGTAAAAGATACCTTTTGGTGGAAATAAGCCTAGAATTAGACGATAAAGCCCATATTCAAACACTTAACAATCATAAGATGAAGCTTAAGCAAGAGATGATTGAAGCCTTGTCTAAGCGAACTATTCCTGAATTGATTAAAGTAGAAGAACGAGATCAGCTTCGATATGAACTCATGGATCTGATTAATTCTGTAATTGAGGCCCGTTCGGTACGCAATTTGTATTTCACTAAGTATGTAATGCAATGATAGCAAACCAACAACGGAACCTTCTATATGGAAATGAAAGCACAAAAGCGTGCACCGGAAAATGTTAAGTATGTAGAATCATACGATTTCAGGCAGCCAAAGTTGTTCAGTAAGGAGATTATGAGAACCTTACGGACTATTCATGATGTCTTTTCCAGGAATTTAACCCGAATAGTCAGCTCCTCTCTCAGATATAAAGTGGATATAAGCTTGAGTAAGATCTTACAGCTTTCTTCTCCTGATTTTGTTCAGAATATAGAAAGTCCAAGCACGATCTATTTACTGTCAGTGGATGAATTGAGCGGGGAAATCATTATTGTATTACCCCCTGAATTTTGTATTCACCTTATAGAACGGCAAAGTGGTGGACAAAACCGTGCGCTTTCGAAACGTCGTACGCTTACTGTTATCGAAGAAAAGATCGTAAACCGTATCGTTAAAAGTATCAATAAAGAAATTATATCGGCCT
This sequence comes from Gracilimonas sp., assembly GCA_040904925.1. Classification (GTDB taxonomy): domain Bacteria; phylum Bacteroidota; class Rhodothermia; order Balneolales; family Balneolaceae; genus Gracilimonas. The sequence goes on along the minus strand of JBBDSP010000028.1, from coordinate 18,719 downwards.
GGGAGCCGTATATGGACTTTACGATCGATTCCACTACCTACGAAAGTAAGCCCGAGAACCTTCACCTTGCCTCAGTTGACCCAACAATTATTGTAAAATTCAATATAGATCTTGGGGAAGAGCAGATCGAAGTCGGCGTATCCTATTCATATAGCCTGCTGAAAAAAGCGATGAATGATACGATTCTGAGAAAGGGTCTTAAATCAAAACAAGAAGAACTTTCTGGGGAAGAAATGCAAGCCTATCAACTTACCTTGAAGAAGGCAAAAGTACGCATTCAACCCCTTTTGGGAACGGCAAGGCTTACACTTAATGAAGTCATTAACCTAAAAGAGGGAGACACCATCCCTTTAAAACAAAAATCTGATAAACCACTGGATGTTCGTATAAACGGAACAACCAAATTAACAGCATATCCCGGTGTAGTCCAGGGAAGAAGAGCTGTTAAAGTATTTGAACTCCTCGAAGAAATAAATGAAACGGAACTGGTATAGCTATGAATAATTATCAAGAACAACTACAAAACTATCTCCCCGGAATTCAGGAATTTCTGACTTCTATTTTCATGGAAGAGACAAAAATAACGGTCACTTCTTTTGAGGAAACAGAATCAGAAGCAGCTCCTGAAAAACTCGAAGAGAACGATATTATCCTTTATACAAGAGATGAAGCTCTTGAAATGGACGTATTTGCCGTGCTTGATGAGGAATGGTTCGGCTTGCTTTCAAGTGTAATGCTGGGCGTGGAAGAAAAGAAATTCAATGAGGTTACTAAAGACCTACTGAAAAAATTCTCCGATGAACTTTCTGAGACACTCAAGAAAAAGTTGACTGAAGAAGGTATAGAAACCGGTTTTGGTGAGGCAGAAGTGTATCAGGTGAGCGACCTGGATGAGCTGTTCCGGCACACCTCATATTTTCATGGGATCATGGAAGTTGAAGGTCTGGCCGATGATAAAGTCAGAGCAGCAATACTGATAGGTGATCCCGCTGAACAGATAATGGAAGAGGAGGAGGAAGAGGTCGAAGAACCTACAGAGGAGATCCTTGATGAAGAATCAGCGGATGTTCTCGATGAAAATTCGGAAGAGAATTTTGAGCCTAAACACACACAGGAAGAACTGAACGGTCACCGGGAAGAAGTGATTTCCGGTAAGTTTATAGAATTTGAAGATTTCGAAGAAAATACACCTCATCTCGAAAATGAGAATGGAAACAGCATGGATCTGCTAAAGGATGTTAAAATGGATGTTTCCGTTGAACTTGGAAGAATTGAACTTCCCTTGGGGAAAGTACTTCAACTGGCCAAAGGTTCTGTAATTGAGCTTGAAAAATTAGCCGGTGAGCCGGTTGATATCCTTGTGAACGGACAGCGAATTGCTCACGGTGAAGTAGTTGTGATCGACGAACATTTTGGTGTTCGCATCTCAAACCTTATTACTACCCGTCAACGCATAGCGAGTCTATCCTGATGGATGTCCAAAAAATACTTTCACAAAGCGGAAAAAACCCACAGAGTATCCTAAAGATTGTATTGGGGATCTCACTGGCTTTGCTGGTTATGTGGTTGTTCCTGGTTTCTAAAATGGATACGGGAACCATCGCCCAAACTGAAAACCCTGAAGTTCAGGAACGAACTGTAGGCTTACAGCAATCACTTCTTCTCAACAACACTGACGGTGGTGAAGGGCAAAGTGCTAAAAAAGCTGAAGAGCCGGCTATGTTTCAGAATGCCTTTATCACTTTTCTGTTTATGGTGAGTGTATTGGCAGGAGTGTGGTACTGGTCCAGGAAAAAAGGCGGTAGAACCGTCAAAGAGAAAAAAAACAGGGATATTGATGTTCATATTCTCTCAGAAAAGAGCCAGCTTAAATTTGTAGAGGTCAATGAAGAAGTATGGGTTCTTGGATTAGGTGAGCACGGAGTGAATTTATTACATCGCTATTCTAAGGATGAATGGAAGGAAGGAAAGGATGAGCTCTCAACAGATCCGTTGACAGCACACAAAGAAAGCACTAAAGAAACAACAAAAGGTGATTTCAGATCCCTTCTAAAGCTTGCAGCTAACTGATATGACCATTCTGATTAAGAAACTATGTATCCGTTTACTATTGGGTTTGATCGTTATTGGGGTAACAGGTCTCAGTTCTGAAGCGGAAGCATCACCGATGCAATTAAATGCTTCTGTACAAGCGGAAATTACAACTCCGATCTTGTTACAAGCCATCCCGCAGATCGACCTTTCGATTGGTGGAAACGATGCAAGTGATGAAGATTTCAGCCTTGCAATACAGGCATTGATACTGATTACCATTCTTTCATTCGGTGCAGCTTTCGTCACTATGATGACTAGCTTCACCCGGATTATTGTCGTGTTCTTCTTCCTCAGAATGGGACTTGGTACACAGCAATCACCCCCAAATCAAGTATTGATAGGGCTGGCTTTGTTTCTTACGATATTCATTATGAAGCCAACTTTTGACCAGATGAATGAGGAAGCAATACAACCATATATAAATGAGGAAATGACTCAGGTTGAAGCGCTTGCCACGGCTGCAGTTCCGCTAAAAGAATTTATGGTACGCCAAACCCGCGAAAAGGATCTGCTTTACTTCATGGATATGGCCGATGTGAGTACAGTTGATAGCATTGAAAACCTTCCGCTGTATGTAGCAGTGCCATCGTATGTGTTAAGTGAATTGCGGATAGCATTCCAGATTGGATTTATGATTTACTTGCCGTTCATGGTCATTGACCTGGTGGTAGCTTCGATATTACTGTCGATGGGTATCATGTTCCTGCCGCCGGTAATGGTCTCTCTTCCATTCAAGATCCTGGTCTTTGTATTAACAGACGGCTGGTACTTACTGGTACAGTCACTCGTAGAAAGTTTTAATTAGAGGATAGTATGAATATTGAATCATCTTTGTATTGGTTACAGGAAATGTTGGTTGCCGTTGCCGTTCTTTGTGCCCCGGCTATGATCGGTGCTTTAGTTGTAGGACTTACCGTAGCGATTTTCCAGGCGGCAACTTCCATTCAGGAAATGACACTTAGTTACGTTCCCAAAATGGCGGTAGTAGTGTTGGTGTTATTCTTCATGTTTGGATTTATGCTCCAGTTCAGCGTTGATTTTATGCAGCGCGTTTTTGATTTCATCCCCCAGATCGCCCAATAGAAATTATATGCCGTACTTCGGCTTAGATAGAACCACTCTATGGAATCGCTGACAATTGACCTGATTTTATCGGCTTTTTTGGTTTTCGTCCGGGTTTCAGCTTTGGTTATGACGGCCCCATTTTTCAGTTCTGCTGCATTCCCGGCACAGATAAAGATCTATTTTTCGGTGATCACTTCGGTATTATTGTTTTCGGTGATTCCGGCAGAAGGCGCTTTTGTTTCTGCCGATGCAGGGGCTGTATTTATTGTATCAGCTATCATTCTGGAAGCTCTTGTGGGAATTGCATTAGGCCTGATCGGGCAGTTGGTTTTTGCAGGACTTGAAATGGCTGGAATGCTCATTAGTTTAAACTCAGCGCTTAGTTTTGCTAACATGGTGGATACAATGACCCAAAAGCAGAGTGCTATTATAAGTAATCTTTTTACACTTGTAGCTGTTCTGATCTTTCTTTCGATCGATGGAGATAAAGTTTATATAAGTGCATTAGCAAAGAGTTTTGAAATGATTCCTGTCAATGAAGCAGAGATCCATCTTGCAGGGCCGTACATGCTTGAGATTGCGACGTACCTGTTTGTGATCGGAGTTCAGATCACAACACCATTCATTATTGTGATTTTTTTACTGGATGTATCCCTGGCTATTTTTGCCCGGATCATGCCTCAGGCCAACATGATGTTCATAGCCCTGCCTATTAAAGTTGGGGTTGGACTTTCCTTGCTTCTTCTTTCTATCCCATACTTTCCAACTGCTTTTGAGATGATGTTTCTGCAGCTCTATGACTTTATTGCTGAGATCATTGGAATTATGGCTCCCGGAGTATATTAACCTATCCTAACTTTTTCTGCAAGTGGCTCACACCTCTCCACTCATTGAATTTGTATCCTATTTCTGCCAGATGTACGACCTTCTTCATCCCAAATTCCTTATGCATTGCAACACTTATATCATTTGGTAAGATGATGCCACCGAGAATAATATGGATACCCCATTCTTCAAGTTCTGCATTACCCTCTTTAACGAACCTGATCATAGCTTAAAATGAAATACCTGTATCTAAAATTTCAGCCTGAATATGTTCAAAAACTACATTAGTTGGAATCGCAGAAACGAGTCTAAACGGTCAGGTCAATATTATTACCGATCTTGTCATCATCATCAGATCTGGCTTTTCGCTGGGGGGTAAGTGGGTGATGAATCTTCAATCCTGAAAGAGCTTCAGGATTTATTGACACTTCATCATCGATCTCAAAAGAAGGGCGTTTATTTTGGTCTTCCTTTTCATCCTTTTTAGATTGTTCTTCTGCATTTTTCTTCTGTCTGAGAAGTTCAGGAAGTTTTTTTAAACGCGATATTTTAGGTATTAGTGTCATAAGAAATACCGTTTCGTTAGACGGATATTTCATTATCGGTAAAAACGGTACAATATTAAATGAAATAAAGTCTGATCAACCGGCAGTTATGTAACTATCTGATTGATTAATAGTGAATCATAGTGTCAGGAACTGAACATGATCTGTTCTTCATTCATCTCAGCCTTAAGTTTAATAAGGATCTTTCCAACGATCTGAGAAATCCGGGCTTCTGTAAGTTCCAGCAGTAGGGCTATCTCGCTCATGGTCATATCTTCATAATAATAGAGCATGAGAATAAGCCGTTCACGTTCTTTAAGCATACCGATCTTCTTCTGAAGTGATTCTGTTTGTTCTTTCTTTACAAGGTCCTGATCCGGAGTTTCACTGTCCGGGTTTTCGTGGAAGTCGTAGTGTGAATTCGAGTTATCATCATAAGCAGGACTATCGAGCGAAAGCACACTTCGTTGCTGTACACTGGAAAGGAGTTTGTGATAATCATCCAGCTCCATGTTGAGCTCCTCAGCTATTTCCTCATCGGAAGGCTCTCTGCCAAGGATCTGACTTTTCTGATCGATCACATGCTGCACTTCACCGTAGTTTTTACGTTGTTTTCGCGGGAGCTGATCTATGCTTCGCAAGTAATCCACCACATTTCCTCTGATTCGATAATAGGCAAAGGTGTTGAATTGTATGTTTCGTTCATAGTCGTAAGAGTCCATAGCCTGAAGCAACCCGTAAATACCGGCACTTTCGAGATCTTCCCGTTGCGTTAAAGGCTGGTCAGGGCGGCTTATTTTGCCAATGATACTGCGAATAAGCGGCATTGATTTGGAGATAATGGAATTCCGAAGTCCCGGAACAGGGTCTTTGCAATAAAGTTCTATGAGTTCTTGTAAGCTTTTATTTCCCATGATCAATTATCCCCCTGGTTTTTTGATGACCCTCCACCAGAACCGGACATTGTCATGTTATCGGAGTTGTTGTCCTTCACCACATTCAACAGAAAAATAGTGAGATATATGGCAGCGAATAAACTCATAAACGCGACCATACTTCGATAAATAGCTACATCCACTTCAGCCCCGGAGAGCATAAGAAGTAAAAACAGAATTAGTGATATGACTGTGATTAAACGTATTAACATCGTTATCTCCGTATTTTAGTGAACCGGTTTTAAAGCCGATCGTTTTTGATCAGCTGCATAAGCGATCACTTGTTGTGCTATAAATTCAATTTCTTTGATCTCTTCAGTGGCATTTTTCTCATCCGACAATGGGCACTGCTCAGTTATAGATTTCTTAATTATGTTACTTGCAGGAATAAATCCGAAATAGGGAATCTGCTTATTTAAAAAGTAACCAAGAATGGTATTGAACCTCTTAAAAGTGCTTTCTGCAGTTCGTTCATTTTCAGCAAAATTCACGATTCCTGAGAATTTGTATTCAGGATCAATATTGTAAATGTATTTGCAGAGGCGATACACATCCGAGATGGCGGTAGGCTCATCAACGATCACCAGGATCCCGACATCGGCGGTATCAAGTGACCAAAGTGACATTTCCCCTGCACCGGCGGGTGTATCAACGATGATGAAATCATGTGTTTGCTTTAAATAACTTACAACCTGGTCTAATGCATCCATCATTAACTCAGTGCCCACATTAGCCTGACTTGGATCTGATGCACCGGTAACCAATGTGATCCCATCTATTTGTTGAGCCAGATTTTCCAGTCCGCACTTACCATGTATCCAGTCAGTAACGGTATGTTTTGCCTGTGTATTAAAGAATGTAGCACAGTTAGAAAGTCCGAGATCTGCATCAATAATAGCTACGGTATGGCCCATTTGTTTAAGCCGTACTGCTATATTAATGCTGCTCATGGTTTTACCAACGCCGCCTTTGCCACTGATCACAGTAGCAATAAAAGGTTGATCATTTTTTTGAAGTGTTTTCATGCCTTTTAGTTTTCTTCTAATATTCTTTGTGCGAACCAGCGTGGATCAAATTCTCCCAGGCTGTTTGGAGATCCTTCTCCATTACTTATATATCGGGCACTGCAGCCCATTTCCTGCAAAAACGGAATTACCGGTCCCCATTGGGAAACTTCATCCAAATGCGTTATAGCTACATGATCCGGTTGTAATGGATGGTGTGTAGCAGATGAATTACGGAAATAAAATCTGTTTAGCGATGCATTCACCACATAATGAACTTCCAAAGGAGTAAGAGGGGTAAGCATCTGCCTTATTTTCCAGAAATTACGAAAGGAATTTTCCTGCTCAATATTTATGGAAGGGGAATCGATCAAAACATGATCAAATTCATCCCATATTTCTAAATGGTCGTTTACATCCTGCCCGGTCTTAACTTCGAAATAGGGGAGGTCGTGGTCTTCACAGAATGGTCTTAAAATGGTGTAATAGGGGTGATTGATCTCTTTTTGAGGATGCACACTTACCACGGCAATTTTTTTGGATTCCATCAGCTCAGGATGTTGACTCAGCTTCATAATCAGGCTGGTTTTACCGGAACCTGACGGCCCAATAAAAAGCATGTATTTTTGGGGCTTATTTAGGTTGGGTTCACCTAAAGCATCTCTGATGATACCTCCCAGTTTGATCATAAATTGCTCGGACTGATCATACGGATCAATTCCCTTTTCGATGATCTTACTGAACCAACCGGCAATTACACTGGTATTGATGCCGGTATGCACTAATTGCTGAAATGCCGGGTGAGAGGCGTAATCCAGGTTTGCTGAGATAAGAGCTGAATCAAGCAGGGCTTCTAATTTATCAAATCGTTTGTGGAGCGCTTTTACCTCACGCTGGTTATTTCGGCTTGGCGAAATAACCAATGGCCGTTCCTGCTTTTCTTTAGAGCTTTCTGTTTGCTTGAAATGAGTGATGAATTTACTACCATTTCCGTTATTTATCGGGGTGGGCTCTTTACGTTCATTTTTATCCTCTTGAGGAGAAGCATCGTCAGAATGTCCATTTGTGTTCAATGGATTTCTAACGGTAGCCCGGCCGTAAGCAGTGGTGCCATTTGAATGCTCTTTAGGCTCAGAATGACCGTTTAATGATCCGTTTCCGGAGCCATTGAATTGGAACGCTCCATCTGCCGGTTTTTGAGAAGCACCGTTAATTTTTTGATCATCAATTTGCTGTGCATAATTTCTGAGTGAAGACAGTTTGTCTTCAGTTTTCTTTGGTTTTGACTTTGTTTCGGGGGGGGCTGAGCGTTCGAATTTAACGCCGGATTTCTCATTTTCTTCTTCAAGGGCAGGCATCTGTTGTGCTGCTTTTGGTTGAGCCTTAGACGGAGTTTTCTCCTTATTCTTCTTATCCGAGAAGATGGTAATACTGGCTTTTCCCGAACCATCGTCATCACTGGATTCTATCACCAGGAAATCATCCCCATACATTTGCTGGGCACTTTTCTTGGCAGCTTCAATAGTTTTTCCAAAAACGTTTTTAAGTATCATACGGTTGCAAATTCTTCAGTTTTTCGAGCAGATTGTTCTGCTGTTTCGTTATTCACAGTTTCTATTCTTTCAGCTTCAAGTTTTAAGCGGCCGAAAGTTTTGAACTGTACATCCTGGCTGATATCGTTATACGACAGCACATTTATATCTGGCAATATTGGTGCCAAAAATTCAAACAGGGTAAATCTTAACACCGGTGAGGTGAGTAGAACAGGGTCGTACCCTTGTCGTATCATCTTGTCGAAAATGACAGATGAGTTTTTATATAAGGTTTCTACGGTTTCAGGAGTTAGTCCCAGTGTGTTACTATTCAGCGTGCCTTGTTGGGCTTGTGAAATTAAGTGTGATTCCAGGTTTGAGTCCATCATCACCACTACAACCTGATTGTCTGTCGAGGTAAATTGTTTGGTAATGGTTTCGGAAAGAGCAGCTCTGCAATACTCATTAAGTACATCAGTATTATTGGTTTGCCCGCAGTAATCGGCCAGGGTTTCAAGGATGGTATTCAGGTCTTTGATCGGAATTCGTTCACGCAGTAATCGCTTTAGAACTTTTTGGATTTCGCCCACTTTCATGCCATCAGGGATGAGTTCCTCAACCAGTGCCGGCGATTGTTCTTTAATATTATCAACCAGTTTTCTCACCATTTGACGGTCTACCAACTTATAGGCATTTTTCTTTAGAACTTCCATCAAATGAGTAGTGATTACTGCTCCGGATTCGATCACCGAAAGACCATATTTTTCCGCCTGAGACTTATTTTTTCCGCTTACCCAAATAGCATCCATTCCAAAAGTCGGATCCTTGGTTTCAATTCCCTGTATATCGGGTTTGAAATCTTCCGGTAAAAGCGTGAGATGATAGCCGGGCAGGATCTCACCTTCCCCTTGCATAATCCCTCTCATCTTGATGGTATAATGGTTGGCATCCAGCTGAACATTATCACGAATACGAATAGAAGGGATGATGATTCCCAACTCAGAAGCCAGCTGTTTCCGAAGAGAGGTCATGCGGTCGAGCAGGTCTCCGCCCTGACTTGTCTCCACCATAGGGATCAGGCTGTATCCGATTTCGAGTTCAAGGGTATCAACAAATAAGTAGTTTTCAACGGGATCTTCAGATTTACCGGCAATAGCTTTTTTCTCCTGAGCTTCAGTTTCAGCCTCCTGCCGTTCCACTTCTTCTTTAGTAAGATTGGTATAAGCCATGTAGAGAAAGAAGCCACTGATCAGGGCAAAGGGAAGTAGTGGAAGTCCGGGCATCATTCCCAATAGAAAAACAAAAACAGCCCCGATTACCATAGTCTTGGGATTGCCAAGAAGCTGACTGGTAAGTTCTTTACTCAGGTTACCTTCACTGGCTGCTCGCGACACGATAATACCCGCCGCGGTCGATATCAGCAATGCCGGTATCTGCGAAACCAGTCCATCACCGATGGTCATCAGCGTATATTTTGCAGCCGCTTCCCCAATAGGCATTCCCAGCTGAACTGAGCCAATGATCAATCCGCCTATTATATTTATAAAGGTGATAAGAAGGCCGGCAATAACATCACCGCGAACAAACTTACTAGCACCATCCATAGCTCCATAAAAATCCGCTTCCCGAGAAATTTCTTCGCGTTTCTTTTTGGCTTCTTCATCGGTAAGGAGCCCGGCGCTTAAGTCAGCATCGATCGACATCTGTTTTCCGGGCATGGCATCAAGGGTAAATCGTGCGGCAACTTCAGCAATACGGGTTGAACCTTTGGTAATTACCACAAAATTGATGATCACCAATACCGAAAATATGATGATCCCGATAACAAAATTACCCTGTACGATAAATCCGCCAAACGATTCAATAATAGATCCTGCGTATCCTTCACTTAATATCAGTCGGGTGGTGCCTACGTTCAGGGACAACCTGAAAAGTGTTAGGATGAGCAACATTCCCGGGAAAACGGCAAACTGCAAAGGTTTTAAAGCATAGAAGGCAACAAGCAGTACAACAAGGGACAGAGAGACATTCAGTGCCAGGAAAAAATCCATTAACCCTGTCGGGAATGGTATGATCATGATCAAAAGGATCAGGATGATACTGGAGGAAATAAGTACATCTGTCTGGAAAAATGTTCCTTTTAATGTCTTGGTATTTAGTCCGCCAAAAGCCATTCGATCTATACTTTGTGTTTGTTCTTAAGTTTGTAAACGTACGCCAGTATCTCTGCTACAGCCCTATAAAGGTCTGCAGGGATGAAACTGTCTTCTTCTGCCGTGGCAAAAAGCGCACGGGCTACAGGTACATTCTCTACAATTGGTATGCCATACTCTTTGGCAAGTTCTTTTATTCTGAGTGCGCGAAGTCTCTGTCCCTTTACAACAACAACGGGAGCGTTTTTACTTTCCGGATCATATCGAAGTGCTACGGCATAGTGGGTGGGGTTGGTGACGACCACATCGGAACTGAGGACGGCATGATCAAGTCGTTTTCGGTTTCGCAGCTCCATACCAAATCTTTTTCGCCAGCCTTTAACCTGTGGATCTCCCTCCATCTGCTTGAATTCATCTTTCACTTCCTGCTTGCTCATCTTAAGGTCTTTGTGATGCTGAAAGCGCTGGTAAATGGCATCTGCTATGGAAAGGACGAATAATGCGGCCAAAATACGGGTTACGAACATGAGCACATATGAACCCATCTCACTGAGGGAGTGATCAAGGGGAGTGATCATGAAGGAAACGAATTGATCCACATCACTTAATACTGTGTAGTAACCGATCAGGCCGACAATAAAAAGCTTTGCAAATCCTTTGATCAGTTCTACTGCTCCTTTTGCTGAGAATATTTTTTTGATTCCATTTTTAGGATTCATCTTACTGGCTTTTGGTGCCATGGCCTTTACTGAGAAAGCACCGCCGGTCTGGGCAAAGTTTACGATCAGCGAAAGTATAAGAAGTACGGTAAGGGTTGGTGCCATAATGCCCACCATGGCCCATAATGCTTCCGAAAGGTGACTCATTGCTTCATTTCCATTGGCAAAACCGGCACCGGCATTCATGAAAAAAGACTCAAACAATCTGCTGAATTGACCGGCAATAGAACTTCCCATAGCAACAAACATCATCACTGAAACCGAAAGTACGGCAATAGATGAGACCTCGGTACTGATGCTGACATTCCCTTCTTTACGGGCATCTTCCAGCTTCTTCGCCGTGGGTTCTTCGGTTTTTTCCTGATCTGAATTTTGGTCTGACATACCACCTTCTATTCAAAAACAGTACCACATATATAAAGGTGAAAAAGAGCTTCATTCAGTGTGTTGGGAAATTTGAGTACGGATATTTTATCCTTTCTGTAGGAAAAGATTTCCCTGATGTACACAGGTTGTTCCGTGACGGAGTCAGTCCGTAGCCAATAGTCGGGACTTAGAATTTATATTGGTGGGCAAATATCTTTAAAAGGTGTTTGATGGCCATTAAGAAGGTTTTTCTTATTTCAAATGAGGGTGCAGGAAGTCTCTTTATACCTCACCATAAGAAAGAAAATCAAAGGAAAACAGACGGTGGCACAATAATTGAACTGTTTGGCCTGAACACGATAGCAATATGTTTTTATCGGTTCATAAACAGACATCTTAAAATGAAATTTTGAACGGTAGCTAAATGATCGATCGAATATACGCACATATGCAGGCTATGCAGGTTTTACAAAAGTCGCAGGACGCAACTGCAGATAACCTGGCCAACATCAACACTCCCGGATTTAAAGGGAATAAGATGTTCTATCGCATGTTCAAAGAAAATGTGGATGGACGCGAAGTAACCAAAAGCGTACCGATGAGTCAAATCAATTTGAATCAGGGTGTGCTGGAGCCTACCGGTAATGAACTTGATCTTGGTATAAATGGTGAAGGATTCTTTACCGTAGAACAAGACGGACAAATGCTTTTGACCAGAGATGGCCGCTTCCGGCTTGATCCCGATGGATTTCTGGTAAATACCAACGGAGCTCGTGTGATGGGAGAATCCGGTGAAATACAGCTTTCTGAGTTCTTTATGAATCAGGGTGCAGGTGGGGCAGCTCCGAGTTTAGAGATTGCAAAAGACGGTACCATTCGCATTAACGATCAGGAAGTGGACAAGCTCCGAATGGTGAATGTAGAAGACCCTTCACAATTACAGCGTAAAGGAAGTGCCTATTTTTCTGTTGAAGAACCCGGTGCTATCACCGATGCAAACATGGGCACGCTCATGCAAGGATATTATGAAAAAGGGAATGTAGAGCCCTTAACTGAGATGGTGGATATGATGAGAAACATGCAAATGTTCGAATCTCAGCAAAAAGCGATGCAAACATCTGACGAATTACTTTCGCGGGTTAGCACACAGCTTGGAAAATTTTAAAATAACAAACACGGATAAACCCAATAATTATGTTTAGAGCATTAAGTACAGCCGCACTTGGAATGAGTGCACAGCAAAGATCAGTAGATAATGTAGCCAATAACCTGGCTAACGTAGGTACAACGGGATTCAAACGAAGCACCATTGCTTTTCAGGATCTGTTCTATGAGAATATTGCATCCTCAAAACGAGGTGGTTCCGTCAATAGCGCCAATGGCGACGGACCATCGCTACAGATCGGGCACGGATCAAGGGCAGTAGCTACTATTCGAAATTTTATGCAGGGTGCGGTTGCTGAAACAGGTAATCCTCTGGATATGGCTGTGAGCGGTGCAGGGTTTTTCCAGGTAGAAATGCCGGATGGCTCTATTGGCTACAGCCGTGATGGAAACTTCAGCATGGACTCCACCGGAATGCTGGTGAATAATTCAGGTTTGCCGCTTGCCAGTCAGATAGAGATTCCAGCCGATGCCATGGCTATTGAGATATCTCAGAACGGAACGGTAACAGCTATGATGGCGGGTGATAATTCTCAAGTTGAACTGGGGCAGATCGAGCTGGCTAAGTTTGCAAATCCAGGCGGACTCGATGCCATGGGGGATAACCTTTTTGCTGAAACTGAAGCTTCCGGATTGCCATTTTTTGGAAACCCTGGTGAAGAAGGATTCGGCGTGTTACGTCAGGGATACCTGGAGCAGTCGAATGTTGATATTGTAAACGAAATGGTTCGTTTAATCGAAGCCCAGCGTGCCTATGAGACCAACTCCAAGATGGTTCAGACTGCTGAAGATATGATGTCTGTAACTAACTCTATAAAACGATAAGCTGAGTTAATCATGACCATCAAGTTTCTCATACTCCTCATAACCACTTTTTCCATACAGCCTTCGGGTGTAATGGATGCAGAAGCGGTGATCGTGGAAAAGGCCAAAGAATCCATTACACAACAGATGAAGGATGAGGACACACGTTTTCAACTTTCTGTACGATGGATGCCCGGAAGTCTGAGAAGTCTGGATGGAACCAACATAGAATCGGTAAGACCGACAGGCAGTCTTCAAAAATACACCAGCTTTGAAGTTACTTATACAGAATTCGGCAGCAGGCAAAGGGCTGAAGTTCAGCTTCAGGTTCAAGCCGAGCAAAGAATTCCGGTACTCATTGAAAGAAAGATGCGGGGCGATTCCGTTGAAGAATCAGACCTGCAATGGCGCTGGATAGAAATTGATCTGAACCGAGACGATCCTGTTATCGATCAGGATAAGATCAAAGGCAAAACCCTGCGACGTTCACTTTCTGCAGGACAGTTTATAAGTCAGGGTGATATAGGAAGGGAATTCCTGATCACAGCAGGAGATGGGGTAGAGATGACCTACCAGGTACATGGACTCCAGATCCTGTTGAGTTGTGAATCCCGACAGGATGGGGCGTTGAATGAAGACATTCAAATTTATTGCAAAGAAACACGAAAGAAATATCTGGCCAGGATAACCGGCTCAGGAGAAGTACAATGGTTAAAAACAAAATAAGAAAACTTATAGCTGTTACGATATTGACAGGAGGGATGCTTGTGCCGCATTTGGTTATTGCACAAACTTCACTTTACAGAGATGTGAAAGCCAGTAAAGTCGGTGATGTGATCACAGTGATCTTACGTGAAAGCACCAACGGCAGTTCAACTTCTGATGCCCAACTTTCCTCCAGTGCCAATGGTTCTGCAGGAGGTTCAATGTCAGGAAATTTCATGCCCTTTCAGCCCACCTTTGGCACCGATGCCACGGTGAATTACGGTTCCGATCAAAAGAATCTTTCAAACCAGCGGCAATTACTGGAAGGCTTTATAAGTGTTCAGATCAAAGAAGTAACACCGAATGGAGATCTGATCGTGGAAGGAAACCGGTTGACAGAAGTAAATGGTGAGATACACGAAATGATGTTGGAGGGAGTGGTGCGCCAGAATGATGTGAACAGCCAAAATGAAGTGCTTTCATATCGTATCGCAAATGCAAATATCAGTTATCAGACGAAAGGTGGCATCAACCCAAATACGAAAAATCGCGGATTATTGAAGAAAGTAGCATTTGGAGTAGTTTCGCTTGGTTTGGGTGCGGCAGCTATTATGCGGGGATTAAAAAATTAACAACTATCAATGCGGATCATGAAAATTAATCACATATACAACTTACAGCTACTGACCGCTTTTTTAGTGGTGGGAATATTATGCGGTCTCTCCGTTACAGCAGCAGCTCAAACGCGGCTTTCAGATCTTGTAGAGCTGGAGAATATGCAGCGAAAAGAACTGATTGGGTATGGACTGGTTACAGGTCTCGACAGAACCGGTGACCGCTCCTTGGGAAATAGGGGCGCCGCTTTTACGGTACAGTCCGTAGCCAATATGCTTGAAAATTTTGGGATCACTGTAGATACGGAAAGGCTCCGGACCCGCAACGTGGCAGCCGTTATGGTAACGGCGACCATTAGCCCATACCATGCTCCCGGAAGTGAAATTGATGTGACGGTTTCATCGCTGGGTGATGCCCGCAGTTTACAGGGTGGAGTCTTATTGCAAACGCCGCTTATAGATCCTGATAATCAGGAAGTGTTTGTAAAGGCACAGGGGCCACTGATCGTTGGCGGAATATCAGCTGAAATACCGGGTGCTCGCGTCAGTCAGAATCAAACTTTAACGGCGTCCGTACCCGGTGGGGGTGTTGTTGAGAGGAATGAAGAAGTAGTGCTGGATACCGGTATTCCGCTTGGCTTGGTTCTCCGAGATCCAAGTTATACCAATGCCCGAAGTATCGTTGAGGTTATCAACGAGACATTTGACGAAGAATTAGCCTCCATGCATCATTCCGGATTGGTTCGAGTGATCTGGCCTGAAGCATTTCAGGAAAGGGGCAATATGAACATATTTACCAGTATCATTTTAGATCAGGAGATACAGGTAGAAACCCCGGCGCGGGTAGTTATAAACGAACGTTCCGGAACCATTGTGGCCGGCGGAGAAGTGATCATCGATGATGCTATGATCTCACACGGAAATATACAGTTACGAACGCAGGTAAATCCTTACATAAGTCAGCCCCCGGCATTCAGCGGTGGGGAAACAGCCATATTGAACATTCCGGAAGCAGAACTTCGAGAAGATCTTGCACAAACATTCATTTTAGAACCTGAGACAACGGTTCAGCAATTGGCAGCATCACTGAATTCACTGGGATTAAGTCCCCGTGACATTATCTCGATATTTCAGGCACTTGACCGTGCCGGCACATTGAGAGCCAAGTTGATCGTGATGTAATTCATTCAGATAAATTCAAAACCCAAGACTATGAAAATAGATCCATTCATTCCAATGACCATGCAACAGGTAAGCGAGCAGCGGTCCGATAATCTTAAAAGGGAACAGGCCGCTAACGACTTTGAAGAGATCTTTGCAAAGCACCTTGTGAAGGAAATGACTAAAGATTCATTCAAGATGTCCGATAATAGTGGCATGATGGGAAATGCCAATAACATGTACCGTGAGCATATAACTGATGCATTAGCCAAAGAACTGGCTGATCAGCGCAAATTGGGGATGGCTGATCTGGTCACCCGGTATTGGAATCAAGACTCCGATTCGTAAAAAAATACTTAATCACAATATTACTACTTCATGCAACATTCAAAGGAAAATATTTCATCATTACATCGACTCTCAGATACGATAGAGCTTCTTAATAACAGTTCAAAACAACTGATGAAGATCATGGAAGATCAGATCGATGCCGTCATAGCTTCTGATACTCAGAAGATTGAGTCTTTAACCGATGTGCACACATCACTTTCATGGCATTACAAGAAGAATGAAAGAGAATTCATTAAAGATCTTGCCGGGATACTGGAGAAGGTCAGCAATGGTGAAAGTAAAACCACAAGGTTATTAAATTTGAAATCATACTTCCCTAATTGGTCTGATGATATTGACCGGTGGCATAAAGTGCTTTCTGATAATGCGAAAGTGCTTCAGCAAAAGCATAATCAGGTTATTGAGTTGCTTGAGTTTGCGATGAAGCAAAATGCCAGAATGATGCACTCCATGTACTCCCAGCACAACGAAAAGAATTCTCGATATATATCAAACGGTAAGCGTTCTGATATTGTCACCGGAGTTGCTATAAACCAGGAGATCTGATATGCGTAATCTTTTAGAGATCTCGAAAAGCGGTTTAAAAAGTGCGGAACGTTCACTATCGGTGACTTCAAATAACATAATCAATGCAGACACGCCGGGTTATTCCAGGCAAAGAATTGAGAAGTCACCCAATGGTATGCAGATGTCCGGATATCATGCCGGACTTGGGGTGAATATTGAAGGATTGACCCGAATGCGAAATGAAATGAATGATATGCTGATGAATCAAAAACAGCAGGATATGTCGTTCATGCAGGGTCAGGCTAAAGTATATGAGCAGCTTGAAGCTGTTGTGGTAACCGATTCCGGTAATGATCTTGAGTTGAACATCAGTAAAGTAATGGATGGGTTTTCTGAGCTCTCCTCAGATCCACAAGACATGAGTGTGCGTAACAGCTTAGTAAGCGATGCACAAGAATTGACGGGTAAATTCAAGGATTTAGATCGGAATATTGAACGCATCAGTGAACTCACTAGAGAATCGGCCGGTAAGAATGTAGATGATATAAATAGTATAATCCGCGAGATCAATTTTTTGAATAAGTCCATTGAGCAAGGTGAGGCAGCAGGTAACCCTGATAACACCAGCCTTGATATGAGGGTGGCCAAAATGGAAGATCTATCGAAGTTGATCGATTATGAAAGTCAGGTTACCGATACCGGTGGTGTAGAAATCAGAGTTGGGGGGGTGACTCTGCTTGACTCAAAGAATGCCCAAACCATTAGGGCCGAGATCGACGACATTAACAAAGGGTTTACACTGCGTTTAAATAGTGGAAAAACGATCACGGCAAATGGAGGAGAACTCGGCGCCGAGATTGAGATGTATACCAAACAGATACCGGATATGGCCAATAAGCTTGACCGAATAGCTTCTACTTTGGTTGAAGAGGTGAATCAAATTCATAGCAGTGGGTATGGGTTGAATGATGACACCAGCCGGAATTTCTTTGATACCACAGGTACGTCAGCTTCTGAGATTAAACTGAATGCGGCAATGATATTCGATCCTGCAAATGTTGCAGCTTCATCGAATGATGCAGAGGCGGGGAATGGAGAAATCGCTGCTCAAATAGCTGAGCTTAGAAATGAACGCCTGATCGATGGACGGAAAATAATTGATTCATCCATAGAACTCATCAGTTCACCCGGCGTAAAATTACAAAACCTAAATTCACAGATCGTAGCTCGTGATTCAGAATTAAATATGTTAAAAACCCAACAGGAACGTGAAGCAGGGGTCAATATAGATGAAGAATTGAGCTTGATGATACAGTATCAAAATGCCTATCAAGGAGCAGCCAAAGTGATGTCGGCAGCTCAGAATATGTATGACACATTAATCGGATTAGTGAGGTAGATAATGAGAGTTACACAAAAGCTGTTATTCGGAAATTTCATGCGCGATGTAAATAAAAATCGCGGTGAGGCTGGGCGTATTCAGTCTGATCTATCAAGCGGACGAAAAGTAAGGTTACCTTCACAGGAGCCGGTTTCATTCCAGCGTGCTCGAATAACTCAGGAAAACATACGTAAAGAGGAACAGTTCCAGAACAATATTGACAGCGGTTTACGCCAGGGCAGGTTGGTTCAGGGCACCCTTGATAAGATGATCGATGGGTTGGTAGAGATTAAAGTGCTCAGCGTGAATGGTGCTTCCGATTCAAACGATGCTAAGAGCAGGGAAAGCATGGCTGATCAGATCGGCGGTATCAAGGTAGCTCTGGCAAACTCACTAAACCTTAGTTATGGAGATCGCTATTTATTGGCAGGAACCAACAGCGATCAGAAACCCTTTGAGGTTGATGAAGTTACAGGAGTTGTAACCAATAATAGTAACGCTAACGGCCCCATCATTAAGGCCGGTGATGGAGTGAACATTGAATTCAGTGTAACGGGAACGGAGCTTGCAAATACACCTGCAGGAGATCTTTTTACGGTGCTGAACGATCTGGAACAAGCTTTTCGTGATAATGATCAAGGAGTCATTAATAATTCTTTGGAATCCGTTGATGATACGATTGAACATGTTACCGATATAACTTCGAATCTTGGAAATAATATCAATAGGATGGAGTATATGTTTGAGCAATATGAAAGTTCAAAGATCACTCAAAAAGCCGATGTCAGTAACTT
>JBBDSP010000027.1:0-80330 GCA_040904925.1 Gracilimonas sp. | reverse complement strand
ATCCAACGCTGGGAGATCCGGACTTAACAAACGGCGATGTCTTCGAATTTGCAGATCAACATGGTGCATTTGCTACCTACGTACATCCCATTGGCTCGGACCGGGATCCATTCACACACCTTGAAGATGGCCCGATTCCGCTTGAACTTATTTCCGATGGTGTACTAAGCAATCGCATGGGTATTGAGCTCGTGTGTGCATGGACAAGTCCTCTTGGTAATGCTGAAGTTTGGTACCGCTTACTTAACATCGGGCGCCCTGTAGCCGCCATGTCCGGTACTGACGGCTGGGTTGATTTTCATCGTACTCCGGCTATGGGAACAGGACGAACCTATATTCGAACTGAAAATTCTGACAGGTCATCCGAGGCAATAATTGAAGCCGCAGCTACCGGCAGAAGTTTTGTCACTACCGGACCCGCTTTGATTTTCGAACTGAATGACGGTTCCCGGCCGGGCGATGTTACCTCTTCAGGCAGTCAATCGTGGAAGGCAACATTGGCAAGCACAATGGATATCGATGTACTGGAGATCATCGTTAATGGCAGCGTTGTTGAACAGCTTGAAGGTGTCGAAGCCGGAGAAACACGCACTTTCACCGGTCAAATTGATCTCCCTGATGGCGGCTGGATTGCTGCCCGTGCTTACGCTGCAGAGCAAAGAGAGGATTCATGGCCGAGCATGCACGCACGTCCATATGCTCACTCTTCACCCATCTGGATTGGCGGGGTTGGTTCTTCAGAGCCGGGCGTTCGTGCTGAAGCAGCAGCAGACCTGATTCGCGCCATAGATGCAGCAGAAGTGCGAGCCAGGCAAGCATACGGAGACGTGGAGATTAACCGGACGCTGGCACGGTTTGATGAAGCACGGGCAAGGTTAAGTGAGATGATAGAATGATTGAAGCCAAGGTTTCACCACAACAGATTATTGGGGGTTTAATTACGCTTCAAATCAACACCTGGAATGAGAGCACTTGAGTAAAGAGCATAAAAAAGGCTCCAACGCAGAGCATTGGAGCCTTTCATTAGTTTTAGCGATAGGTTACCATCTTAGTTTTCTAAACTGAGCCCTGCATCAAGAGTTTTCTCTAATCGTATCTTAACTTCACCAAGGTGTGCTTCGGTATAGGTATCAAAATTAAATGGGGGCGTTAAGCGCCGGGTAATACGTTCGTTCAAGTCGCTGAGTTGATGCCGAGCAACTGAACGGGCATCTGCCGGCATGTTTGACGGAGCATCCGTTACGATCTCGATCATCTCATTCAAATATGCCCGCTGCAGGTCACGGCGATTGCTGTTGATATTGCTTCCGGGTGCTGACCAAACTTCATTCCAAATAGCATTGGTAAGGGCTTCCATTAGTTCCGGAATGGTGATTGTATTCTCGGCTCCAAATTTTACTTCTGTATCACGTATACGCTCTAAGCGATTTCCGTTCAGAAGCTGTGAAAGCAGAGAAGATTGAATTCCTACCAGTCTTGAGTGTAATGGATAATCAATACGACCACTGTAGGTATTTGAATTCCCCCAGTGGCTCCAGCGGTTTGCTCCCATTTGCTGGAATACATCCTGCGGAAGTTCAAAAGCATCGGCATCCAATGCATAGTCAATGATCATATCCAATGCTTCCTGTTGTTTGGATTTTGGAATGGCCACAAAAGGCATTCTTCCATTCGGATCGCCAACGTGATCCCGATACTGATACTGCCCGCCAATATATTTGATAGCCGGAGCCAGTGTTCTTGAATACTGAAAGAAATAGGTATTAAACAGGTCTGTGGCTTCATAATATGGCATATTATCCGCCAACACGATCTCTGGAATGTCGGGAATCAATCCCTGCAAAAGCTGAGCACGGTCTTTACCCCAGGCCAGCGGATCATCACCCAGATCATAAACATTGATAAGTGGATCAACTGCACCTGCTCCACGTGCATCTTCATCGGTTCCATAGGCATGGCCCGGTTGGGCAACCTGACGTGCAATTTCTTTAGCTTTTCCCGCATCCGGAGTATATCCGTAGCTAATTACCCAGCGGTCATAACTTCCCACACTTGGATTGTAGTAATACCCGTCGGCAGATTCGCCTTCAGTAGAAAGGTTCACGGTTGGATATTCCATCGCAGAACTGAAAACCCCTTTCTCTTCAGCCCATTCTTCATCATGTAATTTATCCAGCGGAGTATCGATGGAAGAACGGAAGTTGTGGCGAAGTCCGAGGGTGTGGCCAACTTCGTGCATGGTTACCCAGCGCAAAGCCTGATCCACGAATTCTTTGGGAACCGGATCGCCGGGCTTCATCAACCCTTTGGCAAGCAGTACGCTTTTCACTATATCCAGCTGCATCGACATTTCCGCAAAAAAGGAAGCGGATTCCCCATAACTGTTTTGCTTGATCTCTTCGGCAGTGACGTTAAAAATCTCATCAATGGCTGAACGTGGCTCCACCATTTCACGATATTCGTTTTTATCACCCAAAAGCATGTTGGCTTCAAACAGCATATCCGCATCCAGGATCTCGCCGGTTCGGGGATCTACCACGGAAGGTCCAATGGCTCCATAACCGGGCTGATCAGACACATTCCAGCGAAGCGTTGCATAACGAATGTCTTCAGCTTCAGCATCTTCAGGAAGTATTTCAGCCTGAACCGCATTTCGGAAACCGGCGGCTTCAAATGCTTTAGACCACTCGGTCACTCCTTCCATCATGGCTTCGCGGTAGCGCTCAGGAACGGTATGATCAATATAATAGATGATCGGTTTAACAGGATCGCATAGTCCGTCGGCTCCGGGTCCACCGTCACATTCCAACCGCCATTTATTAACATAGCGCTGGAAAAAAGTGTCGTTGTCATCTGTAAAATCTTTGTGAACCGTCATGAAATATCCGGTCCGGTCATCCGCCATTCGTGGCTCCATCGGAGTTTCAGGTAATGCTGCCATAGTGTAGTGAACTGAAACCGGAATAAAGCGGCTGTCAGCAAGGGTTCGGGGACCGCCCTGCTCGGCATTATTGAAGGTCAGGCTAGCTGTTACATTAGTATTTTTCGGAAAAGATTTTACCGTTTCCACATAACTTTTCGCCTTGTCTAGAGAAGCCCGGCCCGGTTGCCCCGGTGTTGAAGAAACCGCTCCCTGTACCCGCTGACTTATATTAGAGAGATCACCTACAAACCATCCATACACATCCAGCAGCAGCACGCTGTCTTCACTTGTGGCCTCAATACCGGCCGTTTCCAAAACGGAATTTCCATAGGTAAGTTCAACGGCTTTCGCTTCAGGTGTTCCTTCTTCAGCTTTGTACCGATGGGGTAGCTGAACCAAAAAGATCTTCCCCTCTCTCTTTTCAAGGCGAACCAGCAATCCTTCAAAAATATTCAGCATCGTACCGCCATATAATCCGGAGGAACCTATACCCTGAGCAATTTCAAAATTCATTAGAAATTCTTTGTTCAGATCTTCTTTGCTAACAGCCATGTATAATTTATCCTCGGTTCTATACAGATCAAGAAACCCCTCCAGATGCTCAGCATCTCTGGTCAGCTCAGCAAATTTATCTTCTTTTTCAGCATCGTCCTCTCCATTTTGTGCGTACCCCAATCCGGGTAGCAATAGTAAAAGTCCGGCTATCATTAATATGTTCTTCATAGCAAAATCTTTAGAATTAAAGTTATGGTTAGATTTATTGAAACTTTCCCCTATAAGCAACACCCTCTATAAAGTTTCAAAAACAGGAAATTTTCCTCCTATATAAATAAGGCAAAGCCCTATCCCATTTGCCCCAGTTTTTTGTTCCTTAAAATAATTGCCCTGCAGTAATGATATTCTTATCTTTGATGCTCTCAATTATTTGCACCCGTAGCTCAACTGGATAGAGTACCTGACTACGAATCAGGCGGTTGGAGGTTCGAATCCCCCCGGGTGTACTTTTATTAAAAGCTGCCAGACAAATGGCGGCTTTTTTTATTTCGCACACAAAAGTACACTCTCTTCTATTTTCTAATCTACTCTCCCCCCCCCCAATTTTAGCAATAATCACTTTTAAACACTCCTGAAAGTACTTTTTAAGTAGAAATATTTTTTCAAATTAATCTGTAAGGAATTGCTTTGGGATCGCTCTAACTAAGTGGTTAAGAGAGTGATTTTGGGTTTTTCGCGGGTACTAATACAACCACCCTCATCTACTTATTTAGGTGGGGGTGGTTTTTTATTGCTTGTTGTTTTGAGAAGAAAACAGTTAGTTATCGGTATATATAAATATATGACTGGCTATTATTCTATGAAAAGGTTACCGCGATTATTAGAGCTTAATGCGCTTTCCATTACCCTGATTTATCTAGTTACTGCCCTTCTATGGATATTGCTATCGGATCAGTTTCTTGTTTGGATAACAGATGATCCACAGCTTATTTCTCAGTACCAAACCTATAAGGGAATTTTTTACGTTTTGCTGACCGGACTCTTACTGTACATCCTGGTTACCAAAAGTAATGAAAAGACTTACGCCAAAAAGGACCGGATCGATAACGCCCTTTATGCCGCCGGAATGGCCACCTGGAGTATTGATATTGGCTCCAAAAACATTCGTCGCTCCGAGTATCATTACAAGGTATTCGGTTATAGTAAACGGCCCCGGCGGTGGTCAATTGATGATTTTTACGATCGAATTCACCCTGAAGACAGAACACGAGTGAAAGAAGCCCTTGAGAAAACTATCGAGAAAGAGGCTCCTTTATATCACGTAAAATTTCGGATCATCAATTCTGACAACGATATCAGGTGGTTGGAAAGCCGTGGTAATTTAGTTTTTGAGGAGGATGAACCAATTCAATTAGCAGGAGTAGTTGCTGATATCACGGAACAAAAGAAACTTGAAGAAGCCTACCAACATGAAAAAGAGCTGTTTGAAAGCATCTTTGAGAATATTCCTGTGATAGTTGATATCTATGATCCGGAAATCAATGAAATCAGGGTCAACAAATATTTTGAAAAATATTTGGGATGGTCGAATGAAGAAATCAAAGAGATAGATTTAATGAAAGCCTGTTATCCTGACCCTGAGATTCGGGAAGAAGTCCTCCAAATAATGAATGAGACGGATGGAGAATGGCACGAACTGGAGGTAACCGATAAGCAAGGTAAAAAAAGAATACAGTCATGGTCTAACATCCGTCTTTCAGATAATACCACCATTGGCATTGGTTTAGACATTACTGAACAAAGACGGTTGGAAAAAGAGCATGAAGAAGACCGGCTTGAACTGCAAAAGATCTATGATAACATACCGGTTCTGGTTAACCTTCATGATAAAACCGGCAATGTTTACCGCGTAAATAAATACTTTGAAGAGGTTGTTGGTTTTACAAATGAAGAGGCCAAAGAGATTAACTTGATGGGGAAAATGCTTCCCAACAAGAAAGCCCGGAAAAAGGCTGAAAAACATATGTCATATGCGCATGGAAATTGGCATGATTTTAAAATCATGACCAAAGACCGGGGTGAAATATTCACTACCTGGACTAATATAAAAGTTACGGATGATCTAACTATCGGTATAGGCATTGACACTACCGAGTTAAAACAAAAGGAACGGGAGCTTCAGGAGCTTACCTCCCGATATAAAAATGCTGAAAAACTTGCCCAGCTTGGGAATTGGAAACGAGACCTGAAAACAGATGAGACTATAATTTCGGATGGGTTTTACAGGATTCTTGAAGTTGACCGGGACAAAGAAGAGCTAAACTTCAAAAAATTAAAAGAGATTATTCACCCCGAAGACTGGGATGCATTTATTGAGGCTATTGAAAATGCTATGGAAACCGGCTCCATTGACACTAACTACCGGATTATAAAGCAGAAGAGTGAAGAAATGGCTCATATCCATGAACTCGGGCAAGTTGATTTCGACAGTGATGGAGATCCTGTCAAAATTAGCGGTACGGTTCAGGATATCACGGAAATGAAAAAATCTCAGGAAGAAATTCGAGAATCCAGAGAACTACTTAAGAAAACTTTTGAAAGCCTCTATGAAAGTGTGATTATCCTTGATCATCCATCCCGCACTATTGCATCATGCAATCCAATCACTTACGATCTTTTTGGTTATTCTGAAGATGAACTTATCGGCCGTTCTACTAAGATGCTGCACGTTGATGAGTCTAATTACAAAGAGTTTGGAGAAAAAAGTGAAGACGTCTTGGAAAGTAAAGATGTCTTCCAAACAGAATTCGTGATGAAAAGAAAAGACGGAACCACTTTTTATTCTGACCATACGGTAACTCTTGTAAAAAATGATGCCGGTGACATTGAGAAGATAGTAAGCGTAGTTAGAGACATCACCGATAAAAAAGAGCACGAAAGAGAACTTCAGGAATTAACCGATAGATATCGAAATGCGGAAAGAATAGCTCGAACCGGCCATTGGTGGAGAAATGTGCAAACAGATGAAGCCATTTGGTCTCAGGGCTTTTATGATATAATTGGCCTTACGCCCGGTGATATTGATACCAGCTATGAATCGCTGCTGGAAATGATCCATCCCGATGACCGGGAAGAATTTGACACTGCTTTTAAAAATGCTCTTGAATCCGGAAGCCTGAATATTCGATATCGTCTCATCAAACCAAACACCGGAGAAGTTGGATACTACCATGAACTCGCAAAAACCGAGTATGATGAACATGGTGAGCCGCTTTATATAAGTGGCTCCATACAGGATCTAACTGAGCTGGAAGAGTTCCAGATACAATTAAAACAACGAAATGACTTTATAGAAACCACGCTCGAAAATATTCCTATTGGTGTTGCCGTGAACCTGATGGATTCGGGAGAAGCCACGCTTATGAATAAGAAATTCTCCGATATCTATGGGTGGCCACAAGAAATTATTAAAGATGTAAATACCTTTTATGAAAAAATCTACCCTGATGAGGCCTACCGAAACCGCATGGTTGAAATGATCATGGCCGACATTAATTCAAAAGATCCTGAACGGATGAGCTGGAATGGCATTAAAGTGGTTACCCAAAAGGGAGAAGAAAAGATCATAGATACCAAAAACATCCCTTTGTATGACCAAAACCTGATGATCTCTACGGTGGTTGATGTCACTGCTCAGGCAAAAGCTGAAAAGCGATTAGCGGAGTCTGAACATAATTACAGGCTCTTATTCCAAAAGAGCCCGGAACCCATGATCATTTATGACCCTGATTCTCTGAAATTTATTGAGGTCAATAATGCTGCGGTCAGTCATTATGGATATAGCCGTAAAGAATTTTACTCCATGACCCTGCTTGATATCAGGCCGAAAGAAGATTGGGATGAACTCAAAAAGATTGTTTCAGAAGACAAAGGTGAAAAATTTACTACTTCTAAAGAGGCGAGGCATCTAAAAAAATCCGGTGAAATCATTTATGTAAAGGTCACCGGATCAAGTATTAATTATTTTGGTAATCCATACCGATTGGTACTGATCAATGATATGACTGAGCAGAAAAAAGCTGAGGAAATGGTTCTTGCTTCATTAGTTGAAGGAGAAAACAAAGAACGTGCCCGAATAGCCCAGGAATTGCACGACGGGCTTGGGCAGTATCTTGCCGCTGCAAATATGAATCTGGATGCCGCAAGCAGCGAAATTGATTGTTTAAGTGATCGTAAACAGCAACAATTCCAAAAAGGATTAACGCTGCTTAAACACGCTGTTTCTGAAACCGGACAGATCTCTCGGAATCTTCTCCCTCGAGTAGTGGATGATTATGGGCTGGCACTTGCCATAGAATCTCTTGTTGATAATTACAAAATCGGTTCAGATATAAAGATAACTTATTACCAAAACATAAAGGATCTTGATCTACCCAGAGAAGTACAGTTCAATCTATATCGTATTGCCCAGGAAGGGCTCTCAAATGCTGTAAAATATTCTGAGGCTTCCACGATCAATGTGCAGCTCATTAAAGATGAACTTGATTTGATACTTACAATTGATGATAATGGCAAAGGCTTTGATACAGAGTTTAAAGATTTTAAAGCGGGATTAGGCTTACAAACCATAAAAACCAGAGCCGGGGCATTAGGAGGTACATTTGAATTTGACAGCAAACCAAATAAGGGTACATTCTTAAATATTGTCGTCCCAATACTTAACCAACTTAAGGAATCATAATGGCTAATATTCAGATCGCAATAGTCGATGATCACGAGATCGTGCGGGATGGAATAAAGATCTTGCTGGAAGATGAACCCGGCCTGGATATTATTGCAGAGGCTGAAACCGGTAAAGAAGCCGTTAAAATGTGCGGGAAACAACAGGCGGATCTTATCATAATGGATATCACCATGCCTGAAATGGATGGAATCGAAGCCACAAGGATCATCAAGGAAAAATACCCGGACGTAAAGGTGCTCGCTCTTACCATGCTGAGTGAAGATCAGCATATCCGGAAAATGATCAAGGCCGGAGCATCGGGTTATATACTTAAAAGTTCAGGGAAACAGGAACTTATAAAAGCTATCAAAACCATCATTGATGGCCAGCACTATTTCAGTAACGATGCTACACAGGTAATTTTGCAGGAGCTGGTTTCACCGGAAGTTAAACGAGTGAAAGAAGAGGATGAAGTTCACATTACTGAGCGTGAGCTTGAAGTCCTTCAACTCATTGTAAATGAATATACAAATCAGGAAATAGCAGATAGATTATTTGTAAGTGTTCGTACCGTTGACGCCCACCGCCGTAATCTTCTACAAAAAACAGGGGCAAAAAATACAGCCGGTCTGGTAAAATACGCCCTTCAAAATAACCTCTTCCCGAATAACAGCTGATACCCAGGTCAGCTTTAGGTAAGTCGCTCCATATTTCAATTTGCCATCCTCCGGTTTACCATTACGTGCATTTACCTTCAGTTGTGCAATAATCACTTAGGTAAAAACACCTATAAAGATTTCCAAAAAAATAGGTTTTATCACTGATTTGAAGAATGTTCTTTTCGATTAACTTCAACATTAAATAGTTCTACTTTCATCATCTGCAAACATGCTCATAATTGCTTACATAGGGAAGCTTAATCAAACCAATAGTATTATCAGTGAGGCCATCAATACTTCATATGGTGCGGATATAACTTTTTATGAACCAAGTGAAATTTTTTCAGACCCAAGCACCTTAGATGATGAGTCGCTGGATCTTGTAATTGTTGACCTCAACACTTCCATGGGTTTGGGGAATGCTCCCGATAATATTCAGCGATTGAGTCAGCAAACACCCACTTCTGCCCTTTTGGTATTACACCCCTATGATAATAATAAGCTGATCGAGCCATTGGTTGAGGCTGGAGCAAATAGCATTATCTCCGTTACCCCAACCGAAGAAGAATTGTCCCAGGCAATAGACAAAGCTTTGAGTGGCGGCTCTTACATTATCTATCCCGAATAATTGATTCAGGTCCAACTTCTATAAAAAATACAACCATAGGGATTGCTGTCATTTCTTGGCCTAAACCCGAAATCTATTAAACCATCCCGCACTGAAAGTATAGGAGTTTGGCTTTGGACCGAAAGTCCAGGATTCTTCACAGCATCGTTCATCCTTGTAGAAGTTAGGTAATTCGTTGACAGTTTGTTTGGGGCAGACCCCGAATGGGGTCATATGTTAATAGCCCCGGGCAAGCCGAAGATATCGTGATTAGGAGTTAAAATTATTTTCGGCACAGCCCGGGGTTAAAGAATCCATACCGATAGAAAGCTTCGCCCGGTGGTTGTATTCGTCCAAAACGTCATCGAAGCTTTGGCTACAACGGCCGTAAAGAGATGGTTGCCCAACCCTTCGGCCGCCATTTTTCCAATAGTAAAATTAAGCCTCGGGTTCTCTTGTATTGATCTTTAACCCAGGGTTACATCCTGTTCCACAGGATTCACCCTGGGCTATTAACATTTGACCCCTACAGGGTCGGTTTGTCATCGAATTATCTAACTTCTACAGGAATGAACAAAGCCCAACTCTCTTGTCTTATTACAAAAGTTTTTTATCTCGAATTGAGGTTAATTATTCACTATACAATCCAAATCAGAAGATAGGTGTTTCTACTTAGGTGGGAGGTAAATTTTAGGCTTTTACACCTATTTTTAAAATTAGGCTTTTCACGTCATTCATCTGCTTGTAAGAGATTGTAAATTATGTATAGAAAATAATTAGAGGTCAATCGTAACAACAATGGAAAGATACGAGATATATACTACTGTTGAGTTAGACCCGATCAGCTCAGCCATATTAAATGCATTAGACACGCATATAGCCATCATAGATCCCACTGGAAATGTAGTGGCATTTAATACACAGTGGAAAATATTCAGAGAGGAAACACAAGAAAACTGGAGTCATCCAGCATTAGAAGCTAACATATTAAAAAGCCTGCAAACTCCTTTGGCTGAAGGCAATGACTTTGCCCTCCGCCTTTTATTGGGTATAAAAAATGTTCTTAGCGGCGAAACAAAAACCTTCGAAACAAAACATTTTCTCAACGACCATGGGAAGCATCAATGGTTCAAAGTGGCCGTAAAATCTCTGGGTGATGGACAAGGAGCTGTGCTGGTATTTGATGACATCAGTTCCCAAATTCAAAGCACCAAGTACCTTAAGGAGACTCAGCAAAAATTTGAATCACATTTTCAGAATAGCCTCTATGGAATTTTAGTTACGGATGAAAATCATGCTGTTATAGAGGCCAATAATGAAGCATGTAAGATCCTTGAAACGACAACCCGGGCAATTATTTTTTCTGACATTTCAAACTACCTTGATATCAGTTTAGACACTCCCCAGATACAGAAAAAAATTAATCGCGAAGGTCATTTTTTAGGAGAACGAGAAATCCTGACTGCTAATGGGAATGCACTTCCCATCGAGTTAAGCGTGAATTTATTTCGTAATGAAAATGGCGAACAAATAACCAGCTGGGCTTTTAAAGACATTTCTGACAAAAAAACAGCAGAGCTGGCATTAAAGAGTACTGAACAGCAGTATAAGCTGCAGTTCAACAATACCCTGGAAGGAACAATCATAGGCAGGCCGAATGGCCAAATACTTTTGGTCAACCCGGCTGCCTGTGATATGTTAGGGTACACGGCTGATGAGCTGGAAGGCCAATACCGTGATATAATCTTTGACTCAAACCACCCTATTAATAAAAAAGCTCTTGAGAAGAGAAGGGAAGATGGGAGTTTTACCGGAGAGGTTGAATTCACTCATAAAGATGGGCGGAAAATTTCCGTTGAAATAAGCTCTGTCATTTTTAAAGCCGAAGACGGTACCGAAAAAACTATTATCAATGTTAAGGACATCTCTGCCCGGAAGGCCATAGAGCAACAGCTCATTGAAGAAAAAGAATTTACAGAGTCTGCCATTTCAAGTTTACCAACCGCATTCTTTGTCTTCAACACCAATGGGGATATGCTTCGCTGGAACAATTTACTTGAAACCGACCTTGGTTATACCGCCCGCGAATTAGCTGTTTCCAATGTAATGGATCTGATCCACATCGAAGATCGCCCAATGCTGGATACTATTCTAAAGGGTGAATTTAAAGGTGAAAGAGTAAGTGCTGAAATTCGCTGCCTCGCCAAGGATGGCCAAACTGTTCACTATCTGATCAGCGGAACCAGTTTTAAGCAAAATGGAGAAACTTATATAGTTGGAGGTGGACTGAACCGCAATGATCTGAAAGAAATAGAGTCAGAGAAAAATAAAAATTCAAAGTTATTGAACCAGTTATTCTTTAACTCTCCTGTTGGTATTGCATTAGTTAATGCCGATGGCACCGTCAAAAGTGTGAACAAAAGTTTTGAGAATATATTTGGATACACTCAGTGTGATATTCAGGGTAAAGAGCTTAACAAAACCATCGTTCCTGAAAATATGGATAAACAAGGTAAGGCTCTCTCTCATTTAAGCTTTACAGGAGACAGTTTCCAAACCGAGGCTCTCCGGATAAATAAACAAGGCAAGGAAGTCCCCGTATTAGTTGGTGGAGTTCCCGTTGAAATTGATGGCGAAATTATAGCCATCTATGGCATGTACGTTGATATTTCGGAACGTAAAGAGCTGGAGAATCAAATTATAGGCCTTCTTGAGACAGAAAAAAAAGCACGTCTTCACATGGAAGATATGTTTGAGGAAGCCCCTTCCGCAATTGCCATGCTTGAAGGAGAAAACCACAAATTCACCTTTGTTAATGAAACTTACAGGACATTAGTTGGCAAAACCGATTTGATTGGCAGATCAGTTGAAGAAGTCCTCCCTGAATTAACTAGACAGGGATTTATTCAACTGCTTGATGAATGCTATAGCGAAGGTAAACCGGTCTTCTTCAATGAAAAAGAAGTGTACTTCAAAAAAGGCGAAGAGTTAGAAACACATTATCTCAACTTTGTGTACAAGCCTTTACGGGATGAAAATGGCCAGGTCTATGACATTTTTGTACAAGCTATTGATGTGACCGAGCAGGTTGAAGCCAGAAATATTATAGAAAATTCACTGACTGAAAAGAATATATTACTTGGCGAAGTTCACCACAGGGTTAAGAATAACCTTGCCATAATTTCCGGTTTGCTTGAGCTCGATCTGATGGCAAGCGACAATAAAGAAGTGATAAAACATTTGACATCAACTCAGTCTCGGATCACTTCTATTGCTAAGATCCATGAACTCTTATACAAAAATGAGAGCTTGTCTCACGTTAATTTCAAGAATTACCTGGAAAGCATGAGTGGTTCAGAAGCCATCAATGATTCTTCTATTTTCAAAGAATATGTACTCGATGACATCATATTAAATGTAAATCAGGCTATTCCTGCCGGCATGTTGCTTAATGAGATCATCAACACCCTCAAAGAGATCAATAGTAAGGTATATGGAGATGGTACTGCCGGATATACTTTTGAACTCAGGGAAGATGGAGAAACAGTTCTCATCAAAATCATTGAAGGCGAAAGAGAACTTCTATCCTATTTTGAGAATGCAAAAGATTCTAAAGAAAGCCTGCACTTTGAACTTATAGATGTGTTGCTTAAGCAAATACACGGTAATATGAAGATCACAAAAGATAAACATAGTACCCTCTCTGTCAGTTTTGCCAAACGTGAACTCAAAGGACCTCACAACGCCTTAAATAACTAACCTAAAAATAATGCTGAAGCTTGTTAATAAAGGTGACTCTCAAAACAGTGTGATTCCTGTAAATGAAAAGGAACGTCAGGCAAGACTTGATGAATACGATATTTTAGACACCCTTCCCGAAGGCGAGTTTGACTCTCTTGTAGAGTTGGCAGCTTTAATAACAGGAAGCCCTGTCTCATTGATCAATTTACTAGATCATAACCGGCAGTGGTCAAAAGCCGCCTATGGTGCTAAAAAAGAGTCTACTTCAAGGAACGAAACCGTATGCCAGTATACCATATTGAGAAATGAGAATTTTGAAGTTCAGGATCTTACCAAAGATGATAGATTCAAGAACATGACTTTTGTAAAGGATGCCCCCAATTATCGATCATATAGCGGATACCCGCTAACAACCCCTGATGGATATAATATTGGAGCGTTGTGTGTCCTCGACTATAAGCCAAAGAAACTTACCAAAGACCAGCGAAAAGCAC
This sequence comes from Gracilimonas sp., assembly GCA_040904925.1. GTDB lineage: Bacteria > Bacteroidota > Rhodothermia > Balneolales > Balneolaceae > Gracilimonas. Next base: position 66,688 of record JBBDSP010000027.1, on the reverse strand, counting down.
TTCAGACCCTGGCCAATGAGATCATTGCCCGGCTTGAATTGCGCAAACAACAAAGTGAATTAGAAAAATTAAACCGTGAAAAGGATCATTTTTTAAGAGCTGTAAACCACGATATAAAAAGCCCTATTAACGGTATCGTCGGTGCGGCCAATTATCTTCTAAATAATTGGGATGGGGATCGGGAAGAGTTGTCCCAATTTCTAAAAATGATCGAGTTAAGCGGCCGAAAACTTATCAATTACACCGGGGAACTTGTTTCAAATTCTTTACAGCACGGTGAATCCAAGCTTATACTTGATGATGTTGACTTACAGGAAACTATCAGTGACCTCATTCATATTTATACGCCGCTTGCAGAAGCAAAAAAAGTCGAGATTAAATCTAATTTGGACACCTCAAGATCGTTCAGGATTGATAACGAAAAGTTCAAACTCATTGTCAGTAACCTGATCTCAAATGCACTGAAGTTTAGTTCTAATGGTGATACCATTGAGGTTTCAACTGAGTTTAAAGGCCCCGACCAAAATACATTGTATTGCAAAGTTTCTGATACCGGAATAGGAATCCCTGAAAAATTTCTGCCCGGTATTTTTGAAAAGAATAAAAGTCATCAAAGACAGGGCACGCAAGGCGAGATAAGTACCGGAATGGGCTTACCGATCGTTAAGAGTTATGTAGAACTTCATCACGGCACAATAAAAGTGGAAAGCAAGGAAGGAGAAGGCACGATCTTCCATATTGAGATACCGGAGAATTAACAAACTTAAAAGTTTCATTTGTACCCCGAAAAACCAAGAGTCGCTCCCTGATACGGGGCGGCTCTTTTTTCTTTAGTCCCAGTCTCGGGTTTAAAGTTCTATACTTTCATATTTTAAAAAAATTACTCCTTATATCTTAAGGTCATCCTGAAATGAAATAAAGGATCTCGCCTATTGCGGAGCTTTTAAGCTGGCGTTCACAACGTAGTTGCCACTACATTGTTTATTCGCATATAAAAACAACGAGACATTAACCGCATATATCCTTCGTCCCGAGGATTCTGGATCAGGATTATAGATCTTAAATGATTCGGTGACATTTTTGACATATTTTTCATAGCAACCCATCCCGATTTGTCCTTTCGAGCGGAGCTTTGCGCAGCGTAGCAAGCAAACGGAGTCGACAAATCTAAAAAAAGGGGTAGTTGTCATTGCTGCTTTAATTGCGCCTCGTTAGATTTCTCCGCTTCACTCACCCAATTGGGGTTCGTTCATTCCGGTCGAAAAGGCAAAGCTGGAGTTGATATTTTTTCCTTGTCACCTGTCTCTGTTTGTCAACGAATTACATGACATCTACAAGGATAACAAATTGGTGGGGAAAACGGGGCTTTCAATCTCAAATCTAAACCTCTGCACGTTCAATACAGGATGATTCAGTTATTTATCAGCGTAAGCAAATAATTTCTGCTCCAGCTCTTCAGGATTGAATGGCTTGGTAACGAAGTCATTCATACCGGCGGCGTATACTTTTTCCCGAACTTCTGTTAGGGCAGCAGCAGTCAATGCGATGATAGGTGTTTTCCGCTTATATGGATCGTCCAGCTTTCTGATCTGTTCAGTGGCTTCATAGCCATCCATTTTAGGCATCTGAAGATCCATCAATATCACATCAAAGTGGTGATCCTGCATCGCTTCCAATACCTCTAATCCATTATTTACAACCACCATTTCAATGTTCCATCGCTCCAAAAACCGGATCATCACTTTTTGGTTTACTACATTGTCTTCTGCCAGTAAAACCTTTAAGCCAGTATTACCATCGCTTGTATTTTCTTTTTGAACAACCTCTTCAACTTCACTTTTATCTACGGCCTTATCAAAGGTAATCTCTACCATGAAAGTACTTCCTTTACCCTCTTCACTTTCTACGGTGATCTGACCACCTTGAAGCTCTGTTAATTGCTTGCTGATGGTGAGGCCGAGCCCGGTGCCCCCAAACAATCTCTTAGTGTTCTGGCTGGCCTGAGTGAAGCTTTCGAAGATCGTATCAAGCCTGTCTTCTTCAATCCCAATTCCGGTATCTATAACCGAGAACCTCAGTCTTACCGCATCATCATAATCACCTACGGTTTCTACCGCTAATTTCACTTCCCCGTCCTCTGTAAACTTCAGTGCATTACTCACAAGGTTATTCAATATCTGAGTCAGTCTCGCAGGATCACCAATTAGAGTGTTTCGGGTATTCTCATCAATACTATTTACAAGCTCTATTCCCTTTTTTGAGGCTGACGCTTTAAAACTTTCCATGATGACATCAATAAGCTTATCGAGCTCGAATTCAATACTTTCAAACTCAATTTTACCGGCTTCTATTTTTGAAAAGTCAAGTACATCGTCGATAAGCGACAACAGAGTTTTTCCTGAAAAATCAAGGATATTAATAGGTTCAACCTGATCTTTACGGGGGCTGTCTTGCTTTAATAAATGGGTCATTCCCAGAATAGCGTTCATAGGCGTTCTGATCTCATGACTCATGGTAGCTAAAAACTCGGATTTAGCCTTTGTGCTTTTGGCAAGCTCTTCAGTAGCCACTTCAAGCTGACCGATATATGTTTCCAGCTTTTCCTGCTTTTGGCTAAGCTCCTGATTTAGTTCTTTTTCTTTTTCAAGCAATTCAATGGTCTGCTGCTCTGCATTTTCTTTGAACTGAGAGAATGTATTAAAGATCAGCCAAGTAGTTACAAATGAGCCGGTTAAAACAGCCCATCTTACTAAAGAAAACCCGCTTTCAGAAATATTGATCCTGTCAAAAATAATGTAATCCAATATAAAGTAAGACAGTATGGAAAGCAGAATACCCACGTTTCTCAGATATACCTGGGTATTGTCAAAAAGCAGGATCGACAATCCCATTGCTGGAATAAAGAAAGCTTGTATCATTGCATCTCCGCCAAAAACAGCACTTAAAATCACAATACCGATATCTGCATAAGCAATGAGAAGCATCTTTGCTGCCTTCTCAAAACCCTGACGAGCAAGAAGCGGAATTAAAAGAAATGCGATGGCTTCAGAAAGGAAAAACCATGTAAGTGATACAGATTCATTGATCTGAAAAGCTACAAGAAACAGTATTGATACCCCGGCCAGGAAAAAAGAGACAGAATTTAAAACTGTCATCCCGGCTTTTTTCCCTACGATCTCATCATCTGCCCTAAGATCTTTACCAAGGGCAATATCTGATATACCTGTAAGAGAGAATTTTTTGCTCATATCCATTATTAACCCCCATTAGAGAGGGAATTAAACCAATTATTCTGAGCCTTACAATTAGATTACGATAACGTTTTTTGGGATTTAAAGGCCATGGCGTAAATTTTCATCTGTTTCACCATGGAAGCTAATCCATTTGCGCGTGTTGGTGACAAATGCTTGGCCATCCCAATTTTATCTATAAAGGAAGGGGGGGTATTTAAAATTACTTCAGGCTCTCTTTCCGAATAGAACCGGATCATCAAAGAAACCAAGCCTTTGGTTATAGCGGCATCACTGTCTGCTTTAAAGATCACTTTTCCATCTTTAACCTCAGCGGTTAACCAAACCTGACTTTGGCATCCTTTCACAAGGTTATCTTCCGTCTTGTATTCGTCAGATAATGGCTCCAGTTTGTCTCCGAGCTTGATGATGTACTTGTAGCGTTCCTGCCAGTCCTGCAGCAGTTCAAACTCTCTTATAATTCTATCTTCTGTTTCTTGAATATTCATTTTTGTTTTAAATATAAGGCTTCATTACTTCTGCATAAAGAAAAAGCCCGCACTTTGGCGGGCTTTTGAGAATGATGGGTGATTGAGACTAATTTTCTACTTCTAATTCGATCATGGCTACGCTTTTCACGCTTTCTACAATTTTTCCATTTTCTCCATAATCAGGTTTAAAAGACTGGATCACTGAAATATAGTCTCCTTGCGAGGTTCTATATTTACAGCTTATGCTTGACGGATTACCATTGAAAGCATTTTCAAGGGCTTTTTCAACGGCGTCATGATCGTCTGCATGGACAACTCCTTTCATTCCTTTTCCAATAACCTCATCAGGATTTAATCCGGTAACAGATTTAAAACCGTCGGATACAAATTTACAACCGGTTTTACCATCATCCGTCAATACAAAACGAATAGAGAACTCATCTTTTTTTCCAACGATATCCTGGAATTCGTTTTTCTTTTTCTTCAAGGTCTCAATAATGCGGTCCCGTAAAGAAAGATTTTCGAAATGAATTCGAATGATAGTTTCATCATTATTTACAAAATGATTTATGTGGCCTTCTAATTTTACCGTTTCACCATTTTTTTGTTTGAAGGTCCATGGGTATGCATCTTCTCCAATTTTATTGGGGTTGAAGTCAGCAAAAAGATCTCTCATTTCATTTTGATCTTCTTCTATAACCATCTCCCAAACCTTAACAGTTTTCAACTCATCAGCATCGTATCCCAGTAAATTTTTAAAGGAACTGTTGGAGGAAATGATGTTCCCCTGAACATCAAGATCGACAAAGGTTTTTTTAGACTCTTCAACCAAGTTATCAAAATCGAGGTTGCCATCGAAGACCAGCTTACTTGATTCTTTTCGGTCTGTAATATCTCTCTGATAGGAAACCCAGTGCGTGATCTCCCCGTTTTTGTTGGTAAGCGGATGAATATCCCACTGATTGATAAATTCGGTTCCGTCTTTTCTATAATTTACCGTGTGTCCAAAAAATGCCTGCCCTTCAATAAGTCTCTCTTTAAGCCTGTCAAGTACATGACGATCTGTTTTTTCGCCTTGTAAAATACGCGGGGTTTTACCTATTACTTCCTCTTTTCTATAACCGGTCATCTTAGTGAAACCGTCGTTAACATACACGATCTTTGGCCCCGGCTTCTCAAGGTCAAGATCCGTGATCAGAATGGAATCATAATCGTATTTAATTGCCTGTTCAACTAATGAAAGTTGCTTTTTGAGATCCTGATATCGGCCCTGAAGCTCGAAATATAACTCTTCTAATTTTGATAATGAGGCTTCGTCTTTACTGCACTGCTTAAGCTGATCGAGAATTTTTTGGTCTAACTTATGATCCATTTTATTCAATTGATTTGTCTGAGAGATACTAAGGGAATTTCTGAAAGTTTAAACTCTGTATTTGGGAACATCATTCCATTTCTTTGCAATTAATTTATATTCATACTATCATTTTAGTATGAAAGATTTTCAACGAAGAACCCTGATCATACTTTTAATTGCTTTAAGTGTAAGCAATTGTTCAATTTTCAAAAATACACCAAGTATCTCTAAACCTGAAATGGTATTTATTAATGGCGGTACTTTTTTAATGGGTGATATCATAGACAGTTTGAACACAGATGCTTTACCCATACATCAAGTTACTCTGCCCGATTTCTACATCGGTAAGCACGAAGTTACCTTTGCTCAATATGATGCCTTCGCTCGTAAAACCGACATCCCTTTACCCGAAGATGACCACTATGGGCGTGGCGATCGTGCGGTTGTACGGGTTGATTGGCATGATGCTGAGGCCTACTGTAACTATTTTGGGTGGCGGCTACCTTCAGAAAATGAATGGGAATATGCCGCCCGTGCCGGAGGTAAAGCATTTCTTTATGCTGGGACAAACGACCCTGATTCCCTCTCTGACTTTGCCATTACCGAAAACGAAAATCTCTCTTTCTCATTTACTGTAGGCACGAAAAAACCAAATGAGTTGGGGCTATACGACATGAGTGGTAATGTATCAGAATGGATCGGGGAATATTATCAGTTTTATGAGAAACCTAATGAACTGCATGATCTTGAGAATAGCGCTGTAAGGATCATTAGGGGCGGAAGTTTCAACTCTTGGGAAAATACTGCCAAACTATATTGGCGGGTTGGGGTATTGAGTGATTCTAAATTCTATGAGGTAGGATTTCGGTGTGCCGTTTCACAGGAAGAGCTAAATAAAGAGCGTTTTCTAAATGGCTTTTTTCACCCAAAACCAAAAACACCTTAAAATAAAAAGGGGGCCGAAGCCCCCTTTTTCTCACTCACTCATCGAAGTAGCAACTTAGCAATAGTGCTGAGCTGCATGTTCGTTGTACCCTCGTAGATCTTACCGATCTTAGAATCACGGTAATATTTCTCTACGGGATATTCTTTAACATATCCATAGCCTCCAAACAGATCCACTGCCTGCGAACTTACACTTTCAGCAACTTCAGACGAATAGAATTTTGCCATGGCCGCTTCTTTCAGAAAATTCTGACCGGCCATTTTCTTTCTGGCAGCATTGTAAACCAATAATCGAGCCATTTCAATATCTGTTGCCATACGTGCCAACTGAAACTGAACACCCTGAAATTCTGAGATCGCTTTCCCAAACTGTTTGCGTTCCTGTACATATGCAAGCGCTGCATCAAAGGCACCCTGAGCAATACCAATCATCTGAGCTCCGATTCCAACACGGCCTTCATTCAAAGTCTCAATAGCTACTTTATATCCTTTTCCAACTTCGCCAACCACGTTTTCTTTAGGCACGCGACAGTTGTCTAATAAGATCTCACAAGTAGAGCTCGCACGGATTCCCAGTTTGTTTTCTTTTTTAGAGATAGAAAATCCTTCCATTCCACGCTCTACAACAAAAGCAGTAATGCCTTTATATCCTGCATCAGGATTCACATTCGCCATCACCAAAAAGATATCTGCCTCGTTGGCATTAGTGATCCAAAGCTTGGCACCATTTAACACAAAATCATCACCGTCTTCAGTGGCCGTAGCTTTTAGGGCGAACGCGTCACTTCCGGATCCTGCTTCAGACAAACAATAGGCCCCTACTTTCTCCGTAGCAAGCTGTGGTAAATATTTGTCTTTTAGGTGATCGGATGCAAAATTCACAAAGGCATTATTTACCAGTGTGTTCTGAACATCCATAAATACACCTGCTGATGCATCAACTCTCGAGATCTGCTCGATTGCAACAATAGACATCATAAATGTTCCGCCACCGCCTGAGTATTTCTCGGGAATATCAATTCCCATCAATCCCATTTCAAAAAACTCTTTGATCAGACCCGGGTCGAGTTTTGCGTTCTCGTCCATTTCTTCAACCAAAGGCTTTATGGAAGCTTCTGCAAAATCAGCGGCAGCCTCTTTTAGCATTTGTTCATCTTCGGTAAGCTGGGTTAAGGGCGGAATTAATTGCTCCGTTTGTTCCATTAAATAAGTAAGTGAGTTTTGTTTTCGTGAAAAATGGAACTGAATATACAAATTGTAAGCGCTTTTTTACTAATTAAAACGGTATTTTTTGAGCCCGGTTAGTAAAGAACTTCTGACCTCTTTATTTTGGACTGTAATTAAAATTCAATAAACATAAGCTGCAGTTTTGGAAAACCTGAATTTCAAAGACAACCTTCATTTTAACGAATTTCCACCCATATCTTTAGAGGAATGGGAAGAAGTCATTGAGTCTGATCTAAAAGGCAAAAACTACAAAGAAGTCCTGGAATGGAAATCGGGAGAGGGCGTAAACGCTCTGCCATTTTACCGAAAACAAAATCTGGAAGACCTTGACCGAACTCCTGATCCTGTTCGTGCTTCAACATCATGGAGTGTAGTTGAACCCATCGAGAACACAGATATAGACACCGCCAATAAACTTGCCTTGCACGCTCTGGAAAGTGGAGCTTCAGGATTGTATTTCAACCTTAAGGCAGATCAGGTTTCAACTCAAGGTGATCTGAAGCGACTGCTGAAGGATATTCAATTTGAGTTCATCACTTTAAAATTCGGTCCTTCTCTTTCCACAGCACAAAACGTTAAATGGCTTAAAGCCATTTGCGAAGAGCGCGACATCTCCAAAACCAAGCTCGACACTCACTTTACCTTCGATCCTTTTTCCTTTGCCATTCGAACCGGAAAACTTCTTGAAAGAAAAGCCATTCAAAGCATAGTGAATGAATCGGGGCCTACTTTTAATTTCATCGGCATCGACACATCAATTTATGCTGATTCCGGAGCAGATATTGTTCAACAGGTAGCATTTGCATTAGCGGCGGGTAATGAAATTTTAGGACTGAATGAAAAAAATAGTCAACAGCTTTATTTCAATTTTGCATCAGGGCCAAACTACTTTCCAGAACTCGCTAAATTCCGCACATTCAAATTAATTTGGGCTCAGGTTTTGAAAGAGTACGAAATTGAGAATATTTCGAATCCCATTCACGCCGAAACCCCGTTCTGGAACAAATCTAAAACGGATGCCCATAATAATATGCTTCGTGCAACAACAGAAACAATGGCTGCGGCCTTAGGCGGATGTGACTCCATCACCGTTCATCCTTATAACCAATATTTTGATGAGCCTTCCGGGTTTTCCTCTCGCATTGCACGGAATATTCAGCTCATCTTACAGGAAGAGTCTTACCTCGATAAAGTGGCCGATCCGGGAGCCGGTTCCTATTACATTGAAGTTTTGACCGATAAAATTGCCGAAGAAAGCTGGAAATTATTTCAGGAAATTGAAGCAAAAGGCGGATTTTATGAATGCCTCAAAACCGGATTTATACAAAGTAAAATTCAAAGATCCCGAAGCAAAAAAGTGCAGGCTTATAAAAAGGAGGAGAAAGTGTTGGTTGGAGTGAATAAATATCAACCTGACGAAATTCAATATTCAATATTCAATATTCAAAATTTTGATGATCTTGAATTTAGTGCGGGTTCTTTCCTTGAAATTGAGAAAGTGCCACCACTGAATATCGAAGCTGAACTTCAAAAGGAGGGTGCATAATGAAGAAGGATTTTTCAAATATCAGCTTAGATCTCAATTCACCTAAAAAATCCGACAGTGGTTCAGAGCAAACCTGGGAAACTCCTGAGCAAATTCCGGTGACGCATACTTTCGGCAAAGAGGACGTTAAAAACCTGGAGCATCTGGATTATGCTGCCGGTATTCCCCCTTATCTGCGAGGCCCCTATTCCACTATGTATGCCGTTCGCCCGTGGACCATCCGCCAATATGCAGGATTTTCAACTGCTGAGGAATCCAATGCATTTTATCGGCGAAATTTAGAGGCCGGACAAAAAGGACTTTCCGTGGCTTTCGACCTTGCAACCCATCGTGGGTATGACTCTGATCACCCGCGTGTATCCGGGGATGTCGGTAAAGCCGGTGTCGCCATTGATTCAGTGGAGGACATGAAGATCCTCTTCGATCAAATTCCGCTGGATAAGATGTCTGTTTCCATGACCATGAATGGTGCTGTGATTCCCGTAATGGCCTTTTTTATTGTAGCGGGCGAAGAACAAGGCATAAAACCGGAGCACTTATCCGGGACTATTCAGAATGATATTCTCAAGGAATTTATGGTTCGGAATACCTATATCTATCCGCCGGAGCCTTCTATGAAGATTATCGGGGATATTTTTGAATACACCTCACAGAATATGCCTCGCTTTAATTCTATCTCGATAAGCGGATATCATATGCAGGAAGCCGGAGCTACCTGTGATCTTGAACTGGCTTACACACTCGCCAACGGACTTGAGTATCTCCGCAGAGGGATAAAAGCCGGAATGGATATTGATGAATTTGCTCCGCGGCTTTCTTTTTTCTGGGGCATCGGGATGAATCATTTTATGGAAATTGCCAAGATGCGGGCTGCGCGATTGCTTTGGGCTAAGATCGTGAAGTCCTTCAACCCAAAGAATGAAAAATCCCTTTCGCTGAGAACACATTCCCAAACTTCCGGGTGGAGCTTGACTGAACAAGATCCATTCAACAATGTGGCACGAACAACCGTGGAGGCGTTAGCTGCTGTACTTGGTCACACGCAGTCTCTGCACACCAACGCCCTGGATGAGGCCATTGCCCTTCCAACCGATTTCTCTGCCCGCATTGCCCGAAATACGCAGTTATTCTTACAGGAAGAGACCGGCATAACCAAAGCCGTGGATCCTTGGGCAGGCTCGTATTATGTAGAATATTTGACAGATAAGATCGCACGCCGAGCCTGGACTCTTATTGGTGAAGTGGAGGAACTCGGTGGGATGGCAAAAGCCATTGAAACCGGCCTTCCAAAAATGAGGATCGAAGAAGCTGCTGCCAGAAAACAAGCTCGTATCGACTCTGCCAAAGACACCATTGTCGGCATCAACAAATACCAAACGGATGAGAAATCCGAGATCGACATCCTGGAAGTAGATAATGAAAAAGTTCGCAGATCTCAGATCGAGCGAATCAACAAAATAAAAGCCGGTCGTAATGATGAGGCTGTACAGCAGGCACTTGATAAACTCACGAAATGTGCAGAATCCGGTGATGGAAATTTATTAGCTTTGGCTGTTGATGCAGCCCGCGAAAGAGCCACACTTGGTGAAATATCTGATGCCATGGAGGAGGCTTTCGGGCGATATAAAGCAACTATTAAATCAATTTCAGGCGTGTATTCTTCTGAATTAAAAAATAACGATCACTTTAAAGCCGCCCTCGCAAAAGCGGATGAGTTTGCTGAACTGGATGGCCGCCGCCCTCGGATCATGGTTGCCAAAATGGGCCAGGATGGTCACGACAGGGGGGCTAAAGTCATCTCTACCAGCTTTGCAGATCTTGGTTTTGATGTAGATATTGGCCCCCTCTTCCAAACCCCTGAAGAAGCCGCCCGACAGGCCGTAGAAAATGACGTGCATATTTTGGGGGTTTCCAGTCTGGCCGGTGGACATAAAACACTGGTTCCTCAGGTAATCAACGAACTCAAGGAGCATGGTCGTGAAGATATCATAGTGATCGCCGGAGGAGTGATCCCTCAGCAGGATTATGATTTCCTGTATGATGTAGGAGTTACTGCTGTGTTCGGTCCCGGAACCGTGATCCCAAAAGCAGCTAAGCAAATTTTAGATGTATTGATAGAAAATTATTCCAATGGATCGGATTGATCGTTATCACAATCATCCTCTTTTTCGCTCTAACGCGGAGCGTAGGAGCGAGGGGGAGATGTCTTTGTATCAGCTAACTTTTCCAAAGTTAGGTGGAATACCCTGCAAACTTCGATTCCCATGTAACTTTGGAAAAGTTAACAGGAGGTTATCTTGAGTAAGCACCTACCTACAGCAAAAGAATTTATCGATGGTATTAGATCGGGAGACCGGATGCTGCTCAGCCGTGCTATCACTCTGATCGAAAGCACCAGGCAAGAACATCAGGATCTGGCGCAAGAAATTATTGAAGGATGCCTGCCTCATGCCGGAAACTCGATCCGTATTGGGATAACAGGAGTTCCCGGGGTTGGAAAGAGTACTTTTATTGAAGCTTTTGGAAATCATGTCATTGAGGAAGAAGGAAGATCACTGGCCGTACTAGCCGTGGATCCCAGCAGTTCCAAAACCCGCGGTAGTATTCTCGGCGATAAAACCCGTATGGAAACCTTATCCAATCACCCCAAAGCATACATTCGGCCTACCCCAACTTCCGGATCACTTGGGGGGGTTGCCCGAAGTACAAGGGAGACCATTTCACTTTGTGAAGCCGCAGGTTTTGATACCATTTTGATTGAAACGGTTGGCGTTGGTCAGTCCGAAACAGCCGTTCACTCCATGGTCGATTTCTTTTTATTACTGATGCTCGCCGGAGCCGGAGATGAACTTCAGGGCATTAAACGCGGCATCATGGAAATGGCTGATTCCATCGTCATCAACAAAGCGGATTCCGGAAATGAAGATGCTGCCAAACGTGCCATGGCTGAATACAAAAATGCCCTTCATCTGTTTCCTCCCACAGAATCGGGATGGATTCCGAAAGTGGCTACCTGTTCTGCCTTTCACAATAACGGGATACCCGAAGTCTGGGAGATCATAGATGAATTTATGAGACATACCAAAATCAAAGGGTTCTTCGAACAAAAGAGAAAAGATCAGGCAAGCTACTGGCTGGATGAGGCAATACATCAGGAATTACATCGTGCCTTTTATGAAGATGCTGATTTGAAAATAAAATTGGAGAAGTTTCGAAAACAGGTTCAACAGGGAGAAGTTTCTTCGTACAAAGCTGCGCGTGACTTGATGCAAGAGTTTTTGGGTAGGTAAATGATAATGGTCCAAGCGGACGCTTGAACCATTATTTTAAACTATTTTTGAGCCATTCTTTACCAGTCCTTAGTTGGTAATGACAAACTATTCCTCAAGTACTAGCGCAAGCGTCCGCTTGTGCGATCTTGAATTCAGTAAAAAAATATTTTGTAAGGAATTGCTTTTAAAATGCTCTAACCCTTTAAACGTCAATTTAAGGGATGATTATGAGCAGAAAGTATAAATTCCATAACCAAACACAAGCTTATTTCGTAAGCTTCTCTGTTATAAATTGGATAGATGTATTCATTAGACCGGTTTACAACAATATACTGATCGACAGTTTTAAATTTTGCCAGGACAATAAGGGCTTAATTATTTATGCCTGGTGTATCATGCCTAGTCATGTACATTTGATTATGGGAACCAGCCAAAATCCGATGCAAAGTATTTTACGTGACTTCAAAAGTTTTACTTCCAGAAAACTAAAAGAAGAAATTCATGATTACCCCAAGGAAAGTAGAAAAAATTGGATGACATGGATGATGAAAAGAGCTGGGGTAAATAATAGTAACAATATTGATTGGCAATTTTGGCAGCAACACAATCATCCAATAGAATTGTTTACAGCTGAAATGATCAATCAAAAACTTGAGTACCTACATTTCAATCCTGTTAAAGCTGGTTTTGTGATCCATCCACAAGATTGGAAATATAGTAGCGCCAAGGATTATTATGGGGGAAAGGGAATATTGGATGTTGAAATAATTTATTGAGCTTTATTCGACAAAGGTCCAAGCGGACGCTTGAACCAGTTTTTGGGTGGAAACAGTATTGAGATAATCTTTAACTAGTTTTAGTCGGTAAGATCAAAATATTCTTCAAGTACTAGCGCAAACGTCCGCTTGTGCGAGGTTGGATCTGATACAGATCTATTTAAAGAAAACTGAGCTTTACCTCAGCTCAGTTCAAATTCATATCGGCTTGTGAACTGAAGGCAACATCTTCATCAAACTTCTGATCTCCGAAGGATTCTTCCATTTCGGCCCGAAGTTTCTGGATGGTCAATCCACTGGTAAGTGCTCCGTTTCGGGCAATGGAAATACGACCTGTTTCTTCAGATACCACAAGTACGAATACATTATTCGACTCACTGATTCCCACTGCGGCACGGTGACGGGTCCCAAATGAAGTTGAAATATTAGGATTCTGCGAAATAGGTAAATAACAACTGGCCGCAACAATTCTATTTCCACGAATAACCACCGCCCCATCATGAAGGGGAGTGTCTTTTTGAAAGATCGTTACCAGCAATTCACTTCTGATCTCCGCATCAATATTTACTCCTGCATCAACAAGATCCTGCAAAGAAGATGTTCGGGCAAATACGATCAATGCCCCGGTCTTATTTTTGGCCATATCTTTTACAGCTTCAATCACTTCATCAATGGTCTTATCAGAATTTGAAGTGGAGAAAAATCGGTCGAGGCTGGTATTGGTTCCAAGACGGTATAGCAGTTTACGGATCTCGGGTTGAAAGAGAATGATGATCGCGATGATACCGACATCAAGGATCTGGCTTAGGATAGAATTTATAGTCGTGAAGCCCAACAAACCGATCATTACATTTATGATGACGACAAATAATATCCCCAGTGCAGCCTGAATCGCAAACGTACCTTTTACCCACCGGTACAGATATACCAGAAATAGCGCAATAATAAGAGTCTCGACGAAATCTTTAATTCCGAATTCGAGAAAGCCAATGGGAAACAAGGCGTCTGTTTTAAGATTGTTGGGATTGTACTGCGTTGAATATACGAATTGAATCGGAAGCTTCCTTCACATCATGAACGCGTAAAATATTCGCTCCTTTTACCAGTGCATGATAATGCAAAGCCACGGTTCCTGTGATGCGGTCGTCTGTAGGACGATTATTTAATATTTTACCGATCATGGACTTGCGTGAAGCTCCAACCAATATAGGTAAACCAAATTTTTGGAATTTATCAAGATGGGCGATCAATTTCAGATTGTGCTCCAGGGTTTTACCGAAACCGATACCCGGATCTAAAATTATATTGTGGGCACCCCTTTTTTTTGCCTCGGTCAGCTGCTGTTCAAAAAATGCTGTGACATCCTCTACAACATCTTTGTACTTCGGCTCTTTCTGCATGGTCTTGGGGTCTCCCTGACTGTGCATTAAAATATAAGTGGCACCAAATTCTGCACAAAGATCTGCCAGCTTTGGTTCTTTCTGAAGTCCGCTTACGTCGTTTATGATCTTAGAGCCGGCTTCGAGCGCCAACTTTGCTACTTCAAACTTAGTAGTATCAATTGAGAAGGCCGCTTTTTTGAAAACGGAAATGGCCTTTTCGAGTACAGGCATAACCCTATCTATTTCTTCCTGAACAGAAATCGGATCTGAACCGGGACGGGTTGACTCCCCGCCAACATCAATGATCTCCGCCCCATTTTTGATCATGATATGGATCCGATCCATGGCTCTGCTTACATCGGTATATCGACCACCGTCACTGAAAGAATCAGGAGTAGCATTTATGATCCCCATTATTTTTGGTGAAGAAGGCAGGCTTAAATTGGATGTATTTGCAGGCAATAAGTTGGGATTAGATTATTCGATTACAGTTTTAGTTCTTTGGTTTTAGCTACCATTTTTACTGTTTGTCATTTCGAACGTAGTATAGTGAGTGAAAACGAACGAAACGTAGCTGAGAAATCTACGGGGTCGAAATGACAAATTTGGAGCTAAGCTTTTAGTCTTGGCACCCGCTACCTTGTTTGTCAACGAATTATCTAACTTCTATATGAGTGACAACTAATGGCCACATTTATCTCAAAATTATTCTACACAATTTACCAGGCTTCGATCAGGTCGTCGCGCTTGTCTTCTTTGGCAGCCCAGTCATCGGCATCCGGTAAAGCATCCTGTGTTTCGTTGATGATACGATCTTCCCATGACTCCGCAAGTCGCTCATTCAGGTCAATGTAATCTTCCCATTTTTCCGGTACTTCATCGTCCGGGTAAATAGCTTCTACCGGGCATTCCGATACGCACGCATCACAATCAATACATTCAAGAGGATCGATCACCAAAAAATTAGGTCCTTCCCGAAAAGCATCAACCGGACATACGGCGGCGCAGTTAGTATATTTACATTGAATACAAGGTTCAGTTACAACGTAAGCCATTTTATAAATAAGTTATGTAATAGTAATGGGGTAAATTTTTCCGATTGGAATATCCCCTCACTTTGGGACAGATGCAATCTATATAGCAGTACGAAATGATTTTTTTGGTTTAACGTTCCTCAACTCACTTCAGCATTACCGATACACTGTCGATATTTCCATCGGTTTCGGCTGGGGTTATATTCAGCAAATGTGCCATTAATACATACAGATGTATGTTTTCAAATTCTTTCATTTTATATGCTGATCTGAAATCAGGGCCATTTGCTATGAAAAGTGCATGCATTTCTTTTTCCTGATTATCAAAGCCGTGAGTTCCACCCGAAGGGTAGTCAGGGCGGGATTCAAAATATTCTCTGGAATTGATGGTATATCCAAGGTCGGCTACCAATAGTAATTCCGGGATTCTGCGGTGATCTTTTAGATGATACCAATCGGGAATTTGATCTTTTTTATAAACTTTGAAATTCTTCTCATTCTCTTTGAGAACATTATAGACTTCATCCAGCTTTCCGTTTTTCACATTGGCCATTAGTGCCGGACTGTAGGCAATTACTTCGAGATCATCAGGATCTATCATGTCATCCAGTACCACGATCTTATCCCTGGAAAGGTCCACCATGCCGTGATCTGAAACGATCAACGTATTTGTGATCTCCTTCAACTCCGTTTCTTCCATCTGCTGCATCAAATATCCGATCAGATCGTCCGCTTTCTTTATGGACTCAACCACTTCCGGAGAATCAGGTCCATGGCGGTGACCCTGAGTATCCACAAAACTAAAATACAGAGTAGCAAAATCTACCTCTTTCTCATTTCCATAAGACAGCCACTTTACTACCGAATCGACCCTGGCAGAATCAGGCATTCCATCATCGTAGGTTTTCCAGTGTGTCGGCCTCATATCCTGAATTGGAGCCTCAGAACCTACCCAGAACATCGTACCTGCTTTTTTTCCTGCTTTTTCTGCGGTATTCCAGATGGGTTCTCCTTCATACCAATCCGGGTTTTCTACGGCTTCACGATCTCTTATGGTAAAACTTGCATCCATTTCCGGGTCATACATGTTATTCCCGACAAACCCATTATTTTCAGGATATAAACCGGTAGCAATAGCATAGTGATTGGGAAATGTTTTGGAGGGGAAAATGGGAATCAGCCCTTCACTAGTCACACCGGTTTCTGCCAGTTTATCAAAATTTGGGGTGTCAGTCTTTGTCAGATAATCATAGCGAAAACCATCGAAGGAGATCAATAATAGTTTTTCTGGATTCTGCTGTTGGGTTTTGCAACCTATAGCCACCATTAGAATAACTATACCAAAAAGTAATTTTTTCATAGTGTTTAAAATATAAAAAAAGCAGCCTGTGGAAAACAGGCTGCTCTTAAATTTACTCAGTTTTTACTTTGAGGTGTATTTAGAAATTTATACGAACTCCAAAGTTGTAACGTCTTGGAAGACCTAAGAATACTTCAGCATCATCTGCATCGTGGTCTCCATCAAACCCGTTAAAGGAACTGTTATCAACAGAATCCTGAATGTAGGTTTCGTCAAGTATGTTAAACATGTTCAAGAATAAGTCAGCTCCTTGAAGTATGCTATCAATTGTGTAGTTCACATGCAGGTTAAACACAGTGTAATTAGGAGCTTTCCAAGGCTGTACTCTGTCATTAGCATCATCACGATCTAATGGGTTGAAGTCAGAATAGTGCTCGTAGAAAGAAGTACCTACTAACTGTACGTTAAAGTTTTGAGTTGGTGTCAGTCCAAGAACGTAAGCCAACTGTGCCTGAGGAGCATTACCTACTTTCAAGCCATCAACATAAAGGTTGATGTTCTGTTGATTGCCCGGATTGTTCAGGTCAGGTGTATATAATGCTGATACATCGCTCTTATATTCCCAGATGTTATAAGATCCTGCAACATCCAAACGGATCCAGTCATTAGCTTTGAAAGAAGTTTCAAGCTCAACACCGGAGTGGATTTGATCAAGACCCGTAATGTTGACAATTCCTTCATCACCATTTTGAAGATCTATTCCGCGTGTGAATGAACGGTCACGACGATCAGTCAGATAGTAGTTGGCGTTCACACCAAATCTACCGCCTGCATCACGGTAACGAACACCGGCTTCGTAGAAGAAGAACTTCTCATTAACAGGATCGTCATTGAGTGCACCGGTACCGTCATTAATCACGTTATCAAAGATAGGCACTTTAGAGATCATACCAACATTGGCATATACATCAAGATCGTCATTGATGCCGTAAAGACCACCGGCCTTCACTTGATATCCCATAATGTTATCGGTCTCACGAGTTAATGTGCTTCCGTTTTCTTCCATGAAGAAATTTTCGTGATTGTATTTGATCGTAGACAAGCCACCGGTTGCATATACACTGTATTTGTCGGTTTCGTATTCACCTTGTACATAACCACCAATCCAATCAACGGTGTTGGTAAAGTCGTAAGCAACTTTATCACCTAGACCAGCTCTGTAATTAGGATTAAAGTCATTGTTGGTTTCGATGTAATAATCGCCACCAAGTAAGTCGCGTACTTCACGATAATGCTCGATCTCAGCAGTTCTCCAGTCAAGTCCTGCCTGAATTTCAAACTCATCAGTTGCAGCATAAGACAGTTTCAGGATATTACCGATCGTCCACTGATTGTTACGGCTGTTTCTTAAAATACCTGCTGAAACAGCATCACCTTCTACATTCGTGTTTGCACGGTTATTTGCAATGGTAGCATCCCAATCAGCAACACGTTGATTGTGGCTGTAATCCCATTGCATACTTCCTAAAGTACCACTACCACCACCGTTACCACCACTGTAGTAAAGTACATTGGTCAAAGTAAGCTTGTCGCTTAATTCGCTATACCAGTTAAGGTTAATCTGCGGCTTATGGAAAAAGTTCTCACGCTCATTGATGAAATCTCTGTTATACCGATTTTGGATAGAAGAATTTACCCAAGCACCATCACCGATATACTGATTACCGGTATAGGAAGGAGAAACACCGTTAACGTTGGAATTAGCAAAACGACCTAATTCGCCGTGTACATCTGCAGCTGCAGGATCGTAACCGTCAAGGCTTAGTGCATAAGAACGGTCATATGTAGCTGTATTCATTTTGTACAGGTTTTGCCCGTGACGTTGAGGAGCGCCTAAAGCATAGAAATCTAAACGGTTTTCATCATTAACCTGATATGATGCTGCCAAATGATAGGCCCATGCATCGCTCCATGTTCCGTCAACAATTCCGGCACCTTCTTTACGAACACCAACTGCGCTAAATGCCCACTTGTCGTTGATCATTCCTGAATTCAACTGAAGTGTAGTTTTATTAAATGCACCACTTCCATTTTCAAACTTAACAGCACCGCCTGCCTGATTAGAAGTAGGATCTGTAATAATGTTCAAAGTACCACCAACAGATGGGGTCGCAAGGTTAACGTTAGAAATACCACGCTGTACCTGAATAGACTGAGCAGCATCACCTACACCATCCCAGTTAGACCAATACACCCAACCATTTTCCATATCATTCACAGGCACACCGTTGATCATAACAGCAACGTTACGCTGGTCAAATCCACGAACGTTAATACGGGCATCACCGGCACCACCACCTTCACCTGTTGAATAAACAGAAGGAGTAATATTTAATACTTCAGGAAGATTACGAGAACCCAACTGTTGCTGTATAGCTTCCTTATTTACGTCGGAAAACGCAACCGGAGTTGACTGATCTGATCGGGAAGCAAAAACTTCCATCGCTGTTAAAGAAGCACTGGTCATTTCCAATTCGAAATCAAGTTCCAGGTCACTTGAACCAACAGTGATCTCTTCGGTAATGGTTACGAATCCAACACTAGAAACACGAATTGTATATGTGCCAGGCTGAACGCCTCTGATCACATAGTCACCGTTAAGGTCGGTTGCATTACCTTGGTTGGTTCCAATCAAGATCAGGTTCGCGCCAATAATAGGCTCTTCTGATCCCGCTTCGGTAACCGTACCTCTGATAGTAGACTGTGCAAGCACTGCCCCAGAGATACCAAATATTAACATTAAAGTGGATAAATATTTAAGCATGGTATGTGTTTTTTATTGTGAGGTTATTTTGATTGAAGTTGTAAAATCTACCCTGAAAAATTAAAAACTTTGTATTTCCCGGGTCACAAAATTGTTTTTTATTTTTGATATATAGATTGCTAATCATTTAAATCACATCAAAGATAGTAATAAAGATTCCAAACCTCTCCGGGGATTCTTCCTTTTAACACTATCTTAATATGGAGCAGTTTTAGTTTATTTAACTGCTGATAGCACCCATATAAAAATGTACTATCGTCTCTTGTTCAATATTTAAATAAAAGAGACAGACAATAATACTGAAAATCAGCTGCATTTTGAAAACTCCAATGTGCTCATATTTTCTAGCTGAGGTGATGACCGGTTTTTGAATAATTGAAAATTGCGCGTGTTTTTTGATCTCTGTCACGATCACCTGATCCTCCATCACCAAAAGGTCTTCATCAAAGCCCTCGATTTTAGTAAATAATGCTTTAGTGACAAATAAACTCTGGTCTCCAAAACGGAATACATCAATATCAAATTGAGTGAACCAGGAATAGAACGTTAACGCTTTATGTGGATTGTCGAATTTCAACTGAAAGCAGCCTGCTCCATTTCCGGTATTTATTTCAGCGTAGATATCTTCGATAAAAGTTTTGGGCGGGCGGGTATCAGCGTGTAAAAAGTATAAAAGTTCTCCTTTGGCTTTTAAAGCCCCAAAATTCATTTGCCTGGCTCTGCCTTTTTGGGGTGATTTCAAAACTACTGCTCCGGAACTCTTCACCTCCTTTACTGTTTCATCTGTACTGCCTCCATCCACTACTATGATCTCTGTTTCAGAAGTCCGGCTGTGTGCTTTCAGATATGCTATAAGTTCCCCGATCTTGTTTTCTTCATTATAGGCGGGGATGATAATGCTAAGCATAAAGATTGATTTTCAGGATTTATTCTGTTCAATTTTGGAATGAGGGATGATAAGAAATTAAATTTCCAGGAAATTTAGCTTAAAGAAAAAATCATGCCTGCCCAAGACAAGTAGGCGTATGAAAAATGGTGCAGTCTCAAATTACTTTTATTCTCTATCTCGCAGATTATCGCAGAGTTTACCGCGGAGTTACGCAGAATATCTACGAGACTCTACGGATTCATCGGCGTAACTCTGCGAGAAAAAAGAAGGGGGTTGATTCTCAGCCTACCATACAATCTATCCTAAATGAACAGAACCGAAGCCTTTTAACGTATTATAAAATGTTTTAAACGGTTATGCTAAAAAACATAGCATTACCCCTCACCGGTTATTTCATGATCTGTCAGATTATATAGACCATGCCCCATACACTTTGGTAGCTTCAAACCTGACAGGTTTAGTGTAATTTATCTTCAACCCTCTTCCAGTCACCTATTTCATCCACATCATTTAATTCCTTGAGCAGGAAATGAGAAGCTCCCATTTGTGTTGCCTTTTGGATCGTTTTCTCTAACACAGATTCAGTACTCCAGGCAATATCTTTAAAAAGCTCCGGAAAGAATCTGCTCATGCCTATCAAATAATACCCTCCATCTTCAGCCGGACCAATAACGATATCATTTTTATCTAACCTGGAAAATGCCTCTTCGAGAATAACTGTGGTCAGTTCCGCGCAATCACTGCCGATGATCACTGCTTTTTCAACGCCTTCTTCTTCAAAAGATTTTCTAAAAGCACCTGACATTCTTTCGCCCAGGTTGACCCCTTCCTGTACATGCTTTTTGAAATCCCCTTCACTCCAAACATCTTCCTGCTCAATGAATCGGGAATACCAGACTTCTTTAGTTACCTCCAGAGAATTAACCTGATCAAAAGTATATCCCAATAATTTTCGGTAGATCTCCAACGCTTTATCATCTCCAACCGTGTTGGCTAACCGGGTTTTAACCTTTCCGGCTTCTTCATTTTTTACGAAAACGATCAATTTATTATGGGACATTATTATTGAATCAAATATGTGATTGAGTTTTTAAAATAGGATCTGAAATAGTTCAAAGGTTCCAAATTTAAACTTCGACCTCTCCAAACCTCTCCTTCACAAGGAGAGGCTTTTTCGAAACTAATAATAACTTTAATGTTCATTAGAAATTCCAATCTCAACAACGAGTCTTTCTCCTTGTTGAAGGAGAAAACAAAAGAGGTCGAATTCGTGGATATTTAATTTATAATTGTATCAGATCCCACAATTTCAACATACATGAAATACTCTGGGTGTATGCGATACGCCTTTACTGATTTATGGTATCTTAACCTGAGCTAGAGATAAAACTATAGAAATCAGTTAAGAAAAGTGACTGAATAGGGTCATTCCCGTGCACACGGGAATCTAATACATGGCCAAAAATTCAACTGTTGAATCTTATCAACTTATTAGATTTCGGGCATCCGCCGCGAAACAACTCTATATCTCATTAAGTGACCAATTCTTATCTCAAACTCATGGTCTCTTAAC
Organism: Gracilimonas sp.; assembly: GCA_040904925.1. Classification (GTDB taxonomy): domain Bacteria; phylum Bacteroidota; class Rhodothermia; order Balneolales; family Balneolaceae; genus Gracilimonas. The sequence goes on along the minus strand of JBBDSP010000027.1, from coordinate 44,845 downwards.
TTCAAAATTCAATGTTCAAGTGGTTGCTCCGCCACAGCTGCTTCCAGCGCCGGCCGTACACCCAAAGCAATGCTGATTCACCAGAATCTCTCTGCTGTTCAGGGAATCAAGATCAAAATCTTTAATATGCTGCACGCTGTCTTCATGCACTTCCATTTCCAGCATCTGATTGAAGTCGCAATCAAACAGACGCCCATCCCAACCAATAGAGATCGTATTTCGGCACATCACGCCCATTGCTGCAGCAGGGTTAAAAGCTTCGATCAGTTTATCCATATACTCCTCCAGGTTTCCGGACATCAATAAGAAATTCAGAAACCTGCTGATCGGTAAGTTTGTGATCGTGTACAGGTCATTGAATTCTATTCCATGGGTTCGGCTCAATTCCTTTTTGAATTCCTGTTTGATCTCTTCCTGATCGCCCGGCAAAAAAGCTCCCACAGGATTATAGACCAAATTCAGCATCAATCCTGTATCCTCTTTTCCATATCCCAATTCATTCAGTCGTTTTAAAGCAGTGATCGACTTATCGTAGGTTCCTTTTCCCCGCTGGCGATCTGTTCGGGATTTACTGTAAAATGGAAGCGAGCAAGTTACCTCTACACCATGCTTTTTAAAGAACTCCGGAAGATCACTGAATTTATTAGTGGTAAGAATGGTCAGATTCGACCGGACTATCACATGCTTACCCAGCTTAGAAACCTCTTCCACAAACCATCGAAAATGGGGATTCATTTCGGGAGCACCACCGGTAAGATCAACGGTTTGTATGTCAAATTCCTTCAGTGCATCCAGACAATATCCGAAGGTTTCTTTGGTCATGATCTCTTTACGATCGGGCCCGGCATCAACATGACAGTGCTTGCAGGTCATATTACACATATAGCCCACATTCATTTGGAAGATCTCTATTCCGGTAGGCTTTAGAGGGAACAGGTCAATATCCTGAAGCTTTTCTTCAAACTTTGTCAGGGATCTGATCTTTTCGTTATGTGAGTTAATAATTTCAAGTTGTACTTCCGGATCTGATAATGAGTGCTCTTCTGCTTGTAAACTTTTCATAATAATAACTACTAAAATCTTTCTTTTAATAAATAGTTTTTGGGACGGATCATTCCGCTTTTGTTTTACATAGAAAGACCTTTCACTTTATTCATCATTTGTACGCCATGCACCAAAGATGACCCTCCGCGTATAGCTGCCGAAACATGAACTGCTTCCATCATTTGCTCTTCGCTTGCTCCATTTTCCAGACTTTCAGAAGTGTAGGCATCTATGCAGTATGGACACTGTACCGTATGTGCAACGGCCAGGGCAATAAGGGCTTTCTCTCTTTTGGTCAACGCCCCTTCTTCAAAGACTTCCCCATAGTAATCAAAGAACTTCTCACCCATTTTTTCTTGCCATTCGGTAATTTCGCCAAACTTTTTTAGGTCTTCCGGCTTATAGTAGGTCTTGCTCATAATAAATTCCTGTTTGATAATAGTTTTGTGTTAGACGTTTGCTTATATAGTGTTCTTACTAAGTAAATAATTTGACAGAAGTGTTTGCCTCCTAAGAACTCATTAATTTTTATAAAATTGAAACATTTTCACCCCTTTTCCCATTTAATTAGATAGAAACTCAAATTAACCAACTATAAAATGAATACAACCAAACTACTATCAGTACTATTAATTGCTATCGGATTTCTAATTTTTTCACCAGACAAAGCTCAGGCTCAAGCTAATGGGCAGGGAGGAAACTTAGGAATTGGTGTAATGTTAGGGGAACCTACCGGTGTCTCAGTAAAGGCATGGAACAACAACCGTAGTGCTTTTGCATTTGGCGCCGCATGGTCATTCGGCAGAAATGATGCACTTCACCTACACGGAGATTACCTGCTGCATAATTGGTTAACAGGTGTTGAAGAAGGTGACCTTGCTTTTTATTACGGAGTTGGCGCACGCATGGTACTGAGTGATCCTGATGCAAGGGTAGGTATAAGAGTGCCTTTTGGATTGAATTACATCATTCCTAATTCGCAAGTAGATATTTTTGTGGAAGCGGTGCCTATACTAAACTTGGTTCCTGATACAGATTTTGATGGCAACGGAGCCCTTGGAATCAGGTACTACTTCTAAAACTACTCAGTAACTTCTTTATTGGCTTTATTCAGGGGCAGGCTTACGGTCTGTCCCTCTTTAGCTAAACTGAGCTCTGTAAAATCGGAGCCGTCATTTTCTATCATTTTCTTTTCTATGTCAGCTAATGCTTCATCATCATTGTCAGGATCATGATGTGTCAATACCAGTCTTTGTACCTTTTCCTCCGCAGCTATACCTACCGCATCCTCCCAGGCTGAATGTCCCCACCCAATTTTGTCCTTATATACTTCTCTTGAAAACTGCCCGTCGTGGATCAAAAGATCTGCTTCATGAATAAAAGCTCTGAATGCTTTCTGGAATTTAATTGTATTCACTCCATCGTCTTGCATCAGTTCATTATCGGGACTGAAGACAATACTTATATCCCCAATTCTGATCTTATAGATAGCAGTTGGCACTGTATGAGTTGCCCACATATATTCAACTGAATAATCGTCAAATAATTTTTTTCCGGGCTGGAAGGTTTCACAATCAAGATCGGCCTCAAGCATATCCATAGATACGGGGAAAAAGGTATTAGACATATGTCCCTGTAGAATTTCTTTACACCCAATTTCTCCCTGTGGGGGCATGTAGATCCTGAACCAGCTTTCCCTGTCATAGAATGGTTTGAAGAAAGGAAAGCCCTGCAGATGATCCCAATGTGGATGTGTAATAAAAACTCTTCCTCTGAGATGCTCGCCCGAACGTATCAACTCATTGCCTAAATTCCTAAATCCGGTTCCACAATCAAATATCAAGAGTTCATCAAGCCCCGCAATCTCTACACAAGTCGTATTACCCCCATAGTTCATATTCTCACTGTTTGCGCACGGTGTAGAGCCTCTGACTCCCCAAAATTTTATATCTATGCTTTTATTCACGTCCTTTATTCTACCTAATATTATACACAATGACCTTTATTTAGATCATTATAACCCTACTAATCATAATTTTGCCAAGTATTTCAGAGTTGCCAAATTTGTTATCCTAATAATTCACTCTTGTATACCAACCTGTTAATAAGTGTAAAAAATTATTAACTAAAAAAAAGAAGGAATCTTACTCTTCTTCGTCATTAGTATCGCCTGACCTTTTAAGCTGATCTATTTCTTTCTTCAGTTCAAAAATACGATCCTGCTTTTCTTCGATCGCTTTATCGGCTTTATCAATTTTCTCCTGAAGTTCATCCTTAAGTTTATTTCCCCGATTGGTCGGCTTAAAATATGTTTTAGCCTCCTCAAATTGGATCATTTCACTTTCAAGTCTTGAAACTTCTTTCTTTAGCTTGTCGCGTTCTTTTTGATACTTGATGATATCTTTTCTTGAATCAGGATCGATACCCTGATTAGCCAGTTTCTTCTCTAAGCCAAGATCGGATCCCAATGCACGATAACGATCGTAGATCACATCGCAGGCTTCACGATACTGCTTCCAGATCTTGTTCTTCATTTTAATAGGAACATAACCGACATCTTTGAATTCTTCCTGCAGCTTTTTAGCTTCCTGAACGGCCAGCGCCGGATCGTCATGCTTCCCTAATTCTCTGAGTTTTTCAAGGATCTCTTCTTTCTTGGCAAGATTTTCTTTTTGATCTTTTCGCTCTCCTTTAAAAGCTTCACGCCGGCGATCATAAAACTCATCCATCGCACCTTTAAACTGCTTCCAGATCTTAGAAGATTTCTTCCGGGGAACCGGCCCGATCTTCTTCCACTGGTTCATCAGATTCTGCATAGTCTGATGACCTTTGTCAAATTCTTCGGTATCCTTTTCTTCTTTCGCCTTCTCGATCAGCTGATATTTTTTCTCAAGATTTTTTTCCTCTTGCTCACGAAGCAGATCTATATTCTCCGACTTTATTTCGTTGAACTTATCTGTGGCAGCCTTGAACAGATCCCACATTTCATTCTCTTCTTTCTGAGGAAGATTCCCCGCTTTTTTCCACGCTTTATGAAGCTTATTAACTTTACGTGCAGCCTTCGCAATATTTTCCTGATCTACTAAAGCCTCTGCTTCTTTGATCAGTTTCTTTTTCTTCTCCAGCGCTTTTTCTATAACCTTGCGGTATTCCTTATCGAACTTAAAGCGTGCTTCGTTGAAGGTATCCTGAACCGCATTAAAGCGATCCCAAAGCGATTGATTTTTTTCGGAAGGAACGCGCCCTACTTTTCTCCACTGGGAGATCAGCTTATTGAATTCATCTTCAAGCTTATCGAAGTCCGGAGATTCTTCTTCCAGCTTTTTAACAAGACCGTCCATTTTATCGAGCAGCAACAGCTTTAGCTCAAGGTTTTCTTCCTCTTCCTGAAGCTTTTTAACAAGGCGGTCTACTTTGTGATCTTCAAATTCATCCATCAGCTCTTTGAAGCGTTTCTCCAGTGATTCAGCTTCACCCTGAGGTAATAATTTAATAGACTCCCACTGCCCTTTGATCTTCCCCACTTCTTTAGTGGCCGACCATTTTTCTTCACTTATGATGGACGAAAGTGATTTTAGCAGCTCTTTCTTTTTCGTGAGATTTTCTTCTTTCTTACGATTCTGTTCTTCGTAGTGTTTTCTTTTCTTCTCTTCGAAATCATCACGCAGTTCCTGAAATTCGTCGATCAGCTTACTTGCTTTCTCATTTGCTGATTCAGGTCCTTCCGTTACTTTTTGGGCGAGATTAGCTAATTCCGTTGTCACAAAAGCCCAGTCTGTCTGAACCACTAATTCTTTGGCTCGATCTACAATATCACCATAGAAAGCATCCGGATCTTCTTCTGTTTCTTCCTCACTTTCAGCTTTTGCCTCTGTATCCACTTCAGTTTCAGATTCTCCAGATTCAGCTTCAGGATCTTTCTTTTCTTCCGCCTCAACTTCAGTTTCAGTTTCCTCAGATTTACCTTTCGGCTCTTCCTGATCTTTTTCGTCAGCCTCGTCAACCTCTTCAGTCACTTCCGGTTCTGACTCACTCGCGGTTTCTTCTTCAGGATCTGATTCTACCGCTTCAACATCCGTTTCGGTTTCAGCTTCTTTTTCCGGTTCAGCAACCGGTTCTGCCTCTGCTTTCGGTGCATCAGTTTCCACAGTTTTGGCTTCCTTTTCTTCAGAAGCAGTATCCTCAGCTTTGTTTTCTAATTCGTCTTTAGTTTTCTTTTGTTCTTCAGAATCGATATTGTTTTGCTCCAGGTTCTCCACAGTAACCTTCCTTTCCTCGTAGTTCTTTATGATTTAACGGCTCGAAGCCTTCTTTAATAGAACAGATAAGATAATATATCTGCTCAATCTTTGGCAATTTTAAGCAAAACTATAGCAAAATGTTTTAAGCCAATTAGATAGGCGCGTATTGTTGGCTTGTAATACTGAATCCAAAGTTTATAAAAATGATTTATTGGAGTAAAATCCTAAAAGCTATCAGCGTTCAGACTTCAGCAATCAGTATTTTTAAGAAAAACTGATTGCTGAGAGCTGACGGCTAAAAGCTAAAGACAAATCAGTCTTCCTTAATCAAGTGAACATCCCGCTGAGGAAATGGAATTTCAATTCCTTCTTTATCCAGCTCTTCTTTTATCTTTTCAAGATTATCCCAGAAAAAGCCCCAGTAATTTTCCGTAGTGGTCCATGCCCGAGCAGAAAGGTCAAGTGAACTATCTCCTAAATTTGTGAGCACAACGATAGGCTCCGGATCCTCCAGTATTCGTTCATCTTCTTTAAGCACCCGAAGAATTACTTCACGCGCTTTTTTTACATCAGAAGTATACCCGATGCCAACAGGGAATACCGCACGTCGCGTTTCTTTGGCAGAGTAATTGGTGACCGCTGCGTTTGCAAGCTGCCCGTTTGGGATCACGATCTCCTGATTATTTGGAGTTTGGAGTACCGTGTATAGAATATCAATTCGTTCTACGGTTCCGGACTCACTCCCCCGCTCAATAAAATCTCCGGCTTTGAATGGCTTGAAAAACAAGATCAGCACTCCACCTGCAAAATTCGACAGGCTTCCCTGCAGCGCTAAACCAACCGCTAAACCGGCCGCACCTAAAACAGCAATGAAGGAAGTCATTTGAATTCCCAACATTGACAGTGCTGTGATGTACACCATCACTTTTAACAGAATGGAAACGAGACTTTTCAAAAAGGCAACCAATGCATCATCCACACTGCTTCTGTTAAGTGCTTTCGTCACACCTTTAACCACAAATTTTACGATCCAAAGACCAATAACAAGAGTAGCAATCGCTGCAAGTAATTTTGGACCGAATGTGGTCACAAAATTCATTAAGTCATCCGGGTTTATGTTAAAGTTTTCCATTTAGTAAGCTGATTTAGTTATAAAATTTTTACTGAATGAATATCACTAATATATACGTGAGTATCCTATAATATTTAGTTCATAAAAAAAGGAAGGAAAATCCCTTCCTTAGTTAAGATCATATTAGTATCAAAGCTCGGCTAATTCTTTTTTGATTTCATCTTTGGTCTTGCCCAGCTTTTTCTGAAGACGACCGAGCAATTCATCTTCTTTACCTTCTGTAAAGGCCAGATCATCATCAGTGAGATCTGCGTATTTTTGTTTCAATTTTCCTTTCGCTTCTTTCCAGGTTCCTTTTAGGGTCAAATCATTCATAATTCTCTCTGTTTTTCGTTGATCGTTAATCGTTAACTCGTGATTCGTTAATGGGTAATTCCGATTAACGAATTATTATTCTTCGAGATGGCTTCTTAACATCCACGCGGTTTTGGAATGCACTGTCAGGCGTTCGGTTAACAGATCGATCGTGGCTTCATCTTCGGCAGCATTTGCAGGTTTAAGTGCTTCGCGTGCCGTACGAATTACCTGCTCATTGGCTTTCGCTAATCGTTTAACCATTTCCATGGCTTTCGGCTGATCGGTGTCTTCTTCTATGGATGTAATTTCGTTGAATTCTTTGAACGAGCCCGGTGCCCTGAATCCAATTGCCCGAATGCGTTCTGCAATTTCATCGATTGCAGCTGCCAATTCTGTATACTGCTGTTCAAATTGCTCGTGCAACTGATGAAATAATTCACCGGTTACATTCCAGTGATAGTTGTGGGTTTTTAAATACAAGAGATATGAATCAGCTAACACCTTTGACAATCCTTTAGCTATTTTCTCTCTGTGTTCTTCGGAAATTCCTATGTTTACTTCCATTTTTCTTACTCCGTTTAGTGTTTCAATACTCATGATCAAGAAACTTATTTTCTGTGAATATTCTATTTATTAAACAATATTGGACAGCTACGGTTCCATTCCCTAAGTAATTATTTAAAAGGATTTACAATTAGGCTGATTGAAACTATCGATCATAAAAAAACCCGCACTTGGTTTGAGTACGGGTTTTTGAATTAAATTTTTTAAAGTGTACTACTCAACGATAAAAGCATACAACCCTTTATTAGTGCCTAAATAAATAACTTCTTTTCCATCCTCCATCACTGAAACCATATCGTTTACATGAATTTCTCCAGGGCTATCTTCAAATTCTATGGTTTGCCAAGTATCCCCAAAATCATCACTGACCAGGAAGAACAGGGTACCAGTGGTATTTCTTCCACTTGCGTAAACGATGTCAGGATTGCGGGGGCTTTGGGTAAAGCTATAAATTCCGGCTTGATTAAAAGCAGTATTCCATGTTTCACCGTCATCGGTTGTTTTACAAATCCCTATCCCAAGTCCTGCCATTATTCGGCTTGGAGCCTGATGATGAATTGCAACATCGTATACTATAGTTTCTACATTTTCTGCAACTAGTATTTCATCCCAATTTACACCATCATCGTTTGACCTGTAAAGCAAAGGTGCAAATTTTGCAGTACTTCCACCTGTCCAAACACTATTACTTGTGGTCTTTATAAAAAAGATACTTCCAAAACCTTCCCAAGAACCGAATACAATGTTCCAGTTTTCAGCATTATCTGCAGATTTTGCTACCCGTAATATACTGCCACCGGCATATATAGTATTTTCATCATTTTTTGATTGCTCAATGATCGTTGGAATTGAGTTGAACAAAGGATCGAAACCATTTCTGTACGGAAGCCAACTTTCACCAAAATTTATTGTTCTACCAATAGTAGCTGAATCCTGGTTATTAAAATACAAAGTCGCAATAATCTCATTCTCTGAAATTTGCTCGAATGCCCTTACGCTTACATCCTCATTAATTAACTCAAGCCAAGTACTTTCCGGTTTTTGTTTTGCAAACAATCCCGATTCAGTTCCAATAAAAATAAATTCGCTGTTTTCTTTTATTGAATAAGTTTCTTGATTCTGGAATGATTCAAGACTGAACTTACCCTCTAAATTTAATTCATTTTCTCCATCAGAACCGGTAGAGCAACTCATTGCGATAAAGGATATTAAGAAAAGGATGAAAAGAGTTGTATTTCGAAAAACATTATTTTCAATAAACATAATTGTAACATTTTATTATTAAAGTTCTCTTGTAAGTAGCATTTGCTGATAATCAGCAATTAAATAATAAATAAAGACAGGAGAAACGATGCCTACATTTAATGTAAAACATCTGCTAATTGGTGTTATTGCCTTATTCGTAATAACAAGTTGTAATGAACAAAACATGATTCAAAATACCCCCCCCCCCTGCTGATAGTCAAGAAAAGCTGCAGAAAGCTAAACAGACAGCACAGCAAACCGGAGAATTAATTCCGGGAGAGTACATTGTAGTTTTGAAAGATCAATGGGAAGGGCGTATAAATAATGACGTTGCCCAGGAAGCCCTTCAATTTGTAAATAACAAAATAGCTGAATTCGGGATTGAAGAAACCAATGTTAAAAGTAGATATGAACATGCCCTTCGTGGTTTTGCGGCCAAATTAACGGATAGCCAACTTGAAAGCATCAAAAGAAATCCTAACGTAGATTTTGTTGAACAAGATCGACGCTTTGCTTTTGAAGCATACTCAGAGTTCAAATCCAGCTCTCCAAAAAGTATATCTGAAGCAAGTCTATTAATGAGTCAAACCACTCCTTGGGGTGTAAACCGTGTCGGTGGCACTCAGGATGGAACAGGTAAAAAAGCTTGGGTAATTGATACTGGAATTGATTTAGATCACCCTGACTTAAATATAGATGTGATTAATAGCGCTTCATTTGTAGCTAGTGAAAGTGCTGATGATATAGTTGGTCATGGAACCCATGTTGCCGGAACAATTGCCGCAAAAGATAATTCTCAAGACGTAGTTGGAGTAGCTGCTGATGCTACAGTAGTGGCAGTTAAAGTATTGCACCAAGATCCAAATGATAATACATATTCTGATGTAGTTGATGGAGTAAATTATGTAGCGGGTAAGGCTTCATCAAATGATATTATAAATATGAGCTTAGGAGCTTACGATCCAAATAATCAAAATCAATCCATTGATGTAGCAGTTACAAATGCTGCTAATTCAGGATTAAGATTTACAATAGCTGCTGGGAATAGTGGCATGGATACAGATCATTTCACGCCTGCCAGGGTCGAACATTCTAATGTCTGGACTGTCTCAGCTTATGATGATAATGATCAATTTGTAACAGCTTTTTCTTGTAATCCTGCCGCTGCGTCAAACTATGGGAATCCTCCAATAGAATATGGGGGGCCAGGTGATAACGTGAATTCTCTTAAAATCGGGGGAGGAATAGAGATAAATTGTGGCACCTCTATGGCCGCTCCTCACATAGCCGGCCTGTTATTAACTGTAGGTGACAATCTATATTCCTATGATACTGTCAGTAATGATGTTGATACTAACCCCGATGATATCGCTGTTGGGTATATTGAAACTCCTTACATCACGGCAAGTATTGACAATGACAGCCCCAAAATAAGCTGGAATGCGATTGAAGGAGCCGCTTCATACCGGGTATTTAAGCGTTTTGAAGCAGGGAGCTGGAGCCAAATTGCAAACGTAACCAGCACCTCATATACCGATACGTTCATCATAAATGAAGACCTGCAAATTATCAGCAGCCCTCCTTTCAATTTCGAAGATACCTATTCCTATAAAGTTATTGCCGTGCCAGAAGCAGGTGTTATTTTAAATGAAAGTAATTATGTGTACTACCTCTTCGGAGAATGCACCGGCCCGGGCTGTGCCAGTTAATATTTGGTTATTTCAAAAACAGTAATACCAATCATAAAAAAACCCGCAGATAAATTATGTGCGGGTTTTTTTATAAATATATATTCGAAAATTTTTGGAGAGGCCTACTCTTCTACTCCATACACTTCTTTTAAAATAGCTTTAGCATTCGCGTCCTTACCCTGCATTACGCGGTGTTGCAGATTGGTGATGATCTCCTGTTCTGCTTTTTCGTAAGCCTGCTCCTTGGCATTTTCCTCGGTATTGGTGCGTACCAGTTCATAAATATCATCGGCACGGACTACGCTGTAAATCTTGTCTTCATTAAAAGCATGAGAGCGCAGTTCTTCAAATTCCTGAAATACACGGGGGAAATCTTCACTATTTTCGGCACGAGTGATAATTTCAACATGTTCGGGTCCTTCAGCACTTAAAGGCGTTTTGCAGAGATAGAAAAAGTTTTGTTGGTATTGCATCTGCTGTAAATGATTGAGTTGAATTTTTTAGCTGGGTCAATATAACAAATCGACAGAAATTATTAAGGATTTAAGTTAGGTTTTAGACATGAGGTGTTAGGTTTTAGGCTTCGTCTCTGACACCTAAAACCTAACACCTAATACCTCACCTCTATTTTTTCAAAATTTTGGGGATCATCATCCATTTGATCTGGCAGGTGCCGGGGGTTATGTTTTCCCAGGAGTCTGCGAATGTTTCCAGACAAATGAGGGCTGAGGTTGGCATGCGCAGGGCTGTTTTTTGTTCGCCCCCCGCTAAAATGCCGGCTGTATTCTCCATCAGTGGATTATGGCCCACGATTAAAACCCTTTCGTGCTCATCAGGGGTTGATTGAATGGCGGCGACGTAATCACTAACAGAGCCAAAATATAAACCCTCATTCCAGTTGATCTGCTCTTCATTAACTTTCGCTGCCCTCATGCTTAGCTCGGTTGTTTCTTTTGCGCGTTGGGCCGGAGATGAAATTACCCAACTCGGCTTGTACTTACTTTCCCAAATAAACTGCCCCATCATGGGCGCGTCATTGAGTCCCCTTTCTGCCAGCGGCCGATCAAAATCTTTTTGTCCCGGGTCTTCCCAGCTAGATTTTGCATGTCTCATCAATAAGATCTGTTTCATTATTTAGTCTATTCTTTAATATTTGGGAAAAAATCTACCATTTTTATTCTTCTGGCATATTTTCCGGCCTTTATTTCGCGATCTCCTTTTTCTCCAAGCGCTTTCACCAACTCTATTCCGAAAAATATAATAATGCAGGAATAGTACACCCACAACATCAAAATAATAATAGATGAAGATGCCCCTGAAAGCTGGTTAAGTGGACTATTTCCAATAACCATGCCCACCCCAAATTTCCCAAGTATAAGGAGTATGGTTGTAACCAAACTGCCATAAATGAGTGCTTTCCATCTTACATACACATCAGGCAGGATATAGAACATTAGCAGTATAGCCACAAATATCATGACCATTGTGATGATATTACTCCCAACCGAAGCCATGATCAAATTGACAGCCTCAAATTGAGAGGATAGCAGATCAAACAAAGCCACTAAAATCGTGTCTAATATTAAAGATGCGATCAGGGCTACGCCCAAAAGCACGATCATCCCAAAAGCTATGGCACGATCTAATATCGTTTTCAAAAATCCGACATCGGGCTTTGTTACCATCATGAAAATGCGGTTAAAGGAATCTTTAAATTGCACAAAAACGGTAGTAGCAGATATAACGAGGAAACCGATACTTATAATCAAATATAGAACATTACTGCTATCGGTCTGAATAGTTTGAACCAATAACATTACCGCTTCTGCACTGGAGGAACCAACCGTTTCGTTCAAGAATTCTGTCAATTCTTTCATTACGCTTGCATTACCTACAAAGATTCCGGCTGTATAAACAGAGATCATTACGATGGGCGCCAAAGAAAATAGCGTGTAAAACGAAACCGCAGCACTGTACTGAAAGCCGTTATCTTCGATAAAAGCGTTAATGGCTTTTAAAAATGTTTGTGCTATTTCTTTGATAAAAGTCATCCTGATTATTTATTTCTTTCAGTATAAGTATATAGACTTAATGTAATATGAGTATCTACCATTCAGCTTTATTAAACTGATATTTTTATAATTAAAAGCGAGGTGTAAACTAAACATCAAGAGGAGCTGCCAAAAATTCGAGAAGGTGCATACAACGAGAGTATCACTCCTCTCGCCACCATAAAAGCCGTCATCGCCATCCATAGCGCATGAATGCCCGCAAAGGGTTCACTTATATAATATACCGGGATGAAAACGAGGATAGTAGCCACCAGCATAGAATTCCGCATAGCACCTGTGGCCGTTGCACCAATATATACTCCATCCCAGATAAAACATACACTATTGACAATAGGTGCCGCAATAAGCCATATCACAACCGTCATTGCTACTGCGATCACATTTTCTTTATCGGTGAAAAGCGCGATGATCTCTGCATCAAAAATAGCATAGGTCGTGGTTCCCAGTATTCCAAGGCCAAGTCCCCAAAGCATATTAGCTTTTACCGCAGCTTTTAGCTGAGTGGAATCCCGGGCCCCTTTAAATCTTCCCACCAAACTCTCAGCAGCATAGGCAAAGCCGTCGGTTCCATACGAGCTGATGTACCACATTTGCAACAAAATAGTATTTGCGGCTAGAACCACATCTCCCATCTCAGCCGATTTTGCGGTAAAGAATGCATACGAAAAGATCAGGCACAAAGTCCGGATCACAATATCTCTGTTCACTGAAAAGAACTTTTTCAGCTCTTCGGTTTCCACGAGTTCACCCCAGCTGATATTTAACTTCACCCCGCCATATTTTTTCTTGTACAGGATCACAGCCAGCCCGAGGGCAAGGAAGCTAGCGATTAAACTACCTGTCGCCACTCCGTCAACCGTCATATTAAATCGGAACACAAAAATGAGGTTCAGCGCAATATTTACAATATTTAAGAAAATAGTAATGATCATTGGATAGGTTGAATTCTGCATACCGAGAAACCACCCATTCAATCCAAAAAGAGCGAGTGTTGCGGGAGCTGCAAAAATGCGTATATGATAGTACAGGCGGGTATATTCCTCTACTTCGGGCGATGCATTGACGATAAAGAGTGAGGCATCGATCAGGGGGTATTGGATCAGTAAAATAAAAGCACTGCTTATACCCGCAACCAGTAACACCCGAAATAAAATAATGCGCGTTTTTCGCTCTTCTTGTGCTCCGTAGGCTTGTGCAACCATACCTGTGGTCCCCATCCTGAGAAAGCCGAATCCCCAAAATATAAAGTCAAATATGATGCTTCCTACTGCTATGGCTCCCAGGTAATAAACATGCTCAAGACGCCCTACAACAGCAGTATCAACGGCTCCAAGCAATGGAACAGAAAGATTACTGATGATATTTGGGATGGCGAGGCGGAGTATTTTTCGGTTCAAACCGGCCTGCATTTCGGGTTAAAATTGGGTGCTAAAATAAGGGCTTAAATAGAATTTTAAATTCATATTTTATGAATACTACAGAAAGTTGCATATCTATGGGTGTGCATGTATTTTCTTTCTCCGAATTTTACTTGGGATTTAAACATAATTTTTTAACTCATTTGCTTGCCACATGGACATTGATTCGCGTAATAAAATTCTGACAATTGTACTTGGAATCGTAATTCTGGGACTTACTTATTGGTTGTATGATTCACTGGTAACTCCATATCAACAAGTTTTGGAGCGTGAAGCCCTCACCGAACAAGTTCGCCAGCGCATGACGGATACCAAAGATGCCCTCATTCAATACGAGAACGAATTTGACACCTTCCCTCCAACTGAAGGTGGTTTGGACAGTCTCGTTAATTTCCTAAAAACAGACTCTTTAATGATAGCCATGGGAGATAGTCTTTTCGGACGAACATTCGATGTATTCACTCCTGATTCTCTGGTTTATTCCCCTCGTCCTCCTTATCCGAAATTTGAGTATGCTCTGAATGATACTTTAAATCCTCAGATCTATTTGCTGACGGATCCGGGTTCTGATGATGCTATTGGCAGCCTTGAACGTACTACGATGCGTAATGCTCCAAACTGGAATTAATGGGTGAAACTTCAGCTAATTTAGGTGTTTGTTTTTTTTCGGATCGGCTTTTCTATTCTATTAATGATCCTGAAAAAGACAAGCACCTTTTTCGTATTGGCTCCTTTGACTTCAATTTTGATGTGATAAATGCCATTACCCGTCAGCATGAAGATCATTTTCCCCACATCCTCTCTACCTTCGACCGTTTCCGTACCGAGCATAATATTAAATCAGTACGTGCTTTAACTCATCCGGCTCACGAATGCTGGACCGTTTTCCCAAAAGTAGTCTATGACAATGCAGACGAACGGGAAGACCATCTCGCCATCCTGATGAAAGGAGTAAAACGGGAGCATATGGAGCCTACCTGGCATACTCTTCACAACAATGAATACAAGTTTCTGTCGGTTCGCCGCCGGAATCTTATGGAAGGCTTTGACGAGCTGACTACGCAGATAGCCACTACTGATTTCAACAGTGATTTTGAGATCGCACAAAAGTGGTCTTCATTTGCCAAGCCAGGTGGTTCTTTTCTGATGATCGGCTGCCACAATAATATCATTTCCATCACCTCATTTTTACTCGGTAAGTTCAGAGCAGCAACCTACATTTCTTTTGATCAGCCTGAAGACCTTCCCTACCACTGGATGCAACATGCGGCCAACTCAAGCTGGATGCGCGGGCTTCATGAAACCATTTATCTGTTCGGGCATCAAACACATGAAGTTGAACAGGCTCTTCAGGGATTCTGGGATGATTCGGCTGAGATCTTAAAACTCAACTCACTTCAAGGCATTGGTGTTCAGGCCGAAGAAGAAACCTATGGCTTTGATCTCGCTGCCGCTTTCCCTGCTATTCTCCTTAGTCTCGACTTTTAATTTCAAATATTAAATGCTCAGTTTTAAATGTTAAATTAAGGCTAGATTTTATTTAACATTTAAAACTAAAAATTAACCATTCCGCCATGCGGATCATTACAGGAAAACTTAAAGGCCGTCATTTCAACATTCCCAAAGGACTGGACGTACGCCCCACTACCGACCGTACTAAAGAAAGCATCTTCAATCTTATTGAAGCGCGCGTTTTCATGGAAGGAACAATAATATTGGATCTTTTCGCCGGTTCAGGAAGTCTTGGCTTTGAAGCTATTTCGCGGGGCTCCAAACATGTAACTGCCGTTGAGATTGACCCTGATAACGTGAAGCAGATAGAGAAGACCGCCACGCAGTTCGGGATCGACAAGCAGATGAGGATCGTTTGTTCTGATGTGCAACGATTTTTGAACGGCATGGCAACCCCGCATCATTTCATCTTTTGTGATCCACCTTACGACTATCCGTTCATGGATGAAATGATTGAACAAATTCTGTCCAATAACTGGCTTACCGATGAAGGCTGGCTGATGCTGGAGCATGATAAATACAAGGACTTCACCGATCATCCGCACTGCTCGTTCTCAAAAGCATACGGACGAACCATTGTTAGCATCTTTGAAAAGCATCCGATAGATTCAAAATAAATTCACCCCTATGAAAACCATCGCTTTATATCCAGGTTCATTTGACCCAATCACCAACGGCCACCTTGACATCCTTGAGCGGGCTACCAAGCTATTTGAGACCATCATCGTTACCGTAGCCGTTAATAAAGAAAAGGATGCCGTCTTTTCCGGTGATGAGCGGGTTGAACTTATAAAGGCCTGTATAAAAGATAAAAGCTGGGCTAGGAAAGTGAAGGTCAAACAATTTACGGGACTGCTTGTCGATCATGCCGTAGATATGAAGGCAGATACTTTGGTCAGAGGAGTTCGGCAGATCTCAGATTTTGAATATGAATTTAGGATGGCACTCACCAACAAACGTCTGGCCCCTGAAGTTGATACTATTTTTCTCATGCCGGATGAGGAATTCACCTTTATATCTGCATCCATTGTAAAGGAAGTAGCCTACTGGGGCGGAGACCTCACATCCTTTGTGCCAGAAATTGTGGCCAAAGCATTGAAAGAAAAGTTCAAAGACAATAATTAAGTCCCGCAAAACTCTACTTTTCTTTGTGCAAGCCCTTTATATTCCGATCACTTTTACACTCACTGTTAGTTCTATTTTCAAAAATTATGATTTCAAAACGAGCACAAAATTTACAGCCCTCTGCAACACTTAAAGTTACCGGACGAGCCAAAGAGCTTAAACGGCAAGGTAAATCCATCGTTTCTTTAAGCGCCGGTGAACCTGATTTCAAAACGCCAAAGCATATTTGTGATGCTGCTATTCAGGCAATCAGTGATGGGTTCCACGGGTATACCATGAATCCGGGAACGCCTGAATTGCGGGAGGCTATTTGTGCCAAATTAAAAAGAGACAACAACCTGGATTACGATCCATCTCAGATCATATGCTCAAATGGGGCCAAGCAGTCTGTTGGATTCAGCATTCTTGCATTGGTTGATCCCGGTGATGAGGTGATCATTCCGGCTCCGTACTGGGTTTCTTATCCGGAAATGGTTCGTTTGGCTGAAGGAAAATCGGTAACCATTCGAACTTCGTTTGAGAATAATTTCAAATTAACACCCGAGCAGCTTGAAGAAGCTATCACTGACAAAACCAAGGCCCTGATCCTTTGCTCTCCATCCAATCCAACGGGAGCTCAATACACCGCTGAAGAACTGGAAAGATTGGCAGAAGTGCTGCGAAAGCATCCTCAGGTTTATGTGATCTCTGACGAAATTTATGAGTATATCGTTTTTGAGGGAGAGCATGTAAGTATCTTGAATATAGCTCCTGATCTTAAAAACCGAACAGTTTTGATCAACGGATTTTCCAAAGGCTTTGCCATGACCGGCTGGCGACTTGGATACCTAGCCGCTCATAATGATGTGGTAAGTGCCGTTTCCAAAATCCAAAGTCAGGAGACCTCCGCCCCTTCCTCCATTTCCCAGAAAGCTGGAGAGGCTGCTTACAAAGGAAATCTTGATGAAGTAAAAGCCATGCGGGAACAGTTCAAAAAACGCCGTGATTATTTGGTGGATGCGCTGAATGCCATCGAAGGCGTAAGCTGTTTCACTCCGGGCGGTGCGTTTTATGTATTTCCGGATATCTCTCACTATATCGGTTCCAAGAAATCGGACGGCACTCCCATTGGTTCTTCCACTGACCTGTGTCTATATCTCCTGGATGAATTTGGCCTGGCCCTTGTGCCCGGAGATGCGTTCGGGGAACCCAACGGAATCCGCCTCAGCTATGCAGCCTCTATGGATGATCTTGAAGAGGCAATGAAACGACTTAAAAACGGGTTATCAAGTTTGTCTTAAGAAGCTTAAATGGCATAAAATTTGTATAAAGCCATTTAAAATTCATCATTAACCAATTCAACATTTCCAAAAATGCCTACTTACGAATATAAAAGAGAAGACGGAACTACATTCGAAATCGTACAGAAGATGAGTGAAGATGCACTGACAACATGTCCAACTACCGGACAAAAAGTGAAACGCATTATTTCCGGCGGGGGCGGTGTGGTCTATAAAGGCGAAGGCTGGTACGTGACCGATTATAAAGACGGCGGACGGAAATCAGCTTCAACACCTCCGGCAGACGCTACTGAAAATGGAAGCACGGAAACCAAAGCTGAAACTCCAAAAACCCAAAGTGCCCCAGAAACAAAATCGTGACTCGTTAATGGTTAATCGTTATTCGTATCTTATGTCAAGCATACGAATAACGATTAATGAATAACCCACCTATATGGAACACAGCAAGGCATATCAGGAAGCATTAGACCAATTCGTCCTTCTTTGGGGTGAGATGGCTTCGGCATGGGGAATTAATAAAACCATGTCTCAGATTCATGCACTGTTGTATGCCGAATCTCAACCGCTGGATACAGATACCATCATGGACACGCTAGATATCAGTCGCGGTAACGCCAATATGAACTTGCGCCGGCTGCTGGATTGGGAGCTTATCCATAAAGAAAGTTTTCCCGGTGACCGAAAAGATTACTATTCTGCAGAAACCGATGTTTGGAAGATCGTATCTACCATTATTCGTGAACGACAGCAACGTGAAATAGCCCCCATTCGCAAAAATCTTGAGGAATGCGTAAAAACCCTCGAAGCCGGTGGTTTGGATGATGAAGAGAGCAAGGAATTTAAAGTCCGTATTGAAAACTATATGGAGTTCCTGGAGATGTTTGAGCGCTTCACCGGGGCTTTGCTGCCTTATATCAATAAGAAGAATCTGAAATTCTTAAAACAGTTAGTTAAACTGGTAGAAGTAAAAGAATCATTGACCGGAACCAAGAAAGAGCATGACTAAAAAGTCGAAACGGGACATTGGCAATGAGGGTGAAGACCTGGCCTGTGCTTATCTGGAATCAAAGGGCTGGAGAATCCTCGAGCGAAATTATTTCTTTGAACGCGCCGAAGTTGATATTGTAGCTTACGATGATACTGCAATCGTTTTTGTGGAAGTGAAAATGCGCTCGAATACTAAATTCGGACAGCCTATTGAACATGTAAGCGAAGAAAAAGTGAAAAACGTGTTTAAAGCCTCTGAAGCATGGATGTATGAGCGTAAAATGGAAGGCTCGCCCATGCGTTTTGATATTGTCGGAATCGTCCAAAAAAATAACGAAGCTCCGGAATTTAATCACATTGAAGATGCATTCAGATAGGTGTTAGAAGTGAGGTTTTAGGTGTTAGTTTCAGGCTAAACTAACACCTAAAACCTCATGCCTCGCCCCTAAAATCAACATTTATAATTATCGCATTTAACATTACAACATGCCCTATACCAACGACCAAATAGCTGACTTACTTCGCGAAGTGTCTCAACTGATGCAACTTGCCGGGGAGAACCGATTCAAGGTGATCGCCTTCGATAAGGCTGCCCAAACCATAGAGGGACTTCAGGAAAACATCGGCGATCACATTCAGAATAAAACTCTGACGGATATAAAAGGAGTTGGAAAATCTATTGCGGAAGATATTTATGCACTGGAGGAAACCGGACAAATGCCCGTACTGGAAGCCTTCAAAGAAAAAGTGCCGGAGGGGTTGATAGAATGGCTGAATATTTCAGGATTGGGACCTAAAAATGCCTATAAAATTCACAAAGAATTAGGCATCAGCACCATTGCAGAACTGAAGGGAAAAATAGATGATGGTTCTGTGGCATCGCTTTCAGGATTAGGACAAAAGTCAGCGGAGAAGATCAAGAAATCCATTGAGTGGATGGAAAAATTTGATGAACGATGCCGACTTGATCAGGCTCAGGAAATTGCATCTGCCATCTTTGAAAGCCTGAAAGACCTTGAGGGCGTTCAGCAAATTGAAGTGGCAGGTTCCTATCGTCGCGGACTCGAAACCATTGGGGATATCGACATCCTTATAGCTGCTGAGGAAAAGTATATTGACGGTCTTTTTGAGGTCTTCATAAATCATGACCGGGTCACAGAAGTCTTAGGTCGCGGAGAAACTAAGAGCTCTGTTCGAACCAAAGAAGGCCGACAAGTAGATCTTCGGATCGTCTCCCCTGTGGAATTTCCCGCAGCGCTCATGTATTTCACGGGAAGCAAGGAACACAATATTGTACTTCGTCAACGCGCCCGCGACCGGGGTATGAGCCTAAATGAATATGGGCTCTTTAAACTTAATAATGAAGGTGATACAGATTTTGATCAACCCATAGAATTCTCCAATGAATCTGATATTTATAAAAAACTGAACCTTCATTTTGTGCCCCCGGAATTACGGGAAGATAGAGGTGAGTTTGAGATCTACGAAGAGCAGAATGAATTCGACTTGGTAACGAATGAAGACATCCGCGGAGTAATTCATGCCCACAGCACGTGGAGTGACGGGAAATATTCCATCAAAGAAATGGCGGAAGCCTGCATGGAGCGCGGTTATGAATATCTTGGGCTCACAGATCACTCCAAAACAGCAGCCTACGCAGGCGGACTTTCAGTAGATGAGATCAAACAGCAGTGGGAAGAGATCGATAAGCTGAATGAAGAGTTTAAAGAAGCCGGCAAAAACTTTGTGATCTTCAAAGGAATTGAATCCGATATTCTTTCGGATGGCTCTTTGGATTATAAGAATGATATTTTAGATGGCTTTGATTTTGTGATCGCCAGTGTGCACCAATCGCTGAACATGCCTCGCGAAGAAATGATGGAACGAATGCGGAATGCTATCAAAAATCCTTATACAAGAATTTTAGGCCACCCAACCGGGCGATTATTGCTAAAGCGAAACGGCAGCGATCTGGACCTCAACGAGTTGGTTACTTTAGCCGCCGATCATAACACTGCTATCGAAATCAACGCCAACCCCCACCGATTGGATATTGATTGGCGGTTTGGGAACAAAGCACGTGAAGTTGGAATGATGACTTCCATCAACCCCGATGCCCATACCACCGAAGGTATTGATGATATCCCATATGGAGTTCGGATTGCACGAAAAGGCAAATACGGAAAAGGACGGGTACTGAATACTAAAAGTGCAGATGAGGTGAGAGCCTTTTTTGAGGCCCGGTGATCTACTTCAGCAACTTCATTCCTTTTCGCCTTGAAATTTTTTGGGTAAGCCTGATAACCAACTTCAAATACCTTTGTTATGCAAAATTTACAGAATTAACTACCTTTGGCTTTGAGCTATAAACCCTAAAAATTCATCCTGCGTGATCATAGAAAAATCTGAATTCCCGGAACGCCAAATTGTAAAATTAGTGAAAGGAACTGTAGTTCCGCGTCCCATTGCCTGGGTTTCTTCTGTGGGCAAAAGCGGGATTCCCAATCTTGCTCCGTATAGTTACTTCCAGGTTATTTCTTCGGATCCGATCATGTTTATTATTTCTATAGGTCAGGGAGAAAATGTCGGTAAAGATGGCGATAAAGACACACTGGCTAATATCAAAGAAACCGGGGATTTTGTAATCAACATGGTTTCTGCCTCACTTGCACCTCAGATGCAGAAAAGCAGTCACATTTTCCCAAAAGATGTCAGCGAATTCGATGAAGCCGGGTTAACTCCTTCAAAAAGTCGCTTAGTTACTGCTCCAAGAGTTGAGGAAGCTCTCATCAGTATGGAGTGTAAACTAAACCGAGTGATGGAATTGGGGAATTTCAACCAGGTGATCGGTGAGTTGGTTTGTTACCACATACATGATGATGTGTATATGGAGGGTGATAAAGTTAATTATGAAAAATATGATCCTGTTGGGAGAATGGCTGCGAATTATACTTACGTTAGGGATTTGTTCTTTCCTGAAGATATTTAGGGCTCGTATACTTCCCTGTTGACCTCATTACCCAGGCTGTCATATTCGACCCAGGTACCGTATTGCTGACCATTCCTGTACTCACCAATAGCCTGTAATTGTCCGTTAGGATGCCACCTTCGGGCCTCACCATCTCTCGTTCCGCCATCCCTGTAGGGCAATTCCAAACGCGGTGTCCCATCAGCATAATAAAATGTTATGGTAGAGTCTGTGAAAATTGTATATCGTGTCATCTCTCCATTTCTATCAAAAAAAGTGTGAATGGTGTCTCGCCTGACTTCTTTGATCCTTTGTGTTCCTTTATAGTAATAATAGGTTTCTTCGGGAGAAATGGATGCCACCATCATTCCAGAAGAATCCCATAATTTTGTCTCTTCACTTTCAAAATCTAGGTCCATTCCAAGTGTTCGGTTTGGATGCCAGTATCGAAGCCGGAAAATCTTACCATCTTCGTACTCTCCCTGTAGGTTATAGGTGTTTCTGTGAAATGTTCTTATATAACCGGAGTATGGCTCTCCTGTTCTGCGGTGCATCAGTGTCAGGCTGGTATCAATGATCTCATAGCTTCTGAATCCGTTGGTGCGGGTATTACTGCTGATATATTGGGATGGAGGAACCGGATTTCCAAGACTATCCCGAAATACCAACTCATCATACCCCTTCAAATAGTAATGCTCATACCTATCTGATGATTCTGAGGTGCATCCTGTAAACAAAATCACCCCACAAATAATCAGAACTTCTGCGCATGCCTTTCTGTGTTTTTTATTCATTGTATTTCACATTATTCCCTAAAATATATCCATAAGGTTTCATTTCCGGAACCTGATCAAATATCACTTTTAGGATACCAATCAATGGAACGAACAAAATCATTCCCGAAATTCCCCATAATTCTCCCCCTATGATCAGTGCAATAATCGCTACAAATGGATTTATGGATACCTTTGAACCAATTATTCTTGGCGTTATGAAATTTCCCTCCAAAAATTGCACGGTAGCAAATACAGCAATCACAAAAACCGGGGTAAGCAGTGAATCTGTCAGAAGCAAAGCAAAAAGTACAGGAGGCAATGCACCTATTATAATACCAATGTATGGGATAATGGCCAGCAGAGATGCAAAAACACCAAAGAACAGCGCATGATCTAAGCCCACTATAAACAAACCGGTTGTATTTAGAACAGCTAAAATTCCAATCACTGACAACATCCCCACCAGATAACTTTGTGTTACCCCTTGTATCCTGTCGAGCAGTTTATCTACTTTTGAGCTGGTGCCTTTTACTTCAAATAATTTTTGAAAAAAGGTCCTGAACATTTCCTGATAGTACAGCATAAAAAAGATGAAGATTGGCATCAAGGTCATCAGCGTAAAAGCATTGGTCGTTGCGCTGACAATAGAGCTGGCATAATTTCCGCTTTGGTCGATCAGGTTATTGATTCCCTGCTGCAAATATTCAGTTTGTTCTTCTTGGGAGATACCGACTCTTTCCTCCAGGAATACGATTGCATCTGTTGAAACAGTTTTCAGCTTCTCGGTGACTTCCGGAATTCGTTCTGAAAACTGTATGAATTGAGCAGAAATAAGAGTTAAGATACCTGCCACTACAATAATTACAACCAATAGTGTTAAGATAATGCTGAAGACTCTCCCAAGTTTTCCTTTCTCAAAGATCTTAACGAGGGGATTCAAAAGCATGGCAAAAAATGCCGAAAACGCCAATGGCATGATTATGAACTTTCCATAACTCATGATTAAAACAAGCAGGGTCAACCCGATTAATATGAGGGAAGACTTCAACCAAAAGGGATAAGAATCCTTGGATTTTAATGGGTGATGTGCCATTTTATTTTCCTTGAATGACTAAATAATTGATGCTCATTTTTGGGCAATTATACTCAATGCACTGATAAAATGTTTAGATCTTAGTATTCAGCTTATTCAATTCATCTTACAAACCAAACACTAACTTTAATTACCCTTCATATGCATATCGATCACATTGGCATTGCCGTCAAAGATATTAAGACTGCCACTGAAACCTATTCAAAAATTCTTAACAGCTCACCAACTAAAACAGAGATCGTTGAATCCGAGAAAGTTGAAACGGTTTTTTTTCAAACCGGAGAATCAAAAGTTGAACTTTTAGGTCCAACCGATGATGATTCTGTGATCGCCAAATATGTAGAAAAAAAGGGTGAAGGTCTTCATCATGTAGCTTTTGAGGTCGATGACATTCACGCCGAATTAGAACGTCTACGCAAAGAAGGATTCACTGTTTTAAATGAAGAACCAAAAGACGGAGCCGATAATAAGCTGGTTGCTTTCATCCACCCTAAAGATAATCATGGGGTTTTGGTAGAGTTATGTCAGACTAAGAAATGATTGAGTTTTGCTGTGAATGATGCGTATCTTTAGCGTTCATTGATCGGGGCGTGGCTCAGCTAGGTAGAGCGCTCGGCTGGGGGTCGAGAGGTCGCAAGTTCAAATCTTGTCGCCCCGACAATTCAATAAAGGGGACGTTAGTACTAACGTCCCCTTTTTTTATGCAGTTTCAGCTTTACTAAGTATTACTTGAATTATTCGTATTAAGAATTCTTAATATATCTGTGTAATTTAGAGTAAATCATCTACAAGGAACTTTTAGGAATACTAAAAGTACATATTGTTAAGACCCCAATATTATGTATATCCTCAACAACAAGAGACAAATTGAGCGTATTAAAGACATGGTACCTGTTCGAAAGAACATGGACACTTTTGAAGTCTTTTATCACGATCCATCTACAGGTGAGCTTTGGAAGAGCTTTTTCCCAAAAGGCTTTAAGGAACATAAAGGACCAAAATTGCTTCGTCCGGACCCTCTTCCACAAAGTCTGGAACTTCAGCTAGAAATTTGTCTGAACAGTCCCGATGACACCGATGCCATCGGGCTTGGAATTGAGTGTTCCGTAAAACCACAGAAATGGGAAGAGATCATTGATATTCTCGATAAAAATAGAAAGAAGTATTTACGTTCACACCTCAATACCTTCATTAAGCATCTAGGCGTGTTGAATTCAGATGATCTCTTTGCAGAAATTGAATTAGACCCACAGAAGCTGGGATTAGAAAAAGAATTACTTACCAGACTTAGAAAGAGAGCAAAACGGATTAAACTGAAAAGATTCTTTCGACTCTAAAAGTTTATAATTTTCTAAAAAAGCCTCCAAATGGAGGCTTTTTTTATGCTTTTAGCTTTTTTATTAGAACCCTCTAATTTCTAATAAATGTAAATAATCCTTCCTACACCAATTTAAAAGCACAATTTAGACACCAAAGGGTAGATTAGTGCGAAATCCTAATTATTAAGATTTTTTAATATTAAAATATTTTAATAAATTACTTGTGAGTTAAAAAACAAAGAAACTCATGAAAACACTAATACTTTCCATACTGACCCTTTTAGTTACCGGCTTTTCTTATTCAACAAATGCACAGGTAGCAGCTGTCATGCAAGCTAAAGTTGAGATCATTAGCGGCGCAGGATTCACTCTTATGGAAGACGCTGTAATAGATCTTAAATCAGAAAACTTAAGCAACACTATTAAAGCCGGTTCCTTTTCTTTAGTATCTGCTCCCGGAACCGACATTAGTGTCCATATTGAGGAAAACTCAGTTATCAAGAATGAGTTTGGTGAGATCATAGAGCTTGAATCTCTAAGTGTTGACAAGCAGAGCCATGAGTCAGGTCAGCACGATATTTCTGTTAATGGCAAGGTCAAAAACAGCCAATCTTTAGACGGGCACTATCAGGGCTCAATAACCGCAGTTGTAGAATATTTGTAATCTGTTTCTGACTTTTTAAATCCCACTTTCCCTCTCTTCGCTGTAACAATATTTAACAGGTCGAAATTTTTGACTGTAATACATTACATTACTTACAGTTATTAAATTTTCACCAACTCTTATTTGACATGAAGAATATTGGGATCGCACTTCTTTTTATTCTGGGGACATTTACCCAGGCTTTTGCTCAAAATTATACTCCTTTAGACCAACCTGAATGGCCGGAATCTGACACCACCATGTACACCGTTGGCGGCGAAAGGCATGGGATCAGCTTTTTTGAACAGCATCGTTTTCCGGAAGTAGAGTATGAAGCAGGAGATGAACTCACCTTCGACACCTATCACACTGTTAACACAATGTACACCTGGTATGAGCGCTGGGCAGAAGAGTATCCTGATATTGTGGAATTGTATGAGGTAACCAAAAGCTTTGAAGGCAGACCTGTCCTGCAAATGACCATCACTAATAAAGAAACAGGAAAACATACCGACAAACCCGCGGCCTACTTCGAGGGTGGACGGCACAGCGGGGAGATCACAAGCAGTGAATCGATTTTATGGCTCACCAAACACCTCCTGGAAAATTATGGTAAAGACCCTGAGATCACAGAACTTATAGATACAAAAGCTATTTACCTTCGTCCGCAGAATAATCCGGACGGATCAAACCTCTATCTCTACACGGCGCAAGCTAATCGTAGCTCTGTCCGCCCTCATGACAACGACCGGGATGGCTTGCTTGATGAAGATTCTCCCGAAGACCTTGACGGTGATGGCATCATTTATGACATACGTAAGAAAGCCGGTCCTGATGAAGTGGACGAAGCAAATTACATCATTGATCCTCGTGATCCTGAAGGCCGACTGATGAAGCGCGTACTTCCCGGTAAAGGAGAATGGCTGGTTTACTCTGAAGGCGTTGATAACGACGGCGATGGTGACATCAATGAAGATGGCATTGGAGGATTAGACCTTCACCGAAATTATGCAGAGAACTGGAGGCCTGATATTGGCCGAGATCTGACCGGGCGCGGACACACCCAATACGGTGCCGGTGATTATCCGCTTAGTGAACCGGAATCAAAATCGGTAGTTATGTGGATGCTCACACACCCAAATATCTCAGTGGTAAATTCCATGGATACCCGCGTTCCTATGCACCTTCGCCCTCCTTCTACCTCTAAAAGTGAAGAGCGAATGTACCCTGACGACCTGGCTCTTTATGAAAAATATGACCGCCTGGGACTTGAGATCACCGATTACCCTTGGGCCGGTGATGTGTATGAAACCTACATGACTCGCTACCCAACCAACAGAGTGACCGGAGATCCTTCAAAGCCAAGTCCTTTATTTGGGCACGGACCCGATTTCGGTTATTTCTACTTTGGTTCTATATGGTATGGCGATGAGCTTTGGAATAACGGCGCAATGAAAGACTATAATGAAGATGGCATTTATGATGATTATGATGCCCTGCGCTGGGATGATGAAGAAAATGAAAGTCGTGGTTTTAAAGCGTGGACAAAATTTGATCATCCTGATCTTGGTGAAGTAGAGATCGGTGGATTTCATCCAAAATTCTTCAGTCAAAACGGCCCGCCATGGCAACTTGAGCGATGGGCTGAAAAGCAAGCTTTGTTCAACCTTCTTATGGCCAAAGAATTGCCTCAGATCACACTTGATGAGATCGATATTGAGCAAACTGAAAGTGATACCTACAGAATTTCTGTAAACTGGACCAACACCGGAAATCTACCGGTAGCACTGAAACAAGCACAGTTGGTTAAAATAGTACAAGAAGACCGCATTCAACTCGGTTTTGATTCAGAGCTGACCAAAGGCTATGAGGATGCCAAGCTCAAGATCATTACTCCTGAGTTGTACGACAAAACGATCTATGCCGGTTATACTGATGCCGGAGAATCTAAGGAAGCGGTCTTTGAAGTTCAGCTCAATGGAATTAGCGGAGCGAGAGGCACGGTTAAAATTCTATCCACACGCGGTGGATATATAGAAGAAGATATCGAGTTAGGAGATCCTCCCACCGAAGAGTAACTACATATTCTGATAACCATCAGCCCGATATGAACTTAACTTCGTATCGGGCTTTTTTTATTTGAAACGATATTCTTTTAGCTCTGGAACGCTCTAATTTTTTCATTCCCGTTTCTTCCTAAAAAACTGAAATAAATTAAACTCAGTTCAAGAAATATGTGTCCAATCCAATCCGTTCTTGCTTACGTATTAATAGATATGCTGAGTACTATGATTAGCATATACTCCGAATAACTCAAAGCCCTGATCCTGACCGATCGGGGCTTTTTATTTTTTCCTGATCTTAAAGAGAAAAAAATTCCAGTAGCTATATCTCCATTCTTTCACGTAAGAGATCTCAAATGATAGCCTATTTACTGCCTTTCTAACTTCATCTGCGTTCTTTGTCTGGATAACTTCATTAGAAAAAAGATCGATACAGTAATTGATCAGACTGAACATTCCTTTACGGTTCCAATCTAACAAATAGAAATTTCCGCCCGGCTTTAATACTCTGCAAATCTCAGCTAAAGCCTTTTGTTGATCATTATAATTATGAAGTGCATTCAGCGAGATCACGCTGTCATAGCTTTGGTTATCAAAGCCGAGCTTTTCAGCCGGATACTCCGAAAATATGATTCCGGTATGATCTTCAAACCGGTGCCTTGCGATCTTTAACATATCATCTGAAACATCATTAAGAATCATTTCAGAGAACGGTGATTCGGTTTCAAGGAGTTTTCTAGCAAACAAACCAGTACCTGCACTCACATCAAGGATACGATCCCCAGCTTCACAATCAAATATATCAAGAAGCCTTTGGTGGGTGTGAGATAAATAGTTGGCCCATTTCCTCTCATAATTTTTTGCCTGACGATTATACGATTCGGTCGTTTTCTGAATGTCTTTATTAGATCTATGCATTTACCGCTTTATAACTACTGATTATTTCGGGATCTGGCTTCATACAAAAAATTAAAAAAATCCAATCTGCTTCCATGAAGCTTTCGTAATCACAGACAACAAGCAAATAAAAACAATAAAAAACACACTTAATTATGAAATCTTTAAATAAACTATTCATTTTACTTGTTGCTTCTGCATTTAGCTTTGCAGCCTGTAGCAATGATAATAACTCTTCCGGAGAGACGATCTCGGAAGAAGATATACCTTCTGTTGAAGCCAATACTCAAGGAACTGCTGATGGAAATCAGGTTGTAATATCCAGCGTAGATTCTCCCGAAGACGGATGGGTTGTCATACACCGTTCTAACGAAAGTAATGACGGGCCTCAGGTTCCTGAAATAATCGGGAAAGCGGCCGTAGAAATGGGCGCTAATTCTGATGTAAGCATTCAGCTTGAGGAAGGTGTAGCCAATGACGAGACCCTCTGGGCGATGCTTCACGAAGATACCGGCGAGATCGACACCTATGAATTTGATGGGGAAAATGGCCTGGATAATCCCGTGACTTTTGAGGAGGAGATCGTTATGACCTCATTCATGATCAGCCAAACTGACCCTGCCATTACCGTTGCAGATCAGGTTAACCAGGGTAACATATTTACCCTTTCTGTAGATGCCGCTGAAGATGGATGGATCGTAATTCATGGACCAAATGAAACAAACGACGGGCCTCAGATCCCTGAAATAATCGGAAAAGCTCCTGTAAATTCAGGAATGAATGGAGATGTTGAGATCATTCTTAACGAAGGCGAAACTGTTGAAGTCGGAGACAATCTCTTCCCAATGCTTCATTATGATACCGGCGAGATCGGAGCCTATGAATTTGATGGTGGTAACGGTTTAGACCTTCCGGTGTTCTTTGAAGGCGGAATCGTTCTGGAATCATTTACCGTGCTTGAAAATACATCAAGCCTGACAGCCAACGACCAAACCGTAATGAATAATTCTATCACTGTTGATGTAGAATCTGATACAGATAGCTGGGTTGTAGTTCACCGCTCTAATGAAACCAATGACGGACCACAGATTCCTGAGATTATAGGTAAAGCTCCTATCGAAGCCGGAATGAACACTGATGTTGAGATCACGTTTAATGACGGCGAAGTCGTTGAAGATAGCGAGCAATTATGGCCAATGGTTCACTTTGACACGGGCGAAAAAGGAACCTATGAGTTTGATGGCGTTGGTCCGCACGACCAACCGGTAGTAACTGCTGATGGTATCCTTATGACAAATATTACGGTCAGCGGCTCTGCTTCTGCTGTAACAGCAAACGATCAGGCAGTGGACAATGGAACCTTAACCATTTCCGAAACTATGGCTGAGCAGATCGGCTTTGTAGTACTTCACCGTGATAACGGAAGTGATGCGCCGGTTGTACCTGCAAGTATCGGACACGGACAAGTTTACCTGGGTAACAACACCGACCTTGAAATTACACTTGATGAAGGTGAAACCCTTGAATCAGGCGACAAAGTGTGGGCTATGCTCCACATTGATAACGGCACCATCGGTTCTTACGACTTTGATGGTTCTCAAGGATCAGATGATCCTCCCGCATTCGATGAGATGGACAATATTGTGATGGTTCAGTTTACTATTCAGTAAGCTGAAGATTAAGTGATGAAGGCTGTCGTTTAAAACCGGCAGCCTTTTTTTATTTCAGCTATATTTTATGGGTTAACCGGAAGCATTTTTGATACCATTCCTGCCCGGGCAAACTCCAGGTCAACACGAACAGAATCACCTTCTTTAAGATCTTGTTCCAGCCTCATCAACATAATGTGCAGCCCGCCTTGTTCAAAAATAATTTCTTCTCCTGATGCCACTATAACTTGTTTCTGTTCTCGCATTCCCATCATTCCATCTTCTGTTTCATAGGCTTCATGAACTTGTGTTAAGCCTGCAATTTCACTGTTTACAGCTATCAGCGTATCCGCATTATCCAGTGAATTTATATAGCTGAAGTAGGCGGCACTCGTTCCACCTGATGAAGCAGGACGAACCCTATTTTCTATCTCTTCGCCTGTTCCCTCAGCTTTACCTTCAACATTTCTTTGTTCCGATTCGCAAGAGATCATGACTCCTAAAACAGCCAAAAATGTAACATGTCTGAATAATTTCATCGCACTTTGTTTAAATCTTCGATCACAATATTTGGGATCATAGGCTGACTTCCACCGTATTCAAAGATCACACGTGACTGCTTGTCAAGTACCATGATCTTATCAGAGTGATTGATGAAGTACAGCTCTTGTCCATCATCAGTGGTATCGGTAAACGAGATCTGACTTCGAACACGAACACTGTCCATCATTTCAAAAACCTCAGCAGAATCTCCTGTCAAAAAGGTGAAATTCTCATTCACGTTAAAAGCATTCCCGTACTTCTTCAGGGTTGAAGGGGTATCCCTTTCCGGATCAAAGGTTGCGGCAATAAAATGGACATCATCGGGGTAATCCATTTCTTTCTGGATGCGAACCAGGTTTTGGGTGATCAGTGAGCAGATATCGGGGCAGTTGGTGTAAATGAATCCCATCACCACAAACTCACCCTGAAAGTCATCGGGAAAAGTAACCACGGTACTATCCTGATCAAGCAGTTCAAACGAGGTATCTCCGAGATCATCGATCACATTCGGACTATTGCCGCAGCCGAAAACAAAAAATGGGAGTAAAAGCAGTATTATTTTTTTCATGATTTGAATGTATGACTGTTTGCGAATAACTTAGGCATTGTAAGAACAAGTAATCAATCTGAAACATCTCATCATGAAAAATTCTTTAAAAGCCTTTTCTGTTTTGCTCATCACCTCTTTTGTATTTATTGGAATTGCGTGCCAGCCCAACCATCAACCCGGCGAACACATGGATTCTGATGAACATGTTACTGATACCGTTCCTTTAATTTACCATATGTCGTTCATGCAACGCTACAGTGCTAAATTATATTTAGCCGGCATGGAAGAGAACTGGGAGCTCGCTGACATTTATGCTCATGAAATTGAAGAGCTGGCAGAGACCATTATTGACGGAAATCACATGGACGATGATGTGGATGTAAGCGAATTACTTGAAACCATGCTTCCCCCTCAACTTGAGCAAGTGGGATCTGCCATTGATGCCGGGGATAAGGAAATGTTTGAGCGCAACTACCAAACGATGATACAAACCTGCAATCAGTGTCATCAGGCGTCTAATTATGGATTGGTTCAGGTTACTGTGCCTGAAAGCAACCCATATAATCAGGATTTTTCTGCACCCGAAAATAACTGATCACATTAGTGGTGATGCACAACTTCGTGTTCATGATCTTCACAGGGCTCGAACTCAAATTCCAGCGTACTGTGATAGATCTCAAATTTATCGTGCAGTATTTTTTTGATGGCTGACTTGATCTCTTCCATTTCCTTTAGATCTTCCTTTTTGATCATGATATGACTTTCAAGTAAGGTGTTCTGTTCGTCGAGTCGCCACACATGCAGATGATGCACATCACAAACTTTACCTACGCTGCTCATCGCCTTTTCCAGCTCCCCTATATTGATGTTTTCCGGCTTCGCTTCCATCAATATGTTAACTGCCTCCTTCAGCATATAATAGCAGTGCCACAAAATATAAGAACCGATGATAAGGGTCAGGATCGTATCCACGATATACCATTCATATTGAATGATCAGCCATCCACCAATAATTACCCCAA
This sequence comes from Gracilimonas sp., assembly GCA_040904925.1. GTDB lineage: Bacteria > Bacteroidota > Rhodothermia > Balneolales > Balneolaceae > Gracilimonas. The sequence goes on along the minus strand of JBBDSP010000027.1, from coordinate 12,714 downwards.
CGGATGACAGAGCATCAGATAATATATGAATGAATGCGCTGCGCATATTTAAGTCTTCCTTGGCATTTTTCCAGAGCAGCGCGGCGGTAATCAGATTGGCAGCCAAACCGATCATGGCTACCCAAAACATGGTGAACCCATCAATGGGCTCCGGAACAAAAAACCGCTCTACGCCTTCTTTTATCAGAAATAACGCAACGATTACCAAAGTGATCAGGTTCGCAAATGCCCCAATGATCTCGGCTCTTTTATAGCCGAAGGTCTTAGAAGAACTCGCTCCTTTTTTCGCGATCTTTTTTGTTACCAGCGTGGTAACCAGCGACATGGAATCGTTGAAGTTGTGAACGGCATCCGATAGCAAAGAAAGGCTGTTGGCAATGATTCCGCCGATGACCTGGGCAAGAGCAATTGCAAGATTTAAGAATATAGAAACCCAGAGTTTCCATATGGAAGAATCATCAACGTTATGAGAATGATGGTGGTGGTGATTATGGCCCATTTATACACCTTCTATTTCCAGCTTTAATGAAGATCAAAACAAAGGATTGATCAGTAATTCCATCATAAAATGGGGATTTTAACCCTCAGATAATTATCTGTTTCAAAATATTTCTTATCTAATTATGCGGTGGTTAAAGGATCAGCTTACCGTTTGTTGTTAACCGATATACCAGATACTGAAACTTCCTATCAGTGATAAAAGAAACAAAACGTAGGCTTGCTTTACCGGCTTATCCGGCAGATAGTTATAAAGCGGATTCTCTGTAAAAAACTCCTCTAATTGTTGCCGGCGTGTTTTTTCTTCCTCATCCAGCTCATCCTCTTTTTTTACCAATACTTCCGCATCTCCCTGAACTTCCTGCAAACTTTCATTCAAAAAACCTGCAATTGTGTACTGATCTACTTTCCCTAAATTACTTGCAATGAGGTAGGCGGGGGTACCGACCATGAAAATGGCGATACTCACAATGGTCTTATCCCAAACTGTAAGTTCAACAAATTCCCCCAGGGCCATGCTCACAAGCCCTGCCAAACCCATAATGCACAACAATGCGCTCAACACAAGCCGAAGCTTCCAGTTCTGTATACCATCATGTAAAATTTCTGATCCTTTCATCGTCATAGTATTGCCCTATTTTTCATGTAAATATGAGTAACCCCAAGTTAGTTTTCAACACCCATTTCACTCCATTCCTTCAATAATAATCGCATAAGTGACCTGGCTGCTGAGCGTGATACCTTATTCAGTTGCTCTTCTCCGATCCTGTCATCAACTTCATAGGTAAGGGCGTCAATACCAAATGTATGATAAAACCAGTTCTTTGCAATAGGTGAAGACACATCAAATTCTTCAATCGTAAATGGAATATCCGGATTTTCCTCCATAATAAACGGTATCCATTTTTGAGTGATGTTATCGGGAGTTGTTTCTATTTCTTCATTAATAGGATAGAATAAATTCTCGTTGGTGGAGTGAAAATCGAGGGCATAGTACATAGTTCGCAATTCATGATCTTTGATCCATAACAAAGCATCACGGATAACACTAGTTTCGGGCTGATTGAAATTTTCCCAGTCACGATTCAGATCGATACCCCCTGCATTATGTCGCCAATGTCCCATATCTACCCCATCCGGATTGATCAGAGGAAAAGCCTTTACCACAAACGTTTCCCTGAATTCTTTAGCTAATTCTGAGTCTGCTGTAATTTCTTCCAAAAAGATCAATGATGCTAAATAGCCCGTGACCTCAGGCGGGTGCTGCCGGCTTATAATGGCCAATACCGGGGCTTTTTGTTCCTTATCTACTTCTGTGATCTCAACTTCCCAGATCGGCCTTCCTTGTTTTGAAAGACCTGCTTCTTTCAATTTTGTAAAATCGTTGCCTATTATCCGGCGTTCATCAAGTACTCTTTTTAATGATGATGAGGTATTTAATGGCTGTCCGCTTATTATGATAGGATCTTCTGCCAATAAAATATCAAAAGTAGCCGTTCCTGTAGCAGTATCATATTCAACCGGAAGCTCCATTTGGTTTTGCCAGGTGCTGTCCGGCCATACCCAGCTATGTAATTTAGGAATATACCTGTGCGTGGCATCCCGATAATTAAGTTGTATTTTAGCCATACGCACGGAATCGCTCCAGATCTTAAAGGCAAACCAAGGGCTATTATTGATCGGGGCGTTTTCCGGAGCTACAAAAACTTCAAACGTTGAATCATTAAGAGCATAGAAATCGTTGACGCGAGCACCATCAAATTCGTTGCTCACCCAAACTTTTGGGGAACCCGCCCCAATAACCCTTTTAGGCTGAGGGGTTAGTTCTTTATCTTTTGTGTTTGTTACATCGGGAGGATCATAAGAAAAGCCGGTAAACTCCTCTGTACTTTTACATGAGGCCAGCACCAATAAAGCAACTATAAACCATCCAACTCTAACCATAATAGATAACCGGAACTAATTCGTTGATTTGAATTCAATACTAGAATGATGGCTTCCAAGATAGCAAACATTCTGTTATACTTATGACCCTTAAAATAAACCACGCTTTTGACTACTGCTAATATCAAACTTATCATTCCTGTTATTCTGTGCCTGGGGATATGCTCTATTCCTTTTGAGAAGGTATTTGCACAGGATGATGAAGTACAGCCACGAGTCTGGAATATAAAAATTCAGGGGAATGAGACTTTTGAAGGGCTTGTAATTCGAAATATTATAACAAATGAACCCCCTTCCCCTTTCCAAAAAATGATGTTTTGGAAAAAACCGGGGATGATACTTAATGAGAATGATATACGAAGAGATGTTATCCGAATTGAGCGATTCTACCAGCGCCGGGGCTTCGATGATGTGATTGTAAATTATGCTATTGAAGACCAATCCAAAGAATGGAGAAAAGCGATTGTATTCGAGATCGTTGAAAATAAACCGATCCGAATAAGCGATGTACGGTTTGAAATTTCCACGACAAGTCAGGACAGTGCCATCATCAGAAATGATGATCGGTTTAATTCCATCAAGCAACGTCTGCCATACCGTGAAGGCCAGCGTTATGAGACGGTAACTCAATCTGAAGTTGAAGGTAATTTAGCCGGTGCTCTCCGTAATATCGGATATCCATATGCAAGCAGTGAAGTACAGGCCACAGTAGACAGTTCCTCAAAACAAGCTGACGTACTGATTATAAGTGAACCGGGACCCCGGACACGTTTCGACTCCGTGATCGTTGAAGGAAACCAAGACCTGCCATCAAAATATATTGCCCGAGAAACCGGCATCAAGACAAATGAATTTTTCAGTGAATCCCAGCTCAGAGAAGCACAGCGTGAAGTTTTCAATCATCACATGCTACGTTTTGCCCTGGTTTCAATTCCCGATCAACCTGAGGATTCCCTCATAAATATAAAAGTACGCGTAAGAGAAGCTCCGTTGAGAACTGTTCAGTTACGATTCGGAATCGGTAATTTAACACGGCTGGATGAAGGTTGGGCTGACGCTTACAAACTTTTCCGCGGGCAGGCCTCATGGGCACATCGTAACGTTCGAAACCGGGGAGAGCGAATTACCATCTCCGGGAATGCATCTGCTATAGAACAACGCCTTGGTGTAGATTACCTGTTTCCCTATTTATTCAATACCAAGTCATCCCTTGTTTCATCACCTGCTATAAGTCATCAGCTTGAGCCTTCTTACGAGATCTTCCGTGGCGGAATTACAAATAGTTTTATTTACCAGTACAGTTCTGATTTTACAGGAACCGTATCCTATGAATACACCCTTAACAACGAGATCACTACAAGTTCTCAGGAAAGTCTGCCCGACAGTATTCAATCCTATAATGTGTCTTCCTTCAACTTAAATGCTTTTTACTCTACCGGTAACACACGGCGGGGAGAAAGTGGATGGTCAATACAACCATTTTGGGAACTTTCAGGATTGTTCGGGGAATCTACCTACAGTTTTCAGGAAGCTGGTTTAGATTTCAGAAAATTCACCCCGTTGACAGATGCCATTGTATTTGCAAAAAGAATCAACTTTGCCGGAATTTATTTTTCCAAACAAGATTCCCTGCCTTCAGATATAAGGGTATATAATGGGGGAACAAATGCGGTTCGGGGGTGGAACCGACAAGAGCTGGGACCTAAACGCCCCATCTTAGATGACGATAATGAATTCTCCCGTTATGTCCCCATTGGTGGGAGGGCAACGTTTAATTTTAATGCGGAATTCAGATTTCAACTCAATCAACTTATTAAAGGATTTGGTTTAGCCACGTTTTTAGATGGAGGGCAGGTTTGGAGGAACTTCAGTGATATCGCCACTTCACCCTTGCAGTATGGTTTGGGGGGTGGGCTTAGATATCAATCACCCATTGGACCCGTTCGCGTAGATATTGCTTATAAAATAAATCCCAGTGATCAGGATCTTCAGATATATGAAGGCCAAAATTATGGAAGCGCATGGGATAACTGGGGCATTCATTTTAGCATAGGTCAGGCGTTTTAATGAGTACAGATAAAAAAAATATCCTCCCTAAAATGCTCAAAGGCTTAGCCTGGGCTCTCCTTTCGCTTATACTAATCGCAGCACTGGCAAGGCTATCGCTTAAAACATCCTGGGTGCATTCTTTCGCGAAAAAACAGGCAGAATCTATAGCAAACGAAAGCCTGAATGGAACCCTCACTATCGCTGATATTGATGGTGATCTTTGGAACGACTTCTCTATTTATGATATTCACCTCAGCCAAAAAGACACCTTACTATCATTAGATTCACTCCGCATCACTTATGATATCTGGAGTTTACTGAACTCTAATTTCAGTGCGTCAAATATCAATATTTCCGGTTTAAAAACTCGTATTCTTGAAACCGATGATGAGCGATTCAATGTGCAGGATCTGCTTAAAACTGAGGCCACGGAAGACACTTCGACAGCCGGTTCAGCTTTCGGTATAGATATTCAGAACTTGCAGGTTGATAACAGTTCGATCTTTGTACACTCACCTACATTTCTCCCGGACTCCTCCCTTTCCATAGAGAAACTTTCTGCCTCCGCAGCCTTTAGTTTTAAAGACGAAATTTCAGCCTCCCTTTCCTCTCTCTCCTTCCGACTCATTGAAGGAAGGCTTCCGGAACCGATCTCTTTCTCAAGCTCTGCATCTTATGAAGATGAGATGATCTCTCTGAATGAGCTTGTGATAGAAACAGGACGAACGCTCTTCAGGGTTAATGGCTTTACCGGACTGCAAGATTCTTCCCTTGCTTTTGAGGGGGTTAGCATGCCTCTTTCATTTCAGGATTTTCAACCCTATCTGGATTATCAACTCCCTGAAAATAATCTTCAATTATCTCTTGGTATCAGTGGAAGTTTCCGATCTTTACAAGTTGAACTTCAGGCCGAAGGAGATGGCTTTGATGACTTGGTTGTTGTTTCTGATGTTTCGATATCTGAAACCCCTACCCTGAATTTATTTGGGATAAATGGGAAAAATCTGGACCTGGGTTATTTCACCAACGATTCCATAGATGCAGAGATCGGTGATTTTCAGTTTTCCCTGGAGGGGAATATAAGTGAGGATTATGAAAACATGGATCTCACTTGGGGATTTACACTGAATGAGATCCAATATCAGGACTACTATCTTCAGATCTTATTTGGCAGCGGCACCATTATCGAGGGGAACTCATTAGCTACAATTCAGGCCAAAGACGGGCAAGATGAGATCGCTCTGATCACCGACATAAAAAGCATTTTTTCTGAGCAACCAGACTGGAGTCTTCAAAGCCGGGTTGAACATATTGATCTGGGTTGGTGGCTAAAAAATCCTGAACTAAATGGAGAACTAAGCTTCCGTGCCAAGGCAAATGGAAAAGGCTTTGAACTGACTGATGACCCCTGGGATTTTTCTATAACTCCAAGCCTATTCACTAAAAGAACTATTATAACCCGTGATAGTGCCAGCTCAAAAGTAACCGCCATTAAACCTGTAATTGCAAAAGATACTATTGTTATAAACGGGCAGAAGTTTTCCGATCTAGGCGTGACGGGGGATATTACAAAAGACCGGGTGGAAGCAGCAGGTTTTATTCAGCTCATCGAAGATAAACTGAATTTTGATGTTGCCGTTTCTGACTTTTTAGGTGAATTGCCTTCCTACAGTTTCATCATAGAAACCCGTGATTTTAATGCACAGGAAGTCTACGGTGCGGAAGATTTTGAAACTTCTATCAACTTAGCTGCAACAGGAAACGGGCAATATTTTGATCCCGAACAAATACGACTTAATGCCAACTTACGCATCGATTCAAGTTTTGTGAATGGTGCATCCTTTGATTCTCTTAATGTGAATGCAGGGTTATCCGGCACTATCTTAACAGTTCACGAAGGAAATTTACTCAGTGAAGTTATAGAAGGTAGTTTCTCAGGCCGAAGAAACCTCCTGGATCAAACTGACCCGGACAATAATTTCGCTCTTGACATGCAGCTCAAAAACGTGCAGCCACTCGCTTCTTTGGTTGGAGCTGAAATATTTAACGCCACCGGAACTATAACTGGAAACGTAACAGAGATCATAGAAAGTGAACTCCTTTTTGATGGCAATATTAAACTAAATGATATTCGATACGATTCTCTTTTTACTGCCAATACAATCGAGGGTTCTACAAAAATCTCTATTCGTGAAGAGTATGGATATGATTTTTCACTGGATATAGATCAGCCTTCTTTCTCGAACGTTATGCTGCAGGACCTGGAATTTTCAGCAGTTGGAATTTCAACTGTCGATTCTCTTTCAGGAAACTTCACCCTTGATATAGTAAGTGGGGAAGCAGGGGAAATTTCTCAATCAGGTAACTATGACATCAACACGGAAACTCTTAAAACCTCCTTAACCTGGGACACTTTCGATTTTCAAACGCCATCTCGCCTCCTTTCATTACAGCGACCATTCAGGCTAAACTACCGGGATAACTCCATACAGAGTGATACCCTGATGATCAGCTCCGATGAAGGAACTTACCTGAACCTCGCAATTCCTTATGCCGACTCCCTTAGTCAACAAATATGGGCAGAAGGTCACGATTTCGATTTCGGGATAATTCAGGATATCATTTTTGGGGAACGCTTTGTGGATGGAATTTTATCAGGAGATCTTGAAATTGACAATTCACCTGATCAACTATCCGGAAATGGTGCGCTTGGAATTACAAACCTTACCTATCAGAGTACGGAATTAGATCGTATTGGTCTAAATTTCGAACTGGCATCCGAGCGTCTCAATGCAAACATGTCAGTAACACTGGATGGACAAGAAGCCATTGCCGGTCAGCTTGATATTCCATTTGTGCCCCAAGCTCCGGAAAAACTGGATGACTCCTTTTTTGAGGAACCCGTCAGTGGAGAAATTAGGATAAACCCAATTAATCTCGATGACTTCCAGAGTCTGCTGCAAAATTTTCAGATCACGCAAACAACAGGATTTTTAAGCTTCAACGGAAGTCTTTCCGGTTCTGCAGGTAACCCTGATTTTGAGGGGCGGTTTAACTTGCAAGACCCCACTCTTTCAGGAATTCGAATTGATTCTGCTTTTGCCAGCTTCGAGTATTATCATCAACAGAAAAAAATGAGCGGGATCACCGAGATCAATGCCCGTGGACAGAAAGCAGCTTCAATAAGTGCTGAAATTCCAATTTCTATGGATTTCAGGACTTTTGAATTTATCATGCCGGATGAGTCAGATATGCTCTCGTTCAATTTAATTACCGACAACTTCAACCTTTCTGTATTTAACGATTTCCTGAATAAGGACTACATGCGCCGGTTAAGAGGAACCCTGAATGCTGACATAAATATTGCCGGAACTAAAGAAAACCTGACTCCTAAAGGCTCTTTACGACTTAGCGGTGGTGAACTAAACATACCAATTGCCGGCATCAATCTTACAAGGATCAGTTCTGAACTTGGTTTTTCTGACAGCGGGAATCTGCTACTCAACAGTTTTAATATGACAAGCGGTAGTGGAAGTTTTTCGGCTGACGGCTCCATAGATCTGGATGGCATCACCCCATCAAACCTTGATATTAATGCAAGAGCTACCCGCTTTCGATTGGCAAACACTTCAGATTACAATCTTACCATTGACCTGAATAGTACTTTGTCCGGGCCTCCTACCACACCAACGGCTTCCGGACAACTGAACATCAAAAACGGATTTATTTATTTACAGGATTTTGGAGAAAGATCAGTTGAAACCGTTGAGCTTGAAGAAGAAAATGCGTCCTCATTCAGCCCATATGACTCACTCGCTATTGATATGCAGTTCGTAATCGAACGAGATTTTCTTATCCGCAACCGCCGTTACCTGGATCTTGAAATTGAACTCACCGGAGAGCTTGATGCCCAGAAACAAACCGGGGATGAAGACCTTCAGCTTTTTGGAACACTGGATGCAGAACGAGGATATGTTCGCCCTCTCGGAAAACAATTTACAGTTGAAGAGGGACGGTTCACCTTTAGCGGTCCACTTACTGAACCGGATATCTACATCAACACCAGCTACATTCCTCAATCATCCCAAAAAGAGGGTGACCCAATTGTTCTGTACTACATCATTGAAGGGAATGCTATTGATCCGGAATTCCGATTTGAAAGTGAACCTCAAATGGAACAGCAGGATATCATCTGCTACACGCTTTTCAACAAACCGTGTTACGCTCTTGAATCATGGCAGCAGGTGGTGAGCGGAGGAAGCGGCTCATCTCCAACCGACCTTTTGGTGGGGGTTTTACTGGATGAATTTGAGACTCTTGCAACACAGGAATTGGGTATTGACGTAGTACAGATCGAAACAACGAGATCAGGCGGGACTTCTATTCGAACAGGATGGTACCTGAACCGTAAAACATTCTTTGCCATTGTGAATGAGATCAGTGGAGTTTCACCAAAAACTATATTTATACTGGAATATCTTCTGAATAAGAACCTTGATCTGATTATTACCCAGGGCGATGATAATCGGCAGGGAATTGACCTTAGATGGCAATATGATTATTGATCAAAAGTGTTACAGTGCGAAAGTGTTTAGGTGTTAATGTGTTATGACATGCTATAACACATTAACACCTAAACACTGTAATACACACCCGCACCTTAACACTTAACCTCGCCCCGGCAGCATTCCTCAGCGTTTGTTCCGCAGGCAGCACATTGTCCATGTCCGTGCACCCAAACCAATTCTGCCATCTGTCCACAAAACTGGCAGCGCCTTGGTTCTTGTTTTTGGGATAATTCTTGATCAGTTATCTTCGGTGAGTTCTGCATACGCAACTTCTACATTAGCACTTAACGGGAGGTTCCATCCCGGAGCTTTAAATTCTTCAAAGCCATCCAAAGTTTCAACTTCAGCTAGCTCCTCTTTTGATTTTCCTTCAGCAATTCCTTTTTGGGTATAATCAAGGAGTGCCTCCAGGAAATCCACTTTTACAGCCAGGTCTTCTTTGGAACCGGTGATACCATAATCAGAATTTCCATGTCCAAAGATGTAGATCGCATCATTTGGCAGTTCATTAGCTACCGTTTCGAGCGTGGTGATCCAGTTTGCGATGTTAGCACCGGAGCCTCTGTCAATGAAGGGGTGGGCGCGATTGAACATCAGATCTCCCATATGAGCCACATTCGCTTTCTCAAAATATATCACGGTATCTCCACCGGTGTGCGCTGGTCCGTAGTGTTTTAGGTGAACCGTTTCATCTCCTACCTCCTGGCTCCAGGACTCCTCATAGGTCGTGTTGGGATATACCTGAGAATCTAATGCTTCCTGACCGTTTCTTTCAGCAGCTGCACGCTGCAGGTCGGGCACATTTTGGTGCGCTATGATCTGTTTTACTTTTTCCTTGAAAACCGGGTTTCCAGCTGTGTGATCTCCATGATGATGGGTGTTGATAAGCATATCAAAAGCAACCTCACTCATTTCTTCCAGTCCTGAAATACAATTTTCAGCAGATTCAGGGAACTGTGAATCGATCACTACGATACCGCTTTCATTCACCAGCCAGCCAATGGTTCCTCCTTGTCCTTTAAAGGTCCCCACATTTCTTCTGAGGGTTTTAAATGGACTCTCTTGCCCAAGCGCAAAAAGTTTGGATACCGGAAGAGTTGCAGCGGCTCCCATTAAAGCAGATCTGAGTAAGAATTGACGGCGATTCATAGTTCTGTAATTTTAATTAAAGAAATACTTACGCAGCAATTAACGAAAAAATTTGGAGCTTTCATTCCCGAAAGGGTTTTAATGGCTTGGACAGCTAAATCAACCCTGTCAGGTATTTAAAACCCTCAACTCATACCACGATAACGCCCGGGCTTATGATTAATCGCCAGGATAATATTAAGCGCCACAGCAGCAAGTACTGAAAATGCCACAGCTTGCCAATCCACAATAAAGAAAGCGGCGGAAATAATGAGGGTATCAGCCACCATTTGGAATTTACCGGCACTGATCTGAAAATATTCCTGCACATAAATAGAAAGGATATTCAAACCACCTAAACTTGCTTTATGCCTGAACAGCATGAGCAGACCACTACCAATCAGGAAGCCTCCAAAGATTGCCGCAAACCATGGGTTGATCTCACCAAACTCAAAAATTTCAGGAATGTATTCAGTAAGAAAAGAGACTCCCGAAACCGCAATAAACGTTTTAATGGTAAAATCCCAGCCCAGTTTTTTTATGGCCAAAACATAAAACGGCAAATTAATCACAAAGAAGACCTGTCCAAATGAAAACTCTGTGGAGTATTGAGTTAAAAAAGCCGCGCCGGCCGTTCCGCCGATCAGGAAATTCATATGGGAAAAGATGGCAATACCAAAGGCAGCCAATAATGATCCTATTATAATTCCCTGAATGTCATCTAATACGGAGTGCTTTTGCTTTTTTTCTTCCTTGATCTCTTGAATATTCTTTTCGTCGTTTTCGTACTCTTTTTCTTTGTTCATTTAGGTAGTTTGTTCATCCCTGATCAGCAGCAAAACAGCCGCATGCGGGACGATCAGGTATTTTTCGTTTTCAAATTCAATTTCGTAAGCCTGCTTTTTCAAGAAAATAGCCAGGTCTCCTTCCAGCGCCTGCATCCCGATATATTTAGTATCAGTACTTCCCTTCCAGGTTTCTTCGATATCGGTATTCGGAATGGGATAACCGGGACCGGTTTTCACAATATATCCGCTTTGGATCTCTTCTTTCTCCTTCACGGAAGCAGGCAAAACTAACCCGCTTCGCGTATGGGTTTCCATATCTCTTGGCTTGATGAGCACGCGATCACCCACCACCACAAATTTCTCAATTGAGTTCAGATATTCTTGTATCATTGCTTTCCAGACTTTTCCTAAAGATAAGGAATTTGCTGCTTTGGTAAACCGTTTGTGTGAATCAGAATACTTTAAATTGCGTAATACATTCCATGAATAATAAACTATGCATTATAACCGGTGCTAACTCCGGAATTGGATTTGAAACCACAAAAGCTCTGGCCGAAAAAGGGGCGTACATCGTAATGGTGTGCCGGAATGAGGATAAGGCCGAGACAGCCAGAAAGCAGATCATCGAGGAAACCTCAAACAGGGGAATTGATATCGTGCTATGCGATTTTGCCATACAGTCCGAAATCCGAAAAGCGGCAGAAGAGATCAAAAAGAACTACGATAAAATTGATGTCCTGATCAACAATCACGGTTTTCTTGCTTCCGAAAAAGAAGAAACCGTGGACGGACTTGAAATGACTTTCGCTGTAAATCACATCGGGTATTTTCTGTTTACTAATTTGTTGCTTGATCATATAAAGGCTGCTGCAAGCGGACGTATTATCAGCGTAGCGTCTGAAGCTCACCGCGCCGGAGAATTTGACCCGGAGAATATTCAGCTCGACGAAAATTTCAGTCCTTGGAAAGCCTACGGCAACTCCAAGTTGTTCAATATCATGTTCACCAAAGAACTTGCCCGCCGAGTCGCAGATACCAATGTGACTGCAAATAGTTTACATCCGGGAGTTGTAGCATCCAACTTTGCCCAAAGCGGCAGCTGGATCATGAAAACCTTGTTCACTATAGGCAAGCCATTTTTTGTTTCCCCGAAAAAGGGAGCCGCAACTTCTATTTATCTGGCTTCTTCAAATGATATCAAAAATGTAAATGGCGCGTATTTCAGGAATAAAAAAGTAGCTACACCAAGCAAGACTGCAAGAGATGAAAATGCTGCCAAAGAGCTGTGGGAGATAAGCGAAAAACTCTGCAGCCTATAAAAAAGCCGTGAATAAAAATATCATTCACGGCTAAAAAAACAGATTATTTAAAATTGAATCTCGTTATTACAATTCCGGCCAGCATAACTACTGCCGATATAATGATTGGGGTATAGTCACCGGTACTTACAGCTACATCGGCTCCAAATGCTTCAAAGGATTCGGAATCCTCATAATATTGCCATCCGAAATAAATAACGCCTAATACTCCCCCTATCGTCAGAATTCTACCTATCGTGTCTTTCATAGATCCATATTTAATTGATGTTTCCCCGATTAAACTTCATTCAGAATAATTTGTTTCTGTTTGAAAGACAATAGCCTAAAGATTAGAATTATCAAATAATTAGCCTCGGCTACTAAACAAAAAAGGTACTGTTTTAAATAACAAGTAAAATCTGTTTCAAAATAATTATATTT
>JBBDSP010000026.1:0-18766 GCA_040904925.1 Gracilimonas sp. | reverse complement strand
CTGTACCTCTTCTTCTACTAATTGCGATCTCCTGCACTTCCAATTCAGATAAAAACCCCTACAATCCTGAAGCCGACACCCTGAAATATGAGCAGGAAATACATCTACAAAATATACAACAACTTACATTTGGAGGAGATAATGCCGAGGCTTACTGGAGCTACGACAGCGAAGAACTGATCTTCCAATCGAACAATCCGGATTGGGGTGTAGAGTGTGATCAAATATTTACTATGGATATTTCTGAAAAGGAACCGGGCTTTGAACCATCTATGATCAGCACCGGAAACGGACGTACAACTTGTGCCTATTTCCTTCCCGGCGATTCCACCTTTGTTTATTCTTCAACTCATGAAGCGGGGATGGAATGTCCGACTCCACCTGAACGTGGACAAAGCGGAGCTTACGTCTGGCCGATCTATGACACATACGACATCTATAAAGCTGATATGGATGGAAATATCATTGCCAAACTGACTGACGAGCCGGGTTATGATGCAGAACCTACGGTTTCTCCCAAAGGCGATAAAATTGTTTTTACATCCGACCGTAGCGGCGACCTTGAACTTTACATTATGGATACCAACGGCTCCAACGTCATTCAAATAACGGATTTATTGGGATATGACGGTGGCGCCTTTTTCTCTCCCGATGGCAGTCAGCTTATTTTTAGAGCGTCCCGCCCCGAAACCAAAGAGGAGATCGACAAATATACATCACTTCTTGATCAGGGACTTGTTGAACCAACCAACATGGAGCTTTTTGTGGTAAATGTCGATGGAAGCGGACTCAGGCAGATCACTGATCTGGGAAATGCCAACTGGGCCCCTTATTTCCATCCATCCGGAGAAAAGATCGTATTTTCCTCCAACCACCAATCCCAGCGTGGTTTCCCCTTCAACATCTTCATGATCAATATTGATGGAACCGGATTGGAGCAGATCACTTTTGATGATCAATTTGATTCCTTCCCTATGTTCTCGCCCGATGGTAAGAAGATCGTATTCTCTTCAAATAGAAATAACGGTGGTGATCGGTCTACTAATGTTTTTGTAGCGGATTGGGTAGACTAGCACTCTGCAAAAAACGGTACATTTATCCTGGAAAGAGTTGTGTCAATTAAATCAAAGTCATAGATTTTATTGTAACAATACCATACTAATTACTTATACTCTGTCTGATAATTTCATTTCAATAAATTCAGACAGATGAAGCTTACGATCTCCAATCTTTCCAAAACGTATAAAAACGGGGTGAAGGCCCTGGATGATGTTTCCATAGAAATTGAATCCGGAATGTTCGGATTATTAGGCCCAAACGGGGCCGGAAAGTCAACCTTAATGCGAACTATAGCCACTTTACAAGCCCCTGATTCCGGCGCTGCCTTTTTGGATGATATCGACATTCTAAACGATAAGAACAGTCTTCGAAAAGTGTTGGGATATCTGCCGCAGGAATTTGGAGTGTATCCAAAAATGTCGGCCGAGGATCTGCTTCATTATTTTGCCCGTCTAAAAGGAATCAGTGATAAGAGTGAACGAACTGAAATGGTAAACACTGCCCTGGAAGTCACCAACCTTTTTGAGGTTAAAAATAAAAGCGTAGCCGGTTATTCGGGCGGGATGAAACAGCGGTTTGGAATTGCACAGCTTCTATTAAATGATCCAAAACTCATTATCGTGGATGAGCCTACAGCCGGATTGGATCCCTCAGAGCGACATCGTTTTTTGAATGTTCTGAGAGAGATTGGAACCAATCATATTGTGATCTTTTCAACCCATATTGTAGATGATGTAAAAGAACTTTGTACAGATATGGCCATCATGAACGGTGGCCGGATTTTAAGTCATCACACACCAAAGGAAGCCGTAAAAGCTTTGGAAGGACAGATTTGGACCAAGATAATTGAGCGGGATAAACTGGAGGCATATGAGGAGCAATTTAACATCATCTCTTCCAACTTTAATCAGGATAATACACTGAATATCAGGGTACATGGCTCAGATCAACCCAATGATACTTTTCAACTGAAAGATCCGGATCTGGCTGATGTTTATTTCGTTACGCTCAGGGAAGGAAAAGAAGTCGTAGCCGCTTAATTAAATATTCTATCAGATATGTTTTATTCAATTTTTTCTTTTGAGATTCGGTACTGGCTTCGAAAATCTTCTTTTTATGTATATGCCGGGATCCTTTTTTCTCTTTCTTATTTTGTAATGATCAGCGCTGCGGGGATATTTGAAAGCCTTACCGTTAGCATGAATACCATTACCATTGTCAATTCCCCGGTAGCCATAAACGGGCTGCTGAACGAGATGGCTATCATTCTCTACTTCTTTTTACCGGCTCTTATTGGCGGCACCATCTACCGCGATTATAAGCACAATATGCACTCGGTACTATATTCTTATCCTTTTAAAAAATGGGAGTATCTGTTGGGTAAATTCGCGGCCGGACTTACCGTTTCAACCCTTGTAATGATAGCAGCTGCTCTGGGTGTCATACTCGGAAGCATAACCCCCGGAACCAATCCTGAAGTTCTTGGGCCCTTTGAACTAGTGAGTTATGTTCAGCCTTTTCTGTATTACCTTATCCCAAATATGATCTTTTTCGGGGCCATGGTGTTTGCAGTTGTTGCCTTCACAAGAAATATTAACGTGGCTTTTATTGTGATCCTCGGCTTTTTTCTGATTCAGATCTTCGCCCAAAACCTTACCTCTGATCTCGATAATAAAATGCTGGCCACCCTCCTTGATCCATACGGTGCACAAGCAAATGCATATTATACCGAATACTGGACCGCCTTTGAGCAAAATGAAAATCCACTTCCGTGGGGTGAGGTGATCTTTTATAACCGCCTTATCTGGGCCGGACTCGGACTTCTGATATTTGGTTTGGTTTACCAGGCCTTTAGTTTTAGTCAGCAGGCGTACAGCTTCAGCTTATTCCGTAAGAAAAAAGGAGAAGCTGTAACTAAGAAAAATTTTGGAAGCATTCTTACCGTAAACATGCCGGAAGTGACCATGAATTTTTCTTTTATTGAAAACCTGAAACTAAGCTGGGAGCTGGCAAAAACAGATTTCAGGTATATCATCAGTGGCTGGGCTTTTATTATTATTTCACTCATCGGACTTTTAATTTCGCTGAGTACGATTCTTCTTGGGGGTGAAATTTTTGGCACCGACACCCTCCCTGTTACCTGGCAAATGTTGCAGCTTCCGGGTACCTTTTTCAGCCTGTTCATCAACATTCTGACCTTTTTGTATGCGGGAATGCTTATCCACCGCAGCCGTGGCGATAATATGGATCAACTCATCCATGTAACGCCCACACCAAACTGGGCCATTTTATTTTCAAAATTTCTGGCCTTAGTTCTCATGCAAATGGCACTTCTTTCCATCATCATGATTGCCGGTTTGGGCGTGCAACTTTTCAGTGGTTATTACAATTTTGAGATCGGGCAGTACCTGTTCGACCTATATGCCATATCGCTGATACATGTGATGATCTGGGGGCTTTTATCCATCTTCATTCATAATTTATTCAAAAATTACTATATCGGATTTATCCTTCTTTTGGTTATTTCTATCGGGATCACTTTTTTAGGGGAAATTGGGATCGAGCAGACCGTATTCAAATTCAATCAGGCACCCGGTACAGCCTATTCCGACATGAACGGATACGGAAACTCGTTGGCGCCTTACTTTGTGTATAAAATGTATTGGCTTCTTTTGGGAATTGCACTATATGTACTTGCCATTCTCTTTTTCAGAAGAGGATTACCCGGTAGCATCAAAGAACGGTTTAGTAACGCCGATAAAGCATTTACCCCAAAATTAAAGCTCATATTTACCCTTTCTCTCATTGGTTTTATAGGAATGGGATCGTGGATTTATTATGTGAATAACATCAAGTATGAATATATATCATCCCAAAAACGGGAACTTCGAGCTGCAAATTTTGAAAAGAATTACGGAAAGTTTAAAGACACTCCGCAACCGCGGATCGTATCGAGTTCAATCAACCTGGATCTGTACCCAGAGAGCCGAGATCTTGATGTGTCAGGAAGTTACATTCTCGTTAATAAAGCAGATGTAGCCATCGATTCTATTCACATTGATCATAACAATTTTATCAGTGTGTTTGAATTCAACAGGGATTTCGAGCTTGTGTTAGAAGATGATTCCATGAACTATGATATATATCAACTCGACGAGCCCCTAATGCCCGGTGATTCGGTATTGTTCTCCTTTGCGCTTTCCAATAAACGCAATGAGATTCTGAGAAGTAACTCCCCGGTGCGAGGTAATGGTACCTTTATCAACAACTCTCTTTTTCCAACAATTGGATATCCGGAGTCCGCAGAATTGAGCAGTCGGGAAGCACGCGAACGGTATGATCTTCCTGAAAAAGATCGTATGGCTCCACCTACCGACAGCACCGCCAGAATGAATAATTACATCTCCAGCGATGCAGACTGGATCGATTTTGAGACAACTATAAGTACCAGTCCCGAACAAATTGCCATTGCCCCCGGATATCTTCAGGATGAATGGGAGGAAAATGGGCGCCACTATTTCCATTACAAAATGGATAGCACCATCGTTAATTTCTATTCCTTTATTTCTGCTGATTTTGATGTTGTAGAGGATTCCTGGAATGATGTAAATATTGAGATCTACCATCATCCTGATCACACCTACAACCTTGATTACATGATTGACGGGGTTAAAAAATCGCTGGATTATTACACTGAGAATTTCAGTCCCTATCAATTCCGTCAGTTGCGCATTATAGAGTTTCCGCGAACAGGCGGGAGTTTCGCACAATCTTTTGCTAACACAGTTCCCTATTCAGAAGCAGTAGGTTTTATCGCAGATGTGGATACCACGGATGAAGAAGCCGTGAATTATCCATTTAGCATAACGGCTCACGAGGTAGCACACCAATGGTGGGCACATCAGGTAATTGGGGCTAATGTTCAGGGAGCTACCATGTTGTCGGAAAGTCTTTCTGAGTACAGTGCCTTGAAGGTACTCGAAAAAGAATATGGAGTTCATCAAATGCGCCGATTTCTAAAAGAGGCCTTAGACACCTACCTCATAGGCAGGACTATGGAATCACGAAGAGAACAAGCCCTGATATATAATGAAAATCAGCAATATATACACTATAACAAAGGTTCCTTGGTTTTCTACGCGCTCAGTGATTATATCGGAGAAGATAAATTGAACGCAACGCTTAGTAGTTATATCGATGAGGTTGCTTTTCAGGAACCTCCTTATACCAACTCTCTGGAGTTACTGGATTTTCTGAAAGAAGCCACTCCGGACTCACTTCAATACTTGATCACCGATATGTTTGAGACTATCACCCTTTATGATAATCGGGTTGAAGAAGCTACTTTCACCGAAGTTGATAGCAGTACATACGAAGTTAACCTGAGTCTCCAGGCAGCTAAATACAGAACAGGAGAAACAGGAGAACGAATCTATACGAATCAGGAAGGTGACAGTTTATCTGTTGACGTTGAAGGCCGACGATTACCTATACAATCCTTGCCACTAAATGACTGGATCGAAGTTGGGGTATTCGGTGTAGATGAGGATGGTAATGAAACCGTGCTTTATCTCGAGAAACGAAAGTTCACTGAGATCATGAATGAAATTACCATCACGGTTGATGAACTGCCGGTTTCTGTGGGAATTGATCCCTACAACAAACTGATCGATACGATCTCGAATGACAACCGACGGCCTCCATCAAAAGAAGATTCCTAAACCGAGATTGATGTGAATATCATTTCTTTGTTGCCGGCTACAACTGAGATTATTTATGCTCTTGGTTTGGGAGAGCACATGGCCGGGCGTTCCCATGAATGTGATTTCCCAAAACAGGCAAAAGAGCTTCAGGTTTGTAGCAAGCCCAAATATCCGTTTAATGGACAGAGCTATGCCATCGATCAAAAGGTGAAGGCCATTCTTACTGAGGGGCTTTCAATCTATCGAATAAATCCTCAAAAGATAACAGAATTAAACCCGGACTTCATTCTTACTCAAGATCAGTGTGAAGTATGTGCTGTTGACCTTCAACAGGTAGAACAATGCCTGGATCAGATCGGAGTGGATGCTTCCGTTCTTTCATTCTCGCCGGAAACACTGGAAGATATTTTTGCTGACATCCAGATAATAGCAGAGAAGCTCGAAGTTTCGGAAAGAGGAAACAAACTTCGGGCGGATATTGAGTCCAAATTCACAACGATCAAAGAAAAAACTTCTGAGCAACCAACTATACATGTGGAAGTCATTGAATGGATCGATCCGCTTATGACTGCCGGTAACTGGATGCCGGAACTCATAAAAATTGCAGGTGGTTATTCAACCCTTGCAGAAACCGGAAAGCATTCTCCTTTTATCGACTTTGAAGTTTTGAGAAAGTCGGACCCTGAAGTATTGATCATTATTCCGTGTGGCTATCCAATCAAGAAAACAAATTCAGAATTGAGTACACTTTTTGAGCTGGAAGGTTGGGATCAATTACAGGCAGTTCAAAATAAAAGAGTATTCGTAGCGGATGGACATCAATATTTTAATCGCCCGGGACCGAGAATTGCTGATTCTGCCAAAATATTAGCTGAAATTATTCATCCGGAACTCTTTCAACCGGACTATCAAAATAACGGATGGGTAAGGATTAATTAATATAGTAACCCAAGATTAGACCATACCTCATTTTAAAAAAGCCCGATCGTAAGTAAACAATCAGGCTTCTAAGTTTTATTTCAATCTATCTATTCCGTGCCATGGCCTTCCTTGTCACTATAAACACCGGATACAAAAAATGCGGCACCTGCAAGAGCAAGGTCTTTCAACATGCTTGACATTGAAGCTTGCATCCCTTCTCCGCCACTGATAACACTAGGTAAATGAATGGATAGAGCAAAAATAAGCAGCATAATACCCAAGAGTAATGCCACTAGTTTTACTTCTTTCTGAATCATCAGTGCTACCGAAGCGCCTATCAATGCTATACCGGTCAGGTACACCCAAAAGGCTCCACCCGGTATTGGCACCATTCCTGCCATTGCACTTGCGTTCATAAAGTGAAAAATCCCAAAGATGGCAAATGGTATTGCATAAACGAAACGTCCGATCTTAGCTACTGTAGTTTCCATAACTTACTCCGTTTTTTGATTACAAATAAAACAAATATACGGAAAATTAATTCAACATTAAATTAAATGCGGTTACCAAAGAGCTTCATTTAGCTTTAAACGCATAAATAGATAGCATGCATCCCAATTACAGATTGCTAATATGACATCAATCTACTCAGTTTGATCAATGTCCAACTTTTTCAGGAGAGTAAACGAGGTCTAAAAAATTTTGCAGGATAAGCGAACCAACGCTTCCTGATTTCTCGGGATGAAATTGTACTCCAATGAAGTTGTCTTTGGCAACAATGGCAGAAAAATCATTGATATAATTACAGGTAGCTAAGGTATGTTTTCCTACCGGTGCATAGTAGCTATGCACAAAGTACAGGTAATTCTTTGAGATCAGGTTTTTCAATATTGGATGTTTTTCAGGATCAGTTAGCTTATTCCATCCCATATGGGGTACTTTAGCCTGAGTTTCATCAAACTTTTTGAGTGCTCCGGGTATTACCCCAAGCCCTATCGTATCACCCTCGGTAGAAGTTTCGAACAAAAGCTGCATTCCAACGCATATTCCAAGTACTTGCTTGTTGGTATTCTTTAGCCATTCATCTACTCCTTTCTCCTGAAGTGATTTCATAGCAGCACCGGCGTGTCCAACCCCCGGAAAAATCACCGCCTTTGCACTTTCTAATTCTTCAGGCGTTTCAGCAAAAAAATAATGGGCACCCAATCGATCCAACGCATTTGCGACAGATGCAGTGTTACCGGCTTTATACTTGATAATAGCTATCATATATGATCTACAGCGTCCCTTTTGAACTTGGGACAAGATTTTCGATACGCCCGTTCTGTTCAATTGCCATCTTCAAAGTCCGGGCAAAACCCTTAAAGCAGGCTTCAATTTTATGGTGATCATTTTCACCTGCAAAGCTAACATGAATTGTAGCCTTCAAGTTCATTGCCAGACTATAAAAAAAGTGTTCTATCATTTCGGTGGGAAAGTCTCCAACGTATTCTCTTTTGAACGCTCCCTCGAACACCAAATATGGTCTTCCTGACAGATCTAAAGCCACGGTAGCTTGCGCTTCATCCATAGGCAACACAAAGCCATAACGCTCAATTCCTTTTTTATTCCCGAGTGCCTGTGTGATCACCTCCCCCAGAGCTATCGCTACATCTTCTATGGTATGATGTTCATCAACTTCCAGATCACCATCACACTTGAGGGCAAGATCCACTAATCCATGCCTTGCAATCTGATCAAGCATGTGGTCAAAGAACTTCAGCCCGGTTGAAATATCTGCTTCACCGGTTCCGTCCAAATTGATATTAATGCTGATATCAGTCTCGTTTGTTTTTCTTTGGATGGAAGCTTTCCGTGCTTCTTTGGTAATAAAATTTACCAGCAGTTTCCATTCTTCGGATGACACTAATACTTCCTCATCCTTCAAAAGCTGAAGCTTTCCTTCTTTTTCATCTATAACCAGATCTGCTTCCCCTTCTAAGAAATAAGAAACTTCTTCTTGCTTCAACAGTTGTTTTTGCTGATTGGAAATGGAATCCTCAGTAACTAAAAGATCACGTCCTCCATCAGTAATTTTCTGAAGTGCAGAAATTGTATTTTTCCTAAAGAGAAATTCTCCGGAAGGATCTGCCAATGCTTTTTTTGTGATTGATATCAGCATAGATATAGTTTTTTGATCAGTTTTCTAATACACTGGTTAAAGCAGAAAAGAAACGATCATTTTCGGTTGAGGTACCAATAGTCAGTCTTAAACAATTTTCACAATGCGGCTCATTCCCCCGGTAGCGAATAATAACACCTTCCTCGGCCAACTTTTTATATATGCTTTGAGCGTCAGATAATTTGAACATTACAAAGTTTGCATCCGTGGGATAGACCCTTTCAACCTGAGAAAATGTAACCAATTTAGCGACCACCCGTTCCCGTTCTTCCAGAATTGCCTGTATATTTTTGGTGATATGATCCAGACTCATAAATGCCTTAGTTGCCTTTGTAGATGTCAGCTTATTCACATTGTACGGAGCTTTCACCTTCATCATATATGATATCACCAAAGGATCTGCCAAAGCAATTCCCAATCGAATACCCGCCAGCCCAAATGATTTTGACATCGTCTGAAGTACAACCAAATTTTTAAAATCTCTGATATTAGATGTCAGACTTCCCTGACGGCTAAAGTCGATATATGCCTCATCTACTACTACAATTCCATCAAATCCTTCCAGAACTTTCACGATGTCATTTATATCCATACTATTTGCGGTAGGATTATTAGGCGAACAAATAAAGATGACCTTGGTTTCCGGCTTTACAGTCTTTAGGATTTTCTCGGGCTGAAGCTGAAAGCTTTCTGTAAGCAGCACTTCATCCACAGTTATATCATTGATGTTAGCAGAAACTTTATACATGCCATAAGTCGGAGGGTTAATGATGATCCTGTCTTTCTCCGGTCGGCAAAAGATCCGAAGTATTAAGTCGATAGCCTCATCACTCCCAACACCAACAAACACATTCCCTTTTTCTACGCCGCGAAATGCAGCAATTTTATCACGCAACTCTTCCTGATACGGCATGGGATAGCGGTTGAGTTCCAGATCATCTGCAAAAGGAGCACCAAAACTGTTCTCATTGGCATCCAGTAAAATGCCTGAGTCAAAATCATCCCGGGCGCTGCGATATGGTTTTAGGTTTAGGATGTTTTCCCGGACTAATGAACTAATGTCTGTCTTTTTCATCAAATGATATCTTTTAATCTTAAAGTAACGGCGTTTTTATGCGCCTGAAGTTCTTCTAACTCCGCTAGTGTTTCTACTGCAGGTCCAATATTTTTCAACCCTTCTTCACTAAGTGACTGCATAGTTATTGATTTCTGAAAGGCAGCCAAATTTACTCCACTGTACATCCGGGCATATCCATAAGTTGGCAAAGTATGATTGGTGCCTGAAGCATAATCACCAACACTTTCAGGAGTAAGCTGACCCATGAATACAGATCCTGCATTCATGATCTTCTCGGTATAAGACTCCGCATCTTTTACATTCACAATTAAATGTTCGGGGGCATATTCATTTGAGAAATCAAAAGCTTCATCAAGTGAATCAACTATCATTATAAAGCTATTATCTAATGCTTGTCCAGCCATTTCTTTACGTGGAAGTTGATTAAGTTGAGCCTTCAATTCAGCTTCCAAACCCTCCAGATCAAACTCTTTCGTGGTCACAAGTACAACCTGACTGTCTTTCCCATGCTCTGCCTGTGACAGCAGATCAGCGGCCACATAAGCCGGGTTTGCCTGCTTGTCTGCGATTACTAAAACCTCCGATGGTCCCGCCGGCATATCGATACTGATCTGTGCTTCAGAATTTTGCAGGATCATTTTAGCCGCTGTCACATATTGGTTTCCGGGACCAAAGATCTTATCCACCTTAGGTACTGATTCTGTTCCAAATGCCATGGCCCCAACAGCCTGTGCTCCTCCGGCCAGTAATATGGTATCGATTCCAGCTTTTTGAGCAATATATATGATCTCAGGTGCAACAGTTCCGTCTTTACTTGGTGGTGTTGCTAACACCTTAGTAGTACAACCAGCGATCATGGCCGGTATGGCTAACATCATCGCGGTTGATGGTAGGATTGCAGTCCCCCCAGGAACATACATCCCTACACGCTCAATGGGCCGGGCTACTTTCATGCATCTAACACCGGGCATGGTCTCCACTTCGATCGGGTGAGGAAACTGCGCTTTATGAAATCGGAAAATATTATCAAAAGCCAGATCAATGGCTTCTTTTACTTCCTGTTCAAAACTTACCTGAATGCCTTTTGGATTGATGGTTACCGACTCTAATTCTACCCCATCAAATTTTTGGGTAAATTTTTTAACGGCTTCATCACCCTCAGATTCCACTTCATCCAATATGGGCTGAACCGTTCGAAAAATGGAAGTAAAATCAATTTTTGGTCGCTTAAGAAGTTTGTTTATTCCTTCCGGTTTTAGTTTTGAGTAGTTGTAGGTTTTCATTTCAGATCTTTTCTATTCTCTTATTCTTCCATCTGAATTCAGTGAGTGCGCATGGCTATGCACCTCTGCTGATCTATGGAGCTTCATATTTTTATAGAATCATACTTTCGATCGGGAGCATCACAATATCGGAAGCACCCGCTTCTTTTAATTCTTCCATAACCGTCCAGAATTTTTCGAGCGGGATCACGGTATGAATTGCTACCATGTTTTTTTCTGCCAGTGGCATTACGGTCGGACTTTTCATCGAAGGGATGATCTTTTTGATCTCTTCAACCGCTGAATTTGGTGCATTCATCATAATGTAGCGGCTGTTTGCTGCCTGCTGATATCCATCCATTCTTACAAGGAACTTCTCGATCAGCTGCTGCTTGCCCGATGACAATTCCTTATTGGTTCTGATGAGCTGAGTTTGTGATTCCAGAATAGTATCAAGTTCAACCAGACCGTTAGCTCTAAGGGTACCTCCACTTGAAACCAAATCTACAATTGCATCAGCCACTTCAAGCTGAGGAGCAATTTCAACAGCACCTGAGATCTCGATGATCTGAATATCTATATTTCTGGCATCAAAAAACTTCCTGGTCAGGTTGGGATAACTGGTAGCTACTTTCTTCCCGTCAAAATCTTCCGGTTTTTTGATGTTTCCATTTTTAGGGGCTGCCAGAGAAAGTCGACATTTTCCATAACCCAGATCGCGGATCGGGGTTACATCGGCACCGGTTTCCTGAGTTTCATTTGCTCCGACAAATCCAAGGTCACAAACACCGTCCTGTACATACTCGGGGATATCATCATCGCGGAGCAGCAATAGCTCCACATCAAAGTTTCTTGTTTTAACGATCAGGTTACGCTTATAATTATCAAATTCAATACCAATGCCTTCTAGCAAATTGATGGTTTTATCCGTTAATCGGCCGCTTTTTTGAATGGCAATGCGTAGAGAAGTAGAAGAATCCTTCGTTCTGTTCATAGTAATAGGAAATAAATAGTTAGGTTAAAAAGTAAGAATAAAAAGGTAGAAATAGAGATTCAAAATGTGCTTACTGCACATGGATATGATGATGTCCGGGATGAGCATGATGGACATCTTGATGGAGATGAAGAATATGTAGGTTGGTTTTATTCACGGATTTAAAATAAACATTGTTCAAAGTCGGTACAACCAAAAAATGGTTATTTAATGTTAACGTAATAACAGTGTTCTCAATCCTCCCGTTTCATTTCTCTCAAACTAAACTACTATACTCTTTGTTAGTGAAATGATCATGAAATTAAGACCATTTCCCCATGAAAATATTCTCAGTAGCACTGTTTGTTTCATTACTAATGATGTCTTCCATTTCAATTGCACAAGAACTCGACTATTTTGATCTGGATGATTACAAATGGCAAAACCGTGTTTTATTGGTATTCTCCCTTAACACATATAATGCTGAATACAGGGCACAGATTAAAACCTTAAAAAATAACCAAAGTGGTATTGATGAACGTGACCTAAAAATCTTCTATGTATTAAAACAATCCAGTGCCTCCGTAAAAAATGCTGTTATCCCAGATGAACCCGAGGAAGAGCTCCGAAGTGATTTCAATGTTTCCAAGGCAGACTACACCGTTATCCTGATCGGTAAAGACGGTACCGAGAAACTGCGAACCGATGAATCTCTCTCAGCGGAGAAACTATTCAAGAAAATTGACTCCATGCCGATGCGAAAGCTGGAAATGGATAATGGTGAATAGAAACTGAATTCACTAACTTTATTAAGTTGAATGAAATTAAATCAAAAAATCAGCTATGAAAATTAATGTAAACTGGTTAGGCGAAGGCCTTCACTTTGAATCGGAAAATGAAACTAACGGGAAGATCCGCATAGACGGAAGCAATTCCATTGGAGGACTTGAAGGCGGACTTTCTCCCATGCAGCTATTGCTGGCAGGTGCCGGAGGTTGCAGTGCCATTGATGTTGTTTCCATCCTGGAAAAACAAAAGCAAAAACTTACCGGGCTTAAAGTTGAAGTTGACGGCGACCGGCAAAAAATTGAGGGGGCCGGCCATTCCGAATATAAGACCATTCATATGCACTATATCTTTGAAGGTGATCTCGATCCCAAAAAAGTTGAACGGGCCCTTGAGCTTTCTGTTACTAAATATTGCTCGGTATCGAAGGCTTTGGAGAAAGGCTCAGAGATCAGCTATGACTATGTGATCAAATAGTGCTAAAATCACACTATAATCGGCGTAAAATTGCGTTAGAGGCTCATTTTGGGTATATTTACTGATATTAAATTACAATAAATCAGATACTTACCTATGGCTAAATGTGAATTATACCAAGACGTTAAAGGCGAATGGAGATGGAGACGAGTTTCTAAGAGCGGTGATATTGAAGCCTTTTCAAGTCAGGGTTTTGAAAAAGAAGAAGATGCCCGAAAAGACGGCAAAGAATGTAAGGAATGCACCAGTTACCTGAGAAAGTTTTAACTTACTTTTTAATTACATTTTTAAAACCCTCAATGTCATTATTGAGGGTTTTTTTATTTTATATACTTTCGTCTAAGGCTAAAATGGCATTCAAAATCAATTGCACTGAGCTTTTATAGAATTCCAGAGGTATAGTCTCAAAATCATCTGTATGCTGGTGATAGTGCTCGTGGTCATCTACACCAAAGTAAATAAAGGGTACCCCCTTTTGATGAAACGGGCCATGATCTGAAGAAAATGTCCAGTCATCTAATTCCCCATTGGGATCATCATGCCCGAACAATAAATTCAACCCTGCTTTTTCAATATTTTCGAGTATTGGTTTAAACTGAGGGTAGTGATAAGTGCCTACTGCATAGATCTCATTTTTGTCATTTTGAGCGATCATATCCAGGTTTATGTTCATCTTTACTTTTTCTAAAAACACCGAATCCTGAACGAATACCCGGGCTCCCTGTAAACCCATTTCTTCCGCATCAAAAGCTGCAAATACGAGGGTGAGATTTGGCTGCGTCTGACTAAAGTAATCTACATAAGCTAATAATGCAGCTGTCCCGGATGCATCATCGTCGGCCCCGTTAAAGATCAGTGAGTCTCGCTTTCCCATGTGATCATAATGAGCTGTTATCACGATCACAGAATCTGAACTTCCTGCTATCTGCCCGATCACGTTAATTCCCATCATTTCCTCACCATCCCTGTTGGTGAAACCGAATTCATGCATATAGGAATCTTGAAAGGGTTCAGCCCCAGCTTCCTCAAATCGTTGAACCAAATATTCTCTGGCGATTCGATTGCCTTCTGTTCCGGTACGCCTGCCCTCTGTTTCATCAGAGGAAATAAAGCGCAGGTCTTCTATAAGCTGATCAGTATTGAGGTTCAGGGTTGAGACCTCCTGATCGGATGTGCAGGAAACAAAAAACGTCGCCGCAAAAAGTATAGCCAGTAATTTAACTGTTGAGTTCATTCTTAGATTTGAGTGATTTTAATTATAAACTAATCTTTAAATATATCTTTTGGAATATGCATAGATACCAACATATGAGGAACATCCACCACTTCAGCAATTTTAAGATCCCCGGTCAAAGAGCATAAAGCATAGGCATCTTCACGACTCATTCCCTTTTCTTCTTCCAGGTAATCGATCATGAACCTTGTGGCTTTTTTAGCCGCTTCATCAATGGTTTCTGCAAAAGCCGTTACCGCATAATACTCATCTGTTTCATATTGAGGTTCACTGATATTTCTTCCATCTTTAATAACTTCTACTTCATAGATAATATTCATGGGCGCCTCTATTGCCGTACCACATACTTCTCCATGCCCTTGTGCTGCATGCGTATCACCAATCGAGAATAAAGCTCCTTCTACAAATACCGGAAAATAAATGGTTGACCCTTCCGTCATATTCGGATCGTCCATATTACCGCCGTTTGCTCTTGGAGGAATTGTGGAAAGGCTGTCCTCAGTATCGGGGGCTACTCCCATTACTCCCGGGAATGGTTTAAGGGGAATCTCAATATTTTCTGAAAATTTCGCTGTTTTTCGATCCTTACCCAATTCAAATGTTTTCAAGTAAGGCTGTTCAAATTCATCTGCCAAGAATCCAAATCCTGGAATAATAGCTGTCCATCCCCAATCACCCATTTCAACTTTATGAAGAGTGACCTTGAGAATATCTCCGGGTTCAGCTCCCTCAACATATACAGGACCTGTTAGTGGATGAATAGGATCAAAACTTAGGTCCCCCAGATCTGCTACCGTTGAATTAATATCCAGCTGTTTTGCAGATGCTTCCTGTGTAGCCACTTTAATAACCGAACCCGAGGGGACTGTGAGAACGGGCTTAATAGTGTTGCTCCAGCGTGCATGAGTCTCTGTATCCAAAAGTTCAAAATCATATGCTATTTCAGCTGTTTTAACATCATCAACCTGTTGCATACATCCTGAAAGAGATAAAACTATGAGTGCCGATAGTAAAAATAGTGCCTGTTTCATTGTATCCTTGTTTATTCTTGGATGTTACGGAATGTGAGGAGTTCAGCGCAGTTTTACAAGTTAACAGATATAAAAAACTCCTGTCCTCAATAGAGAACAAGAGTTTAATTTAATTCTGAAATTGAAATCTCCTATCAGACAATCCTTGTAATGAGATCAGCGGTACGTGCAGAGTAGCCTGCTTCATTATCATACCAGCCAATTATCTTCACCAAATTACCATCTACTTTTGTCATGTCGCTATCAAATATAGTTGAGTGTGGGTTTCCAACTATATCAGATGATACCAAAGGCTCTTCCGTATATTGAACGATTCCTTTGTAATCTCCGGCAGCAGCATCTTTGAACAATGCATTTACTTCTTCAAGCGATGTCTCTTCATTCAGTTCTGCTACAAGATCTGTCAAAGAACCGGTTGGAGTTGGAACGCGAACAGCGCTACCATCCAGTTTACCATCCAAGTGCGGTAGTACCAGTCCAACAGCAGAAGCTGCACCGGTTGTAGTTGGCACAATATTAACCGCAGCTGCGCGGGCTCGTCTAAGGTCCTTATGAGGACCATCAACCAGTGCTTGATCACCAGTATATGAGTGGATAGTGGTCATAAATCCTTTTTTCACGCCGAATTTGTCGTCCAGAATCTTAACCATTGGCGCGAGGCAATTAGTGGTGCAACTTGCATTAGAATAGATCTCAACGTCTTTATCAATCTTCTCATCGTTTACACCCAAAACAACAGTTTGTATATCGTCGCCAGAAGCCGGGGCTGAAATTATCACTTTCTTAGCTCCTGCCTCCAAGTGTTTTCCAGCACTTTTTGAATCTCTGAAAAATCCGGTAGACTCGATCACTACTTCAGCGCCAAGCTCACCCCATTTTAGATTAGCGGGATCTCTTTCTGCGCTTACTTCAAAACTCATACCATCAATAGTCAGTTTGTTGCCATCAACGCTTACATCTCCGGGATACGTGCCCTGAGCGGAGTCATATTTAAAAAGGTGAGCCAAGGTTTTAGTATCGGTTAGGTCGTTCACTCCAACAATTTCAATACTATCTTTGTGATCTGCCAGAATTGAGCGGGTTACCATTCTTCCTATTCGGCCAAACCCGTTAATTCCCACTTTAATTTTTGCCA
Organism: Gracilimonas sp.; assembly: GCA_040904925.1. Classification (GTDB taxonomy): domain Bacteria; phylum Bacteroidota; class Rhodothermia; order Balneolales; family Balneolaceae; genus Gracilimonas. The sequence continues at coordinate 1,946 of JBBDSP010000026.1, read as the reverse complement.
TTTTTGATCCTTTTTTTAATTGAATTTTTAACGCTTGTAATACATTTATTACAATGTAATAAGCATCTATAAAGTTCTTATGAATTACCTAAAGCTACCATTATAAAGCCCGATATTCAATGTTTTAGGGTTGTTAGAATCCTTTCTAAGATCCCCGTTGAATTGGGAGCGCTTTTCTGCGTATCTTTAGTGTATAGATTTATAAATTTTATCATTCAAAAACAAAGCCCATGCCCGACCAAACATTAGAAAAGTACAAAAATGAGACCTATCTGGATTTTTCTGACCCAACTAACGACAAAGCTCAAAAAGACGCTTTAGAAGAAGTCAGATCTAATTTCAACAAAGAATATGACCTTTATATAAACGGCAAGTTCGTAAAAGGAGATGCCGGAACCTTCGAAAGTAAAAACCCTTCTGATCTTTCAGAAACTATTGGAACTTTTCAGATGGCCAGCAAAGAGCAGGCATTTGATGCTTTGGATAAAGCCTGGGATGCATTTGAAAGCTGGCAACATGTTTCAGCTAAAAAAAGAGCTGAATATCTGTTCAAAGCAGCTGATGTAATACGTCGTCGCAGACTAGAGATAAATGCCTGGATGATCAGCGAAGCAGGAAAAAGCTACTTGGAAGCAGATGCTGATACTTGTGAAGCTATTGATTTTATAGATTATTACGCACACGAAGCTCTTCGTATTGATGACGGAATGGATGTACTTTCTGAAACCTGGGGCGACTACAACCGCACGATCTACATGCCTATTGGTGCCGGTGTTTCTATATCTCCCTGGAATTTTCCTTTTGCTATTTTTGTAGGAATGGCCATTGCGCCAATCGCAGTTGGTAATACCGTAGTAGCTAAACCTGCACCTGATACTCCCAAAATGGGACAGCTTTTCGCAGAGATCTTAGACGAAGTTGGCCTTCCTGCCGGAGTCTTTAATTTTGTTACCGGCGGTGATATTGAAGTGGGAGAAAATCTTGCCAAAAATCCAAAAACCAGATTTATCACCTTTACCGGTTCTAAGGGAGTTGGGTTACATCTTAATAAAATTGCAGCCGAAGTGCCTGAAGGACAAAAATTCCTTAAGCGCATGATTTGCGAACTTGGCGGCAAAAATGCCACTGTTGTGGACGAAGATGCAGATATCGAATCGGCCGCTACAGAAATCGTGAAAGGTGCTTTTGGTTTCCAGGGCCAGAAGTGTTCAGCCAGTTCCAGGGTGATTGCTCATCAGGATATTTATGATGAGTTACTTGAAAAAGTTGTTGCTAAAACCAAAGCATTGACTGTTGGAAATTCTAAACACAATCATATATCAGGAGCCGTTATAAATCAAAAAGCTGTTGATAAGATCATGAGCTATATTGAGATCGGCAAGAAAGAAGGCCGCCTCATGGCCGGCGGTAAACGTGCGGATACCGAGGACGAAGGATATTACATTGAGCCTACCGTCTTCGCCGATATTGACGAAAATGATCGTATTGCACAGGAAGAAATATTCGGTCCTGTTACAGCTTTCATCAAAGCCAAAGATACTAATGATGCGCTACGCATTGCCAATGGTGTTGATTATGCTTTAACCGGGGCTTACTTCTCTAAAGACCCCCAAAAGATCGACCGTGCTCTTCGCGAATATCGTGTTGGTAACTTATACATCAACAGAAAGTGTACCGGAGCTCTTGTTGGTGCACAGCCTTTTGGCGGTTTCAAATTGAGTGGCACCGATGCCAAAGCCGGCGGACGTGATTATCTCAAGTATTTCTTAGAGCCCAAATCTACCACACTGCGACCTGCAGATGGTGTAGATTATGATCTCGAAAAGTTTGAGTTTGCCAACAAGTAAGGTTTACTCAATAAAAATAAAAAAGCTTCACTCATATAGTATTTGAGTGAGGCTTTTATTTTATCCGGACGTGTTGAAAGGTCAGTATGTTGTATGTAT
>JBBDSP010000025.1:0-244284 GCA_040904925.1 Gracilimonas sp. | reverse complement strand
AAATTCGAAAGGGTTTCTCCCTTCTTTTTTTAGCTTTTACCGGACACTACTGATAAAATTGATTTAATGTCTCAATTATTAAGCAATCAATAGCCATGATTGAGAATCCAGAAAAATTACCAATTCGTTTGTCAGATGAAATCAATCTTATAGGTTTTAAAAATCTACTTTCTAAACGCTCATTAAATATATCTACCATAATCTCCCAATTATTTAAATCTCGTGCATTTATCCAATCACTTACTCTGTATTTAGGAGAGATTGAGATATTGTTATGATCTATTGGTCCAATTAATGTATTTCCCATATGTTTTTTGTTGGCCTAACATAATATTATAAGAACAAGCGTTTTGTTATCCGACATCGCATAACATCCAAAAACCTCCCCCAATATAACACCATCTAAACTAAAGTCAATTCAAGGTGTTAGGGGGTTGAAGAATATCCAATATCTAACACGGAATAACCAATGATGAAGGGAAGATTACTTGGATATTCCGTGGTGGATATTGATTATTGGATATTCAATTCACTTCACTTCATGCTTGCTTAATAAGTACAGCCCGGTACCAATGGCAATGAACAGGGCGGTCAGCCAGATGGAGTTGGAGCTGACTTGCAGCATCAGCCAGAGACAGGCGAGGATGCCGAGGGCGGGGATCACATATCCGCCTTTGAGGATGAACCTGCCTTCACCCCGGAATTTGGGCCGCAGTTTCGGCACGGCCGCACAGGTGATGATGAACAGAAACAGCCGGGAGAGGACGGTCATGGCAGCAAGCACGGTAAAGGAACCGAGGGCTGCTCCAATAAAGGCAAACACGCCGAAGAAGAGGATGGAGTTGGCGGGGGTCAAAAATTTGGAATGTACTTTGCCGAACCATCCGGGCAGGGAACCTTCAATGGAAAGGGCGTAGGTGAGTCGGGGCGTTGAGAAAATGGTGCTGACGAGATTTCCGGTCACGGAAGTCACCACGCCGATCATCAGAATAATAGCTCCGGTACTGCCAAAGAGGGCAGCGGAGGCATCGAGCAAGGGAGAGGTGGAGGAAGCGAGATCGGGCACGGCAGCCTGGGAGACCAGCTGTATCATCATATAAAGAACTACGACCGAACCCAACCCCAGTAACAAAGCAAGGGGCATATCGCGCTCGGGCCTTTTGGCCTCGCCGGCCGGAACCACGGCTCCTTCAAATCCTACAAAGGCATAGATCAGCAGCAGAGCGGCAGCGCCAAGATCAGTCACCGGAGGAACGGAAGTGCTAAAGTCCGGAGCCATTTCGGAGCCCAGTATCACCAGTCCACCAAACACCAAAAAGAGGAGTACTGAAAATTTAACGACCGTAAAAAATGCAAGTGACCGAATGGATTCCACCGAACCCAGTACGTTGATGAGGGTGAGTCCGCCGATGATAATAGCGAGGGAGATCAGCCGTCCGGTTCCCTCGGCGGCCGGCTCAAAAAAGTAGGCGATGCTGTCGGTGAGCAGTACCGAGTTGGCGGCAAAGGAGATGATACGTGCCACATAAAACAGCCATCCGGCCTGAAATCCGATGAAGGGGCCAAAAGCAGCCGTTCCATATTTGATCGGTCCGCCCGTACCTCGGAAATAACTTCCCAGCTCAGCAAAGCTCAGGATCACGGGCAGCATGAGCAGGGCACAGATCACGTAGATCCAGACGCTGTATGCTCCGGCCAGCTCGGCGGCACCGCTGGGCAATCCGAAAATACCGGCTCCCACAAAACCGTTTACTACCAGCAGCCAAAGTCCCCAAAGACCTAATTTTCGCGGTAGTTTTTCCTGAGATGCTGAAGCGGTGACATCGTCTTTTATTTCCATGCGCTGAAGGTCTTGAAAAATTTTGAATGTTAAAATGATAAATGTTAAATGGGATCGAAGGCCATTTAACATTCAGTTTGAAATGCGATGGACCGATAGATCGATCAGCGATGGACGATTTTTTTGTAGTTGTCAATCCCGAGTACATCCTGATAGCTAAGGGAGACGTTGTTGAACACGAGGGATCTCAAAATTCGAACTACCGGCCAGATGGATATTTCTACTCCTTCATGCTGAACCAGGATTGAAGGAGTATCATGATTTTTGTCCTCATCAAACTAAATAGCGGATGTGATGGATTACGGGAACGAGATTAAAAGAGTTATAGTGATATAATATCATGTACAAATTGCTCAAACTCACCATTTTTATTTTGAAGTACCGGACCATGTCCAAAACATAGAATTTCAGGCTTTAACTTCGCTAACTTTTTTAATGATAATCTGTTTAACTCTTTATCTTTTGTAAACAAAATAGGGGGTTCATGGAGTCCCTTATTTGTTGTAAGAAGATTCATGTTTAAGGCCGTATCACCTAATATTAGAACGCCATCACGTTCTCTGAAAAACGAAAGGTGACCACTCGAATGACCGGGTGTTTCAATAACCTTGAAATTACCCAGCGTATCACCTTCTCGAATAGTCTTATCTACTTTTCGACCCTCACCAGCCCAGTATTTTTGCTGAAACTTGGTGACTATATGATTTTGTTTTGGATATTCTTTAGTGGCCATTCCACTTTCAGCTTGAGCTTTTTCCTCAAGACTACACCAGAAGGGCAGGTCAAACAATTCACAGATTTTTTTACTACTTCCCTGATGGTCGGCATGGGCATGTGTCAAAACATGGGTATGAACGTTCATATTTTGCAGACTCCTACCAAGTTTCTTGTATGAACTACGGATACCTGCATCTACTAAAAAACCTTCAATAAGGTAAGCATTGATACTATTTCTGGGCATGAGTGGGATATGATATACATCTTTTGCGATTTCGAGCATAATTTAATCTTTAAACATGGGTAAAGGGTTGGAAGGATGTCGAAGAAAGTTTTTTATGCCCTTTAGTATTAGAAAAAGAGTGAAACCATCGTTTTTAAATAGTTTTTGAATAGCTTTTATATTGGTTGCAGACAAACCAAATGTTTTGCGGCCAAGGGATACGTCAACCCAATCAGCTTTTCTAAAAGTTTCTACCGTTTGTGAAAACTGCCCTCTATAGATGCTTTTCTTGTGATGCATATCTATCATTAGAGAGATTTCATCTTGCCATTCTTTGTTACCTATTTTTGATAAATAATCTTTGGCAAGACGTATGGAAGGCTCTAAGTAATCAAAAGTGTGGTTTGTCCATATTCCCAGATCATGAAATGCTGAAGCGATAGCATATTTCTTTTTATTGGCTGGGCTTGCATCCAATAAAAGGCAGTAATTAAATACCCGATAAACATGATTTCGGTACTTATTATAATGCTTGCCTAATCCAATTTGATGGGTAGATAGTATGTTATCAATAACAATGTTTTGGGGTTCCATTTCTTTTTCTGTGAAAGGTAAACCATTACAAAACTTATGGCATTGATTTGGATCAAGAAATGCGTTTTCGAATACGGCTTAACGTTTCAGGGGTAATATTGAGAAAAGAAGCGAGGTGATATTGAGGGATGTGCTGAACCCAACTTGGATTGTGCTCCAGAATATGTTGATACATTGCTTCTGGTTTTTTGGTGAGTCGGTTATAAGCTTTTGACTCTAAGCACTCCAGAATATTTTGGAAGGCTTTTTCAACGATAACTCGTCCACAGCTATATTTGGCTAAAAGGTGATTGAACTGAGATTTGGAAAGAACTCGCAGTTCTATATCGGTTAGGCATTGGTGCCATTTTCGGGTTTGTTGTCCACTTTGAAAAGAGAGAAAGTCGGTAGAAAATTCGCCAGGTTCAAAAAAGTTAATGTTGTGTTCAATAGCTTCTTCAGCATAATATTCGCGTATAAAACCAGAATGCACAAACTTGAGCTGCTCTTCAACTTCCCCGGCTTGAAGTATGAATGAATGCTTTGATTCTCTTTTGGTCTTGAATGATGTAATTAACTCATTCATCCCTTTATCATTAAGTTGAAAATGTTCTTCAAAAAATGCTGATAACTGTTTATTAGAGTTAATTATCAAATCAGGCATAAATAGAATTACTTAGATCAGTGTTTGTTCGGTCTTCTTCGGGATCGGTAAAATTTAAGTGATCATTCCACCAAAATATCGCCATAGGAGATCAGCTGGGAATTGGCGTTGAAGATATAAATCCGGTTCAATCCGCGTGCGCCTTCGGGCGTGCCGTTCATTCCAAATTCAATGGGGTTGATCTGGAAAGGAGGGAAATCTCCAGGTTGAAGGGTTTCAAAATTTTCAAAAAGACTTATAAATTCTCCATTATCAAGTCTTGTGAAAACCTGAAGACCATTTATGGAATTAACTCCTGTCACACCGATCTCAAACCATACAGGCTGGTTGGTGGTTACCGGATTAGGATATGGTGGCTTCACGATAATAAGCCCCTGAAAAAGAGGAGAGGTACGCCAATCATCTGGGTCGTTGGACAAGACTTCTCCATTATTTTGGGCCGTTTCGGTGTAACCATCCGGCGATCGGTAGGCCTCTTGTTCAAATTCACGCTGGGCATCGTTTCGGGTACAGCTCACCGTTAGCAGCAATGCAAAGGCGATCACAAAAAAAGAAGTAAATTTTGACATAAAAGGCACGAACCGGGGATTCATTACGTTCGGATTTGCAGAAACAAACCGTATCTTTAAGAGCTTAAAAATACAAAATCTTTCACCATAATAATACGATGCTTCATATTGCCGGAATCAAAAATTGTAATAAGATCAGGGATACCAAAAAATGGATGGAGGAAAATGAAGTCGAGTATGAATTCATTGATGTAAAAAAAGATCCCTTCACCCGCGATGAATTGAAAGAGCTGGAATTCAAGGTAGGACTGGATGTACTGGTGAACAAAAGAGGACGAAAGTGGAGAGACCTTGGTCTGGCTGATAAAGACCTTTCTGATGACGAACTCTTTGAGCAGCTGCTGAAACATCAAACCATGATCAAACGTCCGGTACTGTTGAAAGAAGAATCGGTGCTGGTTGGATATGACGAAGAATCCTTTGAGGCTTTTATAGCTGAGGACGAAGAAGAAGCCAAATAGCAGTTCACGCTGAAAAACTCATGAAAAATATTCTTCTCCTCATAATTTGTTTTCTGCTCGCCATTCCCGCGGCAGCACAGCATGACTTTCCCGCTGAAGATACCGAGCCTCCATCGATGGAAGAGCTCTTTTCGGTGAAGGAAACTTTCCGTTATGAGGTGAAATATGGTTTCCTGAAGCTGGGCTGGGTGAATGTCACATTGCTCAGTGATTCTTTGTATCAGGATCAGGAACGCAAGCATATTCTCACTGAGATCGAGTCGAATGGCTCCATTCCTTTTGTTGGAGATGAGCTGGATCAGTATCACAGTTTATTTTTTGTGAATGAGGATGGCCTTCCGGTGGAATCCAACTTCTGGAAAGATGATGTGGATGAGGAAGAATATAAGGAGATCGAGTACTGGTTCGACCGCGATATTGGGAAGGTATATTATAAAGAAGAAGATGACACGCGGGATACTTTGGATCTGGAAGAGCCGGCTACTTCAGGCCACGTGATCTTTTATTTTTCCAGGTTGTTTGCCGGAAGTGAGGAGGATTTTAAAATGCCGGTGTATGTGAGCAAGAAGAAAGGCTACATCTACGCTAAAAATTCAAGGGAAAAAGAAGAGCGCAGATATGATGCGTTTGATGAGCCCATCATGGCGTATAAACTTGAGGGAACTACAGAGGATATCGAAGGGCCTTTTGGCTTTTCGGGAGATTTCAGGGCGTGGTTTCTGGATGATGATCTGCGCGTTCCGCTGGAGGCCAGGGTCAAAGTGTTTTGGGGAAATGTAATTGTACGAATGATCGACTACACACGAGAAGAACTATGAAAAAAATACTGATCAAAAAGCTACCGCACGCTAAAGATCTGCAACTTCCAAGCTATGAATCGGTGGCAGCAGCCGGAATGGATATCAGGGCTGCCGTTGAAACACCTATTGTAATTAAACCGGGAGCACGAACGATGATCCCAACCGGACTGCAAATGGCTTTGCCGGAAGGGTACGAAGCGCAGGTTCGTCCTCGCAGCGGCCTGGCTATTAAGCACGGCATCACCATGTTGAATACGCCCGGCACCATTGATGCGGACTATCGCGGAGAATTGAAGATGATCGCTATTAATCACGGGGAAGAGGAATTTGTGGTTAATCACGGCGACCGTATTGCCCAGATGGTGATCGCTCCGGTTACGCAATTCCCGGTAGTGGAAGTGGATGAACTCGATGAAACGGATCGCGGCGAAGGAGGGTTTGGAAGCACCGGCGTTAAATAACATCCAACACTGAATAAGGAACACCTAACTTTGATGGTAGTCATCCTGAGGATACTTCCGAAGGATCTGCGCACAGGCACAAAGACTCATTAACTTGTGAAGATGCTTCGGAAGTATCCTCAGCATGACCCAAAATTAATTTCATGCCAAGCTTCAATAAAAAGACCAAATTCCTGAGAGCTGAAAGCTGATCGCTGACAGCCATAAGCCATGCTAAAAAACCTCCGTCCGTATTTAACCCTCATCAAAGAAAACCACGACTTCCGCCGGCTTTGGCTGGCACAGTCGGTATCCAATTTCGGGGACTGGTTCGGGCTTCTCGCACTTTATGCCATCATTAGCCGCTATTCCGATTCAGAATTTTTACTTGGGCTGATCATTGTAGTTAAAATGTTGAGCCTCGCTTTTTTCTCACCCTTCGCCGGGTATCTGGCCGACCGCTTCAACCGCCGACAGCTTATGATCTGGTGTGATCTGTTTCGGGGCGTGGCCGTTCTTGGAATTCTCCTGGTTCAATCTCCGGAGATGCTTTGGTTGGCCTACGTGTTAACCGCCATTCAGATGATGCTTTCAGCTGTGTTCGAACCGGCAAAGACTTCTTCCATTCCCAATGTCACCTCCGAAGAAAACCTGACCAACGCCAACATCATCTCAACGGCCACGTGGAGTATTATCTTCACAACGGGAATGGCCATCGGGGGATTTGCAACCGAGTGGCTGGGAACCGATATGGTGCTTATCCTGGATTCCATGACCTACGTACTTTCGGCCTGGTTTGTATATCGAGCTACCATTCCTCAAACACGACTGTCGAAAGAAGAGATGTACAGAACGCGTAATCCGCTGAAGGGAATAAAAGAAGGATTGAGCTATTTATTTGCAAACCGGCACATCCTCAGGCCTTCGCTGGCAAAAGGAACTTCAACAGTGTTTTTAGGGGGATTGGTTTATTTGCTCATAATTGTGAGTGAAGAAGTGCTGATGATGGGAAGTGTAGGACTTGGATTGCTGTATGCCGCCCGTGGATTTGGAACGGGGATCGGTCCGATCATAGGCCGCCGTTTATTCAGTGATGAAAAAGACTGGGTCATGGTAATGGGACTGGCGATCACCTTCTGCGGATTGATGTATATGATCGTGGGGTTTGTGAATGAACTGGTGCTGATGCTTATCTTTGTGCTGCTGGCTCATGCCGCTTCGGGGGCAAACTGGGTGACAAGCACGGTACTCCTTCAAAAAAGAACACAGGACACCTTTCGCGGCCGGATCTTCAGTACGGAATGGTTGTTATTCACGATCGGAAGCTCCATCTCAACCACCATCGCCTCGTTGCTCCTCGAGTTTGATATTATGACGGTAAAACCGCTCATCCTGGTATATGGTGGAATTATGGCTCTTGGAGGAATTGTCTGGAGCTTTACCATCACTAAAAATGAACAGGCCTGGCAGGAAAGCCGGTGAATTTCGAATAGGGAACATTCAACATTCAAGGCAGAACAAGTCGATGCTTATCTGCAAATCCCTTACCTGTTAATAGCTAATGGTTACTTGAGGGGTGATTTAATATTAATAATAAATTTTGAGCTGATTCTGAATATCAGCACGTATTTCAATATAAGACCTGAAATACGGATTTAACTGACCTTCGTCAATATATGATCGTTGGTGCATATCTGTTAATTATAAAACCAATAGATTATGAGACGACTACTATCCCTTTCGATCACAGCCATTATAATGATCACCCTTGTCGCCTGCGGGGACTCCGGTACAGGCCCGGATACGAATAACAATGAAGATGATGGGGACACGGAACCGGTAACCTACACGGTATCGGTGAATATGACTCCCTCGGATGCCGGAACGGTTTCCCCCTTTACCGAAGAGACCTATGAAGAAGGCAAGGAAATCCAGCTCTTGGCAAATCCCGGGGACGGATATGTATTTTCCGGCTGGAGCGGCGATATGGAAGGAACTGTAAATCCACTGCCATTGACGGTAAGTCAGGACTTTAATCTTACGGCCAACTTTGAGCTCAAGAATTATGATCTAACAGCCAATATTGAAGGGGAAGGATCTATACAAGAAAATGTATTGGCTCAGAAATCAAGCGAGTATGAACACGGCACTGTAGTTGAATTGATTGCTACTCCCGCTCAGGGATATCGTTTTGTAGAATGGACCGGAGATGCAGACGGGAGTGAAAATCCGGTCGAAGTTACTGTTGATGACCCTAAAGAAGTCACTGCTGTCTTTGAAAAGAAAAGCTACGAACTGGCAGTAAACATCCAGGGTAGTGGAGGAGTTTCTGAACAGGTAGTTTCCAAAGCCAAGGATTATGAATACGGAGATGTTATAGAGCTTACTTCCAGTGCCGCCGAAGGCTGGGAATTTGTAGAATGGAACGGCGATGTGACTGGATCAATGAATCCCACACAGATCACTATTGACACCGCCAAGGCCGTAACGGCGGTGTTCCAGCGCAAGACCTTTTCCCTGGATATAGGTATGCAGGGAGAGGGCTCCATTGCTAAGGATCCGGACCAAAACGAATATGACTATGGAACAAAGGTAACCCTAACGGCCGAGCCTGAAGATAACTGGAAATTTAAAGAGTGGGCGGGAGAGATATCAGGCACCACGCCCGAAATAAGTGTGACGGTGCATTCCGAACGGGATATTACGGCCGTTTTTGAAGAGAAACCGCTGTTTTACGTGGCTGAAAATAAATATACTGTGGTATGCCCCGAAGCCGAACCTGGCCAAATAGGCTATTTAAATGGCGACCCATCCGGTAATACATATACAGCCGTAGACCGGTCAACATTAGAGCAAATGATTGACAATGGTGAAGATGTGTCAACAGGTATTTGCACATCCACTATTTCTGATATGTCACTTCTGCTTGATGCCAAGTCTAACTTTAATCAGGATATTTCAAGTTGGGACGTAAGCAACGTGACCGATATGAGTTTGATGTTTCGCTCGGCAGATGCATTTAACCAGAATATCGGAAGCTGGGACGTGAGCAGCGTGACCAGCATGTGGAGGATGTTTAAGGGTGTAGTCAGTTTTAATCAGGATATTGGAGATTGGGACGTGAGCAGTGTGACCACTTTGAGCGGATTATTTTGGGATGCTGAAAACTTTAATCAGGATATTTCAAATTGGGATGTAAGCAGCGTAGAATCGATGTATCTAATGTTCGTCAATGCAACCAGTTTTGATCAAGATATTGGAGGCTGGAACGTGAGCAACGTGACCAACATGCAGAGTATGTTTAGCGGTGCAACCAGTTTTAATCAGGATATTGGAGGTTGGGACGTGAGTAACGTGACGGATATGTCCAGGACGTTTAGAGATGCAACCAGTTTTAATCAGGATATAGGGGGCTGGGATGTAAGCAGTGTTACGTTGATGCACGAGATGTTTAGCAACGCAACATTTTTTAATCAGGACATAAGTAGCTGGTGTGTGTCTAATATAGATTCTAAACCAATTGATTTTGATTTAAATGCAGGTTTTGATGGTAGTACCAATCTTCAACCGCAGTGGGACACTTGTCCACAATAAAAGACGGTTTAGTCTTCACAAAGGCTTGTCAAAGATTAAAACCTTGGCAAGCCTTTTTTAGTCTCAATTTTTTAATAGAACCTCCAAACGTATGAAAGACCTTGGAGCGTTCGGTGTATGAATAAGCTTCCCATGCCATAACCCACAACACTTGGAGGACCTGCAGACGCTCCAAGGTTGCTATTTCAGAAGGTTTAATCATTAAACCATTTTTCGGCTCAGCGAGCCGATGGACGTACCACGGCTCGCCAAGCCGTAAAGGGTTATAATAAAAAAAACGCCGAAGCAGGTAAACCACTTCGGCGTTGAATGTTCTTTATTCAATGTTCGATATTCTTTCTACTCATCATCCGGGAGATTGAAATCGACATTGGTTCGGTAATCACCGATTAAGTGCTGAGCGAAGTAATACCATTTCTGTCGTTCGAAATACGGCTGATAAGGACCAAATCCGTGTCGCCGGCCGGGCAGGATCATCATATCGAAACGCTTACCGGCTTTGACCAGCTCGTCTGCTAATCGAATTGTATTCGCAGGATGAACATTGTTATCCATATCGCCATGAACAAGCAATAAGTGGCCTTTCAGGTTCTCGGCCAGTTCAGCATTGGTCTTAATTTCAGACTCAAAGGTGATCACTTCTTTTTCCACCTCAACACTGTCTTCATTCATTTCCTTTACGGTTTTTTTAACCTCAGTCACGCCGTGATGTGTTTCTCCCCACCAGGTGTTGTAGATGTTATTGTCGTGGTTACCGGCAGAAGAAACGGCAGCGGTGTAAAAGTCAGGATAGGTTAGTAAGGCGGCCGTACTCATAAATCCACCACCGGAGTGACCGAATATCCCCACTTTATCGACATTGATAAATGAATGACGGGAGGCAAGCTGTTCGATCCCATATTTGTTATCTGCTAAAGGATAGTCCCGCAGGTTGTCATATCCATAGGTATGATAATAACGGGAGCGCATCGGACTTCCTCCACGATTCCCAAAAGCTACCACCACAAATCCCAGTTGCGCCAAAGCCTGATTTCGTCCTGTATAACCCTGAAGTGAGAAACTGGTTGGAAATGGTTCAGTCTGTGGTCCGGGATATACGTATGAAATGATCGGGTAACTCTTGGTTGAGTCAAAGTCGAAGGGTTTCCACATCACTCCGTAAATATCAGTGGCGCCATCGGCTGCTTTCACTTTAAATTCTTCGGGGGCTTCCCAGCCGATCTCTTCGGCAGCGGTCATGTCCACTTCCTGAAGGGTAAGGGTGACTCGTCCATTGGCATCCCGTAAAACTGAACGGGTTGGTTCATTTACTCTTGAATAGTTATCCACGAAATAATTTCCCTCATCCGATTCTGAGACACTGTGATCTGCATTTTCAGGCGTGAGGTGTTTGAAATCAGAACCGTCAAATTTGACGCTGTAAAGATGCTCATAATAGGGATGATCACCGTCTCGGCCATATCCCTCAAAGAATATGGTTTGAGCAGTAGTATCAATTTTCACTACATCACCGACTACAAAATTTCCGGTGGTGATACGGTTTTTGAGGTTCCCTTCTGAATCGTAGCGATAAAGCTGTCCCCATCCGGTACGCTCGCTCCACCAGATGTATTCCTCTCCGTCATTGATGATGCTAAGGTTTTGAAAACTCCAGTTGAAATAAGGCTCACTGGTTTCACTCATTAAGACTTCCGTTTCACCGGTCTGGGTATCCGCGATCAGGATATCCACTTTATCAGAAGGACGATTTTCACGGTAGATATAAAGTTTGTCGGAGCTGTTAGCTCTGTAATCACCGGTCTGGTGATTCCCATAATTTGCATTCAGGTCTTGATCTTCCCATTTGTCAGTATCCATACGAACCCGCTCGCGGCTGGCAATGTCAAACACTTCGATATGGTCAATGCCGATCTCATCCTCACCGGGCATACCGTATTTATAGGTTTCAAGTTCAGGACGCTCACCAAGAGAATTGATCACCCAAAGTTCTTCAACTTCACGTGCATCTGTTCGTGATACCCAGATCTTCTGCTCGTCATCAAAAAATTGTGCTCGTGATCGCAGACGTTCATTACTCGTGGTATCACCATGGTCGGCCTGATAGCTGAACCATCGCTCACCGTCTTCGGTAAGCTGGATCTCAGTACTGTCCGGATCGTCAGTCCTCATCAAATACAGATTGTGCTCTTTAGCAAAGGCGATGTATGTGCTGTCAGGAGAATAAGTAGCCCAGTTCTCGCGCTCTTCCTTATCAAGTGAATCTCCCTTTATAAGATCATTTCCATTTACGTTATAGGTGAACTCAATACTATCAACATGAAAAGTAAATCGTTCTTTATCAGTGTCGTATTCAAAATCTTTGAGATCAAGGTCTAAAGCATTGAAAGGCCGTTCAAAGATCTCGGTAAGTTGTGAGGCCATTTCTTCCTGATCAAATAGGAGGCGCTGATTTGGGCGCTCGGCATTTACGAAATACCAGTTTTTACCTTTATCGTTTTCGTAAGTGTACCAAAAGTTATTGGTGTCTTCGATCCATCTGGGATATACAGAAGTATTCCCGATCAGTTTGTCCATTTTTTCCCCGGTAAATCGTTCGGCCGCATCAAAATTGGCTTGCTGTGCAACGGAGTGGAAATTACCGATACATAATAAAAATACGGTCAGTATAACCCCTTTAGTAATAGTAGAATTGTTCATAGAGAGTCCTTAGAATTCAGATTAATCTTTAAATAAACGAGTTTATTTTGTAAAACGATGGAAAATAAATGGAGAGAATATGATGATTTAGACTAAGAGTTTTCAAATTTCTTACGCTCGGTTTCAAAGTCTTCATTACTCACAAGTCCTTGTTGCCAAAGGCCTGTCAAATAATCGAGCCGATCCATTGACCCGGGATCATAGGCTGTTTCACGGGGTTTCGTTTGCTTTTTGGCTTCAAGTCTTTTGAGTTCAGCTTCTACGGCTTTTTCAATGGACTGGGCGATCTGCTCCGGATTCTCCATACCGATGAGATCAATTTCACGACCCTGCGTTTTTAAAGTCACGGTGCCAACGCCGAACCGAAGCGGTCCTGCTACAGCCTGACGGATATCTGCCAGATCAATATTTTGAGAGTATTTTCCATCCACTGCAGTGATCTTCCGGTCGGTGATCTTGTACGAAATGCTGCGATGTTTCTTGCGGGTTTTCCAAAAGAGAATTATTCCTATGAGTGCGGGGATCAGGATAATGCTGAAAATATAACTCCAGAAAAAGGCTTTCCACGAAGGAGTTAGCGTGATGGATCTTTCGGTGTCAGTCATAACAAATTTTACAGATTTAAAACTCAGATTATCAGGCGTAAATTCGTATATTTTAAGTCAAAAACGTAGCCATAGTTAATAAAATTCACACACTCTTGAAAGCCTGGAAATATGTAGTTGCCGTTTGGATGACCATCGTGATCTCAGCCGGCTTTTTAATATACATCCCGCACATCCCCATACTTGAAGAAACTGCACGTAATATCTTTTTCCATGTACCCATGTGGATGACCATGTTCGTGCTGTTCCTTATCAGTTTTTGGTACAGTATTCAGTATCTAAATGAACCAAATTCTGTGTACGATGTGAAAGCATCTTCAGCGGCAGCAGTAGGAGTGGCCTTTGGTGTGTGCGGATTATTGACCGGATCACTTTGGGCTCGGTTTACATGGGGTTCCTGGTGGACTTTCGCTGAACCAAAAATGAATTTGGCTGCACTGGCTCTGATGATCTACGTAGCTTATTTCGTACTGCGTTCAGCTTTTGATGACCGGCAGAAACGCGCAAAATTATCTGCCGTTTACAATATTTTTGCAGTAACCACGGTACCGTTTTTGTTATATGTAGTGCCGAGGCAGTTGACCAGTCTTCACCCCGGTGCCGATGGAAATCCTGCTTTTAGCGAGATCACAGCCGATGAATTACGCTTCATTCTCTATCCGGCTTTCATAGGATTTATAGCTTTGGGATACTGGATCTACGAGGTTCATTATCGTTACAACAAGCTGAAATTGGATGTTGAGAATTCGTAATTTAGACGAGGTAGTTCTGTGGTGAAAAAAATTCAAAAAAAATTCAATAGTTAATGCAAGAAGATTCACTTGCCGTCGTTGACACGCTGACTGAAGCCTACTCTGACCAATGGGCGGGAGCTAACGGAGCGGAAGAAACCGGCGCATTTATTCAGCTAATGTCATCAAACGATCTGATATTTGTAGTACTGGGAGTGTGCCTGATAATCTGGCTGGTACTCCTGTTTTTTCTTTTTCGCGTAGATAAGAAAGTCAGTAATCTCGAAGAACAAATTAAAACCAACCAAGAAGGATGAAACCTAAATTAATAATTGGCATTGTGGCTATTGTGGGATTTACCTCTTTACTGATGTATAACTTTGGCGAAAGTATCAGCACCTATACCACTTTTGAAGGAGCCGCCGACCGAAGCACCGCTCATATTCCCGGTACATGGGATGAAGAAAAAGGCGCTGAATTTTCAATGGAAACCAAACGCTTTACCTTTTACATGAAAGATGAAGATGGTGTTTCCAGGAAAGTAGTTTATCCAAAACCCAAGCCTAATAACTTTGAAGATGCTGATCAGCTTGTAGTGATCGGAGAAATGCGTGGAGATACATTTTATGCGAACGAAATGCTCATGAAATGTCCTTCTAAGTATAACGATAAAGACCCCGGTCAGTTTGTAAATGCTTCGGAAAGCTGATCTAACAACCTGATTTTTCAGTAGCCTTCATCCCAAATTTTTGTTCTTATAGTATATGATAGGAATTCTCGGTAAAACCCTGATCTCTGCTTCTTTTGTCGCCTCCCTGTTCGCCATGATCTTCTATTTTGTGGCTGCAAACAGAGATGATTACAAGATCCTCCGCATTGGAAACTGGCTGTTTGCAGCTAAAGCTGTTTTTCTCGTAGTTGCCTCCGGTATTTTGATGTATCTGATCTTTCAGCATCAGTTTCAGTATTACTATGTATTCAATTATACCAGTCTTGATCTGACCCCCCGTTACCTGTTTTCAGCTTTTTATGGAGGGCAGGAGGGAAGCTTCATGCTGTGGATACTGATCTCCGCTTTTCTTGGTTTTGGGTTGATGAAGTGGACACGACCGCCTTACAAAGCCCCGGTACTTTTCTTTTTAACGATGACACAGGTATTCCTGCTTTCCATGTTATTGGGCTGGGATATTTTCGGGTTGAAATTGGGAGCGTCTCCGTTCCGCACCATTGCTCAGGAGATGCCCAATGCTCCATTCCTTCAAACCAATCCTGATTTTGTCCCTTCTGACGGAAGCGGTCTGAATGACCTACTTAAGAGCCCCTGGATGATGATCCATCCTCCAATACTATTTGTTGGTTTTGCGATGATGACCATTCCATATTGCTTCGCCATGGCTGCCTTGTGGAAACAAAGATATAATGAATGGGTTGGTCCTGCTCTTCCATGGACCTTGAGCGCAAACGTGGCACTTTTAACAGCGATCTTCCTTGGTGGATACTGGGCATATGTAACCCTTTCATTCGGAGGTTATTGGGCCTGGGACCCGGTTGAAAATGCCTCACTGGTTCCATGGCTGATAGGTACGGCCGGAATTCACACCATGATCATCCAGCGCAAAAGTGCAGTTGCTCAGAAATCATCCATTCTCTTTGCAATCCTTGCCTATGTATTCATTGTTTATGAAACTTTTTTAACCCGTTCGGGCATCCTTGGAAGTTCTTCAGTTCATAGTTTTGTGGACCTTGGTCTGTACAACCAACTGCTGGCATTTATGCTTGTGGTTACTTTGGTTGGCTTAGGCTTGTTTTTCTGGAGATATAAAGAGCTGCCATCTCCTGAAAAAGAATCAAAGATTTTAAGCCGTGAATTTATGACGGTAACGGGAGCTATGCTTCTGCTGATCCTTGGGCTGGTTATCATACTTGGTACAAGCTCCCCAATTCTCGGTCAGTTATTCGTAGAAAATCCAACTCCTCCCGAGATCAGTTTTTACAACAGGTGGAGTATGCCTATCGCTATGATCATGGCTATATTTACGGTATTAGGACAGTATCTTTTCTGGAAAAAATATGATGCGGAAAGCCTGGCATCTGCACTTATAAATCCATTGCTGGTAACAAGTGTGGTTACCATCGCTTCCATTATAATTGGGGACGTTCGCAATCTTTATTACATGGCTTATTTGTTCTGTGGATATTTTGCCATTATTGGAAATGCATGGGTTCTATTCAGACTGATATCCCAAAAACCAAAGCTGGTAGGAGGCTCACTGACACATATTGGTTTCGGCCTGTTGTTGGTAGGCATATTGGCTTCATCAGCATACAATGAGCCGTTGGTAGATCAAAAAACAGCCAATTACAATGCTGCGGTTGAGCGAGGTGAAGTTACCGATGAACAGGGATTTACAGTTCGCCAAAAAGAAGAAATGCTCGTTCTTAATCTCGACGAACCCATACTTATCGATAACCGCTATATGGTTACCTACGAAGGATATGAACTCGATAACGAGGTTCGGCGCGGACAACAAAATTACAAGATCAGGTTTGAGCCAATTGATGGCGGAAAAGCTTTCTATATGCAGCCTGAAGTATACCCTATGCTCACTTCATCAAATCAGGAAAATATACAATGGTCTGTTGATCCGGATGTGCGTACCGGTTTGTTAAGTGATATCTATTTATATGTTGGGGGAAGTTCATATGTGCAGGAACAGAATGACCGAATTGCGGGTGAATCCAGTGGAATGATGCAAAATGTTGCTACTCAGGAGCAAGATACTCTCAGCAATGATCCGGCAGTTCAATCCATTAAATTTACACCCGGTCAAACAATTGATGTTGGTAAATTCAAGATCAGATTTGTGAATTATTCCCGGGCCGACAGCACCGAGTTACCCCCAAATACTACCATCGGGGTTCGTGCAGAAGTTGAACTCATACATCCGGCAAGTAACAGGATCTTTACAGCTGAACCGCTTTTTGCTGTGTACAGCGAAGATGGTCAGAGTTACATTTACTCACCTCCGTCCCGAATAACTGAGTTCGATCTTGAATTTCAATTCACTCAGATCCTCCCTCAGGATGATAGCATTGAGCTCACAATAACCGGTCTTGAAGAAGAATATGAACCCGAGTGGGTACTTATAGTCGCGGATGAAAAACCATTTATCTCTGTAGTATGGTTGGGGACTTTTGTACTGATGGCTGGCTTTAGCGTCTCTATTTTCCGACATTGGGGGAGAGAGCGGAAAAAGAATACTGAATCATAATTTTGAACCTTTTCAAACCCATACAATCAGAGTCTTCGGTAGTTGTTACATGGGTAGCAATGTTCATGATTCTTTTTTCGGTTTTGCTGTTGGAAACTGCTGATGTTCAGGCCCAAAGTGAGGAAGATTTACCTTCCCCCAGAGGAGCTTTTTTGAGATCATTGGTCATGCCGGGATGGGGACACCACTACGCTGATAGTGAAAACTGGAATCGCGGAAAATATCATTTAGCAGGCGAAGTGGTTTTGCTGCTCACTTATTTTGGGCTGGATGCCAGATCTGATTATCTGGAAAATGATTTCAGAACTTTAGCATTGAACAGATCAGGAGCTGACCTATCCGATAAGTCCCGAAGTTTTCAGATCGCTGTTGGGAATTATGATGATCTTGCTTCTTATAATAATGCCCAGCTTCGGAACCGAAACTGGAACAATCTCTTTCCGGAAACAGCAGAATATCAGTGGAATTGGGAGAACAGTGACTTCCGGAACCAGTATAGAAATACAAGAGAACGCGTAGATAGGAACAGAAGTCAGCTACCTACCTTACTTGCTTTGATGGTCGTAAATCGACTCGGAAGCGGGATCAGCGCCTTTGTACAAGCCAGAGACCGTTGGGAAAATGCCCCTGAAGCCCGTTTTTCTTATATCAATGAATTTGGGGAACCGGGACTTACTGCCAGCTTACGCTTTAATTTTTAGAGTAAATAAGGGCATAATTTGGCTGAACTTTATGAGTAGCTAAAATATATAAAAGGCACTCCGAAAGCTTGAAAAACGCTTCCAAAAGCCCTAACCTGACAAAAATTAAAATTTCAAATAAACCGATATAATGGACGTAAAAAAAGTAGCCGTAATTGGTGGTGGAACGATGGGTAATGGAATTGCTCATGTTTTTGCCATGAATGATTTTTCTGTGAACCTGATCGAAACCAAACAAGAATTTGCTGACCGGGCGATGTCAACCATCGAGAAGAATCTTGACCGCATGGTTAAGAAAGAAAAGATCGATGAAGCTAAAAAGAATTCTACCCTTGGTGCCATCAACGTATTTTTGAATCTATCGGAAGGGGTGAAGGATGTGGATCTGGTAGTTGAAGCCGTTCCTGAAAACCTGGATATCAAAACTTCGGTATGGAGAGAGGTGGACGAAGCTGCTCCCGATCATGCCATCTTTGGTTCCAATACGTCTTCTATCTCCATTACAAAACTGGCAGCACTTACCTCACGTCCGGAGAAATTCATTGGGATGCACTTTTTCAATCCCGTTCCGGTGATGAAATTAGTGGAGATCGTACGCGGACTTCAAACCGATGACGATACCTATAATGTCGTCGAGGAGACTTCCAAAAAACTGGGGAAAGTGCCTGTTCCCGTAAACGATGCTCCCGGTTTTGTGAGTAACCGTGTTTTGATGCCTATGATCAACGAAGCAATATTTTGTGTGGGAGAAGGCGTTGCAACGGCTGAAAATGTAGATGAAGTGATGAAGCTTGGAATGGCCCATCCAATGGGACCATTAAGACTGGCTGACTTTATCGGGTTGGATGTATGCCTCGATATACTTGAAGTGCTTTACGAAGGCTTCAAAGATCCCAAATACCGCCCTGCACCGTTATTGGTTAAGATGGTAGATGCCGGGAAACTTGGCAACAAGACCGGAGAAGGGTTTTATACCTACTGATAAATAAAAAAGGGATCAGCTAATTGACTGGTCCCTTTATTTTTAAAATGTATGTTGTTCTTTTTTATGCAGCCAATGATTCCTCTAAAATCTCGTTGGATGCAAAAATAACTTTATTGGCTTTCAAAAGAAGGTCATGGAGTTTCCGGCCTACTAGGTGCTGTACTTCATTCAGGCTTTTAGGTGACACCAATTCATATTGAAAATAGGAGATCAGATTGATGGCTGAGAGAAATCTTCCGTTTTCATCCCCGTCAATTTCGATATGCCATCGGGTAATGATATCATCATCGGCAAGCAGATCATTTACTTTCTTACTGATCGACTCCATCCATTTACTGGCTTTTTCAATGCGATAATTACCGGCTTCGCCCGGTACTTCAGGCTGACAGGTATCAATATCAAACAACCAGCTCATTTCCACATCAATGGTGGGTTTTACTTGACTCTTGGTGAGCGTTTCAATTTTTAAGAAAGGATGGCTCTCCATACCTTCAAGCTCTTTGGCCATGGTAGTTTCCCGAAAACTGTCCCAGTCAAAATTAATAGAAAGAGACTCCATATAGTCTGAAGCATGATCTAATTCAATTATTAATCCCAATCCCGTGGCGTGAATCTTATTATCTTCCCATGTCTTGAACTTAGTTGTCTTTATTCCCCGTTTTCCCAATTGTGTTTCTACAGTATTAACGATAGAATTGAAGATTGGATAATGCATGAAATCTCTTAAACCCCCATCATTTTAGATGAATTATTACGAACTAATATATCTAAATCAGACCCTCAAAAACAAGTTAATCGGAGGTGTGATCAGGCAGGCTGTGAGCCCCTACAAGAACTATATTGAGTTTTTTATGGAAGGAACTGAGGAGTCTTTTCGGCTCTGTTTCAGCTCTGCTCCGGGTAATATTGCCTTATTTATGGACAGCAACAGGGGAGCAAAAAAAAGTAATACGATCGACTTTTTTGAGCGTATTTATGATGTTGAAATAACAGATGTTAGTATTCCGGAAACCGATCGCTGGTTTTATCTTCATTTCGAAGACGGGAGCAGGCTTTCATTCCGATTATTCAGTAACCGCGCCAATGTATTTCTATCCAAAGACGGAGCTATCACAGAAGTATTCAAGGAATATGATGAGCCGGGAGAGGAGCCGCCTGCGCCTCAGGAACTGGACCTGTTTGAAACCGAAGGAGACATTAGTAAGAAAAGCACAAAGAATAAACTGGTGGCACTAAATGCGATGATACCCCGGCAAAATTTGAAAGAGCTGATCCGGATCTATGATCTGGATTCAGCTGATGAAGAAGAACTCACAAAATTTGTACAGAACATCTGTGAAGAAATGGAAAACGATGCCGTGTTTCGATTACTTGAAAACGGGGAAACAACTTTGCTTTCAGAAAAGACACTTCCTTTGAAAACAGAAAAAGAATTTGAGGGCGTGAATGAATTGATCCTTTATCGTTACAAGAACTATTCGAGAAGTCAGCGGCTCAAACAAAGAAAATCATCGTTACTCAAAAGCCTGAAGCGTAAGATCAAACGCACTAAGTCGGGTCTTAAGAATTTGCACCAGGCCGATAAGGGACTTGAACGAGCTGAGAAGTACGAGCAGTGGGGACATATATTGATGGCAAATGCCCATCTTGGGAATGTAAATGATGAAGAGATCGAGGTGGATGATCTTTATAATGAAGGTGAAAAGGTGAAGATTCCCCTAAAACAAGGGCTGGATATTGCGGGGAATGCACAACGTTATTATAAGAAATCATCTTCATCGGAAAGATCGTATGAAGAAGCAATGAAACGGATCCCGGAAATGGAGGAGGAAAAGGAGCGGGCAGAAAAATTGCTTGAAGAAGCCGAAAGCATTACCAATCTGTGGGAGTTCAAGGACTGGGAGGATGAAAATGAGGATGCTCTGAAAGAATTTAGGGATCAATCCGGTTCGGATAAAGACGATGATCAACTTCCTTTTCACACGCTTGAAATACAGGGCTATCCAGTTTGGATCGGCAAGAACGCGAAGAGCAATGATGTGCTTGTTCAAAAGGCGCACAAAGAAGATGTGTGGATGCACGCACGTAAAGTAGCCGGCTCCCATTTGGTGATAAGAATGGGGAATGACAAAGGCATGCCTCCTAAAAATGTACTGCTTGAGGCGGCTTCCTATGCCGCTTTCAATTCGAAGGCACGGGGTTCAAATCTTGCTCCTGTGATCATCACCAAAAAGAAATATGTGCGTAAACCTAAAGGTTCGCCTCCCGGAGCCGTACTTGTGGATAAGGAAGACGTTGAAATGGTGACCCCGAAAAAACCGAAGACGAAATGATCAGAAAGAAAATTGAAAACAAGGAGGAAAGTGTTTTCATCTGTGGCTTTATGGCATCAGGTAAAAGCACCTTGGGTAAAGCATTAGCAAAGAAATTAGACCGTGAATTTATTGATCTTGATAAGATTATAGAAAAGCGTGAAGGGATGTCTATAAAGCAGATTTTCAATAAAATCGGCGAAGCATATTTCAGAGAAAAAGAATGGGAATACCTGTTAGATCTGACGAGAAACTTCAAAGGAGTGGTTGCCTTGGGGGGAGGGGCACTTCAAAATCAGCGGGTCGTCGATCACCTTAAAATACATGGATTGCTGATCTTTCTGGATACGCCAATGGAAGAAGTTGTGGAGCGTGTATTTGCAAGCGAAGAAAGACCCATTTTGTTTGATGAAGCCGGAAAAATAAAATCCAAAGAATCTCTCTTTAAAGAGCTGAAAACCTTATATTCAGGTCGAGAAGAATTCTACAAACAGGCGCAGATCACTATAAAAACTCCGTTATTTACAACTGTTCAGGAAATGGCAGAGGCAGCCAAAGATAAAATTACCCGGCATGTCTGATTCAATATCCGTTCAAACATCTACAGAAAAAAAGTATCATCTTCATTTTGGATTCGATCTTTCGGATCAGCTGGAGTCGTATATCCACTCTTTTAGCTCAAAAAAAGCTTTTGTATTGGTGGATGCCTTTGTATTAAAACACCACCGGTCACATTTTGAATCTGCTTTAAGTAAGAAGTTTGAGGAGCTACATATTTTTGAAGTACCGAGGGGGGAGCAAGCCAAGAGTTTTCATATCTATCAAAAGGCACTCAGTTTTTTGTTGGAAAATGGAGTAGAGCGTGAAACCCCGCTTTTTGCAATTGGGGGTGGAGTTACCGGAGACCTGGCCGGATTTGTAGCTGCCACAGTACTTCGTGGAATTCCGTTGATCCACATTCCCACCACGCTTCTGGCTATGGTTGATAGTTCTATTGGCGGAAAAACAGGGATCAATCATGCTGTGGGAAAGAACCTTGTGGGGAGTTTCTATCAGCCGAAGGCGGTGTTTGCCGATGTTAAGTATCTTGAAACCTTGGCTGATAAGGAATGGGTAAACGGCCTGAGTGAAGTATTGAAATATGGGATGATCCACAGCCCTGAAATTCTGGAACAGGTAAATGCGTTATTGGAGGACAATCAATTTACTGATGGAAAAGCCTGGCTCCCCCTCATTCAAAAGAGTGCTCAGATCAAAACAGATGTTGTGGCTGAGGATGTATTAGAGGCAGGTAAGAGAGCATTCTTAAATTTTGGACATACCTTTGCTCATGTTATTGAAAGAGAAGGTGATTACTCTCACTACTCACATGGTGAGGCAGTTTTTGCAGGAATGATAGCCGCTATTTATGCATCCAACAAACTGGGAGCACATATTGAGTTGTCAAATTTATTGCAGTTCAAGTCGTTGTATGAATTCTCACTGGACCAAATAAAATCTACCCCGGAACAGTTGGTAGTACAGATGAAATCAGATAAAAAAGTTAAGGACGAACAAATTCAGTTAGTTTTACTAAAAGAGGTTAGCTCCCCTTATGTGTATAAAGTATCTGATACTGAATTTGTGGAACAAGCCTGGCATCATATTTTAAAGATCTTTCAATAGTGGCATATCTACGCTGGATATATAAATCATGGAATGTATTCTGGACCTTTATAGGGGTCCTGGTACTAACTGTGGCCATAGTTTTGGGAACTATATTTGGTGCTATGCAGCTTCAGCCGGTGAAAGATCGAATTGCGATAGAACTTGAGCAGCAGTTCAGTGAAAAATACGAAGGTGTGTTAACCATTGGTTCTATAAAGGGATTTTTGCCTTTTAGCCTGGAACTGGAACAGGTAAAGGTCTATCAGGATTCTTTCGCTTATACCCCTGTATTGGAATCTTCTGAGATCAGTGCAGCTCTTGATGTCTGGTCTTTATTCCGGAATCGTATGATCATCAAATCATTACGAATGGAAGATCCCGTCACATATTTTGATCCTGATTCAGAATTCTCGATCCACAGGGCATTTGAAACCAAGACATCTGTAGCGGAATTTGCCGGTGATTCTGCGAATGAACAACCAGATTTTGGGTTTCAGGTGATCATCCCTTCCGTGATCATTCAAAATGGTGATATAGTATTGAGGAATATATCTGACCGGGATAATAATTTTACATCAACCGACAGCCTTCATATCCGGGATCTGCAGATGGATATGTTTTTTGAGTTCACCGAAGACCAGCGGTTCATAGATATAAACCGAGTGCTTTTTAATACCCCTGAGGCTGAGCTTGGAACCGTTGAAATGTATGGACAGATCTATAATGATGATCAGTTTTTTGAGCTGAATGCCTTCAATATAATTTCCGGAAATTCTACTGTTCGATTTAGCACGGAAGCTGATAACGTGAATATCCTGGAAGGAAATATTGGTGCACAATTTGCAGGTTCAAACCTCAGTTTGATCGTTGACAGGTTTTGGTTGGAGCCGGCTTACTTAAACCGACTGTTGCCGGGAATACCGGAAGCTCCTGAGTATTTACAGGCCTCATTAGTAGGGCAGGGTACTCTTGATTCATTCAGTTTTGGTGAAGGGGAATTGATTCTTGGAGAGAGTTATACAAATTTCAGTGGAAATCTTGAAAACCTTACTGAGCCTTCTTCTTTTCTGTATGAAATTGATATCGAATCTCTGATCCTGGATGAGCTTGAATTAGGGGCTATGCAGAATGTATTGGCTGAAAATCAGATCGAGGCGATTGCAGCAACCCGTTATAGCGGAATGATCTCAGGTCGATTAGATTCCACACATTTAGTTATGAATGCACAAGGAGATCGAGGATTGGTCAATATAGATGGTGACCTTGAATGGGGAGAAGAAATTACATCCACTTTCAACTTCAGTACCGACTCATTGGACCTCGGTTATTTGTTGGATCCCAGGATCCAGCGTACAAATCTAAGACTGCAAGGAGAATTCAAAAGTTCATCTTTTGATCCCAGAACGGCAAAAGGAGGTTTGGTGGTAGAATCTGATCAGGGAATGATGGATAACAGAGACTTTGATCAGATCTATTTGCTTGCAAATTGGGATAGTGGATATTTAGAACCTGAGTTGAGATTAGATCTAAGTGGTGCTTTATTTACCGCAAGCGGATGGCTGGACATCAGAGAAGAAATGCCAAGGCTTTCACTTCAGGGATCTGCGGATGGCTTGCAGCTGGATGAGTTGATTCAGCGTTCGGGGTTGAACCCTGTTCAGGCTGATATTGAGTATGATATGAGCCTGACCGGGAGCAATTTAGACAACGTGTTTGGTGAATTAAGCTTTGATGTGCTACAAGCAATTTCAGAAGGGGACACCTTAGGCCGGCATCAGCTTTATGTTGATTTTAACACCAGTGATTCTGAAGACAGAATATTTAGACTTACATCCACAGCTTTTGATGTAACAGCAGAAGGAAATTTTGAGCCCTCATCAATAGTTGCACTATGGCCTCAATGGCGTGAATACTTCCAGAGTCAGATCAATAACGAAATTCTATTTAACGAAGACGGTTCTATTGCGGATACAACTCAGATCACCCGTAATCAAAGTTTAGATTTCAGTGGACGGGTAAAAAATCCCGGGATTTTGGATTTCTATTTCAGTGACATGCCTCAAATAGCATCCTCTGCCCGTGTCAGTTCTTCCCTTAATATTAATTCACAACAGTTGCTTTTCAATACGTCTTTTAATGACCAGTTCACACAACTCGGTGATTTTATGGCAGACTCTTTGGTGATGCAGGTTACCGGTGGCTTCAGGAGAGGGGTAGATTTCAAAGATTTCTCAAATCTCCAGATACAAGCAGGTGCAAGCGCTGTTGATTATGATTTTATACAGTCCCGGAATGTTGATCTTGTGGCGAATCTTAGAGAGGATTCTTTAGAGATCAGTACAAATATAGCCGATTTATCTGATGGGGCTTCACTTTCCATAGCTGCTCGTGGAAGGTTGTTAGAAGATGCCATCACGATGCAGATCAGGGAATTTGATTTAGGTACAGATTCCTATAACTGGATAAGCAGAGGAATTCCCACCATCACGTATCGCTCTGACGAAAAATTAGTGCTAAGTGAGTTAATGTTTGAAAGCGATGCACAGCTGCTGGAAGTTGACGGGACATTCAGTGCTTCTCCTGAGGACTCTGTAAACTATAATGTTAATGCTATAGATCTTGATCAAATTTCGGATATAGTTGGCGGTCGGTTAAGTTTTGGCGGAATTATGAACGGGCGTTTTACTACACGTACGTTAACTTCTGTACCTACCGTCTTTGGTGATATTGATATTGAAACCCTGAGTTTTGGGGGTTCGCTGGTGGGTGATTTGAACCTGTCCAGTTCTTATGATTCTGATCTGGATCGGTTTGATACCAATATTTCCGTTAGCACTGACTCTGCAAAGTATCCGGAGTATTTTGAAAACAGCGGCCGAAGAGGACAACAATTTACCATTGATGGATATGTGCTAGCACCTGATGAAGGTCAATTCCCGGCTGCCGATTCATTGTATAATTTTGATATAGATTTCGAGAATATAGACTTGTGGATACTTCCACTTATCGGGCCAAAGGTTTTTGCTGAAGGTTCCGGTTTAGCAAATGGTAAGGGTAAGATCTGGGGGAATACTGATACCTACGACTTCAATGCCGACTTTATGGTTGGTTCTGAAGACGCAGCGTATGTTCGTCCACTCTTTCTTGATACCTATTACTATGCTCAGGGTGAGATATCATTTACAAGAGATGATGGGCTAACCTTTAAGGATATCTATCTGATAGATCCTTCCGGGGGTAACGCAATTCTTAGCGGGTATTATGATTTCAATGACTTTGCCCCAACAGATAGCATGAATATTAGCCTTGAGATGGATGAATTTCAGTTTTTGAATAGCTCATTTGACCCAACAGCAGCCTTTTTTGGTTCTGCTTATGGTTCAAGTACCGTGACTATTTCAGGAACAAATTTTGATCCTGTTTTACGAACAGAGGAGCCAATGTACATTTCTGATTTTTCAGAGATATCAATTCCCCTGCTTGAAGAAACAGACTTTAATGAAGACAATAGATTTATTCGCTTTGTCAATTCTTTCGATGCTGATGAAGTTGAAAAAAGGAGGGGTAACGGGAGAGCCGGAAACGGAGCTTCCCGGACAGAATCTTCAGACGAAGTTGATCTTTCCTTTGCAGAACGATTTACTCTTGATCTTCAGTTTGTGGCCGAAAACCCGATGACCGTACGCTTAATATTCGATCCTGTTACCGGAGATATTGTTACTGCTGAAGGTACCGGCCGGTTAAGAATATTACTTGAGGATGAAGAAGTATCTATGTTTGGCCGCTTTGATATTGAAGGGGGAAGGTATCAATTTGTAAGTGGTGATATTTTTACCCGTCGATTTGAACTGGAATCCGGAGGGTCTATTGTTTGGGAAGGAGATCCCGCAAATGCCCGTTTTAATAACTTAAATGCGGTTTACAGTGCCCGGCCTGATATTACTACTCTAAGCAGCAACAGCGCCAGTGATCCTGAAAACTCTCAACGTGTTCCTGTTGACCTGGTACTTAACATTGGTGGTACTATTTCAAGTATAGAGAATAACTTCTTTTTCCGATTGCCCGATACTTTTGAATCACAACAAAATTCTACACTTTCAACACAAATAGCTTCAATTAACAGGGATGAAGACTTGAAACTGCTGCAAGCCGCTAATTTTATGCTTATGGGGAATTTTATACCGGTTTCATCATCAGGTCAGACTCAAAATAATTTATTTGGTGAGAACCTCTCCGGAAGTGCAGCAGTGCTGAATCCACTGTTGTCCAGCCAGGTTATTAACCCATTGTTATCAAATCAGGTAAATTCGTTATTGAACAGCGATTTGAGTAGTTTAGATGTAGACTTTAACCTAAATACCTATAATCAGGTTGATCTTGGGGTTGCACTTAGATTATACAACGACAAACTTATACTGCGACGAGAAGGACAAATCACAGGACGGCAATCGAACATCGGAGACCTTGGAGCTACTTACAGGATCAATCGTACATTTGCATTGACTGCCTTTCACCGTCAGGATCTTAGCTTTGGGACATTAAGCAGTACCGAACAGTCACAACAATCTCAGGATATAAATGGGTTAGGATTTGAAGCCAAAGTAAGCTTTAATACCTGGGATGATTTTTTTAAGCGTTTATTCTCACCTTTTAGGAAATTGTTCGGGTCCGGTGAAAAAGAGTCAGAATCAGAACAGAATCAAGAAGATTTAACAGAAATTAGACGGGACAGAGATCCTGCATAAAGATATTTTAATGAGTAAAAAAGAAAGACTAAGTAAATTTGAAGAGCTGATCGTTGATTTGATCAAGAACAGCCCGGACAATAAATTGACGAGAGAACAAATGATAAGTGTTCTGCGTCTCGAGAGTAAGAATGAAATTAACAGATTAGACAAATCCTTAAACCGGTTGTCTAATGACAATACTATCACCCGGAAGGATAACTATGTGTTTTTGGGGAACAAGAAAAAGCCCAAAAAGAATAAGTCATCCGGAAGTAGTGATATTTTAGAAGGTAAAATTGATATCTCAGTTCGAGGAACAGGATATGTAATTACTGAAGAACTTGAACAAGATGTGATGATCTCTTCTAAAGATGTGGGAACAGCTTTAAACGATGATATCGTCAAGATCAGGATAACCGGAAAGAATAATAGAAGCGGACAGCCTCAGGGCAAGATCCTCGAGATTGTTGAGCGCGGTAAAGATTTTTATGTAGGTACCTTGTCTAAGGTCAGTAAAGAAAATTTTGTGATCGAAGCTGATCCGCAATCGGTTCATACCAACTTTTATGTATTGCCTGAATACGTAAATGGAGCTGAAGATGGCGATAAAGTGATCTTTGAATTGGTGAACTGGGTTCACCCAAAGGCATTGCCGGAAGCGAGAATAAAATCAGTATTGGGAAAATCAGGCTCCAATGATGCCAACATTCTATCCATTCTGGCAGAAAATGATATGGTAGCGGAATTCCCTAAAGAAGTGGAAGAATACGCTCACCAGATTCCGCTGGAAGTTCCGGAAGAAGAAATTAAGAGACGCCGTGATATGCGTGATGAGAATATTTTCACCATTGATCCCGAAGACGCTAAAGATTTTGATGACGCATTGAGTATTAAAATGCTGGACAATGGCAATTATTATCTGGGAGTACACATTGCTGATGTGACTCATTATCTGACTCCTAAATCTGTATTAGATGAAGAAGCTCATAAGCGCGGCACAAGTGTTTACCTGGTGGACAGGGTGATTCCTATGCTCCCGGAAGTATTGAGTAACGGCGTGTGCAGTTTACGGCCTAATGAAGATAAGCTGACCTATAGCTGTTTTATGGAAATTGCTCCAAATGGTAAGCTGGTTGATTATTCCGTAGAAGAGACCGTGATACACTCTAAGCAGCGCTTTGTATATGAAGAGGCACAGGAGGTGATAGACGGTAAAAAGCATAAGTTCAGCAAAGAACTGAATATGGTGGCTGAACTTGCCCGAACTTTACTGGACAGACGTTTCAGAGAAGGGGCTATCGATTTTGATAATCCTGAACCAAAATTTGTATTGGATGAAGATGGAACTCCGGTTAAGGTGATTCTTAAAGAACGAATTTTTGCAAATCGCCTTATTGAGGAATGCATGCTTCTTGCTAACAAAACAGTAGCTACACATGTTGAGGAGTTAAGGAAGAAATCTGATAAGAAGCGCTCAAAAGATCTCTTTCCATTCTTTTACAGAGTGCACGATAAGCCGGATCCAGAGAAACTTGCAGGTATTGCCGAACAGGTAAAACCAATTGGCATTCAATTTGATGCGGCGAAAAAGATCAGCCCAAAAAGAATCAACGAACTTTTAAAACAAGTACAAAATACAAGCCTGGAGTATATCGTTAACGGATTGATGTTGAGGGCGATGGCGAAAGCAGAATACTCTCCAAACAATCTTGGTCACTTTGGTCTCGGTTTTGGACATTATGCACACTTTACCAGCCCGATACGTCGTTACCCGGACGTAATTGTTCACAGGTTATTGAAAGGATATAATGCCGGTGCCCGTGTTTACACCTACGATCAACTTAAGAAAGATGGCGAACACTGCAGCGAGCGAGAAAAAGTAGCTGTTGATGCAGAACGTGATTCAGTTAAATTGAAGCAGGTTGAGTTTTTGAGTAAGAAAACCGGCGAGACATTTGATGGAATTATAAGCGGCGTGATGGAAAGGGGAATTTTTGTGACCCTAAAAGACATTTACTGTGAAGGAATGATCAGGATCAGTGATCTTAAAAGCGATTATTTTGTTTACAACGATAAACGCCATTCTTTGGTTGGTCGTAAAAGCGGTAAACAATTTCAGCTTGGCGATGAGATCAAGGTTCGTGTTAAAAGCACAAATATGCAAAAGCGTCAAATTGATTTTGGGTTAGCTAAGTAACTTGTAATCTTTAGTAATATGAAAATACACGTACTATCTGTTTTAACATTTATAGTTTTATTTCTGGCCTCAAGCACGGTTCCTGTCTCAGCACAGTACTATTCGTTTGGGAAGAACAGGGTACAGTACGAAGATTTTGAGTGGAGATATCTCCAGTCTACTCATTTTGACGTGTATTATTATGGTTCCAAAAATTACGAGTTAGCTGAATTTGCGGCCAAGAGCATTGAATCAGCTTATAAACAGCTTAGTGAAGATTTCAATCATGAGATATCAAATCGTATTCCGCTTATTATTTACGATTCTCACAATGATTTCTCACAGACAAACGTCGTTAACTTGCCTGTTAATTCTGAGGGAATAGGTGGGGTGACTGATAAACTGAAGAACCGTATGACAGTCCCCTTTGCAGGAGATTATAATGATTTCAGGCGAACCCTTCATCACGAACTCGTACATGCTGTTTTCAATGATATGTTTTATGGCGGTACCATAAATTCCATTATCAGGAATAATATCCAGCTGCAGTTTCCACTTTGGTTCGAAGAAGGATTGGCAGAGTATACGGCTTTAGGCTGGGATACTAATACGGATATGTATATTCGGGATGCAGTTATTAATAACTATTTGCCCCCAATCCAATATTTAAGCGGGTATTATGCTTACAGAGGGGGGCAGTCGTTATGGAATTTTATTGCAGAGGAATATGGAAGGCAAAAGATCGGAGAGATCCTTCAGCGAATAAAATCTTTACGAAGTGTTGAGGCAGGCTTACAACAGTCGTTGGGATTAAACTTGGAAGAGCTGTCAGAAGTGTGGGAAAATGCTTTACAGGAACGATATTATCCCGAAGTAGCTGAGCGAGAAAGGATAAAACTTATAGCAACTCAACTTACAAAAAGAGGTGATTTTGGAACCTATAACACAAGTCCTGCAATTTCTCCTCAAGGTGACAAAGTAGCCTTTATTACAAATAAACGAGGATATTTCGATGTAGTTGCCATAAGTGCCATTGATGGTAGCAGGCTGAAAACTGTGATCAGGGGAGAAGATAATCCTGAGTTTGAAGAGCTTAATATTCTCAACCCAAATATCACCTGGTCTCCGGATGGCAGAAAGATCGCTTTATCAACAAAATCGAAGGGCAGAGATGATATTGCTATTGTTGACTATGAGTCGGGAAAAGTGAATAAGATCGAGTTTCCAAGTATCGATGCCATCGCTTCCATTTCCTGGTCTCCTGATGGTCAAAAACTTGCATTTGATGCAAATATTGGCCCTTATCAGGATATATTTGTATACGATTTTAATACTGAGAAGATTACTAATTTAACCGGCGATTTCTTTTCTGATACGCAACCTGTTTGGAGTCCCGATTCTCAGTCAATCTATTTCACTTCAGATCGTGGCGATAAAACTGCATTGCATAGCTACAATGTTGGGTACGACCTTCTAAGTGATGAAAGTATGTACCAAACGGATATATACCGGGTAAGGCTAAACTCCAGAACCACAACAAGACTCACTGATACGCCATTATGGAGTGAGAAATCACCACAAGCCACAAGAGATGGCCGTTTAGTATTTATTTCAGACAGAAATGGAATACAGAATATTTATTCATTTGATCTGGATACACGAACAGCAACTCCATTAACAAACTTACAAACCGGTGCTTTTCAGATCTCATTAAGTTCAGACGGCTCCCGTTTAGCCCTCAACTCTATTAACGAAGGGTATCTGGATGTGTTTTTGCTGCGTTCACCGTTTGAACGAAGAAAATCTGAGGAGCTTTCACAAAATTATTGGGCTCAAAGAAGAGCATCTGAAACCCAGGCTGAACGCGTGCCTGCAACTCGTTATGCACGAGAAATGTTTGCTTCAGGTCTAACTGCAGCAGCATCTGGTGAGGAACAAGCAGTACCAGGAGCCGGTGAAGCTGAAATTACAGAGGCTCAAGCGGACACTACGATCCAGGAAGAAGAAGAGTCCGATGAGATCGACTTCCGAAATTATGTATTCAGTGAAGAAGTAATTCAGGATACCACCCTTATGCTGGAGGATGTGATCAGTTTTAACCCGGTAAATAATATTACCGAAGACGGCCGTTTTCAGCCAAAAGATTATCGCCTGAAATTCTCTACTGATATCTCCTATAATCCGACATTTGTAGCTTCTACTTACGGCTCCTATGCATTAACTCAGTTTATAATAAGTGATCTTCTGGGAGATCATCAGATCTCATTGGGCACTAATTTTGTTTCCGATCTTAGGAACAGCGATTACTCCCTGCAGTATGGGTATATGAAAAATCGTACTAACTGGTATTTTTCATATTTCCATTCATCACGGCAGTACCAAACATTTTTTGGTGAGAATATCCGTTTTAGGACATTTGGTGGGGGTGTTAATGCACAATACCCCATTGATAAATTTAAGCGTATTGATGCCGGTTTTTCTACGCTGGGAATTACACGTGATTACAGTTCACTAAGCGATCTGTATTCAGGATATTCCGTTGGGCAGAATTCTACAGGCAATGAGAGAAGTATCTTTTTGTATCCTGAAGTAATTTTTACGAATGACCAGACGTTGCCCGGCTTTCTTACTCCAAGAGGAGGAAATCGCTATTCAATTGGTTTTTCCGGAAGTCCCGGTGTAGGTGAAAATGCTCCTCAATTTGCATCTGTACTTGCCGATTACAGAAAGTACTTTAATCTGGGAGCCCGCTACAGCGTTGCTATGAGAGCATCCGGAGCCGCTTCTGTCGGTCCTGATAAACAAACCTATTTTATGGGTGGGAGATTAGGGTGGATCAATCAGCGGTTCAATCAAAATGGACTTTCTTATGATAAACTGACAGATAGCTTTTTTACTGTCCCTGCCTTACCGGTGCGTGGTTATGCTTATAACAGCATCTACGGAAGTAATTTCTCTTTGATCAATGCTGAGTTCAGGTTCCCACTTTTTGCTGCTATCGTTCCCGGAGCTTTCCCAATTCTTCCGCTTTACAATCTAACAGGTACCGCCTTTTTGGATGTAGGCTCTGCTTGGGGCGAGCGAATTGATTATGGACTTACAGATGGTAATGGTAATCCGATCATTAACGATGCTAAGCTGGATTTTAAAGTAGCAGAAGAACAGATTGGAACGTATCAGGTTCGTGATCAGAATGGAAACGTGGTAGGATCCGGAGAAGCTCCTTATCTTGATGGTGACCTTTTGATAGGTGGTGGATTTGGACTTAGAACTATCGTATTTGGCTTACCTTTCAGGTATGATGTTGGCTGGCCTTATCAGGGATCAGGATTTAAAAGTAAGCCAATTCACTATTTCTCGATTGGGATCGATTTTTAATGAACACCGTATCAGGAACCTGACCTGAAAGTTTGAACATGAAGCAATCGATGATACCTGTAATCCGGGTCTTGAAAATATACAAAGCTGGTATATTCCTGATTTTGTCTGGTTATGGTGTCACTCAACGTTAGATCATCGATCTCATCCTGGTTTTCCTTGATCGCATATTTATAGGTATAGGTTCCCTGTTTGATCAAGGCTGTTGTTTCCCAGTAACCTGAATTTTCATTGTAGGTGAGTTTATTTTCTTCTTCCAGAATCCATTGGTTGAAATCTCCCACCAAGTACACTCCGTCAGATGCAGAAAATTGCCCACCATCCTGAAAGCGAAATCTTACATTGGCATATCGTGTATTTTCAGAAGTTTTGGGATTGGCAAATGAAGCACCCCATCCCCTGGAAGGATCTGAGCTGAAATTTAGAATATCTTCCCTGAGAACTACTTCCGGAGGAGTTTTTTCAGGGTGCCAATCTATGATCTGTCGGCCATCAACTGAAAATTCATTCAGTCTTAGTCCAATGAAATCAAAATTAGAGGAGAATGCATTTTCTTCCGATAGATGAAACTGTGTGCGATCCTCTTCACTAAAGTCATAGTTTTCAGATTGTTTTCTATCACCCCAAAAGCGATTTTGTGCAAAATAGAAGCTAAGGTCGAATTGGGGATATTCAACGAAATCGGGATATATGAATTCACTGAATGGGCGATCGACAGCTTGTCCACGCGGTCCTGCATTATATTTCGTTTCGACCCGGGACCTCATTTCGCCGGTATTTTCTGTTACATAGAAAGGCAGTGAAAACAGTCGCGTTCCTGTAGTAAAATCGACTACATGAAGCATATAATTTCCACTGATCTTGAATTGAACTTGTTGGTTTGGAAATTCAGTTTCGTAATGGAAGTAGCTTGGGCTTGATAGCTGGTTTTTATTCCCTCCACCCACAATCAATTCATTCATACCGTCTAAATACCAATCCTGGGGAATATTACTTTCATTCCAGTCTCGGTCATGATGAGTAAATATAATCCTGAATTGTCCCGAGAGGTCTGTCAGCTCATCAAAGGCTAGAGTCAGCTTTTGGTTGGTCTCTAGTTCTATGATAGGTGGATTATTCACACTCCCGGTTCTGTAAAGCTGAATACTTTTGATGGTTTCCGGAGCCGGTAATTGGTTGGGAACCAGATATCTGCTGATGTAGCGCTCTGTTGGTACGGTGTCAGCAGTGGTAGAAATGCCAGCAGAACAGCCTCCGAGAAGCAATACGATACCTATGATGTTAAATGGAAACAGAGCCTTTAAAAACAAAATGTGCCGGACCGGTTAGAATTAATTGATGATAAGTATTTGTATCAGGCTCAAAGTTGAAAGAAGCTCGCAGACTACCTCCCTTAACATTAACCTCAAAATTTGAGTGAGTTTCTTGGCTTTTTAGATGATGATGTGTGGCTATTGCAGAAGCCAATGCTCCTGTTCCGCAGGCAAGCGTTAAATCTTCAACACCTCGTTCATAGGTTTGCAACGAAATGGAATGCTTATCGTGGCAATGCACAAAGTTGATATTACTTCCCGGTGGCTCAACTTCCTTGTGATAACGTAATGTACTTCCGGTTTTTACCAATTGCTCTTCATTATCCAATTCTTGCTCATCTACAAATCTGACCAGATGCTCGGTTGCAGCATCTGCCTTTATCAAGTCTAAACCATTAAGCTGTAGATCTTTGGTATTTACATGTACGGGAAAATGCACACTCACGCTTTCATCTTTATGAACTTCAGCCTCATATACATTTTTGTGAACGTTGAAGGTTTGTGTAGCTCCAAACCCATTTTTAAAGGCAAACTGGACAAGACAACGGGCACCGTTTCCACACATACCTGCATCACTTCCGTCGGCGTTTCTGTAGATCATAGTGTAATCCACATCATCCCGTTGAGCGGGCTGAAGTACTAATATTCCGTCTCCGCCAATTCCGAATCTCCGGTCACACAATTTTGGGGTGAACCGGATGATCTCCTCCAGCTCAAAACCGTACTTGCGGTTGTCAATGACCACAAAGTCGTTGCCGGCTCCTTGCATTTTATGAAAGATAATTTCACTCATTATTCTGTAAAAGCAGGTACATGTTTCCAGTTTTCTTCTTCCGGTATGATAGGATCAAGCCCACGCATCAGTGGAGAGAAGCGTAAAGCTAAAACAATAAATATGAGTTTTGGATTCACATTTTGTCGAAGTGCCGGGCGGAAGGAATCAAGCTGACTGATCATTTCTTCCAATCGGGCATCATCCAGCGATTTTACAAACTTCTGTATGGCTTCCAGCTGATCTATGTTTGTGATGTATTTCTTATTCTCAGTTTCGCGGTACACCATCAGATCACGGATAAACATCTCAATAAGATTGGTGATCGAGATCAATCCCTCAATGTTATTTGAGCTTTGCCAGTCTTGTACCAGGGTTGAAAGTCCAATTGCATCCTGACTGAAAGCCATTCGCATATATTCAACCACAGAGTCGCGGTTTTCCTTAAGCTTATCGATATCAAAAAAGCGGGTCATAGCATAATTCCCGCCGGAAACCCGGGCGAGATAGGCAGCTTCATCAGGTTTTAAACCATCTACTTCGATCAGTCCCTGCTCCACTTCCTTGTCTTTTAAGGTTCCCAAAGGAATATGCTGACAGCGTGAAGTGATAGTAGGAAGCAGGCTCTCATAGCTTTCTGTAGTGAGGATAAACATGAGCCGGTCTGAAGGTTCTTCCAGTAATTTTAGAAAAGCGTTGGCCGTTTCCTTCCGCATCGTTTCAACCTGAGTCAAGATGATCACAATACGGTTTCCTTCGTTAGGTTTTAGCTTTGCAATGGGGCGGATATCTTCCCGAAAATAATCAATGGGATAAAATGCCTGGAGATTTTTGGAAGACTCATCATCCAGAGAAGGCCGCTGTGAAAAGCTTATGATCTCGTAGGGATCTTTATTCAAGAGCTCTAGTCGATCTCTGAGGTCTTCAGTTTTTGCAGAAGTCGGTCTGGGGATAAAAACATGAATATCGGGATGAGTGAACCAGGATGATTTTTTGGAGGTTTTGTGCTCACCAAGATCCGTAAGGTGATCGATCCCGTTAATGGCTTCAGCCAAAGCAAGGGCAAAAGCAGTTTTCCCAATCCCGGCAGGACCAGAAAGTAAATAAGCGTGACTTATACGGTCTGAAGCCAGGATTCGCTCTACTTGTTCTTTAGCCCTTTTTTGGCCAATTATACGCCGGTTTCCAAATTTTATATTCATATGCAGCTATTCCTCCCAAATGTATTCAAATAAAAGAATGCCGGCAGTAATGGTTACTCCTGCAAATCCTATCAATGCGGTAATATTATTCAATGATCCGTCTCCGCCACTCACAAATGCCGTTTTACTGATATCTGCCAATAGCAGCACAAGCGGCATAAATAGCGGTATACTAAGTACAGAAAAAATGGCTCCTTTTCGATCGGCTTGTGAAACCACAGCAGCGGTCATAGTAGCAACTCCCGATAGCCCTGCTGTGCCGACAAAAAGCATCACCAAAAAAGCAGACCAGGATTGAATACTCAGATTCATTAAAAAGATATATCCAGCAAAGGTAGCGGTATTTATAAAAAGGGTGAACAGAAAGTTATATAATAATTTTCCGGTATAAACGGTGGTTCCCTCTGCATAGATTCTGAGGAGGTCGAAGGTTTTTTTATCAGTTTCAGCGATAAAACTTCGGCTAAGAGCCGATAACGCTGCAAACAGGATAATGATCCAAACCAAACCCGATTTTGGTCCCGGTTCAAGCTGATCGGCTCTAAGTGTGAAAAGGACCAGCAGCATTGAAGCTGCAACAAATGCGAGCACCATATTAAATGCAAAACGGGTACGCAGTTCGATCTGCAGATCTTTCTTTAAAATAGTGAGGGTACTTCGAATCCATTGCATAACCAAGTTTAAGGATTTTGGCGGGTTATTGACAGGGGAGATAATAATGCAATTTTAAATTTTATAATGTTGAAGATGTCAAGAATCGAAATTTTGAAAAAAGAATGCTGATGAATATTAAAATTCCTCTAAATGATCAGATTGATGATTTCGCTGAAAGATGCTTCAGAGACATGGCAGACCAAGATTATATTTCTGCAAGACTTTTATATAGAGCTAAGTTGATTCCTCAGTTTTATTGGTCTGGTTTACAGGCATTAGAAAAATATTTCAAAGCAATTCTTTTGTTTAATCGAATAAAAGCACGGAACATTAGTCACGATCTTAAGAAAGCACAGAATAAGTTGGAACAAGTTCCATTTGATTTGTCCATAAGTGATTCGACTCAAAAGCTGATTGAAGTCTTCAACAAATACGGTCTTAGTCGTTATTTAGATAACACAATCATTATTGATGGATTAAAATTAAGTTATTTTGATAAGGCAGTTTGGGAAATAAGGAGATATTGTAGAGCTGTTAAACTTACTGACAATCCCGATAGTATTTTTTTTGATACAACTATCAAAGAAATTAGCGATTCTGAATATCCTTCTTCTAATCAAATTAAAGGAGGAGTACTTGAAAAAATTATAGAAGATAATTCAAATCGAGCAAGAGAGGGCTTGATCTGGCAAAATGCTTTTTATGGTCTTAGAAAAAGAAAAATGGTAAGAATTCCTGTTTATAGAAAAGCTAATTTTTCACCTATTGACATTTTCCAGGAGTTAATTGATGAGGTAGAAAAATATGTACAAATCCCTAAATCAGTAAAGAAAGAGGTAAAAACTTAAATGATTTTATTTTAATGATTAAAAAATAAATCCGGCATAACTTCATTCTAAAATCAATCGAATTAATCTTTGATTGATTGTCTGTTCGGTGCCTATATTCGAGAGCTGTCAACTCTATCATTTATTGCTAAGGATTATTGCATGAATTTATTTTCGTTGTTAGATCAGGTTACTGTACTTCCAAACTTTGTAGTTGGATCAAAAAAGGAGCTCATTAATGCCCTTGTTGATGCCCTGGAGGAGAAACTTGAGTCTAAGGAACAACTTGAAGAGGTAAGAAAAGCCGTATTTGAACGTGAGGAGATCATGTCAACAGGGGTAGGGAAAGGACTCGCCATTCCGCACGCAAAAACCAAAGCTGTGACCGAAAATCATGCCGCATTTGCCCTCCTTAAGGAACCACTGAATTTTGATTCCATTGATGATGAGCCGGTACGGCTGGTCTTTTTATTGGTAGGACCGGAATCGAACAATAGTCAGCATATAAAGCTCTTAAGTCGTATTTCGCGACTTATGAACAGCGGATCGTTCAGAGAAAAAATCCTTAACTGCTCTTCAACGGAAAACATATTGGATGCTTTTAAGGAAGAAGAAGAAAAATATTTTGTCAGTTAAATGAAGCTCATTTTCCGCTTTATCTATGTGTTACTTCTCGCAGTTTTGGCGGAACCCATCTATGCGCAAACAATTCCGACTACCATAAATAATGCGCCTAACCAAGAGGCATTTTGGTCAGTCACAGTAAGAGACGATGAAGGGAATATCCTTGAAAGCCTGAATTCTGATAAAGTCATAATCCCTGCATCCAACCAAAAACTGATCACCACTGCAGCGATACTGGATCACTTTGGAGCAGAATTTCGCTATGAGACTAATATTTACGGTGAAGGTGCTTTATCAGGAGATGAGTGGAATGGAAACCTGATCATTAAAGGAAGTGGTGACCCATCCATCAGCGGAGATCTGTATGATGACGATCGGTATCATGTCTTTAATGTATTTTTGGAGCAGCTTCAGGACCGGGGTATTAACAGAGTTGATGGTAATTTGATCGCAGATGTATCTCTGTTTGATGAACAGATCTATCCGAAAGGGTGGGACTGGTACGATATGTCTTTTTACTATGGTGTTCAGATCAGTCCGCTTTCCTTCAACAACAATGCCGTTGATCTGGAAGTGATTGCAGATGGTGAGATTGGAGATATTCCGCGCATCACCTGGTTCCCGGACAGTACCGACTATGTTGAGTTCATAAACGAGCAGGTGATCACCAATCCAAATATCGATTATGATGAGTATTATCGGCGGGATTTCGGGGAGAACCGAATTGTTTTGGGAAGCACCTTACCCCAGGCCTATTACGAAGATGAGTCACTTTCTATAAACGATCCTCCCATGTTCTTTCTGGATTCATTTAAAAAATTCCTGATCAAAAATGGAATTGAGGTGGATGGATTTTTAGTGGTTTCCAGCGAAAATCAGCAAACGGAATCTATGCAGGTTTTGGCAACGCATAGTTCCAAACCAATGTCTGAACTCATCAAATGGGCTAACAAAGAAAGTGATAATTTTTACACTGAAATGATGACCAAAAAGCTCTCAGCTGATTTAGGAGAGCAGCCCGGATCGTTCGAACATGGGATAAAACAGGTTCGAGGTTTTCTCTATGGTATGGGTATTGATACTACCTATGTTCAGATGAATGACGGTTCCGGAATGGCCGGCGGCAATTTCAACAAGACAAGTTATATATCGGATGTGTTGGTTAAAATGAAAGACCATCCGGATTTTGATGCGTATTTTAGCAGTATGTCGGTAGCCGGGATAGACGGAACATTACAGCACCGAATGAAGGGTACTCCACTTTATAACAATTTCAAAGGCAAATCCGGTTTTGTAACAGGGGTGCGTACACTCAGTGGTTACCTGGAAACTGTGTCCGGTAAGCAGCTTATTGTGAGTATAGCGACCAATAATTATATCTCAGAAAAAGTACGCCCGATAGATGCTGTCCACGAGCAGATTTTGATGCATCTGTATAATAAATATTGATTAGCTTTGTCCATGCCCGACAAAAAAGCCCACATATTGGTAACGGATGACGAAAAAGCCATTCGGAATACATTAGAGGAAATTCTTCAGTTCGAGAATTATGAAGTCTCTACCGTAGAAAGCGGACAAGCGGCACTGGATTTTTTGGATGAGAATAAGGTCGATCTGATGTTCCTTGATATTAAAATGCAGGGAATGGATGGCATAGAAACGCTGAAAAATCTTCGTGAAGCAGGCCATGAATTTCCGGTGATCATGATCTCAGGCCATGGAACCATTGAAATTGCAGTAGAAGCAACTAAGATGGGGGCATATGATTTTCTTGAAAAACCCCCGGATCTGAATAGATTACTAGTTGCCGTCCGCAATGCTTTATCGCAACAAAATCTCGAAAAGGAATACAAGCAGATCAAAAAGAAGCTTCCCAAGATTCAGGAGATCATTGGGGAAAGTAAGGCAATAGGTAAGATTAAATCCCTGATAGAAAAAGTAGCGCCCACACAATCAAGGGTACTTATAACCGGAGAAAATGGAACGGGGAAAGAGCTGGTGGCAAAATGGATCCACGAGAAAAGCCCGAGAAGTGCAGGGCCGTTTGTTGAAGTCAATTGTGCTGCCATTCCAGCCGAGCTATTTGAAAGCGAGCTTTTTGGCCATGAGAAAGGTGCCTTTACGGGAGCTTCTGATCAACGAATGGGAAAGTTTGAACAAGCGGATGGAGGTACTTTATTTCTGGATGAGATCGGTGATATGAGCCTAGATGCACAAGCCAAGGTATTACGCGCATTGCAGGAAAGTAAGATCACTCGCGTAGGCGGAAATGAATCTATCTCTGTGGATGTCCGCATTTTGTCAGCAACTAATAAAGACCTGGAAAAAGAGATCAAAGAAGGAAATTTCAGGGAAGATCTGTTTCATCGAATCAGTGTGATACCTATAAAAGTGCCCCCACTTCGGGATCGTAAGGAGGATATCCCTGAAATTGCAACAGCCTGTTTGAGAAACCTTCAGGAACGCGACATCAGCTTTTCCTCGGTTTCATTTTCGGAAGATGGTTTAAAAGCCCTTCAACAAAAAGAATGGACCGGAAACGTACGTGAACTACAAAATGCGGTAGAGCGATTGGGTATTTTAGCAGGAGATGATCTGATCGATAAAAAAACGGTCGAAGAAGTATTGAAACCCAGAAACCTGAGGGCAAATGATCTGGGGAACCTTGCGGATGAAACCAATGACTTTCAGGATTTTAAAGAAACAGCAGAACGCCTGTTTTTGGTAAAACAGCTTGAAAAAAATGACTGGAATATCTCTCAAACCGCAGAAGCCATTGGCATTCAACGAAGCCATATTTACAATAAAATGAAAAAATATAATATAGAGCGATAACATGAGTGCAGAATTAATTGATGGGAAAAAGGTAGCAGGATTAGTAAGAGATCGTGTTCGTGAAGACGTAACAGACTGGAAAGCGAAGGGAAATCGAGCTCCTTTTTTGCAGGTAATTTTAGTTGGGGATGATCCTGCCTCAAAAGTATATACCGGCGCTAAAACCCGGGCTTGTGAAGACGTAGGAATTGAAACCCACACCGAGATCTTGCAGGACACTATTTCTGCCAAAGAGCTTAAATCCATTATCAGAAAATACAATCAGGATGATTCCGTGGATGGAATTTTAGTTCAGCTGCCGCTTCCAAATCACCTTTCTTCCCATGATGTAATTGAAAGCATCGATCATCGCAAAGATGTAGACGGATTTCACCCCATGAATGTTGGAAGATTGACCGTAGATCAGCCTTGTTTCAGAAGCTGCACACCGGCCGGAATTATGGAGCTCTTTAAACATTACAGTATTCCGGTAAAAGCAAAACATGCCGTAGTGGTAGGAGCCAGTAATATTGTTGGTTCCCCAATGGCGATCATGCTTTCGCGGGAAAATGCATCCGGTAAGGCAACGACTACCATTTGCCATAAATACACCAAAGACCTGACACAGCATACTATTTCTGCGGATATAATAATTGCTGCGGCCGGACAGCCTCACCTCATCAAAGCTGAAATGATCAAAGAAGGAGCGGTTATTATTGACGTTGGAATAAACCGGATAGCCGATGAAAACTCTGAGAAAGGCTAC
This sequence comes from Gracilimonas sp., assembly GCA_040904925.1. GTDB lineage: Bacteria > Bacteroidota > Rhodothermia > Balneolales > Balneolaceae > Gracilimonas. The sequence goes on along the minus strand of JBBDSP010000025.1, from coordinate 202,200 downwards.
AAACTTGTAGGCGATGTAGATTTTGAATCCGTGAGAAAGAAAGCAAGCTGGATAACTCCTGTTCCGGGAGGCGTTGGCCCCATGACGGTGGCGATGCTGATGAAGAATACCTTGCTGGCGGCCAAGAAGAGCATTTATCCGGAGTAATTTTTATTTAGTTATTACTTCGATCCCAAATTCAGTAGCAGTTTCTGAAAATATATTGTCATAGCTAATAACCAATAAATTTTCTGAGTACGCGATTCCCAAGTGAATAGCATCAAGGCTGCGCAATGGTTTTGATGTGGATCTGATGATTTCTGAAGCTGAACTGAAATGATTAGTATTCAAATCAATAATGGAAAATATTTGTTGGTCAATATGTGAATCGAATAAACGGAATACCTTCTTTATCTCGGCTTCGGTAGTATCTCCCATTCTAACTTTTTTGCGAGCAGAGGAATAAAATTCAATTTTGGAAAGATCGCTTAAACAAAAGAAATAATCTGACTCAAACAGTTGTTGCACAACCGGGCTAAATTTTTCCTTAAAATAGAAGGGAATCAGTGCACTGGTATCTATATATACTTTATTCCGGGCCAAATCTCTCTTCATTTCTGGTTTCAATTAAAGCATCCAGAACAGAGCCCTTTACTTTGAGATTGTTTCGAAACTCTTCCATATCAGGGAATTTCTTCTCTTTTATCGGCTCATCATAACTTACTAGCTTGGCTACAGGCTTATTATGCTTGGTGATAACCACTTCCTCACCACGCTCTGCCTCGGTTAGATATTTGGCTAACTGATCTCTGACTTTATTTACAGGTACTTTTTTCATGATCTTAAATTTCATTTATGTACATAATTAAATGTACATAATGTTTTTCTCATATGCTCATATCTAATCTAAATGTAACACGGATAGGCTTATGACTCCTTAAATTTTACTGTTCAAATCAGGCAGATCAACTTATCAACTTTTTAATAAAAAATAATTTATTAGGGATGACACTATGCTGTCACTCACTGTCATTATCATTGGGTAAATCATAAAACAAAACCCAAAGATCATGACAAGCAACGCACTTTCAGTTACCCCGCAAAAAAATAAAGCTCAAGCACTTTTTGCCGTTCCGGTACTAAATCGAATTCAGCAGGAAAGCATCGAAGAATACAATGAGATGCAGCAGGCTTTCAATTTAATGGGCTGGGGAGCACTTCCTGACGAATTGAAGATCGAGATCCATAACGATGTCAAGTTTATGGTAGATGAGCTCAAAGGCCGTTTTTCATCATGTGACCCTTTTGTGAAACGCAGAAGAGAGTCCATTCACTATTGGGTAAGCTGCTTTCAGGATGGAATCTGTTCGCTGGAAGCTGCAATTAAGGCTTTAAAAGTGAAGGCGCTATAAGAATTAATTTGAAGTTGAAGAGCTATTCTATTCTTTTTGTGAATGGCTACAATTGAGAAAACTCATTAAGTAGTTCCAAGGGAAAGTTTGTATCTTTGAAAAACTGCAAGCCAAACTTTTTCATTGATGCAAAAAATGAACAACTCTTCTCCCTTCAAACAGATTACGCGCCAGGGACTTACCTATGATGATGTACTCCTTGTGCCAAATTACTCTCAAGTTCTCCCTCGCGAAGTAGACACTACGGTTCAACTCACACCCACGCTCAAGCTTAACGTTCCCATTATAAGTGCGGCCATGGATACAGTTTCGGAATACCGACTGGCTATTGCACTTGCCCGTGAAGGTGGGATCGCGATGCTTCATAAAAATATGAGTATCGAAGATCAGGCCGAGCATGTTCGTCTGGTAAAGCGAAGTGAAAGTGGAATGATCGTTGATCCTGTGACGCTAAAGGAAGGAGCAACTGTTCGTGAAGCACGGGCCCTTATGAAAAAGCAGAAAATTGGAGGGATCCCGATCGTAGATGATGGCGGAATCTTAGTCGGTATTGTAACCAATCGTGATCTACGTTTTGAGTCTGAATTGGGCAAGAAACTTGGCGACATCATGACGCACGAGAAATTGTATACAGCCAAAGAAGGAACAAATCTGAAACAAGCCGAACAGATCCTTCAGCACTACAAAGTTGAGAAACTTCCTATTGTAGATTCGAATAACAAGCTTGTGGGTTTGATCACTTTCAAAGACATTGAGAAGAAGAAGAATTTTCCTAATGCCTGTAAAGATGAAATGGGGAGACTGAGAGTTGGTGCAGCTGTGGGAGTTACTCCTGATACCATGGATAGAGTGGATGCCTTAGTTGCTGCAAGTGTTGATGCTATCACGGTAGATACAGCTCACGGTCATTCACAGGGAGTTTTAGACACGATCAAGAAGATCAAAAAGGCTTATCCGGACCTGAATGTGATCGGTGGAAACATTGCAACCAGAGCAGCAGCAGAGGCATTGGCTGAAGCCGGTGCTGATGTAGTGAAAGTTGGGGTTGGCCCCGGTTCAATCTGTACCACACGGGTGGTAACAGGTGTTGGTGTTCCTCAGCTGAGTGCAGTGATGGAAGTAGCAGAGTTTACCCGCAAGAAAGGAATTGGATTGATCGCTGATGGTGGTATCAAACAAACCGGAGATATTCCCAAAGCCATTGCGGGTGGCGCTGATGCAGTTATGATGGGTTCGATGTTTGCCGGTGTGGATGAAAGTCCGGGAGAGACCATCATTTATGAATCCCGTAAGTACAAATCATATCGCGGAATGGGAAGTATAAGTGCAATGAATAAAGGCTCGAAAGACCGTTACTTTCAGGATGTGGAAGATGATATCAGTAAGCTGGTACCGGAAGGCATTGAAGGTCGTGTTCCATTTAAAGGTTATTTGGGAGAAGTGGTTCATCAAATGACCGGAGGACTTCGCGCCGCTATGGGTTACGCGGGTGCATCTACAATTGAAGAAATGAAGAATGCAGAATTTGTCCAGATCTCTGCCGCAGCTTACCGAGAGAGTCACCCACATTCCGTGCAGATTACAAAGGAAGCGCCCAACTATTCGGTTTCCTGATCGGCTTTGTCCGGCATGAAAAACGTACTTTTCATTGTTTATTACTTTCCGCCTATGGGAGGGAGTGGGGTGCAGCGTCCGCTTAAATTTGTAAAGTATTTGCGGGAATTTGGATGGAATCCGATCGTTCTTTGTCCCGAGCCGGGTATGTACCCTTATTTTGATGAAAGTTTAGAAGCCGAGTTAAAAAAGATCTCTCCTGAAATTATTCGGATACGTCCCAAAACACTTTTTCATTTAGGAACTTGGTCAGTTTCAGCTAAGAAAACACAAATCCCGAATATTCTTTCGAAAACAGCTCGTAGATTCTTGCGTCTTTTTATGTATCCTGATAATAAAAAGGGATGGATAAAACCCGCTGTAGAAAAAGGTTTGGAGGTCATTCAGGGAAGGAAGATCGATCTTATATTCAGTACGGCACCGCCCTTTAGTAATCATATGGCTGCGGCACAGCTAAGCCAGAAAAGCGAAATCCCATTGGTACTTGATTATCGAGATCTGTGGCTTAATAATCATTTTATGGATGATATGTTTGGGTGGCAGAAAGGGATTATGAAGAGAATGGAAAAATTCAGCTTAGAAATTGCTCAAGCTATAACTGGGTTAGATTCGTTTATGCTTCATGATATTCAGTCTAATTATCCGGAAATCAATGTCACAAATTATGAAGTACCACATGGGTATGATCCTGAAGATTTTAGTAATCTAGATAACAAGGAAACCCTGGACTATAAAAAAGGAAAGCTGAATTTTCTTTATAGTGGAATATTTTATGAGCAGAATCAGCCGGATAAATTTTTAAGTGCTTTAAAAAAGGCAGGCTCCAGAGGAGCAATTAATATGCGGGATGTCCATTTACATTTTCAGGGGGGACTTGACGAGCGAATAAGGAAATTTTTGGTGGAACTTGGATTAAAAGAAAATGTAACGGACTATGGTTATGTTACTCATGATGTAGCAGTTGCTAATTTAATAAAGGCCGATGTATTATGGATGGTCTCGAATTTCAAGGCATCTCACAAACAGATTAAAAGTGGAAAGCTATTTGAATATTTTGGAACCGGAAAGCCAATTTTAGGACTTGTTCATGAGGGTGCCTCATCTAGGCTGATAAATGAATACGGAGCAGGTTTTTTTGGAGACCTTACTTCAGAAGAGGTTATTATTCAGCAATTGGAAAGCATTTATAAAAAATGGAAATCAGGAAGTTTACCTCAAGCTGATCAAGAATTTATCGAGCAATTTAATAGAAGAAGTATCACTAGAGATCTTGCTCAAATATTTGACAAAATTTCATCCCAATAATTTATAGCTATTGTTTAACTTGATGTGAAATGGTAGATCTACTTAAAAAATTATTTGAACAGCGCCGTAAAAAGATCACGGTGATGTTGCTTGATGATTCCAAGCCTGACGAGGATAATTCCTACAAGGTGTATCCCAATGGGTTATTTGGTCTCATTTTAGCTATTTCACTTTCTTTTGCAGGAATTGTGGCGCTTATATTTATGCTCACGCCTCTTGGCGGACTGTTATACAGTACGGATGATGCAGACATTAGAGCGCAGATCTTAGAAGTTTCAGAAAAAGCCATTGCCCTTGAAGATTCGCTCAGGCAGCGAGATATTCAGCTCAGAGAGATGAAAAACATCATTAGGCTTAGTATAGATACTACTATGGCTATGGATCAAAGGTTTGATGATTTTTTCAATGCTGTCGATCCGCTTCAGAATAATGATTTTATATCTTTTGAACAATCAGGTACCTTTGAACGACTTTCACAGAATGAGATCTTATTCTCAAATGTGTCAAAGACAGCACCTAATTTCCCAAGCAAATATCCGGTACAGGGTACAATGACCCGCAGATATTTACCTGATGAAGAGCATTACGGCTTGGACATCGCTACTAAAAATAGAGAACCTGTGATCAATATAGCAGATGGGTCCGTTTTTAATAGTAGTTGGACAATTAACAATGGATATGTAATATCCATACAACACAGCGAGGGTGTGGTTACGACCTATAAGCACCTTTCAAAATTAAATAAGAAGGAAGGCGACCTTGTACTAAAAGGAGATATTCTTGGCGAAATTGGTCATGCCGGAGTATTGAGTACAGGACCTCACCTCCATTTTGAAATATGGAAGAATGGAGTGCCTCAGAATCCTGAAGTCTATTTAATAAAATAAATGAAGTATGTTAAATTCTAAGAAATCCACAAATAACGTGTCTGATAATTCAAATCACTCCCCGGCAGTAAATATTCTCAGCGAAGGTACTAAACTCAAAGGTGACCTTAATTCTCAAACAGATATCCGTATTGCGGGAACTGTAGAAGGTGAGGCGGTTTCTAAAGGAAAACTGATTGTAACCGGAAATGGCAAGGTTGTAGGTAATATCACTTCCTCAGATGCTGATATTGCAGGCAAGGTAGAAGGCGAAGTAAAAGTATCCGGAAAACTTACTCTGCGAGAAAGCGCGATCATTGATGGTAATATCTATACCAAAACGCTTATTGTGGAAGAAGGCGCACAGATCAACGGTTCGTGCCGTATGGGATCTGATGCTAAGTCCATTTCAGAGAAAAGCGATGCTGATTATGCAGGAGATACCAAAGTAAAGAGCCCGTCCTGATTCATTGAGTAAAAATTTTCTACCCAGAAAATATGCTGAATACCTGGGATTGGGCGCTGAGATCGCAGCATCTCTCGCAATCCCAATACTGGCCGGTTATTTGCTGGATAACTATTTAGATACATCTCCCATGTTCATATTAGTGGGAGTGTTGCTTGCCATGGTAACTTTTGGGCTTATGATCGCCCGGATCAATAAAAAGCTCAATCAAAGGGATGATGATCAAATTAAATAACTCTGTTTTAAAGGGGACCTTATTGTTTTCAGGACTACTCATGCTCTTAAGTCTTGGTTTTTTTGGTATGGGTGAACAAGAGGGGGTAGCAGTTTTGTCCGGGGTGATGCTCAGCGCTATCTTTGTAAGCAGCAGTGCCTGGGTCTTTGATTCCTTCAAACATGTTGAAAACAGGCTGTTTACTCAGATATTTTTCTTCTCTATAGCAGTCAGGTTTTTACTCGTGCTTGCTTTGTTCGGAATTTTGATCGGAGTAACAAAAATTGATGAATTCTACTTTACAGTTAGTTTTATAATTTCCTATCTTTGCCAATCTGTAACGGAAATGATTTTTATTAACAAAATTCTACAAAAAGAGTAGCAGAAAAAATGGTTCAAAGCCTGCGTCGAGTTTTTTTAACTCTTTTATTTCTTTCGATTAGCACATCAAATACATTCGCTGTAAATGCGCCTGAGCAAGACGAAGAGCCTGTTCTCGACGTAATGGGTACTGTAGCCGATCATGACTATTTGAAAACTCCATTCGGGAAGGTTTATCTGCCAAGAATTTTTTATTGGGAGGATGCTTCCGGAGAATCTAATCTAAATGTTTTTCTTACAACAAAATCTGCTTTGGATTCAGGTGTTTTTTCTGAAAATGAAGAAGGGGTGATCGCGCCAGCAGGTGAAGGTAAAATTGTTTTAGACCTGTCTATAACATCTCACCTCATCTATTTTTGGATGGGAATGGGATTAGCAGTGATACTAACGTTAATGGCTGCCGGTAGATATAAGCGTGGTATTGGTAGAAATGTAGAACCACAAGGTGCAATGCAGAATATTTTTGAGGTTCTTTTTGTCTTTATCCGTGATGATGTAGCCCGCGAGAATATTGATGACCGCAAGTCGGATAAGTATGTTCCCTTTTTGTTTACCATGTTCATGGGAATTTCTTTTATGAATCTTTTTGGCCTGTTACCCTGGGCAGCAACAGCAACTGCTGACCTCACAGTTACTGCAACACTCGCATTTGTGACATTCTTGATCACTCAATTCAGTGGTACTAAAGATTATTGGGGACATATTTTTTGGTTCCCCGGAGTTCCGGGCTGGGTTCGTTTGATCTTGACTCCGGTTGAGATACTTGGGATGTTTACCAAGCCTTTTGCGCTGGCCATTCGTCTTTTTGCAAACATGTTGTCAGGAAAAATAATGATCATCGCTATTCTTGGGTTGGTCTTTATATTTGCTGACTTATTTGGTGCCGGAGCCGGTTATGGAGTTGGGATCTTCTCAGTTACATTGACCGTGGTGCTTTATGCCTTAAAAGTTTTTGTAGCATTATTGCAGGCGTATATCTTCACATTGCTTTCCGCTGTATTTATAGGGATGGCAGCCGAAGATCACGAGCATGCAGAAGAAGGATATCACACAGAACATATTGCTGAAGAAGTTTCAGCTAACTGAACTAACAATAAATCAATAACTAACTAAACAAACAGAACTATGGGATTATTAGCAGCTGGTATTGGCGCAGGAATCGTAGCACTTGGTGCCGGACTTGGAATCGGAATGATTGGTAAGGCGGCTACAGAAAGTATTGCACGTCAGCCTGAAGCTTCCGGTGACATCCGTGGCGCTATGATTTTGACGGCAGCTTTCATTGAGGGTGTTGCCCTTCTTGGTGCCGTTATATGTATTCTTCTTGCTCTTGGAATTGGTCAATAATAGGTAATTATCTATGACTTTCCTTTTAGCAGGCGGAGGTGGCCTACTCTCATTTAACACTGGATTTGCGATCTGGATCTTAGTTTCTTTGATTGCTTTCCTTTTTGTGATGATAAAATACGCCGTACCTCCAATCATGACGGCGCTCCAGGAACGTGAGCGAAATATCAAGGAGTCTTTAGAATCTGCAGAGCAAGCAATTGCAAAAGCAGAACAGATCTCTAAAGACAACGAGAAAGCTCTGCGGGAAGCTGAAGTGAAAGCTCAGCAAATTCGCAAGGAAGCCGTAGAAGAAGCAGAATTGATCCGAACAGAAAGAATTAGTAAGGCCAAAGAGGAAGCCGCTCAACTTATTGAGCAGGCAAGAACCTCTATTGAGCAAGAAAAAAATCAGGCTTTGGTAGAATTGAGAGAAGAGGTGGCAAAACTTGCCATTCAATCCGCTTCGATCATTATTGATGCTGAGCTTGATAATGAAAAGAATAACAAGCTGGTGGATAACTTTCTATCCGACCTTTCAAAAAACTAACAATAATTTATGCTGGTATCTAAAGCGGCACGCCGCTACGCCACTGCACTTTTGGAGCTTGCTAAAGAACAAGACGTACTGGAACGTACGCTCGAGGATGTACTCCTTATAAAAGGAACCATCGAGAGTTCTCGCGACTTACTTATTTTTCTGAGAAGTCCGGTTATCAAACCCGATAAAAAAGTTGCTGCACTCAACGCGATATTTGCGGATGAAGTAAGTGATCTGGTGCATAAATACATTACACTGATCGCCCGAAAGAACCGTCAGAATATGTTGGATGAGATCGTTACTGCTTTTGTAGATAAATACAATGAGCATGCAGGGATCATCTCGGCAGAAGTATTTGTGGCAAGAGAATTAGATGACAAGCAACTTGCTGAGGTAAAACAAACGCTGGAGAAAGTCACTAAGAAAACGGTGAACCTCTCCACAACTGTACAGAAAGATCTTAAAGGTGGAATGGCCGTTAAAATTGATGATACGGTGATCAATGCCACTGTTAAGTATAAATTAGAACAGCTTGAAGATGTATTCCTGAGCGCAGCCAAGGAATAAAATCACAACATTTTTTTAATCAGATAAATACAATGAGTCAAGTCAGACCAGACGAAGTTTCAGCCATACTACGTAAACAATTATCAGGTTTCGATAATGAAGCTGATACGTATGATGTAGGTACCGTTCTTGAGGTAGGAGATGGTATCGCTCGTGTTTACGGGCTATCAAAAGTACAAGCAGGTGAATTGGTTGAATTGCCGGATTCAAAAGATCAAAAAGGTAAAAGTGTTACCGGTATGGTGCTTAACCTTGAAGAGGACAATGTAGGTATCGTTCTTTTCGGTTCATCAAGTGCTGTTGAAGAAGGTCACACCGTTAAAAGAACCAATGATATCGCCTCTATGAATGTTGGCGAAGGATTATTGGGTCGTGTGATCGATCCACTTGGAAATCCTATTGATGGAAAAGGCGCCATCATAGGAGAAACCGTACGATTGCCACTTGAGCGAAAAGCTCCGGGTGTGATCTACCGTGAACCTGTTGCGGAACCTCTGCAAACCGGACTGAAATCAATTGACTCGTTAATTCCAATCGGACGTGGTCAGCGTGAGCTTATTATTGGTGACCGCCAAACAGGTAAAACTGCGGTTGCAATCGATACTATCATCAACCAAAAAGAAACTCAGGACACAGATAAGCCTGTTTACTGTATTTATGTAGCTGTTGGTCAAAAAGGCTCTACTGTAGCTAATATCCGTAAAGTTCTTGAAGAGAACGGAGCGATGGAATACACTACTATTGTAGCAGCTCCTGCCAGTGTATCTGCGCCGATGCGTTACATTGCACCTTTTGCCGGTGCTACCATTGGGGAGTTTTTCCGTGATACCGGTCGACATGCTTTGGTGATCTATGATGACCTTTCTAAACAAGCTGTTGCTTATCGTGAACTTTCATTGCTATTGAAGCGACCTCCGGGACGTGAAGCATATCCTGGTGATGTATTCTATCTGCACAGTCGTTTATTAGAGCGCGCAGCCAAGATCATTAATGATGACAAAGTTGCCAAGGAAATGAATAACATTCCGGAAGAACTCAAGCCTAAGGTAAAAGGAGGGGGTTCCTTAACGGCACTTCCTGTTATTGAAACACAAGCCGGTGATGTTTCCGCTTATATCCCGACAAACGTAATTTCTATTACCGATGGTCAGATCTTCCTTGATACCGATTTGTTTAACCAGGGTATCCGTCCTGCTATTGACGTAGGTACTTCGGTATCACGTGTGGGTGGTTCTGCTCAGGTTAAGTCCATGAAGAAACTTTCCGGTACCCTGAAGCTTGATCTTGCTCAGTATCGTGAGCTTGAGGCATTTGCCAAGTTCGGTTCCGATCTTGATGCTTCTACGCAGGCTCAGTTGAGAACAGGTGAGCGTACCGTTGAGTTGCTGAAACAGGGTGAATATCAGCCGCTACCGGTAGAGCAACAGATCGCACTGCTTAAAGTGAATGATGAAGGATTGCTGAATAAGCTTGAAGTGACTCAGATCTCTGAATTTGAAGCTCAGTTCCTTGAGACGGTAGGTCTTAAGTATGAAAAAGAAATGGACGCTCTTGCAAGTAGCGGAACTCTTTCTGACACCTTCGGTGAGAAGCTGATCGAGATCGCTAATTCAGTTATTGATCAGATCACAGCAACCAACTAAATAATTACTACTGATGGCGAATCTTCGAGATATACGTAACCGGATATCATCTGTAAATAATACGCAGCAGATCACTAAAGCTATGAAGATGGTGGCTGCTGCAAAGCTTAGAAAAGCTCAGGATCGTATGACGCAAACGCGTCCATACGCTTCTAAGATCGCAGAAGTAGCAGGTAGGTTGACCGGTGCAAGTACCGCATCAAATCCGGTAATGCGTAAGTCTAAAGAGGTAAAAAAAGTTTTGTTTATCGTTGTCGGTTCAGACCGCGGTTTGTGTGGTGGTTTCAACAACAATCTGTTCAAAGAAGTTGAGAAACAACTGCACAGCAACTTTCAGGAATATCTGGATAGTAAAAACCTATCAATGGTAGCCATTGGAAAAAAAGCCACGGCCTATTTCAAGAAACGTAAGTATGAAGTGATTGAAAGTTTTCCGGGCTTTTTTGATGATATTCAATACGATGCCACTTCATCGATTATGGAGTCAGCTACGAAGAAATTTGTAGAAGGTGAATTTGATGAAGTTTACATCGCTTATAATGAATTCAAGTCTGTGATTGCTCAGAATCGTAAAGTTCAGCAAGTTCTTCCGATCGATACTGAAAAGATCGGAAAAACCAATTCTGATAATGCATCTGAACAAGCTATTGATTACCTTTACGAGCCGAATTCGCAGGCAATATTAGACCGATTATTACCATTGCATTTAAATATGCAATTATGGCGAGCCGTGCTTGAATCCAATGCATCAGAACAGGGCGCACGAATGACCGCAATGGACAGTGCAACTGAAAATGCCAAGGATCTCGAGAAAGAGCTTAGGTTGAAATACAATCAGGCCCGACAGAGCGCAATTACAACAGAAATTTCAGAAATTGTTTCAGGTGCTCAGGCACTAAGCGACAATTAATTTTATTGAAGAATATTAGGAGAGCTGGCAGAGTGGTCGAATGCGGTGGTCTTGAAAACCATTGAGGCCTCACGGTCTCCGGGGGTTCGAATCCCTCGCTCTCCGCTTTAAAAATAGCCCCTTTTGGGGCTATTTTTGTTTTATATATCAGTTTTTAAATATTATCATGATGCATTCGTTACGTTTCAAAACAAAGACCTCTATGACTGTACGAATCTCTCTTATTACACTTTGCATTTTATGTGTGTTCAATATTTCTATTTTTGCACAGGATACGCTCAGTATCGATTTTGACACCTTCCTTGGTAAAGCACTTAATAATTCCGGTCAAATAGATTATGAGCGTCAGGATGTTGACCTGGCCGAAAACAGAGTTGATCAGGCAAAAGCTCAACGATTTATTCCAAGTGTGACCTTCGACAGTCAGCATGGATTGGTACCGGGTGTTAAAAGTGATGATCCCAATCGCCCTGAAGATGAATATTATCTTGATCCAAATCTCAGGAATGACTGGGAGGATTGGGCTATCTTTACCCGCTTTCAGCTTTCAGCAGCGCAGCCGGTGTTTACTTGGGGGGCAATAAATAAAGCAGTTGAAGCAGCACGTTTGGGAGTTGATGCAGCAGAGTATAGGTTCGATGCTCAAAGGTCAGGTCTGGAGCTTCGCCTGTTTGACCTTTATTACAGCTATGTTCTTGCGCTTGAAATTGAACGCTTACTGAATGAGGCACAGGAAACTGTGGATCAGATAGAACGGCAGCTTAATGATATGCAAGATGATCCTGATTCCCATCTGGATGATTCTGAAGTTTTTAAATTCGAGATCTTTAAGTCAGAATTTGAGATTCAAAAGGCCGAGGTCTTTGAGAATATGGCTTTTGTCAGGGAAACTTGGAACTACGTACTAAGGAATGATGAGAATGAGATATATGAACCTGAAGTACAATTTTTGGATCCAATCGCAAGCAACATAGAAACCCGGGAGTTCTACCAAAATGCGGCCTTCGGAAATCGCCCGGAATTAAAGGCACTGGAAATGGGGAAAGAAGCTACTGAAACCTATATATCTTCTATGAAGAAACAACAGCTTCCCGGATTATATTTAGCCGGATATATAAATTTTGCAAACACTCCAAATCGACCGCGACAATCGAATCCATTCATTCAAAATACAACCAACCTCTTTAATGGAGGATTTGGGCTGACTATCCGCCAAAATCTGAATTTCTTTTCCATGAAAGCTTCGTTAGAGCGCTCTCAAATTGAATTGAATAAAGTTACCTATGCAAAAGATGCCGCTCAGGATGGAATTCTGCTGGAAGTAAACAACAATTATCGCAGCGCATCACTGGCAAATGTGAAGGTAGAGCAAACTGATAATGCGCTGGTTACTTCAAAGCAATGGCTTCGACAGGAACAATTGGACTATGATTTTGGTATGGGTGATGCAAAGGATCTGATCGACGCCATGCGAAAAGAACTGGAACTCAAGCTTCAGCTTAAGCAGCATATCTTTGAATACAATTCATCGCTGGCAAAATTGAATAAATCGGCCGGAATTCCGTTAACAACTCTTATCACAAATTGACTATAAAAACATGAAGAAAGTTTTCAAGATTACATTTACAATTTTAATCATTGGTTTTCTCTTTTCGGCAAACACCATTGCTCAAAATTCAAGTGATGAAATAAGAAGCATGCTTGAAGAAAGAGATGAACAGATCAAAGAGCTTTTGGGACCTGAAGGCACGGAATATACTGACAGTCAGCGAAGTGAACTCAAGGAGATCATTAACGGAATTATTGATTTTGAGGCTATGGCTCAGGAAGCGCTGGGCGATACTTTTGACTCCGTTACTGAAAAGGAACGGCGTGAATTTGTCGATCTTTTCTCAACCATTGTAAGAGATCAGTCTCTCAATAAATTAGATATTTATCGTGCTCAGGTAACCTATCAGTCTATTGAAGCTAATGACGGGCAGGCACGGGTTGAAACCCTGGCTCAGCTTGAAAACGTCAGAACACCGGTTAATTATGAGATGGAAAACAAAAATGGGGAATGGGTAATCACGGATATGGAGATTGATGATGTATCTACTGCTTCTTCCTACAACCGTCAGTTTCAGCGCATTATTAACCAAAAGGGATTTGATTCCCTGATGAACAGCCTTAGAAAAAGAGCTGAAAGAGCAGAGTGAATCATTCTGTAAATGAAAATACCACTACAATCAAAGAGAATTATAGTGGTATATTGGTTCTTAAATCATAACAGAACTGACCAAATGTTTTCAAAGTTTAGTATTTCTTTTTTGGTTTTCGGGATCATTTTCAGCTCGTATTTGGTGGATGTACAAGCCCAAAAAAATCAGGTCATTCATCTCGATAATCACGTATATACGTACATCAAAAATTTACAGCAGCGGGGACATTTTACCGATCTGAATCCCACGGCTTTACCTTACACCCGGGGTGAAATTGACCAAGGGCTTAAAAATATCAACAGAGAATATCTGACTACTGCTGAAAAGTTTTGGTTCGATCAGATCACTAAGGAAGCGGGGATCAAGGAACTGGATAGCGAGGAATACTATCTGTACGGAATGCTTGAAGGCGGATTCGATCTCAATAATACCCTTGAGCCAAATGGACTTAGGCCACAAGCCGACGATCTGTTTTTTCTTCCCAATGGCGCATCAAATCTATATGGAGAGAAAGATAATTTTGCTGCCCAGCTGGGATTGCGACACAAACTTTTTTACGATCAGGACAGAATAGGAGTTAATGCGTTAAGCCGGTATTACGTACGCAGTGAAGATTACTACTTAGGCTATCAGGGAGATTTCCTTAAAGCCTATATGGGTCGCTATACGCATCAGTGGGCACCGTATGGGGAAGCTTCTACTGTGATCACCCCAAATGCCCGGTCCTTTGATAATCTCAATATTTCAGTAGGGAACAGCTGGTTTGAAGTATCTGGTATTTTCTCAGAGCTCGATAATCTGGGTAAAGACGGAACTTTTGATCGTACAGGTAAGAACCTGATCGATGGAACCAAGCGATACCTTGCCATCCACCGAATTGATATCAAAATTAATGACGGGTTGAGATTGGGCTATTTTGATGGGTTTATCTATTCCTCCCAAAATTCGGTTCCTTCGCTCAAATTTATAAGTCCGGTCAACTTCTTTTTCTTTGACCGAAATACCAATCCCCTTAATGATGAATTCAATGCTTTTTTTGGCGGAATGGTGTGGTGGCAGTATCAAAAGGTGACTACAAATCTGCAGGTTATGATTGATGATATTGTAATAAAAGGAGGGAGCATAGAATCGGATATTGAACCGACCACTTTTGCCATCACTAACTCCGTTAATGTCTCAAAAGTAACGGACTTTATGGATATTGGGTATGAGGCTGAGCTGGTTTCCTATCAAACTTACAATACCGATCAGGCAGAGGGACGATATCTGTACCTGAAAAGAGGAATAGCTAATCAATACACCGATTATGGCTATGGCTCCTTGTACATGCGGCTTCATGCACACAAGTGGCTTCCTGGACTTACACTCACCCCAAGGGTTAGTTACCTGATGCAGGGCGAACAGGAGATCAATCAGCCTTTTGTGGATGAATATCCCAACGGAAATACGATAGACGTGATACTTACGGGAACCGAAGAAAAAACGAGTCGATTCAGCCTGGATGTACTCTACAATCCGATCCCCGAATTCTGGCTAGATGCGAGTGTTGGCTATAATTACACCGAAGATCATCTGCATATTCCCGGAAGGACAACCTCTCGAATAACCGGGAATTTAGAGGTCGGTTTCAGGTTGAGTTTAGACAGCCATACTTTTAAATAATGAAGATCGTCTATATATCAGATCAGTTTTTACCATCCTCCAGTGCGGATACCGAACAGTTCATAAACATGATATCTGCATTGAGCAAACAATCTGGAATCGTTCTTTATTCTGGCTCTTATCAATCAAAACCTTCACCGACTTTAAAAGAGATTCAGGACTATTACATGGTTGATGGGGACTGGGATTTGAAATTTGTCTCTCATCTCTTCCCGAATATCCGGGGGATTGAAAAACTTTCATTTGCACTGCGTTCGGCTTTAAAGATCAGAAAAGGGGGCGCCGATGTGGTTTATACCCGGAATATCCCCATTGTGATTGCAACACTGCTTTTTACCAATAAGCCCATTTTATTTGAAGCATTTCGTCCCTGGCCAAAGCGGAATATTCAGTCACACTGGTTTTTTAAGAAAATGGCAAAGAATCCCCGGTTCCTTGGAATAATCCTGCATTCGAATTTTGCGAAGCAAGCTTACCTGGATTCAGGTTTCTCAGAGGAACAATTGACGGTTGAACACAATGCATTTCGATCCGAATTTTTTGAAAATATTGATTCTGATAGGACAGAATTACGAAATCAGTTAGAACTCCCCACAGATAAAAAACTGGTTACCTATACCGGTCGCGTTAATCCTAAAAAGGGATTGCATTATTTTTTAGATCTGGCAGATAAATTTTCTGATGCAGGATTTGTGATAGTGGGTTCGGAAGGCAAGGGTGAAATTGAACGCCGGGCAGAATCTATGGAGAATGTGATCGTAATTCCCTGGCAGGATAAAGCCTCTACGGCCAGGTATATTGAAGCATCGGACATACTTTACATACCAACCTCACTGCAGGCAAGGGAGAAGGCCATGAATACCGTGTTGCCCATCAAAACCTTTATTTATAAGGCAAGCGGAAAGGCCATTTTAGCTCCGGATATTGAAGATATACGCGAAGTACTGACTCATAATGAAACGGCCTATCTGGTTGAGCCTGATAATCAAATGGCAGCTGAGGCCGGGCTGAAAGAACTCCTTGAAAATGAATCTCTGAGAGAGAAAATCGGGAAAAATGCCAAAGAAGAAATGAGTACTCTCACATGGGAAAACCGTGCATCAAGAGTGATCAATTTCATAAAGGAAAGGCTTAATAAAATCAGGTAGCGTTCTTGAGCTTTTTTCTAACCCTTCGGATGTAGTCCCCACCAAGCAAAATACCGAAGATCCCTACCACTAAAGCTGCAAGTACGACCCGTTCTATCAAACCTGTTGAAAACCAGGGAACAAAGATAAGGCAACAAGCCAATATGATAGCGGAAATAAACCCTGCTGTGTGGGGTTTGTAAATGTCTTTGAGATATAGTTTGGCATTGGCGATCCATCGTGCTTCACCTAATTCCAGCATGTGTAGTGTGAAGGTGGCTATTGCGGAAGCGATAGCAGCTCCGATAATTCCAAACATTGGGATGAGCACAAGATTCATAAGCACGTTCGCTATGCTCACAAAAATACTATTCATCAGAGTCAGCTTAGAATGACCGGTCATAGCTACAATATTGCCGGCAAGGCTGAATGAGCAGTAGATATAGGGGATGGGGAGCAAGAAATACATAAAGGTGGATGCCCCGCCATATTCAGGATGTATAATTGATAGCAAGTCTTGTTTAAAGATGGCAAGCAGAAGCAGGGTTGGAATAGCGAGGGTGGCGATCCATCCTGCGGTTTTGGAAAAATTATGGGAAAGTTTTTCAGAAAGTCCTTCTTTATGAAAGCGAACAATGTACGGTGCGAATGCTGTAGAGAAGACCATTTTAATAGCTTTCACTTCTCGGATGATCATGGCTCCGGCTCCATAAAAACCAACAATGGTAGGGCTGAATCCAAATGCCGGAAGCATCAACACATCAATACCGGTGATGAATCGGTTCAGGGTCATATTAATATTTTGGGGAATTGCGAAATCCAGCAATTCTTTATCAATGCGGAATGTTCTGAATCCGTGAAATAACTTCATCCAGCTTAATTCCCGGCTGTAAATCCACAATGATACACAAAACAACAAGATCTGCGTAGATAGATAGGCGAGGGCCATTCCAGTCAAATTCGGCTCGATGAACCAAAACAGAACTGCAAAACCTAACAGGGCTAACGGCCTAAGCCATCCGTTACTCAGGGCATCATACTTCATGATCTTCAATCCCTGCGTAGCAGCTAATACAACACGCTCAAATGCCATCAGGGGAATGGCAAACAGCATGAACTGAAACATGATACTTAGTCCTTCATTGAAATCTTCTTTGTAGGCAAACTCCAATATGTCATTTCCGTAGAAGATCCCAACTGCCAGCACCACAAGAGAAAATCCGATACTCCACGCAAAGGCATTAGCAAGGGAATTGTAGAGGTCTTTTTGCTCTCCTTTATCATCCGCGAACCGGGCTACAAAAATGAGTGCCCCGTCCTTAAAACCGGAAGTCAGAAAAGCGATGATGATCTCGACGGCAATATTTGCAGTGATATAGAGTCCAAATACATCGGGGCCAAAAAAGCGGTTAACTACGATCAGGAAGGCAGGAGCGGCCATCTTGCCAATCACCCCTATAAAGTTGACAAAAGCCCCTTTTTTTAATTCGGAATCAATACTCATGAGTTGCCGGTGAGAAGGGATTCATAATGAGATTCAAGAACCTGAACCTGTTTTCTGAGGTCGTACTCTTCTTCCATCTTTTTACGACCTGCGCGGCCAAATTCCTGTCTCATTTTCGGATCTTTGATCAGTTCGATCATCTTCTCAGCAAGAATATCGGCATTACGTTCCGGTACCAGGAATCCTGTTTTGTTATCGTCGATGATCTCATAAATACCTCCATGCCAAGTTCCAATAACAGGACGGCCGGTTGCTTGTGCTTCCTTTACCACGATCAATCCACTTTCCCGGTCGTGATCAAAAGTTACCACGCTGGGAGCTACCAGTACGTCTGCTTTCTTCAATTCATCCGAAACTTCCTGAGGAGAAAGGATTCCTTTAAAATGGACTCGTTTTGTGAGTTTATGTTCATCAACATAAGCTCTGAGCTCTTCTTCCAGTTCGCCGGAACCAATAAACGAAAGATCCGCATTCAGCCCTTCATCAATAACTTTTTTAAACGCTCTTAAGGTGTATTGATGTCCTTTTTTCTCAGCGAATCTGCCGACCATGATGAAGGACACTTTTTCACTTGTTGTGTCGGGTTCACTGTAATCAAATTTATCAAGGTCAATACCAAGGCGGTATACACGAACTTTGTTTTCATCAGCGCCAAGCTCGATCAGCAGTGCTTTCAGTTCTTCACTTGCAGCAAGTAAAAGATCGGCTTCTTCAAGGATCTGTTTTGACTTATAATAATACCTCCAGCGGCTGTAATGATATTTTTGAGTCCCCATCAAGGCAGCAACATCATTTCCGTGAAAGGTGACTACAAAAGGAATGCCGTGCTTTTTCACATAAGGCAAGGCATAAACAGCACCTGTACCAAAATGGGCGTGAATGAGATCAAAATACTCTTCTTTGAAGATCTTATTAAAAGACGGCCAGTAGGCAATGTTCTCATAAATGATCTCGCTGAGTTTTCCCTTTGGTTTGTGAAAATGGGGGTAGGGGAAGCGGTCTTCATTTAACCGTTCCTTGCAAAATACTTCCACAAAATATTCTTCAGAGTGAGTGCGGATTTCATCATAAATGAAGGTCTGAGAATAGGGCAGAAAAGAGGTAGAGAATAAAGCTATTTTACGCCTTTTGGGCTTATGCTGCATGATAAAAATTGAATTGATTGCTCCAAATATAGCAAAAATATTAACGAGGAAACCATTTGTAGAAAATTATACATTGTGAGTGAAATAGTGTATTTTCGTCACCGCTAAAAAGCACACTGATAATCTATTCGGCTTAAATAATGAAGGTCTTATTTTACGCATCAACATTTGGGGCAGATCTGCTAAGTTTTGCGCAATACCTCGATAAGAAGCCCGAAGTAACGGTAAAAGTATTGTTATCTGATCCGGAGCAATTTATGGAAGAAGGGATCGCGGAATTGATTCCCCTGAACGCCGAATTGATAAAAAAGTCCCTGAAGAACTATTTCTTCAAACCCGGAGATTTTGAGCCCGATGTAACCATTATGGATAATAAAGTGCCGCTGCGTGCGCCATCTCCACATGGATTTATGTTATGGCATGGCTTTGGCTGGAAGGGTCCGAATGATGTCAAGGAATTCAAGTGGCTGCACAATTCTATAAAAGCGGCGTGGGGAAGTGCAATGAAACCCAACCCCAATTTCAGGTGGCAGTGTTTTGGTGCGTGGGACTTCAAGCACCGAACTGAGATCAGCGGATTTCATCCCGATAACTGTAGAATTTTAGGAGCGGCTTCGCATGATATGCTTCGAGATCCTTTTCCAAAAGAAAAAATACAACCCTATTATCCTTTTGATGTTGTAAACCGTAAAACCATTTTGATCGCCCCAACCTGGCATTATGGAGAGGTGTTTTCACATTGGGGGAGCGACCGGGAGATGTTCGAAAAATTATTGAATCGTATTGATGAACATGACACGAATGTGATCTTACGATTACACGATTCTTTCCGTTTTGATTCGGAATACATTGCTTTTCTGGAAGAACTGGTTCAAAATCATCCCAATACACTTCTTAAATTCAAAGACCAAAATCCGGATAATCTACTGGATATGATGGTCTCGGATGCCCTGATAACCAACTACAGCAGTATCGCGAATCTATTCTATGCTACGGGAAGGCCCACAATTCATGTGTATCCTGTAAAGAGTAAGGATGAAGATTTTCAGTGGAGAAAACACACAGCCTTTGGAACGCGAAAAAAGACGCTTGATTCCGTAAAATATATCTGGAAGCTTTCTCCCGAAGAAAACGGTGGGTTGATAGCAAGAGATTTTGATATGCTGCTGGAGCAAGTAGATGAGGTTTTAAATAATCCGGATTGTTGTAAACAAAAAACACGTGACTTCCTGGATGAATATATGCTGGGTGCAGACGGAAAGAATTGCGATAGAATTTGGAAAGCTCTTCAAGAACAGGTGAACGGTTAGAAATCGATCTTTTTTCCTCTCGATAATACCCTAATAAAAGCCTATCTTTCAAAGATATTAACACAACATTCATAAAAAAATCTATGTCTAAACATTCTATCGAGCCGCATAAAGGAAAGTTATTAGTATTAACCCCGGGTATGGGAGCTGTTGCCACTACGTTTATGGCCGGCGTTGTCTCAGCCAGGAAGAATTTAAGCAAACCTTTCGGTTCATTGACCCAGCTTCAAACCATACGGCTGGGCGCCCGCTCTGAAGAACGAAATCCCCTTATTAAAGATTTTTTAGATATTGCCGGACTTGATGATATCGTTTTTGGAGGTTGGGATGTGATTGATGATGATGCATATCAGGCTGCTAAAAGAGCAGACGTGTTGAAACCTCAGGATCTGGATCCACTGAAGGAAGAGCTGGAGAAGATCAAGCCAATGAAAGCTGCTTTTGACCAGAAATACGTGAAGTTGCTTAAGGGTGATAACGTAAAGTCAGAGAAAAGTAAATGGGATCTGGCTCAGGCTCTCAGAGAAGATATTCGAAATAAAATGAAGGAAACCGGAGCTAGCCGTGCCGTGATGGTATGGTGTGGTTCTACGGAAATTCATCTTCACCCATCAGGTTGTCATCAGTCGATTGAAGCTTTTGAAGAAGGTATGAAGAATAATGATGACTCCATCGCACCTTCACAGCTCTACGCATATGCTGCCATTAAAGAAGGCGTGCCTTATGCAAACGGAGCTCCGAATTTATCTGCTGACTTTCCTGCTCTTGAGCAATTAGCCGAAAAAGAAGGCGTGCCCATTGCAGGTAAAGATTTCAAAACCGGACAAACCCTGATGAAGACGATCCTGGCACCGGGTTTTAAAACAAGAATGCTTGGTATCCGAGGATGGTTCTCAACGAATATTTTAGGAAACCGTGACGGTGAAGTACTTGATGATCCGGAAAGCTTTAAGTCGAAAGAAGTTTCTAAAACAGGAGTGCTCGATTCTATTCTTCAGCCTGACGTATATCCTGATCTGTACAAAGATCTGTACCACAAAGTGCGTATCAACTATTACCCGCCGCGAGGTGATGCCAAAGAGGGTTGGGATAACATCGATATTTTTGGATGGATGGGATATGACATGCAGATCAAAGTTGATTTCCTATGCCGTGATTCTATCTTAGCAGCACCCATCGTGCTTGACTTGGCTTTGTTTATGGACTTCGCGAAACGAGCCGGTAAATCAGGTATTCAAGAATGGTTGTCATTCTACTTCAAGAGTCCTCAGGTAAAATCAGGACATATTCCTGAGCATGACATTTTTATTCAGCATTTCAGATTAAAAAATACGCTTCGTGTTCTTGGCGGTGAAAAACCGGTAACCCACCTTTCTGAAAATTTTGAAGAAGAAGCCTTTAAATAATTAGATGCCAAGTATAAAATCAGATTATAACGGATTGATCCTGGCTGCGGGCTATGGTTCCCGACTGGCCGGTGTGAGTCCTGTTACTTCATTCAAACCACTTACTCCCGTCAACGGCCGTCCGCTTATCTTCAGGACTATCGAAAGTCTGGAGAAAGCCGGATGTAAAGAGATCGTCATTGTTCTTGGTTTTGGGCATGATGAGATCAAGAAAGCTATATTTAATATCTATGAAGGGGAAACTCCGTTGACCTTTGTTTTCAATGAAGAGTATGAACTCAGCAACGGGGTTTCTGTTTTATCTGCATCAGAGTTTCTTGGAGATCGTTTTATCATGACTATGGCTGATCATATTTTAGGGGATTCACTCATGGAGATAGCCAAAGATACTGAGCTTGAAGATGGAACCGCTGCTCTTCTGGTTGATTACAAACTTGATGAGATCTTTGATATGGATGATGCGACAAAAGTGTTATCCAAAAATGATAAGATCGTATCTATTGGGAAACAGATCACTGACTATAATTGTGTAGATACAGGACTGTTCGTTTGCAGCAACGGTTTACTGGATCAGCTTGAACAACACTACAATAAGTTTGGAGACACTTCCATTTCAGATGGAGTTCAGGATCTTGCAAGGGTAGGAAAGATGTATACCGTCGACATTGGGGATGGCGAATGGCAGGATGTTGACACCCCTGAAATGCTCGAACAAGCTGAGAAACTTCTTAGCAACTAATAAATTTAATCTACCAGCGAAAGGTTGAAGAACACGTTATTTTGTTCGTTGTTTCGATCAGCTTTTCCACGATAGAATAATATCTCACCACCCACAAAGCGTTTGGCTACCATCTTCTTAAAGCCACTCAGTTCATCAAGCATAGAGATCTTTTCGTAAACATTATTAAACATAAAGTTATCAGCCGGTCCTTCATGGTAATTTACTTTTATTGAGGTAGGGATATTCTTTCCCATGATATTCTCTCTTTTCTGAACCTTGATATTCTTAGCATTTTTGATCGTTAGTTTTTTCCCGTCGTAGGAATAGGCGTATCCTGCCACTTCATTTGGTTGATCTTTAGGAACCATCAAATGTCCGCCGTAAAACCCGGTTTCTGTTTTTTGGTTGAATTTGTAACTGGTTTCAAAAAGCCGGGTAGCCACGTTTGTTTGATAGCTATGATCCATAAAACCGATTCCATTCACTTCAACGGTATCATCATCCAAAGCCACAAATCCGGATACTTTGGAAAAAGGGATGTGGGTAAAAAGTCCGACCTCATCCTGGCTGCCTAATTTAAAGATCCCGTTGCCCTGGGTAAATCCTTTAAACGGATCATCAAAATTGATGCTTATGTCGTAGTGAATCCCATCTTTTTCGGTACGGTAGTAAAACCGGTGATCCTCAGAAGGTTCACCTTCTATCCAAAGTCCTCGCTCAGGATTCAAGTTCATTTTATAATTAACCTCATCAAAAACCATTTCGTCAAGGCCATATTCCCGGGCTACAGTGTAATCTTTTCCATTCCAGTTTAGCAGGGAAAGACGACCACTGCCTGCCGCACTTCTAAGGCCGGAAAAATGTGAAACAGAATAGGTGACATAAATTTCGGCACCATTGTCTAAAACCACGTGATAGGCCCAATGCTCATTATAATATGCACCTTGTTGTTCGTTAGGCTTTATATCTTCCGATTGTAGATAGGAGACGGAGCTGTCCGTAATCTGAACATAATTTTGAGCAATAATATTAGTTTGGAAACAAAATAAAACAACAACAATAAGTGTTTGTTTCATGGAATGATCAGGTAATTAAATGATTTATTTCAAAAGTTAATATCTTATTAAAATAACCTTTGTTGTATTATAAACATTCTATCGTGCTAATATTGTTTGAAGGTTATCAAATTAAGATCATTTTTTAAAAATTATACGTTTCAACATATTTAAATGAAGAATTTCCTCGATCTATTTAAACCCGTTCTTAAATTTAATTATTCACATCCGTATTGGGTTATTTTTTTGTGCACTACTTTAGCAGTGGTAAGTGGTTTTTACGCCATTCAATTACGCATTGATACCGATATAGCCAATCTCCTTCCGGAAGACAACCCTAATGTCTTGGCTCTTGACAGGCTGAATGAGACTGTAGGCGGGGAAACAGATATGCAGGTGGTGATCAATTCTCCCAGTTTTGAGGCCAACAGAGCCTTTGCTGAAGATCTTATTGAGAGATCGCTGGAGTTATATTATTCACGGAGCGATGATTATTATTTTAAAAGAGCTGAGTTCAGACGCGAAACTGAATTCACTAAAAATAACGCCCTATACCTTGCCAGTGATGCTGAACTAGATGATATCATAAGCTGGCTGGAAGATGAGATTGAGCAGGCCAAGGAAGAAGCCAACCCTTTTTATTTTGACCTGGATGAAGAAGAAGAGGAAGAAGATTCAAGAACCGAGAATTTTGAGGAAAGCTATAACACCCTTGTTCCTTCCGAGTACCCAATAAGTGAAGACAGTACCATCATGGTGGTGAAGTTTTTCCCTACCGGTTCCAAAAGCGATCTCCAGTATTTGGAAGACATGTTTGAAGCCTACGATGAACTGCTTGCTACCATAGAGCCTGCAAGCTATCACCCCGAAATGGAAGTTCGTTTTGGAGGCCGGTTAAAACGCCATCTTGAGGAAGTAACTTCTATAATGGATGATGTGTTGGGAAGTTTTGCCACTGGGATAGGCAGTGTGATCTTCCTGGTGATGTTTTACTTCTTCATCAAGAAATACCTGCATTACCGAAAAGGAACGATGGGTAGCGGGAAATACTCAATTTGGTCCCATTTGATACGAATGCCGGTGCCGGTGCTTGTGATCGGTATTCCGTTGCTTATCAGTTTGGTGTGGACCTTTGGGATCACTTATTTCTATCTGGGAATGCTGAATACGATGACATCAGTACTTTTTGTGATCCTTTTTGGTTTAGGCATTGACTACGGTATTCATTTTTACGCCCGCTATATAGAACTCAGGTCAACGGGACTCAGTGCTCATGATGCTATTATGGAAACCAACCAGAAGACAGGAGAGGCCATAGTTGTATCAGCACTTACAACGGCTGCTGCACTATATATTTTGATGTTCGCTGATTTCCGGGGTTTCTCAGAATTTGGATTTATTTCCGGAACCGGGATCATTTTAGCACTTTTTGGGATGCTGTATATCCTGCCTGCACTGTTGGTCATTTTTGACGAACGCCTCAACTGGATCTTGATCAGTGACAGTAAAAAAGAGGAATACTCCGGTGAGCACCGCTATCCATTTGCGAGGACTATTGTCGTTTTTGGATTGGTGGTCTCAGCAGTTGTTGTTGGATTTAGCGGGAACCTGAGTTTTCAGTACAATTTTGGTGAATTGGAACCCACATTCCCTGAGTACGAAGAATTCCGGTCTTTTGCGGGACAGGTTGAAACTTCAAACAAAAGAAATCCCGCCTACATTGTAGCCGAAAATAATGATCAGGTACAGGAAATTACGGATATCCTGAATGAACGAGCCCGAACAGACACCACTTCCCCAACTATACAAAGTGTGGAAACTTTACAGGAACGCTACCCGACCACAGAAGAAGGGGAAGAGGAGAAGCTTGAAAAGATCGCGGAAGTCAGAGAACTCCTTCAGGATCCGTTTTTAATAGACAGGGAAGATGAGCAGCTGGATAAATTACGACAGGCTGCACAAACAACAGAGCCTTTTGGAATCGACCAGATCCCGGATTACCTGAAATCACGATTTGTAACCAAAGATGGGGAAGTTGGCCGTTTTGTGATCATCTATCCTTCTGTGGGACTTTCTGACGGGCAGCAGTCCATCGCTTTTAAAGACGATGTGAGCGTGGTCAGGCTGGAGGATGGCAGCGAGTTTTATGCGGCCAGTACATCCATTGTAGCTGCTTCTATGCTGGATCTGATGAGAACTGAAAGTCCATATATGGTTGGTGCCACCTTTATTTTTATCTATCTCTTTATGCTGTATTCCTTCCGCT
Source organism: Gracilimonas sp. (assembly GCA_040904925.1). Taxonomy (GTDB): domain Bacteria; phylum Bacteroidota; class Rhodothermia; order Balneolales; family Balneolaceae; genus Gracilimonas. Next base: position 176,579 of record JBBDSP010000025.1, on the reverse strand, counting down.
CGTTCCGGTGGTCGCTGATCGCCATGCTTCCATTAATGGTAGGATTACTATGGCTGTTCGGGATCATGATGATCTTTGGGTTACAGTTCAATTTCTATAATCTGGTGGTACTTCCGGCCATTTTAGGTATTGGAGAAGACAGTGGGGTTCACCTCGCACACCGTTACCGGGATGAAGGTAAAAATAGCATGTGGCAGGTACTTTCCAGTACAGGGCAGCATATTACGATGGGTTCCATAACTACCATGCTTGGGTTTGCCGGATTGTTATTTACCAATCACCCGGGACTTCAATCTATTGGAGTGATGGCTGTTCTCGGAATCGGAATGACGCTGCTGACTTCCATCACTTTCCTGCCCGCCCTAATACAATGGCTGGAAGACAAAGACTGGATTCGGTTTTGATTAAAAAAATATAATGTTGAAAAACTAGTTATTCTAAAGCTTTGGCAGAACATAATCTAAGGGCTTTTTTTATACATAAACTAAGGAAATGCACTTTGTTATTGAAGATTTTGATACAGGGAGGTTTTTGATTTAGACAAAATTATGATAGATTCAGGGCGGGGGAAACACTTAGTACAAATGGCAATCTTGGCTTAAGGGTATAGGGTAAAATGATCTATGTTATTGCAAAGATCATGATAACAGTGTCTTTATTTGGGGTAAATGATAAGGCTGTTAGCAATGATCTAGGTATCACAAATAATTTAAGTTGTGAAGAATCTGTCTTGTATAAAGTGCAAGCCGGTGATAATCTTTACAACATAGCTCAAAGCTTCGGGCACCATTCTTTTTGGGAATATATTTATGTTGCAAATTCCTCTTCAGTAGAAAATCCGCACCGAATATTCCCGGGACAGCATATAGAAATTCCATCTCGAATTGCAAGTTACAAGGACTCAGACCTTGATTTAGATGAAGTACTAGATAATCCATATTGTTCTGCTGAAGAGATTCTGGTTACTGAGGTAAAGGAAGAATTCCTGATCTCTTTTAAAATGGAAAAGCTTCTGACACTGGATTCACTGCTAAATGTTTCATCCAGAAATATTCGGACCAACCTCGCCTCTTCCGATAGCTCTATAACCAATAAGAAAGATTCCGCTCAATCTTCTAAGAAAGAAGCACTTGATAGGTTTAGAGAAGCATTCAATGATATAGTTTCCAAAGAGAGTAAGGAAGAAAAAACCCCTGATATTAATCGGTCTGACCTGATCCGGTACGAGATCGATGGAATTGTACTTGACGAGACGATCAGTAAAGTGGGTAGAGATTTTTATCAATCCTTTTACCAAAACTGGAGTCCGCCGGAGGATGCTTATAATTTTACGATCACTATTTCAGAAAAGCCCTCACCTTCACTTGGAACTATTGTAATGGTTAAAGTAAATGAAACATATACGTTTCAGTCCAGACTACAGCCGAGATATGAATTACTTGTAGAAGCGGGAGAGCAGGCAGTTCGAAATACCCGACGTTTTCTAACAAATAATGATAACAGATTAAAGATTTATTAGGTATATGGCCATGAATCTCAAAAATATTATTAAAACTATCTGTCCCGCTTTAGCAGCACTGTTTTTGATAGTGCCATTAAAAGCACAGGATTTTGTATACACTCCAAAAAATCCTGCTTTCGGAGGTAATCCGGTTAATTTTCAATGGTTAAACAGCTCAGCAAATACCCAGAATAAATTCAGTGATAGCCAGAGTTCAAGTTTTAGAAGAGATCCTTTGGCAGATTTTGAACAGTCACTTCAACGACAAGTGTTATCTCAGATCACTCGTGATATTGTTAATGACCAGTTTGGTGGGGAAGGGGGTTTAACTGAAGAGTCGAGATTTGAGTTTGGTGAATTTACCATAGACCTGACTCCCGGTGCCGATGGTGTTCAAATACGTATTTTTAATATCCTTACCGGTGATGAAACAAGTATCACAATTCCAAACTTCGATCAATGATATCAGCTTCTGTTAAATATATTATAGGGATATTTTTACTGGCTGCGATCAGTAACTGTACCGGGGTACTGAAACCGGTTAGTACTGACAGAGCTACTGCCGGCCTGATAAGTGAGTCCTATGATGAGTTGGTTTCATTACCCGAACCGAACCAAAAAGTAGTTGCTGCGGTATATAGGTTCAGGGATCAAACAGGGCAGTATAAACCTTCTGAGAATGTAGCAAGTTGGTCAACAGCAGTGACACAGGGAGCCACTTCAATTTTGATCAAGTCATTGGAAGATTCAGGTTGGTTTATGCCAATTGAGCGGGAGGGGATCTCGAATTTACTTAATGAACGCCAGATCATACAATCCATTCGAAGTCAAAATTCCGGACCTAGCGGGCCAGATCCATTGCCACCGTTATTATTTGCCGGTGTTATTTTAGAAGGTGGTATTGTAGGGTACGACACGAATATTATTACGGGTGGCTCAGGTGTACGCTACCTTGGTACCGGCGGATCTTCAAATTATCGTAAAGACCAGGTGACGATCTATCTTCGGGCTGTTTCTACTCAAAGCGGCAGGGTACTTAAAACCGTTCATACCACGAAATCTATTATTTCACAGCAATTGGAAAGCGGACTATTCCGATACGTTGATGTAAATCGAATATTAGAAGCCGAGACAGGATATACTTACAACGAACCACCGGTCATGGCTGTAACAGAAGCTATTGATGAAGCGGTTAAACAACTTATTATTGAAGGTGCTGAAGATGGGGTGTGGTCTCCGAAGGATTCCACCCAACTTAATCAGTTCAAAGAAAGAGTAGCTTACGCATCAAAAATGAAAGATCAGCTACAGAGGGATTACTTTGGCCTGATTCAAAGAGATGATCTAAGATCCGGATGGTTTGTAGCTTCAAATGTATTGGTTTCAGGGCATGAAGGAAATTATGCAAGCCCTGAAAAATATATTGGTGGAAATTTCTCGGTAGAACGAGGGTTTAAAAATAGAAATTCTCTACAGCTACAGTTTGAAAGAACTGCAATTGGTGCAACAGGGGCATTTTCAGAGCCTATAACTACCGGAGAATTGTTTTTTAATTCGTATTTGACGCCACAGTATAAATTTTCTCCTTTTATATCTGCCGGAGGAGGTGTTGTGGCTTATGACAAGAAACAAGAATTCACTGATCAACAAATTTTTTCAACAGCAACTTTTAAAGCGGGATTAGATTACAGGTTTTCAGATATCATTGGCTTAAGACTAACGGCTAATTACAAATACTTAATTACAGATGAGCTTGATGGAATTACCAGAAGCGGATATAACGATCAGATCTGGAGTGTTAATGCCGGTGTGGTTATTAAACCAAAAATTTTGAAGCAATTTTTTTAAAAATTTCAACAAATAGTAAGAAAATGAAAACACAAAGAATATAGAGAAAGTTAAAAACGCAAAACGACGCCGAGGATATTTACCATAAGGTAAATCTGCACACCACGACGCCGAATTGCGGTGATTTAAGTTACAAAATTTAAATCCCGCATACTAGAACTGCGTTTTTGCTTATCTCTTCTAGAATCTCACACAAACTAACAGTGAGATCCCACAATTTTATGAATCTAAGATGCCTTCCAGGGTATTGGTTCTATTTATTTTGTGGGATGTAACTCAAATCAAAAACAAATCAAAGTACAATACCATGAAAAAACTAACTACACTAATAGTAGCTATTCTGTTTACAGGTGGAATGGCGATCGCGCAAACTAATGATGCATCAATCGACCAGGTTGGTGACGACCATGAAGCAACTATTTCACAATCCGGTACTATGAACACCGCATATGTTGAGCAAACAGCAGATGCCGGCCGCGAAGGAGCGGATGTTGGAACAGCTACCGTTACACAAACTGGTGCTGAAAACTATGCAAATCTTCGTCAGCGAAGCTTCTATGGCGACAGCGAAGCATCTATCGTTCAACTTGGTGATAGAAACAGTGTTCAGGGACAAACAGATACTGATGACTTCTATCAAAATCACGGATTGAATATCCTTGATGTTGTAATGGATGGTAATGACAATACGCTCTATTCCCTCGCTGGTGAAGCACAGAAGAATGTAAATACATTTCTGTTGGATGTTATTGGAAATGAAAATAAAGTTGGAACCCGACAACATGGCGGATATGCTGACGTAGTTATCGAAGGTGATCTGAATAATGTAACCCTTGCGCAGCAAGCGAGCCCCGTTGATATAGGAAACAGTGCCTACGTAGATATTTTTGGAAGCGAAAATACCGTTGGTATTAGCCAAAACGGACCAGCTCATACAGCCAATGTGAATGTGAATGGTGACTTTAATACTTCTTCTATTACTCAGGGTAACTAATAGAAAAGACATAAATCAAATGGGAGGGGATCATATCCTCCCTTTTTAATCAAACCAAATTAATTTAATTAAGGAAATAACAATGAAAAAACTAACTACACTAATAGTAGCTATTCTGTTTACAGGTGGAATGGCGATCGCACAAAGTAATGATGCAACAGTAGACCAGGAAGGGGATAACCAAGTAGCAACGGTTACTCAGTCAGGGGCTACAAACAATGCCGATGTTGATCAATTTACCAACAACTCTGGTGAACAAGAGGCAACCGTTATTCAGGATGGAACCGGTAACATGGCCACAGTTTCTCAAAGCCAAACAGGTGGCGGAAATAACGGTGGAAATGATGCTTTTATCGAGCAAATTGGAACCGGAAACATTTCAACTCAAACTTCTATTGCTCCACAATCTCAGAGTGGACAAGATCTTTGGGGGCTCCAGAATGGAACATCAAATGTGTTAACTCAAACAATTAGTCATGGCTATACAAACTCTCTGACTGCTGAACAGTCTGGTTCTGGAAATGTGGCAACACAAACAAATTCAGGCCGACATTCTCATGGAGAAGTGTATCAGGATGGTTCTGATAACGTTGCCGAACAGGTTCTTTCAGGATCAAACAATGGCTATTCGTTTGCTTCAATAATCATCGATCAGTTTGGCAGTGAAAACTATGCTTCACAAGATATGACCGGATCCGGATCAAGCCACAGTATCAATGCAGAAATTTACCAAGATGGTATTGGTAATGACGCATTTCAAACAGGTAACGGAAGAAGCTTGAGCTCAGAACTGACTCAGACAGGAAACGATAACTGGTCTACACAAAGTCTAAGTGGACAAGGGCATGGTAGTGTCGTTACCCAAACAGGTGACATGAATACTTCAACTGTTACTCAAAGCAACTAAATTCTCATAAAGGTGATTACAGATTATGTAAGTCACTGAATTTACAAACAAATAAGAGTAAAATAATGAGAATACACAATCTTATAATTGTGTTTTTATTGATCTCCGGATCTGTCTTAGCTCAGGATAATGAAGCTATGATCGATCAAATGGGATCCGGCTTGTCAGCTGAAGTTACTCAGATAGGTGAACTGCAAAGTGCGGATATTTTTCAGGACGGTAACGAACTGGACGCTTTTGTTTCCCAGCAGGGATTTCAAAACGAGGTCTATTTGGTTCAGTCCGGAAACGTTAACGCAACTTCAGTTTACCAGGATGGGTCTCACGAAGCCATGATCACTCAATCCGGGATTGAAAATACGCTCACTATTAATCAATCAGGAACGCTGGAAGGAGCCAATAATGGCTCCCTTTCACATCCTGCCTTTGGTTCCAATGGGGTGCCTTTTCAAACCAACACCGGAAATAGCAGTGGATCATCCTTAGCTCAAATACAGCAGCAAGGACAGCAAAGTGAAATTGTGCTCAATCAATATGGTTCCCATAATGCCAACATCACACAAGATGGATCTTCCAATTCTATTTTGGTAGATCAGGTGGGGACTTCAGGAGGATATGAGTTTAATCCTCCCGGAAATGGGAATCCCAATCCACCTCCATTTCAGAGTGGCGGGATATCTTATGATGGAGCATATGCTATGATCAATCAGTTCGGAGATGAAAATAATATAGAACTTTACCAAGAAGGAGATAATACAGCTGATATTTATCAACAAGGAGCCGGTAATGTCGCTCTAATAAATCAGTTTTATGGCTCTTCAGGTGGAAGTTCCCTGGTAGATCTTATTCAAATTGGCAGCGGAAATACAGCTGATATTACACAATCAGGGTATGGACAAGCCGCCATCATTGAACAGATCGGTTCAGGAAATACTATTTTTATAAATCAATATTAACTAAGCAGAAAGGATAATTAACTATGAAAAAGCTAAGTACACTATTTCTAGCTTTATTCTTTGTTTCGGGTGTAACCTTTGCTCAAAGTAATGATGCTTCCATCAGCCAGGTTGGCGATGACAATGAAGCAAGCTTTACCCAGAGCGGAGATAATAATACCGGATACATAGAACAGGTTGGAAACAATAATGTAGCCAACATTGAGGCTAATGGCTCATCCCATCAGTCTGTCATTGAACAGGAAGGGGATAACCATAACGTTCAATTTTCAATGTTTGGAATCGAAAATACTGTTGAAATACGACAGTATGGTACTTCTGACCATATGGTTGGAGGTAATGGAAATGGAGTAAGTACAGTTTCTCAATTGGGGAACTATAACGAATTCTATGCCGAGCAAAATGGAAACCAGAATGGAAACACCATTACCTCATTATTTGGTGGAGGTGATATCCAGGTTGGTGATCATAACTTGATGGATATTCTTCAGGACGGAAGCGGTAACTTCGCTGAACTGTTCCAAATTGGAACTGATAACACAGCGTTGCTTAAATCTATTGGAAACAATAATACGGCTTCCATATTCCAGGAAGGAGCAGGGCATAGCGCCGATGTTTCTCAGTATGGAAATAGTAACACGGCCAATATCTATCAAAGCGGCGGCCAGGGACAAGTTATTATCCCCGGTGGCTCAGGAGCACAGTAAAAGAAGGGTTATTATTCCATTGTACCATTAGAGAATTCCCCCGGCTACAGCTCATAAGTTGTTCCGGGGAATTTTCTAAACGGTACATACCCGTAAGGGAAAAGATTTGTACCCCGAATGTGTGATAAGACACACACTCATATATTCTATCATGGTAATGATCGTGAAAAGTCATTACTATTTATTAAATCTTACAGTTCATAAAAAAAATAATGCCATGAAAACAGGTCTTTGTCTACTACTTACAACGCTGTTCTTAATTATGGGAAGCAGTTCAATATTTGCTCAAATGGCAAACAGAGATGCTGAAGTTTTTCCCGAACAGGTTTCAATTGACCATAATGAGGCTGTGAGATCATTCAGCCGCGATTTTGTAACTGCAGATGCCAATTTTAATTCAGGATTAGAATCAGTCCTTCAGTCTATGCAGATGCTTAGTCAGCTTGTTTTAGTAAGTGAGACAGGAAACAATAATACGATCCGGTTAAGTCAGGATGGATTCAATAACTTTATTTTTACCGGTTTGAACGGAGACAAAAATGAATTGGAGGTCGAGCAGCGTGGAGATAACAATGCAGCTTCATTCAGAATATTGGGTAATTATAATGAATTGAGCTTGTTGCAAGAAGGCAGTTATAATATATTTAGCCGAAGTTATAATTCTGATTTCAATCAAGGTCAATTTTCACAATCCGGGATTGGTTTGAATATGCAAATTGAAGGGCAAAACAGTATTCCTCTTATTATAGAGCAACGAGGACAGGGTTCGGGAATTTTAATTGAAAACTGGGATTGATCTCAGATCTAAGAAAAAAGCATTCATATGAGAAGTTTGTTATTTGTTGTACTTGTTTTTGGCTTGGTTTCGTGTGCAAAAACGAGCATAGAAGTAGAAGAATTTGGTGACATAGAGGGATTTATTATAGATAGTGAGACAGGAGATGGAATACAAAATGTGAATGTGACAACAACTCCGCCTACTGTTGCTATATTAACCGATACGGAAGGCGCTTTTAGTATTGAAGCTATTCCTGTAGGCTCATATACCATTCAAGCCAGAAAACCGGGATTTAAAAACAATTCTGTAAGCATTTCTGTTTCAGAAAATAAAATGATACCTGCCAGAATTTTTTTAGAACCGGAAGATGAGGAAGACCCAGCAGAAGACAATGTATTAGCAGTGGATGTGACCGCCTGGTATAACTCGCAAAGCGGAGACAGTTCTTTTGTGGAAGTTGAATACACTGTAAAAAATATAAGTGAATTTACCGACGTCAGTGATTATGAGGTTTATTTTGAGATCGTGACCGGTGGTAATTCCTTCTATTTTGATGCTTCAGGCAGTGCGTTAGAGGTAGAGCAAAAGAATGTGGAATCCTTTTCGAAATATATTCGCAGTGAAACCGCCAGTGATATACTAATTGATGATATTTGGTTCTCCACTGAATCCGGGAATTCTGACCAGTAACTTAAGAAGCTTAGACACATCTCAGAAAGCATTAAAGGCATGCCAGAATAGCTAATATGTTTCCATCACGTTCCTGCCTGCCCTAATACAATGGCTGGAAGACAAAGGCTGGATTCGGTTTTGATAGTAGGTTTCCCCTAAACAATTGATTTTTCTTTATCAAAATAATTCGGCATAGTTCGCCAGCTCATTCCTAACGACCCAGCTGGTTATACTACTCCGAAACCCCGCGCCGTTTAAAGGCCATACCGTTCCAAATAAATAAATTGCCCGTCCGTTAAAGTTGTATTACATTGTAAAACAATTTAATAACTCTACTGTTATGGACACTACTCTTACTATTCGAATTGACAAAGAATTGGAACAACTTCTTGAAGAATCATCGAAAAAATCCGGGCGCTCAAAAAGTGAGTTGGTCCGTCAAGCTTTAAAACGTCAATTATCAATTGAGTCTTTTCAGGAGCTACGTAAAGAACTATTACCCTATGGGGAAGCACAAGGATGGCTCACCGATGAAGATGTTTTTCGTGAAGTTTCGTGAGCATTATTTTTTTGAATGTTTGGTCTCACGGTGCACTCCAAAAACTAAACATCCCATTGTTCAATTTTTGGCTTGGAGTGTATCATGAAAATTTTTATTGACACAAACGTTTTGGTAAGTGCTTTCACTGCAAGAGGATTATGTGCCGACCTCCTTGAAGTTATTCTTGCAGACCACCAATTAATAACTGGAGAAGCTGTTTTAAGTGAATTAGAACGGGTATTGATTAAAAAACTCAACGTTCCACAGGATAAAGTTTCTAAGACCCTTTTATTTCTACGAAAACATCAAATAGAACCAATTCCAGACAAACCTTCTGAAGTAAAAGTAAGAGACGAAGATGATCGATGGATATTGGAATCAGCATTGAGGGCAAAAGCTGATATTTTAGCTACTGGTGATAAAGATCTATTGGTTCTTTCAGAAGATATCTCCCAAATCAAGATTATTTCACCAAGAGGATTTTGGGATATTTTAAAAGAGTAAATCGGGCTAAAACCTCGATTTAAACGCAGAATTGGCCATTTGCTGGTTTCGGGTTATTACCTTTGTTCCCATAGTCCCGTAGGAATGTCACTTAGTACCTCCTGGTTAAACAGTGAGAGCAAAATATAAGCCAAAGTAACAAAGGGATATGATCTCTTACACTTGAAACAACTTTTATAAAATATCACCCTGCAAACCGTGTATTTTAGGCCGAATTAATAATCGTCAGTTGTTGGAATTATTCATGCCCATTGTTACAAAACGCAGTTTAGCATCAGCCTTATTTTTTATTTTTTTAGCCGGATTTTTATGTGATCTGAATGCTCAGGCTCCTGATTATCTGGATCAGTTCTCCTATGAACCACATCAAATAGAAGAAGATTTTGATCTTACCGGTTTGATGGATCATCCTTACTGGGGGCAGGCTCCCGCTACCCAGTTATATCATCAGAGACAGCCCAATGACGAACGGCCTGCACCGGTGCCAACGGAAGTAAAAGTACTGTACAGTAAAACCCATATTTATATAGGATTTAAAAGTGAAGACCCTGAACCTGATAAGATCCGGGCGAATATAACCGATCGGGATGGTTTTTTCGGGGATGATTATGTGGGAGTGATCCTCGATACCTATGCAAACAATCAGGAGGCCTACGAATTTGTGGTGAATCCGCTTGGTGTTCAAATGGATGCCACAAGGACGGCCAGCTCAGAAGATTTTAATTTTGATGCCCTGTGGTATTCGGCTGCAAATATCACTGAGGACGGATATACGGCCGTTATGAAGGTTCCTTTTAAAAGCTTTAATTTTCCGGATCGGGATGTTCAGAATTGGGCTATACAATTTATTCGGAATTATCCCCGCGAAAACAGGTATCAATTATCATGGACGAATGTGAAACTGGATAATCCCTGCCTGCTCTGCCAAAGCGGATCACTGATCAATATTAAGGGTATAGAAAGCTCAAAAACGATAGAAATTCTACCCTATGCAGCAGCCACTCAAAGCGCAGCCATAAATGATCCCACAGACCGAAATTCAGGACTAAATAACCAGTCCCCGGAAGCTAAAATAGGAGGAAGTATCTCTTATTCGCCCTCTTCCTCAAGTTCTTTGGAAGCAGTGGTTAATCCCGATTTTAGTCAGGTTGAAACCGATGCTGCCCAGATCAGTGTAAACGAGACCTTTGCACTCTATTTTTCCGAAAAGCGTCCGTTCTTTGTAAAAGGTTCAGACCTGTTCAGCACCCGGGAAGATCTGTACTATTCCCGGACTATCAATAACCCTCTGGCGGCTGCAAAATACACGCAAAAGAATGACAGCTACAGTATTGCCTTTTTATCTGCATATGACCGTAATACGCCATTCATTGTTCCGGGTAGGGAGCGGAGTTCTTTGGTTCAAACCGAAGAGAAATCATACAGTAATGTTTTAAGGGCTAAATATAATTTTGGGAGTGAGTCTCAGTTCGGCGGTCTTTTAACGACCCGAAATTATGGCAGCGGATATAATTATGTGGGAAGCATGGATTGGGATCTGCTGCTTTCGTCCAATTATTATTTTCGGGGTCAGGCAGCCTATTCCATGAACAAGGAATTAGATAATACTGCGCTGCATGAAGACAATCGAACTTTTGGAGATACCGGATATAACGCCAGCTTTGATGGGGAAGAGTATGACGGCTCCTTGTTAAATGCAGAGTTTTCACGCGAAGCGAAATACTATGACTTCTCATTCGAATACAAGTCATTTTCGCCCACATTCCAAACACAGAATGGATTTATAAACCAAACCAATAGTCGTGAAATAGGTGCCAGTCAGAGCATTTCCTACTATCCCGATAACCGGATCCTTTCACAAGGTTCTTTAAGTACAAGCGGTACCTGGCGCTATGATGCTGCTGGAAATTTTTACGAACGCTACGTTTTTGTCAGGTTGAACAACAGCCTGGGCGGACAGAATAGTTTGAACCTGAATTTTCTTCCATTGAATGATGAGAAATTTAGGGGCATTATGTTCAGAAATATATATCGGGGTACCATCAGCTTTAGCTCAAATACCTGGGATGTATTTTCCTTTGGATCCAGCTTTGAAATAGGGCGAAATATAAATCGCTCGGGAACCCCCACACTGGGCACAGGATACAGTTTCTCAGCAGATGCTACTTTAAAACCCACTCCGCGTTTCCAGATGTCCCTTGACTATAATTATTCAAAACTCTCGGATATACATAGTAACGAAATATTTTACAGTGGCGATATCTACCGGTTGAATACGCGCTATAATTTCACAAAAAAATTATTTCTTCGTTTTATTTCTGAGTACGATTCTTTTAATAGTGAATTTCAATTCTACCCGCTTGTCTATTACAAAGCCAATGCCTTTACAAAATTCTATATCGGCATGACGAATTATGTTACTGATTTTGATACTTCAATAAACAATGGATTCCGGGATTACAGGCAGACCAACCGGGAATTCTTTATAAAATTTCAGTATTTGATCCGAAGCTGATCACAAGAATTCAAAATAGATAATAACAGAAAGCAGAATTAAAAGGCTGACCCAGATATAAATGGCATAACGGCTTAATTCTTCTCCTTCACGCTGCTCAATGAAGCTATGCGGTTTTATTCCCTGAAGTAAAAAAGTGACCACGCCGGCTAAATTTATACAGATTATGTAGGTCACCGTTAATAATCCTGCTCCATATGCAAGATCATACATTCCACTTCCCAGAAGTAAACCGGTGGCTACCATCGGAGGAAGTAAAGCTACCGCTACCATAACTCCGATCACAGCGGCCGAGATCCCTCTTGTAAATGAGAGGCAACCCGCCACCCCTGCAGCCAGACCTAATGCAATATCCGCATAACTTACAACGGTTCTGGAGCTGATTTGTGAAACATCGGGATCAATATCAATAAGCAGCCCCATCAGAATAGACAGACTGATACCAAGTGTAAAACCATAAAAAATAGACTTGAGAGACCTTTTGAGTAGTTTCTTGTCTCCTAAGGTAGTTGCCAAAGCCAATCCTACATTTGGGCCCAGAATGGGGGCGATCACCATTGCACCTATTACCATAGCCGCGCTATCCCGGATCAATCCATTTGCTGCGACTACACACGAAAGGGCTATTAATACAAGATAGACCCATGAAAAGTCACTGATCTTATTTATTTCTTCATAGAGTTCTTCTCTCGAAATTCGACTTACCCGTTTATCGTCTTTATCATTATCAGCTGATTCGTCTTTATCCTCGTCTTCATCAGATCGGGTGGGAAGTGATGCTGAGATAGGAAGCAGGATGATTCTATAATCTTCCTTACCAGTAAATCTTGTTTCAAGATCTCCCAGGATCTTTTCTGTGAGTTCAACATCAGCCAATAGGTTAACGACTGTTCTACCTCCTTCAGACTTATCGATCCAGGAATCAACAATATCATCCTCATTAATGAGACTTTGAAGATCATCAAATCCATTTGGTGGTAATATTTTTATAAGTCGTAGTGCCATCTGTTCAGTTCAATTATTTAGGCTAATAATAATAACATATAATAACCTGTCATTGAAAAAAATATAGAGACGTCCTAGTTGCTAAGCTCCGGCTTAGCAACGCAGTCCCTGAAGCAGGGGTTTCCGAGATTGGATTAAGAAACCGGAGCTACATAATCAGAAAAATTATTGTAAGGAATTTGATTCTCATCGCTCTTACTAAAAAAAAGACGATGGGAAGAAGCCGATATAAACAACATGAAACTTGGTATCCTTATCTACTCACCAGTAGCTTTGTACATGGACTTCCTTTATTTTCGAAGCCTGAAATTGCGATTTTTTTTATAGAGAGCCTTAAGTATCATCAATCTCAAAGTAATCTAAAGGTATACGCATGGTGTATTATGGAAAATTATTTTCATCTCATTGCTGAGCATGAAGATTTGAAAAATTGCATGCAAAGCATTAAATCATACACGGCTAAACAAATACTGGATTTCCTGCAATTAAAGAATAACCACCTCTATTTAAAACAATTGGCTTTTTCACGAAAACGAGGGAAGCGGGAATCTACATATCAGGTGTGGCAGGAAGGCTATCACCCAAAGCAAATTTCAACCGACACGATGTTGAAGCAGAAAGTTGATTATGTGCATTATAACCCAGTGAAGAGAGGCTATGTGGAACGGGCGGAAGATTGGCGTTATTCATCGGCGAGGGATTATATGGGTGAGAGAGGGTTAATTAAAATTCAGAGAATTATTTGATTGGAAGCCGGAGCTTCCGGGACTGCATCACGAAGCTGGAGCTTCGTAACGAGGGCCGAGGATCAAAGTTAAATTTCCTCATCATTCATATAGCAATTCTGAATTCCTTACTTTTGTAGTATGCAGAAAGAATTTCAGATCAGAGTACTGCCGGAAGTTGCCGGAGAGCCGCATTTACTTAAAGAGTATCTTCTTGAAAAAGAGGGATTAGTCCCCGAGGATATTAATCATATTGAGATCCTTCGCCGCTCGATTGATGCCCGCGCCCGTCAGGCTTATGTAAATCTTAAAGTGCGATTGTATATCGGGGAAGCATATGAGCCGGAAGAGATCACGCTACCTGATTATCCCAATGTAAATAATGCCGAAGAAGTGATCATCATAGGGGCAGGTCCTGCAGGATTATTTGCTGCCCTGGAGCTGATGGAAAAAGGGTTTAAACCGGTGATCATTGAACGCGGTAAAGATGCCAAAGAACGGATTGCTGATCTGAAAGGCATCAACGTAAACCATATCGTAAACGAAGATTCTAATTATTGTTTTGGGGAAGGTGGTGCAGGAACCTATTCAGATGGAAAGCTTTACACTCGTTCAAAGAAAAGGGGTGATGTCCGTAAAGTGTTGGAACTGTTGGTAGGATTTGGAGCTGTAAAAAATATTCTGGTTGAATCTCATCCTCATATCGGAACCAACAAACTGCCGGGTATTATCGGGAATATGCGGGAATGCATTTTGCAAAATGGGGGAGAGATCCACTTTAATACTAGAGTAACTGATCTGATCACTGATTCTTCTTCCATAAAAGGAGTGGTGGCTAAAGACGGAACAAAATTTCATGCTGATCAAGTGATACTTGCAACAGGTCACTCAGCACGGGATATATTTGAATTGTTATATAGAAAAGGGATCGAGATCGAATTAAAACCGCTGGCAGTTGGAGTTCGGGTGGAGCATCCTCAAGCCCTGATCGATTCCATTCAATATAATTGTGAGACGCGCGTAGAATATTTACCTCCGGCCAATTACAGCATAGTGAAGCAAGTGGGAGATCGCGGGGTATATTCGTTCTGTATGTGCCCGGGTGGTGTGATAGCGCCTTGTGCAACCGCTCCAGGTGAGATCGTGACCAATGGGTGGTCGTCATCGAGGCGAGCACGTTCTACGGCAAATTCAGGGATCGTGGTGGAACTAAGTCCTGAGGATTTTAAGCCTTTCGAAAAATATGGTCCACTGGCCGCCATGGAGTTTCAGCGATCTATTGAACAAAAAGCATGGCAAGAAGGCGGTAAAACTCAAACCGCTCCTGCCCAGCGATTACGGGATTTTATTAAAGGGGATGTTTCCAAAGATCTGCCCAATACTTCATATGCTCCCGGAATCACTTCTGTAGAGCTGGGTTCAGTACTACCCGATTTCATTCACAAAACTCTAAAGGAAGGCTTTCTTCAGTTTGACAGAAGCATGCGAGGCTATCTCACCAATGATGCCGTGGTTCATGCACCTGAGTCACGAACTTCCAGTCCCGTCAAAATTCCCCGAGATCCTGAAACCTTACAGCATATACAAATAGCAGGACTGTATCCCTGTGGGGAAGGAGCAGGTTATGCCGGAGGAATTGTATCAGCAGCCATGGATGGGATGAAATGTGCAACTCAGATATGTGCAGTCACAAAATAAGGTCAGGTATGATTCCTATTCCGTGATAACAATAAGGTCTATTTCAACGGGTGCTGAATTTTCTACCCTCAGATCTTCGACCAATACGGTAAACCTGTTTTCACCTTCTTTAAGCGGTACTTCCTGCTGAGCTCCAAATCCGATCACCTCTCCATTTTGAAACCAGGTATATTTAACTTCCGAAGTATTTCTATTCACTTCAGGAGCATCAAGTATGGTTTTAGGATTGATGGGATTCCATTCGAGCTGAATAGTTTGTTCTTCTTGTGAAGCTCTGAGTTCTTCTTTAACGGTGATGGGGAATGCCCTGTACCAAATAGCTTCACCGTCAAGAAACCAATATAGATTGAGGCTGTCAGCACCGGCCGTATTTGCGATCCATCTGTCTGTGAAATTACCATCCACAGAAAACCTCCAGTCTGAGGGAATATCGAGCTCCCTTGAAGTAATGGCTCTGTTCTCCAGGATAGATCGTGGATAGTCCGGATCTATTTTTGGGATATCTTTAGGAGTGACCTCAACGATCGCTGAATCAACTGAATTTGGAGCTCCTCGGCCATCATCTTGTAATAGGGTGATATAATGTTTTTCCGCTTTTGTGGGGATAAATGACGAGCCCTCAATTGGATTTCCATTTATGACCCATTGATTAGTTACAGGATCACCGTCTTCGTCCTGATTCGGACTAGCTCTTAAAAAGATCTCCTCACCAACATACCGTACCGCTGAAGTGGAAATTCTTGGTTTGGGTGCATTATTGGCAAAAAATGTTCTCTCTTCTCTGACGGTATTATTTGAAGTCGGTGAATTGTCGACTATCTCTAAAGTAACGGTATGGAATCCCGGCTCTATCGCTTTTATCATTTCAGCTGAGTTATTACTGATCAGCTCACCATCAAAATACCAGCTATATTTCTCTATATATCCGTCAGGGTCTGTCGATCCCATAGCATCCAGTGTTAAGTCGCTGCCTGCGGCCACTTGTTCGGGAAGTTCCCAGTTTATGACAGGCGGGGCATTTACCCTGATGGCTTTTGTGAGGGTTGCTGTATTACAAGCAGCGGAAGAGTTTGTCTCTAAATTGAGGGTCACGAGATATTCACCGGGTTCTATAAATGTATGGCTAGTTCTTAGCCCCTGTTTGGTAATCGTTTCTGATTGTTCCTGAATTTCCCATTCTATGGAAGAGAAGTCATCTTCAGCAGTTGAAGCTGAACCATCGAGGGTAACTTCTTGTCCGGGAGGTATCCATTCCGGAGTCTCAAAGATTGCTTTAGGCCCTTCAATCACCCGAACTATACCGCGCACCTGATTCATATTACCACAAGTTATTGAGCCTGAACCTTCAACGGTCAGTGAAACAGGAAATATACCTGGCTGTGTAAAAACGTGACGAATTCTTGGGCCTGTTTCTATGGTACCATCACCAAAATCCCATAATAAAGAGGGTAGCGCCCCGGATGGATCGAGGCTTTCGGAACCATCAAATTCTAAGGCAGTATCTACACAGATCGTAGAATCAGCATCAGCTAAATTCATTTTGGCGACCGGAGATCCCTCAACAACGACCGGAATTTTAGTAACGGTTGGTTTTTCTGATACGCCATCACTCATTGTAACTTTGGCACCATAAATACCGGGGCGGTCATATACATAAGAAGGATTGGGACGATTTGAAGTCTCACCATTGCCAAAATCCCACTCCACATTGAATGGGTCACCATCCGGATCAAAACTTTGTGAACTGTTGAATAATATGGTTTGTCCGGAACAAGAAAGTATAAGGGAATCCACAACGGCTTGAACCGGCCTGTTGATCAGAACTCTGATCGTTTTTTCAGCTTTACTATTTGGCAAACCCTGACCGTCATTAACTTTTAATCCGAAAATATGCACTCCGAATTCAGGAGCTTTCCAGCTAAAACTAGTTTCAGTTCTTTTTGAACCATCGGGCAGAGTCCATTCAAAATTAAGAGGGTCGTCGTCTGCATCATAGGTGTCGGAGGCATCCAGATTTATGTCTAAGGAATTTGAACGTATCACCGATTCTGTTACGATGTAAGGAGTGTGATTTACATTTATAGTTCCTTCAACACTGATCTCTGAGTTGGAAACGCCTTCATTATCCACAGCTGTAAGTGTAAAATAGTGCACTCCACTTTCTTCAAAGCTGAATGTAGCCTCTTCCCCATCAACTACAGTTCCATCTTGAAAGGTCCAGTAAAGTTCTTCAATAGTGCCGTCAGGATCATACGATTCCGATGCGTTGAAGGTGACTTCATCGCCGGGACCAATAACCTCAGGAGAGATGTCCCATTTAAGAACCGGGGCGTGATTTGCACGTGTGGTTCTGCTCGTAATAGCCTGGGCAATTTCATTACCGGAATTGTCCCTTACTTTTAAAGAAATGGTGTTTTCTCCGGGTGAATCCACACTAATTAAAGGACTGGGACCGGTGGCTACAGATTGCCCATTTACAAACCATTCATAACTAACGATAGCTCCATCTTCATCATAACTGGAACTGCCGTCTACCCTGAAGCTGTCCTTAGCCGCAATAATTTCAGGGATCTCAAAACCTGCTTCCGGAAACTTATTGACAACTATGGTATGCTCTTTGGTTTGAATGCTATTATTCCTTTGCATATTGTCATCAATGATCAACTCGACCTGGTAAGTACCGGTTGAGGAATAAGTATGGGTTACATTTTGTCCGGTTGCCGAAGTTCCGTCACCAAAGTTCCAGGTATAACTGCTGCTTGTGTCAGTGGCAACATCTCCACTTGAGGTGTAACTAAAACTAACGGAAGCTTTTGAAGTTATCTGCGGTGCTTCTATTCTGCGGACTATGACATTTTCATCTGAACCCGCTTCTTCTGCAGCATCATTGTCTACCTGTATTCTGATCTGACGCTGGCTGTTACTGCAACTCGGGATATCACCACCGTTATTTACCCTTACTGAAATAATATGATTACCTTCGCGGGATGCAGAAAAATTAAAAGCAGGATCTGTTCCCTGAAGCTGACCATCTACAAACCAAAAATAATTTAAACTCCTCCCGGTCAGATCATAAGAATTATCTGCCGAAAGTGTCAGGATCTCATTGGGAGCGATCACTGTTTTTTCAGCATCCAATCGTGCTATCGGGGGTTCATTGATCAAAATATCCTGTTTAACACTCCAGAAATCAGGAAAAGAAAATGAATCATTTGGGACACGTACATTTAAGCTGACATTTCCCCGTGAGGTAAATGATAAAGTTGGAGATATCCCGGTATCTAAAGTGCTCCCATTAACTTCCCATATAGCAGATTGTAAATTTTGATCACTTAAACGCTGACTGCTCAGTTCAAAAGGTTTTACAGTACATCTTAAAGTCGGGCTTGGGGTAATAGAGAGATCAGGTTTCTGAAAAGGAATAAATATAGGGTCATAATGCCAGAGAACTGGGTTGTTTTCACTGTAGACCGTGAAATTTTGTACGGGCTCGTCAGAGCCGTTTATGGTAAATACCCATTCATTTTCAGCTTCCGAAATTGTTTGGGGAATCAGCGCTTCATTTACCGGATACCAATTCCCGAAACGATCCAGGAGCTCTGCATTACTTTCGTCTTCTCCGGAAATAGTAAATCTTTGAAGAGTACCCTGAGGTTGATAAGGTCTTATCTGTAATGCCTGATCAGCGGGGAGGTCATATAATCCCGCGGAGAGGTCAAAAAGTAATATTTCCCATGCCGAACGATCCAGCTCTGTACCGGATTGATCAGTGACCCTCACCTTATAATTATTTACATCGTCACCATTATCAGCAGTAACACGCAGTATATATCCATTTCCGCGATCAGACAACCCGTCGAGATCTACCCACTTATTTATAAATCGGTCTTCATTTTGAGCAGTTAAAGCTCGAATGGGTGTTGGTGATCCATCTTTTTTAACAGGGCTATTTGAGGAAAGCGTGTAAACATCATCAAAAGAATAAAGCCGGAATGTTGTGTTTGTGTTAGCTGTGTTATTTATAGTTCTGTAGTCAGCCCTTCCACCAAGACCCGCATCAAAGATCTGTAATTTAGTATTGGGAGTATTATTTCCGGGCTTTATCCATATATCGTATTGGCTGGGAGAATCACCGCTACTGAAGGATGATCGTTCTCCGGATATCGACAAATACAACTCCTGAGCATTACTCGGAAAACCCCAGCAGGAGATTACTATAAGAGAGAAAAATACTTTTAAAAACTGTTGTTTCATTTAACTATTCGACGGTATAAGTTTTAGAAGAATACAAGATTCCGGTTTTAGCGTTTCTGAATTCAATTTTCAGCTCACCGGGTATCAGGTCCAAAGTAATACCCCAATTTCCATTGCCATCAGTCCTTACACGCTCGGTTATACTTTCATTGGTTATTGTAACCTCAATACCGGGATATAAATTACCGGAAAATGTAGTGGAACCTGATCTGATAGCATCTAAGGTACTGTTGCCAGCACTTCGAAGCCTGAAGTTATACAATTTTTCTTCCGTTAAACGCACCAGCTGTATATTTTTTGTCGTTTTATTACCTGAGGGATCAGCAGCTGATATAGTAACATCTTTTGAGGTTTCAATATCAGATACCGTATAGGAAAAACGTCCCGTTGGTTGCACCCTTACACTATTCCCTGAGATAGTTAAACGTGCTTCAGATTCGGTGGCACCTCGAATTTGCAGGGAACCGTCACTGGTGAAAAGCAGGTCATTATGCAAATTATCAACAAAGATTGGGGGTGGAGTATTATCGATGGTACGAATTATACGAGCGGTTTTTGAATGAGGACCACGCAGCCCAAGTTCATCTATTGCCTGAACTCTGACATAGGTCATTCCCATTGGCAGGTCATCCATCACAAGAGAGGTTTCTGTAGTTTGAACCTCAACTACTTCATCTGTAAAATTTGGTGAACGGTCGTATTGGATCCTGTAATTTTGAGCTCCTTCAATTTCATCAAAAGCAAAAACGATCGTTTCATTATTTACAACGGTGTCAGTTGTAGCCCAGGCCAGAGTAGGAGAGGGTAATAACTTAACAGGTTGCATAGGCGCTTGTCCACTTTCTACAATCGTACCTTCATTCTGTCGTATGGTAATTGAGATATTATTTGAGTTTACAATGGCCTCGCCGTCATAATTTGTGAGTCGAACCCGGTCTGTGTCGTCTGTTTCTGCGTAAAAGTTCTGGGTTCTTAATTCTGAAGACGATGATCCCGCATTCAGGGTATATGTACTTCGATCCTTTCCTGCTGATGACAGTTTTGCCAGTAACCCACCATCTTCAAGTGTGATTTCTGTATCACCGGCATTATTCAATTTGTCGATGCGAGATCTCCGTATAACTGCAACGGTATTAGGTTCTACTTGAATGTTACTTCCATCAACAAAAGAAAGCTTGGCATAACTTTCTACGAAAGTTCTGATTCCATCAGATTGTTCAAATAAATCACCTCTCATGGCATCCATCCATGATCCTAAGAGGCCTTCCCGCCGATCAACCTGGCCGGTTTTTTCCGTTAGTTGTGCCTGAACATCAACGACTCTGTTTTCAAATAATGCAGTCTCCATACTATCAACAGAGACTTTGATCCGGGTTCCATAATCAAAGGCATCTTCAATGGCCCCGTCATTTACTGCCTTATTGTAGTTTGATATCAAATTCTGAACTTCCTGATATTCTTCATCGGCAAAGATAGTTGCGCCCGATGAAATCAGTTCACTTATGCGTTCTTTTTGTTTTAAAACCTCCGCAGAAACCTGGGAGAAGTTTTGCAATTCCTGCACCTGAGAAGGGGTGATGGTAAATGTATTTTCTTCAGTATTATGCGAAGCCAGGTCTACCACTAAAGGCCAGTTGATACTACTGCCGGTATATTGCTGAGCAATTTCTTGTAGCTTTTCAGCTTGGAAAACGACAGGACTGTCTTGTGCCATAGCAAGGGTTGAAGCCCCACATGCTAAAACCAAAAAGCTGATCCATAATTTTAATTTCATTTTGCACCCATTATTTTGGAAAAACCAGGGTAAAGCGTGAACCTATGTCCTCATTTGATTCAAGCTCAATTTCCCCATTATGCAAGTCAATGATCTCTCTTACGTAAGAAAGACCAAGTCCGGTACCGGTTTCGCGAATAGCTTTCTTGTTAGATTTAACGCGGTAAAACTTATCAAATATTTTCTTTTGCTCCTCAATACTGATCCCATACCCATGATCTGTGATACTTATACTGTGATGATCCGGCTTGTGACTTAATTTGATCTCTATAGTTCTGTCCTTTCCACCATACTTGATGGCATTACTCAGAAGGTTTTGTATAGCATCAAATATCAGGTCACGACTGCCATTAATTTGGAAATTTCGACCTTCCCGGACAAGTTTTGTTTTTAAGTTTTTATCCTTTAGCAGTGGATGTGTAATGGCCCTAACTTCTTCTGTAACCACCATAAGATCAATCGGTTCAAACTCAATATTTATTCTGCCGGATTCGATACGCTGGATGTCTAAAAACCGATTGACCAAGCTTTTCATTCGTTGGCCTGAAATAAGGATCTCATTGATCATGTTATCTTTTTCAGATTCATTCATTTGGTAAGTAGAATCCATAAGCACTTCAGATAATCCCATAATACTTGTAATGGGATTCTTTAGTTCATGAGCAATGATGTTGATCATCTCATTTCGTTTAATATCGTTTAGGCGGTCTTCGGTCATATCGTGAAGAATGATCAAAGCTGCTTCTTCATGGCCCTCTTTATTAATGATTGAAACATACTGGAAATCATAATAGTCATTCTTATTGTCGTTGAGATAATGGGAGATCTCTGAGCTATTTATCTTAACAGTATACGGATCCGGGTTATGGATCCTTTGTTCAAATTTCGCTACCGTAATTTTGGGATGAGAAAGGATGTCATCCAAATGAGCCGAATCCGGTTTTATGTTCAGGTCTCCAAGGAGCTGCTCAAAGTTGTTGTTAATAAAGCTGAAGTGCTTTGAGGAGTTCAGAATACCTATCAGGTCTTTTGAGTAGGTCATCATATACCTGTTCTTCCATTCCTCAAGAATGACCTTCTCAACATTAATTTTCTGATACCTCTGTAAAGTAAGCCTGATGGTTTCCAGGGTATTTTGCATGAGACTGAATTCCGGCAGTGTAACGGGTTTGATGGGGTGCTCAAAATTAAGAGTACTCATGTATTCCACATCACTTATGATCTGCTCTACAGGTTTATTAACCCGTCTGCTAACGTACCAACTGAAAGTAAATAGTATCAAAAAGATCGAACCTCCTGCAATCAACGAAAATATGATCAGATCGTATACAGGTTTTAGTATAAAGGAATCTTCCACCGCAACAACATGCCATAATGGAATTGACTGAAATCTCGAGTTCAATAAAAACCATTCAGCTCCATTTATTTCAATGGTAGACTGATTTGAAAAATTTGCTTCATTAAGGATCGTTTCAGGAAGCTCAATTTCTTTATGCGGTAAAATATTCGTCCCGTTTTCGGAAAAGATATTAGCCTCATAAGTACCGCCAAGTGGGATGTTTATCAATTCATCAACAATAGAGCTTGCATCAAAATACATATCCAAAAAGAATACGCTTCCCCCTATGCGTATGGCCTTTTGGGCGATCAGGAAATAGTTTTCATCCTGTGGGTTAGAGCTAAGACTTACCCTAATGGTCGGATCCAGGTTTGATGGAAGCCAGTTATACTCTATAAAACTAAAATCTATGTCGTCATGCATTGAACGACGGATGTCTACGGTTTCTGAAGAACCTTCCTCAGATATGGTAATTCTCATTAACCCGGGTGTCAGGTTTAGAGTTCTGGAAACAATATCCTGAGTTTGTGCAGCATTATTCTCTATTTCATCTACTGTGTACGTTGTAGAATTCAGCCAATTTCTTATAACCTGGTCGGATCGCTGAAGAGAGTATTCCTGAAGCTGTGAAACAATGGTAGTCCTCTCATTAATAATGGCTTCTTTATACTGCGGACGTACAAAGAGCCACATCAAGGTAAAAGCCAATGTGATCAGGATTGAAGAGAATAAAAAGATCCTCTTCCTTAAAGTGAACTTATTAAGCATAATTACCTAATATTAGTACATTAAGATCATTTAAGCTATACAAACATTGCATTATAAATAACCGGGTTAAGAAAGTGATTCAAAATAAATTTTATTAATAATAGCTTAACAGTGAGGTAACGTTTTGTTTAGGTGAAATGATGATTCTAAGCCATCAATACATCAACATAAATTATGCTGATAGGCGGAGATTTTAATAACAGGGCAAAGCAACTATTGGCTTTACTCGCTGAGCGGAGTGATCATAGGCCGAATATTAAAGTAGATGTAGTTGATTTGGTTGAAGAACTTGAATTAGACAGAACAGAGTTAAAAAATCTACTGGAATATCTGGAAGGCAGACAGCTGATAGAAATTGCTTCTATCGGTGGACCTTTTCTATATGGTCATATAAAGATCACAGAAAAAGGAATACTGAAAGCCGGCAATTTGAAATAATAAAGCCTCTGCTGCTTGCAGAGGTTTTATACATATGATCATTCATTAGTTTGATGGATCTAAAATTTTATTGATCCTAAATAGCGCATCTTCAATATGAGCCCGGGTGAAATTATCTGAGATTCGGGTTTGAGCTCTTTCCAGATCATTTTGAAGCTCATTTAACTCAACCCTTAAATAAGGCCGGATATCAGAGTTCTTCACATCAACCCGGCTTCGGAAATTGCCGCTTTCATCATTCACAAACAATTCTTCGATGTTATCAAGGTACAAACGCTGCAAGTTTCTGCGATAGGGGTCTATGGTCATCATTTCATAGATCTCTGCCCATATTCCGCGACGTAAGTCTTCCAGCATATCAAGCGGAGCGTAAGCATCATCTCCGTCAAAGATCTGAGCTTCCGTTAGACGCATCATCACATCAGCACCCATTACATCATTAAGCATTCGGGACTGCAAGTTTTTAACTCTGTCGAGAGCACCGGCATGTTCAATTCGCCGAAGGATCTCTTTATCTAACAACCAGGCAGGGGTGGAAAATACATGCTCATTCAGGAATCCCATAGCCTTTTGCTGATAATCTTTGGAAACGGGAGTATAAAGCACTCCTTCCTGATCAGAGCTTTTTCGGCTTTGGTAGACTCCTCCAATATTGGTGGAAACATGTCCTGCATAACGAGCCCATTGCCCGATCAACTCTCTATATATTTCCTCAAGATCATCATAGCCTTTACCGGGAGTTGAGGTCCATTCGATAAGATTTGGAACTACCCGTTTCAGGTTCATCAGTCCATAAGTGCTGGCCTGAACAGGATCATTAGAAAGATCTTCGGTTTGCGAAGAGGGGTCATATCCTGTCGAAGAAGCAAAGCGATAGATCGGATCATCCGCTTTATCAAGGATCCATTGATCAAGTACAGGTTTTTCATCTTCCGGTGTATCAGCATCAGGAATTACACGATAGCCCCAGTTCACAGAATATTTGTCATAAGGGCCAATTTTCCGGATGAAACGAATGTTTTCATCACCCGGCTGTGCAATATAATTTTGGCGTGCATATTCCATGATGGTTGTCGCAATTCCGTATTCTTGAGTAAAAGAACCTGATCTGAGTGAATCGACCGGATAAGCGGAACTTGACTGCATGTTATGCGGCAGGCCGATGGCATGTCCAATTTCATGAGAAATAACCCGGCGCATAGTTTCCCCGATCAGATCATCATCCAGTTGTAATTTTCTTGCATCGGGATTGGCAGCCCCGGTCTCGATCATCAATCTATTTCGGTACGAACGCATGTGATTGTGATACCAGACAATATCACTTTCAATAATTTCTCCGGTTCTAGGATCACTTACGCTTGGTCCCACAGCATTCCGAATGGTACTTGCTACCCAGCGAACGGTGGAATAGCGAATATCTTCAGGACTCCAGTCCGGATCTTCTTCAGGAGATGGTGCTTCTTTGGCAATCACGGCATTTTTAAAACCTGCATCCTCAAAAGCTTCATTCCAATCTTCAACACCCTGTTTTATATATGGAACATATTTTGTTGGAGTAGCAGGATCGAGATAGTAAACGATCGGTTTTTCAGGCTCAACGAGTTCTCCTCGGGCATAGGCTTCAGGGTCTTTGGGTTCCAGTCTCCAGCGGCGAATGAAGCTTTTTTCTTCTGCTTTCTGTGCATCAGAGCCATAATCAATTTGGTTTACAGTAAACCAGCCAACTCTGTAATCTTCATAACGGGGTCGCATAGGTTCTTTCGGAAGCAATACCATGGACTGACTCATCATCATGGAGAGCGTAGCCGTCTGCTGATCTGAAGGGGGATTACCTGCATTGTAAGTCAGTACATGTCGGACTTCTATATTCTGGGGAAAGCTTTTAGCTGATTCGATATAACTTCGGTTCCCATCCAAACGGCGAACCTGATATTGCTGCCTTAAAAAGCTGATGGCACCGCTTATAGCTTCGGTATCAGAAGTAAAGAAGTCAGTCATTTCAATTACAAGAGAAGTAGAATCCTCACTCATTGCTTCAATAGGAAAAGCAGCAATGACCGGCGCAAAATTATTGGCTTTCACAGATTTGTACACGGGCAAAGTATCTGCTGCAACCGCATTATAAGACTGCTTGCGGACCAGGATCTTATCTCGTTGACGTTCAAAGGTGATCACTTGTTCTGCTGTTTTTGATCCGGCTGAAAAGAAACCAAAATAGTCAGTAGGGACTTCGGCTAGTCGGCTTACCAGTAGCATTTCACGATTCAGCAGGGAGTCAGGAATTTCATAGTATAATTTGTCTTCAACCCAATGCACATCGAATAGACCTTCATCTGTTTTTGCATCTTTCGTAATGACGGAGGAATAGGCTTTCATTCCATTTGATGTTGGGGCAGTGCGGGTATTTGATCTTTGGTCAGCAGTGGTGCTTTTGCTGGAAGAACATCCTGCTGCAATTAAGAAAAGAGTTAGAAAAATACACAGGATGTGGTAGGGAAAATTAGTCATGATATATTTAAAATTAGTTCCGAAAAATAAGGTGTGAAATTTAGGCCATATGAATAAAACATATATCTCTTTAACAACTAATAACATAATAGAAAAGCAGGCAGATTAACAAATATTCATTATCCAGTTTTCCATAAAATTACCTACCTTAGCGTCCCAAAAACAACAGCCTAACTAAACGTTTATATTATGATTATTGGAGTTCCTAAAGAGATCAAAACCCATGAGAACAGGGTTGCCATTCAGCCCGGAGGCGTGGTACAGCTTAAGCGTAACGGACACGATGTACTAATTCAGCAAAGTGCCGGTGTTGGAAGCGGCTTCAGTGATCAAGAATATATTGATGCAGGCGCTACCATCATTGAGGATGTGGAAGAAGTATGGAAGCAAGCCGAAATGATCATGAAGGTGAAAGAGCCTATTGCTGAAGAATATCCAAGGATGCGCGAAGGTCAGGTCATCTTTACCTACTTCCATTTTGCAGCCGAAGAAGCGCTTACAAAAGCAGTAGTTGATTCAAAATGTATTGCTATTGCTTATGAAACCGTGGAGAAAGCAGATCGCTCATTGCCATTGCTTATTCCAATGAGTGAAGTTGCAGGACGAATGGCCGCTCAGGAAGGCGCTGTTTACCTTGAAAAACCTAAAGGAGGCCGCGGAGTATTGATGGGAGGTATTCCCGGTGTAACTCCTGCGAATGTATTGGTACTCGGTGGTGGAGTAGTTGGTGTGAATGCCGCCAAGATCGCAGCAGGTATGGGAGCTAAAACAACTATCATGGATATCAACATGCCACGTTTGCGTTACCTGGATGACGTGATGGAAAAGAATGTAACCACAATGTTTTCTTCTGAAGCAAATATTCGAAAAATGCTACCTGATGTGGATATGATCATTGGTGCGGTACTAAAGCCTGGAGCAAAAGCCCCGCACCTCATCACCCGTGATATGCTCAAAGATATGAAGCCGGGAACAGTACTTGTTGATGTGGCTATTGATCAGGGCGGTTGCTTTGAAACTTCAAAACCAACTACGCATAATGATCCTGTTTATATTGTGGATGATATTGTTCACTACTGTGTGGCAAATATGCCCGGTGCTGTTCCTTTTACCTCTACAATGGGACTGACCAATGTCACTTTGCCGTACGCAGTGGCGCTGGCAAACAAAGGCTGGAAGCAAGCACTTAAAGATGATACAGAACTGCTCAAAGGATTGAATATTGCAGATGGCTCAATCGTTTATCAGGATGTGGCCGAAGCATTTGATATGGCATGGGAGGATGTTGATTCTGTTTTAAACTGAATCTTCAAAGAATAGAATTCAAGCCCGTTCAGGTAACTGACCGGGCTTTTTTTATGAAAATCATTCTCGGTCTGACGGCTAAAGCCCGTCTGACCGATTGGTGAATTCGGGCAACGTGGCCTTATCATCAATCATACCGGCTCGGTCAGATCGAGCTCTTGCCACATAGGGGATGTCTCTAAGAAAATCCCGGTAATCCTAATATCCTTTAAATCAAGGTTCAAGAAAGAAAGAGTAAGAAGAGGGGAGATAAATCATCCATCGTAAATCGGTCCATTGATCCATCGCATTTCATCTTGCATGCCATGAATAATTTTATCCTCGTCAGGGTGCTCCGCTCCGTGATGCCCTGTCGAGGCTCCGCCTCCAACTAAACATGTAAAAACACGGTTGCCCAACCTCAGAAAACCAATTTCCCACGGTCACCATCCGGGCGGAGGTTTTTATTTTTGGGAATTGCTAACCCCGGGTTGCGCCCGCATGCAATTTTCTCCTATTTATATATCCCAACGGGCTTACCCGGGGCTATTAACATATAATCCCTACGGGATCGGCTTCAAGAAATCCGCATAATCCTTTAATCCATTAAATCCGCGATTCAAAAAGAAAAAGCAAGAAGAGTAAGAGAGACAAATCGTCCATCTCTAATCGATGGATCGATCCATCGCATTTCAACATTTTCGATTAATAATTTTTGATTTTCGACTAACGAATCAACGAATAACGACCAACCAATAACGATCATCCAAATTTCTTAACCAATTCCCAGCGCTTTACTTTGCCGGTATCATTTTGGGAAAGTCTTTGACGAGCTTTACACTGATTCTTTTTTAAAAAAGCAGGTTTTATCGCCCAAACGAGATCACTTTTACCGGATCGGTATTGGCTGCAACACGCGCAGGAAACCAGGATGCCAGTGCTGAAAGCACAATGGTGACAAGGGATACGATCACAAAATCAATAGCGTGAGGTTCAACCGGGGCATAACTCATGTAGTAGTTTTCCTGCGAAAGTGGGATGATCTGGTAATTGACCTGCAGAAAGTAGAAAAGCAGGGATATAGCTATCCCTATGATAAGGCCAACTCCCGCGACCATAAGTCCCTCCATTAAAAATATCCTGCGAATCATCTTGGATTTACTGCCGATCGTTTTAAGCACTCCAATATCTCGCGTACGCTCCAGAACCATCATCAAAATGGCACCAATCAAGTTGAATGCAGCTACAATGATCATTCCGCTGATGACCAGAGGGATCATGTTTTCCTGTAATTCAACCCATGCAAAAATATTACCGAATACGGTATAAATAGGTTTATTGTAGTGAGGGAAAATGATGGTCTCGTCAAGCTTGTCTTTAAAAGACAGGATGGTGGAGTTATCATGCAATCTGAGCTCGATGCCATCTGCCTGTGTTTCATTGTATTTGAAAAGCTGGCGGGCATATGTCTGGTCAACCATGGCAAAAACATCATCAAAAAGATCGATCCCGGTTTCATAAATACCGGTCAGACGGAACTGTTTGATCTCCGGGGAGTTGATCATGGAAGGAATTCCCTCTATGGTATAAACGGTTATCACCGATCCAACTTCAGCCTGAAGCTGCTGAGCAAGTTGTTTGCCAAGAACAATGCCCGGCATTCCTGTGGAGTCTAGAGTCAAGTCATATTTCCCCTCAGTGATATAATTGCCAACTCCAAAATCCGGCTTTTCGATATCAACGCCTTTTAGCGAAGTTCCGGTAACCTGATCTTTGGTTTGGATCATAACCTGTCCCTCGATCACGATCTGTTTACTTTCGATCTCGGGATAACGATCTAAATAGGTGAATAGGGTATCAGCACGTTGTATGGGTTGATTTATATAGGTGCCTATGGTGATATGAGGGGCAAAATCCATGATCTTGCCATTAATGGTAGACTTAAAACCATGAACAATAGAAAGGGCGATCAATAAACCGGCAGCTCCAATAGCGATACCGGCTATCGACATATATTTGATAAACGAAAGGAATCCCGAACTCTTCCGGGAGCCTTTGAAATAACGACGGGCAAGATACCACTCAAACTTCATGGGTTCGTTATTGGTTATTCGTTAAAGGTTCAAATATGCCTTTCAATGTTTTTATCCTGCAACCAGATTTAGTTACGTTTACGATTTTCGAGTCACGAATATACCATTAACGAATCTAACGAATAACATTATTCCGGTTTCATTTGAGGGAAGAACAGTACGTCCCGGATAGAATCAGAATTGGTCATGATCATAGCCAGACGGTCGATACCGATGCCGATCCCTGCCGTAGGAGGCATGCCGTATTCCAGTGCGCGAATGAAATCATCGTCGATGGTCATGGCTTCATCATCGCCGCCGGCGCGGAGTTTGGCTTGTTCTTCAAGGCGTTCACGCTGGTCGATAGGATCGTTGAGCTCTGTGTAGGCATTGGCAATTTCTTTACCGTTACAGATGGCCTCAAAACGTTCAACCAATCCTTCTTTAGAACGGTGTTTTTTGGTAAGGGGACTCATCTCAATTGGATAATCGGTAATGAAGGTAGGCTGAATCAGTTTTCCTTCCACAAATTCTCCAAAGATCTCATCAATGATCTTACCGGCACCAAAAGATTCGTCAACTTCTACGTGCAATTCTTTGGCGATGGTGCGAAGTTCATCCACTTCTTTACCGTAAAGGTCTTTGCCTGTTTCTTTCTCTATAGCTTCAAATAAAGGAATGCGAGGCCACGGAGTTTTGAAATCGATCTCGTTTTCACCCACCTGAACTTTGGTGGAACCATGAAGTTCGAGAGCCACTTTCTCAAGCATATTCTCAGTGAATTCCATCATCCAGTTGTAATCTTTGTAAGCTACGTACAACTCAACTTGTGTGAATTCAGGATTGTGGAAGCGGGAGAGTCCCTCGTTGCGGAAATCTTTGGAAAATTCATACACTCCGTCATACCCACCTACGATCAATCTCTTCAGGTATAATTCATTGGCGATACGGAGATAAAGATCCATATCAAGCGCATTGTGGTGCGTCACAAAAGGCTTGGCTGCCGCTCCGCCGTAAACGGGCTGAAGAATAGGGGTTTCAACTTCCAGGTATCCCTTTTCATTCATGATGTTGCGCATCATCTGAACCATTTTGGTGCGCTGCTGAAAGGTTTTGCGAACTTCCGGATTCACGATCAGGTCAACATAACGCATACGGTAGCGCTGTTCCTTGTCCGTGAAAGCATCGTGAATAATGGTCTCGCCATCTTCGGTGGTCTCTTCTTTGGGAGTAGGGATCGGACGGATGGTCTTGGACAAGAGGTGAAATTCTTCTGCGTGAACAGTAGTCTCTTCAGTACGGGTTTTGAAGACAAAGCCTTTGATGCCTACAAAATCTCCAATATCCACCAGTTTCTTAAATACCTTATTATAATTATCATTTCCGAGCTCTTCAGTGGCTACATCATCACGGCGAATATACACCTGAATGGTTCCTTCTGAATCCTGTAGGTTGAAAAAAGCCGCTTTCCCCATAACACGCTTCGTCATTACACGGCCGGCAATCACAACGGTATCGGAATCGGGATTGGTTTCTTCATCCCGGATCAATTCCTTTTCGTTGCTTAATATTTGTTTTGAGGTATGAGTTACATCAAAAGAATATGGGTAGGGGTTAACTCCTAATTCATGGAGTTGCTCAAGTTTTTCCCTGCGGATTTCTTCTTGTTCGGAGAGGGATAATTCCTGTTCAGACATTTATAAAATTGAATTTAATTTTGACGTTCAAATCGAAGCTCTGAAAATACCGAATTATGCAGAGAATTGTGAGTCATACCGGCGAATAGTTTTATTTAAGAAATTTAATTTCAGAACGATAATAGTTGTGAGTCTAGAATCCCGTATAAGTTATATTGAATAGAATACTGCATATTCGGGTGTTTTTATTCAAATGAAACATTTTTAATATAATTATTAGAAAAGCTTTCATAGTTTAGGAGTAATAAAAACGATACTATTGGCGGTTTCTCTAAAATCTCAACAATCCAACCTACAGTCAGTAATGCAAAATTATAAACCTATTTTTATATGGCTTATTATTGGTGCCATGCTTTCAGCATGTGAAATGCCAGGTAAACCTGATTTCAAAACCTCACACAGGGTAGAAGCACCTATTTTATACAATAAAACTTTTCAATTCATGGGGGAAGGGAATGGGGTTTTGATTGATACCACCAGCGCTGATCTTGATTCGTTGTTTTCCGTTGATGGAGATAATTTTATTTCAATTTCTACTGAACAAGAATTTGATTTTGGAGACCTGAACGATGCCCTGCCTGAAGTTAGTGTAGATCCCAGTTCATTCAACTCTGCAGTAGGAGAAATTGAATTGGGAAGTTTTTCATCCGGTGGGGATAATTTAGGTACTGCAACATTTGAAGAGTTAACCGGATTTAATTCAGTAGATTATTTAGAAGGTACCACATTACCAGGTTCTGGAGGCCAGACCCCTCCTCACAATATAGATATAGGTGATAATGCGGATTATTTTGTCAGTGCCGTAATAAAGAGCGGGGCTCTTGAGATCACAATTACCAACGATCTTGGGTTTGATATAGATGTTATCTACTTAGATCTGAAATCAGGCACCACACCGGTCAATCCAATTGCAACTACAATAAATAATGTAGCTCATGGTACTACTGCATCCGGAACAATCAGTTTCGACAATTTCGACAATGGAGACATACTTGAGGATATTAATTTAGATGTATCTTTAGAATGGTCTGAACATGAGACCAAAGCAGACCCAAACGAATTAATAGTAGAAAGTGCTGAAGGGGTAGATCTCTTTGCCTCAGAAGTTGAAGCCGTGATAGAATCTCAAGATTTTGCTACCAATAGCGTTACTGCTATTGATGATTCTGAATTCATTTTTGAAGACCCAAGTCACTATTTGGAAGTGGAGTCAGGAGATCTCCAAATTGATGAAATTATTAATAATATTGATGTTACTATAGAGAAAATGGTGATTTCTTTTCCGAGGATACGTGTAGCTCCGTTTGGAGAGGGAGATTCTTTGGTTGTGGAGTACAAAGTGAGTGAATCCACTGAAATAGAAAGAAATGGGATTGCCCCAGCTCGGCAGATCGATCTTTCCGGATATCGGATTTTTGCCAACAACAATCAGATTGAATACAATATCTTAGCTCAGACGGAGAATACTCAGACCGGTTCAGGAGCTGAAGCACGGGTGATAAATGAGAGCGATCAGGTGTCATCATCTGTTTCTATAAACAACCTGATAATTGGGGAAGCATTAGGAAGACTTGTACCGCAAACAGTGCTTTTAAGTGATGATGATCCAAACAATGGAATTGACGAATTAGATCTATTCAATGAAAATGAAGTTGAGCTTTCAGAAATAGATGGGCTTGGTGATCTCTCAAATCAATTAGAGGGTATTGAATTTACTGCTGCTCTTTTAAGCCTAAATTATACAACTACCATAGGTGTTCCTACGATGGTTTACGGAGCTTTTCTTGGAGTAAACGGGAAGGGAGAAAGTGTATATCTAACCGGAATAAATGGCAGTGAGCATGTGGTTTCGTCTCAAATTTCCGGTTTAAAAAATAATGGAGTTGAAATTCCTAAAGAAGATCTTTTGAAATTTGAAATCGATCCTTCCTCAAATTCAGGTTCAATTGTTTTTGATTCTACAAATACAAATGTGAAAGATTTCATGAATAACTTGCCAAGTGAAATTAGATTCATTGGTAAAGCGGTAGTAAATGAAGGAGATGATGTAGGAACGGTGAGTAATCCTATTGAGATTGAGCCTAAGATGAGTGTAAGCCTTCCGTTGGCATTTCGAACTACAGAGGAAGCAACTTTTACTGATACTACTGAGCAAGATTTAGGAGATTTTCCGTCAACAGAGAATGGAGATAATAGGAGGATAACTGAAGGGATAATTACTGTTAACTATGATAATGGTTTGCCTCTTAATGTTGCTTTAAAAATTGACTTTATGGACTCCCAATTCAATAGTTTCGAGACCCTTGACATGGATAATCTGGAAGCAGCCGGGATAGATGAGAATGGGTTTGTAAATGCTCCTGCAATGAATAGAACCCTTGCAATTTCTTTAAATGAGCAACAGCTTAATCAGCTTTATAAAACTCGTTACCTTCAAATATCAGCGGGTTTGTTGAGTACTGATTCAGACGGTTCGGGTTTTGGTAATGAAGTGAAAGTTCGGACAACTGATTTCTTGAGGCTTACATTGAATACCGACTTCACCATCGAATCGGAGGTAAACTAAAATGAAGAATCAGGCTAAAACAGATTTCATGAAAAAGACAATATTTTCCCTCATTCTCATTTTTGGGATGACAGCAACTGCCGGACTTGCACAGTCCAGATATTTTAGCTCTCAATCTCTTGGAATGGGAGGCGGAGGTACTGCTTATGTGGATGGGTATCAGGCGAACTTTATCAACCCTGCTAATTTAATGCTCGATATTCACCGCCCTAAAACAACCATTGGTCTTGCCAATGTTGGAGTGAATGCCGGCGGTACCCTGGCAAATATCGCGGTTTATAATAAATATCTGACTACAGGTCAGCTTATTGCCGGAGAAACCAGAACCAACATGTTAAATGAGTGGTTTGGCGAAAACTCGGCTAACACCAGACGTTTAGGTGCAACAGTAAGTGTTTCACCTTTCGGGATATCTCACAGGCGTTCAAATCAAGCCTTCAGCCTGGCTTCGAGAGTACGGGTTACCGAAGATATGACCGTCAACAAAGGGATGGCTGAATTAGCTACTTATGGTTTGGATGCAGACAGGTTTTCTGAACCGACACCCATTAACTTTTCATCGAATACCGTAGCTTTTGCTGAGATCTCAGTTGGATATGCCCGGCATATTATGAATCTGCCTGATCTGCTTTTTGCTAAGGATATTAAGCTTTATGGTGGTATTGCTCCAAAGTACTTATATGGAGTATATGCTGCTGATGTAGCATTTAATTCCACCTTGCAAATGACACGAGGGGA
Source organism: Gracilimonas sp. (assembly GCA_040904925.1). Lineage (GTDB taxonomy): Bacteria > Bacteroidota > Rhodothermia > Balneolales > Balneolaceae > Gracilimonas. The sequence continues at coordinate 141,790 of JBBDSP010000025.1, read as the reverse complement.
CGGTTCTTCTCCTTTTACCATTGATCATCAATTCAACTATAACATCAAAACTATTGGGGAGCTTTCAAGGCAGCTACAGGCTTATGAGGTTGCCTATAACCTTGACAATGATGCTGTACTTGAAGATTATGTGAATTATGGCGGTGATGATATTGGAGAGGCCCAGGCCACAGGCTTTGGTGTAGATCTGGGAGCTACACTCGAAATGGACGTTTCATCACTTCCGGTTCCGTTATTTTTTAATGCAAATAAAACGCTTCGAGTGTCGATGTCGATAACCGATCTTGGTTCTCTGAGTTATGATCAATCTGCTTCAAGTGTTTTTGCAGATGGGGAATTCAGTTATCAGGGAGCGCAGGATGAAGATTCGTTCAATGATTTCTTTGATAATCTTTCCGATAGTCTGCAAAATGATGTATATGGAAGATTCACTTCTGAAGAGATTGATGCTGTAGAATACAACCTTCCTTCTATGTACAATTTCGGAGCTTCTCTGGAGATGGGTAAGCTTTTAGTAGCTCTGGATTATGGAGTTGGATTCAATAACGAAGGCATTAACTCAAAACGCAGTGTACTTACGCTGGGTTCCCAATACAGAGTATTAGGTTTTATCCCGATTCGTGTTGGAACTAAGCTGGGCGGAAATGCCTCTGCTGCTTATTCAGCAGGAATTGGCCTTGACTTCAGCTTCCTTGAACTTTCAGTTGGAGCAGCGACTGTTGCAAATTCCATAAAAAATGGATCCTCGACCGGCGTTGCCTGGAGTGGGTTAGTGGTTCGTTTCTGATAGCAAGTTTTTTTAATGATTATGATAAAGCCCGGATCAGAATAATCTGTTTCGGGCTTTTTTTATTGAAACCTGTGCTGAATTATAGGTTAATTAAATACGATCTATAGCTACTTCTTTAGGTAATGGCTTGGAGTCTAGAATGTTGGAAGCTAAAAGGTCTCCCAGATAACCACTGTACATCAATCCCTTAGATCCCAGCCCCGCAAAAACGAACATCTTATCATTTTTGGGATGAGAGCCTAAGAATGGTTTTCTGTTTGGGGATGAAGCCCGCACACCTGCCCATTGATCTACAAGTGTAGCTTCTTTAAAAAGAGCCGGATATACTTTTCCCAGTCTTTGAGCCAGATATTTTGCGCCTTCTTCGTCCGGTTTCTCATGGTCGAAATCATGCTCGTAAGTGCTGCCTGCGATGAAGCGTGTTTTGGAGATAGAGGCAATGTATCCGAGGGCAGAGATAGAATAATCGAAGTCTCCGGCTTTGGGAGTATCAAATACTGCAAGTTGGCCCTTTATGGGATTAAATGGTAAAAACTTCCAGGGATTTAGGTTTTTAGTCTCAATTCCGGTAGCGTAAATAATACAGTTGGCCTGAATTTTTTCGTCCTTTAGCGAAATTTTAAAAGGCGATTGATACTCTTCAATTTTATATGGGGCATTGGTATAAACTTTTAACCCCTGACTCTTCAATAGATCTGTTTTAGACTTCAGATACAAACCGGAATTGACAGTAAGGCCTTTGGGCAGCCACATTCCGCCTTCAACACAATGCAGCCCCGCGTTGATGGACTTGATCTCATCTTTGTCCAGCCAGGTACACCAGCCTTCCGGCCAGTCTTGCTGCTCGGCATTCTCCTTCATTCGGGAGGCCATTTTTTGGTCCTGAGCGGGGCGGAGAATTCCTGTTTTCTTGTAGAATTGAACTGGGCTCTGTGCTTGTACCTTTTCAAGATCAGCTGAAATATCGCTATAACATTCCTCAGCTCTCCAGGTTTTGGTCCCGAATCTCCCTGTGGCAGGATTTACCAATCCAAGGGGAGTTCCTGAAGCTCCGGAAGCAATATCACCGGTATCAATGATGCAGACTGAAGCTTCCCCTTGTATTAATTTATCAGAGATGGATAAGCCGGCTAATCCGGCACCTAAAACGCAAAAGTCAAAATGGGTTGGGGAGGACAATTTATCCTGAGATCTCGTTAGAATTCTTTACCGTAACACCGGCCTCTTTCATTTCTTTCATAGCCTCATCCACAGAACCATCCATATCAATGCCACGCACGGCATCTTGAGCAAGGGTAACTTTGTATCCCAGCTTGAGAGCATCGAGCACGGTCCATTTTACACAAAAGTCGGTTGCTAATCCGGTAACTACCAGCTCGTTAACATTTCTTTCCTGAAGATATCCGTGCAGTCCTGTTACCGTTTCCTGATCGTTCTCAAAAAAGGCAGAGTAGGAATCGATGTGTTTTCTGAATCCCTTTCTAACAATTAGTTGGGAAGGCTGAGTTCTGAGGCCGGGATGAAATTCGGCCCCTTTAGTTCCTTGTACACAGTGATCGGGCCAGAGCACCTGTTCACCGTATCCCATTTTCGTAGTATTGAAAGGCTCTTTATCAGAATGATTGGAGGCAAAAGAAAGATGATCTTTCGGATGCCAGTCTTGGGTTTGCACCACACAATCAAAAGAATCCATAAGGTTATTTATCGGTTCAATTACTTCATCTCCGCCCGGTACAGCCAAGGCACCAGTCGGACAAAAATCATTTTGAACATCCACAATAAGTAAAGCTTTCATAGAACTATGCGTTTTGAATAAGTTCGATCTTCAATTCTCGTAATTTTTTGCTTAATCCCACTTTATACACATGGGGGTTATCAAAGCGTTTATGCTCGCTATTTAGTTTCGAAAGTCTTTCCCGGGCGTACTCTGCACTTTCCTGAATAGTTGGAATTGAAATATTGATCTCACCATTCTCTATCACTTTTTGGAGTAACTCTTCACATTTAAGTTTAGAAACAACCGTTGAGCGATGGGAGATGTAAGGGTGATAAATAGAATCCGGATTTTCTTCATCTTCTAAAGCCACTCCATCACTGTAAAAGGAACCATCCGGGTTAAAATAACGAATAATTTTTTTGGCATCGGGGAGGGTCACTTTCTCTTCATTCTCTGAGATCTTAAGCGTCGGCTTTCCGTTGATGGAGCTCAGTTTATATACTCCGTCAAGAGCAGGATCATCATAGGCGGTTACCAGTTTTGTCCCCACTCCAAACAGATCGATGGGGGCACCCTGATCCAGTAAACTTTTAATCAGGTATTCGTCCAGCTGATTGGATGCTGCGATCTTGACATAATCTAACCCGGCATCATCCAGCATTTTTCTGCTTTTGCGGGCAAAGTAAGCAAGGTCACCACTGTCGAGCCGGATACCGATCAATTTATGCCCCTTTTCTTCGAGTTCTTTAGCCACTTTGATGGCATTCGGTACCCCTTGTTTCAGGGTACTGTACGTATCAACCAAAAGGATGGAAGCATCCGGATAATGTTCAGCGTAGGTTCTGAATGCGGTCAGTTCATCATCAAAGGACTGCACCCAGGAATGAGCCATAGTTCCATTAATAGGAATATCATCCAGCATACCGGCTAATATATTTGAGGTGCCCTGAAATCCTCCAATAATGGAGGATTTGGAAGCCTGTAATCCTCCGAGCCCCTGTGCTCTCCGTAACCCGAAATCAACAACTGCGTGACCGCCTGCAGCCTGTTTAATACGAGATGCTTTGGTGGCGATCAGCGAAGAAAAGTTCAGGGTATTTAAAATTAAAGTCTCGAGGATCTGAGTTTCCAGAACAGTTCCTTCAACCCGCAGGATCGGTTCGTTTGGAAAAACGATCTCGCCTTCTTTCACAGAGTAAATATTTCCCGAAAATGTGAAGTCCTTGAGATAATTCAGGAACTCTTCTTTAAATCCCTGAGAGCGTAAATAATCCAGTTCATTAGAGTGAAACCGGAAATCCTGAATGATATCAAGCAGATCTCCCAGTCCGGCGAATACTACATATCCGCCATCAAAGGGAAGACTACGGAAGAAATAGTCAAAATTAGCAGGTTGTTTGTGGCGTCCGGATAGAAAATATCCCTGAGCCATTGTCAGTTCGTAGAGGTCAGTGTAGAGTGCCGGTTTTTGTAAGATCATGTGTCTAAAATAAAAAGGGTTTTTGACAATCAGAAAGTATAAAGACAAAAGGTTTATACACTTCTTTATTTATGATTATCTTGGTGATCATAAAAATCTGACATCTTATTATTTAAAGCTTTGCAATTTATAATTTCAACAGATCTACGTGGACAATAGACGATTATTAAATTCTATTTTAGTATTGGTGATCTTTGCATTTATGGTTTCCTGTGCTACCCCTATTGCACCAACCGGCGGCCCCTCAGACAGCCAGGGACCACAATTGGAATTCACCAATCCTGAGACAGGTGCCACGAACTTTTCAGGCAGAGTATTTGAGTTTCAGTTCGATGAATTTGTAGACAGGTCAAATATTCGCTCAGCAATTACGGTTGAGCCGGATTTGGGTATTAATTACGACATTTCCTGGAGCAGAAAGAAAATGGTAATGGAATTCGAAGATTCCTTTCCTGATTCAACAACCATTATTATTACCCTTGGAACAGATATTTCGGATACCCGAAATAATGAAATAGGAAGCCCCATAACCCTTGCTATATCTACTGGTGATGAAATTGACAGCGGTGAAATTAGTGGAAAGATTTTAAGGGCAGAAAACGGTCGTCCTGCAACCGAGCAAAGGGTTTTATTATACCGTCAACCAGTGGATCTGACTAAAAGAGCTACTTATCAGGCACAGACGGATACATCCGGAAGTTTTAATTTTTCCTATCTGTCAGAAGGGAGTTACAAAGCACTTTTAGTTGATGACAGAAATAGAAACAAAATTTGGGATACCGAAAACGAACAGGCATTTCCTTTTTATAAAGAGTTTATTACGCTTGAAAAAGAAGGAAGTGATACTTTGGATGTGATATATACCTCCCAGTCAGATACTACAAAACCGGTGCTTCAGGGTGTAGGATTATTCTCTCAAAACCGAATGCGATTTAGGTTCAGTGAAGATGTCAAGATCAAGGAAAATTCAGCGATTGAAATATCTGATTCTTTAGGCAACGACTATACGACTGCTTATCCATTGTATGTTTCCAGAAAAGAAGGCTTTGTGCTTTTTGCCCAAAGTAACGAACCGTTGTTGGATGAGGTGGCATATACTGTAAATACAAAAGGAATTACTGATCGGGCCGGTAATGTCCCCGATTCTACGCAATTCAGTTTTACAGGGACAGCCCAGGAGGATACTACTCAACAGCGTATAATTTCCGATAATGGAGAGCATGGACTTCTGCAATCGGATGATTTTGTGGTTACTTATGCCGCCCCGATCACTGAAAGCGAACTCAGGGATTCAGTTGTTGTTATTGAGGGTGAAGTGGATTTTGATGACTGGCCTGAAATTGAAACTGTGCGTAATGAATTGCGAATTCGTCCACAGGGAGAGTGGATCGAAGGGATCGAATATCAGTTTTTAGTATGGAATCCGGTTACCCAAAGAAGAAGCATGTACGAGCCTGAGGTATGGGATTCCACTGAATACGGAGAGATTGAGATCAACATAGAAAGTGCAGATTCTTCACATATACACTATGCAAGGATATTGAATCCCAACGGGGAAGAGATCGAATTTGTTGATTTCAATAGATCTACAAGTATCATAAATTTACCGCCTGTGTCCTATACTGTGATATTGTTTAGGGATGAAAATGGAAATGAACGCTGGGACCGTGGCTCGGTGTCGCCCTATCAACAACCTGAGCGGTATTATGTTCAAAGGAATCTTAATGTTCAGGAAGGTTTTATTTCGGAAGTAAACATCACATTTGAATAGATATGAGTGAACTTTTAAGCAGATATATAAGTCCGGAGTGGCATTTACCGATATTAATCGGTGTTATCATTTTTCTCACAATTATTATTGCGTCTGTAACCACCCGTATCATCAATTTGATGATAAAGAGAAATCAGAAAGAGGAGGATAACGAAGACGTTACGAACCTGGTATTTTTTAAGCGTTCCGTCGCTGTATTGATCTATTTGACGGGTATCAGTTTTGCCATTTATATGATCCCACAGCTGCGGGTTGTTGCTGCTTCATTGCTTGCCGGTGCCGGTTTGTTCGCCATTGCAATAGGTTTTGCCTCTCAGGCTGCTTTAGCAAATGTAATCGGTGGATTATTTATAGTGATCTTTAAACCCTATAAGCTTGGAGATCGTATTCAGGTTCGCATGGACCTGACGGGGGTAGTGGAAGATATTAACCTGCGCCATACGGTGATTCGTAATTTTGAGAACAAGCGTATTATAATCCCAAATTCGGTGATCAGTAATGAAGTGGTTATCAACTCTAATTATGAAGACAACAAGATCTGTAAATGGATCGATATGGGAATCAGCTACGATTCTGATATTGATCTTGCCAAGAAGATCATGAAAGAAGAAGTCCTTAAACACCCGCTTTTTGTTGATAACAGGACCGAAGAACAGGTTGAGGACGGGGAAGAAATTGTACCTGTGCGTGTTATTATGATGGGAGAATCTTCCGTTAATTTACGTGCATGGAGTTGGGCCAATAATCCCCCGGATGCTTTTGTAATGGGTTGCGACCTGCTCGAAAGCATTAAAAAACGTTTTGATGCTGAAGGTGTTGAAATTCCTTTCCCACACAGAACGTTGGTATATAAAAATTCGAAACCGGATTCCTCCGAAAATATGCCTTAAGCAATCATCAGAAAGGGTGAACTGCAATATATCCTTACGGGTTTATACGCAAGTATTGTCAATAATAGTGAGGTTTAAAACAACGTAAACGAATATCGAATATCCCTTCACAAATCGTTATCTTGTGGAACCGCTTCCAAACATCAAGAAATAATTTTATGTCGGTAAAAACGAAAAATACATCCTCCAAGAAAGAAACTGCTCCCTCCGGTAAAAATAATGCTGTGCAAGCGCCTTATCAATCTGAGCATAAAATTCGCTTTGTAACGGCGGCGAGCTTGTTTGATGGACATGATGCAAGCATTAATATTATGCGACGAATTTTACAGAGCAGCGGGGCTGAGGTTATTCATCTTGGACACAACCGCTCGGTGCATGAGATCGTGAATTGTGCCATTCAGGAAGACGCCCAGGGAATTGCAATCAGTTCGTATCAAGGCGGACATGTAGAGTATTTTAAATATATGATCGAGCTGCTGGAAGAGCACGGTGCCGGACATATTAAAGTATTTGGCGGCGGTGGCGGTGTCATTGTAGGTGATGAAATTGATGAACTTCATAATGCAGGCGTAACCCGGATCTTTTCTGTGGAAGATGGAAGCAAAATGGGACTGCAGGGTATGATCAATTTCATGCTAAAAGAATGTGACTATGATCCCATTTCTATTGCAAAGCCCGATCATAAAAAAGTGGCTAAACGAGATACTATAGCTCTGGCTCGTTCCCTTACAGCTATTGAAAATGAGAAAGAGGATGTGCTTTCTTACAAAGAAGGTAAGCTGCTTGATGGGAAAGGGGATGAAATTAAGATCGGCTCCAAAACCATCCCACTTGTTGGAATTACAGGTACCGGAGGGGCAGGAAAAAGCTCGCTGACTGATGAATTGGTTCGTCGTTTTTTAACTGAATTTGAAGATCTGACCATTGGTATTATTTCCGTAGATCCCTCTAAGATCAAAACAGGAGGAGCTTTACTAGGCGATCGTATCCGAATGAATAGCATTGATACCGAACGTGTATTTATGCGCAGTATGGCTACGAGAGCTTCTAACCGTTCTACAAGTAAGGGATTGCTGGGAGCCATTGAGCTCTACAAAGCGGCCGGTTTTGATATGATCATTGTAGAAACCAGTGGTATTGGTCAGAGCGGGACCGAGATCGTGGATATCACCGATATTCCGCTTTATGTAATGACTAGCGAGTATGGAGCAGCCACACAGCTTGAGAAGATCAATATGCTGGATCTTGCTGAATTGGTGGTATTGAATAAATTTGAGAAAAAAGGCTCGCTGGATGCCCTGCGTGATATCCGTAAGCAAATGATCCGGAATACCGGCTCATGGCACGCCAAGCAGGAAGACATGCCCGTGTATCCAACCATTGCTGCTCAGTTCAATGATGAAGGGGTGAACCGATTGTTCAAGGCATTGGTCGACAAGATCAACGACCGCTACGAGATCGGCTGGGAAACCAAATTATATAACAATCCTGAGCCTGCTGAAGATATTCAGGCGCAGGCCATCATTCCCGGAAAACGAGTGCGCTATCTTTCTGAGATCTCCGAAACCGTTCGCGGGTATCATGAATGGGTGGAAGAGCAGGTGGAGGCGGCAACTAAATTAGATCATGTTTCAGGCACCATTGATCAATTAGAAAGCTGGGATCCGGATGAAAAAGCGGTGATGAAAGAGAATCTTGCCAAGATGAGAGAGCACTGGCTGTCGAAACTGGATGTGCTTCCCAAGAAAATCCTGGAAGGCTGGGATGAATTGTATGATCAATATCAGCAGGAAGAGTTTGAGGTTAAGATCCGTGGTAAAGTGTTCAAGAATAAATTATACCGTGAATCTCTAAGTGGATTGAAGATCCCGAGAGTTGCCCTTCCTCAAACTAAGAGCAAAGGCGATCAGCTTAAATTTGCGCTGAAGGAGAATTTACCAGGATATTTCCCTTACACGGCCGGAGTGTTTCCCTTTAAACGGGAGGGAGAAGACCCAACGCGAATGTTTGCCGGTGAGGGAACTCCTGAGCGTACAAATAAGCGGTTTCATTATGTGAGTGAAGGAATGCCGGCTGCCCGACTTTCAACGGCTTTTGATTCGGTGACACTGTATGGCGAAGATCCCGGTTACCGACCCGATATTTATGGTAAGATCGGGAACTCCGGTGTTAGCATTTGTACGCTTGATGATATGAAGAAACTCTACTCTGGTTTTGAGCTTACTTCTCCTAAAACATCCGTCTCTATGACCATTAACGGTCCGGCGCCTATGATCCTGGCCATGTTCATGAATACAGCCATTGATCAGGAAGTAGAGCGGTATTTAAAGGAGAATGGGAAGTGGGAAGAAGCCAAGAAAAAGATCAAAGCTTACTTTAAAGAACGAGACGTAAAACAGCCTGAATATGGAATGGAAATTCCCGAAGGAAGCGATGAATTCGGTTTGGCTACACTGGGAATTTCAGGAGATCATCTGCTTCCAGAAGAAACCTATGAGAAGATCAAAGAAGACACGCTTAGTGTGGTGCGTGGCACGGTTCAGGCTGATATCCTCAAAGAAGACCAGGCCCAGAATACATGTATTTTCTCCACCGAATTTGCCCTGAAGATGATGGGGGATATTCAAACCTATTTCACTGAACACAACGTCCGAAATTATTACTCGGTCTCTATTTCCGGATATCATATTGCCGAAGCGGGAGCGAATCCTATTACACAGGCGGCCTTTACGTTGGCTAACGGATTTACTTTCGTAGAATATTATCTGGCCCGCGGACTGGATGTAGATGATTTCGCACACAACCTGTCGTTCTTCTTTAGTAATGGTTTAGACCCTGAATATGCAGTAATTGGCCGTGTAGCACGTCGTATTTGGGCTGTTGCTATCAAGAATAAGTACGAAGGAAGTGACCGTTCTCAAAAACTGAAATATCACATTCAAACCAGTGGACGATCGCTGCATGCACAGGAGATTCAGTTCAATGATATACGAACCACGCTGCAGGCATTACTGGCTATTTATGATAACTGTAATTCACTGCATACTAATGCTTATGATGAAGCTATTACGACTCCAACGGAGGAGTCAGTTCGCCGTGCATTGGCCATCCAGATGATCATCAACAAAGAGATGGGGACCGCCAAGAATGAGAATATCAATCAGGGTTCTTATTTCATTGAAGAACTGACTGACCTTGTTGAGGAAGCTATTCTGACTGAATTTGACCGCATCACAGAACGAGGCGGGGTATTGGGTGCCATGGAAAGCATGTATCAGCGTGGTAAGATCCAGGATGAAAGCTTGTACTATGAATCCAAAAAACACAGTGGTGAATTGCCGATCGTTGGAGTTAATACATTTCTGAATGACAAAGCCGGGGAAGAAGAGCAAAAAACGATAGACCTTATTCGTTCAACGGAAGAAGAGAAACGCCAGCAGATCGAAAATCTGGAACAATTCTGGAAACGTAACGAAAAAGATGCCGAACAAGCCATCGAGCGACTCAAGGAAGTAGCCCGTAACAATGGCAATCTCTTCGAGGAACTCATGGAGACCGTGAAAGTCGCTTCGCTTGGTCAGATCTCACATGCCCTTTATGAAGTAGGCGGGCAGTATCGTCGTAATATGTGATCACGGATTAAACAGATTATAGGATTTCACGGATTGCCTATTCGTTAATCGTTATTCGCAAATCGGCTTATCGTAGTTCTTTTTGAACTCATTTATGATAAACCGAAAGACTGATTTGCGATAGAAGATCTACGCTTCTTTTTCTAACACCTCATCCAGGTTTTTGAAGGCCATTGAAAGTCCATCTTTCATGCCCATTTTAATGATCTGCTTCAGTTGTTCTTCAGATTCATATTCTGTGATCATGATGATCTCTGTTTGTCCTAAAACTTCATTGAAATTTGTAGCAAAATGAGCCGCAGGCAGTTCTTTATTTACTGTCCCGTTTTCATCACAAAAAACATCATCGCCGGTAAAATTCTTGAGGTGTTCAATGGAAGTATAATCAGTTCGTCCCCAGTGCTCTTCGTTATTTGGGCCGATCATAGCATAAAGTCGGTATCCACCTTCCTTAAATTCCATATGCGTTTTTTGATTTCCAGGGTTTAGGAGCCCACCAGCGGTCTAAAAGCTCCGGTTCGGTCCAGGTTCTCCAGACCAATGAAAGGGGCGCATCAAAAGCCCGGGTAACGGTAAGCATATTTTTATCGGAGGAGAAAGTTGTCTTATTCATCGCTGTTATTTTTTATTCATCTTTTAAGTCGTTTAAAAGGCTATCCAGACTGTTAAATCGATTCTCCCATAATTGTTTGAAAGGTTTTATCCAGTCTTTTACCTCTTTAATTTTTTCCGGATTGATGTAACACTTAAGAAATCTTAGGGGACATAACCTTTCAGAACGACTGGTTTTAAAAAGAGATAGGTAATATCTATAAAACAAAAAAGGCCTCAAATGAGGCCTTTTAAATATTAATAAGTTAGAAGTTGCTACTTAATTAGCAGCAAGCATTCCTTTCAGTCTTTGAGATTCAGCAAATTTGCTGCTTTCAGGATATTCGTTGATGACTCTGTTAACGAGTTCAGTTGCACGATCGTAATTCTCAGCGCTGTAGTGAGCTTGTGCAGCTTCATATAGATTAGATGGTGTAGTCACATCGTTCTCGTTCCACTCAGCAGCCTGAAGGAATTTATCAGCGGCAGCTGTATAGTCTTCTTTAGCTAAATGAAGTTTGGCATGGAAAGTTAGCGGGCCTACTCCGAGTATACCTCTAGGTACACTGAATTCATTCATGTACATAAGGGCGTTATCCACATCACCAAGCTCAAAGCTTGAAACTGCGGCATAATAGTTTGCCAAATTCCCGGCATTGGTCCATGGAAACTCATCTGCAATCTGATCAAAACCGTAGGTTAGTTCAAAATCATTGCCGTATAGTGCTTCTTCAAATTCTCCATTAGCATAAGCTGCCTCAGCAATAGAAAGAAGTTCCTGAGCCTGTGATTCCTGAGCAGAAGAGAAATACTGGTAGCCGAAAAAACTTCCTAACAGTACTACAACTGCAATAGCAATAGAAAGTATTCGGGATTTGTTATCAATGTAATAGCTGACTGCTCGATTATAATTCTCGATCAGCGGATCTGATTCTAATTCTTCTTTTGAAAGCCTTTTAGACATATTTATTTAATTAAAATAGCTGTGATTTTTAAGGGTTGAAAAATAGGACTGTTTTGGGACTTACCAAAACCCTAAAATATCTCTAAAACCCCTTTTTTAAGTTCTAATATTCGGTCGGACCTTTTAGCGATATCTTTTTCGTGAGTAATGAGCAGTACAGACACTCCCATGGCCTCTCTCAGTTCAAATAAAAGATCCAGGATGATGTCAGTATTTTCTTGATCTAAGTTACCGGTGGGCTCATCGGCAAGTATGATCCTGGGATTGTTCATGAGTGCACGTGCCATAGAAACCCGCTGCTGCTCGCCTCCGGAAAGTTGGGTAGGGCGGTGACCTTTTCTTCCTTCAACCCCGAAAAGTCCAAGTAATTCTTCTGCTCGTTTAAAAGCTTCTTTTGAAGCTGTACCTGCAATAAGAGCAGGCATGGCTACATTTTCAAGAGCAGTAAATTCCGGCAGCAAGTGATGAAATTGAAAAACAAAGCCGATATAACTGTTCCGGAATTCTGCCAGATCATCTGATTTGTAGGTTGTAATGTTTCTTCCGTTCCAGAATACATCCCCTTTATCAGCGCGATCCAATCCACCCAGTATATGTAATAGCGTACTTTTACCGCTTCCGCTGGAACCTATGATGGAGGTGATACTGCCTTCAGTGATTTCCAAATTCATTCCCTGGAGAACGTGCAGTTCATCTTTATCGGGTCCGGCCGGGAAACTTTTGTGAAGGTCTTTTGCTTCAAGTACGATCTTAGATTCTTCCATCATTCACCTGCAGTGTTATTAAGTCCGGGATATACCACCGGTTCAATGTGCACGCATTTTCCGGTTTCAGTGTCAATTTTTGAAAGTACACCGCAAAGCTGATTATCACCCTTAGCCTGCTGATATTTTTGATGCACTCCGGTCATAAACCGTTTGATGGCAACTTTCTTATCCATTCCTATACATGAGTTAAAGGATCCGGTCATACCGGCATCGCTGATGTATCCTGTTCCCTGGGGGAGAATTCGGGCATCGTTCGTTTGTACATGTGTGTGTGTCCCAACGATCACGGATGCTTTTCCATCCACATGCCAGCCCATAGAAACTTTTTCAGCTGTTGCTTCAGCATGGAAGTCTACAAAAATGATATTCGTCTCTTCTCTCATTTTTCCCAAAGCCCATTCGGCAGCGCTGAAAGGATCGTCAATCGCTTTCATAAATGTCCGGCCTTGTAAGTTTAAAACTCCAACTTTTATGTGCTCTTTATTTGGAACAGGAAAAATACTGAAACCCAAACCCGCATTTCCTTTCGGGTAATTGAGAGGGCGGAGGATATGATCGTGCTCCCTCATGTAGTCAAAAACTTTCCATTTATCAAAGGAATGATCGCCTCCTGTAACCACACTCACTCCAAGATTCAGCAGGTTTTTGATGATCTTTCGGTTAGTGCCAAATCCCTCGTGTGAGTTTTCAGCATTAGCGATCACAAAATCAGCATCATACTTCTTGATGAGGCTTGGGAGGAAAGTGTTGGTCATTTCAATGCCGGCATCCCCGACAATATCTCCTACAAAAAAAATGCTGATGGTATCAGCCAAAGCGAACTCCTTAATTTATATCGATTAACTAACTATTCTTTGATCTCGGTAAGCAAGCGTTCCAGGCTATGATTTACACGCTCCATGAGCACTTCTTCACTGTTTTCCAATTCACTGTTGGCATTACGAACTTCAAATAATTCTTCTGCAATGCTGAGTGCTGCCAGTACCATAACGGTAGATTCCGGCTGTTTAACAAGTTGCTGCCGGTAGGTTTTAAAGCGTTCATCAACAAACTTGCATATCCTTACCATTGATTCTTCTTCATGATCTTCCACTTTTAGCGGATACTGTTTTCCAAGAATGGTGACTTTTATGGATTTCATGAGTCGGCTCCCAGGTGATGATCAATTTTGGAGATCAGGCCTTGCACATGCTGTCTTAGTGCCAGTCGTTCACTTTCACTGATTGCAGAAAAGATATCGGTCTGCTTTTCATGCTCTTCTTCAAGCTTGGCTTTTAGTTTGGCGTTGTCGCGTTTAAGCTCACGAATTTCTTGTTTAAGACTGTCTACTTCGGAACCCACTTCATCCAATAGCCGTCTGAATGTATCGGTTTGTTGTGCAAGTTTGTTCATATGTATTCAGGTTACCCTAACCTCTCAGTTTAGCTGAAAAATCTTTTTCCAATGATTTAACAATACGCTGAATAATAGGTTCTACTTCTTTGATATTCAAGGTCTTGTTGGGATCAAGAAATTGTAACCTGAAGGCAATGCTTTTGTTCCCTTCTCCGATAGACTCACCTTCGAAAACATCAAAGATATCAATACTTTCCAGCTGGTCTCCGGCTTTATCTTTTATTGATCTCATCAATTCACCTGCTGTGGTTGCCTGAGAAACAATAACAGCGAAGTCGAATTCAAACGCAGGGAATTTAGGAACGGCTTTGAATTTAGTTTCAGGAATAACAGCCAGAGCTTCAGCAATTGTAGTAACTGAAAGCTCAGCTACAAAAGCATCCTGATCAAAATCGTAAGCTTTTTTGAGCTCATCATCGGGAAGAAAAAGAGTACCGATCTTTTTATCTCCCCAGGAATATTCAAGAGTGGTTTCATCCAAAGCTTTTGAAGAAAGATGTTCAAGCAAACCAAGTTTTTTGAAAAAGGCATGTACCAAAGCTTTGAGATCGAACACGGTATATGATTCAGCTTCTTGAGACCAGTTTTCTGAATTTTTGAGCCCCGCTACACCCAATAATACATGTACTTCTTCTTTGATTCCCTCGTAATAGGTGCCTTCCTTATCGGCATTGAACACATGTCCTAATTCAAAAAAGCGAACACCGGATGCTTTTCGGTTGAAGTTGTAGGAAGCAGATCTTAGAAATCCGTGCAGAAGAGAAGGGCGAAGTGTACTCATATCCTTATTTAAAGGATTCAAGGCTGAGATCATATTGTCAAGGTCTCCAAAATGACTCGCATCTTTCTCGGAGATCAGCGAATTGGAATAGATCTCCCGAAGTCCCAACTGCAGCGCTGTATTTCGGATCTTCTGATTTAGCTGCTCCCAATCAGTCAGTGATTCAGAGGAAACATAAATTCCATGCTTGGGAGCAGGGATCTTGTTGTAGTCAAACAATCGGCCTACTTCTTCAATAAGATCAACTTCACGCTCCAGATCGGGACGGAAAGTAGGGATCTCAAAAGTAATGCTGTCATCATCTTTTTTGACTTCTTTAAGCTCAAGGCCATCTAAGATTGAACTGATGGTTTCGGTATCAAAATCAGTTCCCAGAAGTCGGTTTACGTAGCTTTTTCGGAGCGTGATTTGATGAGATTCCGTTTTAGTAGGGTGAATATCCACGGTTTCTTCTGAAACAGAACCGCCGGCAACTTCTGTGATCAGCTGAGCTGCCCTTTCTGCTGCAATTGCCTGTAAATTCGGATCGATACCGCGCTCAAATCTATAAGAGGCATCGGTTTGTAGGGTTTGCTTTTTGGCGGTTCTGCGGATAGAACCGGGGTCGAAATAAGCACTTTCAATCAGAATGTCAGTGGTATCATCACTTACTTCAGAATCGACCCCACCCATAACACCGGCAATAGCAACGGGACCTTCCCCGTCACAAATAAATAAGGTGCCGGGAGAACATTTTCTCTTCACATGGTCAAGCGTTTCAAATTCGATGATTTTATCGTAGTCACGAACAACGATCTCTTTTCCGCGGATAGTGGAATAATCAAATGCATGCAAAGGCTGACCCAGTTCATACATTACATAATTGGTCACATCCACCACATTATTTATCGGGCGGACCCCAATGGCCTTTAATTTATTTTGCAGCCAGCGCGGAGATTCCTTGATCTCTACTCCTTTAACCATCTTACCTACATAGCGATGGCATTTCTCTGCGTTCTCAATTTTTATGGTGATGTCATCTGAATTCTGTACGACCTTTCCTGATTTGATCTCCGGCTTTTTTAATTCCAGATTCAAAGCTGCAGACAGATCTCGGGCTACTCCTAAGTGACAAGTAGCATCCGGACGGTTTGGGGTGATGGCGATATCTATGATCGTGTCTTCATAAAGATCGAACACTTCTGAGATCGGAGTACCGACCTTCAGGTTTTCATCCAGCACCATTATTCCTGCGTGGTCAGTTCCCAGGCCTAACTCGTCTTCGGCACAGATCATCCCTTCAGAAACTTCTCCGCGCAATTTCGCTTTTTTGATCTTGAGGAAGCTGCCGTCATCCAATTTGATTGGAAGAGTGGAGCCGACGGTAGCAACCGGTACTTTTTGTCCTTTTGCTACATTCTTGGCTCCGCATACGATTTGAGTTTGGGTATCACCTAGGTTTACATCACAAACTTGTAATCGGTCCGCGTTAGGGTGGTTTCGAACTTCAAGTATTTCACCCACGATCACACCTTCGAGAGAACTTCCAAACTCTTCGATCTCTTCAACTTCGAGCCCGATGAGGGTAAGTTTTTCTGCAGTTTCTTCCGGCGAGAGCGGAAGGTCTATAAATTCTTTAAGCCAGTTGTAAGATACTTTCATTAAAGTAAGGGAGGTATTTAGTTAAACTGTTCGAGGAAGCGAATATCATTTTCATAGAACGTACGGATGTCATCAATTCCGTGACGGAGTATGGCGATTCGCTCAACGCCCATACCCCATGCAAAGCCGGTATATTTTTCAGGGTCAACGCCTGCCGATTTAAAGACGTTGGGGTCAACCATGCCAGAACCTAATATCTCCAGCCATTTCCCGTCTTTTTCAGATCCCCACCAAACATCCATCTCTAAACTTGGTTCGGTAAACGGGAAGAATCCCGGACGGAGCCGGTATTTAACATCCGTTCCAAACATAAGCTTGGCAAAGGTAATGAGTGTTTCTTTCAGATCAGCCACACTTACATTCTCATCAACATAAAGAGCTTCAACCTGGTGAAACAGGAAATAGGATTTAGGAGAAACGGCTTCGTTTCTATACACACGTCCCGGCATAATAGCGCGGATCGGTGGTTTTGTGTTCTCCATCAGTCGAATTTGAACGGGAGAGGTGTGTGTTCTCAGAACTAAATCTTGTACATCGGGATCATCACTTTTGCGAATGAAGAAGGTATCCTGTTCATCCCGGGCCGGGTGATTTGGAGGAAAGTTGAGAGCTGTAAAGTTGTGAAAATCGTCTTCGATCTCCGGTCCGTCTGCAATGGTAAATCCAAGTCGGTAGAATATGGATTTCATCTCTTCCAGGGTCTGGGTTAATGGATGAAGAGACCCCAGCGGATAGGAAGGAGGGGTTAAAGTTATATCATCTTTGGCACTGAAGTTCTTGCTGACTTTCTGTTCGAGTGAAGCTTTAGCGTCCTCAAATTTGGATTCAGCCAGGATCTTAACCTGATTCATTGCCTTTCCAACTTCAGCACGTTCTTCTTTAGGTACGCTGCCCATATTTTTGAACATGGATTGCACTTTCCCGTTACGCGATAAAAACTCAAGTCGGAAGGCTTCCAGCTGTTCCTGATCCGATATTTCGAATTGTTGAATTTCTTGTTCTAAGGCTTTTATATCATCAAGCATGTGATGCTTCTCTAATTAATTATAAATACGTTCCAACGCAGAGCGTGTGGAACGAGGTGTAAATTTATTACTGGTACTTGGATTCCTACGCTAAGCGTTGGAATAAAAAAATAAACCCATCTGGTTTCTACGTTCTGCGTTGGAACTAACAAACTGTATATAAGTATTGATACAGTTAATAATTCCCAAAAATAAAAAAACCGGTAAACCTTATGAAAAAGATCTACCGGTTTATATCATAAATATATGCAATTAAGCAGTGGCTTCCTTTACAATAGCAGCAAACGTATCTGCATCGTGGACGGCAAGATCTGCAAGCACCTTACGGTTGATCTGCATATCCTTTTGCTTCATCGCGTGGACGAGCTTGGAATAGGTAGTACCGTTTAGTCTTGCTGCCGCATTGATGCGGGTGATCCATAATCGACGGAAATTACGTTTACGATTTTTACGATCGCGATATTGGTACAAAAGACCTTTTTCTACCGCATTTTTCGAAATGGTGTAAACGTTCTTACGCTTGCCCCAGTAACCTTTCGCTTGATCTATGATCTTTTTGCGACGGCGACGGGAAGCCACAAGATTTAATGAACGTGGCATTTTGTCGTTATTTTAGAATTAAAATTTATAAGGGAGCTGTTTCTTGATCGACTTTTCATCGGCTTTGTCAACCAATGTGTCTTTACCAAGCTGTCTCTTAGTTTTACTACTTTTCTTAGTCAAAATGTGACGCTTAAAAGCTTTCTTTCTTTTAATTTTACCGGAACCGGTAACCTTAAAACGCTTTTTAGCCCCACTGTTACTTTTCATTTTTGGCATGGAAATCCACCAACTTTTGTGAAAGTTTAAAGACTTATAAAATAGGGAGATTTAAACCCCTACGCAATGAAGGAATTAACTTTTTGAAGGGGTTAACATCATGATCATTCGGCGGCCTTCCATATTAGGCTTGGATTCCATCTTTCCAACGTCAGATAAATCTTTAGCAAGCTGCAGAAGCAGTAATTCACCTTTTTCAGTGTAGAGCATATCACGCCCGCGGAACTGAACGGTAGCTTTTACTTTGTCTCCGCCTTCCAGAAATTCTCTTGCATGGCGTGTTTTAAATTCCAGATCATGATCATCTGTGTTCGGACGGAAGCGAAGCTCTTTAACTGAAACTGTGTGCTGCTTCTTTTTGGCTTCCTTTTCTTTTTTCTTTTTCTCGTACATGTATTTACCGAAGTCGATAATCTTGCAAACCGGGGGCTTGGCTTTTGGGGCGACTTCTACGAGATCCAAATTATAACGCGCTGCAATTTCCAGTGCGCGTTCAGATGTAGTTATCTCGTGCTCTTCGTCGGGAGTTATAACCCGGACTTTGGCTGCATTTATTTCTTCATTAATTCGAGGACGATCATCATTTGTTGGTCGTCTCTGAAAGTTTCTTCTTGCGATAGTAACCTCGTTTTTAGTTAGTCTTTAGGTAAAGTTTTTGTTTTAATTTCTTCATTAATATCTGAAAGAAAATCAGAAAATTTGAAAGTTCCAATATCGCCTTTCTTATGACGACGAACAGAAACTGTATTTTCTTCAACTTCTTTAGCTCCTACTATTAACATATAAGGAGTCTTGCTCGTTTCAGCATCACGGATCTTTCCTCCGATCTGCTCACTGCGTTCGTCAACAGAAACCCGAACACCTATGTTCAGCAACGCAGTTTCAATTTCTTTTGCATATGGAATTTGATCATCACTGATCGGCAGTATTTTAACCTGTTCAGGGGATAACCACAGTGGGAAATCGCCGGCAAAATGTTCGATCAAAATACTGGTAAACCGTTCCATAGATCCAAATGGGGCGCGGTGAATAATTACCGGCCGGTGTTTCTCATTATCGGAACCCACGTAGGTAAGGTCGAAACGTTCGGGCATCACATAATCAACCTGAACGGTTCCAAGCTGCCATTTTCTGCCAATGGCATCACGAATGATGAAATCGATTTTCGGTCCATAGAAACTGGCCTCACCGGGAGCGATCTTATAATCCAGCTCCATTTCATCAGCTACTTCTTTAATCTCCTTTTGAGCACGTTCCCAATATTCATTATTACCGCCATACTTCTTGTCATTATCATCACGATAAGAGAGTCGGATATCTACCGGCATCCCGAAGGTGCTGAAAACAAGCTGCGTCAATTCAATGGTATTCTTGATCTCCTGCTTCAGCTGGTCGTGCGTGCAATAGATGTGAGCGTCATCCTGAGTAAATCCTCTAACTCTGGAAAGTCCGCTTAATTCACCTGATTGCTCATATCGGTACACTGAACCGAATTCCGCAAGCCGTAGCGGGAGGTCGCGATAGCTGCGTAGGTCATTGGAATAGATACGATGGTGATGCGGGCAGTTCATCGGCTTCAGCATATACTCCTCGTCATCTACCTGCATGGGATTGTATTGTGAAGCCTGATAATATGGATAGTGACCGGAAGTTTTGTACAGTTCAATATTAGCAATATGTGGAGTGATGACTTCTTTATAACCGCGCTTCTTTTGTTCATCCCGCAAAAAGGCTTCGAGTGTTCGCCGTAATACCGTTCCGTTTGGAAGCCACATGGGTAAGCCACTGCCAACCATGTTATCGATCATATAAATGCCAAGTTCTTTCCCAAGCTTGCGGTGATCTCTCTTCTTGGCTTCTTCAATTCGGTGAAGATGTTCTTCCAGCATTTTCTGTTTAGGAAAACTGATTCCGTAAATACGGGTAAGTTGTTTGCTGTCAGAATCTCCTCGCCAATAAGCTCCGGCAAGGCTGGTTAGTTTCACTGCTTTCACATCTCCGGTATTGGGAATATGCGGACCACGGCAAAGATCGGTGAAATCACCTTGAGTATAAAAAGTGATAGTTCCGTCTTCAAGGTCCTGGATCAGGTCAACTTTATATTCATTGCCTTTCTCCTTATAAAAACTGAGTGCTTCATCTTTAGAGATTTCTCTGCGTTCAAATTCAGACTTCTTGCGAGCCATTTCAATGAACTTTTGCTCGATCTTCTCTAGATCTTCCTGAGTGATCTGATCATCCCCAAAGTCAATATCATAATAGAAGCCGCTTTCAATGGGAGGGCCGATTCCGAATTTTGCATCCGGATAAAGTTCCTGTATTGCTTCGGCCAACAGGTGAGCAGAGGAGTGCCAAAAGGTATACTTTCCGTCTTCACTATCCCAGGTATTTATAGTAATATCAGCATCTTCAGTGATAGGTCTGTCGAGGTCATTGATATCACCGTTCACTGTAACACTTAGTGCGGCACGGGCTAAGCCGGCTGCAATTGATTGGGCTACTTGTAGTCCGGTAACTCCCGATGTAAATTCTTTCTTTGTTCCGTCTGGTAAAGTAAGCGTAATTTTTTGGTCAGCCATTCAGTTTGTATTCTCAAAAATTTGTTAGTCCTGAAAGATAAAAAAAATAGTATGTACACACAGGCTTATTCCTGCGATATTTTTTAAAATTCCGGATTGGAATTGCTGAATAAGAAATGGGATATTCGTTCGGCAATGAATTAATCATCTTTTTACTAAATGAAGTTTACCCCTGAAGAAAGCTTCTTTGATGCACAACCTATGTTTGTGTGTGAGCAGGCGTCATTGAAGATCTTAGATGCGAATAACGCAGCTTCTGAAATATTAGGCTATTCAAAGAGAAAATTCCGTAAGAAAAGGATCATTGATCTCGGTTCCAGGAAAACCTTTCAGGAACTGCAAAAGGAATTAAGCAAAGCTATTTCCGGTAATATTCAGAATGTTTGGCTTTTTAAGAAGAAGGATGACAGTGATATCTTTTTCCAGCTTTCAGCTCAACTGATCAACTACAAAGGACGCCCCGCAAAACTTGTGATCGCACATAATGTATCCGGCCTCATTGAGGGTAGGGCGCCGAAGCATAAATTGCTTTCAAGTCAGCTAAGCCTTAATAATTTTCCACTAGCTGAAATTGAGTGGGATCCTTTACTCCGGATCATAAGATGGTCTGAAAAAGCGGAACAAATCTTTGGCTATACCGAGGAGGAAGCGATAAGGGAGGATCGTTTACTGCAGAAGTTCATTCATGAAGATGACCTTGAGCACGTACGGAAAAAGATCGAAGAAGCCTATGAGAACGGAAAGCAGGATGTATCTCTTATCCATCGGAATATTACCAAAGAGGGAAAAGTAATTTATTGTGAATGGTACAATTCTTTGCTCTATGATGACTCAGGCGAAGTGGTAGCTATTTATTCTTTAACTCATGATGTGACTGACCGGGAAGAGGCTTTGAATGATGCCAAACGCGGTATGATGAGTTATCAGGATCTCTTTAATTCGATCAGTGATGCCATTTATATGTTAGATAAGGACGGGATCATTATTGAAGTAAATAACGGGCTGGAACAAACATTTGGATTCAAACGAAAAGAAGTAGTCGGTAAGCATAACAAGATCTTAGCAGCCCCGGGAAAATATGATGAAGAGCGTATTCAGGAAATAATAAAACTGGCACATAGCGGTAAGCCCGGTAAATATGAGGGATGGGGACGAAAAAAGAACGGCGAAATATTTCCAACTGAATTTTTAGTTAATACAGGAAATTATTTTGGGGAAGATGTACTGATCGTAATTGAACGGGACATTTCGGATAGGCGTGAGTCTGAAGAAGCACTAAAACACAGAGAGGGGCTATTCAGTAAGTTATTTAATTCTTCGCCCATTGGTATCGCTTTGCTGAACGAGCATCACGAAGTAGAAATGGTGAATGACGGATTCGAACAACTTTTTGGATATCGGGAAAATGAGCTGAAAGGTCTGGAACTGGATAACTTGATAGTACCGGAGCAAGGCCATGAGGATGCCATGCGACTGAGCGAAAGTGAACGGGTAAAACAAGTAACCGAACGCCGTGTTCGGAAAGATGGCAGTATAGTAGATGTGATAATATATGCTGTTCCTGTTGTTGTAGGGAAGAGTATTGTAGGTATTTATGGAATATATGTAGATATAACGGACCGCAGGAATGCAGAAGAGCAGGTTCGGAAATCATTGAGAGAAAAGGAAATGATGCTTGCTGAGATCCATCACCGGGTAAAAAATAACCTGGCTGTTATCACCGGATTGCTGGAACTCCAATCATTTTCTGCAGAAAGCGAAAGCGCGAAACGTATCTTAAAGGACAGCCAGATGCGGGTGAATTCCATTGCTATGGTTCATGAAAAACTATATAAGAGTGAGGATTTTTCTGAAGTGGATATCAACCAATACTTTAATGAATTAGCAGAGGTTATCCATAAAACCATGAGTCAAGCAGATACAAAGGTTAATATAGAACTGAATATAGATTCTATAAAGCTCCCTATTACTCAGGCTATTCCTTGTGGACTCTTACTAAATGAAATTTTAAGCAATAGTTTTAAGCATGCTTTTGAGGATAGAAAGAAAGGGTGCATCAGGGTATGTTTGTCCCAGAACTGTGACAGGCTGTTTTTAAAAATTCAGGACAACGGAATTGGCTTGCCTGAAAACTCAGAGGTTGATATCAACAAATCTATGGGTATGACACTGATCAAGACTCTTGCCAAGCAACTGGATGCCAACTTCAATTTTGGTAATGAAAGCGGTGCTGTTTTTGAATTTGAGTTTGAGAAGAAAGAGTCAGAAGAAGAGCTCAATAATACTGTTGAAGCGTGATGGAACGAGAGAAAGGCATTTAATGTGCGTCCTACTGGATTCGAACCAGTGACCTCTGCAATGTCAATGCAACGCTCTAACCAACTGAGCTAAGGACGCATAAATCGTTAAATAAACGGCTCCAAATATAGGCACCTTTTCCGGAGTATTACAAAGTAAGTTTTAACAATTTTAAGCAGATCGTCCATCGATCTATCGAACATCGGTTCATCGCATTTCAGCCTTAAATAAAATGCGATGGACGATGGACCGATGGATCGAATTGCGAATTGGTAAAAAAACTAACTCAAGAACACAGCTTACTTTTGATTCAGCTTTCGCTTGTTAGCAGTCTGAACGCTTTTCACAAATATTGAGATCAGCTCATCACATTCCTTAAGAGCGGTGATTATCTTACTTTCATTTTTATGAAGCTTCGATTTATGGATTATTCTCATGCATACATGTGATTCACGCAATTCTTTTAAAACAATTTGAAGTTTGTGAATAAAATCTTTCAAAGACTCGGCACTTCTTGATTCTGCGTAGTTAAGTGCCGGGGAAGTTCCGGATCTTAGCAACTGACCTGAAATATGCTTTCCTGCTTTTGATGAAGGTAATTCGTTGATGATCTCAATGGTTGTTACAGCGAATAGTACCAGTCGTTCTTCTAATTCTATTTTATTCATGATCTTTAAATTTTTGTTAGAATTCTATGTAGTAAGAGCGATATAAATCCAATTCCTTACAAAAAATTCGTCCATCGGTCTTTCGAACATCGGTTCATCGCATATCATACACAAGCAAGAAATGCGATGGACGACGGACCGAATTGCGATTTAAAAAAATCCCGCCAACCTACTATACAATTGTATGGGCAATGCCGTATATTTGGCGCTCATTAAGATTTAGTTATTTGGCATGATAAACCGCAGACAAGTACGAGAAACTGTTCTCAAAGCAATTTACGCACTCCAGCTCAGCAAGGATTCTACCCAGCATATTGCTGACAGTATTATTAAAAAAGCAGACTTCGCTAAAGAAAAAGATCTTCGTCGCTTTGCAGAAAAGTTATTCTTCAATACGGTTGATCATGAAGACGAGCTTGATGAAGTTATTTCTAAGCACATCAAGAACTGGGACATTCATCGCCTTGCGCTTATCGATCGGTTAGTACTGAAAATGGCGATATGTGAGTTTATCTATTTCGAAGAGATTCCAACGAAGGTGAGTATTAATGAGGCCATTGAAATAGCCAAGAGATACTCGACCGCAAAATCCGGTAGATTCATAAATGGAATACTTGATGCGGCTTTGAACGATTTGAATGAATCAGGACGTATTACTAAAAAAGGACGAGGACTGATTCAACAATCTCTTGGTAACTAATGTCTGATAATGAACAAATAATTTCGATCGGTGATATCCATGGATGCGCGAAATCCAGTAAAGCGCTGCTTGAAAAACTGGATGGACAGTATGGTAGTGATCCCATCTATGTATTCCTGGGTGATTATACCGATAGAGGTCCGGATTCCAGGAAAGTGGTGGAAGATCTGATCAAATTTGAGGAAGATCATACATGCATTTTCTTAAGAGGAAATCACGATGAAATGCTGCTGGATGCCTATGAGAAGAATGAATGGAATCTCTGGCTAAGCAATGGCGGAAACACTACGCTTAGAAATTATGACTCAGAGCCGGGGAATTTTAACCTTCCTCAGTCTCATTATGAGTTTTTTAAGAATACCATATTATACTGGGAAACCGAGAACTATTTTTTTGTACATGGCGGTATTTCTCCTGATATGACGATCCGGGAAAACCTGGAAAGTGAGTATGAGCGAAGTCAGTTTTTATGGCAGAGGGATCACGTGTATTCCTCGAAAAACTACTGGGAGAAGACGGTGGTATTTGGTCACACTCCGGTACCGGAACCCATTGTAGAAAAGAATATGATCGGTATTGATACCGGCTGCGTTTATAAGAAAAAAGGCTATGGAGTGTTAACAGCCATAGTCTTGCCGGATATGAAATTTATTCAACAAGAAAGTATAGACTTTTAATATTTAAAAAGACTTTTAAATGAGCTTAAAATGTGGAATTGTTGGCCTCCCCAACGTAGGTAAATCAACTTTGTTTAATGCATTAAGTAACGCCGGAGCAGAATCGGCAAACTTTCCCTTTTGTACCATCGATCCCAATGTGGGGATGGTACCGGTACCCGATGAACGGTTAGATAAACTAGCTGAACTGGCAGAATCTAAAAATGTACTTCCAACCGTAATCGAGTTTGTGGATATCGCAGGTTTGGTAAAAGGAGCCTCGGAAGGAAAGGGGAAAGGGAATGCATTCTTATCTCATATTCGTGAAGTGGACCTGATACTTCATGTAGTTCGCTGTTTTGATGACGATGACATCATTCATGTGGAAGGAAGTGTAGATCCCGAGCGTGATATTCGAATTATAGAAGAAGAACTCATCCTCAAAGATCTTGAAAGCGTTGAGAAGAGAGCGGAAAAACTGAAGAAAGAATCCAAAGGTGGAGACCGTGCGCTAAAAGCCCAGTATGAAATTGTTCAGCGTTTGGCAGATCATCTTGGTGATGGAAATTCAGCCCGTACCTTTGATGTCAGTGAAGATGAAAAAGCGGCCTATAGAGATCTGTCGTTGCTCTCTGATAAGCAGGTTTTATATGCCTGTAACGTTGGAGAATCTGATCTAGAATCTGGTAATGAATATGTAGAAACCGTGAAAGAAATCGCGTCCGAGCATGA
Source organism: Gracilimonas sp. (assembly GCA_040904925.1). Classification (GTDB taxonomy): domain Bacteria; phylum Bacteroidota; class Rhodothermia; order Balneolales; family Balneolaceae; genus Gracilimonas. The sequence goes on along the minus strand of JBBDSP010000025.1, from coordinate 115,894 downwards.
CGATAATACCGTGATGTTCTGTGCTAAGATCGAAGCCGAGATCGCGGAGCTGGATGAAGATGAAAAAGCAATGTTCCTGGAAGAACTCGGTGTTGCCAGTGCGGGATTAGATCGCTTGATCAAGGCAGCCTATGAAGAATTGGGATTGATCACCTATTTTACAGCCGGACCAAAAGAAGCCCGCGCATGGACTATCAAAAAAGGAACTAAAGCTCCGCAAGCAGCCGGTGTCATTCACACCGATTTTGAGAAAGGATTTATTCGTTCCGAAACCATTGCCTATAAGGATTACGAAGAATTAGGTTCAGAAAAAGCCGCTCGCGAAGCCGGTAAAATGCGCCAGGAAGGAAAGGAATATGTGGTGAAAGATGGCGACGTGTTGTTGTTTCGATTTAATGTGTAGTGATAGTTGAAAGTTGATAAAGTGATAGGGTGATATAGCCTGATTTAAGCAATATCACCCAATCAACTCTCAACTATCAACATCCAGTATTTTCTTTCGTAATTTTTCCTTCGTTTTCTCCCCACAAAACGCCGCATCGATCGCATATTCATTCACCCGCATAAAATGCTCGGTTTGCCAGTCGAAATACCGGTTCAATTTCTGATATTCTTCGTTCAACGAGACATTTGAAATTGCCCGGCCATCGGTATTCACACTCAGTGAATTTCCGTTTTTATAGATGTCATTGATCTGATGCTCTTCAACTGAATCATAGATTCCGGTTTGTACATTGCTGGTTGGGCATACCTCAAGATGGATATTCTTTTCCTTTAGGTGATTGAGCAATTTTTGATCCTCGATGCTTCTCACACCATGACCAATTCTGGCCGGATGGAAATTCCCTAAAACCTCCCGAACGCTTTCTGGTCCCCGTGCTTCTCCGGCATGAGCTGTGCAAGGAATATTATGCTCTCTTGCATATTCAAAAGCTTTTATGTGATTGTCGATAGGTAAGGTCTCATCGGCAGCAATATCAAATCCCACTACATTGGTGTTCTTGAATTGTTCCACCAACTTGATCGTCTCCATGCTTTCTTTTTCAGAAAAATGACGGAGTGTACACAAAATAATTCGACTCTCAATTCCCGTTTCTTTTATTCCCTGAGTAGTTGCTTCGTCTACAATACGAACGACTTGTTCAGCTGATAGCCCCTGTTCTAAATGCTGAAGCGGAGCAAAACGGATCTCAGCATAGATCACATTATCAGCTTTAAGCTGCTGAAAAAGATCAAGCGTAACAGCTTTCAGTTGCTCCTTGGTTTGCATAATGGCGATAGGAGCCTGGGCACACTTTAGATATTCTTCTAAGCTTGCACAGTTTTTCGGAGCAATGAATTCTCTCTTATATTCCTCCTTTGTAATACCCGGACGAAGTTTTTTTACCACCTCAAAACTCAGCGAGCAATCAAGGTGCAGGTGTAACTCTATTTTTGGAAGGGATGGTATGTTCATGAATGACATTGTAAATATTACTGAAATCCAGGCCTTAATCGTCACCTTAGTGCTTAAACATATAATTAGGGTTACATTGTATTTTGCGACTCCGAATTCTCGGGGCAAAGTCCAAATTATTCGACTGTATTATATGTTGAGATCCTTCGCGTTCAACAAGGATGTCTACTATAGCTTTTTAAAGCGCTCAGGATGAGAACTTATGAGACCTTATCTCAAATTCAATTAAAGCAAGAATCTATGTCTCTCCGGAGGGACAGGAAGAACAGCTCGCTGTTACTTCCGGGGAGGGGAGCCGGGTTACCAACTCCCATTTCAACTCCAAATCTACATTCGTAATTACTATCAAAAAAAATTAGTTTCCATCAGGAAATTAAGGCTTCAAACTTAACCAAATTCATGTCTAAAAAACTCCTTTATTTACTCGATGGAATGGCGCTTGCCTATCGAGCCCACTTTGCATTTATCAATAGTCGCTTAAAGAATTCTGAGGGGATTCCCACCGGACCCGTTCTTGGTTTTGCCAACACGCTGGAAAAGATGCTGGATGAAAAAAAGCCAACTCATATTGCTGTAGCCTGGGATACGCATGCGCCAACTTTCCGCCATGAAAAAGATGATGACTATAAAGCCCAGCGCCCGCCTCAACCCGAAGAACTCAAGATCGGAATCCCCCTTATCAAAGAAATGGTGGAGGCGTGGGGTATTCAGAATTTAGAACAGGATGGATACGAAGCCGATGACATCATCGGGACTATTGCCAGTGGCGCGAATGCGGATGATGTGGACGTGATGATGGTCACCCCCGATAAAGATTTTATGCAGCTGGTTCATGACCATATTCGGATGATGAAACCCGATAACAATAACGGTGGGTTCAATATTATAGATCGGGAAGGAGTGAAGGATTATTTCGGAGTATACCCCGAAGATGTAATTGATGTGCTCGCTATTATTGGGGATACCTCAGATAATATTCCGGGTGTTCCGGGAATAGGGAAGAAAGGAGCGCCAAAGCTCATCAAGAAATACGGTTCGCTGGAGGCGGCTATTGAAGATGCCCCAAATATCAAAGGAAAGCGGGCACGGGAAGGACTGATGGAATACGGAGAGCAAGCCCTTCACGCCAAATTTATGGTGACCATCAAAACGGATGTCCCTGATACAAAAGATTGGGAAGAACTGGAATGGGGCGAGGTGGATAGAAAAAAACTCGGCCTGTTTTTCAAGCGCATGGAATTCCGCACGCTCACCAAAAAATATTTAGGTGAAGAAGGTCCGGTCGCCTCCAAAGACGGAGACCAGGTTGATCTGTTCGGTTCCTTTAAAGAAGAAGCTCCCAAGCAGGAACTGGATGAAGAAAAGGTAAACTACGCCCTGCTGGATACCCTCGAAAAAGTGAAGGGATTAGTGGAAGAATATAAAGATGAAGAGCATTTTTGTTTTGATACGGAAACCGACAGCCCCGACCCTGTTACTGCTTCATTGGTGGGGATTTCACTTACAGCGACTCCGGGTACCGCCTATTACATCCCGATAAACGTAGAAGGAGGGTTAGATGAAAAGGAAGTGATCGAAGCTATTCGTCCGTTGTTCGAAGATTCACATATCCTGAAGATCGCCCACAATTATAAATTCGATTACCTGATGCTGAAGCGAGCCGGACTAATCGTAAAAGGAAATGCTTTTGACACAATGATCGCTGCCTATTTGATTGATGCCAACCAACGGTTAAAGATGGATGAGCTTTCCAAAAGTTTGCTGAATTATAAACCGGTTTCCATTGAGGAACTGATCGGAAAAGGGAAAAAGCAGAAGTCTATGGCAGACCTTGCAGTGGAGGATGTGTATTTGTACGCTTGTGAGGATGCTGACATCACCTTGCGACTGTATGAAATTCTGAACGAGCGCCTCAAAAAGGACGAACTTTTAGAAATTGCCTACAAAGTGGATTATCCACTGATGGAAGTCCTGGCCGAAATGGAATTGAAGGGCATCAGGCTGGATACTGAAATGCTGGCCGATTTTTCCAAAGAGCTAGAAACCGATCTGAAGAAGCTGGAAGAAGAGATCTATGAAAAGGCCGGGGAGGAATTCAATATTAACTCTCCGCAGCAGCTCGGTACTATTTTGTTTGAAAAGATGGAATTGCCTGCCGGGAAGAAAACCAAAACAGGACAGTATTCCACGGCCGAGTCGGTGCTGACCAAACTGGCAGTAAAATATGAAATGCCGAGTTTGATCCTGGAATACCGTCAACTGGCCAAGCTTAAATCAACGTATGTGGATGCGATCCCTGAGCTGGTAAATGAAGAAACAGGTCGCATTCATACCGAGTTCAACCAAAGCGTGGCTGCTACCGGACGATTGGCTTCATCCAATCCAAACCTTCAAAATATTCCCATCCGAACAGAACGCGGAAGGGAAATGCGGAAGGCTTTTGTGGCGGAAGATGGATTTAAGTTGATGTCTGCCGATTATTCCCAGGTAGAATTACGGGTGATCGCCCACATTGCCAAAGATGAAGCGATGATTCAGGCCTTCAAAAACGGGGAAGACATTCACTCCCGCACCGCTAAGGAGATCTTTGATCTGGATTCGCTGGAGGATGTCACCGCCGACCACCGTCGCAAAGCCAAGGAAGTGAATTTTGGAATTCCCTACGGACTCAGTGCTTACGGACTGGCCCAAAATCTGGGTATAGAGAATAACGAAGGAAAGGAGATGATCGATCAGTATTTTGAGCGGTTTCCGAATATCCTGAATTACATCAATGAGACGAAGGAGTTTGCGCGGGAGCATGAATATGTGAAAACCATGCTGGGCCGTCGGCGCTACGTACCTGATATCAAGTCAGGCAACTGGAACGTGCGGGGCTTTGCCGAACGCGTGGCCATCAACATGCCGATTCAGGGAACGGCCGCCGATATCATCAAGCTGGCCATGATCGAGATTCACCACTGGCTGAAGGACAACCACAAAAAAAGCCGTATGCTCCTTCAGGTGCATGATGAGCTCATTTTTGAAATTCACGAAAACGAACTGGATGAAGTGCCGGCTAAGATCATCGAACTCATGGAATCAGCTGTGGAACTGGATGTGCCGCTGAAGGTGGAATCGGGGATTGCGGATAATTGGTTGGAAGCGCATTAAGGGAAAGTTGAGAGTTGGTAGTTGATTGGGTGATGTTGCTTATTCGGACTTGGTTTCCCATTTATATTATTTGGGTGGATTTGGTGATAAAGTGATGAGGTGGGTTTGATTGGACTCATAACTCGTTAATGGTCATTCCTGCGGAGGCAGGAATCTTGAGGTTTATACTTGCCTCGTGTTCTCGCTCCACACGCTCTGCGTTGGAGCGGGTGGTTGTGGTGGGATTTTGACTGGAACCTGGAGGTTCCGGCAGGCATTGCCAATGGGATCTAGGGAACGATTACAAAGAGACATGTTAATCGGATCACAATCACTTTTTTAAAAGCTCATAATATGTTCTGTTGATAATTTTATTATAAGTCGCTCATTTCAATTTTTTCTAATTCTTTGGTTACTAATCTACTTCCTAATTTATCTTTAAGTACAATTACTTCTTTACCGGCATAGGGGTCAATGATGACACTTGGTTTATTTTGATAATCAAAATTCTCAACAATAATCTTATTTATTCCTTTATCCCTGCATCCATATCCTACAATAATTAGCATATTAGTTTTTTCTAAATTTTCTTTGAATTTTTTAAATAGTTTATTGAAGAACAAAGGCTCACTATATCTTTCAATTTTAGAGGTCGTTCCAGTTAAAAAATCAGCATGGAAGTCAAATCCGCCACGATCATAAAATAGATGTCCTTCTTTATTTTTTATCTCTTTATAAAAATCAGAAAAGCCAATACCCCATCTTGTTTTTAAATAAATCTCAGGGACTCTTATCCCTCTGTCAACATCGATGCCATAGTAAGTTGCATAGTCTTTACTTCCATGTAACTTATACAATTTAATTTTTTTAGGGTAATTACCTGTATATCTCTGTAATCTACATTTATAATCTCTGTTTTCAATGGTTAACTGTCCGTAATAAGGTGATCCAAGGTCATCGAAGCCATCAGATAGCTCATTATTTAACCAATCTGTTTTAGCCAGTCTCTCAAAAAATAAATCATGGTTCAATGTGTGTATATTTACTTCATTTTCTAATCCAAATTTTTCAAGACAGTTTAAGATTCCTGTATAACCTGTAAATATTGGTTTTCCCATATGTCCTGCACTATCGTACCAAGAGTTACCATCCTTATCGACTAAAAAATGACTAACCAATTGAGAAAATATATTCCTAATTGCAGAAAGCATTTGATCTAAGTCTCTTCGAGTTCTATAATTATTATTTTTAAAAAGCTCCTTAACTTCTGAATTATTTTTTGCTTCATCCATAAAAAAATCATAAAACTCTTCATAATCGAAATAGCCTTTTTTATCATTAAAATAATGCATCAAGTCTCTACAGAAATCATACTCAAAGTCATAGCTGGTTTTTGGTCCAAGATTAATTTTCTGTCCATTTTTTGGAGGTATTAGGCTACCATTTGTATGAAAAGAAAAATCATTCCCATCACATTTAAGAAGAAGATCGTTGAGTTGATTTCCAATTGGATAGCCCATTGGTGCTGAAAAACCAGCGCCTAATAAAAATGATAATGAGTTAGACATGATATGGACAGTTTTGTTTTGCCCTCGCTCCGTACACTGCATTGGAGCGGGTGGTTGTAGCTTGATTTTTACCGGAACCGGGGGGTTCCGTGAGGCACTCCCAACGGGACGTTGGGAATGAGTATAAAGGTACTAGCTTCTGAACTTTTTAAAAATTTATGCTGAGCAGATTATTGAGAATGAAAAAGATAGAATTGATAAGAAAAAGAGAATTATCTGTGATTTTAGGTAAAACCAAGTCAATGAGCCTATATATTTAGATTTTTTTCTCATTAATTTGAACAAGCTTTTAATCTTCTGTTGTTCATTTTGATTTTTCGATTTAAATGTTTTCCATTCATCAATGGCTAAAATAGGTGTTTCAGATTCAAATGCTTTACAAATAATGCATAGTTTTTCTTTTTGTGAAAAATCAGGTTTTGAATCAGTAGTATCTAATAATTCACCAGCATATTTGAAAGCCCGATAGCGTTGCCGAGTTATTTTACTGGATAACCTAAAGTCAGCTAATCTAATACATGAAAGAAAAAGTCCTGTGAAAATTGTTAAAATCATCAGTAGTAGGGAAAGCACTTTAAAAGTCCCTAACCAATCAACATGTATAAAGGTAATAGAGTATGCTGCAATTGAATTAAAATCGTAGGAAAAGGATAAGAACCCGACTGAGAGTACAAGGATTACATTATTGGTGTAGGATAATTGATCAATTCTTCTATTATCCCAACGAACAACTCTATCTTTGTATAATTTTAATTTTTCTCTATTATCTGATTCTTGCCCCATTTAAATATTTGTCAATATTATTGATGTAAATACCGATGATACAAGTTAAATATATGAAATACTTACTGTTTATTTCTCTACTAGTTCTTGTAAGTTGCAAGCAAGATAAAAGCTCCAATGTTGATTATATAGAAGTAGCTGAAGATCTCATTAGTGAAAATGAATTTTCTAAAGCCAAATCATATGCTGATTCTGCTTTGAAATATGGACAAGATTCGTCAAGAGCTTTTACGCTTAAAGGGGTGGCTATGGTTAAATCTAATAAGCAATTTGAAATTATTTCTAAAGAGGAAAAAGATTATAGCGAAGCAATTGAAGTACTGTCTAAAGCAATAGAGTTTGGAGATGAAAATATATATGCGTATCAATTTAGAGGGCGTGCAAAAGAAAGAATGAGAGATTATAAAGGAGCTGAAAAAGATTTCAAAGCAATTATTTCAATCGATAACACTCAAGCTGAAGCCTATTTTGGGTTAGCATTGATTTACTGGGATTTGAAAGAGTATAAAAATGTAACAGACGTACTAAATAAAGCTATTAAAAATGATGGCAATGTAGGTGAGTATTATTTTATGAGAGGATTGGTAGAATATAGATTAGAAAACTTTGATAAATCAATTGATGATTTAAACGAAGCGATTGCGTTAGGTAAAGAAGAGGAAAATTATTCAAATTATTTGCTATACAGAGGGAAACTTTTTTTAGAAATTGACAATCTTAATGCTGCTTGTATTGATTTTATATCTGCCGGTGAAAATGGGAATAACGAAGCTTATAATTTTATAGAAGAACACTGTCAATAAAATTAATCTTTATCTCGTTCCCAACAACCCTGCCCTCTTGAACGCAGCGGAATGCAGTGAAAGATCTCCCCGGAATAGACTGGAAATTTTACTCTTGTTCTTTTCTCAATTTTGGATGAAGGGGAGCTTTCTTCTTTAAATAAGCTTTAAGCTCCTCGGCGTTCATATCCTGAATTTCCCGGCTGACCTTCTCGCGGATATCCCGAATTTTAGAGATGGTAGTATCTGAATTTTTTTCTTTAGTCTTCATATTCCAGTATTTCTCTTGGGGTTCGTATTTCCAGTTTTGGATATCCTATTTCCGTATTAACGGCATTATAACCTCTGATCCGGTTGATGTTCACAATATGCTTAAAATTCCAGCTAACTAAAATATCTGCAACATTAATAGTGGCAAGGGCAATATGAATACAATCAGCCCTGCTTGTTTTTCCAACGACTTTCTCTGCGATATATTGATCGGCAAGGTTAAGCACCTGTTCGTTTATATCAACAATTTCGATCTGTTTATCGGGAATCTCAATGATTAACTTATTTATAGGCTCCGGAGCATTCGATAATTCATTATCAGTCATTAACGAGTACATAAGGATGTGTTTTCCCTCCTTAATTCTGTCAAATAAGATTTTTGACCAAAGCTCAAATTCAGGATCAAAATATCCTCCAAAAACAGATGTATCAAGATAAAGACGTTCCATAGAATAAATGTATATATCTCGGATTAGAAATCACAAAATTTGCACTGTTATTTTCTGCTCTGCGTTGGAGCGGTCCCTATTGGAATGCCATACAGTACCACTCAGTCTAAACGTGTATAATCCAGATCTCGTCATTTCCATCACCCGGCTCTCGCTAAATCCGCCATCGAATTCCTGATTATACGGAGCCGAATGATGGGGTTATTGTTAGTCAACTCTAACCAAATGATAGAAGCGATAAGCCCAAAATATCAGCGATCATCCGCCCAATCTGCGTCATTTGCGTTCCATTCGATTATAATATTCAACCAATCAGTTGAATGTTTTGTATTCATGTCATATATTCAACCAATCAGTTAAATATTATACTATGTTAGATTCAACACTTTACGCTTTATCGGATGCTACCCGCCGATCCATTCTGGGCCGTCTGGCACAGAAAGAACATTCGGTCAATGAAATTGCGGAGCCCTATGAGATGTCGCTGGCTGCCGTTTCCAAACATTTGAAAGTTTTGGAGCAAGCCGACCTGATCATCAAAAGAAAAGAAGGCAGGAGCTATAAATGCCGGATGAATTACGTTCCGCTCAATGAAGTGGAAGATCTGATTCACGAGTACAAGCAATTCTGGGAAGACCGATTCGATGAATTGGAAGATTTTCTTTCAAAGAATAAAGACGACAACTAAAACTTTTTTAACACAAAAAATAATAGAGGAATACCAATGAGTAACCATTCAACCCTTACCGTTAAACGTGTGATTAAGGCAGATCCGGAAACTATTTTCAAGGCTTTTACGGATGAGCAAATCATGAAAAAGTGGTTTTATGCGGACCCTGAAGGATCTGGGGCCACCGTAAAAAGTAACACTTCGGTTGGCGGGAAGTTCCAGATAGATATGCATGGCAAGAAGGATACGCATACTCATATCGGAGAATTCAAAGAAGTGGTTCCTAACAAAAAGCTGGTTTTTACCTGGAATTCTCATGTGGTGGAAGATACGGTGGTTACCATCACGTTTAATGAAACCAATGAAGGAACGGAAGTAACGTTGGTTCATGAATTCATGCCAAATGAACAATTGCTTGAAGGCCATAAAAAAGGCTGGAACGTTATTCTTGATCATCTTGATGAGATAGTCAGTTAGGTGCTGGAACCGGGAGGTTCCGTCATGCATTCCCAACCGAGAGGTTGGGAATGAGATTAATCGAATCAACGATTAACCAATTAACGAACTATTCAATAACAATCCCATACTTCTCCAGCAAGCCCGGTAAACCCTGAAGGGAGAATTTAGCTCCTTTAATAGTATTGGCTTCCGGATCGATAATAAAATTATAGGAGGTACTGAAATCGGTTTTCTCCAGGTTGGTCCGGTTAAAATTGGCTTTGGCAAGATCACATTCTTCAAATACGGCGTTCTTTAATTCAGCTTCCGAAAATTCCACTTCTTGTATACTACAGTTTTTGAAGATGCCATTATGCACCTTCACCCCAAAAAAAGAGGACAAATTGAGGTTGCAAGATTCAAATTCAGCCGAGAAGGAGAAGTCGTTGCAAGTATCAAATTGAATCCCGATGAGTTTGCACTCGTTAAATATGGTATCGCGAATGGAGGTGCCGTAGAGTTTGGCCATGCCCAGGTCACAGCCTTCAAATTCACATTCAATAAATCCGCAATCAGAAAGATTTAGTTTGGGAAATTTGCAGTTAATGAACCGGCAGAATTCATAATCTCCTGTTTCAAATTCTTCTTCGCTGAAGTCAATTCCGGTATAGATTTTTTCTGCATAATAGACTTTAGACATAGGAGAAGTTTTTTTTGTGAATATAGGAATCGATGAAGCGAGAAACAGTGCTGGAATAAAAAACAATGGGAGGATTCCTGAGCTTTGGGAAGTTCAGAACATGTACCGAAATAAAAAACCTCGGGATGTATATATCATCCCGGGGTTTTGAACATTAATATTTGCTGCCTAAATACTAAGGTGTGTTTTGAGGTCCGTTCGTATTGCGTGCGTAATTAGTGCCGGTTTCAGTAATGACTGAAGTGCCGGAATCCCGCCATATTCCATATGTGTCACTGTCGGTGATCGTGCAATTCGTAAGGCTTAGGTTTGAATTGGTGTCTAAGCGCAGATTGCCTCCCCCGCTTACATGTGTCATGTTTCCTCCACCTGCATATTCAATAGTTAAATGTGTAAGCTCATGTGTGAGATTATTGCTGTCGAATCCGACCCCCTTCCAGAAACCTTTTGTAGGATTATCCTCGGCTGATGTAAGTAGAACACCGTCATTACTGGTGCCATTTGCCACAAGCTTGCTGCTGCTTTGCATAAATATTCCAGATGCCTCCTCAAATTCCATTTCAACGCCATCGTCAAGTGTAACTTCACTGTTGAAACGTAGAAGAGCATTTCGCTCAACTCGGTAGTGAACATCTCCAGCCAATGGTGAAACGGTTCCACTTCTGGTTGTACTGGCATTCCAGATCAAAAGGTACCTTTCGTCGTTATCGGTAAAGTCTGATGCACTGTCTATTGCAAAAATCAGGCTTGGTGGAATATACATGGGAGCATTAGTGTTTAGAGAAAATAGATTTTCTGAGAAATCCGGCAGAGAAGAGTTTCCTGACTCAACATAAATTCCCCACTTACCACTGTTACGAACAGTTGAGTTACTTATCTCAAGTACGTTATCCTCAAGAGCGATATTGGCAGGTTCGTTGAGTCCGGAATGCGTGCTGGCATTGCCGCCGTACTCTATGGTTGTAAAGGTGATTACATGTCGGCTATCCCCGGAATCGAAGCCGATACCTTTCCAATAGCCGTCTGTTTTCTCCACTCCGGTCAATAAAATCGGGTTACCGTTTTCTCCATTGACGGTGAGTTTAGCATTTCCGTTAGCATAAAGCCCGCTTGCTTCGCCAAACTCCATCACGGTGCCGGGACCGATCGTAACTTCGCTACTTATCTTGAAGATATTATTATCGATGATTCGGTAAGCAACGTCGAGAGCACTAATCGTTCCGTCGTTATTCAAGTATCCTCCATCAAACACTAACACCTCTGATAATGTAGCATCATTATTGTCATCAAATGTTGAACCGCTATCCAGGTAAGGAGTAGTAGTTGACGGTATTAAGGCCGAAGCGTTTCCATTTTCTGCAAAAGTGTTGGTGGAAAAGTCTGGAAGTGTTGTCCCACTAGATTCAATATATAGGCCGTAAGAAGCGCTATTACTAAGGGTTGAGTTGGTAAGCTCAAGTACATTACTCTCGAGGGCAATATTTGCTGCTTCGTTGAGTCCGGAATGCGTGCTGGCATTGCCGCCGTACTCGATATTTGCGTGTGTAATAGTGTGCCGAATAGATCCAGAATCGAAACCAAGCCCTTTCCAATAACCGGCGGTTTTCTCAACTCCAGTCAGCAGAACAGGTTCAGTACTCGTGCCGTTGATAGATAGCTTTGCGGTTCCGTTAAAATATAGGCCAGCTGCTTCTTCAAATTCAATTTGGGTTCCGGCTTCAATCACAAGCTCAGCACCACTGACGTTGATAACCCTTGTCACACGATAGGATTTGTCTGAAGTCCATGTTGTATTGGTACTTATATTACTGTCAATAGTGACCATACTTGAGGCTGTAGCAGAAATTGTTATGCTAGCGTCATCTGTACTATTGTTACCGTCATCTACAGTTACAATAGCAGTGTAATCTCCTTCAACGTCTGGAGTAAAAGACGGCTGGGAAACGGTTCCATTAGAGAGCTGAGCGCTGCTGCCAGCCGGTTTATCAAGCACCCATGAATAGCTTAAAGCGTCATTGTCCGGATCTGATGAGCCGGAAGCGTCAAGTTCAACAAGGTCCCCGGTCATAACATTGGTTGAATTAGTATTTATATCTGCAGTTGGGGGATCATTATCAGGACCTGAACTGTTGCTTTTACACCCTACAACTAATGTGATTAGTAATACCACAATGAGTGGGATTGGTGCTTTGAAATTTTTCATAATGTTATCTCTTTTTTAAAATTAGATTTAAGCTCGACATAATGCTTTGAATGCGAGGTTGGGAGGCCATCATATATGATCTTCTGGTCGATGTGTATTTATCTTATAATGACTATCTACTATTTATGCGGAACTGAATTACAAATTGGGTCATATTTTTTGGATGAATAGAGTATTAAACTCTGCAAACCATTAATTTTTTTAGGCCTGACTTGAACAAGAGTGAAAAATTACTTCTGCTCAATTATTAACCAGTGAGAGGGAACAATTTGGTGTTCATCTTATGTTGGGTTTGCATGGATATCAATACAGACTATGATGTAATTATTGCAGGCTCGGGCATGGGCGGAATGAGTGCCGGGGCTATGCTTGCCAACGACGGCTATAAAGTACTCATCCTCGAAAAAGCGCACGCTCCGGGAGGATGTTCTTCTTCCTATTTCAGGAAAGGATACGTGTTCGAATCTGGAGCAACCACGCTCATTGGGTTTGATGAAAATCAGCCCTTGTGGAAGCTGGAACAAGAAACAGGGATTCAAATTCCCAGGGAGGAGATCACGCCAAGCATGTCGGTTTGGATAGATGGGGAGCAGCTCACCCGCTATAAAGATCGGGAGCAATGGATAGAGGAATGTGCACGAGTTTTTGGAAATGAATCGGCGCAAAGAGCATTTTGGGAAGAAGCTTTCAGGGTGTCTGATCTGGTCTGGAAAGTTTCACTGAAGAATCCTTTCTTCCCGCCACAGAAACTTTCAGAATGGGGAGAACTTGCTATCAACAATGATCCAAGGGATATGTGGGTGCTTAAATATGCATTTCAGTCAGTGGAAGATGTGATGAAAAAGTACGATGTGGATACCCCAAAATTCCGACGCTTTGTGGATGAGCAGTTGATGATCACAGCTCAGGCTAAATCATCCGAAACTCCTTTTTTATTTGGTGCAGCGGGATTGAGCTATACCAATTACTCGAACTTTTATGTACCCGGCGGTTTACTGGAAATGGTGAATACGATCCGGGCTTTCATTCAAAAAAGAGGAGGCGCACTTCACACCAAAGAAGGCGTGGAGATGATCAGTAAAACCGGCGATCAATTCACGGTTCACACCAAGAATAAAAGGAATGATACGTTTGCTTATAAGGCTCCGATCGTGATCTCGAATATCCCGGTATGGAATATGAAAGACATCACAGCCGGTGAGATGAAGAATTATTTTATGGAGGAATCCAAAGATTTTGATGAAGCCTGGGGGGCTATTACGTTGGGAATAGCGGTTTCAGATTCGTTTGCTGAGGAACTTCCGCTGCATCATCAAATTCACCTAGAAGAAGGAGAGACGGTTCCATATACAAATTCAGATTCTGTTTTTGTCTCCATGTCAAAACGGGGAGACACTGAACGGGCTAAGGAAGGCATGCGCACGCTAAATATTTCAACTCATGCTTCTCCGGAGCATTGGTACTCACTGAATGGGAAATATGAAGAGGCTAAACAACAGGTGGAAGACTTTATCGTTGGAACTCTGCAGAAAAAACTTCCGGGATTTTCTGATGCTCAGATCGAGGTCATTCATACGGCCACACCGGTTACCTGGGAAAACTGGGTGTACCGCAAAAAAGGCAGAGTGGGTGGAATACCCCAAAGTATGGCACGAAGCTTGCTGAAATGGACTCCTCACGAAACTCCGTTCAAAGGTTTGTATCTTTGCGGAGATACCACGTATCCGGGTCAAGGAATTCCGGGCGTAACTTTGAGCGGAATCAACGTATATTCACGCATCAAAAAGAATCATCATTAAAGCAGAATTTTTTGAATAATTTTTCACCCAACACCCAATTTACTTTATTTCCGCCCGTCGTTAAAAACCTGTTGATCATAAATGGGTTGGCATTTCTTTTAACCAAGCAATTATTTGGTGCAGGCTGGACACCGATAGGAGAGGCACTTGCTCCATATTTAGTATTAAATCCACTGGGAGATGGATTTATGCCGTGGCAGCTGGTTACCTATATGTTCCTGCATGCGGATATGTGGCACATTATTTTTAACCTGTTTGCACTGTGGATCTTTGGTCAGGCCATTGAAAACCTGTGGGGCTCTAAACGATTTTTCCTTTACTACATGCTCACCGGAATAGGGGCGGCAGTCATCCACATGTTTATTGGCGGATACTTTACCTACACATTAGGTGCATCCGGGGCAGTATTTGGAATTCTGTTGGCGTTCGGGATGATGTTCCCAGACCGATACATTATGTTACTGATACCTCCGATCCCTGTTAAGGCCAAATACTTTGTGATCTTTTACGGACTGTTTGAATTGTTCAATGGACTGGCAATGCCCAACAGTGGAATTGCCCACTTTGCTCACTTAGGTGGATTGGTAGTTGGGTTTATCCTTATCAAATACTGGGGACTTAAAAAACCGGAACACTATGGCTAGAGGATCATATAATTTTCCCGGTGGCGGAGGCGGTGGTATGCGAAACCAGATGCCTTTCGACTCATTTTGGGGAGGCATTAAATACGCCTTCATGAGGATGCCTGTGGCAATCAGAACTATTATTCTGGCCACACTTGTTGTATTTATTATTCAGATGTTGGGAGGTCAGACCCTGAATACCTGGGCAATTAATAATTTAGGATTTGATCCAACTTTCCCAACCTTTTTGACGCAGCCCTGGCGGATGATCACCTACATGTTTTTGCATGGGGGATTTTTACACTTCCTGTTCAATATGTTGTGGCTTTGGTGGATGGGACGAGCCGTGGAAGAGACGGTGGGTCCGCGTACCTTTACGGTACTTTATTTTGGGGCAGGAATTTTAGGAGCTTTGCTTGATGCCGGATTGGCTTTGGTATTCAGTGATGCGCTGGTGATAGGCGCTTCAGGAGCTGTAACAGGAATGCTGGTTGCTTTTGCTATGCTGTATCCACGAGCTCCCATCATGTTGTTTTTATTTCCGCCCATTGAAGCACGGTATTTTGTAGCCGGCTGGATCGCCATTGACATTTTATTTGTGGGAGCCGGAGATGGAGTAGCCCGACTTGTTCATATCGGTGGTGCGCTCGGTGGTTATTTAATGATCAAAGCACATCAAAACGGAAAAGATCTGAGTTTGGTTATCCGATATATAGAATACTTGTTTGGAAGAGTGAAACCGACATCAACTAAGAAGAAAAAGCAATCCCGAAACAAGAATATGCACATTGTTCAGGATGCAGAGATCGTGGAAGAAGTAGCTCAAACGGAATTAGATGCCATTCTTGAGAAGATATCACAGGATGGGTATGATTCACTGACCAAAGAAGAAAAAAGGAAATTATTTGACCTCAGCAAGAAGAATTAATCTTGTAATCAGTACAAAGAATTTGTTATCCGTGAGACAGACGGAAGCTACATACACATAATATTTAAGAAACTATGGCTGCTATCAAACGACGTAAATCAATTCAGGTAATGGTAGGGGATGTCCCTGTTGGCGGTGGTGCCCCCATTGTAGTTCAATCAATGACCAACACCGACACTGCGGACATTGATGAAACTGCTGATCAGGTTGAACATTTATATCGTGCGGGATCAGAACTTGTCCGGATCACCGTTAATAATGATGCATCAGCTAAAGCGGTTCCTTATATCAAAGAAAAGTTACTCAAAAGAGGAGTGACCGTCCCAATCATTGGAGACTTCCATTACAATGGCCATAAACTATTGACTCAGTATCCTGATATGGCCAATGCCCTGGCTAAATTTCGGATCAACCCCGGAAATACAGGAACTAAAGCCCGTGACGAAAATTTTACCACTATTGTTGAACAAGCCATAAAGTATGACAAACCGGTTCGTATCGGGGTAAACTGGGGTTCGCTGGATCAGCAATTGTTAGCTGATAAAATGGATGCCAATAACGAGCTTCCAAAGCCAAAATCCGCAAAAGAGGTAATGTTGGATACCATGGTTGAAAGCGCCAAACGCTCCTCAAAATTGGCAGAAGATGTTGGGTTGGCTTCCGATAAGATCATCATCAGTTGCAAGATGTCCGGTGTTCAGGATGTGGTAAAAGTGTATGAAAGAATTGCCGAAGCCGTTGACTACCCGCTGCATGTTGGTTTGACTGAGGCAGGCATGGGAATGAAGGGGATGGTTGCAAGTGCTTCTGCTTTATCCGTGATATTGCAGCAGGGAATAGGTGATACCATTCGGGTTTCTCTGACACCGCAGCCGGGAGCTGACAGAGCATTAGAAGTACAGGTAGCCCAGCAAATACTTCAGTCCCTTAAGATCAGAAGCTTTATTCCACAGGTTACTTCCTGTCCCGGTTGTGGAAGAACCAAAAGTACATACTTCCAGGAGCTGGCAGAAGAGATACAGGATTACATTGTAGAATCTATGCCCGTCTGGAGAAAAGCCTACCCCGGAGTAGAAGAAATGGATGTTGCCGTAATGGGTTGTGTTGTGAACGGCCCCGGAGAGTCAAGAGCTGCAAATATTGGGATATCTCTGCCTGGAACTTTTGAAGAACCAAAAGCTCCGGTTTACATTGATGGGGAGCACTCAACCACGCTCAGGGGAGATCATATCGGAGAAGAGTTCCGTGCCATTCTAGATAATTACATCAAAGAGAACTACGGTAGGAATGGGAGCAGAAGCAAGGATTGAATGTAAGCCCTTACATGGGTAGTTAAAACAAATTCTTATACCTAGCATCCTTTCTGTATACAAGGGTTAGATTTCTTCTTGAAATATATCCTGATCATTGGTTTTAAATTACTTTTTAGTAATTAAAACAATGCCTTATCCCAAAATTAATTCAATATTGTTATGTAGCCCATATAAAGCGGGTGTTCATGTTGTGTTAATATTTACTTGATAAAATGTAAGCGCTTACATACATTAATTAGGAAACCAAAAATCATTAAATCCAGCCAATAAAATCACATTGGAGACTAACATGAAAAAAATAGCGATACCGATATTGGGAATCTGCTTTAAAGGAATGAGTAAAACCACAAAAAGAATGCTTTTTGTTGCTCCTTTAATGGTAGCGCTTCTATTATCAGGAATTGGACAAACTGAAGCCTTTGCACAGGATCGGACCACGATATCCGGAACTGTAACTGATGGCGAAACCGGAGAAAGCTTACCCGGTGTAAACATACTTGTGGTAGGTACCAATAACGGTACATCTACAAATGCAGATGGAGAATACGAGCTACGTGCTCAGAGTCTGCAGGATACCTTGCAATTTTCATTTTTAGGTTTTCAGACTATACTAGTCCCAATTGATGGAAGAACAGAAATTGATGTAGAGCTTAGCTCGCAAACATTATCCGGAGACGAAGTAGTAGTGATAGGTTACGGAACGCAGCAACAAGGTGATAACACCGGTTCTGTTAATTCCATTAGTACTGCTGATTTCAATCAGGGTAACATCACTTCTCCTCAAGAGCTTTTCCAGGGGAAAGCAGCTGGTGTTAGTGTTACTTCAGGAGATGGATCTCCAGGTAGTGGTGCCACGATACGAATTCGTGGTGGATCATCACTTTCAGCGAGTAACGATCCTTTATTTGTAGTTGATGGAGTGCCATTGGATGGAGGTGGAGTTGCCGGAATGAGAAACCCATTGAATACTATTAATCCCAATGATATTGAATCGATCAATATTCTTAAAGATGCATCTGCTACAGCTATTTATGGTTCTCGAGCATCCAACGGTGTTATTATCATTAACACGAAAAAAGGACGTGCGGGGCAGGATTTTCGAATAGATTACAGCACACGTCTTTCATATCAGGCCAATCAAAAGCGTGTAGATATGCTTGATCCTGATCAATTCCGAGAAGTTGTTCAAAATGAAATTGGCGGAAATGGTCCAAATTTGTTAGGTGATGCCAATACCAACTGGCAAGACGAAATTTACAGAAATGCTTTTGGGCAGGATCATAATTTGAGTGCCACCGGATCATATGGAAACATACCATACCGCGTTTCACTTGGCTTTTCAGGTAATGAAGGTATTCTGAGAACTGACAGGAATGATCGCCTTACAGGATCTATTTCTTTAAACCCAACGTTTTTGGATGATCAGTTGAAAGTAAATTTAAACCTGAAAGGTATGCAGGTTCAAAACCAGTTTGGAAACCAGGGAGCTATTGGCTCAGCCGTGATTTTCGATCCAACCCAACCTGTAAAAGGGGATAATTTTGGGGGCTACTATACATGGGTAGACAATTCTGATGATCCAAACCCATTAGCTCCTGATAATCCTGTTGCACTTTTAGAGCAACGCGATGATGAGTCTACGGTGTACAGAGCCATTGGTAATGTAGAAATCGACTATGCACTTCCATTTGTTTCAGGTCTGAATGCCATCTTAAACCTCGGTATTGATTATTCTGATGTAGGAAACGGTGAAGTGGTAGTAACCGATGAAGCTGCATTCGAGTATTCCGGTAATCCCGAAACTTCGGGACTTCGAAGCACTTATGACGAAAGGAAAGAGAACGAATTGATAGACTTTTATCTGAACTACGACCGATATATAGAAGACTGGGAAAGCAGTTTTGATATCATAGCCGGGTATTCATGGGAGCACCATTATCAGGAAGGTTCAAATTATTCAACCAATTTTGATCGTTCTGATGAAGCTAATCTTGATGTACGGGACGATAACGAATATGCCACTGAGAATTATATTGTGTCCTTTTTCGGTCGTCTGAATTATGAATTAAAAGATAAATATTTGCTTACAGCCACTTTGCGACAAGATGGTACTTCCAGATTTTCTGAAGACAATCGATGGGGCTTATTCCCTTCAGCGGCTGTTGCCTGGAAAATGCATGAAGAATCTTTCTTAAGTGAGGTAGAAGGGATTACCGAACTGAAATTACGTTTGGGTTATGGTGTTACCGGCCAGCAAAATATTGGTCAGGGTGATTATCCATACCTGCCGAGATACACCTATAGTCAGGCTACAGCGCAGTATTACTTCGGGAATGAATTTATAAACACCCTCAGACCTGAAGGCTACAATGCTGATCTTAAATGGGAAGAGACAACGACCTATAATATCGGTTTAGACTACAGCCTGTTTAATGATCGCTTATTTGGCTCTATTGAAGTATATCAGCGTGAAACTAACGACTTGTTAAACGTGATACCTGTTCCGGCCGGTTCCAACTTTACCAACCGTATTCTGTCTAACGTAGGTAATCTTGAAGTTCGCGGAGTTGAACTTGAAGTAACCGGACGCCTGATCAACACACAGGATACGTATCTGGAAGTTGGCGTAAATGTTGCTCAAAACACAGATGAAATCACCAAACTTACCACCGTTGATGACCCAAGTTATATTGGCGTTGAAACCGGTGGAATTGCAGGGGGGGTGGGTAACACTATTCAGCTCCACAGTGTTGGCTATCCAAGAAGTTCTTTCTATGTATTTGAGCAGGTTTATAACTCAGACGGAGACCCGATCGAAGGCCTTTATGTAGACCGCAATGGTGATGGCGTTGTAAATGAATCGGATAAATATCGATATGAAAGCCCAAGTGCTGATTATGAATTTGGATTCAGCTCAAGATTGGAATACAAAAAATGGGATGCTTCATTTGCAGGCCATGCGAGTGTAGGTAACTATGTATATAATAACGTTAAATCCGGTAATGGATTTTATAACGATATGCTATATGAAGGTTACCTCAGAAATGCGCCTGAATCTATTCTGGAGACTAACTTCCATGAAGCACAATTCTTTTCAGACCACTTTGTTGAAAATGCTTCATTCCTGAGGCTGGACAACGTTAATCTTGGATATACGTTCAGCAATGTTTTTGATGCCATCAATAGCCTGAGAGTATCCGCGACTGTTCAAAATGTAGTTGTACTTACAAACTACAGTGGATTAGACCCCGAAGTATTCGGCGGTATTGACAACAATATTTATCCCCGGCCACGCACCTTCGTTCTGGGTTTAAATCTGAATTTCTAATTGAAACTATTTAATTACCAAGATCATGTTTAATCAAACATATAAAATACTATTTATCGTACTTACCGTACTCTTGGGGCTCACAGCTACCTCGTGTATTGATGATCTGAATACATCACCGTTAGATGACGATGTTGTGACCTCAGAATCTATCTACAACACCCCGGAGGAATACAAACAAGTATTAGCTAAGATCTATGCGGGATTTGCTACAACAGGGCAGGCTTCAACAGGTCAGGCTGATATTCAGGGAATTGACGAAGGTTTCTCAAGCTACATTCGTCAGCTATTCACCCTGCAAGAAAATCCTACTGATGAAGCCATCATTGGCTGGGGGGATGAAGGTTTGCCGGATCTGAATACGATGTCATGGACTGCTTCAAATGACTTCGTGATGGCAATGTACAGTCGAATTTACTACACCATTGCTATGACCAACGAATTCATCCGAAATGCTGAAGGCAGAGAAGAAGCTGTGATTCAGGAATATATGGCTGAAGCACGTTTTATTCGCGCATTAAGCTATTGGCATGCACTTGACCTTTATGGAGGAAATATTCCTTTTGTAACAGAAGAAAATGAGGTTGGTGCTGCACTTCCGGAGCGAACAAATGCTGAAGATCTCTTTGCATATATTGAATCTGAATTAATGGAAATTGAAAGTGATCTGATAGCTCCTGGCCAAAATGAATATGGCAGGGTTGACAGGGCTGCAGCATGGATGCTTTTATCCAAGCTCTATCTGAATGCTGAAGTGTACATTGGTGAAGACCGTTACGATGATGTAATTACTTACACAGAAAACATTCTTGATGATGGGGCTTATCAATTACATGACAGCTACCAAGAATTATTCTTAGCTGATAATCATACCGCAGACGGAATTATTTTCCCGGTAGTTTTTGATGGGATCAATATCACCGGTTATGGTGGAACTACTTTTATTGCCCATGCTGCTGTAGGTGGTAATATGTCTGCTGCTGACTTTGGCCTGAACGGTGGATGGGGCGGTTACCGTACTTTGCCACAGTTTGTTGAAAAGTTTGAAGGAGAAGATTACAGTGGGTATGAAACATCAAATCAAGGTGGGAATGATGAGATATATGTACCAGGAGGCTATCAGTCATCCAGTGGGTATACAACTGACTGGACCCCGGCAGATGCTCCGCCTTTAGTCTCAGAGAATAACGATGACATTTATACCGGCTACGTATACTTTGCAGATGCAGCTGAATTTAAATTTACCACTGAAAGGAATTGGGATAATGACTATGGCAGTGATGATGGAGAATTAGTTGCGGGAGGAAATAATTTTTCCGTCTCAGAAGGGGGATTGTATTACTTCGAGGTTAACCTGAATACCAATGAGCTTAGTGCTACTTTTAATGTAACAGTTAATCCTGATGATTCACGATCAATGTTCTTCACTGACGGACAAACAAGAGAAGTAGAAGATCCGGGCGACTTTTCAAACGGTTACACCATCACAAAGTGGAAAAATATCAACAGTGATGGAAGCGGAGGGAAAGACCTCGAATTTGCTGATATCGACTTCCCAATGTTCCGCCTTGCCGATGTGTACTTAATGTATGCAGAAGCTACAGCCAGAGGAGCAAATGGAGGAGATAACAACAGAGCCGTTAATCTTATAAACGAACTTCGAGAGCGATCTTACGGAGACAACTCCGGTGATATCACAGCAGGCGATCTTACTCCTGAATTCGTGCTGGATGAAAGGGCAAGAGAACTCTACTGGGAAGGACATCGGAGAACAGACCTGATCAGATTTGGGCTCTTCACTTCAGGTGATTATGTATGGGCCTGGAAAGGTGATGACCAAGAGGGAAGCGCAGTAAGTGATCATTTTAATATCTATCCGATCCCTGCTTCAGATGTAAATGCAAACCCAAATCTGGAACAAAACCCAGGTTACTAAAACCAACAATTTTTTAGGACAGAATCATGAAAAAATTAAATCTATTCATATTCGTATTAGCCAGCCTTTTTGTCTTTGCATCTTGCGAAGACTCATTGGGTCCGACGCTAAGCACTAACATTCAGGAACCATCTTTTACAAATGCACCTTCAGGTGAATCCTTTGTACTTACGGAAGAAAACAGTGAAGAAATTGCATTGGAACTAGAGTGGAGTAAGCCCGGCGTTGGTTTTAGGACAGAGGCCAGCTATACCGTAGAAATGGCGGAAGCAGGAACTGAATTTGCAGATCCTGCTAGCTTGGCTCAAACAAGTGCTAATTCAATATCTATGACGGTTGAACAGCTGAATAACAGAATGTTGGCAGCCGGTTTCCCTGCTAATGTAGAAAGTGAGATCGATGTAAGAGTTGTGACTGAGATCAATGAAGAAGTAGAAACAATTTATTCATCGCCAATCTCTATGTCAGTAACACCTTATTTTGTTGATGTCAGTTATCCAGAGATATACCTTCCTGGAAGTTATCAGGATGAAAGTGGGTATGGATCGGAATGGACTCCTCAGGATGCTCCTGCTTTAACATCTATAGAAGATAATGATCAGTATGAGGGATATGTGTATATGGCCAATGCTGATAATTATTTCAAGATTACACCTATACGCGATTGGGCTGAGGGTGATTATGGTTCTCCTAATAGTAATGGAACACTTGAACCAGGTACTCAGGATAACAATATTAATATTGCCGATGCCGGTTATTATAAAATGAATGTTGATTTGGAAAACCTCACCTATGAAGTACTCAATACCGATTGGGGACTCATTGGAGATGCAACAGGAAGTTGGGATAATGATACTGACATGACTTACGATCCAGTAGAAAAAGTTTGGACATTAGATGTAACTCTTTCAACAGGATATATCAAATTCCGTGCTAATGATGCTTGGAATCTTGATTATGGTGATAATGAAGGTGACGGCATACTTGAACAAGGTGGAAGTGACATTGAGATCACTGCCTCAGGTGATTACACTGTTGTTCTTAATTTAGGTGAAGCACCCTACACCTACGAATTGATCCAAAACTAATTGGATGTATTAACCGATTGAAGTCCACATATCAAATGTGGACTTCAAGTTGGTTTATCAATTTCCATAAGTAATTTATTGATACTAACAATCAGTAAAATATTTGGAATTGCTTTATCAACACTTTTCTATTTCAGCGTAAATCTATTTTACTACTACGGATTAATATTTAAAGAAATGTGATTTGGCAGCAACAATCTACGATATCGCAAAAAAGGCCGGGGTAAGTATAGCCACTGTATCTCGTGTTTTTAATAACAGCGGCAATGTTTCGGATAAAGCAAGATCAAAAGTATTGGCCGTAGCTGATGAGATAGGATACCACCCACAAGCGTTTGCTCAGGGATTGGCTAGTCGCAAAAATAATACCGTCATGATCGTTGTTCCTGTGATCTCGAACTATTTCTTTATGGAGATCCTCGGAGGCGTTCAGGACAAACTCAGTGAGATGAACTATGAACTGAGCATTTTTAATATCTCACCAAATAAAGACGTTAAGCAACAAGTTGAACACGTTTTAAAGCGAAGGTGGGCAGAAGGATATTTGTTTGTATCCATCCACTTAGCGGATAAAGACTGGAGAGGACTTCAAAAATATAATGTTCCAATAACCCTTGTGGATGAGTATTTCGAAGGATTTGATTCTGTTAGTGTGGATAATGCTCAAGGCGCTTATCGGGCGGTCAAGGCATTGTATGAATGCGGTCACCGTAATATTGCGATGCTTTCGGCACTTGAATCATCAAAGCCCATAAAAGACCGATTAAGGGGCTATAAAAAAGCATTCGAAGAACTTGGTCTATCCCTCGATCAGAACCTGATAGTGAAGGGAGAGACCATGAAACGGGATGGCTTCACTGAACGAGCCGGTTACGAAGCCATGATGAAAATGCTGAAAATGGATCCTGTTCCCGATGCCTGTTTTTGTGCATCTGATATTCAGGCGGTAGGGGCATTAAAAGCAATGCAGGATGCGGGAAGATCAATCCCCATTATCGGATATGACGACATTGAACTGGCAGAATATATGGGCCTTTCCACTATTCGCCAGCCGATGCGCGAAATGGGATTTTTTGCTACCCAAAACCTTATCGACAGGATGAATAATCCAACTAAAGCCGTATTACAAACTATCTATACCCCTGAACTTATCACCCGCTCTTCCACCAAACTGAATGGAAAAGCTGTTGATGTTTAGTCTATTACATGTATGAAATATCTGAAAATTTTTCTTTGTATTGCTTTTTCTTTTATCACCCTTTCCAGTCAGGCACAAGATAGCACTGATGTAACTTTTAGATACTACCCAAGTGATAATGCTATACGAGCATTTGTACCTGGGGAATTTAACAATTGGGGCAACAATACTAATGGTGCTATTTCACCTACCGATGGTTCATTGTTGGAAGAAGATGCAGAGAATGGTTTTTGGTATCAAACTATCAGGTTAGAAGTTGGTGGAGGGAATGCATCAAGTAATGGTGCATCCGGATATACCTATAAATTTCATGAACACTTAAATCAGTCCGGAACTGAAAATTCATGGATTACAGATCCTTTAAATCCAATAGCAGTTGGCCAAAACGGGGATTCGTTTGTTGAAGTCACGCACCCACTTATTTTTCAAGTTCAACCCGGAAATAATAAGGTTCTTGATGAACAAGATGAGATATGGGCCACAGTTGCAGGGACGACAAGTGACCCCATTGACCCTGAAGCATCAGAGATTTCGGTTAATGGCGATCTTTTTAGCAATTTCTCAGGCTATTTTGATGAAAGCAGAAATTTATTATTCATTGCAGATATTGCTGATTTAAATCTTTCGGTTGGTGAAAATACTCTGACTATAAGGGCTGTTACGGAGGCAGGTTCAGAAAAAACGGCAGAAAATACATTTTCTTATCTGGGAGGTGTTGATCCTGAGTTGGCAGCAAGACCAGCTGGACTTGAAGACGGAATCACCTACCATGAAAATGGCACATCCGTTACACTTTCACTTTTTGCCCCTAATAAGGACTATGTATTTGCCATAGGCGATTTCAACAATTGGATAGCTGATGAAAATTATCTGATGAAAAAAGACTCGCTTAATACTGACAGTGTTTGGCATTGGGTAGAGATTACAGGACTGGAACAAGGGAAAGAGTATGGCTTTCAATATCTTGTTGATGGTGAACTTCGTATTTCAGATCCGTATTCGAGTTTGATACTTGATCCGTTTAATGACGGATATATTTCTGAAACTACGTTTCCTGATTTAATGCCCTATCCGCATGACAAAACAGATGGATGGATAACGGTAATTCAACCGGGCAAATCAGAATACATCTGGGAAGCGACCAATTACCAACGCCCTGAAAAAGAAGAGCTGGTGATCTACGAATTGTTGATCAGAGATTTCCTTGAAGAAAAGAACTTCCAAACGCTGACCGATTCACTTGATTACCTGGAAAATCTTGGGGTGAACGCTATCGAACTGATGCCCGTAAATGAATTCGATGGAAATTTGAGCTGGGGATATAATCCCAATCACCATCTGGCACTGGATAAAGCCTATGGTACTCCGGAAGCTTTCAAAAAATTTGTAGATGAAGCCCATAAACGCGATATGGCCGTGATCCTGGATGTAGTATTGAATCATGCTACCGATCCCAACCCGTTGTACCAGCTGTATGGAAATAACGATGATTATTACTTTAATTCTGAGCCGCGGCATTCCTATAATGTTTTTAATGATATGGATCATTCCTATTCAGCAACCCAATATTATAGCAAGCGTGTAATAGAGCACTGGATCGAAGAGTATAAAATAGATGGTTTCCGCTGGGACCTTACCAAAGGATTTACTCAAAACTGTACAGCAGGTGATGAGGGTTGTACCGGAAGTTTTCAGCAAGATCGTGTGGATATACTAAAGCAGTATGCCGATTACCAATGGGCAGCTGATCCTGATTTCATTGTCATATTTGAACACCTTGGGGGAGAGCAGGAGGAAGCCGAATGGGCTAATTACCGGGTTGATGAAGGAAAAGGAGTAATGCTTTGGGGTAATATGAACAATGCCTACAGTGAAGCTAGCATGGGATACTCTTCCAACTTAACAGGAGTACTTACAGAATCAAGGAGCAGTTTTGAAGAAAGACATCTTGTTGGATACATGGAAAGCCATGACGAACAATGGCTGATGTTCAAGAATCTGAATTATGGGAATTCATCCGGAAGTTATGATATCACTGAGTTGGAAACAGCCCTTCAGCGCCAGAAGTTAGCAGGAGCATTTTTCTTCACACTTCCCGGCCCCAAAATGATGTGGCAATTTGGAGAGCTGGGCTATGGTGGAGGCCCGGGCGAATGCCTTAAACCAAGTGGTGATGGCAGTGATGGAGACTGCGAACCCTCAGATCCGATCAGGGTTGGCGAAAAACCAATTCGCTGGGATTATTACGATGATGCTGAACGAAAAAAATTATATAAAGCCTGGAGTGAATTGATCACGCTTAGAAAGAGCAGTCCCGCTTTTACAGATCCTGAGGCTTTTTCGCATAACCTTTCAGGTTCAGTTAAAACCATTACTCTCGAACATTCTGATTCTGATGTAGTTATTGTTGGTAATTTCGGGGTAGAGACAGCAAATCAAACGGTTACTTTCCCTTCAACAGGTACGTGGTATAATCATTTTAGCGGTACTTCTGAAACGATCTCCGAAGCAGAACAGCAGGTAAGTTTAGGGCCCGGGGTTTTTGAGATCTTTACGACCAAAGAGTTTGCTACTCCTGAAGATGATCTCGTTACCTCAAAGGAAGAGGGAGCTGGGGTTCCTTCATCATATAAACTGGGACAGAATTATCCGAACCCGTTCAACCCAACCACTAATATAAGCTATGAAATAGCAGAAGCAGGGAAGGTTGAACTGGAAGTATTTGACATGCTTGGCAGAAAGGTTGCAGAAGTGGTCAATCAAAGACAGGCATCAGGAAGTTATACCGTAAATTTTGACGCAAGTAGGTTGAGCAGCGGTTTATACATCTATCGGCTTCGTGCCAATGGAAAGGTAATGACCAAGAAGATGACACTCATTAAGTAAATTTTTAAATGAAAGACCGTTCATTTAACATTTAAAATTCAAAAATTTAACATTAGAAACGTGATAAGAAATACACTCAGACTTATAACGGTAGCACTTGCATTTATTCTTGTCGGATGCGCTTCTCCTATTGAGGCTCCCCAAGAGTCTGAGGTCATTGGACTGGCTTCGCCGATCACGCTTGATTATGGTCAGACTGAAATTATAACAGCAGATTACTTTAAGTCTCACTCACTCATCGATTCTGTTGTTGCCCCGGCTGGCCTTGAAGCTGATCTTTCTTCAAGTAAAGAAGAAGTGACACTTACCGGCTCCCTTTCAAAACCACTGGATGTATTGGAATTTTGGGCAGATGGTTATGCTTATAATATATTGCTCAAGCAATCCAATAAAGAAGAAGTAACCATTACTTTTGATCCCAACGGCAGGGATCATTCTTCGGTGAAGTTAAAAGGAGAGATGAATAACTGGAATCCCAATGAAGCGGTCTTTGAAAAGAATGGCGATGTTTGGGAAACCATGATGCTGGTGAACAAAGGTGTTTATCAATACGTGTTTGTGATCGATGGAGAGGAGATGCCCGATCCGGATAATCCTAATACCGTATCGAACGGGATGGGAGGCACTAATTCTATTTTGACGGTTGGTGATACAGAAGGAGAGCGTCCTTCTCTTGAAACCTATGATCATGCCGGCCCGTCGGTTTATCTGAGATCAGGGTCTGCTGAAAACACCATTGTATTCTGGGAAAACCATCAGCTTGAAACAAGATCTCAGGATAACATTTTAAGTTTTGAAATTCCTGCTAATGCCCAAAGCAAGGAGCGATCTCATATCCGCGCCTGGACATTCAGCGAAGATGGACAACTGTCAAACGATGTACTCATCCCGCTTTCCAATGGGTTTGTAATAGATGATACAGAGAGTCTAACCCGAAAAGACTGGCACAACTGGAATATGTACTTCGTGCTTATCGATCGCTTCAAGGATGGAGATCCTGCCAATACCAAGAAAGTGGACGATCCTGATATTCACCCTAAAGCCAATTATTATGGCGGTGATTTTGCCGGTATCATACAGAAGATTCAGGACGGATATTTTGATGAAATTGGAGTGAATACATTGTGGCTGTCGCCCATTACACAGAATCCTGAAGGGGCATATGGACTTTGGGATCAGGGTGGTCCCGTTACAAAATTCTCAGGTTATCATGGCTACTGGCCGATTTCCTCATCAAAGTTAGATTACCGCTTCGGGACTGAAGATGAATTCCGTGAACTCCTCGATGTAGCTCACAAAAATGGTATGAGTGTGATCCTGGATTATGTAGCTAATCACGTGCACGAAGAACATCCTGTATATCAAAGAAATCCTGATTGGGCGACAGACCTTTATCTTCCTGACGGACGCATGAATACCGAACTTTGGGATGAACAGCGTCTTACCACCTGGTTTGACACTTTTATGCCCACGCTCGATTTTTCCAGGGAGGAAGTGATCGAGACTATGACAGATTCAGCCTTATTTTGGGTGAAGGAATATGATCTGGATGGTTTCCGCCATGATGCAACCAAGCACATTCAGCTTGAATTTTGGAGAACACTGACCCGCAAGATCAAAGACTCGGTGACCATTCAAAACGGAAAGGAAGTATTCCAGATCGGAGAGACTTATGGCAGCCGTGAGCTGATTGCCAGCTACATAAATTCAGGAATGCTGCACAGTCAGTTTGATTTCAATATCTATGATGCCGGGTTAAATACTTTTGGTCAGGGTAATTCCTTTGAGAATCTCCAGACCCAGCTTCAGGAAAGTTTTAATTATTACGGTTATCACAACCTGATGGGATATATTTCCGGGAATCATGACAAAACCCGATTTATTACACTTACCAGCGGGGAAGTCAGCTGGGATGAAGACGGTAAATTGGCCGGGTGGACCCGTGAAATTGAAGATCCACGAACCTTTGGGTACGAGCGACTGAGTATGTTTCATGCTTTCAATCAAACCATTCCCGGAATTCCGGTAACCTACATGGGGGATGAATACGGTCAGCCTGGGGCCAACGACCCCGATAACCGTCGCTGGATGGAATTTGAGGAAGAAGAACTAAGCTCCCTCGAACTGAATAACAGAAGCATTTATAAAAAGCTTACCGAACTCAGGAATTCTGAAATAGCCCTTACTTATGGTGATTTCAAGTGGCATGCTGCAGATGAACACACACTTTCCTATTCACGTGCCTATTTTGAAGACCAGGTGGTCGCCGTTTTTAACAAAGCAGATGAGACCCGGGAGATCGAACTTGAGCTCAGGGATGAATTTGATTATTCTGATTTGAAGGCACATTTCGGAAATACTTTTAAAGTAGAAGAAGGCCGTTTATACGTAACGCTTCCATCAAACCAATTTGAAATTCTAACCTTATAGAATGACCATGTATAAATTATCAAAGTTATTTTTAGCCCTATTTACAATTTCAGCACTCGTGTTGTCATCATGTGCAGCCCCTGAAGTGGATGATGCTGTCCCGGTTGGAAATGTGGAACATCCTGAGTGGAGTAAGAACGCAAATATATATGAAGTTAATATCCGGCAGTATTCTGAGGAAGGAACCTTTAATGCTTTCCGTGAAGACTTGCCACGACTTGAAGCAATGGGAGTGAAGATCCTGTGGCTGATGCCTATTCATCCAATTGGGGAAGAAAACAGGAAAGGAGAACTTGGCAGCTATTATTCTGTAAAGGATTACAAAGGCATCAACCCAAACTTTGGGACAGAGGAAGATTTTCAGGCCTTGGTTGATGAAGCACATGAAAGAGATATGAAAATCATCATAGACTGGGTAGCCAATCACACTGCTTGGGACAGTGACTGGACGGAAAATCCGGATTGGTATGAACTTACCGAAGATGGAGAATTTATGCCGCCGCGAGGAACCGACTGGACCGACGTAATTCAGCTTGATTTCGAAAATCAGGATATGCGGGCAGCTATGTTTGATGCTATGGAATATTGGGTTCGTGAATTCAATATAGATGGCTATCGGGCTGATGTTGCCGGAATGGTACCAATGGATTTCTGGAATGAAGCACGTGAGCGCCTGGATGAGATCAAACCGGTATTTATGTTGGCGGAAGATGAAGGCCCGGAAATGCATGAAGAGGCTTTTGATATGACCTATGCCTGGACCTATGCACATGTAATTCGTGAGATCGCAGCCGGTAATGAAGAATTATCAAGACTAACAGAATTACTGGAATCAGAAGACAACAACTTCCCTGAAAATGCATACCGAATGTATTTCACCACCAATCACGATGAAAATTCGTGGACAGGAACCGATCCCGGTATGTATGGCGATAATTTTGAGAATTTTGTGGTTCTGTCTGCAACGGTAGATGGAATGCCACTCATTTACAACGGTCAGGAATCAAATCTTGATAAGCAGCTCGAGTTTTTTATAAAAGATGAAATAGAGTGGAAGGAATATGAATATCAGCCATTTTATACCATGCTTCTGAATTTGAAAGCGGAGAATGAAGCAATTTGGAATGGTGAATTTGGCGGAGATCTGACCATTTATAATTCACCGGAAAATACCTACACCTACAAACGCGAGAAAGGGGATGACTGGGTATTTGTCTATCTGAATTTTGGTGATGAGTTTATAAATGTTCCACTGACAGATTACGGAATTCCGGAAGATGCTTCAGACTATGAAATTTATTCAGAGCAAGTGCCACCAACCGAAAATGATTATTTCGAAGTGGCTCCAAATTCCTGGTTACTTATCGCAAACGAATAAACTCAAGAACGATCATTCAATAACACTTTAAGAATTCGGCTTATGTCAGAACCTAAACTAACCAAACGACCCCGCCTCAGCTTTTGGGAAATATGGAATATGAGCTTTGGCTTTTTGGGAATTCAATTTGGCTTTGCCCTGCAAAACGCCAACGTAAGCCGGATCTTTGAAACGCTTGGAGCAAGTGTAGATGATATTCCCATTCTCTGGATCGCAGCACCACTGACAGGCCTGGTGGTTCAGCCAATAATAGGATATTTCAGTGATCGTACATGGACAAGTTTAGGGCGCAGACGGCCATACTTTTTGTTTGGAGCTATTGCAGCTTCCGTAGCGTTGATCATCATGCCAAACTCACCCGTACTCTGGGTTGCAGCGGGAATGCTATGGATCATGGATGCCTCGATCAATGTTTGCATGGAACCGTTTCGTGCATTTGTAGGAGATATGCTTCCTTCCGAACAACGAACCAAAGGCTTTGCTATGCAGAGCTTTTTTATTGGAACCGGAGCTGTTGTGGCATCCGCCTTACCATGGATATTGACCAACTGGTTTGGAGTAGCAAATACTGCCGCTGAGGGAGTGATCCCTCCATCGGTAAAATGGTCGTTTTATTTAGGAGCACTGGCATTTATAGGGGCTGTAGCGTGGACGGTTTACAGAACGAAGGAATATTCTCCTGAACAGCTCAAAGCTTTCGAAGATGCTGAAAAAGAAGAGATCGAGGATGAGAATATATTACGTGAAGTCCCAATCGAAGCAGGAGAGGGACAGAGAAAGGTCACCCTTGGGATCATCTTTGCGATTGTTGGAGTTTTGACAACCTACCTGACGTATAATTTTGCTTTGGAAAAAGAACTTTATGTAGCTACCGGTGGTCTGGCTGTGGTTGGCCTGATTATGTTTGTAGCCGGGATGCTACAAAAAGCAGGTAAAACTAAGCAGGGACTGGTTGTTGTTATGCACGATTTTATTCATATGCCAAAGACCATGAAACAGCTGGCTTTGGTTCAGTTCTTTTCATGGTTTGCCCTTTTTGCTATGTGGATCTATACCACTTCGGGGGTTACAGCGCATATTTACGGAACTACTGCAACTACTTCAGAACTATATAATGAAGGGGCCGACTGGGTCGGTGTAATGTTTGGAGTATACAACGGAGTTGCAGCATTAGTGGCTTTTGGATTGGCACCGATGGCAAAGCTTTTAAGCCGGAAATGGGTTCATGCTATTTCACTTATACTGGGAGGCTTTGGTTTGATCTCCATTTATTTTATCTCAAATCCCATGCTTCTTATTGTTTCCATGATAGGGGTTGGCATTGCCTGGGCTTCTATTCTTGCCATGCCATATGCCATTTTAGCGGGATCTATTCCGGCACAAAAGATGGGGCTTTATATGGGGATCTTTAACTTCTTTATTGTTTTACCACAGCTTTTAGCAGCCACCGTACTTGGGTTTATCACACGTACTTATTTTGGTGGCGAAGCCGTTTATGCTCTTGTCTTGGGAGGCATTGTAATGTTCATTGCTGCAGCTACTATGTACTTTGTAGATGATGTGGACGAAGATGTAGAACAAACTTAAAGCTGCCATAACACTTTTAGTGGATTATGTTGCAACAATTAATTAATTTCGTTGCAACATTTAAAAATAATGGTAGCAATGAGTAAGAAAGACAAAAATAAAAAAGACATTGTCTGGTTTGGGATGAAGCTTACTCCGGAAGAAAAAGCCAAGATCAAAATGTTGGCTGAACGGAAGGGGGTATCTCAAAAAGAAGTTATCATGAGCCTTGTGAACGAGGAAATGGTGGAATATAAAGTTGAACCTACGCCCGGTTCATTGTTGGATCGAATGCAACATCTTGTAGGCATTATCGAAGATGCCCCGAGTGATTTATCTACTAATCCTAAATATATGGAAGATTTTGGCAAAGACAGTTTATATAGACGCGGGGCCAATAGTAGCGATTCTAAGTAAAAGGGATGAACATCATCATTGGGCAACTGAAAAAATCAGTGAGATTGAAGTTGATCTAGTCACTACCACAATTATTATTACAGAAGCTTTTCACATTTTGAAGAAAGTTCCTAATGGCATAGCGGGACTATTCAAAATCATTGAAGAAGGTTTTATAAAGGTCGAAGAATCATATCCAAAAAATATAGATTTCATTCATCAGGGAGTTTTGAAATACCAAAATATTGAAGCATCAATTGGGGATCTTAGCCTTCTTTCTGTTCTGGATGAGTCAGCTCAATCTTTGGTTTTTACCCTCGATTATGATTTTCATATTTACCGAGACAATAAAGGTAATCCACTCAATCTTATATCTCCGTATAATCTCTGAAATGGAAAAATATAGTATCGTTTCAATTTTCTTTGGCCTCTGTTTTCTATTCATTTCTTGTTCAGAAAAGGATACATCAGTACAGATGGAAAACTATAACTCCCCCGAATGGGCAGAAGGTATCGTTTGGTATCAGATATTCCCGGAACGGTTTCGGGATGGAGATCCAAATAATCAACCCAACAAAGAGCGGGCGCGTGGCCCTCAAGGCTGGCAGGTAACTGAGTGGACACAAGATTGGTATGAACGAGATGAATGGGAAGTGGATGCTTCGGATGATTTTTATGCCGTGGTAAGAGAGCGAAGGTACGGCGGAGACTTACAGGGAGTGATCGATAAACTGGACTACCTGAAAGATCTGGGGGTTGGAGCGATCTACTTTAATCCCGTTTTCGATGCACAATCCATGCACAAATACGATGCTTCCTATTACCATCACATCGACCGAAATTTTGGTCCTGACCCGGATGGGGATATTGAGCAATTTGAAACTGAAGATCCCGGAGATCCTTTAACTTGGGAATGGACTTCTGCAGATTCACTTTTTCTGGAATTAATTGAAGAAGCACACGACCGTGATATGAAAGTGGTAATAGACGGAGTTTGGAATCATACCGGAACGGAATTTTGGGCTTTCCGTGATCTGGTAGAAAATCAGCAGGATTCGCCCTATAAAGATTGGTATATCGTTACTGAATTTGATGATCCGGCCACCCCGGATTCCAGTGAATTTGATTATGAAGGATGGTGGGGCTTTAAGGGATTACCGGTTTTCAGAGAAGAAGAAGGAACACTTATCAATCCAATTCGGGAACATATTTTTGCGGTAACAAGGAGATGGATGGACCCCAATGGAGACGGAGATCCCTCTGACGGAATCGACGGTTGGCGACTGGATGTAGCCGAGGAAGTGGGAAAAGAATTCTGGAAAGAATGGCATGAATTGGTCAGAGAAATTAATCCAGAAGCTGTAACCGTTGCTGAGATCTGGACGGATAAAGCCAAAGAATTTATTTCAGCGGATAAGTTTACCTCGGTAATGAACTACCGGTTTGCCTATGCTGCCAAGGATTTTCTGATCGATGATAAGATTGATACCGAAGAATTTGTGAACCGATTGGAAGATATTGAACAAGATTATACTGAAGGAGCTGGGCATGTATTGCAAAACCTGATGGACAGCCATGATACAGCTCGCTTGGCTTCTTTTACCGTAAATCCGGGAATCGAATATGAAGGGGAAAGTCACCCAAGAGATGGATTTAACGTTCGGAAGCCCAATGAATCAGAAAGAAGCATTCAAAAATTGGTGGCTGTGGTTCAGTTTACCTGGAAGGGAGCTCCGATGATCTATTATGGAACCGAGTCCGGAATGTGGGGCTCCGATGATCCCGATGACAGAAAGCCAATGGTCTGGGAAGATCTGGACTATGACCCTGAAACACATCATCCCTTTGGCGAGGAACGGCCTGAAGACGATAATAATTTTAATGAGGATCTATTCGAATTCTATCAAAAACTGGGGTATTTAAGAAATACGGAACCGGCATTGAAATCTGGCACAGCAGAATTCCTGGAACACAATCCGGATGAGAAATGGGTCGTATTCGAAAGAACGTACAAAGGCGAGCAGGTATTGATAATTTTAAACCGGTCTGATGCAGAGAAAGTTATTGATCTGACAACTTATACCGAGGAAGAGAGCCTCACAAATTTAATGACCGGCGAATTGCTGGTATCTTCACAATTAAGAATAGATGCGGTTTCAGCCCTGATATTGAAGTAGAATCTTAGCTATCTTTAGTCAAAAAATATGCGTTTAGAACAAAAGCAGTTTGTTCCGTTTATGATAGCAGTGGCGGTCATAACTATGATCGTGATCGTGCTTTCGTCTTTCAATTTCACCAATAAACAACATCAGAGATTTGTTGAGAATGTAGCTGAATCCGATTCATTGACCACCATGAAAATGCGGGTGATCGGGGAGCAGGATTCAGTTCGGGTTTCAGATCTCAAAGGAAAGCCGGCGATCCTTGTATTCTGGGCAAGCTGGTCAGAAAAGTCACTATCAATGCTGAATGAGATACAACTTTTACAGAATACGAGTGATTCCCTTGTTGTGATTGCGGCGATGGTGAAAGATGCGGAAGAATCGTTGCCGGAGCGAAGAGACTATCCCGGATTTATTTACGCAGATGGAGCTCATTTTTTCAATTACCTTAAAGTACCCGGTTTCCCAAGCTATATCTTATTTGATGAGGAATCGAATGTATTGACGTCAAGAGTTGGATATGAAAAAGGAGTAGGTAACGATTCATTGAAGGTCTTTCTGAATGAGTAGCTCCATGAGAATGATACTGAACGGGCACATCACAGAAGAAAAAGATGTATTGGTTTCTCCGCTTAACCGCGGAATGATGTATGGAGATGGCTGCTTCGAGACCCTAAGATCGTATTCAGGAAATATTTTAGCATGGGAAGACCATTTCGTAAGACTGCAGGCTGGACTGGAATACCTTGAGATCAACCCCGAATTCAATTCTGATGAACTTGAACAGCAGGTTCTGAAGCTAATTGACGTAAATGGGTTGTCGAAAGAAGATGCGATGATCCGCATACAGTGCTGGCGAAAAGGGGAAAGAGGTTATAAAACGGATTCCACCAACATGGAGTGGATGGTACAGGTTAAATCGATCAATCCCGGGCAAACACCATTAAAACTCACCTTGGCACAAACCCGCTGTATTCCTTCTGAAGCGCTCGATCGAAGATATAAGCTCAGTAACGGGTTGAGCTACATCAAAGCCGCTCAAGAGGCAAAGAAAGCCCTGTGTGATGATGCGCTAATGCTTACGGTTAATGAACAGATAAGTGAAACCACTTCATCCAATATTTTTTGGGTGAAAGAAGATAAAGTGTACACTCCGGATGTGGATTGTGACTTATTACCGGGAGTTACAAGAGGAATAGTTACAGAAGTGATCAGATCACTTGGAATAAAGCTTAGGGAAGGAAAATTTGATCTCACAGCGATCAGTGGAGCGGAAGCTTTATTTTGCACTAACTCTTTGATCGAGATCAGGGAAGTATTATCGCTGGATGATATCACCTTTGAGACTGAACATCCTTTAGTGATGAAGATCAAAGCCGGCTTCGAAGAATATAAATTGCAGAAGCTTAACAGATGAGCCGGTTTAACTCCATTGATGATGTATGGTTTTTTTTGGATTCCATCCCAATGTTCCAGAAAGCCGGAAATTCGGCCGCAAACTTCTCCCTGGATAATATTCGTGCTTTTTGTGAAGCTATAGGAAATCCGCAAGATAAATATCCGACTGTACATGTAGCCGGCACCAATGGAAAGGGAACCACAAGCTATCTGCTGGAAAACATTTATTCTGAAGCCGGATATAAAACAGGACTCTTTACGTCTCCGCACCTGCTTCGTTATCATGAAAGAGTGCGCGTAGGGAAGCAGGAAATATCAGATGAGAAGCTACTGGAATTTTTTCAACAGGCTGAAGCTGTTTTCGATAAAATTAAACTGAGCTATTTTGAGATCAGTACTGCGCTGGCTTTCTGGTACTTTGCTGATCAGGATGTTGATATAGCTATCATTGAGGCAGGACTTGGAGGCCGATTGGATTCCACTAATATCATCACCCCTGAAGTTTCGGTGATCACAAGCATTGGGCTGGATCATCAAAACGTATTGGGGAATACTCTGGGTGAAATTGCGGCTGAAAAAGCGGGGATCATTAAAGCCGGGAAACCTGTCGTGACCGGCAATATTGAGGGTTCCCCGCAACGAGTTATTGAAGAGGCTGCGAAAGAAAAGAAGTCGGCCATTTTAAGATCATCTGCGCTAAACCCGGAATGGAATAGTGGGGTTATTACGCTCAATAATGGCGAGTTAGAGGTCAAAACTTTATTCAGGGAATCCGTCAATAAGTGGAATGTGGCAATGTGCTATTTGGTAACGGAAGTGTTGAAGCCGCAATTTCTGATTTTAAAGGAGGAGTTTATTGCAGCTGTTGAAAAATTTAAAGGAGCTCCGGGAAGGTTTGAAAAAATTCACCCCGAATTTGAATGGTATTTCAGTGGCTCTCATAATGCTCAGGCATTAGAATCATCCTTAGAAGGAGTGCAGGCCATTAAATCAATTTCAGAATCAGTTCTTGTTTTTTCTGCAATGAAGGATAAATTGAACTCTGAAATGATGGGACATTTCAGAGGGTTCAAAAAGGCTTATTTCGTTGAACAGGAGGGGGAACGAGCGGCTAAATTCAGTGACGTTAAGGATGCTCTTGATGTAGAATTAATGGACGAATCCCAAAAAGAAAATATTTTAAATGAATTGAAGACAGAGTTAGTAATTTTTATGGGAAGTTTTTACTTTTATCCCATCGTTAAGCGGTGGACAGCAAACGTATCAATTTAACACACCGCCTATTTTATCCTTACCTGATTGAATATCCAGTATCGTTACCAAAAATGGGTAACATGATGTTCACCCCAAAATTCAGTAAGAATCATATACTCATAACAGCCACATTTTATGTCAGATAATGAAACCGCTGGAATCCCGGCCGGGGAGTTGGAATCCTTAGAGGGGAAAAAGCTTCACGAATTACAGACTATTGCCAAATCTATTGGAATCAAGCGAGTTACAGGAGTGCGTAAAGTTCAGTTAATTGAACATATTCGTGAGAAAGCCAAAGAAGGTGAAGGTTCATCAAACTCGGATGACAGTAAAGAAGACCGTCAAAAGAACGATTCTACGCAAAAAGAGTCTGAGCTCAAGAGTTATGGTGGGCAGGATCATATTGTATCCTATAAAAAGAAGGATGAGAAAAAGGATACTTCCAAAAAGAAGCCGCAGCATAAGCACAATAACAATCGCCGAAAAGGGCATGAGCATAATAAATTGCCTGAATCGGATGCCAATACTCTTGAAGAACGCATAAAAGAGCTGGAACCGGATCTTGGACCTTATCTATTTAATGAAGGCACGCTAGAAATTCTGCCGGATGGTTATGGTTTCCTGCGGTCGGTGAACTATAATTACAAAGCCAGCCCGGATGATATTTATGTTTCTCCCTCACAGATAAAGAGATTTCGTTTAAAGCAGGGGGATTGCGTGATCGGGGTAATTCGACCTCCTAAAGTTGGAGAGCGATATTTTGCCTTGTTGCGTATTGAAGGAGTGAACGGACGCATTCCGCATGACATGGATAATCGACAAGGATTTGATGATCTGTTACCTGTACACCCTGATGAACGATATCGGCTTGAGTTCAATCCCAAAGAACATTCAACCCGGCTCATCGATCTGTTTGCTCCGATTGGAAAAGGTCAGCGTGGACTGATCGTAGCCCAGCCTAAAACCGGTAAAACCACGATCCTGAGAAATATTGCGAACGCCGTTTCTGCCAATCATCCCAAAACCAAGATCCTTATCGTACTTGTGGATGAACGACCTGAAGAGGTAACTGAAATGGAGCGCACGGTCAAGAATGCAGAAGTAGTTGCCTCTACTTTTGACGAGAAGCCCGAAAATCATATCGGACTTGCTGAGATCGTATTCGAAAAAGCAAAACGACTGGTTGAAAGCGGCCACGATGTGTTGATGCTTATGGATTCTATTACTCGACTTGCAAGAGCATATAATGTGGTGGCATCCAACAAAGGACGTACGATGTCGGGTGGGGTTGATTCTGAAGCTCTTAAAGCTCCGCGCCAGTTGTTCAGCTCCGCAAGAAACATCGAAAATGGCGGCTCACTTACCATATTGGCCACAGCTCTTATCGACACCGGCTCTCGGATGGATGATGTAATCTTTGAGGAATTCAAGGGAACGGGTAACATGGAGATCTATCTGGACCGCAGAATTTCGGAGCGAAGAGTGTATCCTGCTATAGATATTTTCCGAAGCGGAACTCGTCGTGAAGAATTACTTGTTACTGAGGCAGAGCGAGAAAAAGTAGTACTGCTCCGTCGCTATCTTACGAATATGAGTCCGTACGAAGCCATGGACTTCCTGCTCGATAAGATCAAAGGAACGCGAGACAACGAAGAGTTTTTGATCTCGATGAATAAGTAATTTTAGTAAACAGTTAGCAATGAATATTATTCAGTTCTTAGTTTATTGGTCCCAGCCCAGGGTTTAAAACCCTTCACTTTAAGTACAGCACTTTAGTATTCCGAAAAAATCGATTTCTGCATTTAGGGGTGAAGGATAGGTTGGTTTAGTTGCGCCCTGAAATCCCTCGTCCCATAAAGTCATTCTGATCCGCCAGCCGGCGGAGAAGAATCTTTTCTATTTAGGAATAGAAACTTTACAGGGGAAAAACTTCCTATTGGCTCCGTATTTGCATAGAGCCAACTCCAATGCTTCGCAAAAGGCAAGATCCTTCATCCCGAGGTTCGGGATAAGGATTGTAGATGTTAGATAATTTGATGACAAATAGAGGCAGATGTCAAAGATAAAAAATTATACCCCAGCTTTGTCATTTCGACCGGAAAGAGCGAACCCCATAAGGGTGAGTGAGTGTAGCGGAGAAATCTGCGGGTTTGAATACAAAAATATGCCCCTTTTGACCTCTTTAGATTTCTCAGCTTCGTTTCGTTCGTCCCGACTTTCGGGACTCACTACACTACGTTCGAAATGACAAACAAGGCAATGGTAGCTAGATTCAAAGAACCAAAACTGTCACCGAATTATCTGTCAGATGGATTTCCTGAATTGTACTTTTTTCGCTTGTGAGGAAGGTCTACCTTCGTAATGCAGTCCCGGAAGCTCCGGCTTCAGGTGGTATAAAATGATCAGTCGAGGTCTCTGCCAAGCAGCATATCCATAAAAGCCTGCCTTACTACCGGATTGGCATCCCGGTAGGTTCCAAAATCAACATGCTGTTCGGGGCGGGTGGTATCAATTTCAATTCCCCAAAGGGGTGACAGGGTAGTGGGGAGCATGGAATATCGTCCGTCCCCGATCACGTTTTTATATTTGGGATGGAGGATGAGAAAGTCACCGGATAATTTTGAGAAACGCTGAATATCATTGTATAACGTGGTGCCATCAAAGCTTTTAAATTGTTCCTTCCAATCAAGGAGGGTGGCAGTTTCACCTTCATAAATAACCGGCTTTGAGAACGGGGATAAACGAACTCCATAAACATATAACGTATCGAGGCTTTCATACCGGACACTCCAAACCAACTGATTGGCAATAGTGGGCTTGACTTCAATTCGTTCTATGGAATGATCTTTTCCATGTGCTATTTGCTCTCCTGCTTGTACAGCTTTTTGATGCTGAAAGAATCCAAAGATCAGGTACAGTGCCATCCATCCCAAGGCGATCCAGGTAAAAAGCTTCTCTTTTTTATAGAATGCGATCCCTGCAAAAACAATGATTCCCAGCGAGAATACCGGGTCAAACACGGAGATGATATTCAGTGAAAATCGCTCATCCACAAAGGGCCAAAGCAGGTGTACGCCGTAGCTGGTGAAGTAATCTGCAATTCCGGCGGTGGCGTAAGCTGCCAGACTCAAAATGTATGATTCTTTGAACGAGAAATATTTCCTTACAAACCACCAGGTTAAAAAGGTAGCAACGAGCGCTCCGATGGGAATGAATATCAGTGAATGGGTAAACTGCCGGTGCAGTTCCAGGTTGAGCAGCGGATCTGAAGGGCTGAAGAGGAATACATCGAGATCGGCGAGGGTGGCAGATACAAATCCGGTAAAAGCGGCTGCACGAAAGGTTTCTTTTTTTGCAAGTGATTGTGAAGCTGCTGCTCCAATAAGTCCGTGGGTGACGGGGTCCATAGAAAAGTGATTTTAAAATGTGCCGTAAAGTAAATCGGTAAGTCGGAAATAGAAAAAGCTTTTTCACTGCAAAACATTCGAAAAGCTGGTTATGTAACCGTCTTCTCTGACGTTATCTTCAGTTTTTGAAACGGACCATAGCGGCCGTTGACTTTGTACGCTAACTCATTATATTGATGGGACTTAATTTCGGGTTTATTCGGCGAGATTATATGACGAACGAGACGGGTAATATCCATGAAACAGCGAATAAGTATTTTTGAAAAGGGTTTTCAGGATGTTATCCGATGACGGATAACAATACGCTTGTTCGTGTAACATTATGTTAGCCATTTTTAATTAAACTATTTTACAATAATGCGCATCAAGAGTATAAACATTCAAAGTTTCAAAGGGTTAGATGAAATTTCCCTGAATGATCTTGGAGATATTAATGCAGTCGTAGGTAAAAATAATTCAGGCAAAAGTAGTATCCTACATGCGATTGATATGGCGTCACTTGCTTTGGCAATAAATAATTGGAATAGGTTTCAGCCAAAATTAGCTATTCAAGATTTATTCAATGACGTTGGCAACTTTTCAATAAATATCACATATGAAAATGATAGCCAAATTCAGATTCAAACAAATGAAAATCATAATCCTATAAAAAATCCCAATCCAGAAGAGGATCAAAAGTTTACTAGTATTTTAATCTGGCCTGACGTCGCAGCAGGTATGAAAAATAGGCATCGACAGACTCCAAAAAATATAATACAGCATGTTGAAAACAGAAATTTCGGTGAGGTTGATAGTTTAGAGATCCTGTCCGCAATAAAATACTATGCTCAAAGAAATCGTCGCGGATTAAGTGAGCGGGATTATGAAGAGTTAATTGAAGAGGTTCGATTTTATTTTCCTGATATCGATGATGTAGAAAGTGATCGAACTGAAGATCTTGAGCCGTCACTTACATATGAAGAATATGGTAGAAGATTGGATATTTTATATTCTGGTTCAGGGTTAAAGCATTTTTTAGATGTATTAGTAAAGACAACAATTTCAGGTGCAGATATCATATTAATAGACGAACCAGAAATGGGATTGCATCCAGATTTACAAAGACGATTTATTAGCTATTTACACAAAATGGTTGAAGAAAAAGGGGTGCAAATTTTTTTAGCGACACATTCTCAAGTTTTACTTAACTATGCTGATACTTTAAACTATTATCGAATTCGAAATTCTGCAGGTAGTAGGTCCATAGTGTCTGTTCCTGATGATGCTATTCATACACTACTAAGTGATTTGGGATTAAGACCGAGTGATGTTTTCAATCAGGATATTTGCCTTATGGTGGAGGGTGCTTCTGAAATAGTATTTTTTGAGCATATTATCAGAAATTTATATGAGGAAGAATTTGAGAAAATCGGCGTTGGTATTCTTCAATATGGTGGATCGGCAGCAGATGGAATAATTAGTGGAAGTATAGATGTATCAAATATAGTTCCAGCTCAGGAATATACATTTTGGATTAGGGATAGAGATTCTAGACCGGACGAAATTCCCTCAACAAATTCTACCCAATTTCAAAATGCATTGAATAGGCAAAATTTAGAATGCTATATTTGGGGGAAAAGAGAGATTGAATTTTATTATCCTGAAAATATATTAATTGCTGCTCAACAAGGAGATCAAGAAAAAGAAGAGCAGGTCATCGAAATTTTAAATGGCGACCAAGATGAAAAATTTAGAGATGCCGCAGAACCACTTGAAATATGTGTACCTCAGGGCAAGTATTTAAAAAGATTATTAGATCGGCACTTAAATAATAGAGATCAATTAGATCCAGAGATTAGAAATATTATTGAAGAAACTTTGATTATTTGGAAAGATCAAATTCTTGGAAATTAAAGAATGGCTAACAACGGTATTAAGTGGACTTGGTTATATTTATCCTCGTTGCGGTGGCTCCGCTCCGCAACGCCCTGTAGAGGCTCTGCCTCACCCTCCAAAAAGGCAGTTATAGTAACTAATTCGAAATAATGTGTAAGGAATTCTTCCCAAGCTGCTCTTACTCAAATAAAAGACTCACACCATGGGAAGAAGCCGCTACAAATTTCACGAACTCCATTACCCTTATTTTATAACCAGTTCTGTGGTAAAAGGTTTGCCACTGTTCATGCACCCCGCCCTTACCCATATTATTTGCGAGGCATTACGCTATATGCAGCAGGAGAACAAGGTAAGCCTGCATGCATACGTTATCATGCCCAACCATATTCACTTGATTGCCGAGCACGAACAGCTTCCGGATATGTTAGCCCGATTCAAATCATTTACCGCCAGATCTATAGTCGATCATTTAAAAGATTATAACCGGCACAGATATCTTTCACTGTTAAAGTTCGGGAAGCTAAAACACCACCGGGATAGCGAGTACCAGGTATGGCAGGAGGGCTTGCATCCGAAGCAACTGTTTACGGCTGGGATGGTTGAGCAGAAGATGAACTATATTCATTTTAATCCGGTAAAGGCTGGTTTTGTGGATTCTCCGAATGATTGGCGGTATTCCTCGGCAAGAAGCTACGCGGGACAGGATGGAGTAATTCCGGTGAAGGGGTTCGGGGAATAGATGACTGAAGTAGCCGTCATTTAGTATAGTTGGAGGCGGAGCCTCCGGGGTGGCATTCCGGGGCAGAGCCCGCGGAACGAGGGTAAGCCAGGTATGCCAACCGTCTTCTCTGACGTTATCTTATCCTCGTTGCGGTGGCTCCGCTCCGCAATGCCCTATAGAGGCTCAGCCTCACCCTCCAAAAAGGCTTTTTTATACTCCATTCTGAGACGATTGAATTTACTGTGATTATTCATTTCTAACAGTTAATATAGGCTTCAAGCTATTGACTGTATTTACCCTATGGCTCCATCACTGCTATTTACCTACACCGCTTGTGGAATTTTCTTACTCACCGGCCTGATAACAGGCGCCTGGAAGTACTACCATATCCATGCATCGAAGGAAGCACAAGCACCTGTCTATGTGGATATCGCGCATCGAGCCTCGCTGATGTATAGCTTTGCCACACTGGTTCTGGCCAAGTTTGTGGAACTAAGTCCCTATTCCGAAACCGTGACTTTCTGGTCGGCAGCGGCACCTATCGTGTTTTTTGCCCTGGCCATTTCAACATATGTGATCCATGGAGTCCTGAAAGACACCGATAATCAGATGAAAAAGCCCCACAAACTGGGGAAATTCAAACTTCCCAATTGGGTAGTCATCACATT
This sequence comes from Gracilimonas sp., assembly GCA_040904925.1. Classification (GTDB taxonomy): domain Bacteria; phylum Bacteroidota; class Rhodothermia; order Balneolales; family Balneolaceae; genus Gracilimonas. Next base: position 71,089 of record JBBDSP010000025.1, on the reverse strand, counting down.
CATGGTGGCTCTGATCATAGCTGAGATCGGAGGATTTGGAATTTTGTTTGTGGGATTCCTGAGCACGCTTTAGCTTAGCTTTTTCGGCAGACCCGCGGAACGAGGGTAAAAGTATCAAAAGCCAGTGCTAAGTGATTAGCCCTATACTTCGACCTCACCTAAATCCTCTCCTTCGCAAGGAGAGGATTTTTTTGATATTGATAAATGTGTAGATGATTAGTTATAGCTTAGAGTTTTATCAACGCGTCTTTCTCCTTGGTGAAGGAGAAAACAAAAGAGGTCGGAGTTTAGGGCTGGGAGATATTATGTGCTGCTGCAGGGGTAATTTAGTATAGTTATCCTCGTTGCGGCGGCTCCGCTCCGCGCAATGCCCTTTAGAGGCTCTGCCTCACCCTCCAAAAAGGCAAAGCCTGCGGAACAAGGGTAAATTTACTGCCCCTTCTTTTTCTTGGCAAAACTTTCATTTGACAATGTTCGCATATATGCTAACTTTAGAATATGCGCGTTATTAAATTTTACCGAACAAGAACCGGGAATTGTCCGGTGGAGGATTTCTTGCAAAGCCTTCCCGATAAGCAATCCAAAAAGGTTGCCTGGACACTCAGGGTTGTTCGTGATTTAGAACAAGTTCCCACACAGCATTTAAAAAAGCTCAAAAGCACTGATGATATTTGGGAAGTTCGGGCAACGCTTGGAAACAATACGTTTCGGTTATTGGGTTTTTTTGACGGTCCAAAACTGATTGTATTGACCAGTGGGTTTGCCAAGAAAACAAACAAGGTTCCAAAACAGGAAATTGAAACGGCCGAAGAACGTAAACGTGATTATTACCGGAGGAAAGAACAATGAGTAAAGATGATTTAGAAATTTTTATCGATCAGAAGAAAGCGGAAAGCCCGGAGTTTGCCGAGAACTTTGAGGAAGGATATCTGAATTTTAAAATTGGAGTAATTCTTCGTCAGGCTCGGGAAAATATGGGGGCAACTCAGGCTGATGTTGCTGAAAAGCTGAACACGACAAAATCAGTCATTTCCCGAATGGAAAATCATGCTGAAGATATTAAGCTTTCTACGCTTACCAAATATGCGAAAGCGTTAGGTAAGAAAGTAAAGCTCGAAATCCAGTAAAAGCGGTTCGGGGAATAGATGACCGGTGTAGCCGTAATTTAGTATAGATGGAGGCAGAGCCCGCAACGAGGTTAACTTTATGGTTCAGGGTACTTATTAACTGAGGTGATTTTAGTTATTTAAGATATTACTTTAAATTTAATGTGATTAAAGCTCACTTTTAGAATCATTCCAGCTATTAATTACCAACCCAAAAAAGGCAGATGAGCCGACGTTTCCTTATCAAAGAAACTCCACTGGCCAAAGAACTGGTGATATGGTTTTTGATAGCGACCGGACTGGCGCTGGTCAACTGGTTCATAAACTCTCAACCCTATCCTGAAGACCCCGACAGCAGCCTGAAGCTTCTCGTTGTTCATCTCGCCTACAGCTATTTTGTCTTTTTGCATATTCTAATCCTGGTAGCTGTTTACCGAACCCTGTTCTGGGATCGCCTGAAATCAGCAAACAGGATTATTCAGGAAGCAACCGGTCTTGTTTTCGCATTTATTGGCTTCTCAGTTGGGATGTTCAATATGCAGTGGTTCGCAGATTACGCACATAGCTTCATGTTTCCCGATAAAAGCATCAATTTTATCCTTTCCGAGTCATTGATCTACTGGCTGGGAGTTTTTGTAGCCATAGGGATCATCGGTATTTTCGCCGTCTCCTATTATACCATGCGATTAAATCTGAAGGAGAGTTACCGCATACACCTTGAGCGTGAACGGTTGCGCGGAGAGTTAGAAACCGCCCGCGAAATGCAGATGGGAATAATGCCATCAAAAGCACCAGATATTTTAGGGGTGGACATCACCGGAATCTGCCTGCCGGCCACTGAAGTGGGCGGCGATTATTTCGCCTATTTTTAAAATAACGACAACGATACTGAACTGGCCTTCACGGTAGCAGATGTAAGCGGAAAAGGATTGAAAGCGGCGATGACGGCGGTTATGGTGAGCGGAATGCTTCATGCAGAGGCAACCCGGAAACTTGCATCAGACAAAATGCTGACCCGCATCAATGGCCCGCTCTACAGAAAAACCGACCGAAGAATGTTTACAGCCCTTTTTTTCGGCATTCTGGACACGAAGAAGATGCAATTCACCTTCACAAATGCCGGCCAGATGCCACCACTGCTTTTACGCGACGGTAAAATTATTGAACTGAAAGCTGAGGGGCCTCGTCTGCCTCTTGGGATTACGAAGCATGTAAACTATACCAGTGAATCCATTCCGTTGAAATTGAATGATCAGCTTTTAATTTACACTGATGGCATCAACGAAGCGATGGATCAAAACCGGAAGCAATTTGGTGATTTCCGTCTGGCGGACGCCTTCTATGAGACGGCAGAAATTCAATCTGCGGAAGAAGCTTTAGCATTAATCCAATCGAGGGTAAATGAGTTTGCCGGAAGTGAACCTCAGCATGATGATCTAACCATGGTGCTTATTAAAATTGAGCGTTCTAAACTGAATTTAACAGTAGCTTAGGTATTACAATTTGCATCAGGTATAACGCGAAGATATCCACCTGAAAAACCCACCGACCAATAAGCCGGCAAACAAAGAAAGCAATGCCAGCATTATGTAAACAATAACGCGATTGGCAAGTTCAAGCTTTTTAAAACCAATGGGATCAACCATCACAAACAGGGAAAAGATCAGCAGCGAAGGGATTCCTACGGTAAGGGCATTGAAGATAAAAGGATGTCTCTCCGGAAAGGACTTCAAAAGATCGTTCATTCAGCTATTCAGTTTTTAGTTTTAATGATAAATAACGCGGGTTCGATATATAATTATCTGACTTCTACAAGTATGACAACTTAAGAGACTTTATCGGGGAAAAACTTTCCACTGGCTCCTTATTTGCAAAGAATTAACGCTGATGCTTCGCAAAAGGCAAGATCCTTCAAAGGTATTTTCAGGATGACCGATACTGTGAGGAACCCGGGAATTTCAGTCCCCACCCAAAACTCTGCACTTTCAGTGCAGAGTGGTTTAGTTCAAACTCATGTTAAATACTAACCTGAAGAGAAAGTATGAAATTCCTTCCCGGTGCTGAAATCCCGGAGCTGTATGGCCGATATCTCTGATCTGTGATATTCTCTAATCCTGCCGTCAACGTATAGTTTGAGTTAAATTGATACAAGGCTTTAAAGTTCAACGTGTACCATGTTGGAGCATAGGTGTTGCCGTTTTCATCGAGTGCATAGATCTCGGTTTTCCCCTGCTCACTCACGGCTAACTGACTGTGACTTTTAGCCCCCTGATAATATGAATTCAACTCAAGGTTTAAGGATTCTTTCTCATACATAAGACGGGTTACCCCAAACCATGGGGCCGCATGGCGGGAAGGACTTGTCGAGCCATCGTCCAGTTCTTCTTCTCCTTTCTGGAAATTGATATCAGAATTGAATTTCAGATCTTGACTCAGGTTCATTTCAACACCGGCCTGAACGCCATAAACATTGGCTGAAGCGGCATTTTGGAGGGCTTCAATTTTACTGAGTTCTCCGTCATACATCAAACTGTCTAAGCCATTTAGCGTAAAGTCTCTTCGGACCATGGCATTTTCAAGGATGGTGTAATAACCGGTCACATCAATTTTCATAAAGTCACTGAAGGTATGTGCAATTCCCAGGTCTGCGTTATAGGCATACTCAGGCTTTAGGTCAGGATTTGGGACTACTACAGATCCGGGTTCAGAATCAAAGATCTTGCCGATGTCATCTACGTTGGGAGCACGGAAAGCGGTGGCCAGGTTAGTGCTTATGATCCAGCTATCTGAAGGGCGATATACTCCGCCCAGACTTCCTGTTAAAGAACCATTGCTGACATTCGCATCCTCAAAAGGGAGGGGATAGAAGTCCGTTTCAAAGTCGGCTGCAATAATGATATGATTATACCGGAGTCCGGCCTGCAGCGTAAACTGATCAGAAACCTCGAATTCATCATTTACATAAGCGGCGATCGATTGCCAGCTTGCATCAGGATATCGGGCCGGGCCGGGTTGCTGATCTGCTGTAATGATCTCTTCATTAATCCCGGTTGAATTTACTTCATTGAGCACATACTCAAATCCATAATAAAGCGTGTTATTGGTACCTGTTAATTTCAGGAAATCAATATTCGCTGAGTAAGCATCCACATTTTCAATTCGGCGTTCTCTGCTGCTGCTGTTAAAATCCCGGCTGATACGACTCTCTTCAAAAAACTGATGGGCCAGGCTTATAGTCATATTATCGAATAGTGCGGCTTCCCTGATATAATCTGTTTTCAGGTGGTTCATCATCCACTTTTGGGGACCATAATTCCATTCGCCGTAACGCGGCTGGTCATTTCGGGTTCGGTTGTGGCGATCATAGCGCCCATAGGGGGAAGTTTCTGAGTAATGAAGCCCGTAGTTTAATTCCCAGTTGTTATTTGGTTTGAACCGAACCTTCTGCATCGCATTGATCTGTGAATAGGCTGTTGGGTTCTGGATCAGGGGATCATCCTGAATAATGACTTCATCATTACCGGCCTGCGGCTCAACATGAAATGATTTCACATAGTCATCCGGGCCGTTACTTCCCTGTTTCAGGTGACCATAATCATATGAACTGATGCTGCTCACAAAAGCCCATTTCTTTCCTCCAACATTGAGATCAATATGGCCGGTTTGTTCGCTGTTGGCTGAAGAGTATCGCAGCGCTGCATTCCCTGAAATCTCAAGTTCTTCATCGGATGAAAATTCGGGAGTGAGTGTTTGAAAAGTCATTACCCCGCCAATGGCATCACTTCCATAAATAACGGAACCCGGACCGAATAATACTTCTGTGTTTTCAATTGCATACGGATCAAGTGAGATCACATTTTGAATATTTCCTCCGCGGAAAATCGCAGTATTCATTCGAACTCCGTCTATGGTGTACAGCAACCGATTGGTTGCAAAACCCCGGATCATGGGGCTTCCGCCACCTTGCTGGCTTTTCTGGATAAACACTTTCCCGGAAAGGTTTAAAAGATCTGCAGCCGTTTGTGGGTTTTGGAGTCGTACCGTTTCACTTGTAACCGATGCTATCTGGGAGGGGATATTTTCAGAACTTTGGCTCCACCGGGTTGCTGAAATAACCATATCGCTCATATCAAAGGCAACAGGTTCCAGGAAGATCTCAAATCCGGTCGACTCTAATTCTGCATAACTTCTCACCAAAGTTTGATAACCGAGAATTCTGATCTCTATAGCATCAGCATTTCTGAATCGGTCAACTTCGGCTTTCCCATTTTCATCTGTAGTGGTGAAGACCGTTGGTTCAGAACTGCTTAGGGTAACTACCGGAATCGGTTCCTGAGTAGTAGCATCTTTTACAGTCAGGGTTTGAGAAAATGCGATGATGGGCAAAAATAAAAGTGAAAATAGTAGCAGATATTTTTTCATAAAAATTCAGTGGCACAGCTCTGATAAATTTTTAGCAAATGATATTAATTAACGAGCACGATATTCATCAAATATTGCAAAATAAATAGGCAATTAATGCTATGGCTGGCACTAATTAATGGACGTCTCTCAAAACAAATTTCTTGTCTTTATTTTGTTCCAGTTTTCCGGCTTTTGCATGAATAGAGTGGTAGAAAAGCATCAGGGCTTCTTCTTTTAAAGCCTGCCGCAAGATCAGGGTTTTAGCTTTTTTGGATTGAACCGGATCAACATCCAGCTGCCGCATGGCATAATGGTTTAAATGATGCTCGGAAGGAATCAGGTCGCCCAGGAAATAGGCGGTTTCTCCACCGTCCTGAATTTTTACGATCTGATGCCCCGGTGTATGTCCGCCCGTTCGAATGAGTTCGATTCCCGGAAGCAGTTCAAAAGAAGTGTCAGTGATCATAACAAATTTATCTACAGCCGCCAGCTTATATAATTCATCGAGATTGTAACCGGCTCCGGGCATTTCTTTCTTCAAATCATTCTGCTCAAGGGCATAGTACCATTCCTTTTTCTGAATGAAATAATTGGCATAGGTCATAGTGGGCTGGGTAGAGATATTTTGATCCACAAAAGTGGAACCTGCCGAGTGATCGAAATGTAAGTGACTCAGTACTACATGAGTGATATCAGCCGGTGTAAGGCCGAATATGTCAAGGTTTGTAAGCAGATTTGAAGTGTTGGAATAGCGACTGCTTTGATCCAATCCCCATCCCAAACCGGTATCCAGTAACACATTATGTTTCCCATCCTTAATAAGAATGGGATTAATGCCGATCGGAGTAGATGAAGATCTCACCAATGGTTCCTGCTTTCTGGCCGTAATAGCAGAAGCATCTGTTTTTTGAATGATCCCATCCCGGAATACTTCAAAAATACCTTCACTAAGTTGTTCTATCTCAAAACGGCCAACTTTCATATAAACTGAATTAATGGAATAAATTTCTCGTTGCCTTAACTTAATAATTCTTTGCTTTCAGGCAATTCATTTTATCTTTGTTATCTATGAAAAATTACGACGCTATTATCATTGGTTCGGGCCATAATGGCTTGGTCACTGCTTGCTACCTCGCAAAAAGCGGATATCAGGTTTTAGTTCTTGAGCGCGACACCACCATTGGCGGAGCCGTTCGCACAGAAACTATGTTTGAGTCCGAAGAGAATCCCAATGGCTTCAGAATGGATGTGGGGTCCTCGGTTCATATCATGATCCATCAAACCGGGATCATTGAAGAACTTGAACTGGAGAAGCATGGCCTGGAGTATATTGATATGGATCCGATCATGTCGTATCCGGTGCATACGGGAAAAGGAGTTATTCATTTCTGGAAAGATGTGGAGCGAACGCTGGAGTCGATCTCTAAAGTGGCTCCCGAAGATGTAAAGAATTATCAGGAATTTATCGACTTCTGGGGCAAGATCAACAAGAGCGTGTTGAAAGCTTTTATGACCAAGCCTTCAGCCGGTAATATCTTTGCTGAAATGACGAAAGCTCAGATCCGTGACGGCTCTATGTTCAAAAAAGGGGAGCAGCAATCGGGACTTCAAAAAATACTATCCAGTTATGGAAAAGTCGTGGATGATGCTTTCGATAGTCCCTATATGAAAGCGGCTATTCTATGGTTTGCGGCACAATCAGGTCCGTTACCGGATCACTCTGCTACGGGAGATTTTGCCGGCTGGCAGTCGATGTTGCACGAAAGCGGGGCAAAGCATCCCAAAGGAGGAAGCGGGATGCTCACTCAGGCTATGAAGAATATGATCGAGGCTCACGGTGGAGAAGTCCGGGCAGATCATCCCATAAAAAAAATACTGATCGAGAACGGAAAGGCGATCGGAGTTCAAACGGAAGAAGGAGAAGAGTTCAGAGCCAGGACTATTGTATCAAATGCCCACGTGCAAACTACCATGATGAAAATGGTTGGGCGGGAACATTTGGATGATTCGATGTTTACTAAGGTGGAAAACATCAACGTCGGTAACGGATTTGGAATGGTGATACGATGTGCGGTTGAAGAACTTCCTGAGTATAATGCTGCTCCCGGCGATCCTGACATTCACAATGGAATTCAACTGCTTGCTCCATCCGTACAATACATGAATAATGCGATCGGTGATTACACCAAAAAGCTTCCGCCGGAAAAACCTGCTGTTCTTTGTATGACGTTCTCTAAAATAGATCCTGATGTAGCTAAGGATGGTAAACACACCTTATTTTCCTGGGCACAGTGGCATCCCTATGAACTGGCTAACGGCTTGAAGTGGGATGATATTCGAGAACGCGAGGCTCAAAAGATCTATGATGTGGTAACGGATTATGCCCCGAATATGAAGGACAAACTCATTGACTGGTACATTCAATCACCGCTGGATATTGAACGCAAACACGGACTTTTACGTGGGAATGTGATGCATGTTGAAATGAGTTTTGATCAGATGTTTATGTTTCGGCCCATCCCTGAAATGAGCCAATACGAAACTCCTATTAAAAATCTATATTTGGCGAGCGCCTCTTGTCATCCGGGTGGAGGAGTTTTTGGTGCTGCAGGTTACAATGCAGCGCAGGTCATCCTGAAGAAAAATAAAAAAAGAATCTTTTCATTTAGCTGAGGTAATGTTGAGTTCAACTCTGTATGTCCATCTCTCAAAAATTGGGAATAATTTAAAAGCTGTGAATAACCGAATCGGGTCGGCGGTGCAGCGAATGGCTGTGGTGAAAGATGAAGCCTATGGGCACGGCATGTTACCGGTTGCTGATTATCTGAAAGACAAAGTGGAATGGTTTTGCACTGCGAAGCTGGATGAAGCAGTAAGGCTCAGGAAACACGGTATCACCAACCCGATCTTGGTTTTTGAAATACCACCAAAAGGAGAGGAGAAGCTATTTCTTAAGCACGATATCACGGCCAGTATTTCCGATCTTTCCGTATTTGAAAGACTTGAAAACGGTACTAAAGCTCACCTTCACTTCGATACCGGGATGTTTCGTTTGGGGATGTTACCGGAAGATGTTTCTGAAGCTTTAATCAAAATGCAGGCATGTGATCTGGATTACACCGGAATCTACACTCATTTCGCAAATTCTGATGAGGATGATCATCCCAGGGTGGCTAAGCAGCTGAAAGCTTTTAAGATGATCAGAGCTCAGTTCCCTGAGGAATTAATGACGCACACTGCGAACAGCGGAGCTATTTTTTATTACCATGATCAGGGAGTTTTGTTTGATGCCGTTCGCCCCGGTGTCTGTTTGTATGGTTATGCTCCGGGTAAGGATGAGATCCCGGATCTGGAACCTGTGGTGGAATGGAAATCAGAATTGGTACAGGTTAAAAAGCTGAAAAAAGGAGATATGGTGGGATATGGAAGCCGCTGGACTACCCCGAAAGACGGATGGTTAGGCGTGGTTCCTGTTGGCTATTCAGACGGTATCTTCCGTAATTTGACAAATAGCTTTGATGTGGAGATCTCAGGAGAACTTTTTCCTCAGGTTGGTACCATAAGCATGGATTATTTTACTGTGTACTTAAAGGATAAAGTGTTCCAGCCCGGGCAAAGCGTAACTATTCTAAGAAATGAAGAATTATCTGCTAAAGAATGGGCAAAAAAAATGGGCACGATCCCGTATGAAATTACGACGGCGATCTCCCCAAAAGTAAAACGGGTGTATATTTAGTTACTGGTGATCTCAGCCAGTTCAATATCAAACCTAAGGGTCTCATCACTGAGGTTTGAAGAGGATGAGTTACCATAACCAAGTTCCGGCGGAATGATAAGTACTCGTTTTTCGCCTTCTTTCATTCCGAGTAATCCTTCCCGGAATCCTTCAATCAGGTTGTTCAGTGAATTAAATGTGGCAGGACTTAGACTTCCATTTCTGTAAGAACTGTCAAATATCTTGCCGTTGCTTTCTCTGCGCCCGGTATAATAAACACGAACTACGTCGCGGCGTTGCACTTCAAATTCACCACCACCTTCTTCTATTACATAGTACACCAGGCCACTTTCCGTTTCAACACGATCAGCATTACTGATATCAAAGGGAGCAGGGGCATCTGAATAATCTACTTCAAACGGATCGTCATCGCAGGATGAAAAAGAGACCGTAAAAATAAGCAGTAAAAGCAGTGGAATAAGATTTCTTGATGAGATCATTGTATAAGTAAAACTCTAGTCTATTTTGTTAATTATCTGATCAGTTAAACTGACTTGGATGATATTTATTATAAATAAAAGATACAGGTTCAATCGGTTAAAACCATAGGGAGTGATCAATTTTATCAAAGCTTAAGAATCAGACTTTGAGACTCCTGTTATTGCTTCATCCAGCTCTTCCTTTCGCTTGCGATTGGCGTAGCGGCTTACCCAAATGGATAACTCATACAGTACCGTCAGTGGTAATGCTATAAGTATTTGAGAAATGGGATCGGGTGGAGTCAACATTGCAGAAACCACCAGGCACAAGATCAAGGCATGCCTCCGGTATTTCTTGAGCAACTCAGGGGTGAGTAATCCAATTTTTGAGAGGGAGTAACTGACCACCGGAATTTGGAAAATGATTCCACAGGCTATCACCCACATTGCCACAGAGCTGAAATATTCATTGATATCAAAATCATTGCGAATGATATCGGAGATCTGGAATTGGGCAAAGAATTGAAGTGCGAACGGAACCAGGATCATATATCCGAAAGCAACACCCAGTAAAAAGAAAAAAGTAATGAAGAACGAAGTGAAATAAGACTTTTTCTTCTCTTTTCTCTCAAGAGCGGGTTCAATAAATGACCACATCTGGTAGATGAAAAAAGGTGATCCGATCACAAAGCCCATTACGAAAAGGGTTCCCCAGTAGGTGAAAAACTGTCCGGGTAAACGACGGCTTTGAAGCTCGAAGTTAACAGCATCAACCCGTAACAGGTCATACATAAAGAACTCTGATCGGGTTGGGCCCAATATGACGTCCTCCACAAAGAAATCGGCAAAAAAGAAGGCGATGATCATCCCAACTAAAACACCAATAAGGCCTTTGATGATCCTCCATCGTAATTCTTCAAGGTGTTCGAGAAAAGACATAGTATCGGTTCTGTCGGCTGGTTTTTTTGCCTCTGGCGGTTTGCCTTCCATGATCTGGCGTTGTTCCAATGCTGATTCTCCGGATTAAGCTGTTACAAAGTCATACAAAGGAAAACGATCACACAGATCACGAACTTCCTGCTCTACTTTTTTGTGATTTCCCTGATCATCAGGCTTTTGAAGCACTTTATCGATAAGAACTGCAATCTGCTCAAATTCAGCTTCTTTCAGTCCGCGGGTGGTCATAGCGGGGGAGCCGATCCGTATTCCTGAAGTCACAAACGGACTTTCAGTGTCAAAAGGCACCATATTTTTATTTACGGTGATGGCTGCTTCCCCTAAAGCATCTTCTGCAATTTTTCCATTCAGTCCTTTATTTCGGAGGTCGATGAGGATAAGGTGATTATCAGTTCCGTTACTTACCAGATTGTAACCAAGCTCAATGAATTTTGCTGCCATGGCTTTGGCATTTTTTTGTGTTTGGGTTTGATAGGATTTGAAGTCATCTTGTAAAGCTTCTCCAAATGAAACAGCTTTAGCGGCTATCACGTGCATCAAAGGGCCGCCTTGTGTTCCGGGAAAAACAGCTGAATCAAAAACTTCACCCCAGTTCTTGGTTCGGCCGGATTTTGCTGCCGTTACTCCGATGGTATTTTCGCCATCTTTGCCTACCAGTATCATTCCACCCCTTGGGCCGCGCAGTGTCTTGTGGGTAGTTGTAGTAACCACATGGGCGTGGGGAAGAGGATCATTTAAATTCTTGGTGGCAATAAGTCCGGCTGTGTGCGCCATGTCCATCCAAAGTAAAGCTCCAACCTCATCAGCGATATTTCGGAAGGCTTCATAATCATAATCACGTGGATAGGCTGAGGCTCCGATCGAGATCATCGTTGGCTTTACTTCTTTTGCACGCTCACGGATCTTATTCATATCCAGGCGGCCGGTATCTTTTTCAACCCCATAGAATTCAGCGTTATAATTGATCCCTGAAAAGTTAACCGGAGAACCGTGTGTGAGATGACCGCCATGAGAAAGGTCAAATCCTAAAAGAGTATCTCCCGGCTTCATACAAGCGAGGTACACAGCAGCATTAGCAGTAGCTCCGGAATGAGGCTGCACATTAACCCAGTCTGCTCCAAACAGCTTCTTAGCTCGGTCTCGAGCATGATCTTCCACAACATCCACAACCTCACAACCGCCGTAATATCTTTTTCCGGGATAGCCCTCAGCATATTTATTGGTAAGAACGCTGCCCATAGCTGATATCACTGCTTTGGAAGCAAAGTTTTCGGAAGCGATCAATTCCAGATTATAATTCTGGCGATCGGTTTCTTTTTCAAGAAGGTCAAATATCTCAGCGTCTTGTTCCTGAAGCGATTTCATCGGCAACTTCTATTTTTGTTGTGTTAATGATTCAATTTTATTGATCCGGCGTTCGTGACGGCCACCTTCAAATTCTGTGGTCAACCAGATATCCAGAATTTCCTTGATCTGAGATTCATTCAATTCTCTTCCCGGAAGGCACAAAATATTTGCGTTGTTATGGAGCCGGGTCATTTCGGCAGAATGCTTCGAATAAACAAGACCGGCCCGCACTTTTGGATATTTATTGGCAGTCATGCAAACGCCTTGTCCGCTCCCGCAGATCAGTATCCCAAGCTTATATTCACCATCATTCACACGCTTTGCAACCTCCACGGCAAAATCAGCATAATCAACGGAATCTTCAGAATGGGTGCCAAAATCAACAATATCATGGCCGAGATCTTTTAACAACTTTGTAGTAGTCTCTTTAGCGGGGTATCCGGCATGGTCGCTGGCGATGGGGATGATCATAATTATATTTTAAGGGTAAGAATTAAGAGATTTAAATATCTCTATTTTTTGGATGATATTAAAGAATTTAAATAGTCCTTTTTGCAATTGAATATTTGTTGTTGACGGATATCTTATTGATCTGAATGTGTAAGTTCATATCGCTGTTTATATCACTACTAATAGGAACAATAAGTTGTTAAATTGACTAAAAATAAGAATCGAAACATCTCTCGAAAATGTTGAAAAATATTAATATCGATCGGTCAGTAAATAACATTCAAGAGAAGAAATAAGAACAGGAACACTATTATGAAATTATTCCTAAAGATACTTGCCGGCTTTTTAGTGACCCTCGTAATTTTGGTAGCTGGATTGAATATCTACTTTAGCGATGAGCGGTTGCGAGACACGGTAGTTCCTATGGTAAATGATAACCTTGGAACGGAAATAGAGATTTCTGAAATGTCATTGAGTTTATTCAGATCATTTCCTGACGCCGGAGTAAGCATGGAGGGGGTGAGAGTTCCCGATCAGGAAGGTGAAACGATCGTAAACCTGGAAGAGCTTCTATTGTCGGTTAAAATATTTCCATTGCTAAGCGGAGACATAAATATATCAGAGCTCACCCTGAATTCCCCTGAGATCTACTACAGCATTTATGAGGACAGTACTTCGAATATTGATTTTCTGCTGGCATCATCAGATCCGGAAGCTGCTGAAGCGGACGAGGAAGGTATATCGCTGGCTATTCCCAACTTAGTTATCACAGGCGGTAAGCTACACTACAACGATCTTAGCTCGAAAATGGAGATCCTCGCAGAAGGACTTAATGCACAGCTTGGACTTCAGTATGCAGAGCTTATTGAAACCGACCTGACCTCTGAGCTGAATTCTTTGACGGTGAACATAGATGGAGAGAATTACCTGAATGATCTCGCTTTGCGGTTAGATCAAATTTCAACTCTTGATCTTGATAATGAAAACCTAACAATACAGGAAGGCAGTCTGGCAATTCGGGGATTAACCTTAAACCTGGAAGGAAATATTGCTTCCTGGGGCAATGATGCAATGAATATTAATTTGACAACTTCAAGTTCAACAGATGATTTTGGAGAGCTTTTGACTTTGATCCCTCCGGAATACGAAGAATATATTGAGGGACTTGAAACGAGAGGTGAATTAAATATTGAAGGAACTATATCGGGACAATTTTCAGAGAATCAGATCCCGGATTTTAACTTTTCTATCAATGCTGAAAATGGCTACATCAAAAATAACGAACTCCCACAGGCTATAGAGGATATCCGGCTTTCGTTTGTAGCAGATAACAACCAGATTGCTATTCAGGCCTTTGAAGCCAAAGCTGCCCAAAATACCATATCTGTTACCGGAATACTGTCAGATCCGCTGGAAGACAACCCGGGATACGACCTGGATATTGACGGCGATATTGATCTTTCCACCATCGCAAGTTTTTATAAGATCAGTGATTTTGATATCGAGCAAATGGCGGGGAAACTTATAGCCAATGTAAATGCAAAAGGAACGGTGCAGGACCCTGAAAATTCACAGCTGGATGGCACGATCAATCTTTCTGATGGACTGATTCAGTATGCCGGCGTTTCACAGCCGATCGAGGACATAAATGTAGATATGAGAGCCACGAATAAAAGGATCAATATCCAAAGTGCAAGACTTATGGCAGCAGGGAACAGCCTCAGCTTCACGGGTACAGTAAATGATCCGCTGGATGAGGCTTTACGGAATATTGATGTCACCGGAGAAGTGAATGCAGATCTTGCAACCATCAAAGAGTTCTACCCAATAGATGAAGATACCCTGATGATGAGAGGAAACCTTCAATCTAATATTGTATTAAGAGGAAATTTAGAGCCTTTTGATATTCAGAACCTGTTACAGTCAAGCACGATAAACCTAACCAACGGGTACATTGCATACGCATCTATCGGTGAACCCATTGAAGACATCACTTTTGAGGGAACCGTTTCCGGAGATGCCCTGGAGATTGCGCAAGCAAGTTTTAAAACCGGAAATAACGATCTTTCTGTAAAAGGGAATGTACAAGAGTATCTGTCTGAAGACCCGGTCTTCAATCTGACTATGGACGGTAACGCACAGTTAGGAGATGTAAGCAAATACTACGAATTGAAGCCGTGGATCAATGAATTAGCCGGGAATGCGGTGATGAATTTAACAGCTCAAGGTCCGGCCGGAGATCCGCTGAAGATCGACCTGAATGGTATGCTGGATTTAAGTGAAGTAAGTGCAAATGGAGATTCGCTTTCACTACCCGTAACGGATCTGGGGGGCAACCTTAGAGTAACTCCCGAATCAATGGATCTTACAGATTTCACAATGAAATTTGGTTCATCTGATATTCAGCTTGCAGGTAGAATGAGTAATTATCTCGGTTTTATAAAAGAAGATGTTCCACAGGCTGAACTTCCAAATGTGACAGGAAATTATAATAGCGGCTTGCTGAATATGGACGAGATGATAGACTGGGATGAAGAAACAGATCCCAATGAACCCATTCCGATCGAGTTGCCTGACATAAACGCGAAGGTTGGGGCAGAGATCTCAGAGCTTGTTATCCTCGGGATCAATTTGACTGAGGTAAGCGGTTCCGGTGAAATGACCCCTGAAAAGCTTGTGCTACGCGACGCCAAAGCAACCATGTTTGAGGGTATAGCGACAGGAAATATGGCCTGGGATATTCCTGCTCCAACCAATACAAAAATCAATTTCTCCGGTACACTAGACAGCCTGGAAGCAAAAGCGTTTTTCAGGGACACCGGATTTTTGGGACAGGAGAGTACCATTCATGAATACTTAGAAGGGGCGTTCAGTGCAGAAATAAATTACGTTTCTGATCTGAATCCGGCGCTGTCTCCGATACTTTCAACAACGGATGCAGAAGGCTCTTTCGGAATGACCAAAGCCCGACTGGGCAGGCATCCAATGCAAATGAAAGTAGCGAATTTCCTTAAAGTAAAAGAGCTGGAAACACTCGCTCTGGATGAATGGAAATCTGATTTTACCATTAAGAACGAAGTGTTGACGTTTACAGAATTGAATTTAACCAGTGACAAGATCGGGCTTGAATTGAACGGTACGCATCATCTTATAAGTGATGAAATTGATTATGAAGCGGTGATCGCACTGCCCGGTACCTTCAAGAAAGGCTTAACAAGTGTACTTGGAGAAGAGACTGTAAACGCATTAACTCAGGAAAACGGTACCATTTCTGTGCCATTGGTGATAAGAGGAACTTCATCGGATCCCAGCGTTCGGCCGAATGAAGAAGTGATCAAAGAGATCTTGGAAGATTATCTGAAGGAAAAAGGCGGGAATCTTCTTAAAAATATATTTGGCGGTAATTAAAATATAAATCCGATATTGGATACTATTTTAGAATGAGTAGTTATAAAAAAGAACTGAAAACGGCAAAAAAAGCAGCATCAGAAGCCTCAAAAATTATAAGGGAGTATGCTGATAAAGCAACTCTTAATGTACAATTAAAAGGTAAAAATGATCTCTTGACCGATGCGGACTTAGCCTCTGAAAAAAAGATCATCGATATTCTGAAAGCGGCATTTCCAAATGATGAGATATTAGCGGAAGAGTCCACTCAGAAAACTGAATTGCCTGATGGCCGGGTCTGGGTCATTGATCCCATAGACGGGACCACCAATTTCGCACACGCTTTTCCTGCCTATTGTGTTTCTATCGCTCTTTGGGAAAAAAAGAAGCCAAGGGTTGCTTTGGTTTTAGAAGTGGCGCATCAGGAGTTATTTACAGCAGTGGAGGGAGAAGGAGCTTTTTTGAACGGTAAGCCGATCCGAATTTCAGAAAATGAAGATCCTTCAGCCTCATTAATAGGTACAGGATTCCCATATCGGGATCTGCATTTGGTAGATAACTATTTAAAGCTTTTTAAAAGGATGATGGATAAAACACATGGGGTGCGCCGTCCGGGAACTGCAGCCTGGGATCTCTGCAATGTGGCATGCGGCAGATTTGAAGGGTTTTACGAATATGGACTCAGTGCCTGGGATGTGGCCGCCGGATCACTCATCATAAAAGAAGCAGGAGGAGTAGTCACAGACTGGGAAGGAGGAGAGGATTGGCTGTTTGGGAAAAGGATCATAGCCGGGAATAAAACAGTGCATGCTTTCCTGAAGAAAGAGATTCGTGAATGCTTTGAAGACAAAGATCTGACACATTAAATAAGGTTTGAAAATTTGTTGTATATGTGTACTACATAACGAAATTTTGGTGTAATTTTGTAGCATAACTAACGGATTTGATAATGAATATCTTCATCAGAAGATCGGCTATAACTGACCTGGACCTTCTGCTTTCGCTCGAAAAAAAAGCTTTCCCTGCCTACCAACAGAGTTCTAAAAGAGTTTTAAATTTAAGTCTTAAAAGTACATTTCAGCAGGTTTGGATCGCTGAGGCTGAAGACAATGGATCTCATAAACCTGTGGGATACCTGATACTTTACTTGTATAAGAGATCGGTACGAATCTTTTCCGTTGTCGTGGACCCCGAATTTCAGGGAGCGGGCATTGGTAAAGAACTTATAGAAAAAGCAGAGTTTATTGCCAAAGAAAGAGGAGCTGAACGTATTACTCTGGAAGCAAGTGTTGATAATAAAAAACTGATAACCTGGTATAATAAGCTTAGGTTTGAGTCCACCGAGTTGATGAAGGACTATTACGAAGAGGGAAGGGACGGATTGAGAATGGTGAAAGAACTTTCTGAATCCGAGAGTAAAACAAGGATCTCAAATGTCATAGTAGTTGATAAGCCCAAAGACTGGAAATTAGCACTGCATAACGTGGAGATCGTTTCATCAAGTGATTATACTTCAAACAAAGGTTTGTTCTCTGAGCGGGCATTACGGGTGTTTAATTTGTGTGATTCGTATCGATATCAAACCATGGGATACTATGTGTCGCTATTGGCATCTGCAAGAGAACACCGGGCTATTCCCAATGTAACAACGATTCGGGATTTCAAAGACTTGAGCGTGATCCGCTCTATTGCTGATGATATTGATGAGGTGATCCAAAAGTCCCTCCAAAAGTGCTTAGAGGATAAGTTTGAGTTGAATGTGTACTTCGGGCAGGCAGTAAATCCGGATTACAAACTATTAGGGCATAAACTTTATCAGATGTTTGAAGCCCCGATGTTCAGGGTACATTTTGTAAAAGGGAGCAGATGGGATATCAAACGGATGACCCCGCTGAGTTTAAGTAAAATTGATTCTGCCGATCAGGAACTGATACAGACCTATGCCAGGCAATATTTTGAAACCAAACGCTTTCAGCGGACAAAGCTCAAAAACTACAAATACTACCTGGCAGTGCTGATAGATCACAAGGAAGAAAATCCACCTTCAGACAAAAGAGCATTAAAGAAGTTTGAGGAAGTCGCAGATGACCTTGATATATACACGGAATACATCACCAAAGAAGACTACAACCGGCTTTCTGAATTTGATGCATTATTTATCCGGGAAACGACCAATGTGAATAATTATACCTATCAATTTTCCAGGAAGGCATATGCCGAAGGTTTGGCAGTAATTGATGACCCATGGTCAATTTTAAGATGCTCAAATAAGATCTATCTGTATGAGAGGCTTAAGGTAAATAACATCCCTGCTCCTGAAACCACGGTATTCTATAAGGGATTAGTGAGAAAGGAAGATCTTGAGAAGTTGAAGTATCCAATGATATTAAAGCAGCCGGATAGTGCTTTTTCATTAGGCGTTACTAAAGTTAAGGACATCAATGAGATGAAAGAATCACTTGATCGATTATTTAAACTATCTGATCTCATAATCGGCCAGGAATTTTTACCATCAGACTACGATTGGCGAATTGGAGTTTTAGATAATCAGCCTTTGTTCGCCTGTAAGTATTTTATGGCCAAAGGACACTGGCAGATCTATAACTGGAAAGGTCCTAAAAAAGATCAAACGGGTGATTCCAGTACACTTCCATTAAATGAAGTTCCCGCAAAAGTACTAAGAGCTGCTACAAAAGCAGCAGCCTTGATGGGAGATGGGCTATATGGGGTCGATCTAAAGATGCTGAATGATAAAGTGTATGTGATCGAAGTGAATGACAATCCCAATATCGATTCAGGTATAGAGGACAGAATTGCAGGCAAAGAACTATATAAAAAAGTGATTCAATCCCTGGTTACCCGGATAGAGATGTCTCGTAATATCGAACGATTTGTAAGTATTGAGCCGGATTGACCTGCTTTCGTTTAAATCTTATCTAATCCAGATTTGAGGTCTTCAATCAAGTCTTCCGCATTTTCTATTCCCACTGAATACCGGATCAGGCTTTCTGAGATCCCTAAATGCTTTCTCTGAGCCTCAGTGAGTTCAACGTGACTGGTTGTGCGGGGAGGGCCCGCTAACGTGCTTACAGACCCAAGGCTGGCAGCAAGGTGCACAAACTTCATGTTGTGCAGTAGTTTCTTAACTGATTCATATCCGCCTTTAAGTTCAAAGCTTAAAATTCCACCAAAGCCTGACATTTGTTTTTTAGCGATATCATATCCTTTATGACTTTCAAGTCCGGGATAAAAAACCTGATCTACCTTTGGGTGGTCTTCTAAAAACCGGGCAATTTGCAGAGCACTCTTATTTTGTCGTTCTACCCGGAGTTCCAGAGTTTTCATTCCTCGTATAACATTGTAAGCTATTTCAGGAGATATACTTGCACCCATGATCTCACGATACTGAAAGACTTTTCTAACCAACTCTTTGCTACCACAAAGAAGCCCACACATGGTATCTGAATGACCTCCCAAAAACTTTGTGGCGCTGTGTACAACAAGATCGATCCCAAGGGATATAGGGTTCTGATTGATCGGGGAAGCGAAGGTGTTATCTGAAATTATAATAGCCCCAACTTTTTTGGCGGCTTTAGCAATTCTCTGGAGATCTATGACTTTCAGCGTTGGGTTAGTAGGACTTTCCAGATACACTATTTGGCAACCTTTACTGATTTCTTCTTCAAGTTGTTCGTGATCTTCAGTCTCGCAAAGCGTTACCTCGATATTGAATTTCGGCAGGTGTTCGAGGAATATCTTACTGGTCCCGCCATAAGAATCTTTAATAGACACTACGCGGTCACCCGGCTTCAGCAGGGCAAAAAGAGTATTACTGATGGCAGCCATCCCGGTTGAGAAAGCGATCGCGTCCTCACCGCCTTCGAGAATGCGGATCTTATCTTCCAATACTTTTACCGTGGGATTGGTATTTCTGCTGTAGATGTGGCCTTTCTTATTTCCCTTTGCCACTTCATACCATTCATCCAGGTCATTGTATGCATAGGTTACGGTGTTGAATATTGGTACCGAAGGGCTGCCTTCATGAAAGTTATCGGTTTCACCCGCCCAGACAGATGCTGTGCCTTTTTTCTGTTTTGAAAAGTCCATTAATCACTAATGTTTTAGAGTTAAATATCACAGGACAAAATGGAGAAAGAAGAGTGATTATCAAAGCAAAAGAAATCGGAATTTTCAGATCATCGCTTTGGTGTATGCTCAAAAAATACATTCATGCTTTTAAGCGGTGTGGGGGAAAGGTAGTATTTAAATGGTTCTCCAAATTCGAAGCCAGCCAGGTGCCCAAAATATCTCGCGCGCGCCTCAAGCTGCTTGAAATAGCTTTCGGAAGAAATGTATGTTTCGGGCTCATTTCCGGGCTTACTTATATTGAATTGTGTAATGAATGCCAGTATTGCCTGACGTTTTTCTTCCCAGTGATCTGATATATCAAATACGAAATCAGGATCAAATGGTCGGTCCTGCATGTAATGAAGCACGTGAGCGGGTCGCCATGGTTCTTGCTTTGCTTCGGATTTATTTTGGGTGGAGATCTTCTTTAAACCGGAATAGAAAAGAGCATCCAACACAAGATCGGTTCCTTTGGAGTGATCGGGGTGGCGGTCGAATGACGCACCGGTAATACAAATATGAGGTTGTGTTAACCGTATCTGCTCAATGATCTTAAGCTGATTAGCTCTTGTATTAGGCAGGAGGGAATCACCAAGGTCTAAATTAGCCCGATAAGAGATATTCAGGATCTCAGAAGCTTTCTTTACTTCTTCAGCTCTTGTTTTTTCAGTTCCCCGGGTTCCCATTTCTCCTTTAGTGAGGTCAATGATACCCACTTTTTTTCCGGCAGCTGTAAGAGCCGCGATAGTTCCCCCGCAATTCAATTCGGCATCATCAGGATGGGAAGCAAAAACAAGTACGTCTAATTTCATAGATAAATATTTTTCTCCGAAAGTAAGGAATAATTTTGGCATCCATTAAAGTGTAAACAAAGTAAATTTATTTCATATTCAGTGTAACGAAATAATACTTCTTCCGTAAGGGCATAAACCGATCACATTCAAGCTATCTCATGAGAATAATCAACAGTTTTACGGAAGGTTTTAAAATTGCTTTAGGGGCTCTTAAAACAAACAAAATAAGGTCGATACTTACGGCTCTGTGTATCATCATTGGAATTACGATGGTGACAATCGTGGACTCTGTAACTACCGGCATGGATATCACCTTCGAAAAAAGCATGTCGATGATGGGGCAGAACGTGGTATATGTTGAAAAATGGCCCTGGGGAATGGGCGGTGAATACAAATGGTGGGAATACCGCAATCGCCAGGAAATGGAGCTGGATTATGTTGATAAGATCAGGGAATCCAGCAGGTATGCAAACAACGTTACAGGGGCTGCGAATCGCCAGACATCGGTTCGGTATCAGGAAAAAAGTGCAGAACAAGTAGGATTGTCGGGTACAACAGCTAATTACCTTGAGATACAGGGATTGAATATTGCGGATGGCCGAATGTTCGTGCAAGAAGAGGTAAGATCCGGAGCTAAGGTCGCTGTAATTGGAAGTACATTAAAAGAGTCTCTTTTTGAATTAGAAAATCCACTGGGTAAAAATATCAGACTGGGAGGTCAGCGATTTACGATTGTTGGAGTGTTAGAAAAGCAGGGTAAGTTTCTTGGTTTGGAGGATACTGATAACCGTATCATTATACCGATCAATGCATACGGACAGATCTATGGATTACGCTATGGATTACAAATTGGAGTACAGTTTCCGGATCAGGCCACACTAAGAGAAGGTGAATATGAGCTTGAAGGAATCATGAGAAGAATCCGCCAAATTGATGCTACAGAAGATAATGACTTTGCACTTAATAAACCCGAAGCATTTAAACAGCAGCTTGAGGGAATGAAGGCCGGAATCTATGCTGTGGGATTTATCCTTAGCGGACTTTCACTGCTTATTGGTGGAATTGGGGTAATGAATATCATGTTTGTTTCGGTGAGAGAGCGAACGAAAGAGATCGGGATACGGAAAGCTGTTGGGGCAAAATCATGGGAGATCATGACTCAGTTTTTACTGGAGGCTATAGCCATTTGTTTACTGGGCGGAGTGATCGGGGTAGCCCTTGCTGGTGGTTTAACTATTCTCATAAACCAAGCTTTTGTAGCAGTAATGAATGTAAGTGTGGTACTTCTTGGCTTTAGTATCTGTACCATTGTAGGTGTAGTGTTTGGGTTTATACCGGCTTATAGAGCTGCAAAATCTGATCCTATTGAATCACTAAGATTTGAATAAATGAATATCAAAGAAACAACCGTTCAGGCTTACGATTCTTTAACAGCGAATAAATTGCGTTCGTTTTTAACGTTGTTAGCTTTGGTCATTGGAGTATTTTCTGTAATAGTTTCCACGACGGCAGTGGCTGTATTGGATAATTATTTCAAGAATACCATGAGTATCATGGGAACCGACGTGATCAATGTATCCAAAACACCATCAGTGCAAATGGGTTCTCTGAGTGATGAGATCCGAAACCGTAAAGATATAGATTTTGATGTTGCTGAGCGGCTGGAAGATCAAATGAGAATCGGGGAAGGTATGAGTCCTGATGAAACATTTGGCATAGCTAAGATCTCATTTGAAGAAGAAGAGACCGAACCTAATGTCCGTATTGCTGGCAGCAATGAAAATTATCTGAATAATAATTCTTTTGAAATGGAAGAAGGGCGGAACTTTACGGGTGAAGATGTTCAATACGGTCGGAATGTGGTGATACTGGGGAAAGATGTACAAAATGTACTTTTCAAGAATCAGTTCCCTATCGGTAAGACCATTCGGTTTGGAGGGAAACCATATACGGTGATCGGAATTCTTGAGGCCAAAGGACAAATATTTGGGCAGTCGTTCGATAATTTTGTTCTAATTCCCTACACCACTGCGATCAATGTATATGGTGCGAATCGAAATATAAGCATTCAGGTCCGTGCACCGGAAATTGATTTCATAACCGAAACGGTGGAAGAGATCACGGGGATCTTGCGAGTTATTAGAAAAGTAAATCCCGGAGAGAATAACGATTTTGAAATTTCAACGAACGAATCACTTTCAGGAACCTTCGATACCTTTACAGCAGCTTTATACTTAGGAGGGTTTGCCATCGGATTTATCACCCTCTTAGGAGCCGGTATAGGCGTAATGAATATCATGTTGGTATCTGTCTCAGAACGAACGCGAGAGATTGGAATCCGAAAAGCTGTGGGTGCCACAAGAAAGGCGATCGTAAGTCAGTTTTTGATGGAGGCGATATTCATTTGTCAGATCGGCGGCGTTATTGGAATGATCCTGGGCATCGGGGTTGGAAATTTAATGGCGGTATGGATAGAGACTGAAGCTGTTGTTCCACTTTGGTCCGTGTTAGGCGGTTTTTTTGGAATGCTGATCGTAGGATTAGTTTTCGGTGTTTATCCTGCATATAAAGCTTCCAAGCTTGATCCTATAGAAAGTTTACGCTACGAATAACTTTTTGCAATGGAATGATTTAAGCATCCATTGCAATTTGTTATATTAAATAAAAAACACAGGGCATTATGAACGAAGAAATCATTGAAAACCTAAACGAACGACTTGACAGCGCTATAGATCGTGGTCGTCAGATTCTTGACGACGAAGATCTTCAGATCCGTTTAGAGGAAATAAAAGATAAATCTGAAGCTACTATTCGCAGGCATCCTATTAAATCTGTGGTAGTTGGATTAGCGGTAGGTTTTATTGTAGCTAAAATTTTCACCTCTGAAGATTGATCCATTATGGATGACTTAGGAAAACGTATCAAAAGCGTTACCCACGAGCTTAAAGATTATATTGAAACCAGACTGGAACTCACCCTTTTGAATATTGGTGATCATATCACTCACCTGATTGGAAAGTCTATTCAAAGTTTGATCGGTTATACTGTACTGGCCATTGGTTTAGTGTTTGGGATGGTGGCTTTAGCCGTTTATCTGGGAGAAATCCTCAATGAACCCTGGGCCGGATATGCTATTGTATCAATCCCATTTATTATAGGGGGACTGATATTGGTGGTTTTGAAACCAAAGTCTCTGGTTTTAAAAATTCAAGATCAGATCTTGGCGGAATTTATTGATTCAATGAATGAAACAGATCATGTGAAAGAACTGCCTTCCAAAGAAATTTCAAAAAAAGAACGCGAGTAAGATGTCTGAAGTAAAATTATCTAATCTTGAAAAGAAGAAAAAAGAACTTGAAGAAGAACTCATCCGCCTTCAGAATGGAATTGATAAGTCCATTGATGATGTAAAAGAAGGAGTATCCACAGGTATGGAACCCAAAAATCTGATCAGGAAGTATCCCTTGCCCATAGTGGGAGCTTCAGTACTGGTTGGATTTTTATTAGGTCGAGAGCGAAAGTATTCACCTAGAATACCGTCAAAAAGAGAGAATACCGGTAACAGTTTTTCCGACTCAGGTATTTCAAGAGAACTGAAACGTATTATTACCAAGAAAGGCCTTAGTCTTTTAATGGATTATTTGGATGATAAAGTAGCTTCTTTGAAAGAAAAAAATAACTCGTCCAAGAATTGATTTTACAAATCTTTAGTTCCTACCTGTAAAAGGATATAAAAATCGAAAATAGGCCAACTATTATGTAACTATTTTCGTCCAATACCGTGTACCAATCCGTTAATACCAAAACGAATATCAATCATGAACAGATATCTATCATCCACACTTCTTATTGCCCTGCTATTAGTAGCAAGTAACGCTTTTGCACAAGAACAGCGAACCATTTCTATACAGGAAGCTATTGAAATAGCCCTCGAGAATAATTATCAGCTTGAACAAGCAAGAAACAATTTAAATCTGGCGGATCATCAAATTAGAAGTGAATATGCAGATTTCCTTCCTTCAGTTAATAGTAGCTTTAATGGATCAAGACAAGTTGGTCGGCGCTTCGATGAAGTTACAGGAGATATTACTGAGGATGCTTCTCATGGTATCAGTGGTAGTCTTAGTGCGAATATCACATTATTTGATGGCTTCAATAATATAAACTCTTTACGGTCCAGTCAGCAGTCTAAAATATCTTCTGAAGAAAGCTTTCAGAGGGCTAAAGAGAATACCATATTTAATACTGCTTCCAATTATTTACAAGTTTTGGTAGACACGGAGTTATTAGACATTGCCAGAGAAAATCTTGAGAATTCTCAGCAACAGTTAGAACAAGTACAAGCACAAGTTGAGGTGGGGTCGAGGCCAACTGTAGATTTATATAATCAAGAAGCACAAGTTGCTAATAATGAACTTCAGGTAACTCAACAGGAAAACAACGTTAAGTTCAGTAAGTTGGTTTTAGTTCGTCAATTGCAAATAGACCCGCTTGGTACTTATGAATTTGTAGTACCTGATGCAGAATTTGAGACAGGTGACATTATGGGTAAGTCTTTTGAGTTGAGTGAATTAATTGACCAAGCGTTACTGAATCGTTCCGACCTTAAGAGTGATATTGCTGATATTCGAAGTTTAGAGTATCAGCTTAGAATTGCTGAAGGCAGTCTTTATCCTTCTATTTCTGGTAGTGCTTCTATCTCATCCAGATATAGTGATACATACAGAATACCTGCAGGTGGTTCTTTTGAAGATGTAGGTTTTAACGATCAATTTTTTGATCAACAAATTAATAGATCATTTGGGCTATCGCTGAGCATACCTATCTTCCAAAACTGGAACCGAATGTATAATATTGAATCATCCCGAGTACAGCTTAAAAATGCAGAATTAAATTTAGATAACTCGAGATTACAGATTATTCAGGAAGTGACCCAAGCTTACAACGATTACAGCTCGTATATCAAGCAGCTTGAAGCTTCAGAAAAATCCCGCCGCGCCAGCGAGAGAGCTTTTGAAACACAACAGGAACGCTACAATGTAGGGTCAAGCACATTGATCGAATTAAGTCAGGCTCAGGCAAGCTATGTGGAAGCACAATCAAATTATACACAAGCTATGTACAATCTGATATTTCAGGAAAAACTGCTGGATTATTACTTAGGTAAACTAAGTGGCGATAGTATCGATTTTTAATAACAGACTTTAAATAAGGACGAAAAATGGGAACAAAAAAATCATCGGGAACCAAAACACTTTTGTGGGTTGGTGGGGTATTAGGGTTAGTAATTGCTTTAGGACTTATCCTTCGGTTAACCGGAGTAATAGGTACTGAAGATACCGGAACAGAAGTTGAAACTGCTACAGTTAAACTTAAGACCATAACTCAGTTGGTATCCGCTTCCGGAAAAGTACAACCGGAAATTGAAGTTATTATTCGACCCGATGTATCCGGAGAGATTATAGAACTGGCGGTTAGAGAAGGTGATTTTGTGCGTGAGGGCGATCTGCTTGTTCGCATAAAGCCGGACATCTATCAAGCGCAGATCGATAATTTGAACGCAGCGCTACTTACCCAAAAAGCACGGCTGGAGCAAACCCGCGCCGCATTGATCAGAGCAGAAGCAGCCTATAATCGTGATAAGACCCTATATGAAAAAGATCTGATCTCGGAAATGGAATACATTCAAACCAAATCGGAATTTGATTCTCAAAAGGCAAGTTTAAATGCTGCTAAGTATCAGATCGAAAGCGCTGAAGCACAATTACGGCAAGCCAAAGAGGAACTGGAACAGACTGTGATCAGAGCTCCACAAAATGGGACGGTAACGGGATTAGCAGTTGAGGCAGGTGAGCGTGTTTTAGGAAATTCACAGATGGCCGGTACCGAGATGATGAGAATTTCTTTACTCGATCGGATGGAAGTGCTGGTTGAGGTTAATGAAAATGATATTGTGAATGTCAGCTATGCCGATACGGCAAGAATTGAAGTAGATGCCTATCCGGAGCGAAATTTCAACGGAGTGGTAACAGAGATAGCAAACTCTGCCAGGGTTACCGGAAGCGGGACTAATGAGCAGGTAACAAATTACCAGGTAAAAGTTCGCATTATAACACCACATAATTTGGATAGCAGTCCTGAAAAAATGGTCCGAAACGAATCTTCTGAAGACCCTGAGGAGATATTTGTGCCGAACTTCAGGCCGGGAATGTCTGCAACGGTAGATGTGGAAACACAAACTGCTACAAACGTTGTGTCAGTGCCGATACAAGCTGTAACTGTTCGTGATTTTGCTAAAGATGAAGCTGAAGAAACTGCTAAATCTGATTCAGTGGAGATCATGCTGGCAAGCAGTCAGGATCAGGATCTCATAATTCAGGAAGAAGATATTCGTAAAGTAGTTTTTGTGGTTGAAGATGGTAAAGCAGTTCGTAAACCAGTTGAAACCGGTATTAGTGATAACACACATATTCAAATATTATCCGGATTAGAAGCCGGAGAAGAAGTGATAATCGGAAGTTACCGTATCCTTTCTAACAGCCTCAATAATGGTGATAAAGTAAAAGTGAATAACAAATCAGCACTATTTAATTGATCCAATATGTCTAAAAAATCAGTAATTGAGATACAAGATCTGACCAAGGTTTATCAAATGGGGCAGACCGAGGTTCGGGCACTTGCGGGAGTTTCCTTTGATGTGTTGGAAAATGAATATATTGCTATAATGGGTCCTTCCGGTTCCGGGAAATCTACACTGATGAATATGATCGGATGTCTTGATACACCCACCTCAGGCGAATATATCCTGAATAACAACAGGGTAAGTCAAATGGATGATGCAGAACTTGCGGAAATCAGAAACCGTGAAATTGGATTTGTCTTTCAGACCTTCAATTTACTTCCCAGAACAACGTGTCTGGCGAACACAGAATTACCATTAATATATGCCGGGATGAAATCTTCTGAACGCAAAGAACGCGCTCGTGAAGTGCTTACCAAGGTAGGATTGGGTGATAGGGTAGACCACAAGCCCAACGAGCTCTCAGGCGGACAGAGACAGCGTGTGGCCATTGCCCGTGCACTTGTCAACAACCCGTCCATTCTTTTGGCTGATGAGCCTACCGGAAATCTCGATACAAAAACGGGAGAGGAAATTATGTTGTTGTTTGAGGAACTGTACCGACAGGGTAATACCATTATTGTGGTTACTCATGAGCAAGAGATAGCAGATCATGCCCGGCGTATCATTCGACTAAGAGATGGTCTGATCGAGATCGATGAGAAAGTTGCAAATCCGGTTTTAGCTGAAAAACATTTAGCCTGATACCCTGTCTCATTATTTTCTTAATCAGTTTACAGGTATAAAAAAAGGCGCTCATTAAGCGCCTTTTTTATTGTCCAGATTTAACAATCTTTTTATCTGAAGCTTATTCCGAATCCTACATTAAATGACGAGTAGGATGATAAGGTATAACTGGCTGAGATTTGTAAAATAGCTAATTTAATGCGCGTTCCTGCAAAGGCTCGAAATGAATTATCACCTTCTATTTCAATATCAACTGGGGAGTCGATTCTTTCAATTACTTTTGGATATCCAAAAGAAGGGTCACCGGCATTATTATAATTCTCATTTGGAGCAGTAATAGGATATGATCCAGGTGATGAAATGGTTGTAGTAGAACTCTCGATACCAACTCCTCCATAAACAGATATGATTGGTAGAGTTTTTCCAACTATGGCATTAAAAGTAGTAGCTGATGTTTCAAGTTCCATACCCTGATCATCCCACGTAGATGCTTGGTATTCATTATAGATGTCGGTTCCGGATTCAGGATCTATATCAAAACCTGCATTTGAATTAAAAGAAGTATACCCAAATTGAACGGAGAGGTCTACGGGTATTGCCCCTCCTCCTGGTAACCACTGGTTGATCCCATGTTTTACTCCAAACCCAAATAAACCAACAGAACCATCTATCGGGTCAATATCTGTTTCAGGAACAAAACGAACTGTTATATCAGTATCTTTTATGATACCAATACTTGCCTGTATCATTGGTGAGGGAACGTAGGGGAATCCAGTTCCTCCAGGGATGACAAAGCTTGTTAATGTTTCTTCCTGATTAGTTTGGGGGTTTGTATATGTAATTCCCATTTCAGTATTTGAAAACTCGTCTCCACTAATGGTAGGGGCTTCTGCACTACCGTCTAGTCTCTCAAGTTCATTAAAATTTAGATTGTCGACATTAAAAACCTGATCAGAAGTGGGTACAATAGCACCGGCTACATTGATACTTATATCAAATCCAAGTGTTTTATGAGTTTGTGCAGTATTAAACCAACCAGTATTTAGGTCAGCCCCAAATCCTTTCCCAAAGGGGGCTAGGTAACTTTCCATCAAAAGATTTGCATCATCAGCTCCGGCTCTCAGAATTGCTCCTGCATCACCAAGCTGTGCATACGCCATGCCGCTGGCAGTAGCGCTGATCACTACAATGGCAAAGATATTTTCAACTATTTTTTTGTAACTATTTATCATTTGTTCTCCTTGATACTTGTTGAATGTTGGGGGCTAATATGTGGATAATTTATGAGATAGGGAATACCGAATTTGAATTGCATAATTCATTACCTCAAAGCGAATCAAGCATGTTTAAATACGATTGATACCTGCTGGCAGCTATTTCTCCATCTTCAAAGGCCTGAGCCACACCGCATTTCGGTTCATGGGCGTGCGTACAGTTGCTGAATTGACAATGCTCTCTGGGTTCTAACATTTCAGGAAAAAACAAGGAGAGTTCCCATGGTTCTATATTCACAAGTCCGAATTCCCTGATACCGGGCGTGTCTGCTATATATCCGCCAAAACTAAGCGGAACAAGCCGGGCAAAGGTAGTAGTATGTTTTCCTTTGTTAGAAAAATCTGAGATCTCATTTACTTTGAGATCATAAGTAGGGTCGGTCGCATTTATTAAACTTGTTTTACCAACTCCGGAAGGACCAATAAAGGCTGAAGTTCCTTCTGAAAGTAAATTTTTAAGCTTCTCCAGCGATTCTTCATCTTGAATACTTGTGGTTAGGCACTCATACCCAAGTCCGGTATATAGATCAATAAGTTCTTCTGCGAAGGCTTTCCCTCCGCTTTTTGCAAGATCTATTTTATTGATTATGATGACGGGTTTCACTTCATA
This sequence comes from Gracilimonas sp., assembly GCA_040904925.1. Taxonomy (GTDB): domain Bacteria; phylum Bacteroidota; class Rhodothermia; order Balneolales; family Balneolaceae; genus Gracilimonas. Next base: position 41,132 of record JBBDSP010000025.1, on the reverse strand, counting down.
AGCCTCACAAGTAACTAAGAATCGATCGATGAACCCTTCTTTAATTCTGGGCTGCTTTATTGACTGAACCACACACGCCCGGTCTAAGTTTGATACAAGGATCTGTTCACCTCTTTTGCCGTGGGTAGCTTGCCGGGTAATGTAATTGTCCCGAACATGGATCTTCTCGATAGTGCCTGAACCGTCATCATTTAAGGTGAAATCAACCCAGTCACCTACAGCAATAGGATTGGTCACCTTTTTATCTTCGAGCCTGAACCTTCCGGGTAATCTTGAATCAATGATCTCACTTCCGGTATCCACATGATACCAGCTTCCGGTTGATTGTATGACGCGTCCTTTTTGCATGCGCCAAAAATAAGGAACAAGAGGGGATTAACAAGAGAATATTAAAACTAGAATTATGTTGATCATTATGATTTATCCCTTATGCTCTCTAAGTTCCACTCATGCAAATAGTCCGATCCATTTTTAATTTTTACCTGCAAAGCAGCATTCATGTAGCGCTGGCAGTTACTTCAATGGCCGTTATTACCGTCTTTGAAATAGGTTTTGTACCTGAGCCGATCGTCCTCCTTTTTATCTTTTTTGGAACTATTGTTGGGTACAACTTTGTGAAATATGCCGGTGTTTCAAATGTTCACCATTTAAAGATTACTCAAAATATTAACCTGATTAGGATATTCACCCTAGTGTGTTTGCTTGGGTTGATCTATTTTTCACTAATGCTGACTTTTGATGTATTGAAAATGGTATTTTTATTTGGCGGACTAACACTTTTATATGCTCTTCCAGTATTTAAAAGCCGAAACCTGAGGAGCCTATCAGGTGTTAAGATCTTCATAATAGCAATCGTTTGGATGGGAATCACAGTGTTAGTCCCGCTTGAATATCACAACCTCAGATTTAACCTGAAGATATTTTATCAGTGCCTGGAGATCTTTTTGTTTGTTATTGCACTTACTTTACCATTTGAGATACGGGACCTAAAGTATGATGAATCCAGTCTTGGAACTATTCCCCAAAAGTTAGGGGTCCTGAAGACAAAATGGCTGGGTAGTGTACTTTTGATCGCTGCAGCCTTAGTGTCCTCACTGTCATCCTACATCAGTGATTCCCATCTCCCGATAAGCTGGGTAATTTACTTGGTCACTTTAATTTTGATCTGGGGAGTAAAAGAAGAACAGAGTAACTACTACACATCTTTTTGGGTAGAAGGAATTCCCATCTTATGGCTTATATTGATCTTGAATTTCTGATCCCCGTTCAGTTCCGCAACTTAAGTTTAGCTACGGCTTCAATATGGTAGGTTTGGGGAAACATATCTACCGGCTGAACTTCTTCAATTTCATACACCGAATTCAATTCCTTGAGGTCTCTTGCCAGGGTAGAGCTGTTGCAGCTAACATACACGATTCGGGGCACTTTCAATTCACATAAGCGTTCAACTACATCCGGATGCATTCCAGCTCTTGGCGGATCAGTGATGAGTACATTGGGAGCACCGTGCTCTTTCACTACATCTTTAGTAAATACATCTTTCATATCGCCTTTTATGAAGGATACATTCTCAACTTCATTTTCTTTGGCGTTGAATCTCGCATTTTTAACAGCTACATCAACAAGCTCAATACCAAGTACATGTTTCGCAGGCTTGCTCATGAATAAACTCAAAGTGCCCACTCCACAGTAAAGATCATATACAATATCACCGTCTTTTAACTCAGCATAATTGCGGGCAATTTCATAGAGCTTTTCAGCTTGTGCCGTATTGGTTTGGAAAAAAGCATTGGGGTGAATTTTGAAGGTGAATTCGCCGATCTTATCCACAATAAATCCGGGTCCGTACAGTACTTTTTCAAAGCGCCCGACTGCGGTAGGACTTTTAGTGTCATTCACATTATTCACAACAGTTGTGATAAATGGAAATTCTTTAAGCAGCGAATCAGATAATTTTTGCATCACTTCTTGGTCATCCTGATAGGTAACTAAATTTACCATGAAGTCATCGGTGTGAAAGGAATTTCTGATCATAACATGCCGCATGAAACCGGAATCTTCAAAAGTGTCGTAAGGTGTGATCCCGTTCACAATGCAATAATTGCGAACGAAATCTAAGATCTCAAATGATTCAGGAACCTGAAGGTGGCATTCTTTGAGATTCAGAATTTTATCAAAGCGACCGGGAGCATGGAGTCCGGCAGCAAAAGCAGAGTCATCAACATATTCATCCCGCTGAATTTCCTCTTCGGTAAGCCATCTTCGCGAGCTGATACTGTATTCCATTTTATTGCGGTAGTAAAATTCCTGATCAGCACCAATCCCGGGCTTTACGATGGAATCATCCAGGTGTCCGATCCGGCTTATATGATCACGCACTTGCTGAGTCTTGAACTCAAGTTGCTTTTCGTAGGGGATATGCTGCCAGCTGCAACCACCGCATACCTTAGCATGCCCGCATTTAGGTTCAATACGATGGGGGCTGGGTTCAAGGATTTCGAGGAGTTTGGCTTCCCTGTGTTTTTTCTTCTTTTTGATGATCCTTGCCAATACCTTATCACCCGGAGTTGTGCCGGGTACGAAAACTGCCAGCCCGTCAACTTTTGCTAACCCTTTTCCTTTAAAAGCGGCGTCAATAATATCTAATTCTACTTCCTGACCTTTCTTTAGCGCCATAGTTTACTTGGGTTCCTCTCGGTTTTCTTCGTAATAGGTTTGAAATTGAATGTTCAGTGCTGTTTGCTCACCGGAAACCTCAGCTAACTTTTTTGAAGTATTTTCGAGCTGAAGAAGTGCAATATTAGTAAGTGTTTGCAAAAATTTAACGGCTATTTGTGGATGTCGGTCACGAAGCACTTCGAAATCAGGTTTAAAAAAACCTAACAGGTCACAGTCAGTGATACATTTGGCCGACGATTTTCTTCTCAGGTTATACCCAATTGAGAGAGCACCAAAGCTATCCGGTGATTGAAGGTCTAGTGCAAAAGCTTCACTTTCAGGATCATTTTCATCAACCGCTCCAATGGTAAGTTGAATGGTTCCGTGTTCAATGAAATACATTCCGGTGCCGGGATCATTCTTATAAAACACATATTCGCCTTCCTTATAACTGCGGCGATGACAAAGCTGTAAGAATTCATATCGCTCAGCTGGATTTAGATTTGCAAGGAACTTCGACTTGAAGACGATATTCGATTGATCTTTCAGACGTTTCAATTTATCAAACATAGCATGTGTTATTAGGTTAAAAGGAGTGACCTATTCCAAAGCTGAAATATAACTGTTTATTATTAAACCAACCTTGTTGAAGGTCGTGCAGCCTGTAGGTAAAATCAAACCGAACTACCACATATTCCCAGTCAAGCCTTATGCCAGGACCACTACCAACTGCTATCTGATTGTAGAAGTTATCAAATTTGAAACGGCCCTGTTCTAATCTATCCTGATTGTTTTCATCTCTAAAGTCATTGCGGGGACCATACCAGATATTTCCGGCATCCACAAAAACAGCTGCAAACCAGTTAGCGCCCAGAAAATCACGAATAAATGTCTGTCTAAGTTCTGTATATGCGGCAAGTTTAATTTCACCTCCGGGTATATTTACATTATCTGTAGATATATCGCCCGGACCCAGCTGGAAAGGCGCCCAACCTCTGATGTCATTGCTTCCTCCGGCAAAGAACCTTCTGTTTAACGGAATAGAAGTAGAACCTCCATAAGGCTGAGCAAATCCTCCAAACAATCTCCATGCTAAAACACCGCTGTTTGAGATAGGATAGTACCTCCTGTAATCAGCTGAAAGTTTAAAGAACCGGCTATAGTTGAGGCTGTTTTCACTCAAATTAAATAAAGACGGAAGGTCACCCTCCAAAGTGCCGGGCGTAGTCACATATTTGTCGATGAGATAGGGAATGTTTCCACCTATAGACGCAGAATATTCACTGAAATACCCGCGGTTACGTTTTATCATATCCGTATTCTGGCTACGGAAGGTGTAACGAACTATAGAGGAGATCTGTGGGTTAAAATCTTCCAGAATTCGCTGAAGGGTAAAAGAATTTTCCCCAAATTCATTTCTCAGGTTTCTGATGTAAGAATCGGATGGATTTGTATCAACCAGGTCAAGCTCAATAAGGTCTAAAAAGCTTGAGTAGTTAGAAGTGTGATTTACCTCATACCGCATGTTGAAACCAATGTCAGAATTGATATCAAATAGTAATTGGTCGGAGCGACTGTAGGAGAGAAGGTAGCGGGTTACACCACTTGTGAAGCCGGGACGATTATCTAAAGCCGCAAAAGGAAAGTTCAATCTGGGAACTGAGTAGTCAGCTCGCAATTCATAACTTCGGAAAACAGATGACTGAGTGGCCGTGGTATCGATTTCCTCTAAAACACTTGGGCTTACGAATTCAAAACTTGCGTTCGCTCCAATATTTAAATTTTCCGCATTCCCGAATACATTGTTGTTGTTGTAGTCAATCCCTAATCCGGTTCCGTATCCGTAGCGCTTCATTCCAAATAATTCGAAAGAAATACTGTGTTTAGTGAGGGTCTGAAGGTCAAAATATGCGGGAATTTCTTCCTGACTGTAATCAGGCTGTGACTGATCTTCGCTTTGGCTGAAACGCTGAATATAAAGCATCCCAAGGTTCTGAAATTCATTTACTGTTTCCAGATACAAAGAATGATTATAGGTGTCGCCGGGCCGAAATAAGATCTGGTCTGACAAAAGCCTGAACTTTGACTGAGCACCGGGTTCCTTTTCCATTTGGATGGTATGGGTTGAATCGGTGGTATGCGGGGGACCTGAAAGCGTGTCTTTTTCGGTATAATCAACCGGTGGCTCTGTATCGCTTAGCCTGATACGAACATCTCCAAAGGTATACCTTTCTCCGGGGTTAACCTGATAGCGAACATCAAGGGTGTTTGCATTCGTAGAATCATCTTTAACGAGTGCTATTACAGAATCTCGCTGCACAGAAGCATAACCATTATTTTTTAAGAAGTTAATGATACGCTGTTGCTCCGTACTTAATTCTTGAGAATTATACTGCCGATCTACAGTGAAAGTTGTGTCATCAATCCGTCCGCTGGTCAGGTCTCCGCCATTCAGGAAATTGAACTTCTTTTGTGGTTCGGGGAATTCAGGAATTCCGGTGTACGATACGGTGCCAATCCGATATGCGGGGCCTTCATCAATAATGAAAGAAACCTCAATTTTATCAGTTCGGTATTCTACAATAGAGGTGTCAACGCTTACATCGAGGTATCCCAGAGATTCATAGTATAGTGCTATCCTCTCCATATCATTGCCAACTACTTGTCGGTTCAGGTAAGCAGGCTCCTCACCAAATCGGCCATTTGAGGCATTCCATATAAAATACCAGGGAGTAAATCGGGGGATGCTCAAAAACTCTCTATTAGTGCGGGTTCGCACTAAAGTTGTTAAGGTACGGTCTTTGATATCATCATTCCCGGAAAACCTTATTCGGCGAACTACATCTTCGGTGTTTGAGTCCTCTTGAATAGTCTGCGCATAAATAACTTCAGGACAAATTAAGTCTATCCATGTGAAAACACAGAGCAGAGAAAAAATTATAAATAGCCGGGGAATAGATTTAAGCAAGGATATTACAGAAAAACGGCTGCTTAAATAGATATAAGCAGAGCCGCTGCCTCTGATAAGGGGTTTATTAATTAAACGTCGTCGTAATCGAAGCCTTCGTCTTCTTCGTTGTGGAAAAAGTCTTCTTTACGGATGTAGTCAGGCCAGATATCTTCTATACCTTCATATACGGGTTCTTCACCCTGTTCGATCTCTTCAAGCTCTTCCAGGTTTACGATCACCTGGTTAGGCAGGCCATTACGCTCTGCCCACTCAATAAGTTCTTCTCGGGTTGCCGGGAAGGGGGCGTCATCTAAAGCTGCGGCTAATTCAACAGTCCAAATCATAGTTATGTAATTATTTTAAAATGAATGAGTGTAATAAACACATGTGACATTAAAACACAAGTGAATAAATAAAATTTTTGTTCCAAATTCGTGCCGAAAATATTGTTATCTTCGCACAAATACATCAACTAAATCCTAAGAGGATTATTTTTATGTTTAATAGTTTAGGTGCCCCTGAAATTCTGATCATCGCCATCATGGTGCTTGTATTATTTGGAGCAAAAAGAATTCCTGAATTAGCCCGGGGCTTAGGCCAGGGAATCAAGGAATTCCGTCAGGCTTCTAAAGATATAAAGAAAGAAATTGAAGACAGTTCCCGTGACATCAATGATGCCGCAAATCACGAAGAAACCACATCAAAGAGCAAATAAAAGCAGATTTGAACTACATGACTATTTCTGAGACTCGCAATAAAGTCTTATCTGGAGAAACTAAAATTCGTGAAATTGTAGAGCATTATATCGAGCAGATTAAGGCCAAAAACGCAGGTATCAATGCTTATGTTGATACCGATTTTGAAGCCGCTTTAACCCGTGCCGAAGTGGTCCAGAAAAAGATCGATAATGGTACTTCCGGTAAGCTTGCCGGAGTGGTTATAGGGATCAAGGATGTGATTTCTGAGCGAGGAAAGAAGTTAACCTGTGCGTCAAAGATACTTGACAACTTCGAAAGTGTGTATGATGCTACAGTAATTGAACGGCTGAAAGCTGAAGATGCAATTTTTATAGGCCGGCTAAACATGGATGAATTTGCCATGGGTTCTGCCAATGAATTCAGCAATTATGGCCCGGTAAAAAATCCCCATAACCAAAAGAAAGTACCCGGTGGTTCTTCGGGTGGAAGTGCCGCTGCCGTAGCATCCGATATGGCCATGGTAACTCTTGGTTCGGATACCGGAGGTTCGATACGTCAGCCCGCTTCCTATTGCGGAGTGGTAGGATTGAAGCCTACTTATGGCAGAGTTTCTCGCTATGGATTGGTGGCATTTGCTTCTTCATTTGATTGTATTGGCCCCCTGGCTAATTCTGTAGAGGATACTGCACGTATTTTGGATGTTATTGCTGGATTTGATGAGCGCGATAATACGTCTTCAAAAAAGTCTAAAGCTGATTATATATCGGCGGTTCAACAGCCTGATAAAAAGATCAAGATCGGTGTGCCGGAAGAGTTTTTTGGGGAAGGTCTTGATGAGGAGATCAAAGCAGGTGTCAATAAGATCCTGGCAAATCTTGAGGCAGATGGTGCTGAATTAGTGCCGGTTGAATTGCCTCATGCAAAATACGGCATAGCCACCTATTACATTTTAGCTACTGCTGAGGCTTCCAGTAATCTGGCCCGCTATGATGGAATCCGATATGGACATCGCGCGGATAAGGACGAAATGCTGGATGAATTGAAGCAAGAGGAGAGGGCTCTGAAAGAACAATTTGAGATCGCTGAAGGTGATACTAAAATTGCGGTTCAGGAAAAACTCGCCAAACTCGATTCCCCGCTTATTCGTCTGTATAAGAAGTCACGTACCGAAGGATTTGGCGATGAAGTAAAACGCAGGATTATGCTTGGTACTTATGTATTGAGTGCCGGTTATTATGATGCCTATTATGGGAAGGCCCAAAAGGTCCGCCGCTTAATTCAGGAAGATTATAAAAAAGCGTTTGAAAAAGTGGATGTGATCGTAAGTCCCACCGCGCCGACAACTGCTTTCGATCTCGGTGCAAAACTGGACGATCCGATCCAAATGTACCTGAACGATGTATACACCATTAGTGCAAACTTAGCGGGTATTTGTGGAATCAGCGTTCCTGCCGGTACTCACAGCGATGGAATGCCTTATGGAATTCAATTTGTAGCAGATAGCTTTCAGGAAACTAAAGTCCTGAATGCAGGAAGACTTGTAGAACTTCAAGAAACCTAAAACTCTTTTCTTATGAACAGGCTCAAAGGTAAATCAGCAATTATAACAGGAGCCACTGCCGGAATTGGATATAAGACGGCAGAACTTTTAGGAGAGGAAGGAGTTGATCTGATACTTACCGGCCGCCGCAAAGAACGGCTGGAAGAGATCAAAAAGGATTTTGAGGATCGATTGAATGTCTCAGCTCAAATTGCTGCTTTTGATATACAGAATGCTGAAGCTTGCAGGGAATTTATTGAGTCTCTATCTAAACCGGTTGATATTTTAGTGAACAATGCCGGTCTCGCCAAAGGAACCGATCCGGTTTACGAAGCCGATTTTGACGACTGGAACACCATGATAGATACCAATATAAAAGGACTGTTGTATTTGTCTCGTCTTATTTCACCCCAGATGAAGGAACGGAATACCGGGCATATAATAAATGTTGGTTCAACGGCAGGACATGAATCGTATGCGGGCGGAGTGGTTTATTCTGCTACAAAGCACGCAGTCAAAGCCATCACAGAAGCTACAAAGAAAGATCTTCATGGAACCGAAGTTCGGGTAAGCATGGTTTCGCCAGGACTAGTGGAGACGGAATTCAGTGAAGTACGCTTCAAAGGAGATAAAGAAAAAGCTACAAAAGTTTATAAAGGAATGAAGCCGCTTGTTGCTCAGGATATTGCTGAGATTATTGTTTTCGTGGCAAATCGTCCTGCTCATGTTAATATTATGGACACGATCATTTATCCGGTCGCTCAATCTTCAGCAACTATGGTACACAGAAATGAATAAATGTTTACTCCTATCCCTAATAATTCTTTTTTATGGATGTTCAGATTCTGAAGCACCGGGATTGAAATTCACCGAAAAGGGAAGAGAAGTTCCTGCCTTTAATTCTGACTCAGCGTACCATTTTGTTCAGCAGCAAGTTGATCTGGGACCGCGGGTGCCCAATTCAGAAGCCCACCGAGAGGCAATGGCTTATTTTGAAGATAAGCTCCATATCTATGCCGGATCTAATGCCGTTTTTGTGCAGAGATTTCAGGCTGAAGGGTATGATGAAACTCTTGAACTTGGAAATGTGATCGCTGCTTTTAATTTAACATCACCGGATAGGATCATGTTAAGTGCGCACTGGGATAGCCGTCCCAGGGCTGATATGGATTCTACCCGAAAAGAAGAAGGAATTCTTGGGGCGGATGATGGTGGAAGCGGAGTAGCAGTATTACTGGAACTTGCCCGGATGTTCAAAGATAATCCCCCGCCTATTGGAGTTGATATCGTTTTATTTGATGGGGAAGACTATGGAGAATCAGGCAGTTTGGAAAAGTACTTTTTAGGATCAAGATATTGGTCAAATAATCCACCGGTTCCGGGTTACAATCCCCGATTTGGGATCTTACTTGACATGGTGGGAGCTGAAGGAGCTCAATTTCCGAAAGAACAATATTCAGTCAGCTATGCTCCAAATCTGGTGGATGAAGTTTGGAGTATTGCCGGAGAGAAGGGATATGATAATTATTTCTTAAATGAACAAGGAGCTGCAGTTTCAGACGATCATGTAATAGTGAATGAACAAGCCGGAATTCCCATTATTAATATTATAAATCACAGTCGTACGGATCGCGGCAACGCGGAGTTTGCCCATTATTGGCATACGCACGCTGATAATATGGGTATCATTAGTAAAGAAACCCTGCAAGTCGTTGGTGAAGTTATGGCTGAACTTATTTATAATCGGTTATAATGGAATATGTAGAGCTTCGCATATCACTCAAAGATGATTTTCATGAACTCATGATCGCAGAGCTTTTTGATCTGGATTTTGAAGGTTTTGAGCAAGAGGATGATGTATTGGTAGCCACGATCCCAACTAATCGTTTTGATGATTCCAAGAGAGAAGAGATCGAGCAGAAACTTATGACTTTTGGCTTAGGTACGGTAATTCTGAGTGAGAAGATCATCGCTCCGCAAAACTGGAATGAGGAGTGGGAGCGAACCATAAAGCCTCAGACCATCGGGAAATTTTATGTGCACCCCACTTGGAGTGAATTTGCAGGAGATCTTGGGGATAAATTTGAATTGATGATCGATCCCAAGATGGCCTTTGGAACCGGATATCATGCTACCACCCGGGTTATGCTTGAATGGATGCCGGAAGTTATAGAGGAAGGAGATAAGGTGTTAGATGCAGGAACCGGTACCGGTATTCTTGCGATCGCCGCGCTAAAATTAGGAGCAAATTTGGCTTTTGGCTTTGATATTGATGAATGGAGTGAGACCAATGCCCGTGAAAATATCTTACTTAACGAGGTTGAAAATTTTGAAGTGAAATTGGGTTCAACGGAAGTGATTCCTGAGGGCGAAAAATATGATGTGATCCTCGCTAATATTAATCGTAATGCGCTGATCGAATTGATGCCTGAGCTGCTTGAACATCTCAAAGAAGGTGGCAAGCTTTTGTTATCAGGATTATTAGAAGAGGATGAATATGTGATACTGGATCAGCCTTCAGTCAAAGAACTTCGCCATGTTGATACCCGCAAGTATAAAGAGTGGATCGCTATATTATTTGAATCATGAAAGCGGCCATTGATATAGGAACCAATACGGTTCTTTTACTCATCGCAGAACTTGAAAATGGTGTTATCAAGCCGATCCATGAAGAACACAGAGTCCCCCGTCTTGGTAAGGGAGTGGATGCTGACAAAAATATCAATGAAGCTGCAACTGAAAGGGTAATATCGGCATTAAAGGAATACAGGAAGATCATTACAAATGATTTTTCTAACGTTGAATCCATTACTGTAACGGCAACAAGCGCAGTACGGGATGCAAAAAACCGCGAAGAATTCATCCGCAAGATAAAAGGTGAAACCGGTTTTGATATACGATTGCTTTCGGGTAAAGAAGAAGCCGAGTGGACCGCTGCAGGGGCGTTATCAGTCTTAGAGGAAATGGGGGACAGAGAAGTACTGATTTTAGATATAGGTGGGGGCAGTACTGAAGTAGCTCAGATGAAGGAAAACTCTGTATTGGATGCGCATTCATATGATATGGGCTCTGTTCGATTTACAGAGCGTTTTTTGCATCAAGACCCACCAACTGCAAAGCAGATATTGGATTGCAGAAATGAGGTTTCACGATTATTCAATAGCAGGACCTTCAGTAAAACCTCAAATCAGAAAGCCGTTGGTGTTGCCGGAACGGTAACCACGCTGGCAGGCATTACTTTAAACTTGAAAGAGTATCAACCTGAAAAACTGAATGGATATAGATTGACACTAAAAGATATACAGGTGGTTATTGAAAGATTTTCTTCCAATCCAAGTGCTAACATACTTCAGCAGCATCCGGTTTATCTTAAAGGAAGAGCTGATATTTTTATGGCCGGGATGCTGATCCTGGAAGGTTTTATGAAACAATTTGGGTTGGAGGAACTTGTTGTTTCTATCGGTGGAATTAGGCATGGTGCTATTTTAAAGGCATAAAAAAAGCGTCATCATTCAAATTGAATAATGACGCTAAAAAACTTGATCAATGGAACTTAATTTCCACCAATACCAAATCGTACTCCAACTCCAATATTAAGTTGGTCGAAGTCTCCCAGAACATATTTCAGTTCACCAAATAGATCACCAAAGTCCATTGCATATTCTGCTCCGGCACCTATATTTAGTCCAACTTCACTGTCTGAAAACTCTCCGCCAAATTGGCCTTCACTTTCAACTTTATAATTTAGATAATTCAAACCTGCTAAAGCGTATGCTTTTACACCAGTCTCAGCATCATTATGGAATAAGTAATTTCCATTAAAATTTAATTCCCACCAACTTGCAGTAGTAGTATTACCTCCGCCAGTATCATATTTATCAGGCAGGAAGATACCAAGATCAGCTACAGCTCTGAATTCTTCATTAATCTGATAAACCCCATCAACTCGTAGTCCGGGTTGTTCAATTTCTGTACCATACATTAAGCCTACGCCAATATTTGTAAATTGGGCCTGGGCTGTTTGTACCGCAATTACCGAAAATATTGCGACCAAAATAGATGTTATTAATTTTCTCATGTGATTATTTATTTAGTTGATATTTTTGTTGTTGCATTCCTGCTTCAACTACTAATGCGTTAATTGTAGGAAAAAAGGTTCATATAAAAAAAAAGAATTAAAAATATACGTTTTCATTTATCCCAGGCTTTGTATTTTAGGGGCTGAATCAGTTACGATATGTCAGAAGAAAAATCCGAGATCAAAAATAACTCACCGCGTCAAAATGCTTCAGCGAGCAGCCTGGAAGACGATAAATTTGTATCTGAAGCATTAGCAGGGAAAGAGGACTCCTACAATAAATTAGTAGATAAATATCAGAAACCGCTGTATTTCCATATCCGAAAAATGATCAAGGAAGTAGAGCTGGTTGAAGATCTGGTGCAGGAAGTTTTTATGAAAGCCTTCCATAATCTATCTACTTACAGCAACGAGTATGCTTTTTCTACTTGGTTGTATCGCATTGCCACAAATCACACCATAGATTATCTCCGAAAAAAGAAACTGCAAACTTTATCCATTAACCAGCCATATAAGACCAAGGACGGGGAAATGGAGATGCAGCTCCCGGATGAAAGCTTTCTAACAGATGAGCCGGTAATAAAAAAAGAGAGAAAGCAGATCGTACAGCAGGCCATTGAAGATCTTCCCGAAAAATATAAAGCAGTCATAGAGATGCGGCATATGGAAGAAAAATCGTATCAGGAAATTGCTGAAGTCCTCGACCTGCCTCTTGGGACTGTAAAAGCTCACATCTTTAGAGCACGGGAGCTTCTATATAAAGCTCTTATAGATAAAAAAGATAAATTTTAATTTTTTGTGACCCTATTTGTCTTTCATTTACGCATTTATATATTGAAATATCTAACAATAAAATGCTAAACTCATGAAACACGCAAATACAATCAAATTAAGTTCGCTACTCGTAATTTTCGCTTTATTTTTATCGGCTTGTGGCGATGACCCTGCTTCCTCAAACGATGAAGAGCCACCTGAATTTCCTGAATTTGAAAATATTGAAGCCGACCTTTCATATTTTGAAGAAAATAGTCAGATAATAGGTCAAGAAAACTATGGAAACTTTACAGAGGCATATTATAGTGCACTAGGGCTTTCATCCATAACAGCATCAGGTGTATTCTATACATCTTTCTTCAATTCTGCTAATCAAAATGAAGCGGAGTTCAATGATGGGGAATGGAGATGGGAATATTCTTATAGTTTCGAAGGGGAATCTGTTTCCATTGTACTAACTTCTCGAGATCTGGGAGATAATGTTGTTTGGGAAATGAACTGGTCTTTTGATGATGGCCAGGGTAATGCAGTTGAAGATTATACCATGATAGAAGGCTCAATTGCTAAGGATGGATCCTCCGGATCATGGACTTTCAACAGTCTTGATCCTGAAACCAATAATGAAACTCCATTTATGGAAACTACCTGGGAGCGATCAGGGGATGATAGTTTTGAATCCACTACGGAATATTTTGGTGATGGTGATGATGTAGTAACTTATACCTATGTACAAGATGGGGATTTATTTGATGTTACTTACAGCGGGAGTAATATTGATGCTAACGTCTACGTCCACTGGAATACTTCTCTGCAAAACGGATATTATCAGCAAGGAAACGATGATAATAACAGAAATTGTTGGAATGCTGATTTTACGGATATAAATTGCTCTGACGTGGGATATTAATTTCTGGTATCTATAGTAGATTTATGACAGAAAAGCCGGCTTTTAGGAGTTGGCTTTTTTATTGAGATAGGTTTTCCGAAACGATCTCTACATTCGACTTAAACTTTTCATACTTGGCTCGGCGAATAGCACTTCCTTCAAAAGTCTTGTCATACTGTTCGGGAGTGAGGTTTTTCCAGAAATCCAGATCACGATCTGCTACATAATCTCTGGGGTGTAGATCTTCAAATTGTGCAAGAACTGATTTGCTATTCCAGGGGCACACATCCTGACAGATATCACACCCATAGATCCAATTCTCGATATTGGTTTGATATTTTTTATCAATCTCTTCTTTCAATTCAATGGTGAGATATGAGATACACTTCGTTGCATCAACCCGATAAGGTTCGTAGATGGCATCCGTAGGGCATGCATCCAGACAGTTGGTGCAAGAGCCACAATGATCGGTAACGGGGCTGTCATAGCTCAATTCTGCATCAATGATCATCTCCCCTATAAAGAAAAAAGAACCGATATCTTTATTCAACAAGTTCGAATTTTTACCGATCCACCCTAAACCGGCTCGTTGTGCCCATACTTTATCCAAGACAGGAGCTGAATCTGTAAATATCCGCCCTTCAAGGCTGCCCAGAAGTTCTTCGGTGAACCCGAAAAGTTTTTTGAGTTTCTTCTTGAGCACTTTATGGTAATCACGGCCTTGTGCGTATTTTGAGATCAGTGGCTTATTTTTAACACCAATTTGATCATAGTGTTTGGGGTGATGATAACTCGCTAAAACAGAGACAACCGTCTTTGAACCGGGAACCAAAAGAGTTGGATCCACCCGCTTATCAAAATGATTATTCATCCAGCCCATGGTTCCGTTTCGCTCCTGACTTAACCATTCCTCAAGTCTGCGTGCTTCATCCGGGAGGTGCTGAGCTTTAGCGAAACCGCAGGCATCAAATCCCAGTTTCAGGGCATGAGTACGAATTTGCTCCGTGATTTTTTGTTGTTGAAGCATGAGTGGAGGGAATTAAAACATTCAAAACGAAAATTGAGCACGCATCAAGTCGTGGCTGATTCTCATTTTAACCTAAGACTTTACAGGAACTAATTTATCACCTTTCCAAACCAAGTCCTGTGTTTTGCCGTTGACCATCCGTACCGTTCTGGCTTTGTATTTTTTTACCACGGCATAATCATGGGTCACCATAAGTACAGCCATTCCACGGTTATTGATAGTTTTCAACAGCTCCATGATTTCTTTGGTGGCTTTTGGATCAAGATTACCGGTGGGTTCGTCAGCTAACAAAATACGTGGCTCGTTGGCCAAAGCCCGGGCAATAACAACGCGTTGTTGTTCACCACCCGAAAGATCTTTGGGCATGTGTCTTCTTCGGTGACTGAGTCCAACCATAGTCAAAACTTCAAGCACCCGCTGCTTAACAAATTTCGGTTTTTCACCGGTTACCTGAAGGGCAAAAGCTACATTATCGTGTACATTTCTATCCTGAAGCAGCTGAAAATCCTGAAAGACAATTCCGAGGCGTCGTCGCAACATTGGCACTTCCCGTTCACTGATCTTATTTACGGGATATTCAGTAACCCTAACGGTTCCATGATCAGGAAGGACGTCCCGATATAATAATTTCAGGAATGAACTTTTACCAACACCGGTGGGGCCGATCAGGTAGGAAAATTCACCGTTGTGAAGTTTAAAATCTACATTGTTTAACACCTGAGTGTTGTCAAATCGGAGGGATACATTTCTAAGTTCTATTACTGCTGTTTCTGACATCTTAGGACCATGGTTACGCGGGTGCTGTTTTCGTCTGCATCAATTAAGTCGAAGCCTTCATATTTGGCTACCTGATGATAGGAGGTTTGTTCCAAAATTGACAACATTTCCTTTAGTGAATATATACGTTGCTTGTGAACTTCATTGAAGCTTCGCAATACGGTTTTTCCGTCTTCTGCCAGTACCTCAATATCAAATTTATTATAGTGAAATTGTTCAGCGGGTTCATAACGGCTTTCCCGGAAATACCGATAGGAACCGAAGCTGCCTTCTTCGTTATTCAGGTAATCGACGGCTTCCAGTGAATTTTGAGGTGTGGAAAAGTCAAAAATAAGCAAACCGTCGGGCTTTAAGATCTGTTCACAGCCCTTTAGCATTTTAAGGATATCTTCTTTAGAGTGAAGGTAGTTCACGCTGTCAAACACAGAAAAGATCACATCATATTTTTGGGAGCTATTGATATCCCTGAAATCAAGAGTATGAAATTGAATTTCAGCTTCTTGCTCGGCTGCTTTTTGCCGGGCTTTTTCGACCATTGCATCAGACTGATCAGTAGCGGTTAAATTATATTCATCAAATTGTGCGAGGTATAGAGAAATAGCCCCCGTGCCACAGGCAAGCTCCATGACGTCTTCAGGATTGGAGTGATGGGTTTGAATGACTTCATCAATAAAATCGGCCCACATCTCATAATCCACATCTTTCATAAGAGTGTCATACAAATGAGCTAACGCTGAATAGATCTCAGTTTGTTCGGTTTTCACGAATTCTTTGATTTGCAAGTTCTACGGCCAGTTTATAGGCTTGTTTAAATGAGGAAGGGTCGGCGATGCCTTTACCAGCGATATCGAATGCCGTACCGTGATCCGGAGAAGTGCGAATGATCGGAAGTCCTGCGGTAAAATTCACCCCGCTTCCAAAAGAAAGAAGCTTGAAGGGAGCCAGGCCCTGATCATGGTACATAGCCAAAATGGCATCGTGTTTGGTATGAAGCTTCTGTCCGAAAAAACCATCCGCAGGGAATGGGCCGTGTAAACTAAAATCATTGGACTGAGCTTTGATCTCCTTGATAACAGGAGTTATAGTTTCAATATCTTCCATGCCGATCACTCCGCCATCTCCGGCATGCGGATTTAAACCAAATATGGCAATTCTGGGTTTATCGATCCCAAAGTCATTTTTCAGGCTTTTGCCAAGTATCTGTATCTTTGTTTTGATCAGATCTTTTGAAATAGCATCCGCTACTTCTGATATGGGTAAATGGGCGGTCACCAAGGCAACTCTGAGGTTTCCACTCACCAGCATCATTAACACAGAATCAGTATTGGTTTTTTTTGCCAGAAATTCAGTGTGACCCGGTATTTTATATCCTGCTAAGTTTACCGCTTCTTTTGAAATTGGGGCTGTTACCATGGCATCTGCCTGTCCGTTTAAACAAAGCTGAATGCAATTTTCGATGGCTAGCATAGCCACTTTTCCACTTTGTGCAGATTGAACGCCTGGGGTCAGTTTAAGGTCATTCGTTTTAAGCTCAAGTATATTAATGGCTCCATCTCGAATGCCGGAAACATCACTTATATAATGAAGATCAAAATCAGAAGTGAGAAGATCACTGGCCTGCTCAAGCACTTCTTTTGGGGATATAATAACAGGGATAGATCTATTCAGATCAACCTGAGTCATAGTCTTTAAGATGATCTCGGGTCCGATCCCATTAAAATCACCAACTGAAATAGCAATATGAGGAATTTTATGTTTAAGCATGTGGATGAGAAACTACAGCTTATTCAGGGTAATAAACAGCATTAACGAGTTCCTACCAACACAAAATCTCCGAACCCGCTGCTGGCTTCAAACACGAATGTTCGGTTTTGATATTTCCAGATCTCCCGAGTATTTTCGCCGGGTGGGAATACGCGTTCTTTGTTATCAGGAGGACCAAATTTAATATAGATCTCGCCCTGATCACTTTTATGGCCTAATGGATTTTGTTCACTGCCGAACTCTTTAAAAGCATGATCTATCCGGCGATAGTATTCTGCCATTAATTCGTTGTAAACCGTATTGGGAGTGGGATCTCTCTGCTCCCAGAATTCCCGAAATTTACGCTCTCGCTCTTTGTCGCTTCCCCTATTGATCCTGTTAAGCTCCTCCTCAGAAATAATATATTCAAGCATGTTGATAGAGATATTCAGGTTATAAAGGCTTGCTGGCATATCCGGCCAGTATGAGTTAAATAGGTAGCGGGCTAATGGCTTGTTACCATCTTCCTTTGTAAGTGTCAATAAGTAGGAGGAATTTTCAAATTCGCTTGCCGGGATCTTTACCAATGCGTAGGTAAACGGATGGCCTCCTTTGATAAGGTTCAGAGATGGATCTTCCCGTTTATTTAGCGTGATGGTTGAATTGGTATTGATGTCACTTTCTGTGAGTTCATATGAAAATACGTTCTCACCACTGGTTGTATCATTTCGTGAAGTATTCGCATTATTGACTTTCAATGTATAATTCAAAGCTGAATCAAATTTAGGAATGCGAATAAGGGCATAGAAATCTTCCCCAAAAAGTACATTATTCTGCATGTTGGTTAGCGTAAGAACAGGATCTGAAGCATTGGAATCCACTTCTTTAACTAAATAGACTTCTCCCATATTCTTTTCATTCAGATCTGGAACCGTGATATTTCTGCGCTGTGTATTTCGCTCCGAAACTTCCTGCATCATGGAAAGCTGCAACATGTAGTTGTAGGTGCCGGGGGCAAGCTGCAAACTTAATGAGCCAGAGGCATATAAATCTCTGGATTGGGTTTCATCAAAAGTTGAAGTGTAAACGGTATCTCTCCAGGCATCACGGGCAAGTGAATTCGAAGATGGTTGTTGTCTGCGTTTTAATTCACCCTCAAAAATCTCAGTATTCAGCCGAATGGTAGAGAAAAATTCAGCATTTGCTGGTGCATTCAGTGAATTATTCCCCGGAATTCTCTTATAGGGGATAAAATCATTGTTAAAACGAAAGGTAAAAGAGAGGGTTGTATTACCGTCTTCTCCGGGAAGGATGATATCGTCGATAAAAATGGTGGGGGTTTCTGCTCGGTTCACCAGTTGTGGATAAGAAGCCCGCTGGGCGAAAGCGGAGACTGAAATTCCTGCAAATAGAAGGAAGAATAAAATTTTCTTACTCATGAATTTATTTTTTAAATGAATTAAATCAATATCGGGGTTTACACATTAAATATAATCCCTATTTTCAACGCATCATTTCAATTAACATTATTAAGATAAAAAATCTGTTTTATGAGTAACACATCCGGAAGCGCTACCAAGCATTGGTTACATCAATTGATTGAGGAATTTGGAGAAATAGAAGGTGAAATAAAACTGGGCGGCGGACAGAAACGCATTGAGAAGGAGCATGGCAAAGGAAAACTTACTGCCCGTGAGCGCATCGAACGGCTTACCGATGAAGATTCGCGATTCTATGAACTAGGGCTTTGGGCCGGATATGAAATGTACGAAGAGCAGGGCGGATGTCCTTCAGGCGGAGTGATCACAGGTATTGGTGAAGTAAGCGGACGTAAATGTATGATCGTTGCCAATGATGCCACCGTAAAAGCGGGAGCATGGTTTCCCATTACCGCAAAAAAAAATCTGAGAGCACAGGAGATCGCGATCGAAAATCATATTCCACTGATCTATCTGGTAGATTCAGCAGGAGTTTATCTGCCTATGCAGGATGAGATCTTTCCGGATAAAGATCACTTTGGACGCATGTTCCGTAACAATGCTGTGATCTCAGCCAAAGGAATTCCGCAAATTGCCGCTATTATGGGAAGTTGTGTAGCCGGAGGTGCTTATCTTCCAATCATGAGTGATGAGGCTTTGATCGTGGATGGAACAGGAAGTGTGTTTTTGGCGGGAAGTTATCTCGTAAAAGCGGCCATCGGGGAAGATGTGGATAATGAAACGCTCGGCGGTGCAACAACTCACACCGAAATCTCCGGAGTCACGGATTATAAGATGGAAGACGACGAAGAATGCCTTGCAACCATCCGGGATCTGGTAGATAAATTAGGTCCGTTTGATACGGCCGGCTTCAACCGCAAAGAAGCTAAAGATCCAAAACGACCCGCAAGCGATGTTTTTGAAATCCTTCCGGAAACACGAAACAGTCCTTATGATATGAATGAGTTGCTGGAGTGTATTATAGATGAAGACAGCTTTACGGAATTCAAAAAAGGATATGGGCAGACTCTGATTACCGGCTATGCCCGCATTGATGGATGGAGTGTTGGGATCGTGGCTAATCAACGTACGGTAAACCGAACCAAGCAGGGCGAAATGCAAATTGGTGGAGTGATCTATTCAGACAGTGCCGACAAAGCAGCCCGGTTCATCATGAACTGCAATCAAAAGAAAATACCACTGATCTTCTTCCAGGATGTAACCGGATTTATGATCGGTAAGCGAAGCGAACACGGTGGCATCATTAAAGACGGAGCCAAGATGGTAAATGCCATGAGCAACAGCACCGTGCCTAAGATCACCATCGTGGTGGGCAACAGTTATGGAGCCGGTAATTACGCGATGTGTGGGCGGGCTTATGATCCCCGATTTATGTACGCATGGCCCACAGCCAAGATCGCCGTAATGGGTGGGGCTTCGGCTTCCAAAACACTGATGCAGATCCAGGTCGCCTCCATGAAGAAAAAAGGAAAAGAGGTAAGTGAGGAAGATCAGGAGAGGATCATGAAAGAGATCAGTGATCGCTACGATCATCAAACCGATGTTAGGTATGCAGCTTCACGGCTTTGGGTTGATGGCATTATCAACCCGATTGAAACCCGTGAGCGGATCTCCAAGGCCATAGATTGTGCCAATCTGAATCCTGAGATCGAAGAATTTAAAACCGGGGTTATGCAAACATAGTCCAGTTTTAACATACTACATAATTATAAAAAGGGCGCATTGTAATGTGCCCTTTCTATTTGTAGTATCAGGATCACATCCCTTAAACACTAAATTCCTTCTGTTGAATTACGATCTGCACAAACAACGTAACTTTCTTTTGCTTGGAGTAGAGGCAAGCTTTACTCTGATCGACTTTATATTATTTTTCTTCAGCTTTTTGCTGGGATTCGTGTTTGCGATGTTCTTTTTGATCTTTGCTTTTGCGGTGCTGATCAAGATCTTTTCCAGGCATGAATTTACCTTTAACACGGATGAATACACCATCACCAAACACTATCGCTTTTTCAGTTATTTCAGAATTCGGTTGCAGACTATCAGTTTTGGCGAAGTAGATGAATTCCTGTTATCTAACTATGAAAGCGGGAAAGCCCTGAATAGCACCGGTATGAAAAATCAGGAATGGTTCACGCTCGACCTAATGACCACAAATGGGTACATCAGGCTGGTAAAATCAGATGAAGAAGAGCTGAATGAATTATATGAACTTTTCCACGAGCTAAAAGAGAAACTCGATATCTATTTCAAATTCAGAATAGAATTCCTCGAATAAGAAAAAAACTAAAACCTTTCCCACTGTTTCTTTTCTCCCCCCTGAGAGATATGTTGAACTATCATGATCATCCACACCAAAGCCATCATTCTAAGAGTTATAGATTATCAGGAATCCAGCAAGATCCTGACCGTATTGTCTGAAGAACATGGCAAGATCGCTTTGATAGCAAAAGGGGCAAAAAAGCCCAAAAATAAGCTGGCCGGTATTTTAGAGATAGGTGCGGTATTGGATGTTGTGTATTACCACAAACAATCGCGAGGCATACAAACGCTGACTGAAGCTTCCATTTATTATTCCACCAACAGTTTCCGGCAAGACTTTGAACGAGCCGCAATATTATATTCCACCTTAGAGTTACTGAGTCAGCTTTTGCACGAGCATGAAGAGAATACCCCAATGTTCAACTTTGCCCTCAATTTTATTCAATGGCTGGGAGATGCTGAAGAAACCTATCCGTCCGTATTTGCGTATGTTCAGATCAGGCTTGCCGAGATCAGTGGTATTGGATTGGTTAGTGCTTTGACAAAAGTACCTGAGTTTGCATACCTCAATATTTCAGGAGGGAATATTTCGGAACAACCTGAGGAGGATTTATCTTACAAGTTAACGGGACCCCAAACCCAATTTCTTATTTTGGCAATGTCCGGGAAGAGTAAAAAAATATTAAAAGCCGGTTTGGAGAATGGAGAACTCAAACAACTTGTTCACCATTTAGATGTATATTTTAAATATCATATTGATGGATATCAGGAACGAAGATCAGATTCTATTTTCGAACAGATGTTGTAGGTGAAATAAATGAAAAGAAAAGATCTCATACTCACAGGATTACTGCTGCTCATGATCGGCATCACGGCCGGTACGTTGATCGCACTTTATACTATTAATGATGAATTAGCTCCGCTCTCTGAAGTACGCACAACCGAAATAAATCGCAGTGGCGAACCTTTTATTTCAGATGAAGTTCTTGAAAGTACTGATGCCCGGTTTCTCTTCCGAAAGATCGCTGAGGAAGTCACCCCAACCGTTGTTTACATAGAGACTATTATTCCTGTTGAGGGTTCAGTCCCCACTGAAGAAAATCTTGATCTTGATGAAGAAGATGAAAGTATTTGGGACAGGCTGATGCCGCGCCGTGCAAGAACCGTAGGTTCCGGTGTTATGATTACATCCGACGGGTACATCCTCACAAACTATCATGTAATTGATGACGCTGTTGATAATGGGCTAACCGTTGTTTTAAGTGATAAACGGGAATATCCTGCAAAAGTAGTAGGCGTGGATTCAAGTACCGACCTTGCCGTTATCAAAATAAATGGCAATAATTTCCCTAAAGTTACTGTAGGCGACTCTGAAACAGTGGATGTGGGTGAGTGGGTATTAGCAATAGGAAACCCTTTCAGGCTGCGTTCCACCGTAACGGCCGGTATTGTTAGTGCGCTGAGCCGTGACGTTCAAATCATAAACGATCAAATGCGCATTGAAAGTTTTATTCAAACGGATGCGGCTATAAACAGAGGTAACAGTGGGGGCGCCTTAGTTAATACTAGTGGTCAGTTGATCGGTATAAATACTGCCATTGCTTCCCAGACAGGTGCTTATCAGGGATATGGATTTGCCGTTCCAAGTAATCTCGCTATAAAAGTGGCGGAAGACCTCATTGAATACGGACAAGTTCGAAGAGCTTTGCTTGGGGTATCCATTGCCGGAGTAGATTATAATCGTGCTGTGGAGAAAGGAATGGAAACGGTACGGGGAGTTGAAATTTTGAATGTTTCGGAAAACGGAGCTGCCTTTGAATCGGGTATTCGCCCCGGAGATGTGGTATTAAGAGTAAATGGAATTGAAGTAAATGAGGCCAATCAGCTCCAGCAGCAAGTAGCAGTTCTCAAGCCGGGAGAAACCGTTCAGTTAAGTATTCTGAGAGACGGAGATATCATCGAAAAAAATATTGAATTAAAAATGCCGGAACCTCAGCCTGTTCCTGAAATATCTTCCAATGAAGAATCTTTTATGCCTGAAGAAATTCCGGAAGGCAATAATGATGGCGTGATGTACAAAGAATTTGATCTCGGATTCAGGGTTATGGCTTTGGCAACGCCGGAAGATGCTGATAAATTCGACCTCTATATTGAGCACGTGTACAGATATACAGAAGCATGGAACCGTGGATTGAGAGCAGATCAGCAGATCTTAAAAATAGGTAAAGAAAAGGTTGAAGATCTCTCAGGATTGGAAGAACTTATGCGACGTAATTTAAATGATAAGGGTGCGGTGACGCTGGAGATCGTTAACGATGAAGGAGCGCGTGGTTTTATCGAATTAAAAAGAGATTAATGTCGAATTTTTTTAGGGCTTTATTTTTCAGTACAATTTTATTGATAGGCTTTACGGGGTGTGCTACTACTGCTGATGTTGCAGAAGAGAGACCGGGCCAAGAAGAATCAGAAGGAATCTACCCCGAATGGTTTACACCTTCCGGTTTTTCATCAGACTCCGTTGCTTTCAATGGATATGCGACTGCGGTTTCTTCGGACTCATCGATCGCAATGGCAAACGCAGAACTTCAGGCAAGGATTAATTTGGAGTCCCAGATCGCCGAAAGACTTGAATCTGTTCGGAAACAATTAGAAGAAAACGGCTCACCTATTTCTACCAATACTGACTTCATTATCACGCTCAGAAATGCGCACAATGCCGTAGAAGATGCAGCGGCTCCTGTAGAACAAACAGCCCAATCAGAGGAAGGATATTATCGAGGGTTTGCACAGGTATCAATTACAAGGAGCCAGTTAGCTGCTCTAATTCGATCCGGATTTAGCGGAAAGGAAAATTACTGGGAAGCTATTCGCGGTTCGAATATATTTTCTGAGCAATAACCGATAAAACCAAGGTCTTGAGACTTTCCTTAATTACATTAGTATGTTTGATATTTGCAATCGAGGCTCAAGCTCAGGATTCAATAACTGAAAAAAGAAATTCTTTTAAAGCGACTGTAACTGTAACGCCTCCAAATCCAACGCTATATGGAATTTACAGGGTCGATAGCTTTTATGAGCTCTACCAGCCTGATATTGGATATGGGGCATCCTTTCATTATGAATATAGGCCTGTAAACAGGATTGGCTTAAGTGCCGGTTTAGGGTATATCTATCTAAGTGGTGATGATGGTCACCTAACTGAAAACTCTGAGGTGGCTTTTCATATAACTGATATAGATCTGGGATTGAGCTTATATGGTTTGTTCGGTATTAAAAGTTTGGTGCTTGATGCAGGGTATCTACAGAGTTTTGTTACTTCAAAAAACAATGTAAATCCTGCTGCATTCAACACAAGTGACAAAGGTAGTGGAAGGGGAGCTTATCTGGGACTCTCGAACCTGTTTGAAATATCAAATAATTCAGGAATCAGAATCGGGATGAAAGCTGTGTTCAGAAATATTGATATTGAAGAGGGTTCATCATTTTCGATGAAGAGTTTCGTAGGAATAAGTCCGGCTATTGATATATCATATTCTTTTCATTTCTGATTTGCCAGACAGAGTTAATACTTATTCTCAATCTTATGCATAAGATTTACAAAGTTTAGATATCCCCGCCTTTCTTAAGTGTAAATTAATGCTGTTATTCTTAAGGATATTAACTTTAATCAGAACATCAGCTATGAGAAAATTTATACTATTGCTGGCGCTTCTTTTTGTGGGATTTGGGATACAGGATATATTTGCCCAAACTACACCCGCAAATGCGCTAAAAAATGTAACCATCCATAATGCCGATGGCTCGACTACTGAGTCTGCCACCATTGTATGGCGAAATGGGGTTATCGAAGCCATTGGAACTAATGTAACTATACCATTTGATGCCTTTGAGATTGACGGAGGAGACAGCCTTCACGTTTATCCGGGCTTTATTGATGGGCTTTCAACTATGGGAAGCCCCGCACTTCCCCGCACGCAAGATCTTCCGAGATTAGAAGAGCCCGGTAATCCTCCATATGATCGAGCCGGAATTCAGCCCGAAAGAAAACCTTCCGAGCTTTTAACGGAAGACGACGGCTTTGAAGCAGCAATGAAAGCGGGATTCACTTCTGCTGCATTGTATCCAAATGGATTTATGCTTCCCGGACAAGTAGAAGCCTTTTATTTGTCAGCTGATCATGCTGATGTAGAGCTGATCAAGGAAACCATGGGCTTAGCCGGTTCATTTGAAGAAGCTCCGGGTGGATGGGGCAGCGGCGCTTATCCTTCAACACAAATGGGAGTAATGGCACAATTCAGACAAGTGATGTTTGATGCTACCGCCCTTCAACAGCACATGAAATATTATGAGCAGAATCCGGAGATGCCGGCACCCGACAGAGACCGGGTGCTTGAAGCTATGTTCCCATTGGTAAATAATTCAGCCCCATTCTTTTTTGAGGTTGATACCAAAGAGCATATTGAACGAATCCTTAAACTTCAGGATCAATTTGGTTTCGATGTGGTGATCGTATCCGGTAAGGAAGCCTATGCAAAAGCAGATGAGTTAAATCGAAGAAATATTCCGGTACTTGCAGGAATCGATTTTACGGATGCTCCAGATTGGTATGCGGAGATGAAGAAAGAAGATAATGACTCCGAAGAAGCCTCAGAAGAAGAGGAGATCTCTGAAGAAGAACAGATGTATCGTGAAAAACAACTGGAAGCCTGGAAGGCCGAAGTAAGTAACATCAAAAAGCTGATGGATGCCGGTGTTTCTGTTGGATTCTCGTCAGCCGGACTTGATCTGAAAGACCTGACCAAGAAAATGGAAGTGTTGCTTGATGAAGGCGGACTTACCGAAAATGACCTGGTTGCTTTGATGAGTATCAACACGGCCAATATTCTAGGGTTGAACCGGACACACGGTAGTCTACAACAAGGTAAAAATGCCAGCTTCTCGGTATTCGACAAAGCTATGACCGAAGATAAAGCGAAAGTGCTTCACAGCATTTCGAACGGCACTATTCATGAATTTAAGGGGAATTAAGAAAATGAAGAAACTTTTAACACTATGTATGATCGCAGCTTTTGCATTTACTGCCCAGGCGCAGGACAAAGGCTCGGTTCTTATTCAAAATGCAACAGTGATCACGGTAACAAACGGTGATCTGGAAGAAACGGACGTACTGATCCGGGACGGAATTATCCGCGAGATCGGTAAAGACCTCAATGCACCAAGAGGTGTGGAAACAGTGGACGCAACCGGTAAATTTGTGATGCCGGGTATCATTGATGCACACTCTCACCTTAACGGAGTTGATATTAACGAAGGCCGAAATCCGGTTACCGCTGAGGTTACCATGGAAGAATCCGTGGATCCCAATGAAGTGGGTATCTATCATGCTTTGGCCGGTGGAGCAACCGCCATTCACTTGATGCACGGTTCAGCCAATGTAATTGGAGGTCAGGGTGAAACACTCAAACTCCGTTACGGCACCACACAGGAAGGGATGAAATTTGAAGACGCCAAACGAACTATCAAATTTGCCCTGGGTGAAAACCCGACTCGTGTCCACGGACAAGGCAACGGAGTACAGCCCCGAACGCGAATGGGAGTTGAGCAGGTAATTCGAAATCACTTTGATGAAGCCCTCGATTATAAACGCAAAAGAGAGGCTTATTTAGAGGCTAAAGAAAATTATGATCGTCGCGGTCGAGGAACACCTCCTGTACCGGTAGCTGAAAACCTGAGATACGAAGTTCTGAATGATATCATTGAAGGTGAGATCTATGTTCACTGTCATTCTTATCGTGCAGATGAGATCCTCATGCTGGTACGTGTATTCAATGATTATGGAATTGAGAATTATACTTTTCAGCATGCCAATGAGGCATTTAAAGTAGCTCCTGAATTAGCAAAACACGGTGCAATGACCTCCGTATTCTCTGACTGGTGGGCTTATAAGTTTGAGGTATACTACTCAACCGCTTTTAACGCTTCTATTTTGAACGCGAATGGTGTTATTAACTCCATCAACAGTGATAACGATCAGTTGCTTCGAACCCTTAATCACGAGGCAGCCAAAGTTGTTCGTTATGGTGATACTTCTGTAAACGATGCCATCAAGATGATCACCCTTCATCCCGCAATTCAGCTGGGTATTGATGATCGTGTGGGGAGCATTGAAGAAGGTAAACATGGTGATCTTGCGATTTGGAGCGGACATCCTTTAAGTATTTACAGTAAAGCTGAAATGACCTTTGTGGATGGAACTAAATATTTCGATCGTGAAAATGATCCCGATGATATGCGAATTCAGATCAACCCAGGAGCCGATTTCGATGACGGTTCTAACTTCCGCGAGATCACAACCCGCAGAGAAACTGATGCATGTCTGCAAGATGCTTTCATTTTGTTTGGCGAGCAATCAGCCCATAACCATAACTAAACAGGAGACAGAAACATGAAGAAACTCAATATATTTGCTGTACTTGTTGCTCTGCTGTTTGGTTTAACTGCCACAGCCGAAGCACAGATAACTGATAAACCCGAATATGGTAAGATTGCCATTACAGGAGCCACCCTTCACACCGTAACGAATGGAACCATTGAAGGTGGTATTATTTTGATCGATGGGGATGAGATCACCTTTGTTGGTGAAAATGCCCGCATCACCAACGAATACACCCGCATTGATGCTTCCGGAAAACACGTATACCCGGGATTCATTGATGGCTGGTCCGGACTGGGACTCGTTGAGATCTCAGCCGTTCCCGTAACCGTTGATGATTCTGAACTGGGTCAATTCAACCCACACATGTATGCCTTTACAGCCTTCAATCCCCACAGTGCCTCGGTACCTGTGACACGGGTTAGCGGTGTTACAACCGTGCTTTCTCACCCAAGCTCCGGCAGTATATCCGGTAAGGCTTCTGTGATGGATCTTTGGGGATATTCTCCCGATTCTATGGCTGTTAAGAAAAGCGGTGCATTGGTAATGAATTTACCTTCATCCGGTGGTGGCGGATGGTGGGATAACCGCAGTGAGGAAGAGATCAAGAAACAGTATGAAGAAAATCTCAAAGAGATCAATGATTTCATTGATAAAGCTCGTTTTTATGATCGCATGATGAAAGCTTATGAAGCTGATCCATCAGGAAAGACCAAACCTGATCATGATCCAAGAATGGAAGCCATGCGCGAAGTGCTGGCCGGTGAAGTCCCCGTTGTTATTTCCGTGGATGATGAGAAGGAGATTCTTGATGCCCTGGAATGGATCAAAAAGCATAACGATATGCGGTTCATTTTTGAAGGCGTGAGCGAAGGCTGGCGAGTGGCCGAGGAAATAGCCGAAGCGGGGGTCCCGGTTTTAACAACCACCCTTTACACTCCAAGCCGTGACTACGACAATTATCAGCGCCCGTACCAAAACCCGGGTCTTATGGCTGAAGCCGGTGTTAAAGTAGCTATTGTTTCTAACGACACCGAAAATTCTCGCAACACTGCATTTGAAGCAGGTTATGCCGCCACCTATGGAATGGGAACGGAAGAAGCTGTTAGAGCAGTAACCATCAACCCGGCCGAAATCTTTGGTGTGGATGATAAATTAGGTTCTCTCGAAGCAGGCAAGCAAGCTAACTTGTTCATCGCAGATGGCGATCCCTTTGAGCCATTAACGAAGATCGAGCACGTATTCATTCAAGGATACAAGATCCCAATGGACAGTCGCCAAATTCAGCTCTATCAGGAGTTTTTGGATAGGGATGCTGTTAATGAGTAGGTAATGAGAGTTGATAGTTGACGGGGTGATATTGCCTCGTCAGGAACAAGAGGCTGAAGCCCTGTGCATTAAGTTGTTCGGGGTTTTTTTATGGTCACAGCTAGGGGTTTAAGTGCAGCATCTTAGTATTTCGAAAAAATCTATTCCCTGTATCTAAAGGTATCCTGAATGAAATGAAGGATCTTGCCTATTGCGGAGCTTATAAGTTGGCGTTCACATCGTTATTGCAACTACATGGTACAATGGCATGTAAAAACATCGAGACCTTAACTACTTAGATCCTTCGTTTCGAGATGATTCCTGATCAGGAGGGCCTCAGTGATATTGATGGAGAAACAGGGACTTTCAGTTCTAAATCAAACCTCTTCACTTTCAGCGCAAAGTGGGTTAGTCGTACTGCTCTATAGGCACAGGTATGGGCTTATTAATAATTCATTGTAAAGTATGAGTCTATAATCTCATAAGTCACTGTTATTACTAATAAAAACTACATAGATAGGTAGTGAAATTTAGTCTCCTATTAAATAGATTAATGCAAAACGATGGGACAAAAAGGCTTAATTGGGTTGCACAGGTCTTCATTATTGGCTTTTTCTATTCCCTGGCGAGGTTTCTAAATTCAAAAAATCGGGACTATGAAAACTTTTAAGAGGAAAACAAAACTTAGAAATCTATCAGCTTTTCTTATCGGATTAGGTTGCCTTTTATTACTTCCCTTAACCACACCTGCCCAGGAGATTGAGTGGGAAGGGAGCTACGGGGGGAGTCGTGAGGATGTAGCCCGCTCTATCCAGGTAACAAATGACGGTGGCTATATTGTGGCCGGATATTCCAAGTCCAACGACGGGGACGTCTCCGGAAACAACGACGGCTACGATTACTGGGTTTTGAAGCTTGACGGCACCGGGAGCATAGAATGGGAAGAGAACTACGGGGGAAGTAGTAATGAGCAGGCTAACTCCATCCAAATTACCGATGACGGAGGCTACATTATGGCTGGGAGGTCCGGTTCCAACGACGGGGACGTTTCCGAGAACCATGGAAGTTTCGATTACTGGATAGTGAAGCTCGACGGCTCCGGGAATATCGAATGGGAAGGGAGCTACGGGGGAAGTAGTAATGATTATGCTAACTCCATCCAAATTACCGATGACGGAGGCTATATCGTGGCCGGATGGTCTAGGTCTAACAACGGGGATATTTCCGGGAATAATGGATTTGATGATTACTGGATAGTAAAGCTCGACGGCTCCGGGGATATCCAATGGGAAGAGAACTACGGGGGAAGTAGTAATGAGCAGGCTAACTCCATACAGACAACTGATGATGGAGGCTACATCGTGGTCGGATGGTCCACTTCCGATGATGGGGACGTTTCCGGGCATTATGGAAATGAATTCCGGGAGGATTATTGGATCGTAAAGCTCGATGGTTCAGGAAGCATCGAATGGGAAGGAAACTATGGGGGAACTATGTATGATGAGGCTCACTCCGTTCAACAGACAGATGACGGAGGCTATATCGTGGCAGGAGAGTCCAATTCCGACGATGGGGACGTTTCCGATAATAAAGGAAGCAACTTCTGGATCGTCAAACTTGACGGCTCGGGGAGCATTGAGTGGGAGGAAAACTATGGAGGGAGTAGTGGTGAATATGCCCATTCCATCCAGACAACTGATGATGGAGGCTACATCGTGGCCGGATGGGCCATTTCCGATGATGGGGACGTTTCTGGGCAGCATGGTTTTGGCGACTATTGGGTAGTGAAGCTCGGCGGCTCCGGGAATATCGAATGGGAAGGGAACTATGGAGCAGGACAAATTGATCGGGCTTACTCGATCCAACAGATCGATGTTGGGAGCTATATCGTAGCCGGACAGTCTTACTACTCGTCGTCCGACGACGGAGATGTTTCGGGGAATAATGGGGTTTGGGATTATTGGGTAGTTAAACTATCGGGTAATAGCAGTAATGGAAGCGACACCAATCCCCCCGCTTCTCCGGTGAACCTGTCTCTCCAACAAATTGACGATTACATAGATCTTAGCTGGGATGCCAACAGTGAGTCCGACTTAGCCGGTTACAACCTGTATCGCTCCGAATCCTCGTTTACTACGAAGGATGAAGCAACGCAGCTTAACGAAGGCCTGTTGAGCGCAGCCGGGTATGAAGATACGGATGTGGCTTCGGGAACAACCTACTATTATGCCGTAACGGCAATAGACGAAAGTGAAAATGAAAGTGCTTTGTCTAACATTGAGTCTATTACCTTTGAAAACGAAGGCGATGATGGGGCAGGTTCAGAAATAGTCACCCTCTTGTACGAAGATTTTGACGATACTGGTTTCCCACCTAATGGATGGGAACGGGTGATAACTAATCAAGATTATTTTTGGTTTCCGGGGGCTACTGTAGACTGGGGATTTGATCAAATTGATCCTGAAGATGATGGTTCAGCGGCAATCCCTTGGGTAGCAGAAGACCAGGATGAATGGATGATATCCCCTGAATTAGATCTGACGACTGTTACTGACCCTCAACTCAGCTTTTATGTGCTTCATGGCACTACCTATCTCAGTTATGCAGTAATGAAGTTGAAGATCACCACCGATGTCAATCATGAAAGTTGGACAGAGTTATGGCAAACAGAAGATGATGGAGGAGGATTTGAGTGGCGTAAGATAGAAGTAGATCTAAGTGGATATACAAATGAAAATACAGTAAAACTTGGATGGCAGTATGTGGGCAGCGATGGGAACAGTATGGCGATCGATAGTATCTATGTGTCCGGACAAGATCAAACCTCTACTTCTCGTGATCCTGAACTTGAAATTCCTCAAGACTTCATGATCTCCCAAAACTACCCCAACCCCTTCAACCCAACCACGCAGATAAACTACGCGCTGCCCGAAGCGGCTGAGGTACGGCTTGAGGTCTTTGATATGCTGGGAAGGAAGATCATGACCTTAGTGGATGAACGGAAGGGGGCAGGTCGCCATCAGGCTACCTTTGATGCGGGCTTGTTATCATCAGGTATGTATATCTACCGTATAAGGGCTGGAGATTTCTTGCAGACTCGGAAGATGATGCTGATAAAATGAGTTTCAAAAATCACAACAAGAATAAAAAATAATCGGGGTAAGATTATGACAAATATTAAGAAGACGAATTGGTTTGGTACGTTGTTAATTTTTGCTTTTACATTTGCAGGATGCCAAGATGAAAACTTTGAATTACCATCAGAACTTCCGGCAAACCTAACTGGGCATCAAGTTGTTTTATATAACACGGACATTATTTCCAATCCGGATGATTTGTATATTTCTTCACGTACCGTCTACTATTTTGAGGATGAAGAAACAGTACGTGGAGAAGGAGATGATGGTTCATCATTGCCCACTACTTCATGGAAATGGACCGGAGGAGATCTCGGGCAAATGATAGACAACGCTGTGCTTGATCTTTATTACGGAGACAATGGTCAGGAACGTTTTGTAATAAATTGGGATGGCTATAAAGAAGCACTGGAAAATCGACAAACTTTTACTGGCTATTATGCAATAACAGGTTCAGAAGTGGTTGAAGTAGAAGGATATTTTGAAATCGAAAAAAGATAGAGTTTCTATCAAATAATTTTGAAGAAAAACTTCCACTGTATTCGACCAACTGTATTTTGTTGAAAATTGTAGAAGTTAGATGACTAGATGACAATTCAAACTCACAACCTCGAATATTTAGTAGTTGGGTTTTTTTGTTTGTACTACTCTCTAATCACAAGTATGGGCTTAAGTATAATCTATTGATAAGTATATATCTATAATTTTGTAAGTCATTGTTATTATGCAAAATACTGCATAACTATGTAGTGATAGGTTGACTCTGATTAAATAGGTTAGTAAAAATGGAAAAGGACAATCGGCTTAAGGTGTGAGTATAGGTGTTCATAATTAGCATCTTCTATTCCCTTAAAAGTTCTGTGAACCAAAGATGTAATTATGATCAAAAAGTTACTATATCTTGCCACTTATTTAATATTACTTTTAAATTTTGATGCAGAGCTTGCTCATGCACAATCTGATGGCGAGTGGACTAAACAAAGTCCAATTCCAACTGGGGATACTATCGAAGACATCTATTTTCTAAATGAAAATACTGGATGGATGGTCAGTAGTCGAGATATTTGGTTTACGAATGACGGTGGTGAAAATTGGACAAATCAGTATAATGATGGTTCACCCTTTAGTAGTGTTTTCTTTGTTAATGAAAATGTTGGATGGGTTGTAGGTTCAACAGATGGTACCGGAGAAGATGGATTGATCTTGGCTACTAATGATGGTGGTGCTAATTGGAATGTTCAAACTACTGTAGACTCAGGTAGTTTATTTAAAGCTTTTTTTGTTGATTCAAATACCGGCTGGGTGGTTGGTTATAATGGTGCAATTTTACATACAATTGATGGTGGCTCAACATGGATACCACAAAGCAGCGGCACAACAGATAGAATAAACGATGTACATTTTATTGATTCCTCAACAGGTTGGGCGGTAGGGAGTAGTACCAATGGAACTATTTTAAAAACGACTGACGGCGGTGATAACTGGAATACACAAACGAGTGATGAATACAGTTGGATTTATGGTATCCATTTTATTGATGAAAATACAGGCTGGACCTCAGGCGGGCAGGGAGAAATACTACATACTACGGATGGTGGTACGAATTGGACTCTTCAAAATAGTGGGGTAAGCAGTTTGTTCGAGGATATTCATTTTGTGGATGCCAATACAGGCTGGGCACTCAGCCGTGATGGTATAATTCTGTATACCGATGATGGAGGTACAAACTGGACTATTCAACATGAAGTAAATAGGGACTGGATGAATAGTATATTTTTTACTGATGCAAATAATGGATGGGCTGTAGGACAAAGGACAGAAATATTACATACAAAAAATGGGGGCGTAAGTTGGGAATCAAAACTTAAAGGATCGCCTTTTTCCCTTTACGGAGTTTCATTTGTCAATAGTACTACAGGATGGGTTGTTGGTCAGAATGGTGAAATTCTCTCGACCACAAATACAGGGGAAAGTTGGGTTAAAGAGGAAAGTGGAACAACCGAATCACTTCGTGATGTCTACTTTATTGATGAGACTATTGGTTGGGCAGTAGGAACTGGTGATATTATTTTAAAAACTGAGGATATGGGAGAAACCTGGAATAGTCAAACAAGTATTACATCTACTAATTTAAATGGGGTTCACTTTGCAAACAATAATACCGGCTGGGTGGTTGGTTATAATGGTGAAATTATATATACAAATGATGGTGGCTCTATCTGGGTAGCACAAAATAGTGGTGTTTCTGTATCTTTGTGGGGGATTGATTTCATTGATGAGAATATTGGGTGGTCAGTTGGGCAATTAGGAACAATTCTTTATACAGAAGATGGAGGTGCTACCTGGATTTCTCAGAGTAGCGGAGAATCAGGTTATTTATTTAGCGTTGATTTTGTGAATGAAAGTGAAGGTTGGGCTTCCGGGCAGAATGGGGTGATATTACATACTGATGATGGGGGTACTACTTGGAATTCACAAAGTAGTGGAACTTCTAGAAATTTAAGAGAGGTTCATGCTGTAAGTGAAACCATGATATGGATTGTTGGAGATGATGGGACAATTTTGACAACAAATGATGGAGGCGTAAGTTGGACGGTTGAAGATAATGTTACCGCTGGTTTGCAAAGTGTGGTTTTTGTAGATGCCTACACCGGATGGGCGGTTGGTCATGATGGTGGTACTGGGGGTGGTAATATTTTACAATTCAAAGCCCCAAGCCCACCTTTTATATCAGATTTAAATCCCGAAGATGGAAACAATGGGATTTCTGTCAATGAATCCGTTTCGATTACTTTTGATAAAGCTGTTACAAAGGTAAACCTCAGTGGAGTGGATATCATGGATAGCGATGGAACGAGTGTTGGGAATATTACAGCAACTCTTTTCGATTCGACGATAACGATTACACATGATGATTTTTCCTATGGGGAAGAATATACGGTCAATATCTCAGCCGGTTCAGTAGAAAGTACGGATGGCCTTAGTAATGAAGAAATTTCCTGGAGCTTCACCAGTATTCTCTCAGCCCCCGCCCCAGCAAGTCTACAACCGACCGACGGTGCGACCGGTGTAGCCCTAAACGAGACGGTCTCGGTTATCTTTGATAAGGCAGTAAATGAAGTTGACCTGAGTGGGATTACGATCAAGGATTCGGGTGGGGATGCATTAAGCGGCGTTTCCGGGAGCCTGACGGATTCTACGATAACCATTACTCATGATGATTTTATCAATGATGAGGAATATACAGTAACAATACCGGCCGGAGCTGTGGAAAACAACGATGGGGTAGGCAATGAGTCGGTTTCGTGGACTTTTACGGCTATTTTAAATGCACCGGATCTGGCCAACTTCGAACCGGCCGATGGTTCCACCGGTGTAGTGCTGGATGCGGTAGTGTCGGTAACCTTTGATATGTCTGTCACTGAATTAGATCTGAGTGGTGTTACGCTGACAGATGCCTCAGGCACTTCGGCGGGAAATGTCTCGGCCAGCCTGACCGATTCAACAGTGACCATAAGCCACGACAATTTTGTGAAGGGTGAAGCCTATACGGCCACTATCCCTGGCGGTGTTGTAGAAAACGCTGACGGAGTGGCCAATGAAGCGGTAAGCTGGAGCTTTACGGCTATACTGGAAGGTCCGGCTGTAGCTTCCCGAGCACCGGAGGGCGGTGCTACGGGTGTAGCACTGGATGCAACCGTGAGTGTGAGCTTCGACAAACCAGTGAACGAAATTGACTTATCTGGTATTACCATCAAAGATTCCGGCGAAACTGAGTTAGGGGGCGTCTCTGGAAGTTTGACGGACTCGACCGTCATCATAACGCATAATAACTTTATAAATGGAGAAGAATACACTGTAAGCATCCCGGCCGGAGCTGTAGAAAATGCCGATGGGTTAGGTAATCAGTTTATAAGCTGGAGTTTTACGACTATAGTTGCAAAAGCAGAGAAGGTGACTTTATCAGATCCTAAACAAGATTCTACAGCTGTTAAGTTAGATCCGGAGTTTATATGGCAACAAGCAGACGGAGCTAATGAATATCAGCTTAAAATTTCTTTAAGCGGTTCATTTAATCCTGATTCTCTGATCGCTGATACGACCGGATTAACAAATACTGCTTTCACATTTAATAACAACTTAGAACACAACACTACCTACTGGTGGCATGTGCGAGGGATAAATGAGGCAGGTACAGGTGCATGGAGCGAGGCCTGGAGTTTCACAACGGTGAAACCGATCCCCGAACAGATAACACTCCTGACTCCTGAGAATGAAGCGGAAGATGTAGAGCTTGACGTCATATTCGAGTGGGACAATGGAGAACATGCTGAGTCATATCGGATTCAACTTGCTGATGATGATATGTTTGAAAGCATTATAGTCGATTCAACAATAGTTGAAACTGAATTTACCCCAATGGAAGATCTGGAATCCGATGCGGGGTACTTCTGGAGGGTTAGAGGAGAAAATTCTGATAAGACCGGGGAATGGTCTGATACATTTACCTTCAATACTGCTTTGGCAACCTCTAATGAGAACCTTGGTAATATTCCTAAAGAGTTTACATTAGGGCAAAACTACCCCAACCCCTTCAACCCAACCACGCAGATAAACTACGCGCTGCCCGAAGCGGCTGAGGTACGGCTTGAGGTCTTTGATATGCTGGGAAGGAAGATCATGACCTTAGTGGATGAACGGAAGGGGGCAGGTCGCCATCAGGCTACCTTTGATGCGGGCTTGTTATCATCAGGTATGTATATCTACCGTATAAGGGCTGGAGATTTCTTGCAGACTCGGAAGATGATGCTGATCAAGTAAGATTTTGTTCACAATTTTATAAACGAAATAACCGATTGGAAACAGTCGGTTATTTTTTATTTTAGGCGCAGACAATGAATATTATTAAAGTGCAGAGAAGGTCACTTTTATGTTTGGCAGGTTGGGTCGGTATATTTTTTCAAGAAGTAGGTATGAATTTCCAATAAATGATGGGAGTTCATCTATTAGTGGTAAGTCGGATTTTTTTCTTTTTAGAATATGTTTTTTTAGCTTTTTAATGAACGATATTACGGCTCATGTACAGCAAGCCCTTCCGTTACCTCCAATGAGCTTACAGGATATCAGGCAGGAGATCACCCAAATCGAGTCGGCAGAGTATAAGCTTCAGCACTACGTGGAGATGAGTAATAGGTGCTTGCTTACAATTCAAGTTCTCAGTAATTAATTGAGCATGTTTAGCAAAAGATCTTTTAGCTTATTGTTCTTCCGTTCACTTCTTCTGTCAATTGTATTCTTTGTTGGTTTTTCGGGATACAGCCCCGTCCATGCTCAAAGTTCTAAAACCTTTTCTTTTACGAATGCAATAGATGAAAGTGAATTACCTCATTATGCTGTTCACCATATCATGCAAGATAGTTTTGGCTTCATGTGGATCAGTACCAGGGAAGGAATTTGCAGGTACGATGGGAATAATTGTTCCATTTTTAGAAATGAAAATGGACCTAACAACAGGTTAACTTCTAACCTTATTTGGCTGAGCTTTGAGGATTCAAAGAGCAGGGTATGGATTGGGTCAAAGGGGGCCGGCGTTGGGGTTTATAATTACAGGACGGATGTTTTTAAGTCGTTTATGAGTAATGCTCAGGACTCAACCACGATCAGCAATAATATTGTGACGGCTATTTTTGAAGATGAGGACGGTGTTATATGGATCGGTACGGATGGAGGCGGTTTAAATAGAGTGGTTGAAATGGGGAATGACGATTTTAGTTTCCAAAGAATAAATCTGTCGATAGATAATTTATCCATCTTAGATATTGAGCAAGACGATGAGGGGAATCTC
The DNA here is from genome assembly GCA_040904925.1 of Gracilimonas sp. Lineage (GTDB taxonomy): Bacteria > Bacteroidota > Rhodothermia > Balneolales > Balneolaceae > Gracilimonas. Next base: position 3,520 of record JBBDSP010000025.1, on the reverse strand, counting down.
TGGTTGGGTACATATGGTCAAGGAATAATCAAATATGACATTGATTCAAACAACTCTGTTATTTTTGATACCAATTCTTCTCCTATAAGTCTAAGCGACAACTTTGTAATGAGCCTTTCCAAAGAAGATTCCCTTATTTGGGTTGGTACTAAATTTGGCGGACTTACAAGAATCCACCTCGCAAAGGATTCGGTTGAATTTTTTAGATTGGATGAAAATACTGAGGGGGCTTTGCCGAGTGACTTTATTTGGGACATCTACATAGATGAAGAAAAGAATAAATGGATTGGTTCCTATGGGGGAGGTTTAGCATTGTTGGAATCTGGCAGTCGGGAATTTCAAATTATTGAAGATAGTCAAAACCAGAACTCATTTTCTGATGGCTATATTATGCACATTACTCAGGATAGACTGGGACAATTTTGGGTGGGAACAGATAATCAGGGAGTTTTTAAATTCAAACAGAATCCAGTTTTTGAACAGGTACATAATACTTGGAAGGGGGTTCAGAATACTTCGAATTTGGTAATCAATCACATGGTTCAGGTCTCGGACAGATCATACTGGATATCCACAAACCAAGGACTCTTTCGTGCAGATCCTGAACTTAACGAAGCTGAATTTTTTGATCCCGGGTTTGACACTTCCATTTTCTACGAAGTAGCTGAGGATCAAGACAATGTCCTTTGGATAGCCTCAAATCTCAACCTCTACAAATATGATATAAAGACCGAATCTTTTTCTAAGATCAATGTAATTGGTCGACTTGGCAAGCCCGGAACGGACCGCCTTTTTGATATTCATATAGATGACAGTAATGATCTGTGGATAACGTCAGATGGAGGGTTAGTCCATTACAAACCGAAAGAAGATAAATTGGATTTATTTGAACACGATCCCGAAGATAGTTCAACGATTACAGGGGACAGGTTAAATACGATATTTAAGCAAGGTGAAGAGGATAATATCTGGATTACAACGGACGATAAAGGAGTCAATATTTTTGATATTAATTCTAAGCTCTCGTCTAAACTGGAACTGTCAGCTTACATCAACCCTAAGGAAATATCAAGATTTATTACAGAGATTGAAACGGATGATGCCGGAAATATATGGATGGGAAGTTCTTATCAGGGGGGCTATATCCTTTATCAAAATAGCACAGGCATAGATTCAGTTACCAGGATCAGCAGCGAGGGGGGACTACTTTCAGATGATATATATGATTTTGCAGCTTTTGACTCTAATATGCTAATTGCTCACAAAAGTGGATTTTCTTTAATTGATATTGAGGAAAAAGGTATTCAGACTATCAATCTTCCCCGGTATTTAAGCTTATCGGGCAGGGGGGAATTCTATACCAATAATGATGAGATATATTTTTATCACAAGAACAAGATCTTGCGAGTTATAACCGAAAATTTTGGTTCACAAGCAGATCCTCCAAACATTATTCTAACGGGTATAAATGTCTACGATAATGAAATACCTGTCAACCATTTCAGCCCAACTTATGAAAAACTATCTCTTAATCACACTCAGGATTTTATATCATTTTCTTTTCAGGTTTTAAACTTTGATATAAGCCGTAACTATCTGACTGAGTATATGCTTGAAGGGCGGGACCCATACTGGCTGAAAGGAAGTGAAACTGAGTCCATAAATTATACAAACCTTACCTCTGGAGAATATACTTTTAAAGTCAGGTTCTTGAATACCTCAGATTCAGAAAGTACGATCGTGGTTCCAATAACGATTGCCCATCCTTTTTGGGAGACTATGTGGTTTCGGATTAGTTTAGCGCTCATTTTGGCTTTGATATTGTATTCAGTTTATAAATACCGGATGTATTATTTGCTTAAAGAAGAACGCACAAGAAATAGAATAGCTCGTGATCTCCACGATGATCTAAGTGCAACGTTAAGCAGTATTAGCTTTTTTACAGATGCGGTAAAGAAAGTTGGGAATCAATCGAATGAGAAATCAGAACATTTCTTAACACTCATTTCAGAAAGTGCAACTGAAGCAAAGGAAAAGATCAATGATATCATTTGGTCAATCGATCCATCCAAAGATGACTGGTCCATATTCTTAAAAAAATGCAAACGCTATGCGGCAGATGCATTTGACAGCAGAGATATTGACTACGAGATTGAAGTAGGTGAAACATTCAAAATACCCGTCAGGCTTGAATTACGACAAAACCTTTGGCTTATATATAAAGAAATGGTCAATAACCTGATCACTCATTCCCAGGCTACAAAAGCGTTTATTTCATTTAAAGAAACAGATCGGATAATTAACCTTGAAGTGGCCGATAATGGAATTGGAATAAATGTTGAAAAAGAAAATAATAGGAATGGGTTAACGAACATCCGGGAACGAGCAAAATTGATTGAGGCCAAAATTAAATTAGAAACTTCCCCTGGAACAGGTACAAAGTGGATCTTAAGTTTTTCTAAATGATTTCTGTCGATTTAAGTAAATAATCCACCTGAATCTAAACATCAGTATCTGTTGTTGGTTTTGTAGTCTTGAATGGAACCGGCCACTCTGATATTACCACAGATTGTTTTGGCTCCTTTTTGGCTTTCTTTTCTGTTGAATTCAGCCTATACAAATACTGCCCATTTGGGTGGTTACTTTTGGGTAATTATTTGTTTACTTAGGGACTAAAGCCTGAAAATAATGATCAATATTTTAATAATTGAAGACAATAAGTACATGAGAGAGGGATGGAGCACTGTGCTAGACATGGAACCCGACCTCAAAGTACTTGCTGAATATGAAAGCTGTGAAGAAGCTTTTGAAGGGAATTTGATTCCCAAGGCTGATGTGATCTTGTTAGACATACAGCTGCCGGGTATGCATGGAACCGATGGGGTAAAAATAATCAGAGAGAAGAAGCGCGAAGTAGCGGTCTTAATGGTTACCATTCACGACGATGACGAAAGGATTTTTAAAGCCTTGAAAAACGGTGCTATTGGATATTTATCTAAAAAAGTAACCCCAGATGAACTCATTGAAGCAGTGCATTCGGCCCATCACGGTGGTTCGCCTATGAGTCCCAATATAGCTCGTAAAGTGATCTCTTCTTTTCAACAGTCGAAAGACTCAATAATAGATCTTTCGGATACAGAAACTCAGGTGCTTAAACTTCTGGCTGAAGGAAACTCATACAAAGGTATTTCAAAAGAAGTATTCCTATCTGTGGATGGTGTACGGTATCACATTCGAAATATCTATAATAAACTTGAAGTGAGTAATAAAAGTGAAGCAGTAGCTAAAGCGCTTCGTGAAAAGTTGATTTGAACAGTATTTTTTTAAAAACCGCATGAATATGTAGTGCATGCCACAGATATCTTTACGATAATTAAACCGGTTAATATTTTAAGGGTTTGGGTTTTTTGGGGTACACTATTTTAACTAACCTAAAGAACTGCAAAAGCCTGTCTGTGAAAAGACAGGCTTTTATTTTATCCGGACGTGTTGAAAGGTCAGTATGTTGTATGTATATACA
>JBBDSP010000024.1:0-88602 GCA_040904925.1 Gracilimonas sp. | reverse complement strand
CCTTGTACAGCTTTTTGGTGACGTTCTCCTCTTCGGTCAGCGAGGCGTCTTTGATCTTCTTCGGCAATCCCTTGACAAAATTGGGAAAGCCGAGACACAGCCACAGCACCTTGAATTCTTTTTTGGTGAGCTGAAAGAGATTGAACTCGAGGAAGTCCACGGCGTTGTCGATATAAAACCGCAGCTTCTCGAAGTTGGAGATGATGACGTAGAGGGCATCCGGCTGTTTGTTCTTATAGCCAAACGCCTGCGATTCCACTTTGGAGAGATCGGTGGTTTCGGTGCCTTTCAGCTCAATCACCCCGCGGATTTTATCACCGTCTAATAAAGCTCCGTCTGCCTTTTTGGAATCGTTTAGATTTTTTTGCTCCACCACCAGGTTATAATTCGGAGCGGGACTTTTGGTATAACCCAGCACCTTTACAAACATATCATCCAGAAATCCTTCCTGATAGGATTCCTCTTTTGCCTTGCGGATGTTTTCCTGCACTTCGGGATTATGGAAATGCGCGGTAAAAGCTTCCCAGGCTTCATCCACCTGTTTTTCGTCAATCCCCGATAAATATTTATTCAGTACCGAATGCTGGAATAATGCCATATAGAACTATGATCTGATCTTCATTTATAAGTTAGTTGAATAACAACGGATTATAGGGAAAGCACAGATGAATTGGAAAAAAGGTTTAACTCATTCCCAGCGACCAAGTTGGGAATTTCTACACTGAGCAAACGATATAAACCCGTGAAGATACTTAGTCGCGACAGATCGGGATCACCATGACCCAATAGAGGCGATTTTTGTCAATTAATCCACCAATCGGTCAGTCGGGCTTGGAGCCGTCAGACCGAAAGTGAAACTCAAAACTCTCCTCACTCCAGTCCAACTCTCTTAAAGATCACATCCACATTTCGGGTGTGGTGGTTGAGGTCGAAAGCGTCGTCGATTTCTTCTTGAGTTAAGGCTTCCGTGATGGTTCCATCACCTTCCACGATGGGCTTGAACAGCGTTTGAGATTCCCAGGATTTCATGGCGAGCGGCTGAACAGTATCGTAGGCTTGCTCGCGAGGCATGCCTTTGTCGATGAGTTTGTGGAGGAGTCGCTGGGAGAAAACCAATCCCTGAGTTTTCCAGATGTTGGCTTCCATGTTGTCCTCGAATACCACCAGGTTTTCGATCACACCGGCGAAGCGGTTCAGCATGTAATCAAGTAAAGTGGTGGCATCGGGCAGGATAATTCGTTCGGCGGAAGAGTGCGAGATATCCCGTTCATGCCACAATGGAATGTTCTCAAACGCCGTGACCATATAGCCGCGAAGTACCCGGGCACAACCGGAGATATTTTCGGAACTGATCGGGTTTCGCTTATGCGGCATGGAGGATGATCCCTTCTGCCCTTTTCGGAAAGCCTCCTCGGCTTCCCGCAATTCACTGCGTTGCAGGTGTCGAACTTCCACCGCCATCTTTTCCATCGTTGAACCGATCAGGGCCAGTGTAGATAGGTAGTAAGCATGACGGTCGCGCTGTAAGGTTTGAGTGGAAATAGGCGCCGGACTCAATCCTAATTTCTCGCAGGTATATTCTTCCACTTCCGGCGGGATGTTGGCAAAGGTTCCAACCGAACCGGAGAGTTTTCCAAATTCTACATCATCAGCGGCTTTTTTAAATCGCTCCAGATTCCGGTTCATCTCGGCATACCAGAGGGCGCATTTTAATCCGAAGGTGGTCGGCTCAGCATGGATGCCGTGGGTGCGGCCCATCATCACCGTGTACTTGTGAGCTTTGGCTTTTTCGGCCAGCACATCAACGATACGTTCAAGGCCTTCAAGTAAAATGGCGTTGGCTTTTTTTAGACGAACTCCCCAGGCGGTATCCACCACATCGGTGGAAGTAAGTCCGTAATGCACCCATTTTTTTTCATCGCCCAGCGTTTCGGAAACGGCACGGGTAAAGGCAACCACATCGTGGCGGGTTTCAGCTTCGATCTCTTTGATTCTGTCTACATCAAATCCAGCATTCTCGTAGAGCTTGTCCACATCCTCCATGGGTATTTTACCGAGTTTGGCCCAGGCCCAGCATGCAGCCAGTTCGACATCGAGCCAAGCTTGAAATTGCTGTTCATCGGTCCATAGGTCAGACATTTCTTTACGGGAATAGCGAGAGATCATCAGATAGTTTTTTGGTTCAAAAATTCCCGTCAAAGATAGTGTTTTTCTCTCTGAGGTTTAAAGCTGAATCTGACCAAATTTTCCAGGGATATCAGTTTTTCAATGAAAGTAAGGTGCAGAAACAAGGGGGCTATATTTTTAACCAGCAATTGAACACGAATGAGAAAGATTGAGCTATAGCTCCAGACTATATTTTGGAGAAAAAGAAATCTCATAGAGATGAGTGATTGTAGCTTCAGAACCCATCCCGTGGTAATAGGTAGTACAACAACCGAGACCCACAGAGATACCCAATCTTCGGAGATCTTATGATTATGCGAAAATTCTTACTTACCCACTTTATCACTTCATCATTGAACAGGAATTTTCAAAACAGTCCCTGAAGAAATATTCTGATCTAACTCCACCTGGTTAATAATAGCAACATCAATGGGCTGAATTTCCATTGGTAGATCATCAGGGAGAAACTCACTGAAAGCTGTCGAGCGAGAAGTAGTTATCAGCTGAAGACGAACGGGATTGATATTCAAGATGGTCGAATCAGTAAGTTCTTTAAAACCATCCGGAATTGAACTGAATCTTGCTTCATAATTGTCATATTGAGCTGATGTGGTGTAGCTTAAGAAGCGATAAATATATCCACCATATCCAACGGCCGTAAGTTGTACTTTTAATTCTGATCCATCCTGTGCAGCAGCTGTAGCAATTCCTTTATACCCACTAATTCCGGTTGATGAATATTCCGATGCACTTTCAGTAGTTATCCCCTCCTGTGCTAAAAATGCTTCTACTGATGCTTGAGGTGTTTCGTTTTCAGAATCTATGGTGAATTGTGAGATAGCGTTTTGCTCCTCATTAACCATAATAACTGCTGAGGGCTGATTGTGTAATTGAAATCCATCGGGTACCGGAAACTGAAATTCAAGATCCGGATGGTAGAACATGCCTTCAGAGCGAAAGCCTTCCCGCGGATTTTCGCCAAACATGATGTCATCTATCATTCCCATAAACTCTTCTTTATCTAAGATAGTCTGTTCATACCCTTTATCGGCCCATTCCTGTGCAAGTCTTGGTATGGTTTGCTCACGTTCACCGGGATCAGGGTGACTTGAAAGCAGGGTTGGGATTCCTCCACCCTGTGTCTCAGATATCCTTTTCAGAGAAGTGAAAAAAGCTGCACCTTCGGTCGCCTGATAGTTTTTCATTGCAGAATATTCCACACCAAGTGCATCGGATTCTCTTTCAGCATCACGGCCATATTTTAAAAACAGCAGTTGTGCGGTTTGGCTGCTAAGCTGCAAAATACTGCCTCCATCATATCCGAGAGACTGTCCCAGTATGGCACCGCCAATTACGGCAAGTTGTCCAAATTGCTGAGTGGCAGCTCGTTGTGACGCATGTCGGGCAGCAACGTGGGCGATTTCATGTCCAAGTACCACCGCTAACTGAGCTTCATTATCAAGATGGGCAAGAAGGCCTCGGGTTACGTAAATATATCCGCCGGGTAGTGCAAATGCATTCACTACAGGACTGTTCAATACTCTAAACGTAAATTCAGTATTGCGAAATTCTTCTGCAGTATCTTCTCGTTTCATGTGACTGACTTCAAGCAGCGCTTGCCCCAATTCAGAAACATAAGCTGAAAGCTCTTCATTTTCATATAGACCATATTGAGCAATGATCTCACTGTCGGCATCTTTACCGATCTGAACTTCCTGTTCCCAGCTATAACCAAATACGCGTTTATTTCCGGATACAGGATTCACTCCTACTTTCATGCATCCTTCTAACACTACAGCGACTGCCAAAATAAGCGTAAAATAAACTGATCTTTTCTTCATGATTTTTACGATTTGAATAGGTCTGAAATTCTCAACTATATATCTTAATAATAAATACAGACATTTGTTCTATTTAGTGAGGATTATGTAACAATGAGTATTAATTATGTAACCACATTGACTTCCGGGATCAGCTCTACTCCAAACTTTTCAAACACTGAACTGCGGATCTTTTCAGCAAGTTCAATGATCTCCGGTCCGGTGGCATTCCCGTAGTTCACGATAACAAGCGCATGTACTTTATGAACTCCGGCATCTCCGATTTTTCTCCCTTTCCAGCCACACTGATCAATGAGCCATGCTGCGGGAATTTTGATCTCATTTCCTGCAGGATAATGAGGTATTTCAGGATACTTTTTCTGAAGTTTTTCGAATGCTTCTACAGAGATCACCGGGTTTTTAAAAAAGCTTCCCGTATTTCCAATATCGGCAGGATCCGGCAGCTTACTTTGACGGATCTCGATTACCGTTTTGCTGATATCCTTGATCCCAGGTTCTGATATCCCTTTCTCTTCAAGCTGTTCAGACAAGGCCCGGTAAGATGTATTTACTTCAGGATCTTTCTGGAGCCTCAAAGTAACATGTGTTATTATGTACTTTCCTTTCAATTTATTTTTGAATACGCTTTCTCTGTACCCAAAATTACACTCTTTTTTACCAAAGGTTTTACTGACCCCGGTCTCAAGATCTATGGCTTCTAGAGATTCAAAAACTTCCTCCAATTCCACCCCATAAGCTCCGATATTTTGAATAGGTGCAGCTCCCACAGATCCCGGTATAAGAGATAAATTCTCAATTCCACCCCATCCATTCTCCACAGCATACATCACTGCCTCATGCCAGTTTTCTCCGGCTCCTATCTTCAGCAGAACTTCCCTTTCACCTTCCTCGATCACTTTTCTCCCTTTGATATCCAAGTGGATCACAAGTCCCTCAAAATCATTCACAAAAAGAATATTACTTCCCCCGCCGAGCATCAATTTTGGGATCACAATATAGTCGGGTTGCAGCAGTAACTGTCTTAACTCATCCGCAGAAGCTACAGAAGCAAAATATCTGGCATTCGCTGAAACCCCCATGGTGTTGTATTCCTTGAGGTCAAAATTCTCTTTTACATCTGGTACTTTTACCATGAAATTACTTGGCCGGTGTATTTACTTCTTCGGTACTTTCTACTTTAACACGCACCTTTTTGATCCGGTTATTTTTGACAGAGTGAACGGTCATTTCTAAATTTTTGAAGGTCATCCGCTCCCCTACCATTGGCAGGTTTTCTGTAAGGTGATAGATCAATCCGCCCAGTGTCTCGTATTCATCGTCTTCGGTGGTGATCTCGCAATCAAGAACATCTTCCATATCATCCAGATCAATCTTGGCGTCAAAAATATAGATCCCTGATTTGAAGCGGGTATATAAAGTTTCTTCCTCCCCACTATCATCGGTAATATCACCTATGATCTCCTCCAGAATGTCATCCATGGTTACGATACCCTCAGTGCCGCCATACTCATCAACCACAATGGCAATGTGAGTTTTCTCTTGTTGAAAATCACGAAGCAGGTCATCCAGCTTTTTTGTGGCCGGAATAAAAAGTGCTTTTCTGGAAATAGTTTTCCAATTCAGAGATGGCTCTTCTTCTTCCGCATGAAGGTAAGGAAGTACGTCTTTGGCGTATAATACTCCCAGAATATTATCGAGATCATTATCTACAAGCGGCATCCGGGATAGCCCATTTTCACGTATCTTGGTAAGCACATCTTGCAGAGAGTCATCAATGGAAACAGCTATAATATTTACCCTTGAGGTCATGATCTCCCGAACCGTAATATTTCCGAAGCCGATCACATTCTCAATGATCTCACGCTCGTCTTCTTTTATTGACCCTTCCTGCTCACTTACTTCCGCCATGGTCCGAATATCATCTGAAGTCATTTTACTTGCAGGCTTGGGCAAGTAGCGCTCCAGGCTTATGGTACTGTCTGCAATAAGCTTGGCAAAAGGCTTCAGAAGAATAAAAAGTATATAAATAAAGGCGCTGTTTGTTCGCGAAACCTTCAATGGATTATTGATTGCTATGATCTTTGGGGTGATCTCGCTGAGGATCAGGATCATAAAGGTCAGGACAATTACTTCAATCGAAAACACGATAACTTCAGACAGACCAAATGCTGCCACAATATCCCCGGTTATAACTGCTGCCAGAACGGATGCCACAATATTGGCAAAGGTATTTCCAATAAGTATGGTTGCGAGCAGTCGCCTGGGTTTCTCCAGCATTTTAATGATGCGGTCATCCGCAGAACCGAGCGACTCATCCTGCTTCAGATCTTCCATTCGGTTTGCCAGTGAAAAGAGAGCAACTTCAGAACCGGAGAATACTGCTGAAAAAGCCAATCCAATGAAAAGGACCAAAAGCTGTATTCCTAAGACCACAGGGTCCATGCCGGGAATCATAGAGCTGTCAGCCATAGTGAGGAGAGAATCTTGAACCAAACTGAAAGGATCGTCGAGTGTATCCAATGAATAAGATTATTTATTTTTTGTAGTAATTATATATAAAGACGTACATGGTTCCTAAAATATAAGATTTTAGATCAACCCGAGCATAAATAAAAAACGGCACGAGATATCTCATGCCGTTTGATTTAAAAGAGTAAGCGGTATGGGTTAAAATGGAAGATCATCATCCATATCGTCAAAGTTGCTATCCAGCTCTACATTACTGCTCATAGGCTTTCCGCCACCTTGATTCTGATTTTGTGACTGTCCGCCACCCTGTGTATTTCCACCACTGCCGCCTTTGCTATCGAGCATTACCATGCGGAGGGCTTTAATCTCAGTCGTGTAACGCTTTTGACCATCCTTGTCTTCCCACTGTCGGGTTTGGATCGGGCCTTCAATATAAACCTTGGAGCCTTTGGTCAGGTACTGCTGACAGATCTCCGCTGTTCTTCCCCAGGCAACTACACGGTGCCATTCGGTATTTTCCTGATATTCTCCGTTACTATCTTTGTAACGCTCGCTTGTCGCAATATTTAATGTTGCAACCGCAGTGTTCGCTTGTGTGTACCGTACTTCCGGGTCTTGTCCCAGATTACCTATTATCATCGCTTTATTAAGTGAACTCATAACGTATCCTGTGTTTTTGATTATTTGTTTGCAATGTAAGAGTTAGTTCAGAACAATTCCTTACAAAAAAATTTCAAAAACTTTGCAATCATTAAGTTCTACTTAATGATTAGAATGCTCAATGAATCATTAAAATGAAGCTTTAATTACTTCTCGGTTAAACTCCTCGCTGAAAAAATGATGTAACATTTTGTGCTATTTCACCTCTTGTAATAAAAAAAGAATGCCATGATCTCAGAACAAATTATAGAAGAATATATAGAGCAAGAAACTGACACTGCCCAAAAAGTAGCGAAGCTTAAGCTCACCCTGCTTCTCATTTCTATTGTGGGTTTATTAATATTCTCTCTCTAAACTGCTGTTTAAAAAATTCATAATTTATAAACACTATTCGTTATTACCCTAAGTTGTTGGTATAATCCAACAATGAAGATTTCAAAAATTCCATACTGGGTAAAGATCGGAATAGGGGTTCTCCTTTGTAATGGTGTAGGTTTGATCGCAAGCGGTGTTACTCTTGATGCCATCCCCGGTTGGTATGCACAACTTAATAAACCCTCCTTTAATCCTCCGAATTGGCTTTTTGGTCCGGTTTGGACCATACTCTATACATTGATGGGAATTTCCGCTGCAGCAATCTGGCAGGTGGGGCTTGATCAGAAAAGAATTAAAACAGCACTCTATATATTTATAACTCAGTTGGCACTTAATGCTATCTGGTCTTTTTTATTTTTTGGATTCAAGAATCCATTTTTTGCTTTTATTGAGATCCTCTGCCTTCTCATTGCGATAATGATAACCATTGTTCATTTTAAAAAGATCAAAGCATGGGCAGCCTGGTTGTTGGTGCCTTATCTGATTTGGGTTACTTTTGCAGCAGTACTAAACTTTTCTATATACTTACTAAATTAATTTTATGACATTTAGTTATGGGTAAAAATTCTAAGAAAGACTTAACAGGCCCCTCAGGGTGGGAGTACTATGGACAGAAAAGACCTGACTTTGCTATAAAACCAAAAGAAGGAGAAGAATCCGTTTGGGACTACCCAAGACCTCCAAAAATTGTAAAAGATGAACGGGAGATATTGGTCATTTTTGCCAACAAAATCATTGCGCGTTCTACAGATACATTCAGGGTTTTAGAAACGGCCAGCCCCCCTACTTTCTATATCCCGAAGTCGGATATAAACATGGATTACCTTGATAAAACTGTCGGGCAATCGAAATGCGAGTGGAAAGGGGATGCCATATACTGGGATATCAAGGTAGAAAATGAAATTTCAGAACGGGCAGGCTGGTCTTACCCACAGCCAAAATCAGAATTTTCTAAGATAAAAGGATATCTCTGCTTTTATCCTTCAAAATGTTTTTGCTACGTGAACGGTGAACATGTTCAGCCACAACCCGGCGGTTTTTATGGAGGGTGGATCACCAAAGAAATTATAGGCCCTGTGAAAGGTGAATCAGACGAGACTTTTTTGTAGCTCTTTTAAGATTTTGGACAAGACTAAATTCTCAACCAGCTTTCAATCACTTTATAATATAATTTTTTGAAGTTATACTCAGTCAATACACAATCAATCTTCTCTATTATGATAAACAAAAGATACTATCTGCTACTGATCGTTTTTGCTTTTATAGCAAACGTAAACACCCATGCACAAGTTGATGAATCCTATTTCGATTACATGGATCTTTTTGATCTGCAAATGGTCTCAAGTCCTGAAATTTCTCCTGATGGAAATACCGTTATTTACGAGCGTGTTCAGTATGATGTAATGACTGACCGCCGTTTCGTGAATCTTTGGACCATGTCCTTTTCCAGGGAGAACCACCGCCCTCTAACTTCAGGCAAAACCGGGTATGGCAGCGTGACCTGGTCACCAACCGGAGATCGTATTGCCTATACCTCTTCTGAAGAAGGCTCAAACCAAATTTTTATTCGTTGGATGGACACAGGAGTGGCTTCATCTATCACAAATCTTACCGAAAGTCCCGGTAACCTTAGTTGGTCACCCGACGGAAGTATGTTACTTTTCTCTAAATTCGTACCCGGTTCTTCTTCCGTAGTTCGACCTGATATGCCTGCCGCTCCCGAAGGTGCAAAATGGGAAGAATCTGCACAGGTAATAGATAAAGTAAGATATCGTAATGATGGAGGGGGCTATGTAGAAGATGGGTCCAGACATATTTTTGTTATTTCTGCGGAAGGTGGAGCTCCGAGACAGCTGACTGCCGGAGACTATAACTATGGTTCTCCCTCATGGACTCCCGATGGTAATATCATTTACACAGCTGACTTATCTGATAACGCAGACATAGATCCCAATAATGAACAGATCTATGAAATGAATATCGAAACCGGAGAAACCACACAGCTTACAGATAAAAGAGGACCGCATAGCAATCCTAAAGTATCGCCTGATGGAAACCATATTGCTTACACAGGATATGAAGATCAGTTTCTGGGATATCAGCTGACCGAACTTTATATCATGAACCGTGACGGCTCAAACCTTCGCAAGATCTCTAATGAAGTTACTCAGGATATCTCCTCTATCACATGGGGAGCAGACAGTGAATCACTATTTTTTAGGTATGATGAAGAAGGAAACAGCAAAGTTGGTAATATAAAATTGAACGGGGACTTCACGCAGGTTGCTGAAAACCTGGGAGGTGCTTCTACGGGAAGGCCTTATGGCGGAGGTTCGTATTCTGTAGCTGATAACGGACGCTTTGCTTATTCAGAAGTATCTGCAACCCGCCCTAGTGAATTGGCTGTGGGACACTTCCCAACCAGAATGACAAATAAAAAACTCACAAACCTTAACGCAGAACTATTCAAAGCTAAGAAAGTTGGTGAAGTAGAAGAGTTCTGGGTGGAATCATCTGTGGATGACTTCAGAACACAAGGCTGGATCATAACCCCTCCGGATTTCGATCCTGACAAAAAATACCCCATGATCCTTGAGATCCATGGCGGCCCTCACACCAATTATGGCCCAAGATTCTCCCCTGAATTGCAATTTATGGCCAGCCGCGGTTATGTAGTCGTTTATACCAATCCTCGTGGAAGTACGAGTTACGGAGCTGATTTTGCGGCTTACATCAATCACAATTACCCAAGCGAGGATTACGATGATCTGATGGATGTAACTGATTACGTGATCGATCAGGGCTATATAGACGAAGATAACCTGTTCATTACCGGTGGTAGTGGCGGTGGTGTACTGACTGCGTGGAGCATTGGCATGACCGATAGATTTGCAGCTGCTGTAGTTGCCAAGCCGGTGATCAACTGGTACAGCTTTGTACTTACAGCAGATGGCATTCCTTTCTTCAGCAAATACTGGTTTACCGAAAAACCATGGGATGATCCTGAGCAATATCTCGAACGCTCCCCCCTATCTTTAGTTGGTAATGTCACTACTCCAACTATGTTACTCACCGGACAACAAGACTACCGTACTCCTATGAGTGAAACTGAACAGTATTACTCCGCCCTTAAATTGCTGGAAGTGGATGCAACGATGGTTCGCATTGCAGGTTCCGGACACAGCATTTATGCCAAGCCAAGTAATCTGTTCCGAAAAGTTGGTTACATAACCGGTTGGTTTGAACGATATAAGAAATAGCTTTTAGCTGTCAGCTTTCAGTTTCACATAAGTCATTCCCGCGAAGGCGGGAATCTGATACCTTAAATGAAATTAAGTTGCCTTATACAAGATCTCGGGCATTCGCCGCGAGATGACTTAAAAACTGAAAGCTGAAGTCTGACTGCTGACAGCTGAAAACTTCAACCAAATAAATCTTCTTAAACCAAACACTATTCAATATCTTCCTGAAAAAGAAATTAAAAACTAAAAGACCTGCATGCTCTTTGCTGTAAGCCTTCCATTTTTAAATGAGCTCGTTGCACTTTTCCTGGTCAGCGTTCTCATTGCATATCTTTGTTACCGAATTAAGTTAGTTCCCATTGCCGGCTTTTTGATAGCCGGGGTGATCATTGGTCCGAATGCACTTGGCTTAGTGCAGGATCAGGAACTGGTAAATATGCTGGCCGAGATCGGTATAATCCTCCTCCTTTTTACCATCGGTATTGAATTCAGCCTCGAAAAATTATCCAAAATAAAGAATGCCATTTTTGTTGGGGGTGGCTTACAGGTTTTATTAAGCGTTGTCTCCGTAGTAGGTATACTGTTGATCTTAGACGTCGAATGGAAAGTAGCGGTTTACACCGGCTTTTTAGTGGCCTTGAGTTCTACGGCTATCATTTTGGGATTACTCAGTGAGCAAGGTAAAACAGATACTCCCACGGGCCGACTTTCTCTGGCTGTACTAATTTTTCAGGATTTCGCCATCATTGCGATGGTGCTTTTAGTCCCCATTTTATCGGGACAGAGTGATTCTATTCAGGATGTGTTTATTGTCCTTGGAAAAGCTCTGCTCCTCATTACTATTGTGGTGGTCTTAGCTCGCAAAATTGTGCCTTGGATCTTAGAAAAAGTAGCTCAAACCCGCCGGCAGGAATTATTCCTGCTCACCGTAATGGCCATCTGTTTTGGAACCGCTGCTTTGACGAATTTAGCCGAAGTCAGTTTAGCCCTTGGAGCCTTCCTTGCCGGATTAGTCGTAAGTGAAAGTCACTACAGCGATCACGCCCTCAGTGAAATTCTTCCGCTAAAAACTATTTTTAACGCCGTGTTCTTCGTTTCGGTGGGAATGCTGCTTGACCTACAGTTTGTGATCGAAAATCCATTTCTGCTGCTTGGAATTGCGGCCGGAGTTCTTCTGCTAAAATTTATTCTAAGTTCCATCAGTTTACTTGTACTCGGATATCCGATCCGAATTGCTGCAGCAGCCGGTATTGTGTTGGCACAGATCGGGGAATTTTCTTTTGTATTGGAACGAGCCGGTCGACCTGCAGGATTAACCCCCGGTGGATTCGGTGAAATGGGTTCCCAGGTGTTTATAGCTACTTCCGTTTTGTTAATGCTCCTCACTCCTCTTTTCCTGAAAATAAGTCCAAAAGTCGGTGAACTTTTAGCCAAAACTCCATTGAGGAAGATCGGAGAAAACCGAAAAGAAACGGCCTCAGATGAAGAACCAACGGACTTAGAGGATCATGTAATTTTGGTTGGATATGGTCCGGCGGGAAGAAATCTGGCAAAAGTATTTAAAGACACCGGCATTCCATTTATCGTTGTTGAACTGAATCCGAATTCCGTAGCTGAAATGAGGGAAAAAGGAATTAATGCTATTTATGGGGATGGCTCCAAAACGCATATTTTGGAGCATGCCGGGGTGTATAAAGCCAAACTCTGCGTGGTTGTAATTAATGAACCGCGAATTACGCCGAGGATCATAAAACTGGCCAATTATCTCAACCCCACCATAGAGGTTATTGCACGAACTCGTTATCTGACTGAGGCAGAAGTACTCAAGAAAGCAGGAGCTGATCAGGTTGTACCTGCTGAGATGGAAACTACCGTTCGTTTATTTTCCAATGTGTTACGCTCTTATCTCATTCCTGAAGAGGAAATTAGCCAGCATATTGGCGAGCTGCGAAAAGAAGATTATCAGGTCATGCGGGGAAGTATTCAGGAAGCTCATCTCATGGTTCTTAAAGGACTGGATGAAGAAGGACTTCATACCCGGGCTGTAGCAGTAAAAGAAGGTTCATACGCAGCCGGAAAATCTTTGGGAGAGCTCATGCTACGTAATAAATACCAGATCACGATTTTAACAGTAAATCGAGGTGGAAATAATATTGGAAATCCTGCCGGAGAATTTACGCTAAAAGCCGGTGACCGCCTGGTAATGGTGGGCATGGCTGACCGCTTTGCCGATGCGGCTGAAGTATTCCGTGAAGAAAAAATACCGGAAGAGTTAGAAGAGATTTAAAAGGTTCATTCAGTAAATATTTAGTAAAGCTGGCTAAATAACCGGTTGATTTGCTAAGTATAAGGAATAGCTTTCAGCGATCAGCTGATAGCTTAAAACTTCTCCCAAATAAGACTTCTTAAACCACCCACTATTCAATATCTTCAACTAAACCAAAAAGCATAATATCAGTTAATGCAAACAGTTCAGGAAACAATTTGGGAAGTAGTTTATGCGATCCTACCTATTACGGTATTGGTTCTTGTTCTGCAATTCACCTTGATCTGGCTTCCATTCACGTCCCTGCTTCAATTTTTAGTAGGCGTTGTATTTGTTTCCATTGGTCTCGTTTTATTTCTGTTAGGGGTACACATTGGTTTGCTGCCCGTTGGAGAAATGATCGGTGCTGCCCTTCCAAAGACCGGTAAACTATGGATGATCCTGCTTTTCAGCTTTATTCTCGGGTTTTCAGTTACAGTGGCAGAACCGGATGTACATGTACTTTCCGGGTATGTAGATACAGTTTCAGAAGGTGCCATTGGCAAGTGGTCTTTGATTTTTCCAGTAGCTCTAGGCTTAGGTATATTTGTTGCACTCTCGATGGCGAGAATCATATTTAAAATTTCCATCAAATGGATTCTGTTTTTTAGTTACTGTATTGTGTTTGGCATTGCTCTTTCTCCCTGGGTATCCGATGAATTTATCCCCATTTCATTTGATGCCGGCGGAGTTACTACAGGCCCAATGGCCGTGCCTTTTATTCTCGCATTTGGAGTAGGTATTGCATCTGTAATACGAAGTGATGAAAAATCAGCTGATGGTTTCGGTTTAGTAGCCTTAGCCTCGATAGGTCCCATAATTGCCGTGTTAATTTTAGGAATTATATTCGGCCAATAGAAACATAGTTTATGGATATAAAAATATTTGAAGGATTTGGTCATGTTTTATTAGAAGTTTCAATGGCTTTGATACCATTGATTTTATTTTTTGCATGCTTCCAGATTTTTATGCTGAAACTTCCTCTTAAAAAAGTTCGAGACATTACTATTGGTGTGATCTTCACTTTTTTAGGACTTTCCTTTTTCCTCCAGGGGGTGCATGTCGGTTTTTTACCGGTGGGGACTGAGATAGGTGAAATTGTTGGAGACTGGACGAACCAATGGCTATTAATTCCTATGGGATTCCTTTTGGGCTTTGTGGCTACTTTTGCCGAACCTGCAGTAAGAGTTTTAAATGATGAAGTGGATAAGGTTACCAGTGGATATATCCCAAAAAAAATAATGCTTTACACTCTTTCAATCGGAGTTGCCATTTCTATCGCTCTTGCAATGACACGCATTTTATATGGTATTTCATTATGGTACTTTATTGGTCCCGGTTATTTCATTGCTTTGACGATGATGTTATTTTCAAATGAAACATTTACGTCTATTGCATTTGATGCCGGAGGTGTGGCAACCGGCCCCATGACAGTCACGTTTATATTGGCTATTGCCCTGGGGTTTTCCCGCACTCTTGATGGGAGAAACCCACTTATTGATGGTTTTGGGATGATTGCCCTTGTAGCATTAGCCCCCATTTTATCCGTATTGACACTCGGATTACTTTTTAAATATAACGAAGCTAAAGCCGATGGTTAGAATTATAAGTGATGAGCATAAACTCATCATCACAATCGTGCAGAAAAACCTGGCACGCAGGGTTCTGAAAGCCTGCAGAAAAGCCGGTGCTGAAGGCGGAACTATAATTCCGGGACGTGGAACGGGAACCCGTGAAACCGGCTCCATTTTAGGTATTAAAGTTGAACCCGAAAAAGAAATTATATTTTGTTTGGTCCCTCTGGAGATTGTGGACAAAACGATATCAAAAATCCGGGCCGCTGCCCGACTTGATCGCCCAGGAACAGGAATTGCGTTCGTAATCAAAAGCAATAAAATTAGCGGTATTGCACATTTGCTTAGTGCTCAAACTTCTTCATCACCCAAAAGTTAATCCCATGCCTAAACCACAAGATTTGTCGTTTGAACTGATTATTACCATTGTAAACCGTGGTTTATGCGGAGCAGTAGTCGATGCCTCTAAAGAAGCCGGGGCAGAAGGCGGAACTATTATTTCCGGTAGAGGTTCGGGGATACATGAAAAAGCAAAACTATTCTCTTTTACTATTGAGCCTGAAAAAGACATCGTACTTACTTTGGTTCCAAATGACCGAACCGAAGTAGTGTTGGAAGCCATTGTTAAATCAGCTGAATTAAATGAACCCGGAAACGGAATTGCTTTTGTTTTAGAAGTAGATCGCGTTACAGGTATCAATCACCTTATTGATAAAGTTGATTCATAACTCATTAAGTAGCAACTGTAGTCTTGAAATGGTTTCCTTTTATGATCTTCCGTATTTCCAACAAATCCTCTTTCTGAGCAAGTATCAAAAGCTTATCCCCAACTTTGATCTCGGTAGTGCCTCTTGGTACCAAAAATTTACCTTCCCTGTTTATGATCACGATCAATGAGTTATCAGGAAATTTCAGGTCAATAACTTGTTTTCCGATAATGGGGTCTCCTTCTTCTAGCTCCAGCTCTTTCATGGCACTTTTTGTATCAACAGAAGGCTCAAATTCTACCGGGAATTTTGTCTTCGAAATAACGGGAGAATCAACGTGCAGTTTTCTGGCGATCCAGGGAATGGTTGGGCCTTGAATAAGTACAGAAGTCACCACTACAAAAAATACAATACTGAAGATCAATTCAGCATTTTCAATTCCTGCTACAAGTGGAAATGTCGCCATGATAATAGGTACGGCTCCCCGAAGCCCCGTCCACGAGATCATTAATTTCCCCCTTGCTTTTTGATTTGAAAACATCAAAGATATAAAAACACTGATCGGGCGTGCCAGTATGATGAGCACAACCGCTATGATCAACCCTTCAACCCATATATCCAAAATTTGATTGGGAAAAACCAACAATCCAAGCGTAATAAACATAGTTATTTGCATCATCCAACCCAGTCCATCAAAGAAATTCATCAAACTGCGCTGATGGATAAAGTTTGAGTTTCCTAATACCAATCCGGCGAGGTAAACTGCTAAAAACCCACTTCCTCCCATAAGATCCGTGGCAGCATAAATTAGTGGTACCAATGAAAGCGTGAGTACCGGGTACAATCCATCATATTCGAGATTGATATTATTGATGAGCCAGGTGATCAATCGGCCGAATAAATATCCGGCAGCTAATCCGATACTGATCTGCATCAAAAACAAAATCAGCATATCAGGAATAGCAAAATCAGGGAGTGTCAGCCATTGTATCACCCCAAGCGCCAGGAAAATAGCCATAGGATCATTGGTGCCGGATTCAAATTCCATCAACTCTTTTAAACGGTATTTAAACCCTAAGGCTTTAGATCGCAATACAGAGAACACCGCAGCTGCATCTGTTGAAGAAACAATAGCACCCAGCAAAATACCTTCAAGAATACTGAAATTGAGCAGCCAAACAGCAAATCCACCCACTACCGATGCACTGATCAATACCCCAAGCGTTGAAAGTGAAATACCGGGAGCAATAATAGGACGAATTTTCTTCCATCTTGTATCCAATCCACCTGAAAACAGGATAAATATCAACGCAATAATTCCAAGTGATTGTGCTAGTTCGTAATCGTCAAAATAGATCAGATTGAGTCCATCTGAACCAAAAACCATTCCTACTCCTAAAAAGATAAGCAGTGCAGGAATCCCCCATCTGCTGCCAAGCTTACTTGAAAAAATCCCAATCAATAAAATTAAAGCACCTGTTAGCAGATAAAGGGAAATCGTCATGTACGAATTTGATTTATTGTTAGGCTTAAATTTTATTTTCCTGATTACTTCCAGGCGCCCAGGATCAACCCCATTAAGGTAAATACAACGGTCCAGAAACTACCGTTAATAAAGATGTACTTCCAGGATTTCTGCTCATAAAGCGCATTGACCCCAAGAGCCATTGCCACCCATCCAAAACCCGTCAGGAAACCGTAAAAGGCACCTTCCTGTCCATTTACTTCCCCTCCAAAAAACATAGCCAGGCAATAAGCCATGATGAATTGAAATACAAAAGTGAAGCCAAAGATCTTAGCCATATTTCCTTTTTGAGCATCTTCTTCGGTCATACCAATCGAAGCCATCCACGGCTTTCCGAATAACGGTCCGTACCAAACAAAACCAATTACGAATCCAACCAATGATGCGGCTATTACTGCCAGCCAGTTAATTGCTACCGTTTCCATATTTAAGACCTCATTGTTTAAATTATGATTGTCAACCTTCCCTTTTTTGATTCACAATTACCCTATGAATCACAACGAATTAACAAAAATTAGCCTTATCTCACAATAGCTATGTTTTATTTCCCCCTAAATAATTTCACAACCTAAGCTTTTCCCTAAGATTTCTTACCTTCCTCAAAAGATTTCCAGAATCAAATAAACAAGATGAAATACCCTGATTTTAATCAGATCACACCCATTGATGAGATTGGTGTAAATGAGCGTGTAGCACGCCTGAATTCCCGAAGTATTAAGAAAGGATCAAAGATACAGGCCCTTAAACTAGCTTTAAGTATGATCGATCACACTACTCTCGAGGGAAGTGATTCTCCCGGAAAAGTGATCCAGCTTTGTAAGAAAGCACGACAGCCTCATCCCGCTATCCCTGATCTGCCAACAGTTGCGGCGGTTTGTGTGTACCCAAGAATGGTTGGGGTCGCTAAAAAGGAACTCAAAGGAACGGATATCAACGTTGCCAGTGTAGCTACTGCATTCCCCAGTGGTCAGGCTCCCCTTTCCATGCGATTAGAGGAAACAAAATTTGCAGTTTCTGAAGGTGCCGATGAAATTGATATGGTGATCAGCCGTGGTGCTTTTTTAAATGGTGAGTTCAATCTGGTTTATGATGAAATTGCAGCCGTTAAAGAAGCTTGTGGTGATGCTCATTTAAAAGTGATCCTCGAAACCGGCGAACTTCACACCCTCGAAAATGTCCGTAAGGCAAGTGATATTGCCATGCATGCCGGAGCTGATTTTATTAAAACTTCAACCGGTAAAGTGAGTCCTGCCGCAACACAGCCTGTAACATTGGTTATGCTGGAAGCCATCCGGGACTTCTATTATGAAACGGACAAAATGGTCGGGATGAAACCGGCCGGTGGAATTCGAACAGCGAAACAAGCCATTCAGTATTTAGTTATTGTAAAGGAAACACTTGGAGCCGCCTGGCTCAATAAAGATTACTTCCGATTTGGTGCCAGTTCCCTAACCAATGACTTGCTCATGCAGATCGTAAAACAACAAACCGGACACTACCAGTCGCTGGATTATTTTAGTAATGATTGATAAAGATTTGACTTCACCACAAAATACATATCGCCGAAACTCCTTACGTCTTCAGGGCTATAATTATAGCAATGAGGGAATGTATTTTGTAACAATTCTCACAAAAAACAGAGAGAATTTTTTTGGTGAGATTATTAATAGTCAAATGAGAATAAATGCAATTGGAAAGTTGATAAAACGAGAATGGAAACTGACTAAACAAATTAGAGATCGAGTTAATTTGGGCCAATTCATAGTTATGCCCGATCATTTTCATGCTGTTTTGGCCTTGGGGCCTTATAAAAACAAGTTTGGACCTCAACGTGATAATCTTTCTTCCATTATCCGTGGATTTAAAGGTGCATGCACTAAGAAAATCCGACAGCAACTAAATCCAAGGTTCGGATGGCATCGAAGTTTCCATGACAGAGTTATCAGAAACAGTAAGGAATTACAGAAAATCGAAGAATATATTTTCAATAATCCAGTAGCTTTCTTTTTAAAACAGAAAGACTCTGGATTTGAACTAAACTTTTAGAATTATGTCCAACGCCGAAACCAAAGAAACCACGTACAAACCTACTTCGCCAAATTCTAAACTGGATTTTGAGTCGGTTTGGGAATATGCTCCTGCTCCTCAAGATACAGATTTTGCGGAAGTTAAAGACCGTTACGAATTGTTTATTGGCGGGAAATTTGTAAAGCCATCTAAAGGACGTTATTTCAAAAGTACCAATCCGGCTACGGAAGAGGAGATCACCGAATTTGCTGAAGCTACTCAAAAAGATATAGACAAAGCAGTCAAGGCGGCGCGAAAAGCTTATGAAGGTGAGTGGTCTCGTATCTCAGCCAAAGAGCGCGGGAAATACATCTATCGCATTGCGCGCATGCTGCAGGAACGGGCCCGTGAATTCGCCGTGTTGGAAAGTATGGATGGCGGAAAACCCATTCGGGAGTCTCGCGATGTGGATATTCCCCTGGTGGCGGCTTATTTCTTCTATTATGCCGGTTGGGCAGACAAGCTTGAATATGCATTCCCCGGTAAAAAGCCGGAACCTTATGGCGTTTGCGGACAGATAATCCCATGGAATTTCCCTTTATTGATGCTGGCCTGGAAAATTGCCCCGGCTCTTGCTACCGGAAACACAGTTATCCTGAAACCCGCTGAAACTACTTCTCTGACCGCACTCAAATTTGCTGAGTTAGTAAAAGATTGCGGAATCCCTGATGGTGTGGTTAACATCGTAACAGGAGCCGGTCAGACCGGAGCCGAGATCGTAAATCATAAAGATATTGATAAGATCGCTTTCACAGGATCTACCAACGTGGGTAAGATCATTCAAAGATCACTTGCCGGAACGGATAAGAAATATACGCTTGAGCTTGGCGGAAAAGGCGCTCTCGTAATTTTTGAAGATGCGCCGATCGACCAAGCCGTGGAAGGAATCATTAATGCTATTTATTTTAACCAAGGACATGTATGCTGTGCCGGATCAAGGTTGTTGGTTCAGGAAGGCGTTGCTGATAAAGTGATCCAGAAGCTTAAAGACCGATTGGAAACGCTAATCGTCGGTGACCCACTTGATAAAAATACAGATATCGGTGCCATCAACTCCAAAGAACAGTTTGAGACCGTTAATAAGTATCTCGAATTGGGTGTGGAAGAAGGAGCAGACATTTACCAAAGCAAATGTGATATCCCTGAGAATGGATATTTCATTCGGCCTACCCTTTTCACCAATGTATCTCAATCAAACCGCGTGGTTCAAGAAGAGATCTTCGGCCCGGTGCTTACGGTTCAAACCTTCCGTACTGCTGATGAAGGTATCGAGAAAGCCAACAACACCCCATATGGTTTAGCTAATGGTGTTTGGACGGACAAAGGGTCTAAGATCTTCAAGATGAGCAGTAAAATGCGCTCCGGTGTTATTTGGGCCAATACCTACAACAAATTCGATCCAACTTCCCCATTTGGCGGCTACAAAGAAAGCGGTGTGGGACGAGAAGGCGGAATGCACGGACTGGCTGCATACATCAAAAACTAATTGTAAATAATTCAGATTATGGCAGAAGAAAGAATTGACATAAAGAAAACTTACAAAATGTATATCGGGGGAGATTTCCCCCGCAGTGAATCCGGACGAACCTACAAAGCCGTTGATGCTGACGGCAATTTGTTAGCCAACGCCTGTCAGGGCTCCCGAAAAGATTTTAGGGATGCCGTAAAAATTGCACGTGGGGCATTCGGTGGATGGAGCAGTCGCAGTGCTTACAACCGCGGACAGATCCTCTATCGCATTGCTGAGATGATGGAAGACCGTCGTGATCAATTCATGCGGGAGTTAGGTCCCATTGGCTTTAAAACCGCTGAAGCTGAAGCAGACATCAATGCTGCAATAGATCGCTGTATATACTACGCAGGCTGGACCGATAAATACCAGCAAGTCTTTGGGTCAATCAATCCTGTTGCTAGCTCACACTTCAACTTTAGCATGCTTGAGCCAACCGGTGTGGTTGCCGCGTTTGCTCCGGAGAAAAGTCCGTTGTTAGGATTGGTTTCTGTGATCGCCCCAATTATTGCCGGAGGTAACACCTGCGTGGTCTTAGCCTCTGAAGAATATCCTCTGCCGGCTATCAGTTTTGCAGAAGTATTAAACTCTTCTGATGTCCCCGGCGGTGTTGTTAACATCCTCACCGGATTTCGTAAAGAATTAGCGGAACATTTTAGTACACATATGGATGTAAATGCAATGTGCTATACGGATGAACTTCCCAAAGACATGAAGAAAATGATAGATGAGAATGCATCACTGAATGTTAAACGTATTATAAAGCGACCTGTGAAAGACTGGTACAGCGAAGAAGCTCGTTCTCCCTATTTTGTAACCGATTTTCAGGAAACTAAAACCACTTGGCATCCCGTTGGATACTAAAATTATATCATGAAATATTTATCTCTTTTTATAATAGTGATCCTCGCCGTGGCTTGTTCAACTACTGAACAAACAGTAGAAGAAACCATGGACGAGATCAAAGAAAACTATCAGGATGAAACCACAATTTCCGGTATAGATCTTAAAGAATTCAGAACCTCACTTTCTGATTCCTACACCTATCGAGAGAATCAGATACCTGAAGGATTCAACCGGGTAAAAGTACAACAGGAAGAAGAAAAAGATTTATACGAAGGATACCGAATTCAGATCTTTTCAGGTCAGGATGTAACAGGTGCCGATACAACAGCTGCCAATTTCAGGGCTTGGGCTGATACCACTATTGCCGGCTATCAACCTGAAACTTACGTATTCTTCAGAACACCTTACTACCGGGTACATGTGGGTGATTTCCATGAACGAGAAAAAGCTATTCAGTTTTCTAATATCGTAAAGAGATACTTCAGAGATGCATGGGTAGTTTATGATCGGGTAATTCCGGAAAATGTACCTGCTGACACTACAAAGATCGAATTGAAATAGTCTTCAGTCCTTATTGCTAAAGCTCATCTATTATTGATTGCCGTACGTGCAGAATAAAACAAAACTTTTTGGTTATTATTACGAAGAAGCAATAAATATAAATTTAGATCAGGCACTTCATTGGGTTTAAAAAACGAAGCACAATCCGGTTACGGCACCAAGAAATTCTATCAGGAATATGTTTCCGGTATGAGCCGTGAACGTTTTTCAAAAGAACTTACAGCTGACACTGAACGACTGAAGCTAGTGTATAAAGAAGCTGTTGAAGATATTGAACGACAACAAGGACAGCAACTTCCCGGGCATGTAAAGTTTCTCCGCCTTTTTTCTGATCTTACACAAAGACTAAACCCAACACGAAGACTGATCTTTGGTTTGGGATCTGTGAGCTTCGTAGCCTATTACCTTCTTAACTTTTTTGGGGTTATTGAATTTTTCCTGATTGGGAACCTACTACTCCCCTTTGGCTTTCTGTCCATGTTCATGCTGCTGCTTATTGAGTTGCTTGAAAAGTCTGATGTACAAAAGGAAATTGACCTGGCCCGTGAGATCCAGCTAAGTTTACTCCCCGGCACTTCACTCAATAAGAAAAATCTTGAGGTCTACTCTTTTGCACATACCGCCAAAGAAGTTGGCGGAGATTACCTGGATGTGATTGAAACTGAAAAAGGAACCTATGTAATAATTGCAGATGTTTCCGGAAAGGGATTAAGTGCGGCTCTCTATATGGTCCGACTTCAGGCTCTTGTAAGTATGATAATCAAAAAAGAGGAACCGGCTCCTAAGGAGCTTTTACTGCAATTAAACAATTACATAAAGAGTAACAGTAAAGACAAAACCTTTGTAACAGGATGTGTGGCTTTCTTCCCGAATGATGAAGAGCACTTTGAGTATGTACGGGCAGGGCATAATATTCCCATTTATTACAACCATGATAGAGATACCACTTTTAAGCTCAAGTCAAATGGCTTTGCCTTGGGCATGACCTCTACCAAGCTGCTTGATAAGAATATGGAGGTTAAGAAATTTCACTTTAAGCCCGGAGATTCTGTGCTTTTCTATACAGATGGTTTAAATGAAGCCCGAAATAACAGAGAAGAAGAATATGGTGAAGAGCGTATTGAATCTCTGATGGAGATATATGGCTCACTTCACGCCAAAACTATTATCGGTAAAATCCAATCTTCGCTGGAAACTTTTATTGGCTCAGTAGATCCGCTGGACGATGTCACATTCACATGCATCCACCGCCCTTCAAAATAGCAGATCAACTTGGTTCAGTTTCTACTTACCTAAGGCGGCTTTGATTACAGCATCAGTTGTGATTCCAAAATGTTCAAATAGCTCTTCGTAAGGTGCCGACTCGCCAAAGGTATTTAACCCAATGGCTTTACCCTTCGGCCCTACATAGCGCTCCCAGCCAAATGTTGATCCGGCTTCTATAGAAACACGGTTAATAACTGACGATGGAAGCACAGATTCTTTATAAGCAGCGTCCTGCTTTTCGAAGAGCTCCCAGCTCGGCATGCTTACCACTCGGGCGTCTACACCTTGATTTGCCAGCTCTGCTTTAGCATCAATAGCGTATTGAAGCTCTGAACCTGTTCCTATCAGTATAGCATCCGGAGTTTCTTTATCTGAATCTGCGAAAACATATCCACCTTTCTGCACAAGATTTGCACTGTTGTTTTCAGTCCTTGCCTGGGTTGGAAGGTTTTGTCGCGTTAAGACAAGAAGTGTTGGTCCTGTAGTATTTTCTATAGCAGCTTTCCACGCGTAGGCCGTTTCATTAGCATCTCCCGGTCTCAGAATAGTGCAATTCGGCATTGCACGCAAACTTGCGAGGTGTTCAACCGGCTGATGAGTAGGTCCGTCTTCTCCCAAACCTATGCTGTCGTGAGTGAGTACGAAAATTGAAGGTACTTTCATCAGCGCAGCCAATCGAATTGCTGGGCGCATGTAATCTGTGAATACAAAGAAAGTAGCTCCATAAGGAATCATTCCTCCATGAAGAGCCATTCCATTTACAGCAGCTCCCATCCCATGTTCGCGTACACCAAAGTGCACCGTGCGCCCTGTTGGTTTATCCACGATGTAAGACCCATATCCTTCGATATCTGTTTTTGTACTTCCTGCAAGATCAGCAGATCCACCAAATAGATTAGGCACAGTATCTTTGATCGCATTGATCACTTTTCCTGATGCAGCACGACTTGCCATTCCTTTTTCATCCTCAGCAAAGACCGGAAGACTGGATTCAAATTCTGAAGAGAGCTCCCTGTTCATCCATTTTTTGAAAGAACCTGCTTCTGTTTTATAAGATTTCTCATACTCAGCGAATTGCTCTTCCCATTCCTTCTCAGCTTGCGCACCACTTGTTACTGCTTCTCTGAATTTCTCAAGTGCTTCATCAGGAATATGAAATGTCTTATCCGTATCCCAGTCATATGCCTCTTTAGTAAGCTTAATCTCATCTTCACCTAAAGGAGACCCATGTGAAGACTCACTGTCTTGCTTATTAGGACTTCCAAACCCGATATGTGTTTTACACACAACGATAGAAGGTTTATCAGTTACTGATCTTGCCTCCTCTATAGCAGAAGTAATAGCATCATGATTGTGCCCGTCAATCTCAACAACGTGCCAGTTATAGGCTTCAAATCTTTTGACCGTGTCTTCCGTGAAGGTAAGATCAGTAGAACCCTCTATAGAAATTCGGTTCGAATCATATAAATAGATCAATTTACCTAAACCCATATGGCCAGCCATGGAAGCTGATTCGTGTGAAATACCTTCCATCAGGTCTCCATCACTTACAATTGCATAGGTGTAATGATCCACGATCTTCTGATTTTCTTTATTAAACTTGGCAGCCAGGAAATGCTCAGCCATTGCCATTCCTACTCCGGTTCCAAATCCTTGTCCAAGAGGTCCCGTTGTAGTTTCAACTCCGGGGGTCATTCCATACTCGGGATGCCCGGGGGTTTTACTTCCCATTTGGCGAAAGTTTTTGATCTCTTCAAGACTCAGATCGTAACCTGATAAGTGCAGCAAGCTATATATCAACATAGACCCATGGCCGGCGGAAAGAATAAATCGGTCCCTATCGAACCAGTTTGGATTTTTCGGATTATGTTTCAGGAATTTAGTCCAAAGCACATAAGCTACATCAGCCATGCCCATGGGCATTCCGGGGTGACCTGAGTTAGCTTTTTCAACGGCATCAATAGATAAGGTTCTGATGGTATTAACACAAAGGTTATCAAGTTTTGAAGCGGGCATGAAGGAGTTTTTATAAATGTTTAAAAGTGAACTCGTAGAGTCGGGAAGATACCAAATGCCGAAATTGTATAAAAAAGGAATAAAAATTAATTACACAAAAAAAAGCCACGTCCGTTTATGAACGTGGCTTAATTTTATTTTGAAGCAAATTGTTTAGTCTGCAGTTGAGTCACATTTGAGCTCAAACTCCATCTTATGCTCTGCAGGTGATCTGAATGAACCATAAAGTGCGTTTGTAAATGCATCGCAAGCTTCTGATTTGCTACCTAAAGTCTGGTATGCATAACCCAGCTCATAATAGATCTTGGCCTGATCAGTTCTTCCGCCATTCTCATATTCTAACGAAGTTCTGGCAGCATCAACCGCGTCTTGTGCGTTGCCTGCTTTGTTATGTGCTTCAGCAAGTCGGTAGTACACATCTTCTGATTCACTATCATATTCCAGTGCTTTGGAAAGCATTTCAAGAGCATAGTCTAAATTATCATCTTCTGATGCTCTGGTACCTACGGCTAACAATTCATCGTGAGCAGATTCACGAGCTCTTTCAACAATGTCAGGCTTATTGGTAGACTGACCAACTTCAATTGCACGGTCAAACCATTCCAGCATACCTTCTATATCATCATCAATGATACCATCACCTTCGGTATCCTTCATTTTCTTGAAGTTTCTGGCTTTCTGAAAATAAGCAGCTGCATAATTTGGGTTCGCATTCAGCGCATTATCTACGGCTTCATCAGAAAGTTCATATTCTTCTTGTCCATAATAAATGACTGCTTTACTGTATTGAAGTTGAGGTATCGCTCCCTTTGCAGTAGGCGCATATCGGTCATCACCATATTCCTCACTGATCTCAACTACATCACGGAATGCAGATATTGCATCATCGAGTGATTCAATACTACGCTCTGACTGGAAGTTTTGATAAGCACTTCGAGCCATTGCATAATACATTTTAGGAATTTGAGATTCAGCATTTCCCTTAATGTCTTCTCCTTCAGGGCCAAGTTGCTCTGCAACTGAAATTACCTGGGTAAATGTTGTAATAGCTGACTCGTAATCATTTGACTGAGCTTGCTCTAATCCTTGATTATAAAGTTGAACTGCTTCAGTTCTATCTTGTGCTTGAACTTGGAATGCCACAAGAGCTAACAAAGCGGCACATAAACTTATTTTTAAAACCTTCATATCGTTTTTTGTTTTGATCGTTAGTTGCAGCGCCGAATTTAATAAAAAATGACACTGAAGTTAAAATAATAACTGTCTTTCTAATGAAATAGTATGTAATAAACTAAGCAAAGCGCTTTCATGTTCCGAATTAAAAGTAAAAATTGGGCATTGGTTCTTTTTCACTGTAGAAATCGCAGATAATTTTTACGGCCTCATCAGTTGAATCTGTAACATGAAACAGATCGGTATCATCATCAGAGATCGTTCCCCACTCTTTCATAGTATTTTCTATCCACCCGATCAATCCTTTCCAGTATTCACTCCCAAAAAGTATGATCGGTATCTGGTCTATCTTTCTTGTCTGAATTAGTGTGAGGCTTTCAAATAATTCATCCAGGGTTCCGAAGCCCCCGGGAAATACAATAAAACCCTGAGCATATTTCACAAACATCACCTTACGTACAAAAAAATAGTTGAAGTTAATGCTAAAGTCAGGATCAACATGCTGATTTATGCCCTGTTCAAATGGCAAACTGATTCCCAATCCAACTGATTTCCCATTGGCTTGTTCAGCTCCTTTGTTACCGGCTTCCATTATTCCAGGCCCGCCACCTGTTATCACCCCAAATCCTTTTTTGGTGATCTTTTCAGCCGTCTCAACAGCCAATCTGTAATACTCGTTATCAGGAGTTGTGCGGGCTGAACCGAATATTGAAATACATGGACCGATCTGGAAAAGCTTATCATAGCCTTCCACAAATTCTCCCATTACTTTGAAGACGCTCCAGATGTCACGGTCAAAACCGCTGCTTTCCTTTCTCTTTTGAAATTCTCTTTGATCTTTGGTCATATAGTTATAATAAAATAGCTGTCAAAAATTTATGGATAGTGAAACGGATGGCGCGGCTCTATAATTATTTACCGCCAAAAATGTTGGTTTCATGTCAATTCTCATTGAAAGATCATCTGATACATCAAATGACCTAAGGTGTGCAAACACATAAGCATCAACTGCATTTAACGCATATGAAAGCCCAATAAAAACGAACACCAGATCTCTTCTGTTACGAAGGTCATCCCGTACTTCTCTTATGGACTCTAAGTTTGCATCCGGGGCAATATAACCGGGTGTGGGACCAAACCTGTTATCATCCGGGGTATCAGGATTTAAATTATAATACGCTGCCCTGTAGTCTTTATAACGCGAATTCAAATCAATACTGTAGTAAGTCAATCCACCCATCAGGCCGTAAATAATTGGGACCTTCCAAATCTGTTTATTTGTAATCTGTCCCCATCCCGGAATGATTAGTGATTGCCGCAGTACTTTTTTGGGATCGGGGAATTTAGTTCTTACTGAATCTTCATTAAAGGCTTGTTCTATGGAATAGTTTTGAGGAACAAAATTCTGTGCTGATGAAAAGGATTGTGAGACCCCATCAACCGTAAATAACACTCCTGCTAAAAGTGCTATACTAATCGATCGAGTCAATGATACCGAGTATTCTTTCCAAGTCATCTTCAGAGTAGTATTCAATCTTGATTTCCCCACCTTCCTTTTTAGGATTAATTTTTACTTTTGTACTGAATGTACGTCGTAAACGGGCAGAAATTTCCTTATAAAATGGATCTAATTCTTCCTTTTTGGATTCTGACTTCTTTTTTGAAGCAGATGGCTTCGATACATCACGTACAGCTTCTTCTATCTGACGAACCGATAATCCCTTATCAATTACTTTGTTCAGGATCTTCTTCTGAACTTCCTCATCCTCGATGGTGATCAAAGCCCTTGCATGCCCCATCGAGATCTGATTTGATTTCAGAGCTGATTGAATGAAATCCGGTAAATTCAGAAGCCTTAGCATGTTCGTCACAGTCGTGCGGTTCTTACCAACCCTTTCAGCTACTTCGGCTTGGGTGTAATCAAATTCTTCCAGCAAACGTTTATAACCCAATGCCACTTCGAGAGGGTTTAGTTCTTCACGCTGAATATTTTCGATCAGTGCAAACGCCATGCTTTGCTCGTCATCGGCTTCACGAATAAAAGCAGGGATCTCTTTTAATCCGGCTAATTTAGCAGCCCGAAGCCTTCTTTCACCACTGATCAACTCAAATCTCTTCTCCCCTATATACCTGACGGTGATGGGCTGAATGAGTCCGTGCTTTTTGATAGAGGCTCCTAACTCATCCAGTTTTTCTTCATCAAACTCTTTTCGGGGTTGATGTGGATTCTTACGGATATGATCGACAGGAACAAACAGTACTATATTAACCCGATCCTCCGGCTTAACTATACTTTTCTCGACGCCTTCTTTTTTGGGCTCATCTACCTCCTTCTCATCTTCCTGATATTCCGGAAAGAAAGCACCTAAACCACGCCCTAATACTTTTTTGGTAGCCATAATTTAGTTATGTGTCTTAATCTGAAAGAACCGGGCTGTTCTTGAATAATTTCTTATTTCTCTTAATTATTTCCCGGGCAAGTGCCAGGTAATTCTTCGCGCCAACACTTGTTGAGTCGTATAGTAGCGCCGGTTTCCCAAAGCTTGGAGCTTCCGCAAGTCGAATGTTACGAGCAATTACTGCTTTAAAAACACGGTCATCAAAATATCGTTTAACCTCATCTGCAACCTGATTAGATAGTCTGGTTCTGGTATCATACATCGTTAGCAGTACTCCTTCGATGTCTAACTCAGGGTTCAAATGCTGACGAACGATCTTAATGGTATTTAAGAGCTGTCCTAATCCTTCAAGAGCAAAATATTCACACTGAACAGGTATCACGATTGAATCGGAAGCTGTTAGCGCATTAATGGTAAGTAACCCTAATGAAGGTGGGCAATCGATAATGATAAAATCATACTTATCCCGAACGCTCTCAATTGCTTTTTTAAGGATTCGCTCTCGTTCCTCACGGTCTATCATCTCGATCTCGGCGCCCACGAGATTTATATGAGCAGGTACCAAGTCCAGAAAATCGAGTTCAGTCTGGCGTATAGTATCTTCAATATCCGTACTGCCGATCATCATTTCATACACTGAATTGCTAACCGTTTTCGACTCGATCCCAAGTCCACTTGTGGTATTACTTTGGGGATCTATATCTATAACCAAGGTAGGATGTTCTACTGCCGCTAAACTGGCCGCTAAATTAATTGCCGTAGTCGTTTTTCCTACTCCACCTTTCTGATTGGCAATTGAAATGACTTTTCCCATTAAATCCTGCTTTATGCTTGATATAGTTTTATTATAAATTCTAATATAAAGCGAGGTGCACTGCCATACAAAAATACTTATTCACATTCAGTGCTGAAGTTTTCCACATTAATACCATAACTTAATGGCTATAAGGTGACTAATTGGGTGAACCAGTAAGTAAAATACTGTTACCAGAGCTATTGCCGCTTGAAGGATCATTTACCAATTGAAGCTTTTGGTAACTTCTGTTTAAATCGGCCTGAATAGCTGAAGACTGTTCTATCTGTTGCCCTTCTGAAAATCGCAGGATCTCATTTCTGTCAACCCAGGGCTCTACATTTTCTGTATCATTGACGGTTGATGATTCCAGCTGAGTTTCAGTATACCCAGAATAATAGATGTACCCGCCTGTGCATACTGATAATAGAATGGCGACAGCAATTCCCCTTTTAATAAAAAAGGTAATATCAGTTGTACTCGTATTTTTTTGAGACTGTATTTGTACCGCTTGTTGGGTAATTGATTTTGTCAGTTCCTCAGGGGGATTTTTATGGGGAAGATCTGAGAGCTTCCTGTTTGAAGCCCTCAAACTTTCTACTTCTATCAATAGATTTTCATCCTTCCGCATTTGCTTTTCAAATTCCATCTCTTCTGAAGGGTCCATCTCCTTCATCAGATAACGAATAGCTTTGTTTTCATCCGTGTGCATGTTTTTGCTCTTCTTCTCGTTCTTCCTCAAAATACTTTCTAAGATTTATGAGTGCATATCGCATACGACCAAGTGCCGTATTTATGGATACATCGGTAAGTTCAGCAATTTCCTTGAATGGCATTTCGTAATAATGCCTCAGTAAAACAACTGAACGCTGCTCTTCCGGAAGTTTAGCTATGTGCTTCATCAGACTAGATCGGGTTTCCGT
The DNA here is from genome assembly GCA_040904925.1 of Gracilimonas sp. GTDB lineage: Bacteria > Bacteroidota > Rhodothermia > Balneolales > Balneolaceae > Gracilimonas. The sequence continues at coordinate 58,184 of JBBDSP010000024.1, read as the reverse complement.
TTCAACCATTTTTTCATCTGCATCCACAACGCTGTCATCTTCCATCCGATCGAAATAATCGGTTGAAGAGTCCTCGTCACTCCATCCACTAACGTCAATATATCGTTTTTGTTTTCTTAAATAATCAATGGTTGCATTATGTGCAATTCGCATAACCCAGGCTATCCATTTCCCCTGCTCATTATACGTATCGTCCATCTTTGTGATCACCTTAGTGAAGGTAGTCTGGAAAAGATCGTTTGCTATGTCGGGATTCATAACCATGCTGTAGATATATGAATAGATCTTCTGCTGATGACGATTCATCAACTCATTAAAAGCAGACTCATCCGCATTTTCGCGAAAGATCTTTACAAGCTCTCTGTCCTTGAAGCTTTTATAATTAGTTTTTTCAACGTGTCTTTTGATCAATTTCATAATAGTCACCCTAAAATTTGGGATTTTACTGCTAACAATCAAACCGGGATACTGACCTTTTGTTTCAATAAACCTTGTGATTGCTATCAGCGTTTCAGAATGGTGCTTCTAACTGCACACCTTTCTGTCACTATTTTACTATCACTGAACCGATATTCATATAACATGATAATGTTAGCATGTAATCATCAATAGATATTTAGACAAACTACTTTGCAAAAAAATTGTATACTTTTTCACCTACTGAATTCCCTGCTGAAGCCTGTAATTCAGCTTTTTTAGCTTTCTTTATCTTTTTAACCGATCCAAATTCCTTTAATAATTTTTGTGCAGTTTTTTCACCAACACCATCAATTTCCAGTAATTCTGTTTTTACTGTTCTTTTACTTCTCTTTTGGCGATGAAAAGTAATGGCAAAACGGTGTGCTTCATCCCGGGCCTGTTGCAGTAACTTCAAAGCTGATGACTTCTTGGGAATCATTATTGGATCTTTCATACCCGGCAAGAACACTTCTTCTAATCTTTTTGCAAGTCCAATGATCTCACATTCTCCATAAAAATCGATTTCTTTCAAAGCCTCAACAGATGAACTAAGCTGCCCTTTTCCTCCATCAACAATGATCAGGTCAGGAATGTGCTGCCCTTCTTCTTGTACCCGGGAATATCGACGGATAAGAATCTCTTTCATAGAAGCAAAATCATCAGGGCCTTCCACAGTTTTTATATTAAATCGTTTGTACTCACTTTTTCGAGGCTTTGCATCAACAAAACACACCATTGAAGCCACCGGGTCGCTTCCCTGTAAATTCGAATTATCAAAGCATTCGATCCTTCTCGGCAACCGATCTAACTTAAGATGTTCTTTCAGCTCCTTGACCGCATGTGGAATTCGATCCCGCTCAGCCTTGGCTTTCTCCAGTGCGCGTTCATTCAGATGAAGCTTAGCATTTGCCTGCGCCATCTTGATCAGCTGCTTCTTCTCTCCGATCTGCGGCACATGAACCGGCACGATCTTCCCTCGTTCCTGTTGCATGTATTGCTCCAGAGGCTCCGCATCAGGTAATTCATGGCTTAAATATACTTCATCAGGAATAGCCGCCATATACTGACCCGTGTAATAATCCTCTATAAAAGACTGCAGCATCTCTCCCATCTCAAGTCCATCAATATTTTTAAGGAACCGGTGGAATTTCCCGATCATCTTTCCTTCCCTCACTTTAAATAAGACTCCGCAAGCTTCTCCAATTTCCACATCTTTGCGGATGGCAAATACATCGCGATCTACTTTTTGGGAAACCACCATTTTCATCTTTTGACTGTAATGCTGAACGGCTTCCAGGCTATCGCGAAGTTGAGCAGCTTCTTCAAAGGCCAGGGCATCCGAGGCGATCTGCATTTCATCTTTTAATTCACGAATAAGCTGGTCGGTTCTCCCATTCAGCATTCGATCTACTTTTTTTATGGTTGCCTGATACACTTCATCGTCCCAGTCGCCGGAGCAGTTTTCCAGATAATCATCGAAACAGGAATGCCATTTTGGAACTCCTCTGGTTTTGTCAATGGTTTTTTGGGAAACGGCACAGGTACACAGCCCAAATGCTTTTCGGATGGTTTCCAGCATCCGCTTCATTGCGCCCACACTATCGTAGGGGCCGTAATATTTGCTCCCGTCTTTCAGGACCGTTCGGGTTGGGTATACGCGCGGCTTTGAATCGTTGGTGATGCAAATGTATGGATAGGACTTATCATCCCGATACATAATATTATACCGGGGCTGATATTGTTTGATGAGGTTGTTTTCCAGAATCAGGGCTTCAGCTTCCGAATCTGTTACAAACACTTCCAGGTCATCGATCTTGGATACCATGGTTTTGATCCGACCATCTTGCGGCCTGGAGTCCTGGAAATATGAACGAACCCGGTTTCTTAACTTCTTAGCCTTGCCCACATACAGCACCGAATCGTTAGCATCTCTGTAAATATAGACACCCGGTGAGGTCGGCAGATTGGCTACTTTATCAGAGAGTTGTACTTGTCCTTCGTTGCTCATGCTCCAAAGATAATAGAATTGAACGGCTGATTACACTGATTCATTAGATTTTTATTAGGGTTATTTCCACGTAACTTTGGAGTATCATTTTTCATCTAATTTTTTCTCTTGAGTACAAATTTTACCGGAACCAAGCCCAACATCCCCATCATTTATGAAGATAATCATCTGCTGGTTATTGATAAGCCGGCGGGAGTTCTTTCTCAGGAAGACCATACCGGTGATCCCGACGTGCTGAATTTGTGTAAGCAATACATCAAAAAGAAATACAATAAGCCCGGAGATGTTTTCCTGGGATTGGTTCACCGTCTCGACCGACCCGTAAGCGGAGTAATGGTACTGGCACGTACTTCAAAAGCAGCATCTCGCCTCTCCTATCAAATTCGAAAGCGAACCATCAGTAAAACTTATTGGGCGCTGGTTGAAGGACAGGCTCCGGTGTATGGTGAATTCGTACATTTCCTGGAAAAAGATAACCGAAGCAATACCGTAAAAGCATTTAAATCACCCAAGGGAAAAGCTAAAGAATCACGGTTGAAATTTATCACCATCAAACAAAACGCTAATTTCAGTGTTATTGAGGTAGATCTAATCACCGGAAGGCCACATCAAATAAGGGTGCAATTTGCTAAGGAAGGACACCCTCTGTGGGGTGATCATAAATATGGAAATCCAAAGAACAGAGGAAATCAGGACATCGCATTGAGATCCGTAAAAATGGAGATCGAACATCCTACTAAAAAAGAGCTGATGATCCTAAAAGCTCCAAAGCCGACCGGAAAACCCTGGGATATGTTCGAGTACTAAACTAAAGTTTGCTGTTACAATGCAATGTGAAAGTTAGAACCTGTTTTGGCTTTTTTATTTTCAAAGCGCAATTCATAATGTGTTCCCTCTTCAGTAGAAATGTTTACTTCTGCCTCAATTTGATCAGAGTACGACATAATCAAGGTTGTTCCCAACGTTGGACTTTCTTCAAATTTAAAACCATCCGGGAGTCCAATTCCGTCATCTTTGATACTCATATGAATATGATCTCCCTTTAGCTTTAACCTAACCCAAATATTACCACTATCTCTACCCTCAAAGGCATATGTAAAGGCGTTAGAAACAAGCTCATTTATGATCAAAGCAAGCGGCACTGCCTGATTAAGATTCATATAAATAGATTCTGAACTAATATTCAGCTTTACATCCTTATCCTTTGGCGAGAGTTTCTCCTGAAGAAGGGCTAGTATCTCAGTAAGGTAATGTTCGAAATTGATCCCTGAAAAGTCGTTTGCCTTATACAATTCATCATGGATCAAAGCCATCGACTTAACCCTCATATAATTGGATGCGAGAATTGCTTTCACTTCCTCTTCTTCTGATATAAGTTCCTGAAGCTGCAAAAAACTTGAAATGACGGCAAGATTATTTTTTACACGGTGATGTACTTCCTGAATCAATACTTCTTTTTCCTTAACAAGATTCTTCAGTTGATTCTGATATTCCACCTGGTCAGAAATGCTTTGTCCGGTACCCAATAAGAACTTTTTGTTATGATCATGAAAGGGCACTGCATTAAAAATAAATGGTTCCTTTGACCCATCTTTTTTGACAAGATCCGCTTCAATGATCCCTTTTGATCCACTCATCGTTTTCTTGATCTGGTCTTGAATCCGACCTATGTCCTCACCCTCAAAGAAATCAAGGGGATTCAGTTTTTTCATTTCTTTATCAGAATATCCTGTATTACTAGTCATATTCTCGTTCCAGCGAATCAGGTTCATTTCTTCATCAAACATATAGAAGATAATGGGAAGAGCATTTATTATTGCGTCGCTGACTTTCTTTTCTTGAATAAGGTCGACTTCAGCTTCTTTTCGTTTGGTGATATCCTGTAGGGTGATCAACCATTTGCCGTATTTTTTTGCCGTATTTATTTCTAAATGAATCGTCTGGGCATCATTAGTTTCAATAGATGTTTCCATTTTAAATGATGGGGCATCACTTGCCTGATCCCATTTTTTGAGTTCAGCCAGATAATCCCAATCCGGAAATAACTCATCAATTGGACGCCTGTCTCTATCATCAAATAGCTTTGATAACAGAGAATTTCCATTACTGTTAGAATGCTCAACTTTATTGGATTTCGGATCAACGATCAACATGGCTTCAACAGAAGCTTCAAGGAATGCAGTTAAAGTCGCCAGTTCTTTATTCTTTCTCTTTAATTCCAGCCGTGATTCAACTTCATTTGCCAAAATATTAAGTGCCTCAAGCTGAGACTCACTCAGTTTCTTAGGTTCCTGCCCCAGTACGCAAATTGTCCCCAGATTTTGATCGTTACCTTTAACATTGACGCCGGCATAGAACCTCACATTTGGGCTCTCTACAACAAAGGCAGAGTTTTTGAACCTATCATCTTCAAGGGTGTCTTCGACCACCATATGACTTTCATCCTGAATGGTGTAGTAGCAAAAGGCCACTTCCTTCGGCGTTTCCTTGATATCATTTCCATAGTTAGCCTTGCTCCATGAACGTTCCTCATCCAAAAAATTCAATTTTGCGAATGGAACGTCGCAGATCTGTGCAGCTAATTTGACCAAGTTATCAAACTCTTTCTCTTCTTCGGTATCCAGAATATCATAGGAATACAAAGCCTCTAAGCGTTTTTTCTCTGATGATGTGATCGATTTCGACATACTTTCCCTAACAATTTTCTTTACTGCCCACGATATATCTTTTTTAAATTATCGACTCTACTTTTTAAAGATTAAGCAGATTTTGAATTTGTTACCGAAGTCCGAGTGTATCTGCAGTACTGTCTGCAAGAATGGAATCCGGTTTAAATAAATATAGACTATCCAAATCTATACTATCGTTAAGTATCATTAATTCAACATTTTCTAATGAATCAGAAGCGATACTGGAGATATTTGTTAGAGTATCTTTTTTTGGCAAGAACCGAAGCCCGCTCAGCTGCTCCATGTTTCTAAGTATCCAATCACTGCGATTTAGCACGTATTCGGATGGAGGTTCCGGCTCTATTAGTTTAGGATTGGGAAGTACAGTCACCATTCTGGCAGCTTCTTTGGGAGTCAATTCTGATCCCGGTTTACCGTAATAGAAGTCTGTGGCTACCGCAATACCATACATCCCCGGACCAAATTCTGCAATATTCAGATATACTTCTAAAATTCGTTCTTTGCTCCAAAAAGCGTCAATAAGCACGGCAATAACGGCTTCTATTCCCTTTCTGAGATAATTTTGGGAAGAAGACAAAAACAAGTTCTTAGCTACTTGTTGGGTGATCGTACTCGCCCCACGAATCCGCCTCCCCTGCTGGTTTTCCTCAACCGCTTTTTCAATGGCTGCAAGATCTAATCCCCAGTGCTTGTTAAAATTCTGATCTTCGGATGCAATCACAGCAAGCTTAAGGTGATCGGGAAGTTCATCATCGGGAATCCACGTTCCCCTCAAACTGTATCTTTCTTTCCCTAAACTATCCCAATCTTCCTGAAGCACAAATGCTGTAAAAGGTGGGTTGATCCAGCGAAGAGCGATGATCAAAAGACAAAACCAAAACGACCAGCCGAGTAATACACCTCCGGTAATTTTTCCGTAGTAAAGCCAGGTTTTAGTTTTCGCTTTATGATCTTTCATCAGCCAAAGGTATCATTTTTTGAAAAAGAAACTGATTTAAGGCAAATTTGTTTCTTAGAAATACGAACTGAAAGATTCAACCTTTGGACGTATGCGATACTCCTTTACTCACCAAAGGTAGCTTAGCAGTTATTAGCTAAAAGATTTTTATTCATTGGGCGATGAACTTTCCTCAAGAAGATCTTCATCTTCCGAAACCATACCATCGGGAAGCTGTTTAGATGTCTTTGCCCCAAGTTTGCGGATCATTTCAGCCTGACGAACCAAGTTCCCGGCTCCGGTAGAAAGTCGCCCCATCGCTTCATCGTAGCTATCCTGCGTTTGGCGAATGCGGTTTCCGATGTCATTCATACTTTCTACAAAACCTACAAATTTGTCGTAAAGTGCGCCTCCACGTTTCGCGATCTCCATAGCATTTTTGTTTTGATACTCCTGCTTCCAAACGCTGTCAATAGTCGCAAGAGTTGCCAATAGCGTAGAGGGACTTACGATTACAATGTTCTTATCAAATGCCTCATAATACAGATCAGAATCATGCTGGAGGGCCAGTCCGAATGCAGGCTCTATCGGGATGAATAAAAGCACGAAATCCGGACTTCGGTCGCCATGAATATGCTGATAGTTTTTTTCTGAAAGTCCCTTCACATGAGTACGAATCGAGTTAACGTGCTCCTTCAGGTATTTTTCTTGTTGATCCTGATCTTCTTCAGAAGTAAACTTTTCGTAAGCTGTTAAAGAAACTTTAGAATCGATAACCAGGAATTTTTCGTCCGGCAGGCGAACCACCACATCGGGACGAATCCGCCGGCCATCCTCGGTATTCACGCTTTGCTCGGTGTAATATTCTTCATCTTTCCGCAACCCCGATTTTTCCAGAATTCGCTGCAAGATCACCTCGCCCCAGTTACCCTGGGTTTTAGAATCACCTTTTAGTGCTTTCGTGAGATTTTTTGCATCCTCACTCATCTTTTGATTCAGCTCTCCCATTTGCCTTATCTGCTCTTTCAAGGTAGCACGCTGTCGATTTTCTTCGTTGTAGGTCTCCTCTACTTTTTTCTTGAATGACTCCAGCTTCTCCCCAAGTGGATTCAGCAGCTGATCGATCTGCTCTTTATTCTGTTTGGTGAATTTCTCTGATTTCTCCTCCAGGATTTTATTCGCCAGATTTTCAAATTGGGTAGTGAGCTGCTCCTGCATTTCAGCAAGTTCTTTTTTCTGCTCAGTGAGCCTTTCCTCAAGATTCCGGTAATCAGCTTCACGAGAAGCCAGCTTTTTATCCAGCTCATTGGCCCGGTTTCGCTCAGCAGTAAGTTCTTCCTCCTTTTTTTGCTGAACCTCAGTGAGTTCACTTTCTGCTTCTTCAAGCTGTTCTTTCAAGTTCTGATTCCGTTCTTCCAATCTCGAACTTTCAGATTTGGATTTGAAATGCGCTATGGCAAATCCTGCAATGCCCCCTGTTATAAGTGCTACAATTACTAAAACATAATCCATTCAACAATCCTTTATTAATTAAAAATGTCGTCAGGTAATCTGGGCAATCCTATTCTTCCTAAATAAGAAGAATATTTCTGTGTTACGTTATTGATGTAGGGTGGTATAAGTCTTGTTATCCTATTCTTTATTAAAGTATCTGTTTTCTCAACTTTTAGTACATTGAAATTGAATTTCACAAAATTATGATTATTCAATCCATATAAAATAACTTCTGTATTCCTTTCTATTAAGCCATATTTCTCATCATATCTTCCATAGTTTTTCAATTCTTCCAAATCTATTGGCTCTCCTCTAACTAGATATAGCTTTTTATCAAATCCGGACCTATTAACAACAGTATCACATGAAGGTCTGATATTTAAATAATAAACATCTTCATTCTCTTTCTTGAAAATATCTCCAGGAACAAAATTAGGATCCCTAATTTTGTCCTTATTGAGATACATTGTACCAATTAAAACATTTTTAAGTTCATCCGGTTCTACTTCACCTGAGATGTCGATTTTCTCCTTATCTATTTCTAGTGGGAAAGCTCTTGAAAGAATCAGTTTATTTACTATTGAGTGAATACCGGCCTTTTCATCAACCTTATCTCTCTCATAGGATTCCCATAATACTTTAGGCCATGACGGACTACTATTATATAATTCCCAAAAGGCTTCATTTTTTGCCTTTCTATTTGATTCCTCCCAAGATTTCAAAATATAAACTGAAGGATGCTCTTCAAACCAATTTTGAATTTTTTCCTTCAATGTGTCTGTATCAACAAGATCAGTTTTAGTTTCTACTAATATGTGATTCTTGTAGTCAGCTTCCTCATTAAAAATCCCTTCCGGTACTAATTTATCAGTAATATCTTCTTTAGCTTCTGAACTAAAAATAAAGACAGGGGCAAATGTTATATTTTTCAATGACTTAATAAATTCTATATTTTTATCATACTGTCTTTCTTTTTGGGCTTGTGAAGGATTTTCCATCATCAAAAGCTTCCAATCCAAAAGTACAAAGGAAACTTCAGAGAAAGACTCATAGAACTTTTTAGGGGGGATTCTATCAAATTTTACTAGAGGAATTCCAAGTTCTTCTAAGTTATCAACTATAGTATGAATAGAATCCTCACTTTCTTTATCGAAAATTTTATCATCTATAACTATTCCGATTCCCTTTATATTTATTTCTGACATATTTAAAAAGTTATTGTAAAGTTAGCACCCTGTAGTATTTTCTTTGAAGATGAATATTCAATTGTAAAATCATTTCTTTCAAGTAACTGCCTACAAATATATAGACCCAGACCTCTTCCCTCACCTTTAGTTGAAAAAAATGATTCAAATATATACGGTACATCATCTTCACTTATTCCCGGTCCCGAATCTGAGAAATAAACTTCTCCCTTAATCTTATCTAAAACAATGGAAATTTCTTTGTTTTTATTATCGATTGTCTCTAACCAATACACAGAATTATCAATCAAATTTATAAACGTTTGAAGTAATACAGCCTCATGAGTTTTTACAACAAATGGCCCATTTTTCTCTTCAACTGAAAATTTTATTCCGATCTCTTCAAAATCGTTTAAAAAATATTGTTCTACCTTTTCGATTATATCTTTTAGCTTAATATCTTTTCGTCTTCTTGTTGAAGATCTAAAAAGTGGCTGAATACCTGATATCTGGTCCTCAATTAAATTAAGCTGTCCCATTGTTCTTTCTAAGTCTTCTGTAATCCTATCAAGATCCGGGTTTTCTACAGACAATAGTTTTAATGATTTACTCAGGGTGTTCTTGGCCTTACCCATTAGCATCATTAAATCATGGGAGGCCATTTCCACAGACAACCCCACTGCTGCTAGATCCTCAGAAACTTCTGCTCTTTCAACTAAAAATTCCCTTTCCTTTTTGTAGTCTTTGAAAAGATTTGTCGCTAGTTTTCTTGACTTACTATCCCCTTTTTCACTTAGATGTGATTCTAACTCTTCAAAGCCAGATTTCACTACCTCCTCTTTTACAAGTTTCTGATGCTCTTTTTGATTCAAGCTAGATTTATACTTTTCAAACTCTGTTTTAACCAAGTCCAAAATTGCCCTATTAAGAATTTTGAAATCTTCTAATGCATTGCCAATCTCTAGTAAACCTTCACGATTTGTCTTATCCTTAAGCTTTGGATTATTTTCTTGAGTTATCTCTATTCTACCTATGGTTTGGTCCATACTAAGATAATCCCCAGCACGACTTGTACCTCTTTTAATTTCTATCTCAAGCCAATCATCCCCCCTTTCACCATAAGGATAAACCCTAATCCCATCTCTAGATAAATATATCCGGTGCTGCTTTATGAACTCCTTTTCTTTTGAATTTAACCAATACTTAGGGGGCACAGTATTTCTTCCTCGAAGATCAAATACATAAAACTCAAAATTGAAAGGCCCACATTCGGGCTCTCGCTTAAGTACCCCTTTCTTTTTCTCAAAAAACCTTTTCTTAAATTCCGTGTAAGAAGCAAGTCTGGCAAGATCATATTCCCTTGTAGTACCATTCAGATTAAGCTTTACTCTATTCTGAGAATATTCACCTTTCGAAACAACAACTGGTGCTTTCTTAAAGAATTCTCCTATTGAATATTCAGCTGAATCCTCTAAAAATTGACTTTCACCATTCAACATAAAATCTATTTCAAAGTCATCTTCTTCAACAATTTTGAATGGAGATTGTATATTTCCTATATCTTGTTTTATCTCAGCAATTTTAGTTAAAGACCAACTTCCTTTTAGATTTGTAATTCTTATTAAAGTCCCTTTTTCTTCTCTTTTTTTTGTTTCTCCTTTAAAATTGATTCTTCCCTCTTTTAAAACTTTAGGCTGGTCTTTTATCTCATAACTGAATTCAAGTTCATCAAGATATTTTGGGGTCTTATCTTTTTTATTACTAATTAAATCATCATCAAAATCGGACAAATCAGTTAATAAGTATATTTCCTTAGATGCTTTCTTATTAGCCTTTGTAAATAATTCTATCTTTGAACCAATTTTGAAGATTGCAAAACGGCCAATTCCTTTTTCTCCTTGTATAACTCTACCTTTTTTTGTTTTCCTCTCTCCTGATTGCTTTTTCAACAACTTTATTGGCGATGCTGGATTCATCCAGGTATCTCTGATAACAGAGAATTCCATACCCTCACCATTATCTTCAATTTCAATTATCGAATTTTCATTGGTAAGTAGGGTGTCTTCATCTTCATCCAAAGTAAAGTTTATGAGCCTAATCTGAACCCAATCAGCATCGGCATCATATGAGTTTTTTATAAGCTCGGTTAAAGCGATTCTCTCGTTTTTTATTAGCTCATCTCCCATCATCGTGAGCAAACGAGCGTAAGGCTTTGGGCTGAGTTGTCCTTTTGAAGGTATTTTATCTTCCGGCATAATTACTAAACCTTCCTTCCAGTTATCACAAATTCATAGTTATATACTTTTCTATCACTTGAATCATTAGAAAAACGTCCTTTTTCATCACGATAAGGTGTTAGAATTTTTGAACTAATTTTTCTTTTTTTAACTTTAATATTCTTAAAACCAATCTCATCCATCACTTCAACTAAATATTTAGCATTATCAACTTTTACCCCTTTATATGATGTATTACCAATAACAAAAATATTCATTCCTCCTTTACGTGTAATTGAATACGTCTTTTCAACAGCCGTCTTCATATCAGCAAAGTATTTTCCAACCGATTTGGCTTTATTCTTTGCTTTAATCTTCAATTCACTAACAATATCTCTACCAATAGAATTAAGATTAGAAAAATCATTCTCTACATCTTCATGATAAACACTTCCAATTGTTCCCTCCCTCAATTCACGGTAATCAACAACATGTTCAAGCCATAAAGTTGAAAGTTGATGTAAATCAGCATATTCATAAGAAGTAACGTAAGGCGGACTTGTAATGATTAGGTCGAGCTCTATACTTCCTTCTTTTATTTTTAGAAAGTTTTGAGTCTTGATCTTAGTCTTTTTGTTCACACTTAGCTCATCATTTTCTGGAATAGCTTTGAGCATCGATTTATATTGCTTCTCAAATGAATCAAAAACTTCAGAAGGTATTTTATCTGGATCATACTGTGGTTTAATTGATTTAGTCAGCCACATAGAACAACCCTTCAGAAGATTAGAGAAAGCACAAAGAAAGAAGTTTTGATATTTACCCTTCGGTACTTCTGATCTTATGGCTATTAGTAGTTTATAAAGATCAGAAATATGTTTTTCAGAAAACCAATAATTTATACGCTCATGATTTTTAAAATATTCATCTACTTCAATCTCTTTCCCATTATAAAATTTCACTATTCCTTTATAATAGCTTTCAAGGCGCCCTAACTGATAGGCCTCACTTTTCACAGATGCAATTAGAGTTGCAACTGGATTAATATCCCAGCCATAAAAGAACTTGTTCAATTTTCTAGTCTCAAGGGCCGTAGTACCACATCCACAAAAAACATCCCCGATAGATTCAATCTGAATATTTTTTTTTGTAGCATACTCCACTGCTTTAGAAACTAAAAAAGCAGGAAACTTTGCGGGATAAGAATGAATTTTATGCATCCGATCTTCTTTTGAATCAGAATTACTCCAAAATTCACTAACGGGCAAATCTTCCAAATTACTAATATTTAATCCCTTGATAGATGTATTCATTTATGATTTTCTGAGTCTCATTTTTCAGAAGATAGTTAAACACGTCCGGATAGGAAAGGTAAATTTTTGTGGTACTTACTTATTGATTTTTGTTCTGTTTATATTTACTGTAACAGTATCACAGTAAATAATTTTACCATAATGTCGAAAACAATAAGAGTGGATGAAGAAGTTTATAATTGGCTTCAAAGTAAAGCGAAGCCTTTTGAAGACACTCCAAATGACGTATTAAGAAAGATTGCAAAATTAAAAACCAAAAACAGAGATTCTGAAATGACTATAAAAACTCAGGTACCTAACAGAAGGTTTTCAGGAAGAACACTTAATAAGAAATGGAATGTTCACGCCAAACATGCTTTATACCACAAGGATGGAACATGGTTTAATAATTTAGAAAGATTCCCTGGGGCCTTATTTGATCCTTTTGGATATATTATATTTGAAACCGAAGAAAAATACTCAAATAGTCCATATTTAAATATTGGAAAGGAAACCAATGTGCCAAATGGAATATCCACCATACCTGGGTATGTACGAATGGCTGATTAATATCCATCTAAAAGTTCACTTAATCCCTCAATCAGTTCCGGATTCTGATAGATCCATCCATGCCCCTGTCCCTCAATAACTTTGTATGAATCTCCATCCTTCAGATAGTCAGTGAGTTTCAAAGAGCGGTCAATCGGCAATACTTCATCCGCGCCGGCATAAAAAATATGAACGGATTCTTCGATCTTTTTTAGGACTTCATCCGTTCTGAGCTGATAGCGCATCAACCCATCAGGTAAAAATGGAAACTGAGAATTTTTTACATCTACAAGGCTATAAAAGGGAGTCCACATGATGAGCATTTTTGGGTCGTAATCTTCAGCTACCTGGGCTGCAACGCCCGAGCCAAGTGAATATCCCACTATTGCAATATTTTCCTGTCCATACTCTTCTGCCATTTCTTCAAATACATATTTGATATCACCCACCAGGTCTTCTTCATTATCCATATCACCCCGGCTTTTTCCGTAGATCCTATAATCCGGGTAGATCATATCATAACCATTATCCAGAAAAAGCGTGTATTTGTCAGAATTGGTACGGTTGGCTCCCCGGTTTCCATGCAGATACATCACCAGTCCTTTGGCTGAATCAGCATCGGTAAAGGCATGAATAGCATGAATGCGAATGTTTTCTTCCGGTTCAAACCAGCGTTCATTAAACTCGAAACTGTAATCATATCGGGCATCCTCATTCAAAGTCCTTGGATTGAAAATAATGGACTCCTGAATGAAATAGAAGTAGCCACATACCCCGATATATGCGAATAGAATCACACTCAGTGATGATAATAATAACCGGGTTACCCTATTCTTTGCCATAACAAGCCTAATAAAAAGGAATTAAACGCACCGAATCCCTGATCAGCTATTGTATTTCGTACTCTATTTGATCTTAGCCCCGGCCATTTCATGGATTTTTTCCCACTCGGCTTCAGTAACCGGTGTAATTGAATAACGTCCAAGCCGAAATAATTCCATATCGTCAAGTGCCGTTTCTTCTTTCATAGCATCACGGGTAACGGGAGTATCAAATTTTTGGGTGAATTTCACATCCACTAATTGCCACCGAGGTTCGCTTTCAGAACTTTTCTCATCAAAATACTTTGAGTCAGGGTCAAACTGAAGAGGATCAGGATAAGGCTCACTGGACACTTCCATCGTACCTACAATCACAGGTGTAGAAATATTGGAATGATAGAATAAAACTCCATCTCCTACATTCATTTCATCACGCATGAAGTTCCGTGCCCCATAATTCCTGACTCCCGTCCAGGGTGTTTCCCCATCTTCCTTTAGGTCGTCAATACTATAGTCTTCCGGTTCCGATTTCATTAGCCAATACTTCTTTTTAGCCATAATCTCTTTTCTTTAATGTTAAATTTTGAATGTTAAATGCAAAATGATTCAACAGATTACATTTAGCATTTAACATTCATTCATTTAGAATTATACTTTTGTACGTACCACAAAATTGTTTGGCGGAGCATTCCTTCAAAATCCTGAGAGGCTTTCCATCCCAGTTCATTCTTTATTTTTGAAGCATCGATGGCATAGCGGAAATCATGTCCAAGCCGGTCATCCACAAAAGTGATCAGATTCTTATAGTCGCCGTCCGGTCCCTGCCCTACTTCTTCATTTAAGATATCACAGATCTTTCGAACCAAGTCAATATTCTTCCACTCATTGTTTCCGCCGATCACATAGGTTTCGCCTGCTTTTCCTTTTTTGAAAGCAACTCCCAGCGCATCACAGTGATTATGGACAAACAGCCAGTCGCGTACATTTTCCCCCTTTCCATACACGGGAATTTCATTGTGCTGAATGGCATTTCGAATTACAACAGGAATCAACTTCTCATCATGCTGATGCGGGCCATAATTGTTAGAGCAGTTGGTCGTTACCACATTCATCCCGTAGGTTTCATAGTATGACCGAACAATAAAATCACTGCCAGCTTTAGAAGCTGAATAAGGAGAATTCGGGGCATAGGGAGTTTCCTCGCTAAAAAATCCTTCTCCCTCTAGTTCTCCATACACTTCATCGGTTGAAACGTGGAGAAATCGATTGTTCTTCCATGCCTCCTCATTCTCTTTCCAAAGTAAACGACATTCCTCCAAAATATTAAATGTACCAACAATGTTAGATTGAATAAAAGGCTCAGGTCCCTGTATAGAATTATCCACGTGTGATTCTGCAGCCAGATGAAAAACTCCCTGCGGCTTAAATGATTTCACGACATCCTTAACGTCAGCCCGGTTCACCAAATCAACTTTCTTGAAATAGTACCTTCCTGAATCTTTAAGGGATTTAAGATGTGAATGATCCGAAGCGTAGGTCAATTTATCCAGATTGAAGATCTCCCAATCCGGATGTTGTTCGTATAGCCGTAAAATAAGATTAGAGCCTATAAAACCGGCTCCCCCTGTTACAATAATGCGCATATTAAAATAGGTCTTCTTCTTTGAGTGATGAAAATAAGGGAAGTTTGCGGTCTTTTTCGGAAAGAATCGGACGGGAGACATCCCAGTTGATCCTGATCAGTGGATCATCCCAGCGCAAGCCCCGCTCTCCCTCAGAGTTGTAGTAATCTGAACATTTGTAGGTTACTATCGCCTCATCTGAAAGCACTGAAAAGCCGTGGGCAAAGCCTTTTGGGATATACAGCATTCGTTTGCTTATATCCGATAATTTAATTGCCACATAGTTACCGAATGAAGAGGAATCCTGACGCAGATCAACGGCTACATCTAAAATTGAACCTTTCAGGCATTGCACTAATTTTGCCTGTGGATTTTCAATTTGATAATGCAGTCCCCGAATAGCATTCTTATACGATTTGGAAACATTATCCTGCACAAAGTCATCAAGAATACCGGCTTCTTTAAGAATAAATCTTCGGTAGGCTTCAAAAAAGTATCCACGATTATCTTCAAAGACTCTGGGTTCAATAATTTTAACTGCGGGAATACGGGTTTCTGATATTTTCATTCTTGTAATTCTGCCAACAAATGTTTTAATCCTTCTTTCCAGTCAATAAGCGTAACATCGGGGATGTTAGTAATTTTCTGAGTATTTAGCAGTGAAAAAGCCGGACGCTTTGCTTTGGTTGGGAATTCGGAACTTTCTACCGGAGTTAATTTCACTTTTGTATCTGACTGTTGAAAGATCTCTTCGGCAAATTCAAACCATGTGATCTTTCCTTGTGATGATTGATGGAATATTCCCGAAGCATCATTTTCAATCAGTTTCCAACAATTATCTACGGTGTTATGAGTGAAAGTCGGGCATCCATACTGGTCATTAACCACCTTGAGTTTATCCTTTTCTGAAGCAAGCCTGAGCATCGTTTTGACAAAATTATTACCATGTTTCCCGCATAACCATGATACTCTCATGATGATATAATCACA
The DNA here is from genome assembly GCA_040904925.1 of Gracilimonas sp. Taxonomy (GTDB): domain Bacteria; phylum Bacteroidota; class Rhodothermia; order Balneolales; family Balneolaceae; genus Gracilimonas. The sequence goes on along the minus strand of JBBDSP010000024.1, from coordinate 41,922 downwards.
GCCTGAATCCTGAATAACCTGCTCACCTGCCAGCTTGCTATCTCCATACACATTGATTGGATCGGTTTGATGAGCTTCCGCATAACCCCCGGGATTTTCTTTGTGATCTTCTTCAGTCCCCGGAAATACATAATCCGTCGAAAAATGGATCAGTTTGATCTTATTTGAAGCGCAGTAATCGGCCAGGTTTTTAACTCCATAAGCATTAACAGCAAAAGCTTTTTCTTTTTCCTCTTCCGCCTGATCTACTTTGGTATAGGCCGCACAATTTATAATTATGCCCGGCTTCAAGTTCCCTAAAACGCGCCGCGTATCCGAGTGGTCGGTGAGATCAAAATCAGAGGAAGGCAGTGCAATGAACTCGACTTCCTGCCGGTTTAGAAAACGCACCCATTCACTGCCAAGCTGTCCATTTCCCCCTGTTACCAATATCCTCATCTCAACTCCGCACTAACTCATTTGCAATTTGATAAGACTCCGGTGTTCCGGCATCTGTCCACCAACCTTCCATAACCGAACTCTTCATTTCACCTTTCTGAATGTAAAAGTTATTGACATCCGTGATCTCTAACTCTCCCCTGCCCGAAGGCTTCAGGGTTTTGATGCAGTCGTACACTTTTGCATCATAAAAATAAATTCCCGTTACCGCATACCTTGATTTGGGATTTTCAGGTTTTTCGTCAATTGAGATCACTTTATCTCCATCTAGTTCTGCCACGCCGTATCTCTTTGGATCAGGAACCTCTTTGATCAAGATCTGAGCTCCGATTCCATCGTAATTATCCATCGCTTTTTGCAGTGATGTTTCGAAGATGTTATCTCCAAGGATGACCACTACGGGCTCATTTCCGGCAAAATTCTCAGCAAGTCCCAACGCCTGGGCGATCCCGCCGGCCTCATCCTGAACTTTATAAGTAAACCGGCACCCAAAATCTTTTCCTGAACCCAGTAAGTTTACAACATCCCCCATATGGTCGGTACCCGTCACGATCAGTATTTCCTCAATGCCAACCTCCGTTAGTTTTTCAATGGGATGATAGATCATGGGTTTATCACCAATCGGAAGCAGATGTTTATTCGTAACCTTTGTAAGGGGAAATAACCGTGAACCGGTTCCACCCGCAAGAATGATACCTTTCATACGAAACTGAATTTGAATAACATTACTAATTGAATACGTATTGATTAGCAGAAACTACTCTTTATGGCCATCAATTTGAAATAAGATTCTACAAATTTTCACCAATTATGTGAAGATCTTAAGGGCAGTTAGAATTGATTAATCTATCTGTTCACGGTTATAATCCTGATTATATTTAGTTAGAATTATAAAGAAAGAATGTCCAGAATTAATAAGATATCATTTACAATTATTTGCTTGGCGCTCGGATTTTTTACTGAGATTCAGGCACAGTCGGTTGATCCAGCTACGGGTGGTACTGGAATTTCTGCAGATAATTTTGCAACCGGAACCTGGACCACTCTTACCGGGCCGGTTATTGAGGAAACTGCCCCTGGACAGCTTCAAACAGGTAATATAAGATTTCAGGCCCCAAGTGGGTTTATTTGGGACACCGAAGGTACTGCTCCCTCTGCAACAGTAACTCAATCAAAAGGTAATCGAATTACCGTAACGTTAACAAGCAGGTCAAGTACAGAGGTCATCTTTGAGCTTACTGGTAATAGTGGTGGCTCTCCGCCAAACAATCCCCATACCATTACATTCAGTGACCTTAGAATTCGACCCGCTCAAGGTACGCCGCTAACATCGGGGCAAGTCAGAAATGCCGGCAGCGCTGCGCCAGGCGGTACTCTAAATTACGGAACAATCTCAATGATTGCGGGAGCTGATAACAGAATTAGAGTAGAAAATTCACCAAATTCCGATGGAAGCATTGTTTCTGCACAGGATGTTGAAGCAGGTACTTCTGTAACAGTTTATTCCAATGTCAGAGATCAGTTCAATAATTTTAAGAGAAATGAAACGGCAACCTGGTCATTACAGAATACAACAGGTGGAGTTACGGGTGGAGATTTTTCAGCTTCAGGCACAAGTGCAACATTTACCGGAAATCTTGTTGGCTCAGCAAACATACAAGCTGCATCGGGCGGATTAAACACCGTAACTTCCGGAACCATAACGGTCGTTCCTTCTGATCCCACCACGCTTGCTATTGCTACTCAGCCTTCTTCTACGGCCACCGCAGGTGAAAATTTTGGAACCCAGCCGGTGATAGAGGTTCGTGATGACTATACGAATGTTATCACAAGCGATGATTTTACGGAAATAATTGCCAGCAGAAATTCGGGCAACGGTACTTTACAAGGAACAACTACAGTAACTGTAAATGATGGTGTAGCTACTTTTACAGATCTAAATCATACTGTAGCAAATAACATCGATCTTACTTTTTCGGCTTCAGGTTTTGCAACCATAACATCGAATGCCATTACGGTGAACCCTGCCGCAGCAAATAGCCTTGCCTTTACTGTACAGCCACCAAACGGAAGCCCTAACACTAACCTTGATCCCGCTGTTGAAGTACAGCTCCTGGATGAATTCGGAAACTTTGTCGCTCAATCCGGCATTGAAGTAACTTTATCAATAAATAGCGGGACTGGAAATATCAACGGTAATACTGCCAATACTAATGTCAACGGAACTGCTGTTTTTAACAGCCTTTCATTTGATGATAATGGCACCAAAAATATTGTAGCTGATGGTCAAGGATTAGATACTTCAAACCCGAGTAATAATTTTACCATCGCCGATGAAGGAAAACTCGCCGGTTTTAGGGTTGAAATATCCGGAGGTGGAGACATAGGAACACAAACTGCAGGAACACCTTTCAATATTCGAATTGAAGCTATTGATGGCTTAGGCACTTTGCTGGATGGTTCCGGTTCCAATGATAATTTTACCGGTAATGTTGATCTAACTACCAACGGTGAATTTTCAGGTACTACAACTACTACAAGTATCGGCCCTTTTGTAGATGGCGTTTATGATCCGCACGAAATCGAAATGATTTCAGCAGGTGATAATTTCATAATTAATGCTACTAATAGTTCTGGAACTGAATCCGGAAGCAGTGATATTTTTACTCTTCAACCCGGGACTGCTAATCCTGACAGTTCTTTTATTTCTGTATCCGAAGACACATTAATTGCGGATGGAACCAGCGAATCTGAGATCACGATTCAATTGCGGGATCAATTTGGCAATAATCTGATCAGCGACGGGGATAATGTAACCGTATCAAGAACAGGTTCTGGTAATCTATCGAGTGTAACTGACAATAATGATGGAACTTATACCGCCACACTAACTGCTCCTAACGATGTCGGTTCTGCAACCATCAGTGCTGAAGTGAATTCCTCGGCCATCACCTCTGGTAATCCGGAAATGGTTTTTACCTTTGGGGAATTATCCACCTTTCTTGTTGAAGCGGAAGGTGGCGGTAACATTGGCACCCAAACAGCCGGCGTATCTTTCAATATTCAAATAACAGCTCAAGATGCATTTAATAATACCGTAACTACTTTTGATGGACCTGAAAACACAGCGGTGATTACTTCTACAGGAACGCTATCGGCTGGTAGCGGTACTACAGGAACATTCACAAATGGAGTACTTAGTTCACGTGCCATCACTATTACCTCTTCAGGTACAACAACTATCACTGCACGGAGATCGGCCTCATCAGAAACCGGAACCAGTAACAACTTTACAGTGAATCCCGGACCGGTTGACGGAAATGTTTCAACTATTACCTCAGCAACAAATTTTCTTGAAAATGATGGAGCTGACCAAACAACCATTACCGTTCAACTCAAAGATGCTTTCGGAAATAACCTTATTTCAGGTGGAAATACCGTTACCCTTAATGTCACCGGTTCTTCATCGCTAAGTGGTGTCACTGATAATTCTGACGGCACCTATACGTCTACTTTAACAGCTGGCACTGCTATTGAAACTGCAACTATTACCGGTGCTGTAGACGGGCAGTCCATATCAGATAATGCCACTGTTGAGATCACTCAATTTAATTTTTGGCAAGGTGATGGTGGAGGACAACCAGCTGGCAGATCTGATTGGGGAAACCCAGATAACTGGAGCCTGGGCAACATACCTACAACCGGCCAAGTAGTGCTTATAGAAAGTGGATGGACTTACTATCCGGTAATCAGTGAACAAGATCCCGTAGTAGATTTTATTGATATTGAGGTTGGGGGCACTGCCACACTATCAGGCAGGGAAATTACTATAAATGGTGATATTTCCGGTGGTGGTAGTTTTTCAGGTAATAACGGTATTATAAACTTATCAGGAAATTCATCTATAGCCAATTTTATCGCCGGGTCTTCTATTGTAAACCTCAATGGAACTTCCCAGCAAACTATAGAGGGAGATTTCACAGCAGATGTTCTTAACATTCAAAATAATATCCAGGTTAATGGATACTTTGAAGCTTTTTCATCCATCAACATAGAATCCGGTAATACGCTTACCATGAACCCCGGTTCTCAATTGATAGCATTGGGAGATGTTACCGTTACGGGTAATGTTGTAGGAAATGGCTCGACCTTTGAATTTGGAGGCGATATCAATGGATCTAATTTCACACTGTCAAATACCTCTGTCACCCTTAATGGATCTACCCTCCAAGAGATCAACGGCATTGAGAACATTAAAAGTTTTACCATTGATAATGACGCGGGTGCCCTTGTTAATAATGATTTGACCGTTACCGATACATTATTCATTACCAATGGCTCTTTAACCATAGCTTCAGGTTTCAGTTTTGTGAGCAATATTAAAGAAGGAAATACGGCCAATATTCGAATGGAACGCGAAATTAGCGGCAACAGTGGCTGGAGAATGATCGCCCCTCCTCTTTCCAGTACTTATTCCGATTTATTAGATAATACAGTAACTCAGGGATACCCAAATTCTGAATTAGGTAACGCAGAGGCAGATTCCCTGCAGCCAAATGTGCTTTGGTATGATGAAACCTATGGAACCAATGAAGATGGCTTCTCAGCTACAGATAACGATCGTTGGAGAGCTCCGGGCGATGGTAATAATACCCTGACTCCCGGTCGTGGACTTTTCGTTTACTTTTTTGGGGATATTTCTGCCGATGCACGATATAATGAACCACTGCCTGACACTCTATTGATACAGGGAGAAGAAAATGATGGTAACGGAACTGAATTTACGTTCCCTGTAACTTACACTGCTTCAGCGGATACCGGATGGAATCTTATAGGAAATCCTTTTGCTGCTACCATAGATTGGGATGATGGAAACTGGACCAAAACCAACATGGATAATGTACTCTATGTGTGGGATCCTTCAACCAATGATTATTTGGACTGGAATGGAATTTCAGGATCTCTTGGAAGTGGAGAAATAAAACCATTTCAGGCATTTTGGGTGAAAGCGAATGGTAACGGCAACCCAACACTAAGAGTAAATAAAGATTCAAAAACCACCGGGGGCTCCTTCTACGGAAAATCTCGCAGGGAACCTGCAGCTATAGGCATGAAGCTAACCGCCGGCAGCTATGAAAAAGAAATGCACATCACCCTCTCCCCTGACGGTAGCAATGGAAAGGATATCAGAGATGCCTACCGATTACTTCCATTTGATACCCAAACTTATTTAGAATTTTATAGTGCTCTTAGAGATGGTACCGAGCTGGCAATTAACAATCTTGCCAGAGCTTTCGGAGTTGAGTTATCTATTCCTATTTATGTCGGTGGGTTTGTAGATGGCTCTGCTCTTAATGAAAACTACACCATCAGCTGGCCTGAGTTTGGTGATGTTCCTAAGGAATGGAGCCTGATACTGGAAGACACTGAAACAAGGGAGAAAATAGATCTGAGAGAAGAAGAATCATACACCTTTTCAATGAACCAAAGTGCTCAAAAAGTAGCCTTGAATAATACCATTGAAAACTTTCAGCTAAGAAATATCGATTCTGAAAGCAGGTCAAAATCATCCGGTCAAAATGAAAAAGCGCGTTTTAAGCTGCGTATAGATCCCGGTGCAGATGCTGCCGGTTTGCCTGACCGATTTGAGCTCTTTAATAATTATCCAAATCCCTTTAATCCTACCACAACCATTCGCTTTGGATTACCGTTAGAGGGGCCTGTTCAGCTTAGCGTATATGATATACTCGGACGCAAAGTTGCTGACCTTATCGATGAAAACCTGCCAGCTGATTACCACGAGATCACCTGGAACGCTCGTCACTTAGCAAGCGGAGTTTATATTTACCGACTGGTTACTCAAGATGGAGTCTTCACCGAAAAAATGAGTCTAATTAAATAGATCCATCCACTTACGGATGAATAAGAAAATCTAATTTGTAGTGATCAAATCTGTTTTCATATTTAATTCGTAACAATAGATGAGATCGAAGCTCTTGTAAGCAAGATAGATTTCTTAATATTAAAATTTTTTAATATTTTAAGTACTAATAGCAATTAAAAACCCACGGTCATGTCAGGATATTCAGAAATTTTTTATGTGATGTTTGCCATGGTCATTTTCTCTGTGATCTTAGCCAACTCGAATCGGTTGATCAACAGAAATTCTACCATTCAGATACAGGGTGAGCTTGAGCAGGAAGTTATAGCCATTGCCCAGGAAATTATTGAGGAATCTCAAACCAAAAAATTTGATGAAGTTAATGTAGGAAATGAACTCCCCCCCGCCGGTATTCCCTCTGATTTTACCGGATACGGCAGTTTAGGCCCAGATGCTACTGAAACTTCACGCCGATACTACGATGATTTTGATGACTATGACGGCCATACTGAAACGGCAACAACAGTTCATGGAGATTTCGATATATCAGCTGAAGTATTTTATGTTGATGGCACCAATTATGAATTTATGTCCGGCAAATCCACCTTCAAAAAAATAGTGGTTACCATAGAAAGTGAATTTCTTCGTAATAATGCCGGAGAAATAAACTCATACAGCTTAGAGTTCATTCGTAATTACTACGCAGATTAAAAGGGGTTGATATGAATATTGGAATTATCACAAGTTATATTATTGCCGGCATCATTCTCATTTCACTTCTTATGATGAATATGAGGGTTTCAACCAGCAGTGCTGAAATCACCCTTACACAAATAACCAGAGAAAAGACTCTCGCTATTACGGAAATGCTCTATTACGATATACCAAATATGGGCTATAATCAGTTTGAAAAAACGCCGCAAGTGATAACCATTGCGGATTCTTCTAAGATCCAGTTTTACCGTAAAATTGACCGGTTCTCTTCCGGCGATCCTGAGCTTATTACCTGGGAGCTGACAGATACTCCGGTTTCTGAAACTCCAAATCCGAACGATAAAATTTTGGTACGTACTGTTGATAATGGAAGTGTTGAAGAAGTCACTGAGATGAGGCAGGGAGTTACCAGGTTTCGGTTATACTATTTTGATGAACACGGACTATCGAGCCTTCCTTCAGACGGACAATATATGTCAACTCCGATAACCGGAGCTTTAAGGGATTCTGTTAAACAAGTGTATATAGCACTTGAATTACAAAGCGCAGAACCGCTTCGAGTAAATTCTAACAACAGCAGATATATACGGTCTGCCTGGGAAAAACGATTTTCTCCAAATAATCTTGAAAACTAAAAGGTGACCTGATATGGGACGAGGAATGTTAATTATATGTTTAGGAGCTCTCATCACAACGGGAATTATCAGTATAAATACCTCCAAGCATGGAAATATTCTTACTGAAAAAACCGTCAACTATGCTGATTTCACGATGGCCAAAAATACGGCGCATTCTGCTATTCAGATTGTGATGCAGGAGATCAATGACGAAGAAGAATTTATGGTCTCTTACGGAAAAGATAATCCCTGGACGATTACCATTGATGGCCGTGACGTTGAATTATATATAGAGCCAATAAATGACGTTATGGGAAACAGCTATTGGGAAGCTGACTCAATGCGGATCGTTTCTATGGCAACCCAGAATGTTAATCAGGGTGGTAAAATTGTACCGATCACTGCAGAAGTAGCAAGTGTATTTCTAAAGTCAAGATTCAGTCAGCTTGTTCCTGATTTTGAGGGTGCTATGACTTTTGCGGCCGATCCCGACAAATATTCTTTTGAGGGTGGTGGTAGTGCCTCTATAAGCGGGAATTCCCCAAGTGCTTGTGGACCGGGACAAGAAGCTTCCAAACCTGGTGTGACTGTTATGCCGGGTGGAGAAGATAATTTAGGAGATCTTGATAATATTGATGTAGATGCGGATCCCCCATATCATGTGAATCCTAACCTTTCATACAACCCTACTGATGAACTCATTGCAAGACTTCTTAACTCCTCAGGTGCCACAAGATTAGATGGAGACTGGGGTGAACCATTAGGTACAGCAGAAGAACCCGGAGTATTTTTTGTAGATGAGCATATGCGATTGAATGGAAAACAGAAAGAAGGCTTTGGTATTTTAGTAGTGAAAGAGAATGCATTTATGGAGTATGCCGATTCTACAGATTTAGATGGAGATGCAAGCCTTGACATGAACGGTAACTTTGAATGGAATGGCCTCATCATTTTTGAAGATGCTTATAACTTTACAGGACGGGGTACGCCTACCATTAACGGCTCCATTTTGGTTGGCCATACAGAGGATTATGATGGGCAAGATATTAAGATTGATATCTCAGGAAACATTCACTTTCAATATGATTGCAAAGGGGAAGATTATGCAAAAATGGCTGCTGCTAATGCTGTTGAACAAGATAAATATACAAGAGTGGTTACAACCGAAGTATCCAATTATTTGAATAACAACTGATCAAATCATACGCAGTATCTCAGTTTATATAATAAAAGAAGCCGGGATTTACCGGCTTCTTTTATTATATAAACCCACCACCAATCTGACTTATATTTCTAACCGTATTGTGAGAAATAAGACTTTATCGTGTTAAAAATTCTTTAACCGGAATTAAAATATACTAACTGGTTTTAATGTCAGTTTAAGGAGAACTTAGATGTGTATAGTTTTACCTATATAAACCCTGATTCAATTTATGAAATCACCCATTTTAACGATCTTATTAATTGCTTTCAGCTCTAGTCTTATTACTGCTCAAAACGCAGATATTACTGCTACAGTTAACGTCAGTGCGGAGGTGCAACAATCAATCGATATAGTCACTGTAAGTACTATGCAATTTGGGAATATGCAGCCCGGGCAGAGAGAGATCTATGTAAACCCTATAAACAGCGCCAATGCCGGCTATATGATTGCGTTTGGAACGCCTGAAGCTGAGTTTCGCTTAAATTACTTGCCGGAACGTGAACTTAATCAAATTGATGGAGATGGAACCCTTACCTTTACTTATGAAATTTCAGGGAATTCAGAAGAAGAGCAGACAACCTCAGAGCTTTTAGAGCTTGACAACCGGAACATCCGATTCAACAGTGAGGGATTATTTTATATTTGGGTTGGCGGGCGTATAAATCTTGAGAATGCTTCACCCGGTAATTACGAAGGCGACTTCACCATAGAAATTGATTATATATGATCACATGGCTCGACAAGATTTTTGATCTTCTCAGATCTGTAAGAAGTTTTACAGATCTTGCCATTACTTTGGTTTACTCCCCTGCTTTTCTATTTTTCCTTCTCTTCTCTTTTAACTTATCGTTTATTACACAAGCACAGGAAATTGACTTTGGGGATTTCAGCAGTAAATATGGTGTTACTATTTCCGAGTTAAATCCTGCTGAAGACCTTAGTTTTGGTCTAGTTATTCAAAATGAAGGACTGAAAACTATTGAATTGACAGAAGCCAAAGTGCTAATGATCGAAGGCGTTAAATATCTGGATGTGATCGTTGAGGTAATAGCCGATGACTTTTTAATATTAGATTCTGATATAGAATGCAATGGATCCAATTGTATTCAATTCACACTACAGGCTGCCTATGCTAACAGGGGGAACAATAATACGAATCAGGCCGTGCTTATGCAGATAGCTTCAAATACTGCCAGTGCACAATTTCCTATTCTTGCCCGTGGAAATCTCCCGCCGGGCCCACCCCCCACTCCCGATTATGAAGGCTACAATCCCGCTTTATATAATGAAACTGCTTATCTATACATTTATGGTTCTCTGAACGTAGGCAATGTAGATGCCGGCAGCTATTCAGGTAATATTACGGTTACGGTAAGTTATGATTAAGATCCCGGCTTCCATACTATCTTTAATTTTCGCATTCACAGTTTCAGCTCAAGCTCAATTTATTAATTTACAATTAAAGGTTGAACCGGAACTCAGCGCTACTGTAGAACAAGACCTTGACTTCGGAACCCAGGTTACCAATTCCGGCCGGACCGAAGTTCAGCTTGGAGATATAAATATGGGAATCTTCAGTATCAGAGCTTTTCATACCCAAAATCTATATATGAGTCTACAGTTTCCTGAATCCCTTGAGAATAACGCGCCGGGTATCGAGGCCGAGATCCCTTTAGAACTGAGTATGAACTATAATAATTCAGGAACTAACTCTCCCGCCAATTCAACACCTCTGACTGAAAACAACGGGTATATTTCAATTCATGAGAATACCAGACCGGTAAACCAAAATGACATTTGGAAGCAAATGTATATCTACGTGTACGGGGCTATTGTAGTGGGCAATATCCCCAATGGCACCTATACAGCTGATATTGTTTTGAGCGTGGATTATGATTAAGCCTCCCTTTGCGAGGCACAGGATGTAGAACATCGACCTATCAACTCCCCAGCCGAAGTAATCTCGAGACTGCAATTTACTCATTCATTGCGGAGCGTTGTTCATTCCCAGGCCATGAAAGCCAGATTGCCACGGGATGTGCTCCTTTTCGTCGCTGTATCCCTCGCAAATGTGGGCCTAAAAAATGATTCTAGTACTCAAAATCTTCTGATAAATCTTTCCAATCTGGATTTACAGACTCAATTAGCTCTATCTTCTTTTTGCGTGAACCTGCCTTAATCTGTTTTTCCCGATATAAAGCCTCTTCATCGGTAGCATATTCTTCGTGATAGACAAGCTTATTTACATTGTATCTCTTAGTAAATCCCTCTACTGCTTTATTTTTATGTGCCCATACCCTTTTTACTAAATCAGAGCTTTTCCCGGTATAGAGCACGGTGTGTCTCTTGTTAGTCATAATGTATACATGGTATCTTTGGTCGATATTCATACATAAATATAATAAAAGTCACCTTTGCGAGGCACACTAAGTTAAAATTCGAGTTCATAATTCTCCAGCCGAAGCAATCTCGAGACTGCAAATTGCCAGTTCATTACGGAGCGTTGTTCAATCCCAAGCCATGTATGCGAGATTGCCGCGTCGGTAAACTTCCCAGGCCTCCCTTCAGCAACCGGGCTCCTCTTTTAGACTTCCAGTGAAATATTTTGTTGGTTAGATACTAACAAAATAAAGCTACCGACCCATGACAGGCAATCTCATGCGCTCCTCCGGGTAAAACCCCTTTTGCGAATCAAGGCCTGTCATGGCAGGTAGTTATCTAAGCCCATATAGTATGGAAAGTTCACCTTTTTAAAAGAGGCGGGACGATATCTACTCGGCAGCTTATCAACCAATCACAAAATAGAGGAATTGTTATGCAAATTACAATTAAATGGCGCTTTACAGTTGGTATCGACATTTCAAAAAAATACCTGGATATCTATTTGTTTGACCGCCAAAACGACGACGGGAGTGAATGCCAGGTTTGCAACACTTGGGAAGGCTTCCGGCAACTTGGGCAGTGGCTGGAAAGCCAGGAAGCAACCCAATCACAGACGATACTTATCAGTGAACATACCGGCCGCTACGGGGAACAGCTATTGCGGTGGAGCACCGAGACGGGCTGGTCACATGCGGTGGTAGCCACCACGGCCCTGAAAAAAGTCAGCTGGGAGCATCATCGTAAAACCGATGCATTTGATGCCGCCCTGCTGGCCGAATACGATGATCGCTTCAGTGACCGGTTACCGCTGACTGAAGCCCCAAAACCCGTTGTAGGTCAAATAAAGCGGCTTCAAGCCGAACGCCGGAAAATGGTAGACCGGCGGTCAGCCCTCAAAAGTAAACTCACCGAAGCCGATACCCATGATACCGACATGAGCCAGTTAACCGACATGTGGAACCAACAGATTGACCTCCTCAGCCAGCATATCGATCAGCTGGAGCAGACCATGGACGAGTTGATTCGCCAAGATCCGGTGCTCTCTCAGCGCTATCAAACCATGAAAACAGCTCCCGGAATCGGCCCGGTAACCGTACGGTTTTGGCTAACTCTGTTTGCAGGGAAAGACCAACTGAATGCGCGAAAAATCTCCTCCCGATTTGGGTTTGCTCCACATGGGCGAAGCTCCGGAAGTTCGGTGAAAAGCCCGGACAGATCCACCGGGTACGGAAACTCTGAGATGCGGCGCTTGATGCATCAGGCCGCCCGCAGTGTGGCCCACCACTACCCGCACTACCACGACTACTACGAGCAGAAACTTGCCGAGGGCAAACATGAACTGGTCGCCATTAACAACATCATCAATAAACTGATTCGCCTGTACTGTGCCATGTGGAACAACCAAACCGAATATGATCCAAAGCACATTCAAAACATGATCGAGAAATACAAAAAATCAGCCTAATACTCTTGATTTAGTCATAGTATTCGCAAATGTGGGCCTTTTCGAGGCACATGGTGGTTATAACATTAAAGAACTCTAAATTTAACTCACCCTGGTGTTAAGTATCTTTTGAGTAAGAAATTATCATCTACTATCTAATAAACAAGATTTCAGTACAAGATTAGGACGTTTTAATTAAGAGTATCTAATTGGACAGCCAACTAATCTTTAATAATTTTCTCTCAGAAATTAAACAAACATAAAACTCAATCTCACGATTATGAAAACTCTCAAAACCCTTTTATCCGCTTTTGCTTTAGTGGCTTTCTTTTCAGCTGGGGCTCTTGCACAAGCTACTATCAACGCTAATGCTGATGTTGTTACTGCTCTTACAGTTACAGCTGACCAAGACTTAAATTTCGGAAGTATAATTGACGGTAATTCTGAACAGATTACTTTAGCTGACGCTAATAACTCAACTTTAGGTAAATTTGATATTACTGGTGTATCAACCGGAGTTGGAATTGATCTCACTTTAGATGGGCCGCTTGTATTAACTGGTGGTGGTGACGATCTTCCTCTTACATTAACTGCAGGATATGCAACATCTGAAAGTGGTACTGAAGCCGATGGGAACACTTGGACATTGACTGATAATGATGGTAGTACATCAATTACATCAACTACAGCCAGTACGTATTATGTTTATGTTGGGGGAACGGCTGATGCAAGTGGTGCTGGTTCATATAGCGGAAGCTACACCGGTGATGTGACTTTAACTGTCAATTATAATTGATATTTAGTTTAATACTTAAAGTCAGCCATGAAGCGATCACTTCATGGCTTTTTTTTATCCAATTGCTAAATGAATTTGTAAATAATAAATCATAACACTTTGAAACTTTTTAGTTAAGTTTTAGCAACTTTATGATTTAATATCTAGTAAATATGAAACGACTTATTACCACCTTATTTCTTTTAGTAAGTCTGCTTACTTGTTCAGTGCAAGCCCAGGTTACTATTGCCCCTACCAATTTGTTTTTGGATAACCAGACAAGTTTTGGCACCTACATGGTTATTAACGGATCAAGTACTCCTCAGGAAATATCCATCGAATTCTTTTTCGGTTATTCTGTAACGGATGAAAACGGAGAGAGAAATAATATCAGTGATGATGAGGAGCTGAAAGCAGTCCATTCCATAGCGGAGGGTGTAAGGGCCTTTCCCCAGAACTTTATTCTGCAACCGGGGCAAAGACAGGTTGTTAGGTTAAGGGTAAGCGCGCAAAATGATTTAGGAAATGGCACTTACTGGTCACGGATAAAGACCATATCCACCCCTGAAAGTGCTCCGGTGGAAATTGGCTCAGACGAAAATGTTACCGCAAGAGTTGGCATCAATATTGAACAGATCACCGGACTTTTTTTTAAAAACGGTGATGTTTCCACCGGAATTGAAATAGATGAGATCAGAACTTCAGTTTCAGAAGAAAATGGAACTTCCTTAACTGTTCTTACAGATTATCAACGAACCGGCAATTCTCCTTTTTTAGGTTCTATCACAACTTCTTTGGTTAATGAAAATGGAGAGATTGTCACCCGCGGTTTCCGCTCTACCACATTATATTTTGATGGAACCCAAAGAGAAATTTTAGATATCTCAGAGGTTGATCCCGGAACTTACACCGTTCGTATACAGTTTGAAACCAGAAGAAGTGATGTTTCCTCCAGTGATTTAGTACAAATGGAACCCATCACAGCGACAACCACTGTAACCATTCCCTAAAGGTGATCAAACGTTGGCAGCAATTAATAACCACCATATTCATTTTTGTTTTATGCTTTGGGAGCTTTCAACCTACCCTTCTTGCACAAAATGATAGTGGAGATGAATTCGAGGTTTACCTCGATTTTCGACATCGTGGTGTGGTCAATGCTGTTATCATATCCTACTACAAAAACGACGAGTTCTTTCTACCAGCTTCCGAGCTTTTCTCCCTTTTTAATATAGATCATAGCGTACGTGGTTTGATCATAGATGGTCGATTCGGAATTGAACAAATTCCTTATCGTATCAATTTTGAGTCCAATCAGATCCGATTCGATAATGAAACTTATCAGATTGGCACCGATGATTATCTCTTAAAAGAATTAGACAGTTATATACGCGCTGAAGTTTTTTATGAAACCTTCGGACTTGATTTCACCATCGACTTCAATAACCTCACGCTAAACCTGGAAACCGACCGTGAACTCCCCGCCATAGAACAGGCCATTCGCCGACAAAGAAGACAAGTGGCTGACCGCAACAGATTTCAGCAAGAAAAATATGAGGTGAGATATGATCGTGAACGTCCCTTCTTTGATGGTGGATTTGTTGATTATAACCTTTCCTCCAGTTTCAGCCCCGGCCAAAGCGTCTATAATGCTAATACAAATCTGGGAATTCAGTTATATGGAGGGGATCTTCAGGGGACTGTATTCGGAAGTTATTCCAATAACTTCAGCAATTTCGCTACCAACAACTTGCGTTGGCGATACATGTACCGAGATCAGCCCTGGCTCAGTAAGATCACCATTGGCCAAACTACTACGGATGGATTTGCAAGAAACGCTTACACAGGAATTCGACTCACCAATGAGCCTATAGAGCCCAGAAGATTATTTGATGAATTTGAAGTTCAGGGCTCCACCATTCCTCAGTCAGAAGTGGAACTGTACATGAACAATGCGCTCATTGATTTCCAGCAAGCAGATGAATTAGGTGACTACCGTTTCCTCACCCCTGTTACCTATGGCACCTCTCAGCTTGATCTAAAAATATATGGGCCAACCGGGCAGATCATTGAGCGCTCAGAACGTATTCAGGTTCCTTTTACCTTTCAGCCCCAAGGTGTTTTTAATTATACGGTTAATGCAGGGCGTTTGGATAATCCCGTATTTGGTGAAACTTCCCAGGATCTGACTGCCCAGGGTAACGGTGCCTATGGTATAACAGAATGGCTCACGGCAAAAGCCGGTGTGGAATACTATCAGGGCTACCATGAGTCACTGCCCACCTTTACCTCCAGTCTGTCTTCAAGGATTGCATCAAATTATATTCTGACACTCGAAGCTGCTACTGACGCCTACTATAGAGGCCTTCTCAATGTCATCTATCCAAACTCTGCAAGTATCAACTTTGACTATACCGATTATACCGGTGGTTTTGGTATATATAATCCTTCCAACGACGATAAACGATTGGTAGCCAGTGTATTTTATCCTTTCAACTTTTGGGGATTTCCTTTTAATCTGCGTGCCTCCACTTTTTCAAGGATCCGTTCAACGGCTAATTCTACAACCTTTCGGTTAGATGCTAATTCCAGAATTGGAAGAATGAATCTAAGGGTTGGTTACAGTGATCGGTATACCGGTGATATTCACTTGTTCAATCCTTCCACTACTGCCTTTGTGGAATCTTCAGCAACGTATAATATTTCAAGAAACAGAAACCTGCCTTCTTATTTGCGGGGTGTATTCCTGCGTGCTCAAATGCGGTATAGTCCTGTATTAAGTGAATTTGAGTCTGCTAATTTTTTAATCTCACAGAATGTATTCCAGCAAGGCCGCTTTCAACTTTCTTACGGCAGGAATTTTGCCCGCAACTTTAATTCACTTCGATTTAGTTTGGTTGTAGACCTGAATAAGATTCGGACCAGTTCAACATTTACTAATATAAGAGGGGGAAATAACTTCACTCAAAACCTGCGGGGTTCTATGGGGTACGATTCGAACTACAATAATTTCCTATTCACAAGCAGAGATCAGGTTGGACGTTCGGGAGCAGCAATTCAACTTTTTGTAGATAATAATGCGGATGGCGTATATAACGAGGGGGATGACCCAATCACAGAAAATGCCATTCGGGTTCAGCGTTCAGGCGCCCAAAGCATTCAGAAAAATGGTGTACTCTACTTTACACAGATGCAGCCCTATTTTCATTATAACATAGAGATGAATAAATCTGCCATTCGAAACCCTATGCTGGTTCCTGAGTTTGGAAACTTTGGGTTGATCACCGACCCGAACCGATTCAAAAAAGTTGAGATTCCGTTCTACATGTCCGGAGTTATTGAAGGGGTTGCAGAACGAGAATTTACGAATGGCAACAGATCAGGGATTGGGGGGCTCAAGATAATGCTCGAACAAGCTGACGGTGAATTCAATAAAGAATTAAGAACATTTTCTGACGGCAGTTTTTATGATTATGAAGTGCCCCCGGGTAATTACACGCTTACTGTTGATGAAGGGAACATGAGACAGTTAGGTGTTAGATCCGTTCCGGAGAAAATTGAATTTGAAGTTGAAACTCTTCCTGATGGTGATTTTGTGGAAGGATTAACTTTTTCACTTGTGCCAACAGATCCTGCTCCCCAGCAACTCACGCCAATTACTGAAACAGAAACAACCCCTGACACCACTACAACTGAAGTTCCTTCCACACAGGAATTAGCTGATGAAGCCGCTGCAGACTCTCTTGATCAGACACAAATTACGGAAACGGTCCCTCAAGATACTTTGACAAACATCGACCCGGAATTGATTACAGAGGCTGAGGTTGACACTGTACAGGCTGAAGATAATACTGATCCTGAAGAAGCAGGGCTTCCGGTAGTCAGCGTTCCTTCCGTTCCAGTAATAACTCCCGGAACATTTACGGAGGTTCAGCAGGATTCCCTTAATGAAGAACAGGCACTACAAGACAGCCTTGATACTCCGATTGAACTTCCTGAACCGGAACAAATTGTTTCAGATTCTACCGTTTTCACTGAAACTGATACCTTACAGAATATAGTTGTTGCACCCGACAGCATTAGTATTGATACAGTTGCTGCCCTACCTTCGGATGACCCTATTGCTGCCACAGACCCTGATACAGCCCAGACCAACGATGTTACGGATGATACCGAAGACACTGAAGAAGGCCTTGGCCTGCCTGTTATTACACCTCCGGTTGTTCCCGTTCCTGTTGTGACGCCTACACTTACAGAAGCAGATGGAGATACAGATTCAGTGGATGTAGCCGGGCAGGATTCTACGGATATGATGGCTCAACAACCCGATAGTGTCGGTATCGATTCCTCGCTAATTACAGAAGAAGAAACACTTGCTGATAATATCCCTGCTGAGGTTGATTCTGCAATCATTAGAAAAGAAGAAGACCCAATAGCTGCAGATTCTTTAAGAACAGTGGACCCTGACCCTATTGTACAGATCACTGAAGATAGCTTAGCAACTCCCCCTGCTGAAGAAGACTCACTTGCCGAACGGCAGCCGATTGATGATAAAGATCCCGATGATGTGATCGCAATAGCACCGCCTGAGGATCAGACACCTGCCACACCTGACCCGGTCTCTGAAGATCAATTAGGGATGATAAGAGAACCAGTCAATGACTTCGATGCAGTGCCTTCAGCTTTCAATTCAATTGCTGATGTTGAAAGCTTAAGTCCCGGCCGGTGTATTTATGGAATTCAATTTGCCTCTTATTTTACAGAAGAAAGATCATCCAGATTGTCTCAAAGCATTGAAGATGATTATTTAACCTATACAGTCTACAATGAACCCTATGATCTCTTTGCGGTTCGTGAGATCAGGTATCAAAGTTTAAGCAGGGCCGGAGAAGTTGCGAAAGAGATAAACTCTGATACTTATTTTGACGCTGCTGTTGTCAGCCAGTGTTATGCCGATCTGGACCTGAACCCCGAGATCGCACAATACTATATACAGTTAAGGCAGTTTATCGATTCTAATGAAGCAAACTCATTTATTGAAGACCTAAATGCTTCCTATGACATGAACTCAAAAGTGATTTCACAAAATCAGCAGGATGTTTTTGCTGCAGTACTAGGTCCTTTTGATACTGAAAGACAGGCTGCTCGCCAGCTCAACATATTTGATGATGTGCCCGCTACAGAAAATTCGGTAATAAACAGAGTAACTCCTCCTGCAAAAGTTATAAATGTGGATTTCGAGTTCATGCTGTTACTTGAAAAATTTGATACCATTGAAAATGCGAATACATATGTTGAAGAAAATGAAGACCGACTGGGAGAAGATCTTAAAGTACTAATCGATGAAAACGGAAATGATTACATAGTGGTGAGCAGAATATCTAACAGCTGGAGCCGAATTCAGACTCTTGCAAAAGAGTACAGCTCATCAAATGGATCAGAAGAACCTGTTATTCTTATGGTCGAGAAGAGAAGGTAAGCACTCTCCCTTGTCAAATATTTTACATGAGTTCGATAAAAGAATTGGTCTTTTACTAACCCACTCTGTAGTGAAAGTGCAGAGGTTTGGGTTGGGACTAAAAGTCCCGGTCATCCTGAAAATACCTTTGAAGGATCTTGCCTTTTGCGAAGCATCGGAGTTGGTTCTATGCAAATATGGAGCCAATAGAGAATTTTTCCAGATAAAGTCTCTATTCCTAAATAGAAAAGATTCTTCGGGGGTACCCTCAGAATGACTTTTTGGGCTTAGGGGATTTCGAAGCCCAACTCAACCAATGCATCCACAACCCCGAAATCAAATAGGTTGATAAAATATAACGGTTGAGCTTGTGGCACGTTTTAGATTCCCGTCTGCACGGGAATGACCATGGCTAACGTGAGTTCGAGATAAAACTATCCCTTGGTTGTCACCCAGAGCGTTTACCAAGCAAAATTAGGTTTAAATTGTATTACGCGAAGGGTCTCAAAGTGTAAATTATTCAGTTGTAATATGCGTTTAGATCCTTCGCGTTCAACACGTTGTGCTCAGATAGGTTTTTATGCGCTCAGGATTGACAACTTCAGAGACCTTATCTCAAACTCACGTTAATTACCTTTTTTAGCTGATTTCTACGGTTTTATGTCGAACTCAGATTATTTTAAATGACCTGCTTGCGCATCCGGGCTACCGGTTCATTCAGTTGCTCACGGTATTTGCTCACGGTTCGCCGTGCCACTTTAAACCCTTTTTTATTCAGCATATCCGTCAATTCCTGATCGCTCAGCGGTTTTTGTTTGTCTTCATTATTGATCATGCTTTGTAGAATATTCTTTACTTCTCGGTTTGACACCTCTTCCCCGTTTTCGGTTTCAAGACCTTCATTAAAGAAATACTTCAGCTCAAATACTCCAAAATTTGTTTGCACGTACTTACCATTTACCACCCTAGAAACAGTAGAAATATCCATTCCTATACGTTCTGCAACATCTTTAAGTATCATTGGTTTCAGCCCCTCACCGTATTTAAAGAAATCCTCCTGCAGGGCAACAATCGTTTTCATGATGTTCATTAAGGTATTTTGCCGCTGTCGTATAGACTCAATAAACCATTGTGCAGAATCGATTTTATTCTTCATAAAAGAGCGGGTTTCTGCATCCGTATTCTTCTTTTTCTTTGCCTTTATGTCCTTCCACATTTGCTTGTATTCAGGAGAAATACGCAATGAAGGAGCATTACGCTGATTTAAGTTGATCACAAATTCACCCCGCTGAGACTCCCCTTCACTCTTTCCTTTCCAATACACTTCAAAATCAGGTTCAATATAATTTTGAGTCTCTTCCATATCTGTAGCAACAGCACCGGGCCGGGGATCCATATGCTTAATGATCTCAAAGGCATCCTGCAGTTCTTCCCGGCTTATATTGAACTTATTAAGCAATTTCTTAAAGTGTTTTTTCTCAAAAGCCTTCCATCCATCCTTTACGATCCTGATGGCAAGATCATGGACAGCATCATTTTTTTCAGTAGCCTTAAGCTGTACTAAAATACAGTCCTGAAGGTCGGTTGAGGCAATACCGATCGGTTCAAGCTGCTGAATTTCTTTCCGGACTTTTTCAACCATTTCCTGGTCTACCAATACCCCTTGATTGAAAGCAATGTTATCTACAACTGCCTCCAGTTCACGCCGAAAATAGCCATCCTCATCAAGTGAGCCTAATATTTGGTCGGCGATCATTCTTTCCTGGTCATTGAAGTCTAAAAGGCTAACCTGATCTTCAAGCTTTTCAAGTAATGAGGAATGATAGGGGTCGGGCAGCTCTTTCCATTCTTCTATATCCGGATTAAAACCACTGGTGAAATTCTCCCCGTCATATTCCGTGTTTGTTTCAAATTCATCCCACTCAACCTCATGGTCATCCAGGCTTTCAAGTGCATCTTCCTTGTCATCCTTCTTTTCCTCCTGAGTTTCTGAAAGACTTACCATATCATGTTCTGAAGGATCAACTTCTTCCAGCACAGGATTTACCTCCATCTCCTCTTTGATCCGCTGTTCCAAAGCAATGGTAGGCAACTGCAATAACTTAATGTACTGCAACTGTTGCGGAGATAACTTCTGCTGAAGTCCCTGCTGCTGCCTTTGATTTAGATTCTGCTGATTACGTAGCATTCTTCTCTTTTAACCTGATCTCTTTACAGGATTCAATGAATTCGGCAAACCATTCTTTGCCATATCTTCTAACTAACGGTTTCTCTAAAAACTCTGCAAGATAGATATCTTCTTTCTCTGCTTTTTCACATGCAGCAGAGCATAGTTTGGGGACATACTCAAAATTCGCATAATCAAAGCCTGCGATTTTTTTTAGCCGTACCGGAAATAAGTGACAGCTCAAAGGTTTTTCCCAGTTGAACCTTCCCTCAAAGTATGCTTTTTGAATGGCACAATAAGCCACTTCATTCTCATCATACTTTACAAAAATACACTCTTGTTCGTTAACTGTTGCAA
This sequence comes from Gracilimonas sp., assembly GCA_040904925.1. Taxonomy (GTDB): domain Bacteria; phylum Bacteroidota; class Rhodothermia; order Balneolales; family Balneolaceae; genus Gracilimonas. Next base: position 20,485 of record JBBDSP010000024.1, on the reverse strand, counting down.
GCTCATACCCTGCCTTGGCTGAGCCGATCACCACCCCTTCTCTTTCGGCGACCTTTACAGAATCCTCTCGCAACTCATTTTTAAGCATTTTATAAGCTTTATGAAGCACCGGTATCTCGTCTTTTGAAACCGGAGCTCCGGCATCACCGACTACACAACAAGCTCCTTTACACCGCGGAAGATCACAAGCAAATTTCGCCTTGGCTATATCATCTGATAAAATTGTATTTTTTACTTTGAACATAAATCAAGATAAGCATCAGACAGACATTTTTCGATTAAAGGCGTATTATTTTTGAGATTTATTCGATCTTGTTAAATCATTTCAATTAAACCCGGTTATTTATTTGTGATAATTTTACTTCGGCTCTATCTTCTGACCGTATGAGAAAATTAACTCCATCAGAGCGAAAAATTTTAGACCGACTGATTTACCCCGAGTCTTTTGAGGTCATTCAGGAAGAAACCGAATTGGAATATGGCGAGATCCGTGATGATATCATCAACCTGATGAACTCGCGGCTTATTGAAACCATAGACCCGGATCAACCAAATGCGGGGCGTACTAATACCTTTGACTCCGACAACATCAAGAATTCTATCTACCGTATCACAAAATCAGGAATTAAACACATGAAAAAGAGCGTATGAAATTCCAGGCAACCATTCGAGAAAACGAACATAATATTGAACTTTCTCCCAAAGACGGAACCTTTATTTCCGGTGAGGATCGGCAAAGCTATACCTTTGAGCATGTAAATGGCAGGTATATTTTACGCACGGGAACAAAGACCTATAAAATCGATAATGTATCTAAAGAAGGTTCTTCCATTGAATTCTCAATGAATGGTGTTTGGCATTCCGTTGACGTTAAGGATGAGCAAGAACTGCTTCTAGACCGACTTGGTTTTAAAACAGGTGCTGCTGCTGCTGAAGGAATTTTAAAAGCCCCAATGCCCGGCAAGATCCTGGAGATTATGATAGCCGAGGGTGATGAGGTTGAAAAAGATCAGCCCTTAGCCATTCTTGAAGCCATGAAAATGGAAAATGAATTAAAAGCTCCAATGAGTGGTACCATAGCAAGCATATCAGCTGAAGTCGGACAATCATTAGAAAAAAATTCAACCATACTGGAGATCGAACCCATTGGATAAATTTATTATTAAAGGCGGCACCCCATTAAAAGGAACAATACCGATCAGTGGCTCTAAAAATGCGGCCCTGCCTTTGATGGCTGCCTCATTACTTGGCAATTCCCCATCTACCCTTCGTAATATTCCGCGCCTGAAAGATATTTACACTTTCAATAATGTAATTCGCGTAGTTGGAGCCAAGGTTGACTTCAAAGAAGAAGAAAATACCCTGGTAATGGATCCAACAAATATAAATCATCTGGAAGCTCCCTATGATCTTGTTCGCAAGATGCGAGCCTCATTCTATATGCTTGGTGCTTTAGTTGGAAAGCACGGATACGCAAAGGTTTCTCTGCCCGGCGGTTGTGCGTGGGGACCACGCCCTGTAGATCTTCACCTGAAAGGGATGGAAGCTATGGGAATCGATATTTCGCTTGAGAAAGGATATGTGATCGCAAAAGCTGAGAAAAAAGTGGAAGGCGGTTCTTTCAAACTGGAACCAAGCAGTGTGGGTGCAACAGTAAACCTTTTGCTGGCTTCCGTACTTAAAACAAAGAAATTCACCATACAAAATGCGGCAAAAGAACCTGATGTAGTTCAACTTTGTAACTTTTTGGTTGAAATGGGTGCCGATATCACCGGCATTGGAACAGATACCCTCACTGTTAAAGCAGTTGATGAACTTGAAGGCATTGAAGTTTCAAATGACCCCGATCGTATCGAGTTGGGAACATTTATGATCGCCGGGGCCATGCATCCGGAAAATGAGCTTACCCTTACCGGCTGTAACCCCGATCATCTTGGAAGCTTTCCTGAGAAGCTCCGAAAAACCGGTGCTTCTGTTGAAATAGACGGGACAACCATTCAGGTAAAAGCACCGGAGAAACTTAAGCCGGTATCCATCAAAACAGAGGTATATCCCGGCTTCCCTACTGACCTTCAGGCACAATGGGCCACAATGATGACTCAGGCCGAGGGAGAGTCCAAAGTTACAGACACCGTCTATTTTGACCGCTTCAGCTACGTTCCGGAACTCACCCGCCTGGGTGCTGACATGGAAGTAGAAAAGAATACAGTTCATATCTCAGGCAAAACTCAACTTACCGGTGCTTCAGTTATGAGTACTGATCTCCGGGCAAGTGTAAGCCTTGTGTTAGCCGCAATGGTGGCTGAAAACACTTCCGAAGTACTGCGTATTTATCACCTTGACCGGGGATATGAATCTCTGGAAGATAAACTGAGTGCGGTTGGAGCTGATATTAAACGCGCGGACGAAGAGTAAATAAGAGTTTCAGCTTTCAAGGTAACTGCTTGTTCACTATTCCCTACTTACAAATATTAGCTAAATAAACGTTTACATTAATGGCGTTTCACAGTTATATTGATTGAAGAAAAAATTGGCCAAAACAAGCTTTTTTAAACTATTTTCGATTGCATAACGCACAGAATACATATCAAAAACGAAACCTGACGGCATCATTGTCTAACTATTGTAACGATGCTATCATCGATTTTTTCTTTTTCTGCGGATTACTACTTACAGACTTAACGCAGACCCTCTTTTCTGATTCCGTTTCGGAATCCCCAAATAAAACAATTTTAACAGATATTATTCCCAAAGCAGCCGCTCGACCGTTTGCTTCCAACTCTGAACTCTATAATGAGTCCGCACTAAATTTGCACCGTAAATTAATGCGATGGTTCGTTTGCAAGGGCTTCAGTGGCTTCCGGGAAAGGATGAATTTTAATGAAGAATCAAATTATTATACACTCTTCGGGCAATCAGACCCGTATCGCGCTTTTAGAGAACAACGAATTAGCGCAGCTATTCATAGAATCGGAAGAAAACCAGCGTACTGTTGGTAATATTTATGTAGCAAGAGTACACAAGGTATTAAGCGGTATTCGTGCTGCTTTTATTGATATGGGTACGCCCAAAGATGCCTTTTTGCACTTTTCTGATGCCGGTGATCACCTCGATGAATACATTACCAAACTGAACGGACAAGAAGCTATTCCCGGGAATGCTAAGAAAGACATTCAGAATAAGGAAAACCTTTCAAATATAGATAAGCAGATCCTTGCCGGTAAGATCCTCCGAACCGGACAAAAGCTTTTGGTTCAGATCGTGAAGGAACCGATCGGTTCTAAAGGTCCCCGAATTTCTACTGATATAACCATTGCAGGACGTTTCCTCGTCTTGATCCCAATGGGTGATTATATTGCTGTATCTAAAAAGATCGGGCATTATAAAGAGCGCCGCCGTTTGAAAGGAATACTGAACAATATGGTTCCTGACGGATTTGGAGTAATCGTAAGAACGGTTGCCCAAGGACAGGATAAAAAAGCACTGGAAGATGATCTTAGAAATGTGCTCAAAAAATGGGAGCAGATCGTAGATAAACTGGAAGATGCCAAACCCCCTTCCCTCCTGTATCGTGATCTGAATATGACAGAAAGTTTGATCCGTGATCTTTTTGCAAAAAATTATGACAGGGTATTGATCGATGATCCTGAGCTTTACCGACAGATCAAATCTTACGTGACTCAGATCGCCCCTCAAATGGTTCCCAATGTGCAACTATACAAGGGCAAGGAACATATTTTTGATTATATGAAGATCGCACATGACGTGAATTCGATTTTCAGTCCGCGTGTGCGTATGAAATCAGGTGGTTACCTTATCTTTGAGCAAACAGAAGCTATGTATGTAGTTGATGTAAACTCCGGCCCTTACGCTGCTAAAAAACGTCAAGAGGATAATTCCCTTAAAACCAACCTTGAAGCGGCGAGAGAGATCGCAAAACAGCTTAGGTTGCGAGATATCGGAGGTATCATTGTGGTTGACTTTATTGACCTTCGGGATGATAAAAACCGCAAGAAGATCTATGATGAACTCAAAAAAGAATTCATTAAAGATCCCGCCAAGACCAACGTAATAGGTATGAGTGACTTTGGATTGGTCCAGATCACGCGACAGCGTATTCGCCCAAGTGTGGTTAATTCTGTTTCCAAAGTCTGCCCGGTTTGTGGCGGCTCCGGAAATGTTGTTACCGAAGATACTATCCTCACCGACCTTGAAACCTGGTTAAGTAAATTCAAACATAACACGAACTATCGTGCTGTTGATCTATATGTGAATCCATATCTCAAATCTGTTCTGACAAGAGGCCTTTTTAGTACTCGCTGGAAATGGATGGCTAAATTCCGCATCAAAATCTCGCTGATAGGTGATGAAACAGTATCTATGAATGAATTCCGTGCGACACTGGTTGGCTCTGATATAGATATCACAGACATAGTGATGAGAGATGAATCTATTGAGGACGTACTCGAGCGCGAAGGCGAACTTATTGAGCTTGAAAGCGGGAAAGGCAGCAAAGAAGGGTTAGATATTTCCAAAAAGGAACGCCGTGATTCCAACAGAACGTCAGGAAATAATGACAATTCGAACGGAAGAAGCAATTCTAAGTACTATAAGTCCTCGAAGTAAGTCTTGGCTTGGTTTTTGTTCTTCTCGGTTCAACCTTATTAAAATTAAATTTACGTATGAATCTATCCGAATTACACGCAACGACCGTGGTAGGCGTTATCCATAACGGAAAAGCTGCCATTGGTTCTGACGGGCAAGCTACTATGGATAAAACCGTAATGAAAAGTACTGTCAAAAAAGTACGGAAACTCTATGACGGTAAGATCTTGGCCGGCTTTGCAGGATCTACCGCTGATGCTTTTACCTTGTTTGAGAAATATGAAGAGAAGCTCAATGAGTATAATGGGAATATGGAGCGGGCTGCTGTTGAGCTAGCCAAAGAATGGAGAAAAGATAAATTTCTTCAAAAGTTACAAGCTCTGCTCATTGTTATGAATAATGATAAGTCGCTTGTTATCTCTGGGCAAGGTGATGTAATTGAACCCGATGATGAAATTGCAACGATCGGAAGCGGTGGCTCTTATGCCCTTTCTGCTGCGCGGGCGATGGTCAAACATGCTCCAGAATTATCCTCCAGGCAGATCGTTGAAGATGCCCTGAACATAGCCGCCGATATCGACATCTACACCAATCATAATATTACGATTTTAGAAATTGAAGACTGATATGTTAACTATTGAAGAGAAAAATTTGACGCCACAGCAAATTGTTGCTGAATTAGACAAATACATTGTAGGCCAAAAATCGGCCAAAAGATCGGTATCTATTGCATTAAGAAATCGCTGGAGAAGATTAAACGCTGAAGAAGAGATCCGTGAAGAGATCATTCCAAATAATATTTTACTGATCGGGCCGACCGGTGTCGGTAAAACTGAGATCGCCCGGCGTTTAGCAAGACTAGCTCATGCTCCCTTTATGAAAGTTGAGGCTTCCAAATTTACTGAAGTGGGTTATGTTGGACGTGATGTGGAATCCATGATCCGTGATCTTACTGATGTAGCCATCAGTATGGTGAAAAAGGAAATGCAGGATCGTGTGAAGGAAAAAGCAGCTCATAAAGCTGAAGAACGAATTTTGGATATACTTATCCCCCCTGTTAAAAAAACCGGTGTTGGTTTTAACAGCAGCAACTCTTCAGAAGATTTTGATCCGCAGAAAGCGAGCGATTCAGAGCTAAATGAACGTACCCGCAGCCGCTTCAGAGAAAAACTAAGAAACGGCGAACTGGAAGACCGTGAAATTGAGATCGAAGTGCAATCCAGTAAAAGCCCGATGATGCAGGTTTTTGGTCCTCAAGGGATGGAAGAAATGGGGATCAACCTTCAGGATATGCTTGGGAATCTGGGTAAAGGTGCTAAGAAATCAAAACGAAAGCTGCCGATCAGTGAAGCCCGTGAGATCCTCACTGAAGAAGAGGCTGAAAAACTCATCGACCATGAGTCTGCGGTACAGGAAGCCCTTGAAAGAGTTCAAAAACAAGGCATCGTTTTTATTGATGAAATTGACAAGATCGCCGAGTCCTCATCCGGAAGCGGCGGTAAAGGAGGGCCTGATGTAAGTCGACAGGGTGTTCAGCGTGACCTTCTCCCTATTGTTGAGGGAAGTGCAGTAAATACCAAGCATGGAATCGTTAAGACCGATCATATTCTTTTTATCGGCTCAGGAGCATTTCATGTTTCCAAGCCATCCGATCTTATTCCCGAATTGCAGGGCCGTTTTCCTATCCGGGTAGAACTTACTTCCTTAACTGAGGACGATTTCATAGACATCCTCTCTAAGCCCAAGAATGCTCTCACCAAACAATATATTGCCATGCTGAAAACTGAAGGCGTGGGAATTGAATTCAAGGAAGATGCCATTCGTGAAATAGCCCGTATTGCAGCAGAAGTAAATTCTTCGGTAGAGAATATCGGAGCCAGAAGGTTGCACACCATTATGTCGTCTTTGTTTGATGAACTTCTCTTTGCAGTTCCCGATGATATAAATTCCGGTGAGATCACCATTGACAAAGCTTATGTGGACAAACAACTTTCCGGTATTGTGAAAGACAAGGACTTAAGTCATTACATACTCTAAAACATCAAAAAAGGTTAAAATTCTATTTTCACGAATTGTACTATACTACATTATTCAGTACAATCGTTGGGAATGAAACTATTCGCTATTATTTTGGTTATTACCTAAAGCAATTGACGTAATTTGATATTTATGCATTTAAAAAAAATACTGTATCCCAACGTTATAATTTTATTGATCCTTTCTGTCCTCAGGTTTTCCGGGATAGATCCGGTCATAAAATCAACTGATGATGACACACAGAATCTGACCAAATATCATCAGGCTCAGCGAAGCATTGTAACCAACTATTACAATGAACCCGACCTGAATCAAATGTACAGATCCAGTATTAAGTATATGGTGAAGGCTATTAAGGACTCTACTTTAGAGATCGATGGCACCCCAATCGATACTACTTTTCAGGGAATTGAGATCAGTTCAATTCGAGACTCTTTCACAAACTTTGAAAAAGCTTATTTATACGTCAGTAATAACAGTGAAGATGAGAATATGACAAAGATCACTGAAGCTGCAATAAAAGGAATGTTCTCAACCCTTGATCCCCATTCCATTTATATAGAAGCTGAAGACAATGAACAAATTCAGGAAGAGTTTGAAGGCAAATTCCAGGGAATCGGCGTTCAGTTCCAGATCATACAAGATACCATTACCGTGATCACTGCTATTTCAGGAGGACCCAGTGAACAACTTGGAATCCGCTCCGGAGATCGTATCATTCAAATTGAAGACACTTCGTCTGTAGGATTTACCAACGAAATGGTCTTAAGACGCCTAAGGGGTGAAAAAGGATCTGAAGTTAAAGTCACAATACAAAGACCAAACACTAAAGATCCGATCAACTATACCATCATCCGCGATGATATTCCCATAACAACGGTGGACGCTTCTTATATGCTTGATGACCAGACCGGATATATCAAGATAAATCGGTTTGCAGCCACCACACACGACGAATTCATGCAAGCCTCTGATACACTTAAGCAAGAGGGCATGGAACGGCTTGTATTGGATCTGCGTGGAAATCCGGGGGGATATCTCAGTCAGGCCATTGCAATCGCCGAAGAGTTTTTCCCTCAGGGTACCGAACTGGTTTCTACAAAAAGTAAGCACAGCCGTTTTAACGGTGAATATTTCTCACGAAAAGACGGAGAATACAAAGACAAGCCTGTCATCGTTTTAGTTGATGAAGGAGCCGCATCCGCCAGCGAAATCGTAAGTGGTGCCATTCAGGATCATGATCGCGGACTCATAGTAGGTAAGAGAACATTTGGTAAAGGACTTGTTCAGCAACAATATGAATTGGTTGACAAAAGCAGTGTTCGTGTTACCATCTCACGCTACTACACCCCTTCCGGCCGTTTGATCCAAAAGCCTTTTGTTGAAGGCGGTGAGGAATATGCTTATGAGATCTACCGAAGAGATGATGCTATGGGAGATGCTTCGGAATTTGTAGAAGGAATTCCTGACTCATTGAAATACACTACCGATGCCGGACGTACTGTTTATGGCGGTGGCGGAATTGTTCCTGATTTCATTGTACCAAGCGATACTTCCACTTCTGCATATGTATTCAATTATGCCATTAGAGAACGTGCTTCATTCGACTATGTACGCTCATTCTTAGATGAAAATGGAGATCAATTCCGAAGTGAATGGGAATCTGATTTCCAAAATTTCCGTGAGAACTTTGAGTGGAACGATAGTCAAATTGAAGGAGTGAAATCATTGCTATTAGAGCGGGGAATGGTAATCTCTGATACTGTAGAAACACCAAATTTCAGACAAGACTCCCTCTTCGTTCCCTCCGGTCACTTCGAAGATGTTTCATGGCTGCTTGAAGGAAGAATGAAAGCTGAGTTGGCGCGACAAATATGGGGAATGGAGTATTTCTACCCTATCGTCAACGATATTTTTGATACCACACTTGATAAGGCGATGACCTTATGGGATGCTGTTGCAAAACTTGAAGCTGTTGCAAGCGGTAAAGCTGATGCTTCTACCCTTGGTGACCTTAATCAGCAATAAGATCCCTAACGATCTTCACCTTATTAAGTCCTAAGTTCTATTTACTAAAAAAGGCCTCATTTGAGGCCTTTTTTTTATCACTATGATTTTAGATATCAGCTTCCTTAATCTTTGTCATCTTTAAAGATATCGTCGATCAGGTGCCCGTATTTATCTTCGATCACACGGCGTTTAACCTTCAGTGTTGGGGTGATCTCTCCTGTTTCAACTGTAAATTCGTTTGCAACAAGTCGGAAATCTCTGATCTTCTCATGGGAAGCTAATTCTTTGGAAAAGCTCCTCAACTCTTTTTTATATAGATCTTTTACTTCATCTAATTCGATCAGTACTTCATTTCCATTGAAAGTAAGTCCCTGATCCTTTGCAAATTTTGCAACGGCTTCAAAATCAGGAACAATGATCGAGGCCATGTAATTTTGGCCCTCACCAACAACAACGATCTGATCGATCCATTTGCTGGTTTTAAACAGATCTTCGATAGGGCCTGGATAAATATTCTTCCCTCCCGCATTAACGATCATGTGTTTGATACGATCCGTGATCTTCAGGAAACCTTCATCAAACTTACCCACATCACCGGTATGCAGCCAGTTATCATCATCGATCATTTCTTTAGTAGCCTCTTCATTATTCCAGTATCCTTTCATCACATTGGGGCCTTTACACAAGATCTCTCCTGCTTCTGAGCTAACATTGGTAGGATAGTCTTCACCGCTTACCTCAGCTATAATTTTACCATCCTCAAGTCTTTGGATAGCAACTGTAACCCCCTGAATAATAGTCCCAACCGCACCTACTTTTTCCTGTCCGGGTTTATTGGCCGCCATTACCGGTGACGTTTCTGTCAAGCCATACCCCTGCAGAATATTCATTCCCGCGCACTGGAAAAACGTGTCAATCTCCGGGGGGAGTGCAGCACCACCTGATACAAATAATCGTACGTGCCCGCCCGTCCGTTCTTTCAGCTTATCAAAAACCAGTTTATCAGCTACTTTCTTTTGTAATGAAACGAAGCCACGTTTTCCACTGGCATATTTTTCACCGGTCTCAACCGCCCAGTTGAAGATCTTTTTCTTAACATCACTTCCTTCTTCTACACTCTTCACAATGAGATTATACATTTTCTCAAAAAGCCGGGGTACACTTATCATGATGGTTGGTTTTGCTTCCGGCATATTTTTGGAAACCGTATCTACACTTTCAGCATAGTAAATTTCTACACCGGCGGATATCATAGCATAATAACCCGCTGTACGCTCAAACGAATGGCAGAGTGGTAAAAAGGAAAGCAGCCTGTCAGTATCATCCCAATAAACGTGATAAGTAACAGCCTTAATGTTACTTACAATATTATTATGTGTAAGCATGGCACCTTTTGGTTTACCGGTGGTTCCTGATGTATATATCAACGTTGCTACATCTTCCGGTTCAACCATCTTAATTCTTTCATTAATGGTTTTCTTGTGTTTTTCAAGATGTTTCCCTCCTTCCAGGAGAACGTCGTCTAACATATTTACATACTCTTCTTCCATCAGGTGTTCCAATTTAGGAACATCAAAAGCCACCACTTCTTTCAGGTCTTTGCAGTTATCAAAAACTTCTATCGCTTTTTTAAGCTGAAGTCCGGTTGAAACAAAAAATAATTTAGCCTCGGAGTCCTTCAAGATATACTCACATTGGTGAGCCGGAAGCGTAGTATATAAGGATACATTTATTGCTCCGACCAGCTGAATTGCAAGGTCAACTGCTGCCCATTCATACCTATTCTCACTCAGGATTCCTACGCGGTCGCCTTTCTCAATACCTCTCTCGATCAAATAGGCTGCGAGCGAATACACATCATCAGTAACCTGATCCCAGTCTATAGGCTGGTACTCTGAATCCGGAGTGGGTTTATAGTAAAATGGTTTTTTACCTGTTCCCTCATATTTTTTTGAGAGATTTATAAAAAGTTCGGTAAGTGTTTCAAATGGTACGATTGCAGGCATAATAAGCTGATTTATTCCAAGTATAACTCCGCGGGAAATATAATACTCTTGAAATCAAAAGCACGAGTTTCATAAGCAACTTTACAAATCGTATATTTGGGGAAATTAAAAGAGTATTATGGCACACCCAGCGCACGAAGATACAGTAAATTTAGTAAAGGAGATATTTCGTTCCTATCTCAAAGAACGTAATCAACGGCAAACACCGGAGCGATTTATGGTGCTAGAAGAGATCTATACCGCCGATGGACATTTTGATGCCGACGACATCTTCTTTCGTATGAAAGAATCCGGCACAAGGGTTTCAAGGGCTACCGTTTATAACACATTAGACCTTTTGGTTGAATGCGGATTGGTTCAGCGCCAACAGTTTGGAAAAAGTCAGTATTATTATGAACGAGCCTATGCTTATCAGCAACATGATCATATTATATGCCGGGAATGCGGTCACGTTCTTGAGTTTTGTGATCCGCGGGTAGGTGAGATCCAGCGCATGCTTTCTGAAATTCACGATATGGATATTGACGGGCACTCGCTCCATTTTTTTGGAACTTGTACTGACAAAGAAGCTTGTGAGCGCAGAAAAGAAGCCGACAATAAAGTCGCCGATCTCAAAGAATCCTGATCAGCCCGAAATATAGGTTTCCTGAATAAACCGGCGGGCTGCCCAACGGCTCCCCCACCACCCCATCATAATTGAGAGCGTCATCATTCCGCCAACCAGGAAGTACCAGCGGCCTAAAGGCCACCCAAGAGTCCCCAGGTCAGATAAATAAAAGGGAATAGCGAACTCGAAGATCACAAATATACTTAAGACAGCGAATGATCCGGCTATGACTCCCTGTAAAACTCCCTCTACGATAAAAGGACTTCGAATAAATTTGTTGGTTGCACCTACTAACTTCATAGCTCTGATCAGATCTCTTTTAGCGTATATCGTTAACCGGATAGTATTATAAACCAGGATCAGTGCTGCTAAAAGGATCAGTATTCCAATCCCCCCACCGATCAAACTGAAGGTATTCAGGTTTGATTCCATAACTCTGAGCAATGCCGCATTATACTCCACTTCGTCCACCCCACGCACATTCTGTAAACTTGAAACCAGGTTCTCGATCTGATCGGCACCTGCATCCGTATCTACACTCAAGCGAAAGGAAGCCGGCAGGAAGTTAAGCTCAGCGAGTTCTTCAACACCGGCTCCAAATTCCTTACGCATAACAGCCGAAGCACTGTCCTTGGAAATATAGGTGACCTCTTGTACCAGTTCTTCATCTTCAAGTTGAAGTCGGATTTGATTCGTGCTGCGATCATCAACATCCAGTAAGAACACTTCAACTTCAATCAGGTCTTTAATTGACATGGCCTGACTGTAAACATTAAACCCAATCCTGGTAAGTAATCCCAATAAAAGAACCGCAACGAACAAAGAAAAGATAGAAGTAGTAGCCGCAAGTTTGGTTCTCTGAATTCCTGTAATACCTTCCCTAACAATGTATTTTATACTCATATCAATTTCTGAATTGTGCTCTTATTCCTACTAATAAACGTCGTGGCGGCATTGGGAAACCGGCGGCCTCAAAGTAGCCTGCCTGCCCGTATCCGTCAAGCGCATTTTCCCATCTTAGTACTACCATTATTCCCCGAACCCGGGCTGAAAGTTCCGCATCCATTCTAAAAAACGGAGAAAGTTCCTGATAGCTGCTGTTACCCTGCCAATAACCCAGCTCCGTATTGAATGAGCGGGCTCCATAATAGAATGGGGATAATAAGGTTTTTACTCCCAATTTCAGATAGGTTGCACGATCAAAAACATAGCCTTTCACAAATGCTGAGTTTCGCAGCCACACAATAAGATCCTGATTGTTGAGTAAAGCTGAGGGGGAGGTTGTGTCATTATATAAAAACTGCTGAGCCACACCTGAACTCTCGATCTCAAAAAGATGGTTCTCGAATCGTGCATATGCAGAGCCTGATAAATGCTGAACCGTTTCGCTGTTCGTAAATGAGCTGTCAGGATTCAGAAAAATCGAATTTTCAGACATTTTAAACCTTCCTTTAGCTCCGATGGTTACGGAGGAAGTTAGATCAACATCCAGCTTTCCTGTTGCAGAAATACCCAGTTCATTCGCTAAATTCTCATTCCCTACATAATTTTCTGATTCCCAATACATGGATTGAATAGTAGGAATCCGGCTAAATGTTGATATGCTCGAAGACAGGTTAACCCTGTCAAATAATTCAGCTTTTATTCCCCCGGTTATATCAAAGCCACTTTTAGCATCACTTCGATAAGAATACACTCCGCTTCCATAAAAAGTCAGATCTTTAAACAGATCATACTCAGCTGAAACTTCGGCATTCAAATCAGACCAGTCGCTCATAGTAATCGGTGAGAATTCCTCTGCTTTCTGGTTTTCAACCTTAATTTCTCCCCTAACACCAATATTCTTCCAGCTCAGGTTCTTAAAAATTCGGGACCCTAATGTTCGGACCTCACGGGATAAGGTGTCTGCACCGAAAAATAGATCATTCTTGTTCTTGGTGATTGATAATTCAAAACCACCATTTTCAGCAGAGGCGGTATCTTTACGCTGATAAATTCCGGCAATAAGATCCCAACGATTAAATTCAGAATTGGCATTGACAGCCAGCGGTGGTGCAGTAAATTCATCAAATGGGAAAGCAGCAGGATCTGTCACATTGTAGCCAAACGACTCATCGTTTTTAAGCTGATTTCTGAGATACATTGCTCGTATCAAATACCGATCGTTCAAATGATGATACACGCGCCCCATGATCTGATTTCCCCTAACCTCACTGTTGGGATAATAACCGCCTCCCCTGCGATCCCAGTATGACACTTCAAGATTGGTTTTCTCCGTGAAATTCTGTGCTACCATAAACTCCAGATTCCTGAAATCTTCGCCATCTTCATCATAGTTCAAATAACTGATGGGCTTTACTGTATAAAAATCCCGAATCCGAATGTTGGAATAGTGATTTCCTCCATAGCTTTCAGCTACCTGACCAATTTTTCGGTGTGGCACTAAATTGTAGTTTGGCAATCCTGTGATGGGATTATTCAGTGAAAGTCCTTCCATCTCAAGTCTCTGTTCATGGGGCTCATATCCATTGATGTGAAAGGCATCAACCCTGCCAATAGTACCCTGCCGGAATGAGATCACGTCCCGTCGGTATGCCTGGAAATCTCCCCAGTTTGGCCAAAGCTGCCAGCGAAGTAAACTGTCATTGGTAACGATGTTTGAGGCTGCCCCCCAGTCTTCCTGCCAGGGGGTTACTTTTCCCGGCTCCGGTAAGTCCTCTTCCTGAGCAGTTGTATCCTGTGTCATTTCAATATTCTCAGGCCTTTCAGTCTGGCCGATGTCCGTAGTATCAATGACCTGTGCAAGTACCGGCATTCCGGTTAACAAAAAAACGATATGTAGGAGGGTGATCTTTTTCAAGCTTGCTCTTTATTTAAGTCATAAGGCATCTGATCAATTCCTTTTAGCATTCTTCTGGTGGTGTCAAGCAGCACCATTTTAGTGCGTTCTTTATTGATAAGCCGATCTTTTGTAAACATCGCTTTAATAGCAATATGTGCTCCATCTTTTTGATAAAATCCCATCCATACCGTACCTACCGGCTTCTCTTTAGTTCCGCCACCCGGACCAGCAATCCCCGTTGTTGAGATTCCAATATCGCTATTCAATTGTAAAGCTACACCCTTAGCCATTTGTAATGCAACTTCTTTACTTACCGCACCAACAGAGTTAAGATCACTCTGTGAAACTCCCAATTGATTCACCTTCACCTGATTGGAATAAGAGATAATTCCCCCTTCAAAATAGTCGCTGCTTCCGGCAACATCTGTAAACGTATTTGCTATATGCCCGCCGGTACAACTTTCTGCAACGGAAATGGTCAGTCCCTGTTCCTTTAATAACTCACCAACTGCTTCACTGATTGAATATTCTTTTCCTTCACCATAAATAAATTTCTCGGCCTTTTCATGAATCATCTCTGATAAATGAGTTAGGTATCCCTTTGCCTCCTCTTCAGTTTTACCACTGGCATTGAGCCGTAAAGTAACTCCTCCCGGAGCAGGTAAATAAGCCAGGCTTATCCCATTTTGGAAATATTTCGAGAGGTCACCGAGAATCTCGTCACTCAATGTGCTCTCACCAATGCCTGCTGTTTTTATATAATGGGAATATACATACCCGGTTTCTCCAAAAGCCTCCCGAAGTTTATCCGATACCTTTTCTTTCATCAGGTACTTCATCTCATATGGCACGCCGGGTAACACAGCCAGATAACTGCTTTCCTTAAACCACATTCCGGGAGCTGTTCCTGCTTTGTTAAAAAGAACCTCTGCATTTTCGGGTACTTCAGCCTGACTGTAATTAGACTTAGAAAAAGGGATATTCCGCTCTTTGAAGAGAGCTTTAATGTAATCCAGAGTTCTTTCATCCAGCTTGTACCCTACATCAAACAGATCAGCTACTGCTTTTTTGGTCATGTCATCGTGAGTGGGCCCTAATCCTCCTGTACAGATCACCACATCAGCTTCCTCCATAGCCTGCCGAATAGTACGCTTGATCTGCTCAAGTTCATCTGTAATGGTATAAACTGCAGTCACGGAAAAACCTACTCCGGTCAGGAATTCACCCAGCCAGGTGGCATTGGTATTAACCGTATCGCCGATAAGAAGCTCGTTACCGATTGAGATGATCTGTGCTTTCATGGCGCGTAAATTCCGCATTACCCTGCCCAAATTCCACAGCTAAATGAGGTTTTAGTTTTTAGGTGTCAGGTGTTAGAATTTCCATTTTACTAACACCTGACACCTAATACCTCTCTTCTAAAAAACACTATGTTATGAACTGAATTCCTTAGTAAGTTTGGGCACTTAAAATTCCCTTAATCAATCAATGAAAAATCTTCCCAATATACTCAGTGGCTTAAGAATGATCTTAGCCCCCATCTTTTTATTTATGTACATCCAGGATGAATTGATATGGCGCTCGCTCAGTATCGCTGTTTTTGCAACTGCTGCTGTAACTGATTATTTCGATGGAAAGATAGCCCGCTACTACAAACTGGAAAGTGAATTTGGCGTTTTTCTTGATCCCCTTGCCGATAAATTTCTCACCTTTGCAGGCTTTCTGTGTCTCCCTTTTCTTGATGTAACCCAGTTCCCATGGTGGGCCGTTTTTGCGATTGTTGTTCGGGATGTGGTCGTAACTCTATTGCGGTTGTACGCCGGAAGAAAAAACATCACCATGAAAACCCGATTTACAGCAAAAGCCAAGACCATGGTTCAAATGGTCTTTCTGTACTTCGTTCTTTTGATCGGAGTTTTCAAACAGGCAGATATTGAATTTGCCGATGTAGCCGCTCAGTTCTTCAACTCAGGTTCTTTATATTATGCTATGATGTTCGTGACGGCACTTACGGTGTATTCAGGAATTGAATATTTATGGGTGAACCGGGATATGTTCAAAACCGAAACACCGGCACCGTGAACGCTCTGAAATATTTTTTAGGAACCGGGTTCTATTCCGGACTGATTCCAAAAGCACCGGGAACCGCCGGCAGTGTTACAGCTTTACTCATTATCCTCGGGATCATCTATGCACAAAACTACCTGTTTCTGATCCTGTTTCTGATCATATCTTGTCTGGGTTCGGTTTGGGTAGCCTCCTATTTTGAAAAGAATTTTGGAAAAGATCCCGGTAAAATGGTGATCGATGAGTGGGCAGGACAGGCACTGACTTTCATCGCTATTTCCTTCTCAGGCGATCTTTACTCCGATATTATCATTTTATTAACCGGTTTTATACTCTTTAGATTTTTTGATATCCTAAAGCCATTGGGCATTCATAAAGTCCAAAATCTAGGCGGAGGCTTTGGAATTTTAGCCGATGATTTATTAGCAGGATTATATGCGCTTATCTGCTTAAAAACCCTTATTTTTATGTGGCCGAATTTATTTGGGATGGCCTGATACCTCACTCATCTCAGCGGTACCAATAACAAGAATTTAGACAACTATGATACTTAACACCTCATTTGCACGTGAGCTGGCTGCTCATTTGCTTGAAATTAACGCAGTGGTTCTACGCCCTAACGATCCTTTTACATGGACTTCAGGATGGAACTCCCCTATTTATTGTGACAACAGACTAACGCTACGCTATCCTGAGATACGCAACAAGATCGAAAATGAATTTACTTCTATCATCCAGGATAAATTTACCGGCGTTGATGTTATAACAGGAACAGCTACAGCCGGAATTCCTCATGCAGCCTGGGTTGCTGCAAATCTTAATAA
The DNA here is from genome assembly GCA_040904925.1 of Gracilimonas sp. GTDB lineage: Bacteria > Bacteroidota > Rhodothermia > Balneolales > Balneolaceae > Gracilimonas. Next base: position 3,487 of record JBBDSP010000024.1, on the reverse strand, counting down.
ACCATTGGCTTACGTACGCGCTAAAGCCAAAGCACACGGCATGGGTAATCAAATTGAAGGTGGAGTAAAAAAAGGTGAATCTACCGTTGTGATCGAAGATCTTATCTCCACAGGCGGTTCTGCGATTTCTGTGGTAGAAGCTCTTCAATTTGTAGGTGCAAAAGTGGATGCCGTACTTTCTATTTTTACCTACGATTTCGATAACGCATCAAAGCGATTTAAAGATGCCGGTGTTACCGTTTATACCCTTACCGACTATAAAACCCTTGTTAATGTGGCTGTCGAAAAAGGAATGATAAACGGTGAAGATCTTGACCTGCTTTCAAGCTGGAGAGACCATCCTGATGTGTGGCCGGACAGTCCTGATGCCGACCAATAATTATTTTTTAAATTTTTAAAGTTAAGTACTGTGACAAAAAAAACGTTTCATATCGAGACCTACGGTTGCCAAATGAATTTTGCGGATTCTGAGATCGTGAATTCCATTTTACTGGAAGATGGCATGAAGCCCGTCCATGATGCCGAAAGTGCTGATGTGGTATTAGTTAATACCTGCTCAATCCGTGAAAATGCGGAAACCAAAGTATGGAATCGCCTTAAAGAACTTCGGTCCATTAAAAAAGAAAATGGCGAGCTTACAGTTGGTGTGTTAGGTTGTATGGCTGAACGCATTAAAGACCGCATCATTGAACAGGAACATTTAGTTGATATCGTAGTGGGCCCGGATGCATACCGTGATATTCCCCGACTGCTCAAGGAAGTTGACGACGGCCGCAAAGCGGTAAACGTGCTTCTCTCGCTTGAAGAAACTTATGCTGACATCGCCCCTGTCCGTACTACCGGAAATGGCGTGAATGCCTTTGTATCTATCATGCGCGGATGTGATAATATGTGCGCCTTTTGTGTTGTTCCATTTACAAGGGGGCGTGAACGAAGTCGCCCAATGGAATCCATACTCAAAGAGATCAAGCAGCTGAGTGATGAAGGATATAAAGAAGTTACCCTTCTTGGGCAAAATGTGAATTCATACCTGGATGGTGAAACCTCTTTCACCAAACTCATGGATGAAGCAAGCAAAGTAGATCCAGAGATACGGTTCCGCTTCTCTTCACCCCACCCAAAAGATTTTCCGGATGATCTGCTTTACCTGATCGCTGAGCGGCCAAATTTATGTAATTACATCCATATTCCTGCTCAAGCCGGAAGCAACACCATGCTTGAACGCATGCGTCGACCCTATACAAGAGAAGGCTATCTGGAACTCATCAAAAACATGAAATCCATAATACCGGGTGTATCTTTATCCACCGATATAATTGCCGGATTCTGTGATGAGACTGAAGGAGAACATCAGCAAACACTCTCCTTGATGGCAGAGGTTGAATATGACCTCGCGTATATGTTTGCGTACTCAGAAAGAGAGCGTACACTTGCAGCCCGTAAGTTTGAGGACAATGTGCCGGAAGAAGTTAAAAAGCGTCGCTTGTCAGAGATCATCACACAGCAAAGAGAAATTCAGGAGCGTCGAAATAAGGACGAAGTTGGTCGCCGGCATTTAGTGTTAGTTGAAAGCACCAGTAAAAAATCTGATGCGCAGCTGAGCGGAAGAACGGACACCAACAAAATGGTCGTTTTTGACCGGGAAGATCTCAAACCCGGCGATTACGTGGAAGTTGAAGTTACCGATACAACTTCAGCCACACTTATTGCAGATCCGATCCGAAAGACCACCCTTTCCGAATACTATGGAGCTGAAGTTGTAGCCTGAGTGAAATTTAAGGCAACATATCTGTTTGGGATCATCTTGTTTGTTTTCAGTGCAGGAGTCTCCCAAAATACCTTTGCACAGCCATCATTGGGTGTAGTATGGGATACCCCAACAGACACAGCTACAGCTAATGAACAACTCCGCCTGTTCTCAGAACTGGGAGTCACTCATCTTGAGATTGACCACAGCCTTTCCGATCCAATGCTTTCTGTTTTAGCCAATACCGATCTGACCATATTGGTAAGATCAGATAATTATTACCTGACCCTCTCCAAACTTCAGGAAAACAGAGAGCAGCTCACCCAAGAGTATATTGCATTGGCAGAACAGTTCAGGTCTATTTTAAATGTTGGCGGACTTGGGTTGCTTTCACACAGCCAAACACAACATAGCAGTTTTAGTGAAGTATTTGAGCCGGTTTTAGATACTCTTTCTGCATACTCAAATAAATCATTGTATTACTATCACCGGGATGAATGGTTCAGTTTCAATAATCCTGTACAGCCATTTGGAACATTATACAGTGATCAGGCCTACCGGGAATCTGATCTTTCTGATTTCCATTCTGTTATGCAATCATTCACAGCCGGAGATGCAAATCGATTATTGTTTGTACATTCAGAATGGTTGTTAAGTGCAACAAAACAGTACCCTGAATTATCCAATTCATTGATAGAATACCGGGATAATCAGACCTGGGAACTTCCATTACCGGATGGTCAAGCTCAAAGCTCACCGTCAAACTGGATGGTTTTTATTTTGTTAGTCCTTTGGGTTGCACTTGCTTTACAGGTAAAATACCTGCCTTATGTACGCCCTATGATATTGCGTTACTTTCTGGCGCATCGTTTTTTTGTAGATGATATTCTTCACTACCGCGAACGATACTTTACTTCCGGCATTCTGATGATGGTAAAACACGCCATTTTTGGTGGATTGACAACTTATATCGTTGCTCAGATTCTATTCAGTGAATTTGGTGTCGCCGCTTTCTTTCATCACCTGCCCTGGATTGCTATAACCGGAACAAATTACTTTTCTTTCTTTTTCTTTGGGTTGATCCTTGTTCTGTTAACTCAGCTCATTGCGCTTCTATGGCTACATCTTCCTGCAAAAAACCTTGAACATTTTAGTCAAACCATTAATCTGTATTCCGGAATATTCTACCTTGATTACCTGATCATAACCCTGATGACCACTTTATTTACAGCCGGAATTGGCACGACATTAAATCTTATACTTGCCTCGATTTATGTGATCATCTGGTTTGGCGCATTTAACCTCGCCGCCTTTGATGCCTCCAAAAATATGGGCAGTAACCGAACTATTTATCTACTGCTGACTATCGGATTGCACACCACTCTCTCTATCGCCATTGTTCTTTTTGTTTTATTGAACACAAAGATCTTTGAGATCTTAGATCTTGCAATTTCTCTGTGAACTTTTCTATCCGTTTTAATCACTTTATCCTAAAAGTCGATCCGGCAGGCGAAAGTCAATTGATCAAGCCACGCATCATAGCGATCTTCATAAAAATGTAATCCAGAAAGCATTCAACACTAACCGTTTCGTAAAAATGCTTTTATCTTCATACTTCAAACCTTTATCAAAAGGTACATTCTAGACATAGTTAATTGTAGTAACTACATATTGCACGTTTCTTCATAAAAAAATCCATGCCCTCTTTCGAAGACATGGATTTTAAAGCTACTTTTAATT
>JBBDSP010000023.1:0-3651 GCA_040904925.1 Gracilimonas sp. | reverse complement strand
AATTCGAAAGGGTTTCTCCCTTCTTTTTTTAGCTTTTACCGGACACTACTGATATAAAATATAAATGATAGGTGGAAGTTTTTAGTTTTTAGTTTTGAGTTTTGAGTGCTGAGTTTTGAGTTGGTGGTGGGACGGGGTGGGAATATTGAATGCTGAAGTTTTTTGTAATAATCCTATTAATCCTGCAAATCCTGGTTCGAGATGATGCACTTGCCAATACATCAATACCTTTAACCACTTCCCAAATTTTTAAGGCGTCTTCTCCCCTGTGCAAGGGGAGAAACAAAGTGGGGTTGTGGATTGGGGCTATTGGGGCTTTTTCAGGCAATCTACCCATATTATGCTTCCCCTTTCTTTTGTACCGACAAAAGAAACAAAAACTCTCGTTTGCGAAAATAATGCTAAAACGGTCTCCATTACACTAAAAGAAATCAATACTCCATAACCGGGCTTGCCGATAATTCCGATACCATGCGGTTTTATTTCTTTCTTTACGCTGCATTGCATGCGTTTTTTCACGCATTTTTTTCTAAGGTCGAATATGTTCTGTTTTTATATGACGGGGGACGGAGGACCGAAGACCGAGGACGGGGAAACACAGCCTTCAAGTACGCAAGCGAAGCCGTTTAGGGCTTCGCTGAAATAGGGTTGGGGATACCGGTCCTGCCAGCACATGGGGACCGGGAGGTCCGGACAGGCATTCCCAACCGGGAGGTTGGGAATGAGGACGCGAAGGTGGCTTTGTAGTCTGATCGCGCGCTATCACGTATCGCGGAGTTTCTCGAGGCCGCCTACCATTGTCATTCCGATCAGGATTCCGATCACCCCGCCCCATACATTGGGGTCATCTTCTTCTTGGGAACCGATCCAACCGGGTACGTATGGTTCGGATTTGATGAGCTTATTTTTAACGGTCTCGATCTCAACCTGCTTCATTTCGTCGAAGGTGGATTCTGCATTTGAGACTTCGCCGAGTCGTTCATATTCAGGCAGGTTGGTATTGGGTGGATCTTCCATCAGTTCCTGTACTTTGGGGTGCGTCATATACTGCACTTCGGAAACACTTACCTGCTCCACAAATTCCCGGTGCTGATAGGGCCAGATCACATATAGCGAACCGATCAAAAATCCGATCAAAACGGCAATGGTCTGGGGGTGATATTTTGAAAGCAGCCAGGATAGAAAGCGGGAAAAGGCGGCTAAGCCCACGATGGCTCCCAATATAAAAGGAAGTAACCCGAACATGCCGTCCACGGTTTCCACTCCGCCGATCTTGCCGATCTCAGAAAGCAAATAATCATATTTCCGCATGATAAGCAGCAGGTAGGAACCGGATATCCCCGGTAATATCATAGCACAAATGGCGATACTTCCACTTAAAAATACAAAGGCGGGATGTTCGGGGGTATCAGTCGGGACGAGTGAAACGATCCAAAATCCCAAAACCATCCCTAATACAAGCATCCCCAGTTCTACTTTTGAGAACCGTTTGAGTTCTTTGATCAGGATGTAGATAGAGCCGACGATCAGCCCAAAAAATAGTCCGTATACAATCTCGGGATGTGTGAACATATAAACCTGCAGCGGGACTACTTTGGTAAAAAAGGCCAATGCTGAAAAGATCCCGGCAAATAAAAAGATCAGGAAAAAGAGATGGATCTCTTTAAATGCGGCCTTCCATTTAAAGGTGAAAAACAGCTTGATGAAATTCCCATTCACACTTTTGATGGCGTTCAACAATCGTTCATAGATGCCTACGATCAAAGCCATGGTGCCGCCGCTAACGCCGGGTACAATATCAGCGGAACCCATTAAAAAACCCTTGAGGGCCAGGAACGGAGCTTCTTTAAATGTGGTGGTGTCTTTGGGGGAGTGTTTTGTTTCGTCAGCCACTATTTGTCTCCCCACCCTTTCTCACCGATAAGCGGCACGAATTTGAAGTCGGCCAGCTCTTCCCTCTCATATTCATTTTCTGAAACTCTCCGGATCCTCAGCATCATTTGTTTTTCATCATCTCCAACGGGGATCACCAGTCGCCCGCCAATATTCAATTGCTGAACCAGATCATCAGGAACAACGGGTGCGCCGGCGGTGACTACAATTCCATCATAAGGAGCGTAGGTTGACCATCCAAGGGTACCATCTCCTACTTTCAGCATGGCATTGTATCCAAATTCTCTTAACGCTTCTTTCGCTCTGTGATATAATTCACTGTGCCGCTCTACACTGTACACTTCTGCCCCAAGTTCACATAATATCATGCACTGATAACCTGATCCGGTCCCGATCTCAAGGATCTTATCTCCGGGTTCAATCGCTAACAGTTCGGTTTGAGCCGCCACGGTATATGGCTGCGAAATGGTTTGCCCCATTCCAATAGGAAGGGCCGTATCGTTGTATGCTTTGGAGTGGAGGGCAGTGTCGATCAGTTTATGGCGGGAAATCTTACCAATGGCCGCAAGCACCCTTCGGTCTTCTATGCCTTTTTCTTTCAAAAGCTCCACGAGTTGTTTCCTCGGCCTTACAAATCGTCTTTCTTGCTGCAAAATGAGTTTGGTTAAATACGGGTTGATCTGTTTGACAAGTATATGGAATTTGATGATGAATTTTGAGTTGGTATGGGAATTTTAAATGTGGAAATTTTGAATGTTGAATGGGTTTGGGAGTTTTGAGTTGGTTGGGGATTGGACGGAGGACGGACGACCGGGGACCGATGGTGGGCAATGAAGCCTTCAAGTACACCAACGAGGCCGTTTAGGGCTTTGCTGAATTTGGGCAACCAAACTTATTCCAACATCGCACAAGCGAGACGCTTGCGCTAGTTGGGCCTACTTCCACATATAGAACCGGGAGGTTGGGAATGAGAATGGGTTAAGCGTTTCTATATAAGCTTATCAATATCATCTAAATCGGATTTTCTGCCGGTTGCTTTTTTATTTTTTACCAAATCACTTTTACCAATGAAAATGGCTTTTTGTTGATCATACTTGCCCTCCACCCTATTCTTCCAAGCCTCATCAAAATCTACTCCTGTTATACTAGTCAAAATATCGATCCTTAGGGGTGGATATCCAATTTGGATAACTTGATCGGGCTTAACAAAATCATCCGGTTCCAAATCAAGTGATTCAAATCCAAAATCTTCAAACACTGCCATCATTTTTTCGGCATTCTCTTGATCTGATCTTATAAAAATATCCAGATCTTTTGTAAATCTTGGCTCTGCATGAATAGCGTAAGCATAGCCTCCCACAATCAAGTACTTAACATTATGCTTGTGAAGTAACTTTATAAACTCTTTGAAGTCTTGGTTCTTTTTCATTTAGATGAGGATAAAGTCCCATTTTAATCGCATCAGCCCGAAGGGATTCAAGCACTTCTAACTTATGCTCTATGCTCTTGTGTTTCCAATATTCAAGAGTATCTCTTTCCTGAGTCCCGTCTTTCAGATCGTATTTTTTTACTACTGCTTTCATTCTATTATATATGATGATTTTTACAGTATATCTTACTCCTAATGTAATAAATTTACCTGATTTCTATAAATACAGGGCTTTGTGGACAGGAGCAATTTGTTGGACGGGTGATAGATGACCAATGACCAATGACCAATGACCAATGACCAATGACCAATGACCAATGACCAATGAC
>JBBDSP010000022.1:0-22166 GCA_040904925.1 Gracilimonas sp. | reverse complement strand
ACAAGCGGTAGAGTAGGTCGTCGCCTTCTTCCTTTTTATCCCAAGCTCCAATCCTTAACCCGATTGGAGCTTTTTTTATTTAATGAATTGAAGAAAAACGCTTTGGGAATGTTTATATTTACACAAAGTGTTAGGTTCATAAACAACAAAGGACAGTAAATTGGATTTTCAAGATTTTTTAAAAGATTATAAAAATAAGCTTTCTGTAATTTTTACAGAGAAGCACGATGCAGAAGAGAAAACACTTGTTAGAGGTATAGAAGACAAAACCTTAAAGGAGATTCTTGACATGTCTCCACTTAGTGCCTTTATACCAACTGAATATGGAGGACATGGTGCTAACACATCTGAAGCATTGGCTATGTTAGAGGCAAGTTCGTATCAGTCTCTACCCCTGTCACTCATGATGGGAATTAATGGAGCATTGTTTCTTCAACCTCTCGCAAATTATGGTCACAAAGAAACTAAAAAAGAAGTCTTTGACAGAGTTATTAATGCAAATAAATTAGGCGGCTTAATGATAACAGAGCCGGATTATGGTTCTGATGCTTTAAAAATGCAGACTTCTTTCCAAAAGATTAATGATAAAACTTATAAGATAGAAGGACTCAAGCATTGGGGAGGGTTAACAGGAATGGCTGATTATTGGCTGATTACAGCAAGGGGGTTAAATAAGAAAGGTGACTTGGGACGCGATATTTCTTTCTTTATACACGACACAAGAAATGGCGGTATAGAGGTAGAAGAATATTATAATAACCTCGGTCTTTATATGCTTCCCTATGGGAAGAATAAGATCAACATTCAAGTTGATGAATCCCATAAGCTTGAACCAAAGGGTACTGGGATTACGATGATGCTAGACCTACTCCATCGTAGCAGATTGCAATTTCCTGGGATGGGAATGGGTTTTCTGAAAAGGTTACTTGATGAAGCTGTTTCACATTGCAAGGAAAGGATCGTAGGTGGGCAGAGTCTTATTAATTATGATCAAGTCCGTCATAGAATATCTGAAATGCAGGCATATTTTACAGTTTGCTCAGCAATGTGCAATTTTACAAGCACTAATGTACCGCTTCAAAAAAATACTTCCCGAATGGATGTGGAAGCAAATGCTATAAAATCTTTAATAACTGATTATATGCAACGTGCTTCGCAGTCTTTACTTCAATTAAAAGGTGCGATGGGTTACCGATTGGATGATATTGCTGGTCGTTCTGTGGTTGACAGTCGCCCTTTTCAGATATTTGAAGGTTCAAATGACATATTATATCAACAGTTATCAGAGTCTATACTTAAAATGATGAGAAAACTCAAGAGTAATAATCTTTATGATTTCTTATCTGAATATCATTTAACTGAAAGATCTTCTGAGTATTTCAAAGAAACACTGAATTTTGAAATAGATGCAAAAATGCCACAACGTAAGCTTGTTGATCTTGGTAAAGCTCTTGGACGTATCATTTCCATCCAATTTACTTTAAACCTTGGTGATCAGGGATTTAATAATGAGCTAATACAAAATGCGATCAAGACGCTTCAGGATGAAGTCAATGCAATTATACAAACGTATAAGCATGGCGGTGAGGCTGAAGTGGTTGACAGTTACGAAGTTGACAGTTCATGGTTTAAACTTGCATCGGTGAATGCCTGATAAAAAGATAGTAGCTATTTCCGGAGCGGGTATCAGCGCTGAAAGTGGTTTAGCTACTTTTAGAGATTCCGGTGGACTATGGGAAGGGTATGATATTCAAGAGGTAGCTTCTTCCCGGGGTTGGGAAAAAGATCCTGAAAAAGTTCTTGAATTCTATAACCTGAGAAGAAGACAGGCTGCTAAAGCTAAGCCTAATGCAGCTCATAAAGGACTTGTCGATCTTGAAGATGATTTTGATATTGTCATTATTACACAAAATGTTGACGATCTACATGAACGAGCGGGCTCAACAAATGTCGTTCATCTTCATGGAGAATTGCGAAAAGTTCGAAGTGAAAAGGACGAGAGCATAATAAAAGATATTGGTGGAGAGGCTATACAATTAGGTGACCTTGCAAGCGATGGTGCTCAACTTCGGCCACATGTAGTATGGTTTGGTGAAATGGTTCCTATGATGGAACCGGCTGTGAAAGAAGTACAAGAGGCTGATATTGTTATAGTAGTTGGCACATCATTAGTAGTTTATCCTGCAGCAGGGCTCCTTGAATATGCTAAAAAAAATATCCCGAAATATATTATTGACCCTGGAGAACCTCAGCTATTTAATGCTGAAGAATGGTTCCACTATAAAGAAAAGGCAGGAACCGGAGTTAAAAAACTAATAAAGAAAATTAAAGAAAAGCATAGCTAATAAAATGGCCAAGAAAAAAGCAACAGAAGAAGAAAAAGGGGTTTTAGAACAGTTCATGATTCCTTTTTATCACATTTCAAAACGAATACCACTTTTTCCTGGAAAAAATAACACTGCATCTGAAGCAGGTTTATTTGGAATCACAGAAGATGAGCTCATAAAATATCGAAGTAATTTTGATGAAAATGCAAAAGAAGCTGCATTAGAAGTATTGAAAGATGATGAAATTGTAGACTGCCTTGATAAAATGCCAGTTGACGGGGAAGAAACTATCGTCGCTTTTGGTGATTCTAATACAGAGGATGCACAAGGTTGGTTCACAATATTAAAGCATGTACTTGAGATCTCTACAGAGAAGTCAAATTTTAAGTTTATAAACGCCGGAGTCTCTTATAACACAACAGCTGAAGCACTTCGAAGAATTGATCGTGATGTGGTTATACATGAACCTGATTGGGTAATTATAGCATTAGGAACATTCGATGCTCAAAGGTTGAATATTGCTCCTGAGCGAACGTTATTACCACTTTCTGAAACCTGGGAAAATATTGAAACAATACAATCAGTATTAGAATCGAGAGTAGAAAATCCATTGGTGTGGATCACTCCGGCTCCGGTTATTAATGAGATGCTGGAAGAAAACCTGTTATATGATTTCACAATTCAGGAAAGAGATCTGGCGCAGGTACAAGAACTTGTAGCCGGTAAAAGTGGTGCTATTATAGACCCACGGTCAAAAAGAATGGGAGATAAAGAACTTCAAGCATGGAATTATCTGCCTGATGGTTTACATCATTCCCTATCCGGACATATTGAAACCGTTAAGGTTCTGATCAAAAAACTGGCAGAGCCTAAAAGTTAAAGGTATAGTTTACCAGATTTAAGGTAGGGTTAAATTGTTGATATAGATTAGACTCATCAACTTTATAAGTTGAGGTCATCGATGGAGAGATCAATCCAATACTATTCTTTTGGTTGAGTTGAATGCCAACTAAACCATCTGCCACATTTCTGTTATTGTTGTTTAAGGATGCAACCGATGGAGTAACCCGTTCTGCTAAAACGAAAGCATCAATAACTCCTACTCCAAATCCGACCCAGGCCCCGGTAGCTGATCCATATTTTAAGCCGTCAATAAGAGGTTCCTCGGCAATCAACATAATAGAACTGGCAATAACAGCACCTGCTGCAGCACCATAAAATGTATCAAGAAGAACGATGATACTGGTATTGTTTCCATCATTGAAAAGTCCGGATACCACAAGCTGTTGGCCACCGCTTGAAACAACATCATATGCCCCAACTCCGATCCCGTAAAGAGTTCCAAGCCCGACACCAACTCTGAGTGGCGCGAAATCAGGATTATTGTTCAGGGCCATTGTTGCACCGCCGAGCAAGGTGCCATTTACCGTTCCATTTAATGTATTACCTGCCAATAATTCTATGGTCTGAGCTTCAGCCTTTTGAATCCCTAAAAAAGAAATCATAAAGCAAAATAAAAGAACAGTAATTTTATGCATGCGTATCTCTTTGATTTTTATTTAGCCGAAGTTAGTAAATATTGACTGGCAAAACCATCGTTTACTAACCTGGATCATTAAGTGCTACGGGTAATACTTTTCCGTTGTAGAACTGATGACCGGTTAGTATAAAATTGGCTATATAACTGCCCATTTGTTCAGGCGATACAGGAGCATCAAATCCTGGAAATGCCTCAGCCAGCATCTCTGTTTGAACAGCTCCGATACATAAACAATTCACAGCAATATCGTCCTCAGTAAATTCTGCACTCAATACTTCAGACAATCCAACTACCGCTGCTTTAGCAGCTCCATAGGCTGAAAGTCCTCCAAATTTCAAACTCCCCTGATACCCAGACATGCTGGAAATATTCAGAATATGACTTCCTTTTGGTAAATATTTTTTTAAAGCCTTAGTCAGGCGGACAATGCCAAATACATTCACATCCATTAGCTTCTGAAAGACCTCTACATCAGTATCCATAAAATCTTCACGGTGAACAGCACCTGCATTATTGATAAGTCCATCTAAAGTTCCTAGGTCCGAAGCAGCATCGGCCAGCTTTTGAATGTCTTTATTAACGGTGAGGTCTGCGACAACTGGAATGATCTTTCCTGAAGAAGCTTGATCAGCCAACACCGTTAATTTATTCTCAGATCTGGCGGTAGCGATCACAGTGTGACCTTCTGAAGCCAGACTTAATGCGGTTTCATATCCGATTCCTCTACTGGCACCTGTTACTAAAATAATTTTGCTCATAATGATTAATAAAATTCTTCGATTTAAATTGCAAAACAAATACAAACGTAAATAGTTCAGCTATCTTGGCACATGCTTGGAAAAAGCGCTTTTTTAATGGTAAATTTCTGTTCATTAAAATTACAAAAAAGAAGTTAAAGCTTAATGAGTAAAAAAGCTGGTAAACCATTAGTACCCAGTAATATAGAAACGCTGAAGCCCTATGTGGCCGGTAAAACTATAGCCGAAGTTGCCGATCTCTATAAACCCAAAAAAATTGCCAAGCTTGCTTCCAATGAAAACAGACTGGGATGCAGCCCAAAAGTAAAGTCTGCGATAGACGAAGCTTTTAAACAAATTCAGGATTATCCTGACCCCATTGCTCGTAAATTAAGAGCTGCTATCGCAAACCGAAATGGCGTTGCACCCGAAAATGTGTTACTTGCCTCCGGATCTGAGAGTATCATTTCTATTTTATGTAAGACTTTTTTCCTAAATCGTGAAAATGCGATTACGGCAGATGCTACCTTTGTCGGGTTTTTTGTTCAGATAGGTGTTCGTGGAATTCACATGAAGAACATCCCGGTCACTTCCGAATACAAATTTGATGTAAAAGCCATTGCCAATGCCATTGATGAGAATACAAAAATGGTGTACATCGCCAATCCAAATAACCCGACAGGGACTTATTTAAATAAAGATGAATTTGAATGGTTCATGAAGCAGGTTCCTGAAGATGTATTGGTGATTATGGATGAAGCCTATTTTGAATATACCAAAGATATTGAGGATTACCCTCATGCTTTGGATTATGAGTACGATAATATTATCGTATTAAGAACCTTTTCAAAGGCTTATGGCCTTGCCGGATTCAGAGTGGGATATGCAATTGCTCATGAAGAACTCATCAAGAACATGATGAAAACAAAGCTTACATTTGAGCCGACCACATTAGGGCAGGCTGCAGCCTTAGCAGCATATAATGACGATGAGTTTTTAGCAAAGAGTGTTGAAGTGGTGGAGGACAGCAAAGAAAGACTCTATAAGTTTTTTGATAAACATGACGTGGAATATGTGAAATCCATTTCAAACTCTGTGATGATGGTTTTGCCTGATGAAGATCAGGCGATCGACTTTACCCAAAAAATGTTAGAAAAAGGCGTAATTCTTCGCCGTATTAATGCATTCGGATTACCAAATTGTATTCGTATAACTGTGGGACTTTCAGATGAAATGGACCACTTTGAAAAATCATTTTTAGAAGTAATTAAAAAGTAAGTACGCACCTATTTATTTATGGCCAAGAAAAAAAAGGCATCCCAAAAAACAAAAAAAATAGCACCCAACGTAGACTGGAAAGATGTAGCCCGTTTAATACTGACATCCCGGGCTATGGACGAAAAAGAAGAAACCGAACTGGTTCCTAATAAAGAAGTACTGTACCAGTTTTCGGCCCGTGGGCACGAAATGGGTCAGGTCTTGTTGGGAAATTTACTTACCAATAAACATGATGCAGCGAGCGCATACTACCGTTCTCGACCTCTTTTGTTGACGCTTGGACTTTCGGAGGAAGACGCGATGGCAGCTCCAATGGGAAAGTCAGGTGGATACAGTGATGGCCGCGATATCGGTGTGGTTTGTAATAAACCGGAAGAAGACGGCCCCAAAGTTTTACCAATGGCTGGAGATGTAGGCTCCCAATACACGCCGGCAATTGGCTGGGCTCAGGGGATTGAGTATCGCAAAAATGTACTTGGTGAGAAGGAATATGATAAAGCTATTTCAGTAATTTTGGGGGGTGATGGTTCCGTTGCCACTAACGGATTTTGGTCGGCCCTGACTATTGCAACTACCCAAAATCTGCCGGTGCTATTTTATATAGAAGACAACGGATATGGAATTTCAGTAACAAGTGAATACCAGACACCTGGCGGTAAGATCAGTAATAATCTGCAATCGTTTAATAATCTGAAAATTTATGACGGTGATGGTACGGAACCGGAAGCCGCTGCCGCTTTGCTTGAAGAGTCTGTGGATTACGTTCGGGACCGAAAAGGTCCTGCTTTAATTAGACTTACAGTACCAAGGTTGAATGGGCACTCTTACCAAGATAATCAGGCCTATAAAGGTGAAGAGCTTCTGAAAGAAGAACAAGACAAAGATCCGTTAAAGAAGCTAAAAGAGTTTATGGTTCCGGATCAGATCACAGAGAAAACCTGGAAGAACTGGGAGAAAAAAGCCAAAGAAACAATCGAAAAGTCGGCAGAGGCGGCATTGAATAGACCGGAACCGGATGCCACTCAAACTGAAAAATATGCATTCGCTGAAGATGAAGTTCAAACTATTGGCGGGCTTGTTGTAGAAGGGCATGAATTTCCTGAATCAACTGAAGAACCAAAGCCGGAGAAGCAGCGAATCAATATTGTTGAAGCTATTCGAAGAACTTTGAAATCTGAGCTGGAAACGAATCCCAAGCTCATGGTATTTGGTGAAGACGTGGGAATGAAAGGCGGAGTTCATGCTGCAACGATGGATCTGCAGTCTCAGTTTGGGGAAGAACGAGTGTTTGACACAAGTCTTTCTGAAGAAGGTATTATAGGTCGCGCAGTAGGTTTAGCCTATTCCGGATTGATGCCCGTTGCTGAAATTCAATTCAGAAAATATGCGGATCCTGCTACCGAACAACTCAATAACTGCGGAACCATAAGATGGAGGACAGCCAATCGATTTGCTGCTCCAATAGTGGTACGAATGCCCGGTGGATTTGCCAAATGTGGAGATCCATGGCACAGTATGAGCAACGAAGTATTTTTTACGCATGCCATAGGTTGGCAGCTGGCTATGCCAAGTAATGCTGAAGATGCAGTAGGACTTTTACGTTCCGCTATGCGTAGTAATAACCCGACAATTTTCTTTGAACACCGGAATTTGCTGGACGCAAAATATGCGCGGAAACCCTATCCCGGAGATGAGTTCATTCTACCATTTGGGAAAGCCAAAAAACTTAAAGAGGGAGATGAGATCACGATAGTAACCTGGGGGGCAATGTGTGAACGAAGTGAAGAAGCGGTTGAAAAGCTTGGAATTTCAGCTGATGTTTTAGACCTGCGAACACTTATGCCGTGGGATAAAGAGGTTGTTTTAGAATCAATTCGTCGAACAAACCGATGTCTGATCGTTCATGAAGATAATAAGACTGCAGGCTTTGGGGCCGAGATAGCGGCTGTGCTTGTGCGAGAAGCCTTCACATATCTTGATGCCCCGGTTGGACGAATTACGATGCCGGATATTCCTGTTCCTTATAATGTTAAGCTTATGGAATCGGTACTTCCTACCACTCAAAAGATCGCAAATGAAATTGAGGAGTTACTGAATTTTTAGTTGGATATAAATTTGTTACATGAGTCTTTTTTAATTTTGAGTTCATAGAGTTTTCTCTGCCTTATCAATACTTTAGAATTGATTTCTAAAAAACCCGGCTATTTTTGAAACTTGGTACAAAAATTATAATTGGCTTTGTCTGCATAAGTTTACTGTTGGCGTTGGTGGGTTTCATTTCCGACCAATTCACCTCAGAGATCAGACAAGAGCAGTTGCGTTCAGTAAATGAAGCTTCGCAGGTTGTGATCTATACAGGAGAGATGGAGCGGAGTTTGTTTCAAAGTCTCATTTATTTGAATGGTATCCGAGAGGCATTAGTAGTTGAAAACAGCTATACCACTACTCAGGAACTTCCGGCCGTTGTGGATCTTTCAAACAGTTTTGAGAGAGAACTGGATCAGTTTGAAACAGCTTTTTCCGAGTTAGAGGTTTTGTTGGGAGAGAATGATCGTTTGCCGGAAGATGTAAGTGAACTGCTGCAGAGCTATGAGGTTTATAGATCAATTGCCAAGGAGTGGTTGGATTTGGGTGAAGAAAATAGCGATCAGGCAAATTTGATGTTCATTAACTCAATTGAACCATACTTTCGTAATAATATTATACCGGAGATAGCTCAACTCAGAAATTATGTCCTGAATGTTCAACAGGATATTAATCAGGACTTGGATGAATCGTTGAAAAGAGCTGAGCTAGTAAATTATTTTGCTACTATTTTTTCGGTCTTGTTTGCTATCGTTTTGGCTGTGTATATCTACAGGTCTATAGCAAACCCATTATCTAAAATGAGTTCTTCTGCAAAATTGATCGGGGAAGGAAATTTAAATGAGCGTATCAAGGTAACGTCTAATGATGAATTGGGAGACCTGGCCAAGGCATTTAATAGTATGACGGCGGGCCTTGAAAAGTCAACGGTTTCAAAAGCATACCTGGATAATATCATCGAATCTATACAAGAAGCTTTATTTGTAGCAGACAATGAAGGCGTCTTGCTTCGCACTAACTCAGCAGCAGCAAAACTTACGGGGTACAAGGTTAAGGAAATGATGGGACAGCCTCTAACGAAGTTTTATGATTTCAAAGAGATGGGGGATTCTTATAAAGAGAGGAATGGCAAAGACTATGCTTTTGAATTTTCATTGATACTTAAAGACGATAGCACTATACCGGTCTTATTTTCGGAGGCTGAACTGTTAGATAATCAGAATAATAAAGTAGGAACAGTTGCAGTAGCAAGTGATATCTCAGACCGTAAAGAAGCAGAAAGAAAGATCCGTGCCTCCCTTAAGGAAAAAGAAGTAATGTTAGCTGAGATCCATCACAGGGTTAAAAATAACTTAGCGGTAATATCGGGACTGTTGCAGCTTCAAAGCTTTAGTGCAAAGAATAAAGATGTGGAGGAAGCATTAAGAGATAGCCAAATGCGGATTCAGTCAATTGCCTTGGTTCATGAAATGCTATATAAAAGTGAATCTCTTGCATACATACAATTTGATAAATACATCAACGACCTGTTGCAAGCTATTAGCAGTATGCACCTTAGTGAGGATAAAAAAATTGAACTTATAGCAGAAGTTGAACCGCTCTCCCTCAATATTAATCAAGCCATTCCATGCTCGTTATTGGTAAATGAACTTGTTGTAAATGCTTTTAAGCACGCTTTTAATGATCAGAGCAAAGGTCATATTAAAGTTCGGATCGAAAGAAAAGGAAATAATATTATTATGATCATTTCAGATAATGGTCTTGGGTTTGATACTACAAAGTTCTCGGATACTGATACACTAGGTGCTACTCTGATTAAAACATTAACTATGCAGGTCAATGGAAAGTTTAAGATTTTGGAGAACGAAAATTCTCCGGGAAGTACATTCAGGGTAGAATTTCCTAAGAAAAGCTAACTTGATGTAAGTTGAACTACTGAAAAAACAAAGTAACAAAGCGTTCAAAAAATCGTAGCTTCTGTTCGGTGGTATCTTTTCGGTCTCATCAATATAGTCATTCAAATAGGGCATTAAGCGCTTGATAAATAGAAGATCATACATATTACTTTTGTGCGGATTGGCCGGCATTTTGAGTTATTTTTTGCTGCGTGCCAATATAGATTTTTATGCCTCAGGTCCGATAGAACAAAGTAAGGAGCTTACAGAAGACAGCATTTCTGCTATGGCTCCCGCCCTTGGTTTTTCGGTGGATAGCTTGGCTATGATATCTATGAGGATGCAACATCTTTCCTATGTAAGAACACTTCAAGATACGATAGAAGGAGAAGTTCATCCTTCTAAGTTAAATAAAGCAGGTTTTCATATTCAGAGCTGGGAAACTGTGATTGGAAGCCAAAATGAAAGCAACGGAGTTTTTGCAACTTTGGGTCAATTGTTTGATGAAACCGGGAGGCTTAATATACACGTATCTGATGCAGGTAAAATAATCCGGCTGAATAGTCACGATGAAAATCCTAACCCTACTTTTGTTCAGGGAGACTCACTGTTTACAATAGCTGAAATGATAGTGGGAGAAATTTTTGATTATGATCTGGGGAAGTATGAGCTGATTCAGGATAATTTTGGGGATTCTAGTAATGTTGCTAGTGAAGGACAAAATCAACGACAATTGCTGAACAATGGACAGGATTCAGAAGCTTTGGAGATCAATTGGTATCTCAAGTCTGAAGAAAGCAGATTTCCAGAACAACTAACCCTGAGATTGCAGCCGGTCGTAAAAGAAATTAATGATGAATCAGGCTTTAGAACGGAGTTTGGGTATAGCATACAATCATTTATAGCGGCAGATGCTTACGAACCGGAATCATTAAGACCGGGTAGTGCCAATAGCTCAGATGATCTACTGTTTTCATATATGTTATTTTCGGCGCTGTTTGTTCTTATCATCTTAATTTTTGCTGTAGGATTAAGGAATATATTTAAAGGAAAAGTAGAATGGCGGAGGGCATTATTTATTTTTGCTACAGTTTCGGCCGGAGTTTATGGGTGGCGCGCTATCTTTTTCATATATAGCTATGATCCTTTCCTCAGTAATGCCGGTATCTTTGCAGGAACCATAAATAATTTAATATTTGGGTTGATAGTGGGACTTTATGCAGCGCTGGCTTATATAAGCTGGGAAGCTCTTGCCCGATCACAAAATCAGCATCAGGTGGGTATCATAGATGCTATATGGCAGCGCAAGTTTTTTGTGAGTGAGACAGGATCGGCTTTGGTTCACGGCTATGCTTTTGGTGGCATTGTGATCGGGATTATATCCGGCATATTATACTTTTCAGGAGAATTCTTAGTTCAAGCTGATAGCCAGTTTGGTTTTGCAGAGGCAAGCATCACACCAAAATTACTCACTATAAATATGAGTTCCTGGACTACGACCTGGCTGGTTTGTATTGCCCAAATTGGTTTTGTCTATTCAATATTAAGACACTGGATAAACAGAGAATGGCTTTCCGGGATTTTAGCCATTTTGGTGTCCGGGATTTGTATAACCGTATTAGGTAGGTTGATAGGGACGAGTGGTACGGTTTTCCATGATATGGTTATTTACATGGGGATCGCTGTCGTTTTTATTTATGCGATCAAAGAATTTGGGCTTTTGACCGTATGTACGGGGTGGTGGTTCTTTACCGTGTTTTTTATGATTCAGCCTTATCTTGGCTCCCCTTCCATTGAGGTTGCTTATGTAGGATGGGTTCAGTTATTCCTGATGGCAGGTCCACTTATCTATGGCTTCATTGCATACAGATATGGAGTGTCTGTTTCGGAAGTAGGGGATTATATACCGGAGTATGAAGAGCGAATTGCACAACATTTGCGGGTTGAAAAGGAAATTGAGATCGCCCGCGAAAGCCAGTATAAACTCATGCCTTTGCAGGCTCCCAAAGTTGAGGGAATTGATGTTTATGGCTTCTTTCTGCCTTCATTCGAAGTAGGCGGAGATTATTTTGATTATGTTTTGAGTGAAGATGAATCCGGGAATGCCACGGCTTTGAACATGGCTGTTGTGGATGTTTCAGGAAAAGCAATGCGCGCTGCAATGCCAGCCGTATTTACCAGTGGGCTATTGCTTTCCAGGATGAAGGAGGATATGCCCGATCAAATATTGACACAAATAACGGAACCTATTTTCTCCCGAACCGACAAACGTACTTTTATAACCTGTGCTCTTGCTCGCTACGATTTTGAAACGATGAAAATGAGCATAGCAAATGCCGGTCATTGTCGGCCGGTTCTTAAAAGGAACGGAATAGCAGAATATATTCATACCCCTGCACCGGCTTATCCTTTAGGAATTAAAAAGATGGTAAACTATAAATCCGAAGTTATTGCAATGAAGAAAGGAGATTTTTTCCTGCTTTATTCAGATGGATTACCGGAAGCAGTTAATGACAAAGGGGAACGTTTTGGGTTTGAAGAAGTGCCTCGTTTACTGGAATCTATAGACACAGATTCGCTTTCTGCATACGAAATTGCGCAAGAGATAAAACGCACGGTTCAGAAGTTCAGTAACTATCAATTGGCTGATGATACCACTATCATATGCCTGAAGATTTGATGGAATAATTAATATTTAAAAGCACTGTTACGGTGTATCACAAATAAAAAATAGAGAATAAGAAATGGCTGAAAATCAAGACTTTGATTTTAATGTACCGCCGCAATTCGAGAAGATCTCGAAAAATATCCGTTCCATTGTGATCGGATTGATCGTGCTCTTGTTCGGCTTTTCTACTTTCTTTACGGTTGATCCGGAAGAAGTAGGAATTGTAGTACGGTTGGGTAAATACGTAGAAACGGTGGAACCGGGTTTAAATTATAAAATACCCCTGATCGATCAGGTAGAGAAAGTACCGGTAGAACGACAACTCAAACAAGAATTCGGTTACAGAACGGTTGATTCCGGAGTTCAATCCCAATACCAAAAAGCAGGCTATGAAGATGAATCTCTTATGCTTACCGGTGATCTGAACCTTGCCGATGTGGAATGGGTGGTTCAGTACCGAATCAACGATCCATACAGTTACCTGTTTAAGGTAAGAAATGCAGAATCGACGTTATCTGATATTTCGGAGGCAGCGATGAGGCAGATCGTTGGAAACCGAACCGTAAATGAAGTACTTACCGTAGGCCGTGCAGATGTTGCTATCCGGGGACAGGAGTTGATCCAGGGGTTAGTAACCGAATATGAAATGGGAATCACGATCGAGCAAGTCGTGCTTCAGGATATCAACCCGCCAAATCCTGTAAAACCGTCATTCAATGCAGTAAATGAGGCTCAGCAACAAAGGGAGACACTCATTAATCAGGCGAAAGCAGATTATAACCGTGTAATTCCAAGAGCACGTGGTGAGGCAGAAGAAACCATACAACGGGCTGAAGGTTATGCTTCACAGAGAATAAATAACGCAGAGGGTGAAGTATCCAGATTTAATGACTTGTATGCAGAATACATTAAAGCTCCACAGGTAACTAAGCAACGAATATTTTTAGAAACGATGGAAGAAGTAATACCTAAAATGGGTAAGAAAATTATTACGGATGAAAGTGGGAATAACGTGCTTCCTCTGTTGCAAATGCAGTTAGATGGCGTACAGAATTCAACTTCAAACCAAAACAATAACGGAGGCAACTAATGAATCAGTCGAAAGGAATTATTGCAGCAGTTGTTGGAGTGGTTATATTTTTAACGGCAATTGATGGGTTCTATATCGTG
This sequence comes from Gracilimonas sp., assembly GCA_040904925.1. Classification (GTDB taxonomy): domain Bacteria; phylum Bacteroidota; class Rhodothermia; order Balneolales; family Balneolaceae; genus Gracilimonas. The sequence goes on along the minus strand of JBBDSP010000022.1, from coordinate 8,466 downwards.
CATGAAACCGAGCAGGTTATCATTACACAATTCGGTGATCCTGTTGGTGAAGCTGTTGTAGACCCGGGATTGAAGTTCAAGATCCCGTTTATGCAAAAAGCGAACTTTTTTGAGAAAAGATATCTGGAGTGGGATGGAGATCGAAATCAGATCCCGACAAAGGATAAAAAATTCATATTCGTAGATTCTTACGCCAGATGGCAAATTACAGACCCGCTTCAATTCTATCAGCGACTGGGAACAGAACGTGGTGCTCAATCACGACTGGATGATATCCTGGATGGAGAAACAAGAAACGCGATCGCTTCTCATGATCTGCTGGAAATTGTACGAACCAGTAATCGTGAACCGGACACTACCGGGGCATTAATGCTTGAAGTAGTTGAGGATTCACTGGAAGATATAAATACAGGGCGTGAAGAAATTCAGGAAGAAATTCAGCGGTTAGCTAATGACCGTGCTTCTGATCTTGGAATCGCTATTCTTGATTTCCGTATCAAACGTGTGAATTATGTGGAGGATGTTAGGAGAACTGTTTATGACCGTATGATCTCGGAACGAAATCGAATTGCTGATGAATTCCGTTCTGAAGGACAGGGTGAGGCCTCCCGTATTAACGGGGAAAAAGAAAGAGATCTCGCACGCATTCAATCTGAAGCTTTCCGGCAAGCGGAGATCATTCGTGGTGAAGCTGACGCGGGGGCAGCTGCAATTTATAACTCGGCATATAACCGGAATAATCAGTCTCGCGAATTGTATTCTTTTGTTCGGTCGATGGATGCTTACAGCAAAACAATGGATAAAGAAACTAATATTATTCTTTCCACCGACAGTGATTTCTTCCGCTACTTAAACAGTATCGATTAGGAAAAATCACAATCAATTGTATTTTTAAAAGCACGGGTTTTGCACTCGTGCTTTTTTTGTTTAAATAACTTTAAGCCCATGACTCGAAAAGAAAAAATTGGAAGATTTATAGCAGGGATAATAGTATTTGCCCCAATCTACGGAATTGGAATGTATATTTTTTCGGACTTTGACTGGATTGAAACCTTATTTGTATCCGTGCTATGGTCGGCCGGAATGGTTGTATTTGAAAGCTGGTGGCAAAAAAGAAAAAAATCTTCAGAGCCTGAATAATATTTTGATCCCCTACTGTAGAGACACAAAATCTTGTGTCTCTACAGTAGGGGAATCTTGTTCTAAATATGAGAAATGATTAGGACTCATTGCACTCGTTCCTACCCTTCGCGTTGGAACGATGACGAACCGCCACCAATTAATAAATGATAATGATTGAAGGCACTATAGTAACTAACCCTGCGTCACTAAATACAACTGAACCACCCGCAGCTCATCATAAGAAACCGTCTCCTCCAGCTCATCAAAAACCGGGCGGAGCATTTCGTGTCCGTGTTTCTCAAAAGCCTGTTGGACTTTCTTCAATTCTTCCTTGCCAAGATTGGAGGTCTCCAAAATATGCTCAGCAGGAATGGATTCCCCGGCCTTCACAAATTTGATGAGATTACTGATTACGGTCCCTTCTTTAACATCAAAATGAGAAGCAATTTCTTCGATTGATTTTCCCCTTCGGAACATCTGCCCAACTTCATACGGGCGGCTACTTTTGTTTAGCGTTTTTTTAATCGGTTTCCTTTTGGCGTGAGCCGATTTTGTTCTTTCTTTAAGGTCATATTGCTGGCAAAACCCCACGATCACCCCAAGAAAATCCGACCCGTAATTGGTAGATTTTGCCCGGCCAACACCATGAATTTTTAGTAAACTTTCGTCAGTTTGTGGATAATAATAGGCCATTTCGATCAGCGTGGTATCTCCGAAAATGATGAATGGCGGTACACCTTGTTTTCGAGCCAGCTCCATCCGCTTTTCTTTGAGTAAGGAAAATAACTCCCTGTTAAAATCCAGCGATTCGATATCAGACTTGGAAGTCTTGGCTCTCTCCTGTGGGCCTTGATCTTCGATCACTCCAAACACATCCGTTTCACCTTTTAGGATCTCAATGGCCTTAGGAGTCAACTTCAAATTCTTATGCTCAATATCACGCACGATGATATCTTGCTTCATCAGCTCCCGATATAGCTGTTTCCATTCGGGCCGGCTCATTTCTTTACCAATACCATAAGTTGAAAGTTTATCATGATTGAACTTCAATACTTCTTTTCGGCGTGAACCGACCAGGATATTCTTAATGTGATGAAAGCCAAACCGCTGATCGGTTCGCGCCATAGTAGACAGAAATTTCTGGGTTTGAACCGTGATGTTCTCCTGCTCCGGAACATCGCCGGTGCAGAAGTCACACATCCCGCAATTTTGCTCGTTGAAATGCTCCCCGAAATATTCCAGCAGTTTAATTCTCCGGCACTGATGCGTTTCAACATATTCCATCAGTTTCTGCAGATGTAACTCCGCAACGCGCTGTTCTTCGGCATCCTCTTTTTGACCGATGAAATAGCGGATCTTACCCGCATCCCCATAACTGAATAAAAACAGGCAATCAGATTGAAGCCCGTCCCGTCCGGCGCGGCCAATTTGCTGGTAATACGATTCAATATTCTTAGGCATATCATGATGGATCACAAAACGCACATCCGGCTTGTCGATTCCCATCCCAAAAGCAATGGTTGCCACAATAATATCCACTTCATCCCGAATAAAGGCATTCTGATTTTGTGTGCGGATTGTCTCTCCAAGTCCGGCGTGGTAGGGCAGTGCATTGAATCCATTGGCATTCAGATCCTGAGTAAGCTGATCCACCTGTTTGCGGGAAAAGCAATAAATAATGCCGGACTCGTTTTCATGACGTCTCAAAAAATTGATCGTTTGTTGAAGTGGATTGTTTTTTGTGACCACATCCAGGTACAAATTCTTGCGGTTGAAACTCGCTATAAAAGTGTTGGCATCGGCAAGTCCCAATGAATTCGCAATGTCTTTTTGTACCCTTGGGGTTGCGGTAGCCGTCAATCCAAGTGTAACGCTATCCTCAAAACGCTTGGTGACTTCCGAAAGCTGCCGGTACTCAGGGCGGAAATCATGTCCCCATTCCGAGATACAGTGTGCTTCATCAATAGCCACGCATTCCACATTTAATCCAGAAAGTAAATTCAGGACCGAACCTTTCATTAAGGTTTCCGGAGCAAGATAAAGCAGATCCAGTTTGTTTCTGCGGATGAGGTCCAGTGTGGCTTCATACTCCTGAGGCGAGAGCGAACTGTTTAAATACGAAGCTGAAATTCCGTAAGCGGTAAGCTGATCGACCTGATCTTTCATTAAAGATATTAGAGGTGAAACTACGATCGTCAGCCCTTCAAAAACCAAAGCCGGGATCTGATAGCAAAGTGACTTTCCCCCGCCCGTTGGCATAATGGCGAGGGTATCCCGCTTTTGCAATACGTTTTGAATGATGTCTTTCTGCAGCGATCGAAATTCTTCAAACCCGAAAACTTCATGAAGTATGTGTTCCGCTTGTTGGATATCCGGCATGTCGGCTAAAGTGATTTCTGAATTTTGCATGATCTTTTTACTAAGGTAAGAGCAATGAAAACCGAATTCCTTACAAATTTTTTTGAGAAAAGTTTTATTGGGCCACTAAAACACGAAAGCACTAAAGGGTGAAAAAGTACACCGACTCGCCTGAGTCGATAGTGAACAGACAACACGGTACAAATTTGAAGAGAAAAGATTTATGTAATAATTATTGAAAGCAATCAAATAATCAGTTATTTAAGGGAAAACTTAAAATAACAAATAGGGTATGAAAACTATCATTCCTCCATTCTATGAACATTTAGATACTTTTGATGAAATTCCTGATTTTTTCAAGCGAGAAACTTTTCGAAATAATTTAACGAGGCTTTTAAAAAATACAGAAGAACCATTAGTTGTTGCTTTAGATGCAAAATGGGGAGAGGGGAAAACTACTTTTATAAAGTTATGGGAGAGAGACTTATTAGAGAATCATACTGATGTAATTCCAATCTACTATGACGCTTTCAAGAATGATTTTAGTAATGAAGTATTTATTTCAATAGCTGTTACCATTCAAAAAGAAATCACTAAATATTATGACAGGATTGCAATAAATAGCTTCTCTGAGGAGAGAATTAAGTTTTATCAAAACACTGCTAAGAAAGTAGGTCAAGAGTTAACAAAGATTGCTGGAACATCTGCAATTAATTTTTTGAGTGCAGGGATGGTAGATACGAGCAATATTTGGGGACACATGTTGTCAAAAGCTATAAAGTTTGATGATTTAGAAAATGAAGAATTAACTAACGAAAAATATGATGCGTTCCTCGAAATGCAAGGTACAATAAGAGCATACAGAAATGAGCTAAAAAGTCTTTTGAATTTGGAAACCGAAAACAGCCCCAAAAAAATTGTGTTCTTTGTTGACGAATTAGATCGTTGTAAACCTCTTTTTGCGGTTGAAGTGATTGAGAAGATAAAGCATTTATTTTCTACAGAAGGAGTTCAATTTGTTTTATCAATTAATAAAGAACAATTATTGAATACAATTAGAAGTGCTTACGGGGTTAGTGAAAATGAAGCTAATATTTATCTTCAAAAATTTGTTCACATAGAAGCTAATTTACCTTCAGTTCTAGATATGCGTAATAGATCAGATAAGTCTGATAACCTGATTCCATATTTGAAGTTTTTAAAAGATAGTTTCGAGATTCGAAAAGAGTATTTAGAAATTGAAAAAGTTAATATGTTGATATCAACATTAAATCATCCTTCTCAGATTAACTTTGTGCCCCGTAGTATAGAAAGATTGTTAACTTTTTTTGTTACAGCACTAAAAAGTGCGAACCATAGATATAATTCTGAAAATTGGCATAAGTTATTTTTTCTTTGCCTATTAAAATTGGAAGCAGTTGAAGTTTATAGAAAAGCTAAAACTGAAAAGCGATTCAATCTTCTCCATTGGAAAAATAAAAATCTAGGTTATTCTTTGGGACAAATTCAAAGAGATTTGGAAGGGAATTATTTTGATGAAAATGAATATAAAAGGACTAGTGGAAGTTCTACTGATAGGTTTGATTTGATAGATTTTGAAAAAGCATTTGAGTTAGTTGATATGTACGACATTCCTAAACCTCCTAAAAAATTTGAAGAAATGTCCACTAATGAAATACTTAATAGCGGAAATGAGGGGCATTTTACTAACGATGATGAATAAGTCTGAATTGGGAGTGTAATTTAAAATCAGCGACCACCCGCCAAATCCGCTTCATCCGCGTTCCATTCGTAGTTTTAAACCAACTCCCCAAAATCCACATCCAGCATTCCACTCAAAATCTCTTTGCTTTTCGTTGTGTTGATATACGCGCCCATTTTCATCAATAAATTATAAAGTCCCAGGTGTACACGGGTAGTATATAGGAAGTGCTGCGAACCCCGTGGTTCATTTCCAATAGGTGCATCTTTGGTGAAATATTTGATGGTGTTTCGGTATTCTTCATCCCCAAAATCAAAGACCTCGTATTTATAAGGCTCGGCAAAGGTCATTCCATAATTACGGGCGAAGTTGAAATATTCCTCTTCCTTATCGGGATTATCAGAATCAGTAATTATGACATTTAATTTTTCATATAGATCACGAATGGCTTCTTCATCATCATGTAAATGAGTGGGAAGTAAGCGGAGGTAATCCATGAAAAATGCCTCAGGGAATTTTTTCACGCACCCAAAATCGATCACCCCTAACTTTCCATCATAAGTAAAAAGGAAATTTCCGGGATGCGTATCGGCATGAACATAATCCATATCCTGAATTTGCTGATGGAAGAAATCCCAGAGTAACTGACCAAAATGATCGCGCGTCTCCTGATCGGGATCTTCTTTAAGGAATTCATTCAAATGCCTCCCTTCTAGGTAAGTCATGCACAGTACCTTGTCCGTAGAATACTCTTCCACCCATTCGGGAATTACGATGTTCAATCCGCCAAACCGCTCCCTGAACAAGTCAATTTGTTTGCCTTCATTTATATAATCTGTTTCTTCAAGCAGGGTCTCTTTCACTTCATCAAAATAGGGATCGATATCAGATCCTTTTTTTACGATCCGCTTCACCAAAATTTTAGCGAGCCCAAGATCGGAGCCGATGGTTTCCCGCACATTGGGATACTGAATTTTGATAGCTACTTTTTGGCCGTATTTCAATTCCGCTTTGTGAACCTGTCCGATGGAAGCCGCTGCGAATGCTTCCGACTCAAAGCTCGAAAATAATTGCTCCGGATATGCTCCCAATTCCTTCTTTATAATAGACCGAACCAACGCTTTATTTATAGGAGGAACCGAATACTGAGCCTGCGTCATTACTTCAGCAAATTCTTCGGGTAGAAATCCTTGATCCATACTCATGCCTTGAGCAATTTTCAGGGCTGTTCCGCGAAGCTTGGTAAATTCCTTGAAGACCTCTTTGGCATTTTCAGAATGAAAGTCACCGTCCGAATCGCCATTCGTTTTTCCGGTCTTTTTCTTGAGATACCGTTTTGCGTAATTTGTGCCAACTTTGATACCGGTCTTAGCGATCCGACTACCACGCTCAAATTTTGATGATGGAAAGTCTTTACTCATTCGAGGTAATGTTAAATTTTTGAATTATAAATGTTAAATGGAATGGATCATTTAACATTCAACATTTACGCATTTAAAATTAGTCAGAGGGTTCATCCTCAAACCAGCTTGAAAACCAATCGTTGAAATCCTCCACCTGTTTGTTGAAGCCAAATGCACTCAGAGAATATTTAGCCAGATCGAATCCTTTATCTGCAATTTTGGAATAGACAAGCTCTTCGATAAAGCCGGTGATCTTATCAGTAAGGGCAAAAGTACGTTCCTTTCCTTCACTGTCATCTTCAATCCAAAACCTTATCAGATATAATAATTGAGTTTTAAGTGAGGCGTAGAATAGGTCACCCATAAAAAAACCGGCGCTGGTAGCGATGTTCCCATCTGTGGTAAAAAAGTCTTTGAATAATTCCTTGACCTTTGTCTGAAAATCACTCTTGGAAGAACAATTCCATTCAAATTTCTCAAAAGTATCCTCCACAAATTCCCTGCGTTCGTCCATCATATCAAATAGAGTGAAAGCGAAGTTAGAAAGCTTCTCGCTGATGGAATAGGATTCGAAATCTTCGATCTCGCTGATCATAGCCCGGTAGCGAATTACCAGCGAGGGATAATAAAATTTTAGAATAGATCTCTTGTTGGGAAATAAGCTGTAAATCTCTGATGCTGATTTTCCGGTCTTATCGATCAGGTTGGGGAGCGAAAAATTTTGCTCTAAATATAAGTCGATCGCGGCTTCTGTAAGCTCGATCTTAGTATTCAGTTCTTCTATGTTCATGTGTTCAATTTTATTTACCAGCAAAACGAATGTGGAAAGCTTTCAGTTCGTTGGTACGGTATAAATTGAAAAATTGTTTTGAATGATTACTTTTGACCGAATTTAAAATGACAAAATAGTATGTCTGACTATAAACCATCGATGGCCAAACGGGATGCTTTGTTTCTCAGCCTTGCGGGAGTTTTTATAACGGCGCTGGTTTTGGGAAATGTGATCGGTACCACAAAATTTGTAACACTGTTTAGTTTTGATATGCCGGGATGGCTTCTTTCAATTACACCATCAATTGTTCGCGATGGCAATATCTATACAATGAGTGTTCCGGTTGGGGTGTTGGCTTACCCGGTTACATTTCTGGCTACCGATTTGATCTCAGAATTATTTGGCAGAAAAAAAGCGCAGCTTGTAGTTTGGGTTGGCTTCTTTTTGAATTTCTTTATGTTGCTGGTGATGTCTGTCGCTCACTGGCTTCCAAACACGGGTGGAGTTAGTGGGGGCTTGCCACTTTTTGAAGGGGTGTATGAATTTATGGTAGGGAATACCATCGCAAGTATGATCGCATATCTGACTGCGCAAACCATTGATGTCCGTTTGTTTCACTTTTGGAAAAACTTGACGGGTGGTAAACATCTTTGGCTTAGAAATAATGCATCGACTATGTTTAGTCAGCTTGTAGATTCCACAGCAATTTTGACCATATTATATCTTGTCGGAAACCTTGGCGACAATATAAATTCTGTGGCCACGCTCATCATCCTAATCATCAACAGTTATTTGTTTAAATTTTTCTTCGCACTTTTTGATACCCCGCTCTTTTATTTGGGTGTAAGGTTTCTTAAAGAGTTTGATGAAGACCCTTTAGGGCACTCATTATACGAAAACAGATGACTCAAGAAGTATTGAAAAAAAAGTGAAATTTATTTGAAATAAAACTTGCGATGAATGGGGTCCAGCCCTTACCTTTATAATCCTTTCAAGGAAATGAAAATCGCTGACCAAACAGAAGTTTAGTCAGCATTTTTTTTCGCTGAAAGTTTAGTTCTTAGACATAATGAAGTATAGATCAGATTGTTTGTGCGAGCGAGAGCTTG
>JBBDSP010000021.1:0-3874 GCA_040904925.1 Gracilimonas sp. | reverse complement strand
TAGAGCGCTAGGTTGTGGCCCTAGAGGCCGTGGGTTCAATTCCCATCGGGCTCCCTTTTATTTTAAGCTGTGGGTAAACCATCCACAGTTTTTTTTATTGAAAACACTTGATGCCGCGTTCGTCTAGGGGTCCAGGACGCCGCCCTTTCACGGCGGTAGCACGGGTTCAAATCCCGTACGCGGTACCACCTAAAAGCCCCGCTCATAAGTTATGTGCGGGGCTTTTTTATACTTTTTCCCGAATCCGCGGCTTTTGCTTCTCCACATGGTTTTTATTGATAAGCTCCCCTAAAAGTCCTGTTGAGAAAAATTGTACTCCTACTACCATCAATAATACTCCAAGAAATAGCAATGGGCGGTCTCCGATAGAATGACCCAATACTAATTTTATATAAGCCATATAAAAATTAATTCCCCCACCGGTCAGTAACATCAATACCCCGACGGTACCAAAAAAGTGCATTGGTTTTTGCAGATAGCGCTGTACAAATGTAATAGTGATCAGATCCAGAAATCCGTTCATAAACCGGGATAGACCAAACTTAGTTTTCCCATATTTTCTTGGGTGATGTGTTACCACCTTCTCAGCAATGCGGGAATATCCTTCTCTTTTTGCAAGCATCGGGATGTAACGATGCAGTTCTCCGTACAGATAAATATTCTCAATCACTTCAGCACGATATGCTTTCAATCCGCAGTTAAAATCATGCAGGTTGATTCCGGCTGCTTTACGGGTTACAAAGTTAAAAAATTTGGAGGGTATGGTTTTTGAGAGTGGGTCATGACGTTCTTTCTTCCATCCGCTTACCAGATCGTATCCACCTTTAAGCATCTCTATCATTTCCGGAACTTCAGCAGGGTCATCCTGTAGATCGGCATCCATTGTAACCACAAACTCTCCTTTGGAGGCTTCGAAGCCTGCTTGCAGGGCAACACTTTTTCCATAATTATGATGGAAACGTATGCCGTGTATAATTTCTTTCTGCTCACTCAGTCCGGTGATCACTCTCCAGGAATCATCTGAAGATCCATCATCAACAAAAATAACTTCATAACTATATTGATCTTTTAAAGCATCTGAAATAGCTTTCTCCAGTTCCGGTAGAGATTCCTCTTCATTGAAAACCGGAATTACAATACTTACATCCACACTTTTAGGGATTTGTGACTCTTGCAAAATGTATTCTTTTAAATATGTTCAGAAATAGTTTACTTTCACAGCACTAAAAACGTTCTAAAATACACTTTCTGCCTGCTATGAAAAAATTGTATTACTCCATGGGTGAAGTCAGTAAATTAACAGGGTTAGAGCCTCATGTTTTACGAAACTGGGAAAAGACCTACACCGAGTTACGCCCAAAAAAAAACAGTGCGGGAAACCGCGTGTATAAAGAACAAGAATTAGCGCTCATTTTCAGAATAAAGGAATTACTTCAGGATAAAAAGTATAGTTCTGAAGGTGTTCAGGAAATACTAAAGGGCGGGGAGCCCATAAGCAGGCCTGAACTCAGTGCCAAAACCCGTAAAGATCTTAATGAGATCAAAGTATTCTTAGGAGACCTGCTGGAAAGGCTTTAACAAACTCAGACTTTAGCCTCTCCTTTTCTCAATACCAGGATCATCAAAAACTGTACACACACCATTATGGCCATTCCCACCAGGTGAAGTACTTGTAAGATGCGCGGCATATCCAGATAGTAGAGTCCGATTCCAATAAGCACCTGAAGTAAAACTAACACTACATTCCATTGCCCCAGCTTAAGGACCAAACCCTCTGCTCTATGTTCTTTTAGTAGATAAAATAAAAAAGCACCTGCTAAAACTACCAGCCACGAGAAACTTCGGTGTACCGGAAATACAGTTCCCACGCTTTCGAGCCACATTCCCCGGGGTAAAACTTCTGCAGCGTTCTTTATCACATCCACCGCTTCGCGGACTTGCGTTCCAAGCACAAGTTGAATCATGGACAACCCAAATAAGACCCACATGGTCCAGAGCAGTTTCTTCTTGAACTGTTCTTCTATCCTGATCTTCAGCAGATCGCTTGTGGCCTCAAAAGTAGCATAAAGTAAAGTTGTGACGATCACCATCGCCACCAGCATGTGTGCGGTTATCATGCCCGCATGAAGCCCGGTTTTCACCACCACTCCCCCAAGCCATCCCTGGAAAAGCACGAGCACAAATGCCGCAAATGAACTGTAAAAAACTGTTGGCTTTGTCTTTCGATACCTGAATGAAAGTACAAAAGTAATGGTGATCAGTAATCCTATCAATACTCCAACCAGGCGGTTAACATACTCGATCCAGGTGTTATATACATTGAACTGACTTTCATTAAATTGGGACGGAAGATCAGCTAAACTAGTGGGTGGTATCCACATACCAAAACATTTTGGCCAGTCGGGACAGCCAAGTCCGGCACCTGCTGCACGAACCAATCCGCCCACCAAGATCAAAAATAAGGTGGCTGCTACTGTTGTTATTGCTGTTTTTTGAAAAGCATTTAATTTCATGTTAAAAGACTGTCAAGTAAGAGGAATAATATTTAAATTTGATGCTGCACAAAGCATTATTTTTACCTATCAAATTTACATGAATTCAGCCGAAGATAACATCCTCATCAAGAGATCTTTTACGGATGTACTTAGTGACTATTACCAGCTGACCAAACCGGGCATCACCATGTCGGTATTGGTGAGTATGTTGGTTGGATTTATCCTTGGGAGTGGAACTAACATTGATTTCATCATTCTCATTCACGCTCTGATAGGAACGTATTTGATCGCAGCCGGAACCGGAGCACATAATCAATTTATTGAACGGGCTTCTGATGGATTAATGAGAAGAACTTCAAAACGGCCACTGCCTGACCGTCGCATTGATTCCAAAAGTGGAATGATATTTTCTCTAAGCCTGATCTTCGCCGGGCTCTTTTATTTGATCTTAATGGTGAATTTTGTTGCCGGAGCCGTTTCCTTTTTTACCGCTCTTATTTATCTCGGTGTTTATACCCCGATGAAAAAAGTATCCCCAATCAATATTGCAATTGGAGCTATCCCCGGAGCATTGCCTCCTGTTGGGGGATGGGCTGCTGCTACTGGAAATATTTACGAACCGGGCATGTGGCTGCTGTTTGGGATCATGTTCTTCTGGCAAGTGCCACATGTACTCTCTATAGCCTGGTTGTGTAAGGATGACTACTCCAGTGCAGGACTGAAGATGCTTCCTAAGAAAGATGAAAAAGGCTATAAAACAGTGTTCTGGTCGCTGATCTGTACTCTTTCGATATTCCCGGTAACGGTAGCCATGTATCAGCTTGATATTTCAGGGATGATCTTTTTGGTGCTTGGGCTGATCTTTGCAGTCGGATTTTTAGCATATACTCTCAAATTCAGTTTCGACCGAACCAAAGCTAATGCCAAACAAATGATGTTTGCTTCCATCGCCTATCTCCCCCTTGTTTGGATCGCTGTATTTCTGGATCGTTTTATTTCTTTTTGATCCGATTTTTTTATCACAAGCACTCTGAAACAGGAAAGCTTTTGTGTTTAACCCTCTTTGAAAAGTTCGATTGATTGCTGTTGGGTTTATTTTGAAATGCGATGGACCGAACGACCGATTAGCGGTGAACGATTTTATTCCTTATTCCTCCAAACAGTGCTAACCTTGGTTTGAAGGATTAGCATAATTCTTTTTTACCGATCCTGTATAGATCTTACTAATGATGATCACCGGAATCTCATCCATTTTAATATGGCTCATCACAATTCAATTGTGCCTGTAACTATCCGTGAATCAGCGTAGTTAATTAATTATATTTCACTGTTGTCCGGTTAAAATTTAGTGATACGTTCCGATCTATGCTAACAGGTAT
>JBBDSP010000020.1:0-4011 GCA_040904925.1 Gracilimonas sp. | reverse complement strand
TAACTATTATGTGAAGCTTGAGATCGACCCGACCGGAGGGACGACCTATGAAGAATTAGGAACTACACGGCTATTGTCAGTTCCGTATGCCTTGCTTGCTCAGGATGTGGTGAATGGGGGAAGCGGTGGTGAGCTTACTACTCAATTGGATCTGAATACAACGGAAGGAGATACCTCATTTATTGTAAACGCCATAGGAACTGAAGGCTTAACGGCTATAAGAGGCAATGCAAGTACGGATGGAGTCAATTATGGAGTTACAGGTACGGCAAACTCAACCCCTACAAACTCAAACACAATGTATGGAGTGTTTGGTACTGCACCCGGTGATGGTACTGGAACTCAGTTAGGGGTTTTGGGGTCGGCAATTAATGATGCAGGAACAGGTGGAAGGAGGTATGGACTGTATGGTCAGGCGAGATCACAAGGGCGAGAAAATATTGGAAGCTTTGGCATCGGTTTAGGCCCGGGCGATGGAGAAGTTGTGCCATTTGGAGATCCTCGTGAAGCCGAAGGAAATATTGGTGGTTATAATGTAGGGACTATTGGTTTTGCCCAAGGAAATCTAAATGGAAATTTAGGTGCTCGAGGTAGAGTATATGGCACAGAAGGTGAAAGAATTAACATTGGCGTCCAGGGTTTTGCTGAAACAAACGCGTTGGGTGAAAATGTAGGAATTGAGTCTATTGCCTTTAACTCACAGACAAGAAATATTGGATTTAAAGGAATGGTTGAAGGTTCAGGATCTCCAAATTTTGGTTTAATTGTGTCCGTGAATAATGGGACAACGAATGTCGGTGCTGAAATTAATTCCAGTGAAATTGGATTAATAGTAAATGCTAGTACAGCAGCAGACCTTAATGGTACCGTAAATATAAATGGAGACTTAAATGTTAATGGAGTCATATCAGAAACCTCCGATCGCAACCTCAAAGAAAACATCCAGCCACTGCAAAATGGATTGAGTACTATTATGCTGCTCAACCCAACTATTTACAATTTCCGGGGAAATGGGAATTATAAAGGACTCAAACTTTCAACCGGATTAAAGTATGGATTGATCGCACAAGAGGTGGAAGAAGTACTGCCATCTTTGGTGAAGAATAACCTTCACACTTATACTGAAGTTTCAAGTTCAGCAAGCGGACCGGATGTTACTTCCGAGAGCGAAGAAACTCAAACCATGGAATACAAAACCATGAACTACACGGAACTGATTCCGGTACTTATCAAAGGAATGCAGGAGCAGCAGGCGTTGATTGAAGAGCAACAAGTGTTGATTGAAGGTCAGCAGCAAAAGATCCAGAAATTACTGGATGAAGTAGAAGCTATGAAGAAGAAAAAATAACAAAGCATACGACCTTTAATATATCTGTTTTAGGAATTAATACACACAAACCCGAAGGGTAAAATCCTTTGGGTTTTTTTATGGAATTTGGAAAAGCTAATAATTTCCAAAAAGTTAAGACTATATAAGGTTAAAGCTATTGTTTTTAAAACTACATGATTATGCAGTTCATAAGTGGCTTTATTTTTTTAAGGTTTAGCAAATCTGGTTTTGGGTTATAAACTCAAAACAACAAATAAAATAAAGGACCATGAAAATAATGAAATATACAGTGGTGCTTTTGGGGATGTTATTGCTCACGACGGTACAAGCTCAAAGCCTTGTTTCGTTTATGGGGGGAGATTTTGAAAGCCAGAATATGAGGCTGAATTTTTCGGCCGGTGAGGTGATCTCCGGAGGGTTTTCAGGTTCAACCGTCAGTTTGGCGGGGGGATTCACCAGTAGGGAAGATGTGATAGCCACATCCAAGGAATCAATAAATGATGAATTGCCTACGGTGTTCAAACTTAATCAAAATTACCCTAATCCATTCAATCCATCCACAAACATCACTTTTGATCTGCCGGAGGCTGCGGATGTACGTATTGAGGTTTTCAATGCTATTGGTGCTCAGGTGGCAGTGTTAACAGAAGGGCATACATCAGCAGGGTCGCATAACGTGAGCTTTGATGCTTCTGGGTATGCAAGTGGAATGTACTTTTACCGGTTAATTGCATCCGGGAAAGTGATATCAACCAAAAAAATGCTTTTGATCAAATAATAAAAAGGACAAATGATGAAAACGATACTATATAAATTAATTTTTACAGTGTTGGCTGTACTCTTAACAGCTGAAGTAATGGCACAGGTGCCACAGGGGTTCAATTTTCAGGCGGTAGCCCGAGATGCTAACGGGGAAATATTAGCTGACCAGGATTTGGGGCTGCAAGTAACCATTCTTGAAGGCTCGGAAACTGGAACAGCAGTATATACGGAAACACAAACTCCGAACACCAACGCATCCGGCTCATTCCAGATCGTGATCGGGGAAGGAACTACGGAAGATGATTTTGGAGCCATCGACTGGTCTTCGGATAACTATTATGTGAAGCTTGAGATCGATCCGGCGGGCGGAACTTCCTATGAAGAACTCGGAACTACCCGGCTTTTATCTGTTCCTTATGCACTTTTGGCACAGGATGTGGTGAATGGTGGTAGTGGAGGATCAGAAATCAGTTTACCTTTTGATTTAGCCGGCCCTAATGGAAACCGCAGTGTAATGCTCTCTAGTGAAGGAGAAAATGGGGAGGACGGTACCTTCAGGCTTTCAAATGCTGAAGGATATTCACGCGTTACTATGTATGCCAATGGGTATGGAACCGATTCAGAAACGTATGGTGGAGCCGGAGGAGTTTGGTTTGGAGGAAATAATGGTAACACGAATGTTTTATTAGGGGGCTTCCCGCCAAATCCGGATTACGGTAACATAGAATTAGGGGACCCAAATGGTACTACTCTCGCTCGAATGCATACACGAAGTTTAAATGATACATCTTCTGCAGGGCGTCTTGTTATAGAAGATACGTTTGGAAAAAGAAGCGGTATGATTCCCGGTGAATTTACTACGGGGCATAAAGATGGCGGTCTAAGAGCTCATTTGATCGGAAGTAGGCTTCAATTCAATAATTGGGATATACAAACTCCAGCTCCCCCGGCACAGTTTGGAACTTATCAAGGTGATGGATTTATACAGCTTGTAGACTTTACAGAAACAGGGGTCTTAGAAGGAGCTATTCTAACCGGATTTTGGCAAGGACATCCTACCATACTAATGGAAGATGAGAATGAAACAGGGCTTGCAGTACTTGAGGTCCAAAAAAGGGAGAACAAGAATATTGGTTCTCTAACGCTGAGAGGAACGGATGACAAACAGTTAACGATTGATGCGGACGGAATAACCTCTAATTCGGGTATTACGACTGTATTCGGGAATCTACATGTGGATGGAGACATTACCCACACCGGATCAATTTCCCAAACTTCCGATCGCAACCTTAAAGAAAACATACAGCCGCTTCAGAATGGATTGGGCACCATCATGCAGCTCAACCCAAGCACCTATAATTTCCGTGGTAATGGCGAGTATAATGGGCTCAAACTTTCAACAGGACTTAAGTATGGCTTGATCGCTCAGGAAGTGGAGGAAGTGTTACCCTCTTTGGTGAAGAATAATATTCACACCTATTCTGAGGCAACTTCTTCAGGGAGCGGGCCTGATGTAACGGCTGAAAATGAAGTCAAAAAAATCATGGAATACAAAACCATGAATTATACGGAACTGGTTCCGGTCCTGATTAAAGCTGTCCAGGAGCAACAAGTGTTGATTGAAGGTCAGCAGCAAAAGATCCAGAAATTACTGGATGAAGTTGAAGCTTTGAAGAAGAAAAAATAAGTATTAAGGCATCAGCCTCTTTGGCTGATTTTAAATTTTAAGAACAAAACCTGGGGAAGAAAAGCTTTCGGATTTTTTATTTTCATTAATCAAATAACTAAATAATAATAGGTTGAAGCTATACTATTATTTGAATTAGTGTTTTGAAACCACCCGAACATGTAGTGCAAGTCAAAAGATTTTCACCTACAATAGGGCAATCTTCATTTCTGATCTCGAGCTGTGCTCCGGG
>JBBDSP010000019.1:0-4100 GCA_040904925.1 Gracilimonas sp. | reverse complement strand
GATCATCACCCAAGGTGAAGAGCAGTTTCAGAAGGTAATGAGCTTCAGAAACTCTGCAGGAATCTAAATGATGTCGAAAAATATTAATAATTTCTAATTTAAGTTTTTATCGAAAATTGCCGATAAACACCTATAAATCCCGCAATCGGGCTTATAAATGTTAAATTTTCAACCATTAAAGTATCTTTTAAAATGAGATCGCTTAAACAATTAATAAGTAAAATTAACCAAAGCAGCTCGGCAATTCTTAAAGAACTTAATAGCAAAGATTTGTCATTTGAGGTTATTACAGAGGAATTGAATCAGCGAGAAAAATTGGTGAAAGAACTTGGAAAATATGATGAAGACCAGCCGGCTTCTTCTTTTGAAGCAGCTGAGTTAGATTCCATAAAAGCTCAATTCAATGCATTCAGTAAATTAAACCTCAGTATTCAAGCCAAAGCACAAAACCTGCTTACTCTTCAGCAAAATAAACTATCGAGTGCTAAAAAGACACGGCAGGCCGAAGACCATTATAGAGTTTCACAAAACCCTAACATTTCATATTTCTGAGATCAGAAAACCAAAGGGATAAGAACATGGAAATTAACAAACTATCTACCCATTTAAACAATCAGATAAACAGTGCCAAATCTGAAACAACAAATGAAGCTTCAAAAGCCTCCAAGATTGAAAGATCTTCCGCAGAGTTATCTGACAATGTCTCTCTCAGCAACAATGGTGCAAATAAAACAGAAGAATTGTTTGCCAAAATCGAAATGGAAAAATTGAATCATTCTTCTTTTGAAAAACTCAAAGGAATGAAGGCGAAGCTGCAGGAATATGAAGCAGCTAAAGGCGTTTCTGACGAAGCAGCAAAGGATACCGATATCGGAAAAATGCTCAATGACCCGGAAGTGTGGGGGAAAATAGCCCAAAATATTATTGACAAATAATTCACTCTTACTTTTCTTTGTGGATATATTTTTAATTACATTATAAGAGAGTTTTTAACTCTCTTTTTTTATTTAAACTTATAGCACTGTGCATTAGTAGAACATACCATTCAAGAAACAGTGCGTACACTCACAAAATTTATTTATGAAGAGACCGGTAGTTGTAGTTGATGATGATGAACTGCTTCTTGAGTTTTTAGAAGAAGTACTGACCGCAAACAATTTTGATGTAAACGCCTTCGGGAATCCCCTTGAAGCACTTAAATTTCTGGAGAGTAAAAAGGTTGATCTTGTGATCACCGATGTCAAGATGAATGAAATGACCGGTGACGAGCTTCTGAAGAAAGTAAAGTCGAAATACCCTGAAACCGGTGTTATCATGATCACCGGTTTTGGCAACATCAACCATGCGGTCAGAGCGCTCCATAAAGGAGCCTTCGATTATGTCACTAAGCCTTTTAAAGCAAAAGATATTCTCTATCGAATCAACCGTTATTTTGATGAGGATGTTGAATTAAGTTCTCCAAAATCAGGAAAATCATCTGAATCAAAATCCCCGAAAAAAACTTCAACAAAAGAAAAAGTAAGTCCGGTTGATAATTCTGAAAAACCGGAACTCGAGTTTATTGGTAATGATCCTCAGATCAAAAAACTCCTTCGTATCTTGCCTCAGATTGCAAGAAATGTAGCGCCGGTTTTGATTCAAGGTGAAAGCGGTACGGGTAAGGAAGTATTTGCTCATCAGATTCATCATTACAGTAACAGATCTGAAGGCCCGTATATAAAAATTAATTGTGCTAACCTTCCTTCAGAACTTGTAGAAAGTACATTATTTGGACACGTTAAGGGATCTTTTACCGGGGCAATATCAGACCGCGAAGGTGCTTTTGATGCTGCCCAGGGTGGAACGCTTTTACTGGATGAGATCACGGAGATCGATATATCAGTACAAGCCAAATTATTGCGTGTTCTCCAGGAAAACGAATTTTACCGGGTTGGAAGTCAAAAACCAATTAAGGCTGATGTCCGGATCCTAGCAACCTCTAACCGAAATATTGCAGAAACTATAGCTGATAAACAGTTTCGGGAAGATCTTTACTATCGTCTTAATGTATTTCCTATTGAGATTCCACCTCTTCGTCATCGTAAGACTGACATCCCGCTGCTGGCTAATTATTTTGTGGAGCATTTTTCCAAAAGTTATGGAATGGAAAAGAAAAAGATATCTGAAGAACTCATGGAACATCTTATTTCAAAAGACTGGCGGGGGAATGTAAGAGAATTAAATAATAAAATTCACCGCGGAGTAATACTTGCTCAGGGTAATGAAGAAATTACTACTGACCATGTAGATAACGAGCTGTTCTCAAATGTAGATGAAAACTTGAGTGAAGAGGTGCTCAATAATGCGAATGTCCCCCTTATGTCGCTTGAGAAAATGGAACTTAAGCTTATCAGAAAGGCTCTCGATCATACAAATGGGAATCAAAAAGAGGCCGCAAAATTACTGGGAATTACTGACCGAACTATCAGAAATAAACTGAAAGAATCCTGAGCTTAAAAGTTCTACCAAAATTTAAGTCAGCTATACTCTGTTCCGGATCTGTTAAGCTACTTTAGCCGCTAATTTACGCGCTTCCTCTATTCGATTCGTTTTCACGGAAACCACGATCATTCTTCGTTTATATTCATCTTCTTTTGGATACATAAGCAGCAACTCTGAATATACATGATGTACAAATTCAAACCACTCATTGGTCATGAACATAGACATATAATCATTGAGCTCTTTTTTATGCACCGGGGTAAATTCTGTCATCCATGATTCTTCAAACGCTTTTTTAAAGAAGAAGATCGCTCGTTCCTTATCTCGTAATTCTATACACAGCAGCAATAATTTATTAAGAAATGATGATTCTACATTCCCATTTTTGAGCTGAAAGATTTCATTTAGATATTCTTTTGC
Organism: Gracilimonas sp.; assembly: GCA_040904925.1. Classification (GTDB taxonomy): domain Bacteria; phylum Bacteroidota; class Rhodothermia; order Balneolales; family Balneolaceae; genus Gracilimonas. The sequence continues at coordinate 1,199 of JBBDSP010000019.1, read as the reverse complement.
CTTTTCACGCTCTCCTAATTTGATGCAAAGATCTGCGAGATTAATTAGCGTCTCTTCATCACTGAGGATTACATCAAAGCTGGCTTTAGAGTGCAGCTGTACTGATTCATGATATCTGTTCAGGGCGTAGTATGCTTTCTCCCACTGCTGTTGCAATTGATAAATACGAAACTCGATCAGGTAAGGCAGATTCTGCAATGACTCTGCAGCAAGCGATTGCTCAGTTAAAGCAAGAGCTTTGTCCCACTTAAATTGTTCGGTAAAACAGCTCGCAAGTCCATTTACACCGGCAAGTCGGTCAAATGGAAGTAATCTTTCTTTTTTCAGCAGCTGCCGGTATTCTGATGCAGCCTGTGCATATTTTCCATTTTTATAACACCGCTCCCCTTCTATCAAGTAAACAGAAGGAGCATAGTTTGATACCGAAAGTTCTTTCTGAGGCTCAACCTTCAAAGTTAGTTCTGATTCTCTCTCGATCTGAATGGGCATATTCGAGATATTGATATCATTCTGAATAATAAAACTCGTACAATCGGGATAATCCTGACCCTGAAATACGGCCCTGCCATCATTATATACAAATCGCATTTGGTAGTACTGTTTGGCTTTTTCCTCACCGTTAATGGTGATCAGAGTGGGAGCCCAGCGGGTACTGTTGAGCTCATCCTTTTCAGGGAAATCAAGAAAAATGACCTCCTCATCATCTTCCAGAAATAGTACCCATTCACTTTCAATTTTTTCCAGGTAATCATTCCAGATCTTCGCCCTTGAGTCTTTACTGTCATACACATTCCAGAAAATATCCGTGGTATTAAGTGAAGGACCTGATTCAGGAGCCAGTACGTGAATTTTTTTAAAGATGGTACTCAATCGGTTCAGTTTCTTGATATTCATATAGTTCATATCTGTGTAATGAACTACAGCTTCGCCCCAACTGATATACTTTGATTGCATTCTTAGACTTTGTTCGGTATTCATAGCATCTTTTTTAGGCTATATAGAATTAAAATATTTGGTTTTCTTTTATCAGAGATAATCAAGAAGTGTATTATTGAACATTGTGGTATGAACAGCCATAGCAGATTCATATGCCACTTGATTGCGCTGCATTTCAGAAAATGATTCTGCAAAATCAGTTTCTACTAAGTTACTGACATCGGCTTTTTGAGTGATCTTTGAACTTTCATATTGCTCAAACA
>JBBDSP010000018.1:0-26559 GCA_040904925.1 Gracilimonas sp. | reverse complement strand
ATATAATTATTTTGAAACAGATTTTACTTGTTATTTAAAACAGTACCTTTTTTATACTGAATAAATAGATGTAGATGATGCTGGATTCAGTACAGTTGGAGGCGGAGCCTCCGGGAAGGTATTCCGGGGCAGAGCCCGCGGAACTAGGGTAAATAGTTAGACACAACGAGTGAAAATAAAAAATCCCTCACACGAAAGATCATGTGAGGGATTAATGCAAGTAGTGAAGACCTTAGTCCTCGTTTGTTTAGTTTACTTGTTCATTAGTTTTTTGAAGTCTTCCAAAGTACCGCGAACGGCTTCGGCTGACTCACTCAGAAGTTGCTGTTCTTTTTCGTTTAATTCAACCTCAATTACTTCCTTAATTCCGCCTTTTCCAAGCTTTACAGGCACGCCGATGTACAGATCGTCAATTCCATACTCACCATCGATGTGCGCGCAAACCGGGAAAATTCGGTTTTGATCGAGCAGAATAGCTTCTACCATTTGGGCAGCGGCTGCACCGGGTGCGTACCATGCTGAGGTTCCCATCAACCCAACGATCTCCCCACCGCCTTTCTTGGCACGGTCAACGATCTCATCAAGTCGTTCTTCTTTGATAAAGTGCGTGATCGGCATTCCTGCAAGTGTAGTAAATCGTGAAAGTGGAACCATCGTGTCGCCATGACCACCCATCAACAGGGCCTGAATATCTTTTGGAGATACATCAAGTTCACTGGCAATAAATGCACGGAACCGGGCAGTATCCAGGATTCCGGCCATTCCCATTACTTTATTGTGTGGAAGTCCGCTTGCATCTTTAGCAACCTGAACCATCACATCCAATGGGTTAGAAACTACAATGATGATGGTATTTGGTGAATGCTTTGCTAAGTCCTTGCTTACAGAACTTACAATATTAGCATTGATCTCAAGAAGATCATCACGGCTCATTCCGGGTCGTCTTGGAACCCCGGCTGTGATCACACAAACATCAGAATCTTTGGTATCCGCATAATCAACGGTTCCTGTGATGCGGGTATCAAAAAGGTGAATAGGTGCAGATTCCCACTGGTCTAAACCACGTCCTTTGGAGGGATAAAATGTTTTGTCTCCGTCTTTCTTCTCAATATCAACGGCTACGATCTCTTTACAAATATCGCGCTGTGCAAGTGCGTCAACTACGGTTGAGCCAACGTTACCTCCAGCTCCAACAACTGTTACTTTCATGTGTATCTGTTTTTAGTGTTCGGTTTCTAATTAAAATATTTATGCTTTGTGAATTTGTAATAAAGATAAGAAAACAGAACGCAGGAGTCAGAATTGAATCTTGAATACATAGTCACTAAAATTTACTCCTGAATTCTTCGTCTGTCCATTCCCCACATCAGCTTATTGCGCAATGTTTCAAAATAATCATGACCCGGAAGGTGGATAAGGTTGAAGGTAAGATCTGATTTCAGGATCTCTACTTCAAAAGGAAAATGTTCGATCTCGTGTACTTGCCCATCAAAAGAAAACAAAACCTCACTTTGTTGCTTCTCTATTCTGACTTTCAATGGCTTAGTAGAGTTCAGTACCAAAGGCCGGGTTGTTAATGTATGCGGATTGATGGGAGTGACTAAAAAAACTTCCGTTCCCGGTGCTACAATAGGTCCACCTGATGCCAGGTTGTAGGCTGTAGATCCTGTTGGAGAGGCCACGAGTAATCCATCAGCCCAATAGGTATTGATCAGGCTGCCGTCATATTCAGCCGTAACATTTACCATCGAAATAGAATCTTTTCGGGTAAACAGGAATTCATTCAGGGCATGAAATTCATCCCCTTTACTGGTGGTAGCTTTAAGGAAAGCTCGTTTATCTAAAGTAAAATCATTGTTGATAATGCAATTGAGAGCACGTTCAAGATCTTCGATCTGAGTATTGGCCATAAACCCAAGTCGCCCGCTGTTGATCCCCAATATCGGTTTGGCAAGATCTTTGGCTATCCTTGCCGTATACAAAATAGTGCCGTCTCCGCCCATTACAAGTACAATATCGCTGGCTTTAATAGAATCGAGATCGGATTGTGTTTTTTGGATAGTAGAGCAGTTGTCGATCCCGGTCTCTTCACAAATTTCAGCATTTATAAAAATAGAAATATCATTTTGCTCTGCCCACTCAATGGTTTTTTTGAGGACTTCCCTGACCTCATATTTCCCGGGATTTGCAATGACTCCAAGCTTCATCAATTACTCCCGTTTAACTTTAGTTCAGAAAGATCAAGGTTCCAGGGGTGATGTGTGATCTGGATTCCGGAAACATCTTGGCGTGTAAGGATATAAAGAGGTGTTTTCCAGTTTAGAAATTCCTCAGTTCCCGGATAGGGAAGGGTCGTGAAAGTAATCTCGTCAGAAGGGGCATAGGAAGCACTCATTGAAAAATTGTAGTCTAATTCAGTAGCTTGAGGTGCTGCATTGTTTAGCAAGAACAGGCAAAAAGGATGTTTGGTTTGCGTAACCACAAATTGTGTTCCTTCTGAGGAGCTCACTGTTGAAGTATCAACGCTGTCAATATTGATAGTCCCCAATGCCGGATTGATAAGCAGAGAACGTTGATCAAGTGACGGTATGACCTCATTTAGCTGCTCGGCCTGACCTGAATTACGATTAAAATACAACGGATATTCTGATGTAATGTCAGTCTGCTCCAGATTGTAATTTCTGTAATAACTGTCTTGCAGATTGCCGGTTGTATCGGCAATGGTCAATAACGTTGAAGGGCCTACCTCAATAAGTCCGTGCAAATTGGTTCGTGCAAATTCCTGAAACAGGTCACGCTCAGTAAGTCCTGAAATAATATCCAGCCGGTTTATGTCAGGCTTTGGCCCGTCATAGTTTTGATTGATCGCCAACAGATGAGCATTTCCTTCACGATACAGAAGCCGGAAAGCTCCGGTTCCTGCGGCATCCTGTATCGGTCCACCTTCAGACTCCACACTTTCTTTAGGATAGACAGAAGCCATGGGGTGCGCCAGTCTTTGAAGCAGATCGCCGGAGGATTCATTTAAAAAGAAAACAACAGTGGAATCATCACGGGTTCTGACCCCTTCAACAGAAGAATAAACTCGACGGTTGGGATCTTTAACTAAGCTTTGCTCACTATGATAGATCGAAAATCCGGTAATGTCTTTGAAGTTTTGTGCCGTAAAATTGGGGACGTCATTGCTGGCCATACGATCGAATATATATTTGACATCGGAACCCACAAATCGGCGGCCGGTATTCCCTTCAAAAACAGGAGAATTATGAAAACTCACTGTGGTTTTAAGATGAAAAATGTATTGGGTGGAATCTTCGTTGACAGTCCATCTTTTAGCTAAGCCGGGAGCGGGCTCTCCATTTTCATCTAACCGGACTAAGCGATCGTAGATCAGGTTTATCATTCTCCATTCACTGTTTGATTCCGCAAAAAGTGGGTCGAGTGAATTTATTTGAGCAGCTTCACCAAGTTTTATATGGACAAAGTCATCATCTGAAGTATCTGCCTGTACGGCAGCAGAATCAGGGCCACCAAAAAGATCAGAATTGTCAGGATTTACAGTAACTGTTTCCGGACCCTTCCCGCAAGATGTGATCACAAAAAATGGAAGTAAAAATAGAAACAGTTTTTTCATCAATATGCCTTCTTGTTTAGTTATATGAAGATATCAACTATGGAAATCATTCCATATTGGCGGTTAAAACTTAATTCTTACTGCCTTTTAGTCCTTTAATCCCCTTTATGGCCTTTTCACTTAGTAGGTTGGTTTCATAACTGCGAACCCGGCCGTTCTTTCTGCGGTGAATTTCAACTCCAATGGTGATCAACTCTTCCAGCAAAGCATCAAAGGGCAGATCTGTTTTATCCCACAGGTAAAATGAAAATGATCCGGGGATGGTGTTGATCTCATTAAAATAGACTTCTTCGGTGTTGGCGTTCACTAGGAAATCGAGCCGGGCTAAACCGGAGGCATCCAAAGCTGAAAATATCTTAACAGAAAGATCCTGAATTTTTTTGGTGAGTTCTTTAGAGATGTCAGCAGGAATCACCCGGTCGGCTGAGGCCATGCCTTTATCACCACTTCCTCCGCTTTGGTATTTGTCTTCAAATGAAAGGGTTTCGGTTTTGCCCAATGGTTTTTCACAAACGCTGGGTCGGCAGTTCTCGGGAGTTCCGATCACGGAGCAGTTGATCTCCATAAGTGGGTTTACTGCTTCCTCGATCAGAAGATGTGCATCATAGCGGAAGGCGGTCTCCACGGAATTAATAAGCTCTTCACGGCTGTTAGCAATGGCCACTCCGATACTACTCCCAAGTGAGGCGGGTTTTACAATAAGAGGATAGTCAAAATCCTCGGCTACTGTGATGATATCGTCTTGCTCTTCTTCCCAGTCACTTTCATAAAAGTTAACGGCTTTGGTGACCGGAATTCCGCTTGCAGCAGCAACGAGTTTGGCTTTCACTTTATCCATTCCCAGTGATGATCCTAAAATACCGCTTCCGGTATAGGGAACATTCATCATCTCACAAACGCCCTGAAAAGCGCCATTTTCTCCTTCACTGCCGTGAAATGCACATAGCACCGCATGTACCGGGTAACTTTTGGGTTTTGAAAACAACCCCTTGCTTTCCTGCTCTTTAAGCAAAGTGCGTCCGGTTTCATCTTTCACGAATGCGCAGGAAACGGATTCAGATTCAAGCTCTGAAAGTTCTTTATAATTACTGAGGTCCAGCAGGTTTTCACCCGTTAACCACCGACCGGATTTTGTTACATATAAAGGAATGCAGTTGAAGGAACTTTCTTCAAGAGCTGAAATAGCCTGAATTGCTGTTAAAACAGATACTTCATGCTCCGGAGAAACGCCGCCGAAAGCAACAATGAGATTTTTTTGAGACATAAGAATAAAGTAAGATTATAGCCGAAAATAGGATTGTTTGGGGTTAATTGTAAGCAAGGAGTTAAAAGAAATAAGGACTCAGAAATCAGGATTCAGAATATTCCGAGTCCTGATTTCTGACTACTTACTTCTATAATTTTCAAAACTTGTACTTGTTCCTCATTTTGATATTTTCAATATTTACTGTTCTGTCCAAAACCCAAAATTATTACATGCATGAGTAAAGTAATCACATCCCTGAGCCAATTAGATTTTGATCTGTCTGATCTTGAGCCGATGCCGGCTCCTGAAAAAGTTTTATTGGTGAAGCCTACCTATTTCTCGGTTGAGTACGTCATCAACCCACATATGGAAGGGAATATCGGAGATGTTGATAAGCTGGCAGCCCAAAATGAGTGGGAACATTTAAAAGGAGCTTACGAAGAACTCGGTTTCTACGTACATGTTGAAGATGGAAAACGTGGTTATCCTGATATGGTTTTTTGTGCCAATCAAAGTTTGCCGAATATCACTAAAGATGGGAAAAAAGAAGTGATCATGAGTGTGATGCATTCTGAGCAACGCAAAGGAGAAGTACCATTCATTCAAAAGGTATATGAAGATAGCAGCTATGAAATTGTTCACCTTGATGAAAGTCGATTCACTGATTTTGAGGGTATGGGCGACGCACTCTGGCATTTTAAAAAGCGGCTTATTTGGGGAGGCTACGGGTATCGCTCTTCAAAAGAAGTATATGATGTGATCTCAGAAACTTTTGATACTCCGGTTATAGCACTCGAACTTATTGATGATCGGTTCTATCACCTGGACACCTGCCTGTGTATCCTGGGTTCCGAAACAGCTTTGGTCTACCCGAAAGCTTTTACGGATGAGGGATTAGAGCTGATCCGTGCGGTATTCAAAAATGTGATCGAAGCTTCCAAATATGAGGCCGAAAAACTGTTTGCCTGCAATGCAACCTGCCCCGATGGCAAAAATGTATTCATTCAGCAGGGCTGCGTAGATGTGAATCACAAACTGAAGGAACTGGGTTTCAAAGTCCATGAGTTCAGTACCTACGAGTTTCTGAAAAGCGGCGGCTCGGTATTTTGCATGAAGATGCTACTCTGGTAAAAATGGTGTTATAGTGTGATGGTGTTAAGGTATTCTCTTGACTGAACGTTAGGTTTTAAAGTGTTTTATCAGAGCAAGAATCATGCGTTGGCAGCGGAGAGCATCGTTTCTTAATTCTTTTGCTCTTTCTGAAGTGAGGTAACTGAGATCTTCTGCTATATAAAGTAAACTTTGAACTTCGGCAGCTGAGCTTTGGGAGAAATCAAAAAACCGAATTGAATCTTTTCTATGATATCTTGAAAACCCCTCAGCTATATTCGTCATTATTGAAACAGAAGCTCTTCGGATTTGATCCTTTAATCCGTAGTCTTTACCAAAGTCACTCTGCTCGCTTATTTTATAGATGTGCTTTACAAGTATCCTTGCTTCTTCCCAGCAATTAAGATCCTGAAAACGCGTAATTTTTGCCATGGTGCATTTATTAGTTTGGATGTATATACTAAGAGCGGTTCCAGATCAATTCCTTACAAATTATTTTAAAAATTGTCCTAACACTGTAACACCCTCGCACCATAACACCCTGCTATGCAATTAATGAAAGCCTCCATCTCCTTTTTCACCCTTTTGGCTCTAATTCTAACTCTCAACACCAAATTCGGAGCTGTTCCGCCGCTGGGTAAGTTTTTTGATCCCGATGCCGGATTTTGGGCTAATGCTGAGACTTCTTCTCCCAAAACAGCAAGCCTGAATATTCCTGGTTTACAGGATGAAGTAAGTGTCTATTTTGACGATCGTAATGTACCGCACATTTTTGCTAAAAATGAACACGACCTGTTTTTAGCACAAGGATATATCGTGGCTCGTGACCGACTTTTCCAGATGGAGATGCAAACCTATGATGCAGCAGGAAGGCTGGCTGAAGTAGTTGGACCGGATCTGTTGAATCGAGACCTGAATACACGTCGCTTAGGAATGGCGTATGGGGCTGAAAAAGCAATGGAAGAGATCGTAAAAGACTCGGTCATATCCGGAGCGATACAGGCTTACTCGGATGGAGTGAATGCCTGGATCGATCAGCTTTCGCCGGCGGATTATCCTCTTGAATATAAAGTATTGAATTTCGCCCCGGAGAAGTGGGAACCAATCAAAACAGCCTATTTACTTAAAAATATGACTCGCATGCTGGCCGGCCGGCATAATGATGTGCGAACCAGTAACACTATTCAATATTTTGGGGAAGATTTTGTAGAGAAATATTTTACCCGAAAACCTAAACTCAACGATCCCATCATACCGCCATCCAGGGCATGGGATTTTGAAGCTGATCTCCCGGAAGCTCCTGATTCACTTTTTGTGCCCTCCGTTTCAAAAGTGATCGATCCTTTTCCACATCAGGAGGGAATTGGCAGTAATAATTGGGCCGTAAGCGGAGAAAAAACAGCATCAGGAAATCCGATCCTGGCAAACGATCCTCACCTCGGACTCACTCTTCCCTCCATTTGGTATGAGATGCAGCTGAATGCTCCCGGATATAATTCCTATGGAGTTACGCTTCAGGGTTCGCCGGCTATCATTATCGGTTTTAATGAAAAGACGACATGGGGTACTACCAATGTTGGATCAGATGTAATGGACTGGTATGAAATTGAATTTCGGGATGACAGCATGCAGGAGTATTGGTACGATGGCGAATGGAAGGAAACCACGAGTCGGGTTGAGGAAGTCAAAATCCGTGGCGATGAAACCGTGCTCGATACGGTCATCTACACGCATCACGGACCGGTAATGGAAGTAGAGCCCGCAGCAGGTGAAGGGAAACCGATCTATCATGCATTGAAGTGGATCGCCCATGAACCTTCCAACGACCTGCGGACATTTTATGAGTTCAATAAAATGGAAAACTATGAAGATTACGAGGCTGCCGTCAGCCATTATGTAGCTCCGGCACAGAACTTTGTATTTGCTGATCAAGCCGGAGACATAGCGATCTGGATATCAGGAAAACTTCCTAAAAAATGGGAATTTCAGGGTCGGACGGTAAGCGATGGCACCGATCCGCTGTACGACTGGCAGGGCTGGATTCCCACTGGACACAATCCCCATGTTAAAAATCCGGAACGGGGATTTGTAAGCTCGGCGAATCAGGAGTCAGTGGCGCCAGATTACCCATACTATCTGGATGATGATTTCGCCCCATATGAACGCGGACGCCGTATCAATGATCTGCTGGAAGAAATGGAGAACATCACCCCGGAAGATATGCAGCGCATGCAAATGGATACCTTTGCCTATAATGCTTCCATTATCATCCCGCAAATGATCGATTGGACAAAGTCGGAAGAGCTTGATGCGAGGGAAACAGAGATCCTGGAATTGATGAAAGACTGGGGTTTTACAATGAATGCTGATTTGATCGAACCAACAGTTTATTTGACCTGGTTCAATCGTTTTTACCGTGCTGTTTTTGATGATGAATTTGAGTCAACGCAGGCCACTCTTCGCTATCCTTCCCGCGACATTTTTGCAGAAATCATCAAAGAAGAACCCGAAACGGAATTTGTTGATGACATAGACACTCCGGAGGCTGAAACTGCAGAAGATATCGTCACCCAAACGTATCAGGAAACGATTACGAGATTAACTGATCTTTATGGGGAAGATCATAAGGACTGGAAGTGGGGCTATGATATCAACAACGATTTGAATCACATCGCAAACATTCCCGGATTTGGTGCTCAGAATTTGTTCAGTAGCGGTTCGGCGGAGGCCATTAATGCAGTTCGGGGAACCCACGGACCTTCATGGCGAATGGTGGTTGAGTTAGGCCCCGAGGTAAAAGGCTGGGGCATTTATCCCGGTGGACAGTCCGGAAATCCCGGCTCACCCAATTATGATAATATGGTGGAAGAATGGCGAATCGGTGAGCTTTTTGAGCTGAACTTTATGAGGCAGAAACCGGATAGCTATTCATACCTCATTGAGTTATCAGGTGGTGAGTGATGACCAAAGATAATTCACGATCGATCAGAAATTATATCCGGATCAGCTTATTACTGCTGATATTTCCAATTCTCTATCTGGGACTTTGGATCTCCATTTCAGGAAGTGAATCCATGACCTATTTTGAGCAGGTTCAGTATTTGATGAGCTATTTTCCTGAATCTGTTCGAAATCCCTTTGGCATCACGCTTACTTTTTTTGGAATGAGTGTGAGTTCAGCTGCTTTCGGCTTCTATGGATACCTGAAAAGTGAAGACGGTTATTCCGGTGTTATGAGCCTGGTGATCTTTACAGCAGCCACACTGTTAGCCTTTTGGTTCGCAATTACCTTGTTCTAATCCCCATCTTTCGGCTCAGCTGAATTGGATTTATATTATTTAATTAAGAGAGAGCCGGGTGATGGAGATGGGTAAAGGGCAACCAAGTTCAAATTAGCAAAATGAAAGCTGAATCAAACAACATCCATCACCCCGCCAGAGACTTTTCAAACTCACAAATCTAGTACTAAAGGCGGAAAGATGGATTTGGAGATTGTTTTAACAATTCAAAGTATCTTTTGAATGATCTGGTCTGGAATTATCTTTTGTGAAACTTCATAGAATTCATTTTCATCTTCTGGAAGTTTAAACAGATCTTTAGCTAATGTTATATCACAAAGCGATCCGTTTCTAAAACCGGTGTAATCCTGAAATGAACTAAATTCCCAATCCTCTATCTTATCAACTAATCCTGCTTTTAAAGGATTCTGATGAATATAGAAAAAGCAATTTATTCCATAGTTGTAGCTATTTAGATTGTCTTCTCTAAGTGACTTTGCCTTTGAACGTTTTCTAAATAAAGAGCCTGTTCGATCCTGTTTTTTATTTATGGCCTGTGTATACGAACTTAACAACGAACCGATGTCTTTATTCAATGGGTTTAACTTTCTGGCTCGTTCATTTGCCTCATACAACACTTTATAATTTTGATTTACGTGAATAAGCCAGTGAAAGTGATTAGGCATAAGGCACCAAGCTAAAATAGAACAATGAGGAAGTAGCGCTTTCCTCATCTTTTCGACAAATAACAGATAATCGTTTCTATCAAAGAAAATAGGTGTTCTGTTATTGCCTTGATTATACACATGATAGGTATGACTGGAAAAAAATTGCATACGGATAAATAACTTGTTTTTTCCATACCTGCAATAGCAATCCCCATCTTTCGGCTCAGCTGAATTGGATTTATATTATTTAATTAAGAGAGAGCCGGGTGATGGAGATGGGTAAAGGGCAACCAAGTTCAAATTAGCAAAATGAAAGCTGAATCAAACAACATCCATCACCCCGCCAGAGACTTTTCAAACTCACAAATCTAGTACTAAAGGCGGAAAGATGGATTTTCAGCCTAAAGGTTAGCTTCAATGTTTTCTGTTTGGTTTTGGGTTTTCTCACCTTCTTTCTTCATTAGCAGAAACTTATCAAGAGCCAATAATGCCGGGGCGGTAAGTATCACTAATGTAAGTGTGGCAGCGTGAGCTATGGTAGCATAAGCCAATCCGGTTGCTTCGGGCACGGCATAAAAAATGAAAAGAGCTTTAGTGATGAACAGGTGATAGGTGCCAATACCTCCGGGAGTAGGAATGGCTATACCCACGGCGCTGACTACCGTCAAAACAGTGGCCTCGGTAAAGCCAAGCCTGTATTCTCCCTGCATATCAAACATAAAAAATCCGATGTAGGTCATGCTGATGTAGAAGACCCAGATAAGCAGCGAATGAAAAATAAATAGTGGCCAGTTTTTCAGTTCACGGATGGCAAGGACTCCATCCACAAAAGTGCGGATGATACGCTGAATTTTATGAGCCAGATCTGCGATTTTCCCTTCGGTTTGCTCAGCGGCTTTTTTAAATAACCAGTACAGCGCAGCTAATCCGGCAATGGCAATGATGCCGTATTTACTGATCGTTAAAAAAAGAGCAAGCTGTGTGTCATAATTGGTGATATCAATCCCGAAAAGGCGAGAGAGCACCTGAGGATCGGCGATCAGGAATACGACCACGAAAGCCATCAGCAAAAGCATTCCAATTACATCTACAATGCGTTCCAGAACAATAGTGCCAATGATCTTACTGCTGCTCTCATCCACCTGTTTCGCCACATAAACCGGACGGGCTACTTCTCCAACTCTGGGCAGCGGAATGTTGACGAGATATCCAAACATCACCCCGGTAAATAAAGTGGTTTTGGAAGGGACTTTCTCTTTATTGGTGAACAGCATTTCCCAGCGCAAGGCTCGGATATAGTGAGCGCCAAGGGTGGTTACTGCAAAAGGAAGGATCCACCACCAAGACATTCCCCGTGTGGATTCAACCACCTCCGAAAATTCAACTTCTCGAAAAGCCAGCCACAGAAAAAGAACCCCAAGTAATACGCTTCCAACTATTTTTAACGCCTTTTTTTCCTGCATGATCAGTATCTCATGTCCACAATTTCGGCATCCTCAGGAGGATCGAGTTCAAATAACCCGTCTTCTGGATCATGAAAACGACCATTGGAAAAAGTGGTCACTATCTCATTATCAGAAATATCCCAGGCTTTGATCTCCATCGGGCGAAGTTGCTCATCAAGCAGGATCTCAACTTCTATAAATACGGCAAAATCATCATCGGTTGTAAGGATGATCCTGGTTTGATTTCCGGATCTTTCTTCAGAGACGGTATAGGTTGAATCTATTCCGCTCAGCATTCTGGAAGGAGCAAAATCATCATCTTCCGGATAATAGGTATCAATGATCACGCGGTTTCTTTGCGGATCATAAACCTGCGAATTTTCACCATCCACCACGACCGTTTGCCCTTCACTTTCAAGTTTATAACGGACTTTGTCGATCCAGATATTCCCTGAACTATTTACCACTTCTTCAGTGTACGAATCTGTATAGGTGTGATCAAATTCCGCAGCAAAAACTTCCCCCGAATCAAACCGTTCCTTTAGCTGATCAAAATTAGGTGCCTGAGCGAGAAGTGTGTTACTCGAAAACAAGAATAGAAATAAAACAGCAACTACTCCCTTAGCAAACATTCTAAAACCGGAGGTTCCTGCAGGCGTTTGCTGAAAGCTCTTAATCATACTCATCCAGATTGTCCAATAGTTCCTGAAGTTCGTCTTCATCCTGAATGAGAACGTCTCTCGCTGTACTGCCTTGATATGGTCCAACAATGCCTGCATTAAATAATTGATCTATGATTCTGCCGGCGCGGTTATAGCCGATCTTGAGTTTACGCTGCAACAATGAAACCGAACCCTGCTGATGAAGAATTACCAACTTGGCAGCCGCTTCAAAGTATTCGTCTATATCTTCTAACGGATCAGGGATCTCTGAAGTATCATCTTTTATGATCGGCAGATGGAAAGGTTCCTTATAGCCGGCTTGCTGACCAATGAAGGAATTAATTTTTTCGACTTCTTCTGTGGAAACGAAGGCGTTTTGAATTCGGATCATCCCGGTTCCGTTATTGAAAAGCATGTCGCCCATTCCGATCAGCTGATCTGCCCCGCCCTGATCCAGAATCGTTCTGGAATCAACTTTTGAAGCCACCTGATAAGCAATACGTGCAGGGAAGTTAGCTTTGATGGTACCGGTGATAACATTCACGGAAGGTCGCTGTGTTGCAACCACAAGATGAATTCCGATAGCCCGGGCAAGCTGGGCAAGTCGCGCGATGGGTTCTTCGATCTGTTTTCCGGCGGTCATCATCAGGTCTGCAAGTTCATCAATAATAACCACGATGTACGGCAGGTGGCGGTGACCAAGTTCATCATCCAGTTCACCCGTTTTATATTTTTCGTTGTATGATTTGATATCGCGAACCATAGCCATCTTCAGCAGGTCGTATCGTTCATCCATTTCCTTACACAAACTTTCCAGGGTATCCTGTGCTTTGGAAGTGTCGGTGATAATAGGTTCATCCGAATCCGGAAGCATAGCCAAAAAGTGATTCTGAATATTACGGTACAGCGAAAGCTCGATCTTCTTAGGATCGATCATGACAAATTTCAGATTATCAGGATGGCACTTATAAAGAAGGCACGTGATAATGGTATTGATACCGACCGACTTACCCGAACCCGTAGCCCCGGCAATAAGCAAGTGAGGCATCTTGGTAAGGTCGATCATGAACACTTCGTTTTCGATCGTTTTACCAAATGCGATCGGAAGCGTAAAATCGGTTTCTACAAATTTCTTGGTATTCAGTACCTGCTTAATATATACCGTTTCCCGGGTGGTATTCGGAACCTCAATTCCAACGGCGGATTTCCCCGGAATAGGTGAGATCATGCGTAATCCTTTGGAGGCCGTTGCCATTTTCAGGTCATTGGAATAGCTCTCGATTTTCGAGATCTTTACATCCGGAGCAGGCTCAAGTTCATATAAAGTAACCGTAGGCCCTACGATCGCATTGATCCCAATGATCTCGATCTTATGCCGCTTAAGTTTATCGAGGATGATGCGCTTGTTTTCCTTGATTTCCTCCAGGTCTACCTCGTTGCCTTCATCAGGCGGAGAATCAAGAAGGTCTACTTTAGGGAATTTGTACTTGATTACCGGGACTTCCTTGGCCTTTTCCTTATTAAGCTTGTCGAGGTCTTTGTCGTCGGCTTGCTCATCCCCTTTGCCAACATAAACGGAAACCTCAATATCATCATCGTCTTCATCGATCTCCTCTTCCTTTTCAAGAGAGGCACGCTGACGGGTATCCAGGGTTTTGACCTGAGCTTGTTCAGCTTTCCTTTTCTTCTCGTCTTCTTCCTCAGACTTTTCTACTAACTCATCAATGGAAGGCGCCGGTTTTACGGGCTCGTTATCATCTTCAGGTTCGGCAATCTCTTTTTTCTCAAGCTCTTTTTCTTCTGCTGCTTCTTTCTCCTCTTCTTTTTTCTTCTCTTTGGCTGCCCGTTTTTCAGCAAGTCGTTCTTCACGTTCCTTGGCTTTTTCTTCCTTGCGAAGTTGTCGGGCCGCTCGCCGTTCCTCCAGCTTTTCCTGAATGCTTTCTATCCACAATTTTACATTATCGATAGTTTTTTGAAGATCGCGATCCACAAACATCAATAAGGTTACCAATATTAAAACGGATAAAATGATAATAGACCCAATATTGGTGATGTTATAAAGCACCTGAGCAATGGCAATGCCGGCCGAACCGCCCCAGATAGAATCATCGGGGAAATTAGCATGGGTAGTCAGCCATCCTATAAAAGTGGATAAGAGGATCATCCCCCAAATACTCAATAATGTAAGCCATCCGAGTTCTTTGAAACCACGCCGCCGAAAAGTATTCCAGCCATGATAACCAATAATGATCGCGAGGATCATGCTGGTATACCCAAATAAACTGTGAACCAGATAATGAGAGAGATATGCGCCTACCGGACCCAGCCAGTTTTTAACCAGGCGGGAATTGGCATCCGGGTTAAACAGGTCTATAAAAGAAATGCTGCTGGCATATTGATAGTCACTCGGGTTATAGGAAAAAATGCTTAATCCCAATAACACCGCGATAGACATTACGATAATACCGATGATCTCTTTCTTCCGGTTAGCGTCTAATCCGGGAGTGTTTGTAGATGTATTTAGTTTATTCTTAGCCATTCAGATTTGTGAGAATTCCATCCCGCATTCCGGGAAGTACGTCAAATTCATTTACTTTACAACAAAAGGCAATATCGTCATTTGGCACCAGCTCAGCCAATCTTTTTGCATGATCGCTTTTACTGATGGCTCCTTCTAAATCATCACCATATTTTTCGAAAAGACCAAATGCTACTTTTGCACCGTCTTTGGCAGAATCCGGGAGATTCCCACCGGAGATGGCATGCAGCAGCGATCCGGCAAATAAAGTGTCTTCGATAGCCAGTCTTCCCTGCCATCCTGAACAGATCAGCACGATCTCATCGTCATGCTCTTTAAGTGCGTTCAAAATACTCTGCTGATTCAGAAAAGAACCCACATACACTTCATTGGCAAGCGATGCCTTCTTGATCGCTTTGGTTCCATTGGTAGTGTTGAAGATCAGCGTTTTGCCCTCAACAACATCCGGCTCATATTCAGCCGGGGAATTCCCAAGGTGGTAGCCTTCGATCTTGGTTCCGTTTTTTTCGCCACACAGCAGGTAATCTTTTTGATCCATAGTGGTAGCGATCTTCATCGCGTCACTCATATCCGCTACGGGAATAATCTTTTTGGCGCCATGACTTATAGCCGTTGTGATGGATGACGAAGCGCGGAGCACATCAATGATAACCGCAGATTTCCCGCGGAGCTCTTCTTCCTGAAAAGCCTGTACGGAAAAAAAAACGTCGATATAATTAATTTCTGGCATGGTCTCTCTGAAAATTTATTTATTAATAAAAGGAGGTCGTGTAACCGTAGCCTTCGCGGTCTTTTTGCGAATGGCAATCTGTATCTCAGTTCCTTCAGCTGCATACTCCTTAGCCACATAACCCATCCCAATACCTTTACCCAAAGTAATGGACATTGTTCCGCTGGTGACTTCCCCAATCGCCTCTCCCGCATCATTTTGGATCTCATATCCCTGACGCGGAATGTTACGCTCTCCTTCTACCACAAAGCCGACAAGCTGTCGTTTCAGTCCATCTTCTTTTATCTGCTGAAGGGCTTTTTTACCGTTAAAATCACCCTTATCGAATTTTGTAATCCAGCCAAGGCGGGCTTCCAGCGGGTGGGTATTTTTGGTAATGTCATTTCCATACAGTGCAAATCCCATTTCAAGGCGAAGAGTGTCCCGGGCTCCCAATCCACACGGCTCAATCCCAAATTCTTCTCCGGCTTCCATAATGGCATTCCATACTTTCTCAGGATCAACCCGGTTCTTGTCAAAATATAGTTCAAAACCTTTTTCGCCGGTGTAGCCGGTTGCTGAAAACACCACATCATCCATTCCGGCCAGTTTGCCCATTTTAAAAGAGTAGAAACCAATGTCACTCAGGTCAAGATCAGTGAGCTTTTGAAGGGCCTCTACAGATTTGGGTCCCTGAACGGCAAGCAGACAAGTATCATCCGATTGATTGCGGACTTCGGCATCAAATGAATTGTTGTCGAGGATCCAGTTCAGGTCCTTTTCAATATTCGAAGCATTAACGACGGCAATATATCCGTCATCATCAAAGAGTTTGTACACGATCAGGTCATCTACAATGCCGCCGTCATCATAGCACATGCAGGTGTATTGTGCTTTGCCTTCCGTAAGTTTGGAGGCGTCATTAACCGTTACTTTCTGGATAAGGTCCAGCGCTTCAGGCCCGTGGATGTAAAACTCGCCCATGTGGGAAACATCAAATATCCCAACGGCTTCGCGTACGGCAGCATGTTCCGACTTGATCCCTGCATATTGTACCGGCATCTGGAATCCTGCAAAATCTACCAGCTTGGCCCCGGCATGTTCGTGAATAGAATAGAAAGGAGTCTTTTTAGACATGTGTAAAAATAAAATCCGTGTTTATGAATTCCGGCTCACAACCCGTCCCCGAAATCCCTGTTGCTTATCGGTTGGAAGGTAAGGTTTTGTTCACCAAAAATCGGCTTAACATAGGTATTTATTGGGAATGTTTGTTGGGGTGTTTAGATCAAAATCAGTTCGTCGGTCCATCGATCTATCGCATATCAAAAATAGTTTTCGTCTCTCGCAGAGTCACGCTGATTAGCTCGCCGAGTTTCGCGAATCATTCTATATGAAAGCACCGCTAACTTTCAGCGCAACTCTGCGATACCCTCCGCGAAAATCTACACGAAAAAATATGTCCGAAATTTAGGGGCATTAGAATAGGTTCCAACGCAGAGCGTGTGGAACCAGTCGTAAATTCACAGATTGATCATTCTCAAGTCAAAATCACAGTTAAATAACACATATATCCGCGAACATTCGCCAAATCCGTGTTAGCCGTGTTCCATTTTTTATTGTTTACGAGGTTTCATGGCAACAAAACGAACGGTAGATCAATGTGCATCTGTTTTCATATTCCAAGCTAAGAATCCTTATCTTTAGCGTCCGAAATTGAAAGTATGATTGTTCATCAAATACAGGTTTAAAAATCATTCATGTCTATTAATAAAGAACAGGTTAAATCAGCACTCAGTCAGATCTTACATCCCTCCGAACAGCGTGACCTCATTTCGCTGGATATGGTTCAGGATGTGATCGTTCAGGATAAATATGTGTCGTTTACACTCGAGTTTCCCGAGAAGGATGAGGCCCTGGAAGATCAGCTTCGTGAAAAGTGCGAAGAAGCCATTCAGAAATTTGTCGACAAGGAAGCCATTGTGGATATTCAGATGGCCGTAAATCTCTCCAAGAAAAAGGAGATGGAATCGACGAAACCGGGACAGCAGCAAGAGCAACAGCAGGAAATTTTACCCGGAGTTAAGAATATCATTGCAGTAGCATCCGGAAAAGGCGGCGTTGGAAAATCTACTGTAGCGGTAAATATCGCAGCGGCATTAGCCAAAAAGGGATTGAAAGTCGGACTAATGGATACCGATATCTACGGGCCGAGTATCCCGACGATGTTCAATATTCATGACCGGCCGAACATCACCACGCAGAAGAAATTAGTTCCGCATGAGAAATATGGGATCAAACTGGTTTCCATGGGCTTTTTAGTGGATGTGGATCAGGCGATGGTGTGGCGCGGACCGATGGCCACCAGCGCCGTGAAGCAATTCATGACCGATGTGGAATGGGGCGAACTGGATTACCTTATCATGGATCTGCCTCCGGGAACCGGTGATATTCAGCTTACCATCGTGCAAACGGTGCCTTTGACCGGCGCTGTCATTGTTTCAACCCCGCAAACTGTGGCGCTTGATGATGCCCGAAAAGGAGTGGCGATGTTCAAGAAAGTGAATGTGCCTGTTTTGGGCGTGGTCGAGAACATGGCCTATTTCACCCCGCCTGATATGCCGGATAAGAAATATTACATCTTCGGTGAAGGCGGAGCTACCCTTTTGGCTCAGGAAATGAACGTGCCGGTACTGGGGGAAGTCCCGCTACAACAAACTCTCCGGGAAGGCGGCGATTCCGGAAAACCCATTGTATTGGAAGACACCGAATCTCCGGCCGCAACAGCCTTGATGGAAGTCACCGGCAACATGCAGCAACAGCTGGCGGTACGTCTAAAAGAACAATCAGCGACCAAGAAGGTGGACATTAAATTCCGGCCATGACAGGGGTGCTAGGTTCCAACGCAGAGCGTGTGGAACCAGGTGGAAATCCCAAGTATCCATTCAGTAATTGGCTTTTTAAATGTTGTTTAAGTACACTTGTTGAAAGCCAAACATTAATGTAAGCTATGATGAGATCATGTATGAGCTACATGTACTTCAAAAAGTTGAGCGTGGGTTGAAGGACGTAGAGGAGGGAAACATAACTTCTCATGCGCAGGTTAATGAAGAATTTAAGGAATGGCTGAAATAAATTGGTCAGGTGAATCAAAAAAAGATTTAAGAGCGATTGCAGATTACTTTGATCAATCAAGCAGAACGTATTCAAGGTATCTTATCCAAAGTATTTACCATTGTTCATAGCAGGCAAGATCTCTTAAAACATCTAAGACGTAAAGATTAAATATTGCACAGAGCCTTGGGTGAATATACATCATGGACATAATATATCTTCTTGACCTGACCGGTACGTTTGTCTTCGCCATCAGTGGTATTCGGCTGGCTGGGCGAACCGATATGGATATTTTCGGTGCTACCGTCGTTGGTTTTGTAACGGCTATTGGCGGCGGTACGGTTCGTGATCTTTTGCTTGGCAGTCACCCCATCACCTGGATGGCCGACATGACCTATCCCATGGTGATCTTAGCTGCCGTACCCTTCACCTTCCTCATGGGCAAGAAGCTCAATAACTTCAGCAAAACCCTTTTCATATTTGATACCATCGGGATCGCGCTATTCACGATCATTGGGATGGAAAAGGCGCTGTCTTTTGGCTTAAATCCATTCATGGCAGGAATAATGGGTATGATCTCAGCCGTGGTAGGCGGAATTACCCGCGATGTCTTGTGTCGTGAAATACCTCTCATTTTCCGGAAAGAAATATATGCCACAGCCTGCCTGCTGGGAGCCGTAATCTTTTACCTGGGGATAGAACTAAATCTCCCCGACAACCTGAACTACCTCATCACAACTGCGGTGATCATCACCATCCGGACGGTTTCCATAAAATGGAATCTATCGCTGCCAAAAATGAAAAAAGTTTAAAGCACCAATTCCCATTACACCTCGCTCCACACGCTCAGCGTTGGAGCGCATAGAGAATATGTCGATGCCAGAGATTTTCGTATTTCGTTAGTCGTTTATCGTTAATAGGTTTATGGCATTTATACTTGACCTCATTCTTTAATTCAAATCCCCCAGCCCTGATCGCGAGGAGTTAAAACCGCCTCGCTGGTGTACCGGAAGACCGTGTTGCTATAACCCCCAACTCCCTGACAAATCACAAATCGATCCATCGAACATCGGTCCATCGCATTTGAAATCTTCACCGGCAACGCAGGTCTAAAGACCTTGGCTTGTTTATTACAGATAACCAAGAAGATCAAAACAGAGTCTGATTTGTCAAACCGTTCGAATTTTGAGATCCCTCGTGTTCAGTGGTGTTATCCTTTGAACTTTGGTACGCACTCGGGATGACAACTCTCTACTACCTACACACAATATTTCGCAAATCGGTCCATCGCCGATCGATCATTCGTAATTCAATCATTTCCCCATCGCATTTCAGATCTTCCCCTCGCTCTGTATTGCAGCACAAAAATCAGTTCCCTATTGCACATCTCCTGTGGTGTTGTTAGCATCAGGTTGATCATAAAACTATCAGGAATATGGAAACAGCTGAATACCGCAAGCTCACGGTATTCGTGGATATAGACGGCGTTCTCAATACCGAAGCGTATTTGCGCCGACAGGTTAAAGAGACCGGCTCGTCCACAAACCGTAAATGGTGCCCGAAGGCAATGGCGTTTCTAAAGTTGCTGGTTGAATACTACAACGGACAGATCGTAGTCAGCTCTACCTGGCGATATGATCATTCCCTGAGACAATTAAAAGCACTGTTTGAAGAAAATGGATTGCCCGCAAAATACGTGGTGGACGTCACCCCTTCTTTGATCTACGAAAACTCCGGAAATGTGGCCCGGGGTGATGAGATCCGCCGCTGGATCCGTGATAACCTGAACCACGAGGAGTTTCCAAGATATATCATACTCGATGATATAGACGAAGATCTCAGTCAGTTTGGCGAACGCTTTATCCACTGCGACCCCTGGGTTGGCTTCGCCGATAAGGAGAAAGTGAAGATAGTGGCAAAGTTGGTTTAAGAGTGTGACCAGGGACGGAGGACGAAGGACCGACGACGGATGACTATAAAGCGAGGTGTTAAAACCGCCTCAATAGTGTGCCGGAAGACCGTGTTGCTATAATCCAGCTCCCCGCCAAATCACAAATGGATCCATCGCACATCGTCCATCACATTTCACATATTCGTTTCCTATACACACAGGCCTAAAGGCCTTGGCTTGTTTATTACCGATCCCGGATTCGATCTGACGGCCCCAAGTCCGTCTGAGGGATGGATAGGCCTGGGAGGTTTTTATTTGCTCCATCATTTTGAACCATGATTTGTGGGATTTTTAGGATTAGCAGGATTCTCCCACTCACCCAAATCGCAAATCGATCCATCGAACATCGTCCATCGCATTTCTCCTCGCTTCACGTTGGAACGCAAAAATCAGCCCCTCGCTCCACACGCTCTGCGTTGGAGCGAACAAGAGCGTTCAAGCTGTTTGCCCGCATCCTCGACCTCTTTCTGTCTTTCTCCTTAAACAAGGAGAAAGCACGCATTGGTAACTAATAGGGTAACTAAAATAATGAGGCTTTGGGAAATACCGTTCTCGGATTCCATCCTACGACTCAAAGTCCGTCTGATGGATGGATAGGCCTGGGAGGTTTTCATTTGCTCCATCATTTTGAACCATGATTTTGCCCTCGTTCCTAACCTCCGGCTTGGAATGCCTGTCCGGACCTCCCGGTCCGCGTCAGTCCTTGTTCATTTTGATTTGATCCAAAACGAATCATCCCGATGCATCGGGACAAGGCGGACGAAAAAAGAGCTTAAGCTGACTGCATTCCACTAAAATAAATCAATGCGCCTTCGCTCCGAGTGATTTTTTCAGCGATCATCCGTCACATCCGTGTCATCCGCGTTCTATTCCCAAAGTGATTTTGTGGCAAAACAACACAGACATGTCGATGATTTCGACAAGTAAATAATATATGTCGATAAATTTTGTATATTTCGACACGTTATCACAAAAGAAATTCCAATGTCCGATTACGCCAATCAGCCTTATAATATTCTACCCCTGCTTCCGCCCAAAGCGGCTCTGGAAACTCCCGCGATCCTGAAAGCAGCCATTGCGGCCAATCGTGCATTGGCGGAGTTGAAGGGAAAAGCAGAAAGCCTGCCCAATCCCTCTATTTTGATCAACAGTATTGTGGCGCAGGAGGCCAAGGCTAGTTCGGAGATCGAGAATATCATCACCACCAACGATAAGCTGTTTATGGCTCTTTCGGCCAACGACAAGCGAGTGGATCCCCAGACCAAAGAAGTATTGCGGTACCGACAGGCACTGTGGCAGGGAGTGTCGAATATGCAAAAAAAGGATTTTGGGCCGGAGCTTTTCATCAAGCTGATGCAGACCATCAAGGAATCGGAGGCGGGGATCAGGGAGGATTCCGGGACGGTGATCGCCAACCCGAGAACGCGTAAGATCATATACTGGCCACCGGAGGGCAAGGAGCTTATCCACGACCTGCTGGAAAACCTTGCAGCCTATATTCAGGCTAAAGACGACACCGACCCGCTGATCAAAATGGCGGTAATGCATTATCAGTTTGAAGCTATTCATCCATTTGAGGACGGTAACGGACGTACGGGAAGAATTCTCAACATTCTCTACCTCATCCGGCAAAAGCTTTTGCATCAGCCGGTGTTGTATCTCAGTGATCACATCATAGCCCATAAATCAGATTATTACAGGCTGCTTCGAGAGGTAACGGAAAATGAGGCCTGGGAAGCCTGGGTGCTTTTTATGATGGAAGCGGTGAAGGTCACTTCTGAAAAAACCATGAAGCGCATTGAATCTATACAGCAACTGCTGGATGAGACCATACAAGAAGCAAAAGCAACGCTCCCGGATCGCGTGTATTCCAAGGAGCTGATCGAGTTGTTGTTTGAGCAGCCGTATTGTAAAGTGAAGTTTTTGGTGGAGCGCGACCTGGCTAAGCGACAAACGGCGGCGGAGTATTTAAAAGAACTGGAATCGGCCGGATTCCTGAAAAGCAAACAAGTGGGCCGCGAGATGTTATACCTGAACGTTCGACTCTACAACCTCCTTTCTTCCTGATATGTCGATGATTTCGACACGTTTTGGGAATGTGTCGATGCCAGGGATTTTCGTATTTCGTTAGTCGTTTATCGTTAATAGGTTTATGGCATTTATACTTGCCCTCATTCTTTAATTCAAATCCCCCAGCCCTGATCGCGAGGGGTTAAAACCGCCTCGCTGGTGTACTGGAAAACCATGTTTCTAAATCAACTTCCCGAACATCGCAAATCGATCCATCGAACATCGTCCATCGCATTTCTCCTCGCTTCACGCGCTCTAGAGCAAACAAGAGCGTTCAAGCTGTTGCCCGTATCCTCGACCTCTTTCTGTCTTTCTCCTTAAACAAGGAGAAAGAACGCATTGGTAACTGACAGGGTAACTAAAACAACGGAGCTTTGGGAACCATAACGACGCAGCAATCTCGCGAAATAGGTTTAGTCTATCCAATCTCCAGGATCATACTTAAAAAATTCGCACAGCAGGTGATATAGCTGGGAGTGTTCCCGCTGAAGCTTTCCGGGCTGCTCAAGGAAACATTCGATGAGTACGGCAAAAAATTCGGCAGGATTTTCAGCTCCGTAAGGATCCAGCAGCATTTTGTGGCCCCGTTTTGTGTTATGCAGCAGTAAGCGATAGCCTTTGGCCAAGGCTTGCGTCCATTCGTCGTCCGCATCCGTTTCGCCCTCAATACTAATGCCGGCCGAGAGCCCGTACCTGTAATCCAGTTGATGCGCAAACTCATGGTAGATCAGATTTCGGCCATCCGAGGGATCACGCACACCTTGCAGGCTATCACTCCACGAAAGCACGATATTACCGGGATGCCACGATTCTCCCGAACGCGGTTCCCATCCTTCAGTGACCACCCCGCCGGCGTCTACATCATAGACAGCTCCCATATAGTCGTCAGGATAAACCAACACGGACTGCAGAGATGGATAGTAATCGGAAGGTTCCTCGAGGATAAGCATACAGGCATGGGCGGCAATGATCACACGCATTTCTTCGGTCAGATCCAGGCCTCCGCAGCCCTCGAACAGCTTTTCGTCTAAAAAAACGGCCATGCGCTGTTTCAGCTTGTCCTGCAGATCTTCAGGCAGCCGGCGAAACACCGGAACACGTCCTTTAAGTACCTTCTTCCACTTATCCGGAAAAGATCTGCGAATCACCCATTGACGTCGAAAAAATTGATATAAAGGCATATAGGAATCTGATTACCGGTGCATTTTTTAGAATCAAAGATATGATACGGAAAATATTGTGACGCAAGTGATCCCGCCATCAAATTCCCCGAAAATCTCACACAAAATCGCAAATCGATCCATCGAACATCGTCCATCGCATTTCAGATTCTCCATTCCCATCTTTAAAAACCCCCTTTTGAGGAGCCCAAAATTTATGGCCGGCTTGGGAAGCATAACGACGCGGCAATCTCGCGGAATAGGCTTGGGAGCCCCGCCAACGCAGGCCTGAAGGCCTTGGCTTGTTTATTACAGATTTCGGTGAGTGTGATCGGATCAGACGGTTCCGAACCGGTTGTTGAGTTTTTCATAACAGATGTAACTTTTTGGTCTGGAATTAACATGAGTTACATCAAGAGGGGAAGAGGGGACTCGCCTATTTGGATCTTTGTTGAACAACAAATCCCACATCTTTTGAACCACCGCGCCTGAGCTGGTCGGTTGATAATCCGTCGATGTAAATATTTCGCAAAACGGTCCATCGCTATTCGTCCATCGTATTTCATTTCTCCTCTCCCGATAGTTTTAGTGCATTGATATTATCAGAAGTTGGTCATCACAACGAGATTAAGTAGTTTTAAATAAAATTTTTCCTTATTTATAAATCATTAGATATTTATTAGTTCGGGTTAATTAAAACAATAAACATTGTGCTGAAAGATATTCGCTTACCAAGTGATTTGAGCTATGCAAGTGATGCGGAGAACAAGCCATTGTCATTTTATCTGCAGTGCTTGAAAAAAAGCAAGCGATTTGATTTGCGGTTGGGATATTTCAGCTCCAATGCTATTCGAGTATTATCTCTTGGATTTGCTCAGTTTATATTTAATGGTGGGGTTGTTAGAATTATCACAAACCATTTCTTGTCAGAAAAAGACAAGTACCTGCTTGAAAATTCAGTTAAATCTGAAGGTGAAGAGTATAGTTTTATTAATTCAATCGTGAATAATGACGTTGAAAAGCTTGAACAAGTTTTAGCCCGCGGAGAGCAGCACTTTTTTGATTGCTTACGGTTTTTAATGAAAGAAAACCGGCTTCTATTGAAACCTGTAAAAGTTAAGCCTGGAAGAACGTCTCATTATAAGGAAGGAATTTTTAGTGATGGAGAGAATCAAATCTACTTTAATGGGAGTTGTAATTTTACTTATAACGGCTTGGTTGAAAATGGGGAAAGCTTAGATGTAAAAAGGTCTTGGGGATCAGAAGAAGAGCAATTAAGAATTAAAAATGAAATCGAAAAACTTGACTCTATCTTTTCTGAGGAAGATGCGGGTCATGAATATCTTTCTTTAGATGAAATAGAAGGAGTTATTAGAAGAAAAGGGTTAGATAAAGATTTAGAAGAATTGGTAAGAGATGAGGAAGAGATTTTTAAAGCTTTGGATGAATTGGATGATTCTTTAGGGGAGGTATTTGATAAAGAAAAACAAGATTTCAAAAAATGGATCCGAGATGAATTGAAGTTGCCAACGTTTCCTCATGATAATCCATATCCATACCAGGTTAAAGCTTATGAAGCATGGGTTGAAAATGGCTACAATGGTATTTTTGCGATGGCAACTGGTACAGGAAAAACGATAACATCCTTAAACTGTCTTCTGGAAGAATACAAGAAAAGCTCCGATAATATTTACCAAGCTTTGATATTGGTGCCTACATTAACGTTGGTGGAACAGTGGGAAAATGAAGCAAAGCAATTCAATTTCAATAGAATTATTTCAGTCTCTTCGAAAACAGACTATCGGAATAGGCTTTCCACAATATTAGCTACAGCAAATCGAACACCGACTTCTTTCTTAATTATTTGTACCTATGCTTCTTTTATTAGAGAGGGATTTTTGAGGTATATAAATAATCTACCTGAGGATACTTTATTTATTGCAGATGAAGCTCATAATATAGGTTCGAGCTCGGTTTTGAATACTATTGAAAATGTGAAAGTAAAAAAAAGAATTGGACTCTCAGCTACTCCAAAAAGAGTGTATGACCCGGAGGGTACAGAAGCTATGGAGACTTTTTTTAATGATGGTGAGCCATACACTTATAACTATTCAATGGAGCAGGCTATTACTAAAGGTGTACTTTGTAAATATGATTACTTCCCTCACATTGTTCAATTGACCTCTGAAGAATTGGAAGAGTATATCAAATTAACTAAGAGAATAGCCAAGTGCTTTGCCAGTAAAGACTCAAATTCATTGGAGAGCGAAATTCTTGAAAGACTACTTTTAAAACGGAAAAGAATTATTCACAAGGCTTCTAACAAACTTGGAATTACAGTCGAAATATTAAAAGAAAGGTATAATGAGGCGGGAACTTTGAAATATACCTTCGTTTATGTACCGGAAGGTAAAAACGCAGATATTTCAGAGGTTAGTAGTGAAGATGAAGAAGAATTAAAAATCATCAATCAATATATAATGGCTATTGGAAGTATTGATGACTCTATCTTTGTAAACAAATTTGTTAGTGGAATGCGAAATAGAGATCAAATTCTTGAACAATTCCGAAATGGAGATATTGATGTGATTGCTTCAATGAAGTGTTTAGATGAAGGGGTTGACATACCTAGAGCTGAACACGCAATATTTTGTTCCAGCACCGGAAATCCAAGACAATTTATTCAAAGAAGGGGTCGAATTCTCAGGACCCACAAGGATAAAACAAAGGCAACTATTCATGATTTAATTGTTATACCTGATTTTCAGGAAAGAAATAGTGAGACTTTTGAAACTGAGAAAAGACTAGTAAAGAATGAATTGGAAAGGGTTATGTATTTTGCATCTTTATCAAAAAACCCATATCACACTGAAGAAGTATTTTCAGATGTTTGCCGCCATTATGATTTAAATATTTATTCAATATCAGTAGTGTCCGGTAAAAGCTAAAAAAAGAAGGGAGAAACCCTTTCGAATT
>JBBDSP010000017.1:0-28904 GCA_040904925.1 Gracilimonas sp. | reverse complement strand
CCCGGAGCACAGCTCGAGATCAGAAATGAAGATTGCCCTATTGTAGGTGAAAATCATTTCATGTACACTGCATATTCGGGTGGTTTTATATTAGATTTTCAGCTTATACAGCATAGCATTTCACCGCTAAGCAGGATATATTTTGATCAGCACAAAAAATCATCTGCATGAAATCTTCCAAATTTCTATTACTCGCATTAATAACAGCAATGCTTTTCTCTGCCTGTGGCATTTCAGGACGAAGCGTTGATTATGCCTCTACTGATAATGCCACTGCCATTGAAAACGGCATGGCAAGTTGGTATGGCCCTAATTTTGATGGAAAGCTTACGGCAAATGGAGAAGTGTACGATATGAATGGCGTAACCGCAGCTCACCGAACCCTGCCTTTTGAAACCATCCTGCTTGTTGAAAATCTTGATAATGGTAAAACTGTCCAGGTCAGGATCAACGACAGAGGTCCTTATGCAAAAGACAGGATCATTGATCTTTCTAAGGGAGCAGCTGAAAGAGTGGATATGATCGGACCGGGAACAGCACGCGTCCGGCTCTACCTTTTAGAAGGTGACCTGGAAAATTCCCGCGTCACAGATCTTAAGGTACCAACCTATACCGTTCAACTTGGTTCCTATAAAAGCCATAATCAGGCTCAAAAGCAATCCGTAGATATTGAAGGAAGCAGGGTTGAAGAGATCAGCGCTTCGGGTAATACGATCTACAGAGTTTATTTTGGTACCTATACCGATCCGGAAGACGCCCGAAAAGAAATGGAACGACTAAACAGCATGGGCTTTGCCGGTTTTGTAAAGCAGATCGAAAATTAATTGATCTGTCGGGATTGATTATTCTTTTTTTTCCGTTTTCTGCACAAAATCAAAAGCATTTTATCCATGAAAAAAAAGATCATTGTTATTGGAAGCGGATTTGGCGGACTCGGAGCAGCTTCCCGTTTACTTTCAGCCGGTCATGACGTCACCGTTCTTGAAAAAAGAGACAAGTTGGGAGGTCGGGCTTATGTTTACGAAAAAAATGGGTTTAAATTTGACGGGGGACCAACAGTAATCACCGCCCCTTTTATGTTTGATGATATTTTTGAAGCTGCGGGTAAGAAGAGAGAAGATTACGTAGAGTTTGTTCCCTGCGATCCATTCTACCGGATATTTGATGCGGAAGGAAAGCATTTTGATTATAACAATGATCACGAGTTTACGCTGGAAGAGATCCGTAAAAGAAATCCGAATGATGTAGATGGTTACGAGAAATTCATCAAGACCACCAAAGCGATCTTCGACAAAGGATTTATTGAACTGGCTGACAAACCTTTCCTCAAATTCACCGATATGTTGAAGGTTGCGCCGGACCTGATCAAGTTGCAATCATATAAGACAGTGTATAAATATGTAGCTCAGTTTATAAAAGATGAATTCCTGAGACGCTGCTTCTCTTTCCACCCATTGTTAGTTGGTGGCAATCCATTTGACACCACTTCTATTTATGCCATGATACATTATCTGGAGCGTGAATGGGGCGTGCATTACGCTATGGGAGGTACCGGAGCCATCGTAAACGCCTTAGAAAAATTGATCCTTGAACAAGGCGGAAAAATTCATACAGAAACTGAAGTTGATGAAATTATAGTGACCAACGGTAAAGCAACCGGAGTTCGCTTAAAGAACGGTGACCAGCTTGAAGCAGATGAAGTGGTTTCCAATGCAGATGTTGCATTCACGTATAAAAACCTCATCAACCCAAAACATCGAAAAAAATATACGGACCGCAAGATAGAACGGACTAAATACAGCATGTCCCTTTTTGTGATCTATTTTGGTACTAAAAAGCGGTATCTGGATTCCGGCCTTGCCCATCATAACATTATTTTAGGAGACCGCTATAAAGGACTTCTAAATGATATTTTCCACGATAAAAAGCTTGCGGATGATTTCTCATTGTATCTGCACATGCCTACAATTACCGATCCTTCTATGGCTCCGGAAGGTTGTGAAGGGTTTTATGTGCTATCGCCTGTTCCGCATTTAGACAGCGGCACCGATTGGAATGAAATGGCTCCAAAATATCGTGATGCCATCATGAATTTCCTTGAAGAGAATTACCTGCCTGACCTTCAGGAAAATATCATTGCAGAACATTACATCGATCCGCTTCATTTTCAGGATGTACTTAATAGCTACAAAGGTTCCGCATTTTCTGTGGAGCCGATATTAACTCAGTCAGCCTGGTTTCGTCCGCATAACAAAAGTGAAGATGTAGATAATCTCTACTTTGTGGGAGCCGGAACTCATCCTGGCGCAGGTCTTCCCGGTGTACTCTCATCTTCGATCATTGCTCAGGATTTAATTGGCAGTGCATAGATGTAAATACTTGACTGATTGTTTATCTATTGTTAGGTAATATCATGGCCAATTATTAGATTCCTCTAACGTTGAGCAGCTTCTGAAGGACACAATAAATAAACAATAATGAACTTGAATAACGGCAATCATCTGGAAGTCCAGTCGGACTATTCATTAGCCCCTTTTTTCGACCTATCACATGACTTACTCTGTATAGCCGGCTTTGACGGATATTTTAGAAGGGTTAATCCTACCGTATGTAAAGTTCTGGGGTATACTGAGGAAGAACTCCTTTCAGAGCCCATCAAGAATTTTCAACATCCGGACGATCGGGAGGTCACTCAGAAATACCGTGAACCGATATTACTTGGTAAGCCTCTAACGAATTTTGAAAACCGGTACATAACAAAACAGGGCGACATCGTTTGGTTTTCCTGGACTTCCATACCGGTGAAAGATGACGAATTGATCTATGCAATCGCCAAGAACATCACCCACAAAAAGAAACATGAAACAGAACGGAATCAACTGCTTTCAGAATTAAGTAAAAACAACAGCCTGTTAAAGCAACTCAACTACACTACTTCTCATGACCTCAGAGCACCGGTAAGTAACTTACTTGCCATCTTTAGCTTGATGGATATTTCCCAAGTCAATAATGAGGAAACCCGCGAGTTTATTGTGATGCTAAAGAAATCTGCAGAAAACCTTAAAAAGACACTGGATAGTTATGTGGATGGCCTTAAGAGTCAAGATTCACGATCCATAAACCTGATTGATATTAAATTTATGGAGGTGATCGACTCCATCAGGATGACCTTAGATTCTCTTCTTAAAGACACAAATACATCTTTTCAGATCGATCTAAATGCTTTTGATTCGGTGACATTCAACCCGGGATATTTAGAGAGTATTTTTCTAAACCTGATCACGAATTCAATTAAATATGCCCATCCGGATCGCGCCCCTGCTATCACTATAAAAACTAAGATTACAGATGGGAAGAAGCAGCTTATCTTCTCAGATAACGGAATTGGTTTTGACAGTGAAAAACAAAAGGATAATGTGTTTGGACTGAGTCAAACCTTCCATGAACACAGAGACAGCAAAGGCATTGGCCTTTATCTTGTTTATAATCACATCACAAACCTTGGTGGGAGGATTACTGTGAGTAGTAAAGTTAATGAGGGTACTACTTTCACGCTTACTTTTAGAGATTAACCCTTTTTCCTTTTGAGTGAAAATCAGAACATTTGGAAAGCAGTAGGTAAATCACTTTATCCTTCATCGAATCTACATGATCATTCTCTACTCTTAAGCTATAGACAGTTAACAGGGAGAATCTATGGAAACAGCCTTTGCCATTTTCATTGTTATTCACGGACTGATTCATATGCTGGGGGTTTTAAAAGCATTTGAATTCGCCAAGATCGAAGAGTTTAAAATACCGATCAATAAAGTCTCAGGCATTATTTGGTTACTCACTTCTTTTATTTTGATTGCTACAGCCATTTTTTACCTGGCCGGGTCGTCGCTCTATATCGGCCTTGGCGTAACCGGAGTTACTCTTTCTCAGGCACTTATATGGCAAGATTGGAAAGATGCAAAGTATGGCAGCATTCCAAATACCATTCTTGGGATCGCGTTATTACTATCTCTGTGAACCGTTAGCTCAGCTACTCTAAAAAACATTCCATAAAAAAAAGCGAGAGAAAAAAAACCCTCGCTTTCAGTAGCCTAAATTTTATAAGCCTGTTACTTCAAGCTTTTTTGCAGGTCTTCCCAGTCTTGGAGAAAACGCTCAAGCCCACTGTCAGTCAGCGGATGCTTCAGCAAGCTCTTGATCACATTCAAAGGCATAGTTGCTACATCAGCTCCTTCTTTTGCACACTCCAACAAGTGCATTGGGTGGCGAATACTTGCAGCAAGTACCTCAGTCTGGTATCCGTAATTATCATAGATCTGAACTATATCCCGGATGAGCTGCATACCATCAGTAGAAATATCATCTAATCTTCCCAGGAATGGAGAAATATATGTTGCCCCTGCTTTAGCTGCGATCAATGCCTGGGTCGGGGAAAAACAAAGAGTGCAATTGGTTTTGATCCCTTCTTCAGAAAACGTCTTGATAGCCTTGATGCCATCTTTGATCAATGGAACTTTAACAACAACATTATCTGCTATACCAGCGATCTTACGACCTTCTTCTATAATTTCGTCATATTCTGTAGATACTACCTCTGCTGAAACATCGCCTTCCACTATATCACAGATCTTAGCAATATGTCCTTCAAAGTCTTTAACACCAATTTTTGCACAAAGGCTTGGATTGGTAGTAACCCCATCTAATACTCCAAGATCATTGGCTTCTTTAATTTCGTCTAAGTCGGCTGTATCGATAAAAAATTTCATGCGCGGGCAAAAGTTTAATGAATGATTGACATCTAAGTTAAAGATAAGCATTCATTTCCTCTCATTCATTGTTAATAGAAATACGTAATTTCTTTTTTTTACATAATTAAGCCTTGTTTAGATAAACTTTCTGCTGAACTTATGTGTATACAAGTGAATGATTTTTAAGACTCAAAATTCAATATAGATCAAGTGAAAAAGAACATATTACTGTTATCCTTTATAAGTGTATTCATCATCAACTGCGGAGGGGACTCAAACGAAAGTGGACAAAACGGTTTTTCAGGCTTTGCCGGTAGCCAGGAGCAGCGAACAACCAGCGTTGAAACCAGCGATATTGAAATCGGATCAATAGCAGAACAAGTTCGCTCTTATGGAAATGTAAAAGCTCAAAATGTGATCTCTGTTCAGCCTCAGGTCAGTAACAGGCTTACCCGCCTCTATGTTGACCTGGGTGATACTGTGCAACAGGGACAAACTCTCGCAAAGATCTATGATGCAACCTTTCGCGATGAACTAACCCAGGCTCGCTCGCAGGTAGAACAAAGTCGGATCGCATTGCGCCGTGACAGTTCAGAATATGCAAGACAACAACGCCTGAATGAGCGTGACCTAACCAGTGAATCAGAATTAGATATTGCGCAGGCCTCTTACCAAAATTCTTTAGCTCAGTTTGAGTCTGCCCGTT
This sequence comes from Gracilimonas sp., assembly GCA_040904925.1. Lineage (GTDB taxonomy): Bacteria > Bacteroidota > Rhodothermia > Balneolales > Balneolaceae > Gracilimonas. The sequence goes on along the minus strand of JBBDSP010000017.1, from coordinate 23,453 downwards.
CTTCCCTCACACAAGCACAGGAAAATTTCAATAACACCGAAGTCAAAGCACCGGTTAACGGAGTGATCGTTTCCCGGGCATTAGAGGTGGGTGATATTGCGACCACCGGAACAGAGTTATTCCAGATCGCCAGTACGAATGGATATGAGTCTCGCATTTACTTACCCGTACAAGATTGGAGGGATGTCAAAATAGGACAAGAAGTAAACTTTCGGGTTTCAAATGAAAACGGAATAAGTGCCCGGGGCATTGTATCCCGGAAAAGCCCGCAACTTGATGCTACCACCGGTTTGGGGGAAGTAGTGATCACTTTAACACAATTGGGAGATGCTATTTATCCCGGCGTTTTGGTTGAAAATGTGATTAATATCACTACTAAAGAACGAGCAATGATCGTGCCCCGAAGTGCACTTGTAGAACAGGTAGAGACCGTCATCAACCCGGAAACAAATACCATAGATCTGGAGCGTACCTATTCGGTTTTTGTATCTCGTGGTGATTCAGTAGCGGAAAGGCGTCCCCTGGAATTAGGTATTGAGCAAGGAGATAAAATTGAAGTACTGGCCGGACTCATCCCTGAAGATAAGATCATTGTTACCGGCCAGAGCGGCCTTGAAGATGAGTCACGAATTTCGGTGGCTTCCGGCGACCGATTTCAGGCTCCGGAAGAGCGACAAATTGGAGGATCGGAAGGCGATTCAGGGATGAGAGGCGAACAAAGCCCTCTTGCTAATATGAGTGAAGAAGAGCGAGCTGAGGCTCGGGAAAAGATGCAGGGGATGTCGCAGGAAGAACGCGAAGAATATCTTCGTGAATTACGCGAGAGCCAAGATACAACTGCCGATTCAACTTCTAACTAAAGGAACCCATGGGATCTCTGTCTAAAGTAGCGGTTGACCGTCCAATTACATTTTTAATGATGACCCTTATTCTGCTGGGCTTTGGTTTTTATGGCCTGCAGAATTTGCGAATGAATTTATACCCTGATGTTTCTTTCCCAACCATCACTGTGTATACCAGCTATGAAGGTGTTGCTCCTGAGGATATTGAAACATTGGTTACCCGCCCTATCGAGGAATCCGTGGGAAGTATCAGCGGAATTCGGCGTGTGCGTTCGCTTTCCAGTCAGGGCGCTTCTGTGGTAAAACTGAATTTTGAATGGGGAACAGATCTATATCAGGCTGAAAACGATGTCCGGAAAGAATTAGGGTTTGTTGAACGAGCCATCCCTGATGATGCTGAAACACCCCTTGTCTTTTCTTACGATCCCAATCAGGAGCCTATAGTCGTACTTACCCTGACCTCCAATGCCCGGAGTGCGCGTGAACTTCGCACCTATTCCAAACAGGTTCTGGAGCAGCGTATTGAACGGATCAATGGAATTGCTTCAGCTGAAACCTCCGGTGGACTTGAGCGACAAATAAATGTGCGTATCGACAATCAGCAGATGCGGCTCTTTAACCTCACCATCGCTGATATTTCACAAAAGCTTCAACAAGAGAATATTCAGGTTCCTGCAGGTCAGCTTACCGAAGGTAACACCATTTATTCCCTCAGGACGATCGGGGAATTCAAAGATGTTGATCAGATCCGAAACACTATTATAACCGTACGAGACGGTCAACCTTTGCTCCTAAAAGACGTTGCGACCGTAGATGACGGCATTGCTCAACCAATTGGAAACGTGCGCGTTAACGGCGAAAATGGAGTAGTTCTCAATATCTACCGGCAAAGTGATGCCAATGTTGTGACTGCTGCCAATTCTATTGTAAACAGCCTGGAAGAAATACAACGAAGTCTTCCCAATGATGTGCGAATTGGCGTACTTACCAATAAAGCCGATTTCATTGAACAGTCTATCGGCAACCTGCTGATGACCGGTATTCAGGCCATTATTTTGGTAATCCTGATCTTGCTGGTCTTTTTGAGAAGCGGACGTTCGGCCATGATCATCGCCATTTCGATCCCGGTTTCTATTATCACCACCTTTTTAGTTATGGATATGGCTGACCTTAGCCTCAATATTATCTCACTGTCAGGGTTGACCCTGGCTGTTGGTCTGGTAGTTGATAATGCCGTTGTAGTACTCGAAAATATTTTTCACTTTCGTGAAGAAGGGGCTGACCGTGACACAGCTTCTATTAATGGAGCCAAAGAAGTAGCAGTTCCTGTAGTTGTTTCAACTATTACCACCCTGGTTGTTTTCTTACCGATCTTATTTGTACCGGGTATTGCCGGATTCCTTTTCCGCGATCTGGCTCTTACTATTTCATTCTCTCTGATCATTTCAGCACTGGTAGCACTTACACTCATTCCGTTAATGACCTCACAGTTCTACAAAGAGAAAGCCGTCAATTTTCAGGCAAAAAATAAAGTTGCTCTGTTTTTCACGAACCTGCTTCAAAAGCTTGAAAAAACCTACCATGATCAGCTTCAAAAAGTAATTGATAAAAGCGGGTTGGTGGTGATGAGTGCTGTTCTTCTATTCTTGGCAAGTCTTCCATTGTTTTATGTGATCGGAGGAGAATTCTTCCCACGGGTAGATGAAAATGCTTTTGTATTGGAAGTACAACGCGAACCCGGAGTTAATTTATTTGAACTTGAACGTTCCATGGGTCAGGTTGAAGCCATCATTCAACAAGAAGTCCCGGAAGCCCGACTTATTGTTTCTGATTACGGGGACAAAGAAGGCATTGAGGGAGCTGACGATCCGGGAGGATTTACAGGAACGGTTCGGATTGAATTAGTTTCTCAGGATGAAAGAGACCGGACCCAGGCTGAAATTACAAGTAGCCTTATCAGCGAACTACAAGTAGTACCGGGAGTGCAAATTCAAGAAGTGATCATCGACCCACTTAGCCCTGATGGCGAGAATGGATTGATCGTTCAGATCTTTGGCTATGATCCAGAAACCAAACAGGAACTTGCGGAAGGAGTACGAGAACGACTGCTCGAAATTGATGGGATAAACAGCGTATTCAGTTCATCCGATCAGGGCCGGCCCGAATTACAACTCATTATGGATCGCGAACGAATTTCCAGAGTTGGAATGAATACCAATCAGGTTGCGACCGCTGTCAGTAACGCAGTAAAAGGAAATATCGCCACTGCTTTTGTTGATCAGGGAGTAGAGTTCGAGGTTGTTGTTGAATTGGCACCTCAGGACAAAGCGCAATCTCTGGATCTCACCAATATTCAAATTCAAACACCGGACGGAGAATGGATGCCGCTCAAAAATCTTGCCCGTGTTGAACGTTATACCGGACCAACAAATGTGCTTCGTATAGATCAGGAGCGAGTCGTTGAAGTGACAGCTGAACTCGCAGGTATCGATCTGGCAGCAGCTTCAACCCAGGCGCGTGAACAACTTGACCAAGTTAACTGGCCCGACGAATATCGCTATGAGATATCAGGGACAGCTGAAGAACAGGCAGAATCTTTCGGATTCCTTATGATCGCTTTTATGATCGCCGGTATTCTTACCTACATGGTAATGGCCTCTCAGTTCGAAAGTCTGGTTGAACCTTTTATAATCATTTTAACCATCCCTCTTGCATTGACCGGAGTGTTACTCATGCTTTGGATAACAGGAACTTCGATCAGTGTTACTTCCATGGTTGGGCTTATCTTACTCACCGGTATTGTGGTTAATAATGGAATTGTGATGATTGATTACATCAAAATTTTACAAGCCCGGGGCACAAATCGTAAAGAAGCAGTTGTTGAAGGAGCAACACGTCGTTTACGCCCGATCCTTATGACTGCATTCACTACCATTTTATCGATGGTTCCACTGGCACTTGAACTTGGCACCGGCTCCGAAACCTGGAGCCCTATGGCAAGAACTGTAATTGGCGGACTAACCATGAGTACTCTCCTGATGTTGTTTGTGGTGCCCTGTTTCTATAATATTATAAATGGCTGGGTTGAGAAGTTTGGTTTTGATGCCGTTCACAAAGTAGATCCTTTAGCTAAACCTGAGGAGGCATTAGCATGAAAAAGTTCAGTGTAGCAGAAAGCATTTTAAAACGCCCAATTACGGTCATTATGATGACATTGATCGTGATTGGTTTTGGTGTATTTTCGCTAACCAATCTTAAAGTCACCTTATATCCTTCTTTCAACATTCCGGTGTTGGCAGTATCAACCGGATATCAAAATGTGGCACCGGAAGACATCAACCGGATCATTGTAAATCCTATTGAAGGTGCCCTTTCTGCAATCGAAGGTATTGAAACGCTGGAAGCTCGTGTAAGTCGAGGGAGTGCCTTTATTATTCTGCGTTTACGTGACGGTGCTGATATCCGCAAAACAGAATTGAAAGTCCGTAAAGCCATTGATCAGGTGCGGGGAGATCTCCCTCAACAAGCCACTGAACCCGTCATCTTCCAGTTTGACCCTGAAAACCGGCCCATCATGCGCCTCAGTATTGATGCCGATAATCGAGGACTTGATGAGCTTCGAAATATCGGGCTTGAATTAGTTGAAACCCGCCTTGAACGTATTGAAGGACTTGCCTCCGCTGAAACCCAGGGAGGACTGGAACGGCGAATTTATGTCGATGTCTCTCCTATGTCGCTTGCCCAATACAATTTGGTTCCTTCAGATATTGAAAATGCCCTTCGTTCAAATAATGTGCAGCTTCCAATCGGGAATATTGTTACAGATAAGATCAACTACAGCATCAGGGCACAATCTACCTACCAGACCGTAGATGAAATTTCAAATACCATCATTCAGGTAACTGAAAATGATGTCCCTATTCGCGTTAAGGATGTAGCCGAAGTAAGCGATGGTTTTACCGATGTAACCAGCCTTGTAAAAGTAAATGGGAAGAACAGTGTATCGGTAGAAGTCCAGAAAAACTCTGATGCCAATACTCTTGATGTAGTAACTGCCGTTAAAGAATTGGTACCTGAGATCAATGAGATTTTACCGCCGGGCGTAACGCTCAGAGTGCTTTCCGATGAAGGAAAAACCATAGAAGATTCTATCAATAATCTTTCGCAATCAGCTTTAGCTGCTCTTGTAGTTGTTATTTTAGTGATCCTTGTTTTTATGGGTGGATGGAGAATCTCGCTCGTTGTGGCCTCCACCATCCCGGTTTCTATTGCGGCCAGTTTTGCGGCTATGTATGCGGCTGACCTCACGTTGAATATCCTAACCATCTCAGCTTTAGCTCTTGCCATCGGTCTGCTGGTCGACAACTCCATTGTGGTAACCGAAAGTATTGCCCGGAAACTTGAGGAAGGACTCTCCCGGTTTGAGGCCGCTCTCAAAGGAACCAACGAAGTGATTGGTGCCTTACTCGGTTCAACTTTGACGACCCTCGGGGTTTTTATTCCCATTATTTTGATCTCGGGAACCCAGGGTGCTTTTTTCAGGGAATTCGCCTACGCGATCTGCTTTGCCATCGGCTTTTCATTCCTTTCATCCATTATTTTAGTACCGGTAATTTCACTGCTAATACTCGATAACAAACAGTTCAATACTAAGAACCTCGCTTTTAAAGGAATCTCAAAACTTGAACGTGGTTACATTAAATCTCTGCGGTGGCTATTTCATCACAAATGGATTCCACTGACAGCCATGATTATTATTGCTGTAAGTACTTTTTTCCTTTACACCAATATTTCCAAAGAAGGATTTCCAGAGGCTGATTCCGGACAAATTGATATCAATGTGAGTCTGCCTGAAGGAAGTCAGCTTATAAGAACGGCAAATGTGTTAGATGACTTCAGCCAAAGAGTGGGCGATCTGCCGGAAGTAGAAACTATGATCACCAGCATCGGTCGAAGCCGCTGGGGAACACAGACAAACAGAGGTGAGATCAGCCTGACCCTTGTCCCAGAAGCACAGCGTGAGAAATCGAGTACCGAATTTGCTGTTTTTCTGCGTGAAGAATTAACCGCACCCGGCGTTGATGTTAGGGTTCGGGTTGAAGGTGGCGGACTTGGCTTTGGACGAGGATGGGATTCGGGCGGAGGCTCTATCAGATTGAGCCTGATCGGAGCTGAGATCGATGAGCTTTTGGCTATTTCAAATAAAATCGAAGCCAAGCTGATGGAAGACCCAACTGTTATTGATGTTGATAATGGGAGAACCGATCCTACTCCTGAATTGCATTTTATCGCAGACCGCGAGCGACTTGCCCGGCTTGGCACAAACCTGAATACCGTAGCCGGAGCATTAAGGACTCAAACTTTAGGAAATCAGGCCGGATATTATATTAATGAAGGCCGGGAAATTCCCATCGAAGTCCGAACACAGAAACAGGCTCTGACCAGCCGGGAAGATCTGTTCGATCTGGAAGTTTTTCAGTTTAACGACCAAAGGGTTCCGATTCAAGCCATTGGAGAATTTGTTCCCATGCGTGGGGTCGATTCTTTCCAGCGCCGAGATCGTGAAACGGTTCTTGATGTTAATATTCAGGTGCAGGGAAATGCTCTCCAGTTTGAACCGGTGATCAGAAACTTCCTCGAAAATGAAGTGGTACTCCCTGATGGTTATCGTTATGAATTTACCGGCGGAACTCAGGAAACCCAGCAGGGGCAGTCCGAATTTGGCTTTGCCTTATTAGCCGCCCTCGTGCTAATGTTCATGATCATGGCGTCCCTTTTTGAAAACTTCCGCGATCCTTTTGTGATCTGGTTATGTATTCCATTAGCTATGTTCGGCGCTCTTGCGTTCCTTTTTCTTATTGGGGATGCACTTAGTACAACAGCCAATATTGGGATGTTTATGCTGGTGGGGATCATTGTAAACAATGGGATTGTACTGGTGGATTACATGCACTTGTACACCAAGGGAACTGATTATGACTTACTGAACCGTAAATCGGTTAGCTGGAAAAACCTCTTTATTCCCGTTTTCTTCTGGAAAGAAAAACCAACCGTTAGAGACTCCGAATTGCTGCAGCAAATTATAGAAGCCTGCCGCAGAAGAATGCGGCCTATTTTACTTACAGCCATCACCACCATTTGTTCTATGATCCCTCTTTCGCTGGAAATTGGTTCCGGTGCTGAAACATGGTCACCCTTGGCCAAAGCTGTTATTGGCGGGTTGATGTTTGGGTCTATTTTAACCCTTTTCATCACACCGGTTCTCTCCGTTTCTTTGAGTATGACAATTGAGTGGTTCAAAGAATTGTTCAGCAGAAATAAAGCTGAAACAATTCAAGCTTAAAACCTTACAATACCTTGTAAGGCAAGGATAAAAATTGAGTAAAATCCTCTTTGAGATATGGAAATTGGAACGTGTTTAGCCTATACTTGTTTAAGTAATAAAAAAGGAGAATTATCATGAGTAAATCATCAGATTTTATGTCAGGAATTATATCAGGAGCCCTTGTTGGCGCTGCTATAGCATTACTATATGCGCCTGATACCGGGAAGAATACCCGCGACCGTTTATCATATCAGCTAAGTAATTATTACGATGAGTTAAACGACCTCATTGACCAATTGAGGGAAGAGAAAAAAATATTAGTTTCTGAAGCAAAAGAAAAAGGCGACAAAGTAGTATTGGAGGCCAAAGAAAAAGCAGAAGGATTGATCAAAGAAGCTGAAGACCTTCTGGAATCTATCGAAACGGCTAAAGAGAAAACCGCCAAGAATAAAGGCTGATTATTTAAGTAATATCAAATTTCAGAGAGTCCTGCAGTTTTTTTCTGCAGGACTTTTTTATGCCTTGCATTTTTGCGGTGCTTTGGGTAATTCCCGATAAGCTACAATCCAACTATCGGGAATATGCAATCACGAAAACAATTTTTAAAGAAACTTGGAACAGGGGCGGCGGTTTTGGGAGCGGGGGCTTTTTTCAGTCCACTGAAAGCCAAAGACATCACCCAAGACCTGCAACACTTTTCAGGTTCTCCTTATGATCTCGCTCAGAATGAAGATTATTGGGCACGTGTGCAGCAAGCTTTTACTGTTGACCGAAGCCTTATCAATTTAAATAACGGCGGAGTTAGTCCCTCACCGGAATTTGTACAGGCCGCCATGAAGCGCCACCTCGATTACTCCAACAAGGCTCCCGTTTATACCATGTGGCGTATATTAGAGCCCCAACGAGAAGGTGTCCGAAAGCGCATTGCCCGTAATTTCGGTGTTGATCCCGAAGAAATTGCCCTTACCCGAAATGCCTCCGAAAGTCTTCAGATATGTCAATTCGGCTTTGATCTGAAATCCGGAGATGAGGTACTGACCACTGATCAGGACTATCCAAGAATGATCAATACTTTCAAACAACGAGAGCGACGGGAAGGGATCAAACTAAAGCAATTCAGTATTCCTGTTCCGGCAGAAGACGATGATGAAATTGTGCGACTGTTTGAGGAGAACATCACCGAAAAAACCAAACTCATCCTAATGTGCCATATCATCAACATTACCGGACAGATCTTGCCGGTCAAAAAGGTGGTGAATATGGCCCGAAAGAAAGGAATTCCTGTGATCGTGGATGGAGCCCATGCCTATGCCCATTTTGATTTCAACCATGCTGACCTGGATTGTGATTATTACACCAGTAGTTTACATAAATGGCTGTTCGCTCCCCATGGCACAGGATTGTTATATGTGAAAAAGACAAGATCAAAGACCTCTGGCCACTGATGGCTGCAGATGAGTCTCAGGATGATGACATTCGCAAGTTTGAGGAGATCGGGACCCATCCGGCCGCCAATTACCTGGCTATTGCGGAGGCACTCACTTTCCATGAAGGCATCGGGGCCAAGCGAAAAGAAGCTCGATTAAAATACCTGAATGATCTCTGGATCGATGAACTGGTAGATGGGGATAAAGTGGTTCTTCACACCAGCCGTGATCCTAAATATGCTTGTGGAATTGCTACAGTCCAGATAAAGGGAATTGAACCCGGAGAATTAAATAGCGCTCTTTGGCAGGATTACCGTATCATCACCACTCCGATAAATCACCCCCAATTCCAGGGAATCAGAGTCACTCCAAATGTATACACGACCATGGAAGAAGTCGGCCGATTTATAGATGCTATGAAGGATCAGATTGGTAAAGTGTAATCATATTTACTGCTCTAGGCACCGGTCACTATTCGTTCCAACGCAGAGCGTCTGGAACGAGTGGTATCTTCATCATATATTGACTTTTTACGCTTTGCAATGGAGTGGAGCCAGTAAGGACGCATTGCAATGCGTCCTTACTGGCTGCTTTACGATCCTTAATAAACTAACCATTATTATGAAAAACTTACCTCGCTCCACACGCTCGGCGTTGTAGCGGACTCACGATCACTTAACTAACACCAAAAGATCATCATGAAGACATTCATTCTATTTTTATTCATCACCGGATTCTCAAGCCTTTCCTGTACTCAACAGGATCGCACCACTTCCCTGAAAAGGATCATTCAAACCGACAATGCTCCGGCTGCAGTCGGAGTATATTCTCAAGCCATACAAATTGGTAATATGCTATATGTATCCGGACAAATTGGTTTGATACCGGAGAACCGTCAACTTGCCGGAGATGACCTTGAATCTCAAACCCGCCAAACGCTCGATAACATAAGATCCGTATTGGATGCTGCTGATTTTGAAATGACAGATGTGGTAAAGGCCCAAGTCTTTCTGGATGACATGGATGATTATGGAGCTTTCAATGAGATCTATCTGGAATACTTCCCTGAGAATCCTCCCGCCCGTGCAGTGGTGGAAGTAAGCCGAATTCCGATGGATGCCAAAGTTGAAATTATTGTGGAGGCAGTGAAGTAGATTATGTCAGATCTCCAGGACTTCATAAACCTTCGCCGAACGCTTCATCGTTATCCTGAACTCTCGAAACAGGAGTTTGAGACTTCGAAACGAATTTCACAGTTCATGCAGCAGTTTGATCCCGATGAGGAAATTCCGGTAGCGGGAACCGGTAAAATGTTCGTGTTTGACGGAGAAGAGCCTGGGGAAACCATTGTCTTTCGCTGCGAGCTGGATGCCCTTCCCATTCAAGAAAGATCTCCAAACCTTGCTTACCGTTCATCCATTGACGGAGTGGCTCATCTTTGTGGCCACGATGGACATATGGCTATTATCGCATATCTCGGAAAACTGATCTCAGAAAACAGACCAAAAAAAGGGAAAGTTGTACTCCTGTTTCAACCTGCGGAAGAAACAGATCTTGGTGCAAAAGATGTAGTACAGTCTCCTGAGTTTCATGCGCTGTCTCCTGACTATATGTTTGCGCTTCACAATATCCCCGGGGTTACAAAGAACAAAGTTCTGATCAAGGAAGGAAGTTTTGCGGCGGCCTCTTGCGGCATCACCATTAGGCTTAAAGGAAGAACCTCTCATGCCGCTGAACCCGAGAAGGGAAATCCGCCTTACCCTGCTGCTACAAAAATTATAGAGCAGGTTCAGGAATTAACACGCACAAAAAAGGAATTTAAAGATCATGTGATCTCAACGCTGATCTATATTCGTATGGGTGAGATCTCTTTTGGCGTATCTCCTTCTGATCTGGAAATGGGCATCACCTTGCGTGCCTATGAGAATGAAGATCTTGAGCTGCTTTGCTCAAAAGTAGAAAATATAGTTCAAGACATTGCTAGAGCATTTGATTTAGCCTATTCGCATTCATACTCTGAAATCTATCCTGCTGCAGTAAACGCCAGGGAGTGTGTTCAGATCGTTAATAACTCTGTAGAAAGGCTTGATTATGAACTGGAGGAGATATCTAACCCCAACAATTGGTCAGAAGATTTCGCCTATTTTACTGCCACAAATAAAGGTGCTCAATTCGGTTTTGGTTCAGGAGAACAAACTTCAAATCTTCATGACCCTGAATATGATTTTCCTGATGATATCATTGAACCTGCAGCCCGTTTGTTCTTTGATATTTATAAACAGCGTTTGATCTAATAAAGTGAGAAAATTCTCAACTTTAAGAATTATGAGATCAACCAATAGTGCAAAATTTTAAAAACTATAAACTGACAGATCCTGTCATAATTGGATAAGAAAATCACATATATAAGGACTAAAAATCATCTACCGCTTTTTCCACAGGTTTCACCTTCATTGTATCCTCTCTATCAATCTGCATTCTCCACTGGAAGTCCTTATCAATAAACTCAATCATCCCAAGAGCTCTACTATACTTCACTTTATATTTTCTCCCTTCAAAATGAAAAATGTTGTACTTCATTAACTCAATATCCGGGATTCCATAAACATCTAAAAGAACCTCCGGCATACCCTTAATAGCTTCCTCATTCTCAAACCTCACCCGGAGATTAATAATAGTATCATTGTAAGCCTGTCCATAAAGATTATGAATCGGGTATTCACCTAAAATGTGAAGTGAATCCGCCAGACTAAATGTCACCGTACTCTCAGGATCTAATAAAACACTTTCTTTGATATCCAAGTGGCTCGTCCCTGGATAAACCTTCTTCACTCGATCAGAAATCTCATCCAAAGTCATTCCTAAATATATGCCTTTTATACCCGGTCGAGAATCAACCGACATATTAATAGGTTGCTCTTGAATTACTTCTTCTTCAGTTTTCGGTGTTTTATTTTCCGCATTATTGCACCCTACAGCTAAAGCAGTAATGAGTACTATATATAATACCTTCATCATACATCCCGTTAATTAAAATTGTGCCTTAAAATAAAAATCCCGCTCTCAAAAACCACCGCCACCGGCCCGAATCCAACTAAATAAAAACCACTAAAAAATTCGCCGCGTGGGTCCGTAGCCTACAGCTTCCTCATAACTTCATCCAATTAAGGCTCTGATCGCTGTTGTCCGTTAAACCCTGTTTTTATAGCCTTAACCGTTGCAGATTTACTATGAATTTATTGTACGCCCCTGTCAACTTAATGAAAGAGGAGCGCAGGGGCACTATCTCATTCTTAACCTCGCTTAATTTTCTATCTGCAGCAAAAAAATTTCACAAACATAAAAAAGCCCCGCTCAACTTAATGAGCGAGGCTTTAAAATTTACGTAGTCTTACGAAGGGTTAGTCTTCGGCTTCAGCAGTTTCGCTTTCACCGTTTCCGCTGCCACCAAGTTCTTCAAATACCTTGGCGATCTCTTCGTCTCCTTCTTCCATGTCTTTCTTCGAGCCAACAACAATGTCGTTGTAATCACGAAGTCCGGTACCTGCAGGCACTTTATGTCCAACCACCACATTCTCTTTGAGTCCGCGGAGGAAGTCTTTCTTAGCTTCGATAGAAGCTTGAGTAAGCACCTTGGTAGTTTCCTGGAAGGAAGCAGCCGACAACCAGCTTTCTGTAGAAAGAGCAGCTCTTGTAATACCGAGAAGAATAGGCTTAGAAATAGCCGGTTCTGCTTCGCGGGTTTCGAGCTCTTCTTTTCCGTCTTTGATCAGCTGATTGTTATGATCTCTAACCTGACGACGATCGAGGATCGCTCCTTTCTTAAGCTCGCTGCCACCTTCATTGGTGACTACAAACTTACCGATCAGTTCATCATTTCGATCATTCACTTCAAAGCGATCAACTTTATCACCTTCAAGGAACATGGTATCACCTGGATCGGTGATCTCAACTTTCTGCATCATGGTTCGCACGATCGTCTCGATGTGCTTATCGTTGATCTTCACACCCTGTAGTCGATATACCTCTTGAATTTCATTCACGAGATAAGACTGCACAGCGTATGGACCGAGAATATTCAGAATGTCCTGAGCCGGAATAGTACCATCAGAAAGTGGCTGACCTGCTTTTACAAAATCATTGGACTGAACCAAGATATGCTTACTTAGCGAGATCAGGTATTTCTTCTCATCTGTTCCGTCTTTGGACTTCACAAATACCTCTTGTGAACCACGCTTACGTCCACCCATTTCAACAATACCGTCAATTTCAGTAACAACGGCAGGTTCACTTGGGGAACGCGCTTCAAACAATTCAGTAATACGCGGCAGACCTGCAGTAATATCCTTCGATTTCGAAGCGACACGCGGAATCTTAGCGATTACCTGACCGGCTTCCACTTTCTCTCCGTCATCAACCACAATGTGGGTTTCAACAGGAAGAGTGCTTTCGCGGATTCGGTCTTTAGTTCCTTTGATCATAAGTGTTGGTACCAACGTACGATCTTTGGAATCTGTAATAACTTTTTCACGGTGACCGGTTTGAGCATCAGTATCATCAGAAGAAGTTACTCCATCGATAATATCTTTGAACTCAACGGTACCATCAATTTCAGAGAAGATCAGGGCATTATATGGATCCCACTTACAGAGCACTGCTCCTTTTGGAACCATATCACCATCTTCAACCAACATTTCAGAACCGTAAGGCACGTTGTATGTGATCAGTGTTGTTCCTTCATCGTTCACGATCTTAGCTTCACCGGCACGTGAAAGAACTACATTATGATCTTCTTCGCCATCGTTGTAAACCACAACTCGGACGTTTTCAAATTCAACTTTACCTTCAAATTTAGTTTTGTGCTGAGACTCTGCCTCTAAACGAGAAGCCGTACCACCAACGTGGAAAGTACGCAACGTAAGCTGTGTACCCGGCTCACCAATGGATTGGGCTGCAATAACACCTACTGCCTCACCTTTCTCAACAAGTGTTCCTCGAGCCAGATCACGTCCGTAACACTTGGCGCAAACTCCACGTGGAGTTTCGCAAGTAAGTACAGAACGGATTTCAACTTCATCAATAGAAGTTTCAGCGATCTTCTGAGCTACAGTTTCATCAATGACCTGGTTTGTTTCACAGATCTGCTCATCTGATATAGGATCATAAATGGCGTGTAATGAAACACGGCCAAGAATACGGTCTTCCAGACTTTCAATGATATCCTCATTGTCTTTCAAAGCCGTCATCTTAATACCACGGAGGGTACCACAATCTCTTTCATTAATGATCACATCCTGAGATACATCAACCAAACGGCGGGTTAGGTAACCTGCATCAGCTGTTTTCAGAGCGGTATCGGCAAGACCTTTACGTGCACCGTGAGTAGAGATAAAGTATTCAAGAACCGTCAGCCCCTCTTTGAAAGAAGAAAGGATCGGGTTTTCAATAACTTCATTTCCTTGCTGCATGGAGCTTTTCTGAGGCTTGGCCATCAGACCACGCATACCACCTAACTGGCGAATCTGCTCTTTAGATCCACGAGCACCTGAATCAGCCATCATATACACGGGATTAAATCCGTTTCGGTCGTTTTGCAGTGCTGTGAACAGCGTTTCAGAAACACGGTTTGTGGTACTTGTCCACTTATCAATTACCTGGTTATAACGTTCGTTATCGGTAATGAAACCCATCTCATAACGTCCTTGAACGTCCGTTACTTCGTCTTTGGCTTTATTGATCAGTTCTTCTTTAGCATCCGGGATGATAATATCATCAAGGCTGAAAGAAAGACCACCAATAGTAGCTTCTTCATATCCAAGTTTCTTCATGTCATCAAGGAATTTGGCTGTTTTAGCCGTTCCTACAACACCATGAATTTCACCGATAAGATTTCTCAGTTCTTTTTTACCAAGAGTCTTATTAATAAATGGGACTTCTTTAGGTACGATCTCATTAAAGATCACGCGACCAGTAGAAGTTTTAATAACTTCATGAACAATTTCCCCATTTTCTTGCACTACAGGAATTCGAACATTGATCTTGGCATGTTCATCAATTTTACCTTGATCACAAGCAATCAATACTTCTTCAGGGGAAGAAAATGTTTTGCCTTCACCCATGCGTCCGTCATCCGGCTTGGTCAGGTAGTATAAGCCCAAGATCATATCCTGAGATGGTACAGCTATCGGACCACCGTTAGCAGGCGCTAAAATATTGTGAGAACCTAACATCAATACCGATGCTTCAATAACGGCATCGTGACTTAATGGAAGGTGAACAGCCATCTGGTCACCGTCAAAGTCAGCGTTAAACGCTGTACATGCGAGCGGGTGCAATCGGATAGCTTTTTCTTCAATAAGTACCGGCTGGAATGCCTGAATACCTAACCTGTGCAATGTTGGCGCACGGTTAAGCATTACCGGGTGTCCGTCAATTACATTTTCAAGAACTTCCCATACCACCGCATCGCGTCGGTCAACAACTTTTTTGGCACTTTTAACTGTTTTCACATATCCACGCTCAATCAGTCGTCGGATAACAAATGGTTTGTAGAGTTCAACTGCCATTTCTTTAGGCAGACCACATTCGTGCATTTTCAGCTCGGGCCCAACCACAATAACAGAACGGCCGGAATAGTCAACACGCTTACCAAGAAGGTTTTGACGGAAACGGCCACTCTTACCTTTCAGCATATCTGAAAGTGATTTAAGCGGACGGTTGTTATTACGTACTGCGTTTGATTTTCTTGAGTTATCGTAGAGTGAATCAACGGCTTCCTGCAGCATGCGTTTCTCATTTCTGAGAATTACATCAGGAGCTTTGATATCTATCAGTCTCTTAAGACGATTATTTCTGATGATCACACGACGATAAAGATCATTCAAGTCTGAAGTCGCAAATCGGCCACCTTCAAGAGGTACTAATGGCCGCAATTCAGGTGGAATTACCGGAATTACACTTTGAACCATCCATTCAGGGCGGTTTTCAGTGTGTTTATTCGCGGCACGGAATGACTCAATTACCTGAAGTCGCTTCAGTTTCTTTTTCTTACGCATTTGTGAAGTTTCGTTCTTCACTTCATAGCGCAACTGATAGGCTAATTCATCCAGGTCAAGGTCAGCAAGGAGCGCTTGTAAAGCATCGGCTCCTTCCTTAACGATAAATTTATCGTCATCATCGTCATCCAATTCCTGATTGTCTTCGGGCAGTTGTTCTAAAATATCCCATTTCTCTTCCTCTGAGATCATGTCGCCCTGAGCGTAACCTAAGTCACGCGCAACACCCGGATTGATGATCACGAAGTTTTCGTAATAAACGATCTTATCCAGGTTTTTCGAAGACGTACCTATAAGGTAAGCGATCTTGTTTGGAAGTGATTTAAAATACCAGATGTGTACTACAGGAACGGTAAGGGTAATATGCCCCATTCGTTCACGACGTACAGCTTTCCGGGTAACTTCTACCCCACAACGGTCGCAGATGATACCTTTATAGCGAATACGCTTGTATTTACCACAGTGGCATTCGTAATCTTTAACCGGACCAAAGATCTTTTCACAGAAAAGACCGTCCATTTCCGGCTTAAAGGTTCGGTAATTAATTGTTTCAGGAGTCAAGACTTCTCCGTGAGAACGAGATAAAATCGTCTCGGCAGAAGCAAGGGATACCCCAATGCTTCCAAAGTCTTTCGTGACTGTTAATGTCTTAGTTACTGGCAAGGATGTTCCTCCAAATTATTAACAGTGAAATTATTCAATGTGCATTTCAAGGCCGAGACCCATAAGCTCTCGTAGTAGTACCTTGAATGATTCGGGCACGTCTCCATCGGGCAGGTTCTCACCTTTCACGATAGCTTCATACACTTTAGAGCGCCCTTTTACGTCATCACTTTTTACAGTGAGCATTTCTTTGAGGATGCTGGAAGCACCATATGCGTACAGTGCCCATACCTCCATCTCTCCTAAACGCTGGCCACCAAACTGAGCTTTACCGCCCAATGGTTGCTGCGTAATGAGTGAGTATGGCCCGATAGAACGTGCGTGCATCTTGTCCTGGATCAGGTGATTCAGTTTCAACATGTAGATATAACCTACCGTTGTTTTCTGTGCAAATGGTTCACCTGTGCGACCGTCATATAGATTTACACGACCATCTTCAGGTAATCCGGCTTCTCTTAGTTTTTCTCTTACTTCATCCATGGAAGCACCGTCGAAAATAGGAGACGCAAATGTTACGCCCATTTTCTTAGCTGCCCACCCAAGGATGGTTTCATAAATCTGTCCAAGGTTCATACGTGAAGGTACGCCCAACGGGTTAAGACAAATGTCTACAGGGGTGCCATCTTCCATAAACGGCATGTCTTCGGCAGGTACGATCTTAGCAACCACACCTTTGTTTCCGTGACGACCGGCCATCTTATCACCCACCTTCAGCTTACGTTTCTTAGCAACATAAACTTTAGCTTTTTGGATGATTCCAGGAGGAAGTTCATCCCCAACCTGAATGGCAAATTTACGACGCTTGGCTTCGGTGTCAATTTCTCGTCGAAGCTCTCGGTAATTGGCAAACAACTTGCGAACCATCTTAACCAGCTCACCATCAGTGGCCCAGTCGATGTTTTCGTTGATGTTTACCGGATCAATTTCTTCAAATACTGATTTCTTGTACTTCTCGCCTTTCGGGATCAGCTCCACATTGCTGTAGTTCAATACTCCCGGAGAGGTTTTGTCGCGTAACAAAGAATACATTTTGTCAGCCCATTGCTGATTCAATTCAGCAATTTTTTGTGCATGACGTTCTTCTTCCTGCTCAACGCGTTTCTTCTCTTCTTTACGGGAGATAAGCTCATCGCGCTTACGGCTGAATAGTTTAGTATCAATTACAGTCCCTTCAACACTTGGCGGTACTTTTAGTGATGCATCTTTAACATCACCGGCTTTATCACCAAAGATAGCACGGAGTAATTTTTCTTCCGGAGTAGGATCAGTTTCACCTTTAGGTGTGATCTTTCCAACCAGAATATCACCATGCTGAATCTTAGCTCCAATGCGAATAATTCCTCGCTCATCAAGGTCAGCAGTTGCTTCCTCACTTACGTTAGGAATTTCACGAGTCAGCTCTTCTTCACCACGTTTGGTGTCTCGAACCTGTTGTTCGAATTCAGTAACGTGAATAGAAGTATAAATATCTTCCTGAACAATGCGCTCACTAACTACAATGGCATCCTCAAAGTTATAACCACGCCATGGCATGAATGCCACTAGCAGGTTACGGCCAAGAGCAAGTTCACCTTTATCGGTAGAACAACCGTCGGCAAGTGCCTGTCCTTCCTTAATTTTATCCCCAATCTTAACAACAGGACGCTGATTGATCGTAGTATCCTGATTAGTTCTGATGAACTTATTAAGCTTGTAAGATTTTACACCTCCGTCAAAGTAACAGTGCTGCTCATCTTCAGTACGCTTGTACTTCACTCTGATCTCAGTTGCACTTACATATACTACTTCACCATCGGAGTCTGCAGTAATGATAGCTCTCGAGTCGCGGGCAGCACGTTGTTCTAATCCGGTTCCCACAACAGGGGCTTCCGGTCTTAACAGAGGAACGGCCTGACGCTGCATGTTAGAGCCCATCAGTGCACGGTTGGCATCATCGTGTTCAATAAATGGAATCAAAGCTGCGGCCAGAGAAGTGATCTGGTTTGTTGCAACATCCATGTATTCAATTTCTTCCGGCTTCACACGCAAGTAGTTACCCTCGCGTGTTCGGGAGAAGATAGCATCCGTTTCAAACATGCCCTTATCATTAATCTCGGCATTAGCCTGGGCAATTACCGTTTCATCTTCCTGTTCAGCCGCTAAATATTCTACATCTTTAGAAACCTTACCTTCTTTTACTTTTCGGTAAGGGGTTTCAATAAACCCAAAGTCATTCACTTTGGCGTGAATACAAAGAGATGAGATCAAACCAATGTTTGGACCCTCAGGCGTTTCAATCGGGCAAAGTCGACCATAGTGGGTGTAGTGAACATCACGAACCTCAAAACCTGCACGCTCACGTGTTAGACCACCGGGGCCTAATGCTGACATACGTCGCTTGTGAGTCAGCTCAGCTATAGGATTCGTTTGATCCATGAACTGAGAAAGCTGATTGGTACCAAAGAACGTGTTGATCACACTTGATATGGTACGTGCATTTACGAGATCTTGTGGCGTCAACTGCTCAGCATCACGAGAGTTCATGCGCTCGCGGATGGTTCTAGCCATTCGGGCCAAACCAATTGCAAACTGCTGACCTAATTGTTCACCTACAGTACGAACTCGTCTGTTACTCAAGTGATCAATATCATCAACCTGGGATTTCATACTCTTCAAGCGGATAACTTCTCTTACAATAGCTACAATATCTTCTTTTGTCAGATACTGAAGTGTGTTTTCCTGATCCATTTTCAGACGTTTATTCAGTCGGTATCTCCCAACTTCACCAAGGTCGTACTTTTTATCACTGAAAAATAAACGCTCTAATATAGAACGTGCAGTTTCAGGATCCGGCATTTCACCTGACCTGATCTGCTGGTAAATTTCTCCAAGCGCAGATGACTCATCATAAGTTGGATCCTTACGAAGAGTGTTCATCATTACTGAACGTTCAGATTCTTCTGCACTGATCTTTTGCACCAATACTTTTTCTACTTCAGCATCTTTCAGTGAGCCATAATCATCTTCAGTTAATTCATGATCCCGCTCAAATATGATCTGGCGGTTTAGGGCTTCAGTTACTTCACCCGTTTCATCATCAACAACTTCTTCCAGGCTTTCTACAACAATATTCTCGGCAAGTCTCTTACCAACTAATTTTTTGTTATAATCTGCTTTCGATCCAAATTTGATATCTTCGGAGAGTTCGAAAAGGCTAAGAAGTTCAATATCTGAAGAGTATCCAAGAGCTCTTAATAATGTAGTTGCAGGTACTTTTTTCTTACGATCGATGTAAGCCCAAAGCACATCACGGATATCTGTAGTGAATTCAATCCAGGAACCCTTAAATGGAATTACACGAGCTGAATAAAGCTGTGTACCATTAGGGTGAACATTTTGACCGAAGAACACACCGGGCGAACGGTGTAACTGACTTACAATTACACGCTCAGCACCGTTTACAATGAAGCTTCCTCGGTTTGACATCCAGGGAAGATCACCCAAGAATACTTCCTGTTCAATTGTTTCACTGGCTTCATCACTTTCATCAACAGCAGAAAGCCTTAACTTTGCTTTTAGCGGTACAGAATATGTTAAACCACGATCCTGACATTCAGCTTCAGTATAACGAGGTACATCCACGTTATAATATAAAAACTCAAGAATATGAGTCTCCCTTGTGTCCTGAATGGGAAAATTTTCATTAAATATTCGTTGTAAGCCTTGATTTTCTCGCTCGTTGGGAGCAATATCAAGTTGTACAAATTTCTCGAATGACTCTAGTTGGATGTCCAGAAAATCTGGGTAATCCAGTACATGTTTGGTTTTACCAAACGAAAGGCGTTCCGTGTTCGGAATAGTTTGCATCTTCTTGCTCAAAAGGAACCTCTCCTCTTAGATTGAAGGTAAATGATACGGGTAAACCCCAAGGCAATTGGGGTCAATTTATATAGACGCCAATAGCCAATACCGTTTTCACGGGATTGGCTACTAACGAATTTGTAAGTATGAGTTACTTAAGCTCTACTTCAGCACCAGCTTCTTCAAGCTTGGATTTGATTTCATCTGCTTCAGCTTTTGAAACAGCTTCTTTTACAGTGCCGGGAGCTCCATCAACCAATTCTTTGGCTTCTTTCAGCCCAAGACCGGTGATACCGCGTACTTCTTTAATAACGGCGATTTTCTTTGCACCAGCGCTTTTCAGAACTACGTCAAACTCAGTTTGCTCTTCTCCGCCACCGGCTTCTCCACCGCCAGCAGGTCCAGCTACTGCAACAGCAGCTTGAGCAGGCTTGATATCGTATTCTTCTTCAAGAACTTTGGCAAGTTCATTTGCTTCTTTAATTGTCAGGTTGACAAGCTGTTCAGCTAAATCTTTAACGTCAGCCATTTTTATTCTCCAGTTGTTTTGATATAAAAAATTCTAGTTGTGTAATAAGGGTTATTCTTCGCCTTTTTCAGCGATGGTTTTAACAGCACCAACAAGGTTAGATCCTTGTGAGTTAAGTGCACCAACTACGTTTGATAGCGGAGCCATTAACAGACCAAGAATGTCGCCAATAATTTCGTTCTTAGACTTCATTGCAGCCAGAACGTCCAGTTTATCCTCGCCGTAGAAGTCTCCATCTACGATAGCGGCTTTAAACTGCGGCTTGTTATTATCCTTGATATAATCTTTCAATACCTTGGCAGGTGCAGATAATTCTTCTTGTACAAAAGCGAAAGCGTTCTGCTCAACAAGGGATGGGATGATATCATCATATCCACCAACCTTTTCCATTGCAAGCTTCACAAGCTTATTCTTATATACTTTGAAGCGAATATCTCCCTTACGGAATGCACCTCGCAGTTCATTAACTTCAGGTACCGACATTCCGGAATAGTTAGTGATATAAAGAGCACTTGAACTTTCCAGCTTTTCGGTAATCTCGTCTAAAACTGCTTGCTTTTCTGCAGTAGGCATAATTTAATTTCCTCCTATTATAGGGATGTTACTGCGGTTCTGCTTAACGGGATGCTTGGTCCCATAGTACTGCTCATGAAAACACTTTTCACATACAGTCCTTTTGCGGAAGCCGGTCTTAAGCTCATTACAGTCCGAAAGAATGCTTCTGTATTTTCTTTCAGGTCGCTTGAACTAAAACTTACTTTACCAACAGATGTATGAAGGATTCCGGCTTTATCAACACGGAAATCAATCTGTCCGGCTTTAACTGTTTTAACAGCATCAGCCACATCCATCGTTACGGTTCCACTTTTAGGGTTAGGCATCAGTCCGCGGGGCCCTAAAAAGCGCCCAAGCTTACCGAGTTTACCCATTACGTCAGGTGTAGCGATAATCACGTCGATATCGGTCCACCCTTCTTCAATTTTCGTGATGTAATCATCAAGACCAACATGGTCGGCACCAGCTTCTCTAGCTTCATCTTGCTTACTCTCATTTACGAGAGCCAGCACACGAACTTCTTTCCCTGTACCATGAGGTAAACTCACAGTGCCGCGGACCATTTGGTCTGCGTGACGGGGATCAACACCTAAACGGATATCAATATCCACTGAGGCGTCAAAGTTCCTGTTTGATGTTTTTTTAACCAGATCGCACGCTTCTTCCAAAGTGTATTCCACCTCAGGATTCACGAGTGCCACAGCCTGTTGGTATTTTTTTCCTCTTTTTGCCATGATCACAATTTCCTTACTTTTCGCGATTTACTCTAAGACCCATACTGCGAGCCGTTCCTGCAACCATTTCTGCACCAGCTTCGACATCAAACGCATTTAAGTCTTCCATCTTTTCTTGTGCAATTTCTTTGCATTGGCTCCAGGTAACCGTACCTACTTTATTTCGGTTTGGCTCACCTGATCCGGACTTGATTTTCGCTGCTTTTTTGAGAAGCACAGGTGCTGGTGGAGTCTTTGTTTTGAATGTAAAAGACTTATCAGCATAAACCGTAATCTCAACAGGAACAACAGTTCCGGCCTTGTCCTGAGTCTTAGCGTTAAAGGCTTTACAAAACTCCATAATATTGATTCCTGCCTGACCGAGTGCCGGTCCTACAGGTGGCGCAGGGTTTGCCTGCCCCCCAACAATCTGGAGCTTCAGGATTTTCTCAACTTTTTTAGCCATGGATTCTCAGGATCCTATAATTAATAACTTCTGTTTATTTTGCGTAATAGCTAGTGTGCATCAACTAGGTTCTTTTATGTAGCGGATTCAACTTGGTTAACATCTACCTCTACCGGAGTTTTACGGCCAAAAATACTGACCATAACTCTCAGCTTAAGTTTTTCAGGATTCACTTCCTGAACGGTTCCGTCAAAATCTTTGAACGGACCGGATATCACTTTCACCAAGTCACCTTCGCTGTACGGAATTTCAATATTCCGTGCTTCATCTCCACTATCCCGCACTCGTCCAATGATGCGTTTGACTTCGTGCTCTTTAAGCGGAGTTGGCACCGTTTCATTTTTTCCAACCTTCAAAAAACCAAGGCAGGAGGGTGCACTTTGTATTAAATTGTTTACTTCTTCATCATAATGAGTATTTAAAAGGATGTATCCGGGAAAGAAATTTTTCTCCCTCGTACGTTTCTTGCCTGCACGTATTTCAACAACAGTTTCAGTAGGAATCAAAACTTCATTGATTTTATCCTCTAAACCCTGATCTTCTATTTCACGCTCAAGAAACTCTTTAACCTTTTTTTCATGACTGGAAAAGCAGCGAACCACATACCAATCATGCGTTAATTCTTTACTCATTATTTAGTTGTAAATAGCTTCTAAAATTGTGCTGTACATTTGGTCTACGCCAAAAATGAATAACGATACAATAATTGTAAAAACAACTACTATTATCGTGTTGTCAATCAGCTCTTTTTGGGTCGGCCAGGATACTTTTTTGAACTCCTTAACAACACCATCAAAAAAATTATTAATCTTACTCATATTTTTAAGTTTATCTGCACGGGTGGAGAGGCTCGAACTCCCGACACCTGGTTTTGGAGACCAGTGCTCTGCCAACTGAGCTACACCCGTATAAAGCGCACAAGAGCAGACGGCTAACCGACTGCTCTTTGCACTGGCCTTATTTAGGTAATTGCTTAATCCAATATTTTAGTTACCACTCCGGCGCCCACTGTACGGCCACCTTCGCGTATCGCAAAGC
>JBBDSP010000016.1:0-111459 GCA_040904925.1 Gracilimonas sp. | reverse complement strand
AAATATAATTATTTTGAAACAGATTTTACTTGTTATTTAAAACAGTACCTTTTTTTATGTCTCTTTTATGGATCAAAAAGATCACTCATCAAGATCTACATCATCGGGAGCATCCTCTTCATCCACCAGATCATCCACATCCGGCGTATCGTCATCCAGCTCATCATCATCTTCATCATCTACCACAGGTGCAACTTCTTTTTTAGGCTTCACTTCTGCCTTGGCTCCGGCCCTTCGTAGGATAAGCGCGATATCTTCTTGCTCATTATCCATAGCTATCATCATAGCTGTATCGCCATTTTTATCCCGAAGCTTAACGTTGGCCCCCTGTTCAATCAAATATTTCACAACGTCCGTATTTCCTGCTTTTGCAGCCAGCATCAACGCGGTATGCCCCCATCTTTGTTGGGCATCTACATCCGCTCCGGCCTCAATCAATAACTTTACAGCCTCGATGTTACCAACTCTTGATGCAGCGATCAGCGCAACATTTCCAATCTTGACTCCTTTTTCAATAAAATACTTTAGTAATTCGATATTACCGTTTTCGGCTGCCCTGTTCAGGGCGGTACCACCCATTTTAGTTTCAATATTAAGATCTGCTCCGGCCTCGACAAGATATTTCACCACATCTGTATGATTCTTTTCAGTCGCCACAATTAAGGCTGATGCACCACTCTTATTGGTCTCATTTATATTAGATCTACCTTTAAGAATTTTTTTAACTTCCTCAAGATCACCGGACTTTGCTGCCTCAATAATTGCTGGTTGCTCCATGATGTAGTAATTTTTTTACCGTTATTGTTGGCGTGATGATAAAAAACGGTTCGTATATCTCAAATTAATTCTTAAAGAAATTTCCCCCAGTTATTTGTATACGTGTTGTGCTCAGGTTAGTAATCCCATAATCTCATATCCACGTATAAAATCTGAACCTTCCATTCTTTTTGTACCGGGTAACTGTACTTCAAGTAATTCTACGGTGCCAAATTTACATCCTGCAAAAAGTTTTCCTTCTTTCTCAATCAATTCGCCGGGCCTTACATCAATGGCAGGTCCTATAGCTGATCTGTATATGTTAAATTTTTCCCCGTTCCAGTCCGCCCAAGCGGTTGGAAAAGGACTCAAACCACGTATTTTATTGTGAACATCTTGTGGGGAATTGTCGAAATCAACGTGGCAATTTTCTCTGAATAATTTAGGTGCGGGTGTTGCCAGTGCATCATCCTGTTTTTGAAGATCAAGATCATCATTATCGATCATTTTTACCGCTTGTAAAAGCAATTCAGCACCCATATCTCTAAGCCTTTCATACAACTCGCCGGTAGTCTCATTCCCTAAAATTGATAATTTCCTTTGTGTAATTATGTTCCCTGTATCTACTTTCTCATCCAGGAAAAAAACGGTACATCCCGTTTCCTTCTCCCCATTTATGATCGCCCAGTGAACTGGTGCTGCCCCCCTGTACTTTGGCAAAAGAGAAGCGTGCAGATTTACAGAACCAATTCGGGGGATCTCTATAATAGCTTTTGGGAGGATCCTGAAAGCTACTACTACAAAAAGATCAGCATCTAAAGCTTGTAGTTTTTCTGCAAACTTCGGTGACTTAAGGTCTTCAACCTCTATCACGGGAAGGCCTAATTCCAAGGCTTTTGCCTTTAAGGGCGTTGGTGAAGTCTTGCTCCCTCTGCCCCTTCTTTTGTCCACATTGCTGACTACTGCTTTTATGGTGTGCTCAGATCGGTGAATTTGTTCCAGGCTTGGAATTGCAAACTCAGGTGAACCCATAAATACAATATTCATGCTACTTACTCTTTCTTTTTAGGGACCACAGGGTATTTTATTTTTTTATCCCCTGAATTAATTTCCTCAAGCTCTTTTTTGTGCATTCTTTTTTTGAATGCACTCAGATAATCTAAGAAAAGTATTCCCTCTAAATGATCATATTCATGCTGAATAACTCGTGATGTCCAACCGCCGGCTTCTAGCCTGTGCTTATTAAACTCACGATCAAAAAATTCAATAATCACCGTTTCAGGCCGAAAAACTTTATCATTTACTTCAGGAATACTTAAGCAACCTTCCTCTAAAGGAATTTTATTTCCCCGTTTTTCCAGAATTAATGGATTTATAAAAACCATCGGACCATAAGGTACTTCACCATCTTCGATCATAGCATCGGTATCCATCACAAAAAGCTTAATGGACCTTCCGATCTGGGGAGCTGCCAGCCCAACACCATCAGCATTGTACATGGTTTCAAGCATATTATCGATCAGGGTCTGAAGTTCAGGGCTGTCTTCTTCTATTTCTTCTGCTTTTTTAAGTAAAACAGGATCGTTATAAGTTACTATTGGAAGTATGGGCATAGTCTAATTTGTATTGGAATCTAAGTAGTTTTGTAAAATTATGGCAGCTGCGATCCGGTCTACTCTTCCCTTTTCTTTTCTCTTTTTTTGGGGGATTCCGGCTTCAAGCATCAGGCTACGTGCCTGGTTTGAAGTATACCGCTCATCAATTTTAGCTATTTCGATATTTGGAAAAGATTGGCGCAGTTTTTCAATAAAATTTTCAACCATTTGTGTAGCTGATCCTTCTTCTCCGTCAAGAGATAAAGGCCAACCTATCACAAATTTCTCTACAGGAGAATGCTCGGTAATATTCTTGATCTCGGAAAATACCTCTTCAGGTGAAAATGTTCCAACCGGAGTTGCAATCGTTTTAAGGAGATCGGTTTGAGCGATCCCTATTCTTTTTGTTCCTACATCAATACCTATCAGCCGAGCATATTCCTGCAAAAGATCACTTTTAATTATTTTTTCTTGACGTCTTCCAGAGGCTGACGTAAGAATTTCTTCATTAATTTACTTGGCTTGAAGTGAGTTTTACGGTGTGCAGGCACATAGATCACTTCATTTGTTTTAGGATTACGAGCTTTTGGTTTGGCTTTTGTTTCTTTTACTTCAAAAACACCAAAATCACGAATTTCAATACGGCACTCCGTATCAGCCGACATCATAATCTCTCTTAAAGCTACAATTACGGCGTCTACCCAAGGTTCGGCTTGAATCATGGGTTCATCCATTGATTCTGCAACCCGACGTACTACATCTCGTTTTGTATATGTCATCATAGTTCTCATTATTTATTTATGCCATTTTACCCTATAGCATTGTTTTTGTTGTCCTTCCTTGTTATTCGCAACCTTTTCTTACTCAGGCTTTTTGACCTAAAGCGAATATATACTCATCATTGTAAAGATAACTTTATAAAAAATCTACCTAATCTTAATTAGATTTCTATTCATAGCGAAGCACATTCTTCACTCCTTCTATCTTTTCAAGCTTTTTCATAATTCTGTTTAGGTGAGCGATACCATCTACATACAGTGTAATGATTCCTTCAAACATCCCACTATCACTACTAACGTTAATGCTTTTCATATTAGTTTCCAATGACTTTGAAAGAACATCCGTAATATCATTTATCATCCCAACACGATCCCCTCCAATCACCTTGATGGCACCAAGGAATTTCGTATCCAGATGCTTTGCCCAGTTTACATCCACAATGCGTTCAGCTTCTGTTTTTAGCAAGTGCTGTGCATTATTACACATGGCGCGGTGAATCTTAATATCTCCCGTTCTGCTTATAAAACCGATCACCTCATCACCTGGAATTGGGTTGCAACAGTTGGCATACGAATACTTGATATTGCTCAACTCTCCATTGATATAAAGTGCCTTACCATCCCCAACTGACCTTGCGGCATTTATATATTTATCCTGAATCTCTTCTTCCGTAATCGGATTCACTTCGGGAGATTCCTGCTCTTCAAATCTACCTGTACTTTTAAACTTCTTAACCTCTTTGAATAGGTCATTTACTGCAAACATACCGGACCCAATATCAAAGAACATATCTTGGGTAGATTCATAATTGAACCTTTTGGCAAATTTATTCAGCTCTTGTTCTGAAATTTCTATACTGCCTTTTTTGGCCCTTTTATCCCAGATCTCGCGACCTTCTTCCGCAACTTTCCGCTGTTTCTGTTTTATAAACTGCCGGATACGTGATTTAGCTTTATGTGTAACCACATCATCGATCCAATCCGGATTAAGATTGATCTTATTACTGGTTATGATCTCAACCTGATCTCCATTGTGAAGCTTCTGACGGAGTGGAACCATTTTTCCATTTACCTTAGCCGCCATAGCACGTTCCCCAATCTCACTGTGAATCTCAAAAGCGAAGTCAATTGGCGTCGCTTCCCGGGGTAGGGTTTTCAGCTCGCCATCAGGAGTAAATACATAGATCTCATCTTTATATAGATTGAGCTGAAAGTCTTTCACAAAATCGGTTGCAGCATCAGGTCTTGGATTATCCAACACATCCCTGACCCAGTTCACAAATTTATCTAACGTTTCTGACCCCTGCTGAGCGCCTTCTTTGTATTTCCAGTGGGCAGCCAGCCCTTTTTCAGCAATATCATCCATTCTACGGGTGCGTATTTGAACTTCTACCTTCCGCCCTTTATTGGTAATTACTGTAGTATGTAGAGATTGATATCCATTCGCCTTCGGTACAGATATAAAATCACGAAACCGTTCCGGAATTGGAGTGTACCAATCGGTAATTATGGAGTATACCCTCCAGCAGTCTTCTTTATTGTGAGGATCTTCGAGAATTATCCGGATGGCAAACAGATCATAAATTTCTTCAAAGGGCTTCTGCTGCCTTTGCATCTTGCGGTAGATCGAAAAAATATGTTTGGGCCTTCCTTTTATTTCGAACTCGAACTTCATTTTACCCAACTCATTTTTAATCGGGTCCATGAATTCGTTGATAAACTCTTCGCGATCTTCCTTTTTCTCTCTGAGCTTTCGTGCCACAAATTTATAGGAGGTAGGATCTATAGCTTTAAAACAAAGATCTTCCAGCTCATTCTTAATACGAAACAGGCCAAAACGATGAGCAAGCGGAGCGTAAAGATCCATCGTTTCAGAGGCAATCTTAACCTGTTTTTCCCGCTTTAAATGCTGAATGGTTCGCATATTGTGAAGCCGGTCTGCAAACTTGATCAGCACAACCCGAATATCTTCCGCCATTGTAAGCAGCAGCTTCATAAATGCTTCTGCCTGTTTGCTGTCACGACTTTTAAAAACCCCGGTTATTTTGGTCACTCCGTCAATGATCAACGCAACTTCTTCACCAAACCAATATCTGATGTCATCCAGATTCACGTCAGTATCTTCAACCGTATCGTGCAACAAAGATGCGATCACTGAGATATCATCAATATTTATTTCGCTGGCCACAATCTTAGCCACTTCAACAGGATGAAAATAATAGGGCTCACCTGATGCTCTTTTCATGTCCTCATGAGACAAATAGCAGAGTTTAAATGCCGAAGTTATTGCTTCTTCATCTACATCATTTATATGCTCGCGACACACCTCTAGCAATAACTTCAGATCTTCTTTCTGAGCTTTTTTAAGTTTATACCCTTTCAAGTCATATTTATCTATGGAAGCAACTCTGCTCATATTTCTAATTATTCATCTCATAAAAGTACTTACTAACGGTATATAAAGCACTTAACATATATCAAATTCTACAAAAAAAGCGGACATGAAGTTCATATCCGCTTTGAAAGCTATACCATAATTTTAGAAACTTAAAGATACTCCAAACATAATTCTTCCTGTTTGGGAATTCACATCACCCAACTCAGGTTTTTCCAATTCAGAAACTGAGTATCGGTATTCTACAAAAGGCTTTATCAATGGAATAATGGTTACTTTTGCACCAGCCAGCATATTCCAGTAAAGACTACTTTCCTCACCACTTTCCGGAGTCGCTGAATTTTGGGCATCTTGTACTGCTCTTTCATAATTTTCAGTTCCAAGTCCTAATCCAACATATGGCTCAAGCAAACCAATAGAGACACCACCTATTGCGGCTATACCAATATCATAATGGGTAAGATCCTCTGAGTATGACCCGGACTGATTATCAAAATCTATATTATTCTCTTCGCTAAAGTAACTTGCGTGTAATCTCAATCCAAGATTGACGATAGGAAGCTGATCAAGAATTCCTTTTTGAACTCGAATGCCAAATCCATTTTTAGGGTCCTCATCGCGTAGCTCATAGGAAGCACCGATCTCAAACTGGGCATAAGTAGTTACTGAAAAAATCGTTGTAATTAGTATAGCAAGAGGTAGTATACGTTTCATAGGGTCTCCTTTAATTTATTTACCTAAAGTTACAAAACACTGTCTGTGTTTCAATAATTTGTTTTTGACGCTAAAAAAATCAAGCTACCCATTCAGGAAGCACTCCCACATCTATCCCAAAAACCCAGGCAATTAATGTCAGCGAAGCACCGGTAAGGAGTAAAATAAATAACATATTCAGCCAAAGACCGGCCTTCGACATTTCCGGAATTGTGATCTTTCCACTTCCGTAAACAATAGCATTGGGAGGCGTGGCCACCGGTAGCATAAATGCACAGCTTGCTCCTAAAACCGTAGGTATGGCTAACAACAATGGATTTTCACCAAGTCCAATTGCAACTGAAGCCAAGATCGGGAGAAAAGCAGCCGTAGAGGCTGTATTGCTAGTCATCTCCGTTAAAAAAATTATTAGAGTAACCACAGCCAATATGATCAATAAGATCGGCCACGCATTCAAACTTCCGATTCCCCCTCCAATCCATGTGGCCAATCCGGTTTCACTGATTGCCGATGCCATACTTAATCCACCACCAAACAGAATGAGCACTCCCCAAGGTAAATTTTTGGTATCTGACCATTTCAACAGAAACTCTTTTTCTTTCAGATCTGCAGGAATAATAAAAAAAGCCACAGCAGAAGTTATTGCAATCCCCGCATCAGAAATTCCCGGGAAATATTCAGAAATAAGAGGTCTGGTTATCCATAAGATGGCTGTTATTGTGAAAACCGCAGCTACTTTTTTCTCTTGAGATGAAATACTTCCCATATCATTCAGTTGGTTCTGAATCAGTTCCTTTCCACCGGGAAGTACCTCGATCTTTATTGGATATATAAGTTTAGTTAAAACGTAATACATCAGAGGCAATGATATTATAACGAGGGGTAAGCCGACTTTCAGCCAGTCAACAAAACTGATCTCGATACCATAGTTTTCCAGCATAAATCCAGCAAGCAGAGCGTTGGGTGGAGTTCCTATCAGGGTTCCCATTCCACCAATATTACAGGCATAGGCAATGCTCAGGACTATTACGATCTCAAAATTCGTTTTATCATCTCCACTTTCTGTTTCGACCAGTGCAAGAATTGACATCGCAATAGGAAGCATCATGATCGCCGTTGCTGTATTACTCACCCACATACTCAAAAATGCCGCTGATAAGATAAATCCGAATATAATTGATGATGGCTTCACCCCTACAAAACTAACAATATTGATGGCTATACGGCGGTGCAGATTCCACTTCTCCATAGCCAATGCAATGATAAATCCTCCCAAAAATAAAAATATGAGTGGGTTTGCATAAGGCGTAGTGGCCTCACTGATAGTGCTCACCTCCAAAACCGGAAATAATACAATGGGCAACAAAGCTGTTACCGAGATCGGTAGCGCCTCCGTGATCCACCAAGCCGCCATAAGCATGGTAACAGCTGCTGTTTTCCATGCTGCATCTGTTAACCCATCCGGAACGGGACTCATCAACATGATCACAAAAACCAAAAAACCACCGATCAGCCCGGCATATTTACGGATCTCTTTGAAGGCTGTGATCATATTATAGCTATCATAATTTCTGAATTATAAAATACTTTGACAGAGTACAAAAAATGCACAAACAGTACCAACGCTATTCATATTTCACTTTCAAAAGAATCCTACATTATCTATTATCTGCCATGGATAATAAACCCAAGGATGACATAAAACCTGAATGGCTCAAAGACTATACTGCAGTGGCTATTTTAGGCATTGTTTTTATTTTTCTTTTCTTTTGGTTCACCTCAACATTCAACCTTCCGTAAATGAGCTGGATCGACTGGACGGTTTTGATCGCATTTTTAGGCTATACCATCTGGGATGGTACGCGCCGGGGAAAAGACGCTTCCACCATTGAGGGATATCTGCTTGCTAACCGCTCTATGCCCTGGTGGGCGGCGGGACTTTCCGTGATGGCAACCCAGGCCTCTGCTATCACTTTTATTGGAACCACCGGGATCGCTTATGTAGAAGACATGCGGTTTGTACAGGTTTATCTGGCCATTCCATTTGCGATGATCTTCATCTGTATGTTCCTGGTTCCTTTTTTCAGTAAGATGCAGAACTTCACAGCGTACGAAGTACTAGAAGAACGTTTTGGGTTAAAGACCAGGCTTACTACCTCCGGACTTTTTCTTATTTCCCGCGGACTCGCTCTCGGGGTCTTGATTGCCGCGCCTTCTTATGTCCTTGCACTTTTACTTGGATTACCGCTGAATATCACTATTCTCATCATTGGTGTAATTGCTACTCTTTATACTACGGTAGGTGGAATTGCAGGGGTAATTACAACCGATGTAAAACAAATGATCATTATGATGTTTGGCCTCGTCTTTTGCTTCATTCTCATTTGGATAAATTTACCGGAAGAGGTTGGCTTTGAGGGAGCCCTTTATCTGGCGGGAAGTCTGGACAAGCTTACTGTTCTTGACGTTAGTTTCGATCTTACCGAAAAATATAATGTATGGAGCGGAGTGATCGCTGCCTTCTTTTTAATGGCTTCTTATTTCGGTACCGACCAATCTCAAGTACAGCGATACCTGACTACAGATTCGGTGAAAAATGCCCGAAAATCTCTGTTGTTAACTGCATACGCCAAAATACCTATGCAGTTTTTTATTCTGTTACTCGGGGTCATGTTGTACGTGTTCTTTATTTTCAATTCCGCTCCGGCCTCATTCCGTGCTACTGAACCCGTTGCCCAAAATGAACAGCAGCAAATAGCCGAGCAGAAGATCCTCCAGGAATATGAAGTTGCTCATTTAAGCAGACAAGAAGCAGCTCTTGCAGCCGTTCAAAGTCGGGATAATCAATCTCAGCAGCTTTTTGTAGAGACAGATGCTCAGATGAACGAAGCCCGCGATGCTGAACTAGCATTACAGGCCGAAATTAGACAGGCTGATGTAAATGACACTAACTACATTTTCCCATACTTCATTCTCAATTACGTTCCTATTGGTATCATTGGATTAGTGGTGGGAGGAATTTTTGCAGCGGCCCTCAGCTCTATCGACAGTGAGCTAAATGCTTTGACGACGGTTTCTATTGTTGACTGGTATCAGCGGCTACAAGGAGATTTACATACAGAGACTCATTATTTGAAGTCGTCGCGGAGTGTGACTTTTTTCTGGGGAGCTCTTGCCACCGTCTCTGCTTTGTTGATGGGTGAAACCCGATCTATCATTGAACTTGTTAATCAGATCGGAAGCTACTTTTATGGTTCCATCCTTGGGGTTTTTATTCTGCTTCTTTGGGTAAAACGAGCTACCGGAACCGGTGCTTTAACCGGTCTGCTTACCGGGATGTTTTCGGTGTTCGCCTTCGACCGTTTTTTCTACAATGCAACTACAGGCGACTATTCATTCATCTTTCCCTGGAATACAATTCCGGATGGATATGCCAAGGCAGTTGAGTTCTTATGGTTGAACCCTGTAGGAACATTTGTTGTAGTTCTCGTTGGTATTACGATCAGCTTAATCTGGCCAAAATCTAAATAATCTATTTTTTTGGCTTTCTTAGTTCCGGTTCTTCTCCAAATTTAGTACCTGTAGGTGGGCGGTATGGCTGAAAAGGGATCTTCAATAAATTCCCCAGATTATCATTTTCTTCTGGGTCCATGTGGGTATCTATACCGTAGGTTAGTTCTGAGACGTCATTTACTTCAGCGAAAGTGCCGAACATACGGTCCCAAATCGCAAAGATATTTCCGTAGTTGGTATCCGTAAACGGCTGTGTATAGTGGTGATGCACTTTATGCATCAGCGGTGTGATAAATACCCAGGATAATGCCCGGTCTAACTTTTTCGGCATGTTGATATTGGCATGTGTCAGGTGGGCAAATAGTGCCGAAATACTTTGGTAGAGGAATATGATCCATATCGGTACTCCCACAAATATCACCCCAATAATCGTAAAGACCATTCTGAAGACCGCCTCACCGGGATGATGGCGAAGTCCTGTTGTTACATCTACGGTAGTATCACTGTGGTGTACAAGATGAAATTTCCACATGAATTTAATTTTGTGCTCGATCCAATGAATCAAATAGGCGCCAAAAAAATCGAGCAGCATCACTCCAACAATTGCCTGTGCCCATAACGGCATTTCAATCCACTGAAGTACCCCAAATTCATTCGTGGTCACATAATTCGATGACCATACCAATATCCCGGCAAAACCGAGTCCTATGACTACAAAAAACCCATTCAACACTAAGTTTATAGCAGCATGGCGTACTTTTTTATATCCAAATTCGAAGAGGGGAAAAACTCCTTCGATCACCCAAAATAGAAAAATACCTCCAATCAAAATACCAGCTCTGAATGTGGTAGGTACGTTTTCAAAAAATTCGATCAATCCTTCCATATCTGCTTCATGATTTAATTACCGGCTGCTCTAAAATGCTAAAAAGGTACTTCAGGTTCAAAAAGTAGTTTACATAAAAAGCCCCCATTCATAAAATTTGAACGGGGGCTTTAAAAGTTTAGCTGATCAGCAATTAGTCATCGCTTTCAAGAATGTCTTCAATAGTTGCTGAAGCATCTTCAAGGTGAGTACGAGTCACACGATCAAGGCCACCATTTTGAATTGCACTATTTATATCACGGTTCAAAATGGTTAACTGATTACGTACGTTGGCACGTATATCTGATTGACTCACATTGATCGAAGGACCAAACCAGCCTCCACCTTGTGATTCCATTTCCATCAGATTAGCCATTTCTTCGATATATGCACGCTGCAGATATCTGCGATGAACGTTAATGTTTTCATTGGCTCTCACCTCTTTAAAGATGCCGTTCCTTACGTCATCCATCATTTCAAAGGCTGTGTATGAATCGCCATCTGTACGTTTTTCATACTCTATCAGGCGGGCTATTCGTGAAGCTCCCACTAAATTGCTCAGAACACCGGCTTGTGCCCGGCGGAATGATTCAATTGCAGATGCTTGGTTTACACGGTCGAGGATTTCCTCGTTAAATGCCCAGGAAGGTGCGCTGAATGCATGCTGCTGGAGAAACGACATAGCTTCTCGTTGAGTAGCTTCAGGAACCGGGTTATAAACAACCCCATCCTGATCAAAGGTTTTATGATCTTCATAAACACCGCCAACGTTGCTTAACGCGTGCCCCATATATCGACTCCATTGCCCTATAATGTTATTATAGAGTTCGTTCAGATCTTCAAAGTTTTTACCATCTTCTTCGATCCAGTCGATGAGGTTTTCCGTAATTACCTGTAAGTTGGCAAGGCCAAGTTCACCGGCTTCCATAGCATCATTAGTCAGGTCTTCATTTTGAGAACGAGGATCTATTTTTGAACCGGTCTGACGTCCGTAAAAGTATACCGGATCGTCGGCTCTTTCTTTGGTCCACTCATTAAGAGTAGCTTCAATTTCTTCATCACTCATGTCTTCCGGAAACCAGGTGTAACCCCATTTCGCATTCCATTTGTCATATTCACCGACAGCAGGATAGAAATTGGTAACACCGTCACCTGGCTGGGCTATATAGTTAAAACGGGCATAATCCATGATAGATGGTGCCGTTCCATGGTTAGAAGTAAATTCAGGATCGCGGAGTTGTTCTACCGTGTAAGCATAGCTTGAACCGAAGTTATGTGGAAAACCAAGTGTGTGTCCAACTTCGTGTGCCGATACAAAACGGATCAATTCGCCCATTACCTCATCGTCAAACTCAACACCACGTGCATCAGGATTAGTGGCTGCCGTTTGAATGAAGAACCAGTTTCTCAACAGATTCATTACGTTATGGTACCACCCGATATCACTTTCAAGAATTTGACCTGATCGCGGATCGTGTACATGAGGTCCATATGCATTCTGAATTGGAGACGCAAAATAACGGATCACAGAATAGCGTACATCTTCAGGGCTGAATTCAGGATCTTCCTCTTTCGTTGGAGGGAGCTTCCCTACAATGGCATTTTTAAATCCGGCTTCTTCAAAAGCTACTTGCCAGTCATCAACACCCTGAAGGAGATATTTTCTCCATTTTTCAGGAGTTGCAGGATCTACATAATAAACGATTGGTTCTTCCGGTTCTACCAACTCATTACTTTCACCGTCTAACCATGCCTGATAAGCTTCTTTGTCTTTAGGGACAAGTTTCCAGCGGGTAACATGCCGGATCTGCTTTGCTTTTTGAGCTTCATCTGAGTATTCAGTTTTATTTACACTGAAAAATCCAACTCGTTGATCATAAGAACGTGGTCGCATTTCTTCTTCAGGAAGCACGATCATACTGTGATTCACTTCCATTGAAATTGTCCCTGTTGAAGAATTTGATGGAGGCTGACCTGCATCATAAGTTAGCACATTGCGAGCCTCTATATTCTCAGGGTAACTGTTAATGTGCTCAATAAATGTACGGCTGCCATCCAACCTTCTAACCTGATAGGAACTTCGTTGGTTACTGGACATTCCAAGTGAGGGAATATCTGTTGTAAAAAGTGGAGTTACTTCAATTACAGATCCTGTTGAATCTTCATTCAAAGATTCAATGCTAAATGAAGCAATTATTGGCTCAAAGTTAGAATTTTTAACCGCTTCATAGATCGGTTTTCCTTCTGTAGCTACATTTTCATAAGACACATGTCTCAATAAGATATTCTTGTCTTTCTTTTGCCAGCGGACTATTTGTGTATTCATTTTCTCTCCGCCGTAACCAAGATTATCAGCGGTTTTAACTACACGGGTTACCAACAACATTTCCCGCTCTAAGTGGTCATCAGGAATTTCATAGTAATACTTGCCATCCACTTTGTGGACATTGAATAGTCCTTCATCAGATTCTGCATCATCTGTGATGACTTCGCTATATTTTTTCATGTCAGTATCACCGGGTGCACTCCTTGTACTTCGATCGGGCCGGTCCGGAGTTTCTGATACTTGTTCTGATGATTTACACCCTGTAAAAACAAAGGCAAAACTTAGAAAAAGCACAGAAAGCATTTTCAAATTAAACGTACTGTTACTCATAAATTTTCCTGATTAATTGTAGTTATTATGTAGTGTAGTAAGTTGAGGCTTATTCTCAACCTTATCAAGGTATTAAGGCTTAATTGCTGTGTAAAAAGTTTAAAAGCATAATATATATTAACCTAAGTGTTCAACAAACCAACCTTCCGTCCAGTCTAACACTTCAGAGAAGGGCTTAGGGAAGTCTTGGTCTTCAAAAGGGTGAATAGCTCCATAGGTATGAGTCCCGTTCGACACAAAGCGTAATTCTTTATCACGAGCTTCGCAAGCAATATGAAGTTTTTCAGAATCAGTATAAGAAACAGACTCATCATCACGCCCATGAATAAACAGAGTAGGTATACGAAGTTCTTTTACACGTTCTATGGCAATAACACGATCTGCATTGTCAATTGAGTCGTCATAGACAACTTTTCCGACCTTCATCTTTTGGCCGGTTCTGCTGTTTTCAATTTCAGTGTAACCCTGTTTTTCCCAGTCTTTTTTCATTTGATCGGTCCATCGTTCCCGATAATCTGCTACAGCAGACCAAGTTACCAAACACTGTACCGGATCATATTCTACAGCAGCAGCAATAGCAGTGTGCCCGCCACGTGAATGTCCCAAAAGGCCAATAACATCCGTATTAAGACTGGAGTGATTGTCAGAGATCTCTCCTTTTTGCAATGCTTCAATCACAGTTCCGATATCATTCAGATCCTGAGAAAAGGTCTCTCGTTCAAACAGATCCAACTCAGTGAATTCCGTTTTATTTTCCCCAATTCCATTCAAAGAAAAATTCATAGCAACAACTCCGAAACCGGCTCTTGCCATTTCTTCACAAACATCTGGAAACGGCCCCCAGTCTTTAAAACCTTTAAAGCCATGCAAGAAGATAAGTACCGGGAAGCTTAGAGAGTTTCTTGAAATAGGTGAATACAGATCATACCGAATGGGTAGTCCTTCGCTGGATTCTACTTGTCCGGATGAAATGGCAATACTATTTATTTCCATGAAAAAGGGTGTTAGTTGCCTTTGTTAAAGTCTAATGTCTCCAGTTTAACCAATTTCCGGAGGTTATTAATTTCATTTTGTCTCAGAAACCTCCAGCGACCCATTGGAACATCTTTCAATGTTAGCCCGGCATATTCAATGCGTTTCAGTTTTGTAACGGACGTTCCATGAAATTGCACCATACGGCGTATGAGGTGATTTCGACCTTCAAAAACCGACATTTCAAAAGTCAGGGGATCATCCACAAATTGTACGATATTATATCCTTTGGCAATGCCATCTTCCAGCTCTATACCTTCCAAAAATTGCTCAAGCTGACCTTCAGTTAAAGGGTCTTCAGTTCCAATCTGGTAGGTCTTTCGAACTGAATAACTTGGATGCATGAGCCGATGCGCAAGGTCTCCATCGTTTGTTAACACCAAAAGCCCGGTCGTGTTCCGGTCTAACCGACCAACAGGATATACCCTGTAACCGGTAGCGTCTTCGATCAGGTCCATAACCGTGGTGCGATCTTTCTCATCATCGGTTGTGGTGATCACATCCTTTGATTTGTGAAGCAGTAAATACACAAAAGGCTCCAGACTTAAATTTTGTCCGTCGACCACTACAGAATCTTTGCGGCGGACTTTTGTACCCAGCTCCGTGGTAACCTGCCCATTTACCTGTACTTTACCGGCCGAAATGTAAGTGTCAGCTTCCCGACGGGAACAGAATCCTGCATGGGCGATAAATTTGTTCAGCCTGATCTCCTCTTCCTGAGAATAATTCTGATCTACCTTGGCTGCTTTTTTATCATCTGCTTTATTTTTCGGCCTTCTCTTTCCTTTATTGTTACTCATTCTTCCTCGTCAATTTCGTCGGTATTTCCATTAGTTTTGTCGGCATCTTTTTCCTCAGCTTTCTCACTATCCTCTGAAAGTCTTCTTTTGTCTTCAAATTCATTAAATATTTCGCGGGCTTTTTCTTCGGGAGATACTTCTTCCTCCTCTTCTGCTTCAAAGTCATCTATCATCAACTGCCTTTCCATTAGTAATTGCCGGTGTTCGGCCATGTCATCATCTTTTAAGATCTCATCAATCTCGCGGGGTTTCGGAAGTTCATCTACTGAATTAATGCCAAAATGGGTTAAAAAATGTTTGGTGGTTCTGTAAAGCAAGGGCTTCCCGGGGCTGTCAGCCCGGCCTGAAACTTCGATCAATGCCTTCTCCATAAGCTGACGTAATATATAACCTGAATCTACTCCACGAATTTGATCCACTTCCGGCTTGGTTATGGGCTGTCGGTAAGCTACAATAGCGAGTGACTCGATCGCTGATTGTGACAATTTTCGGTACGCATTTTCATGCTGAAAAATACTGAGCCAATAGTGATATTTTGATTCGGTTACAAAGGTGTAACCACCTCCCAATAGTTGAATCCTGAAACTAAGCCCGTTTTCGTCGTATCGCTCATTCAGCTTATCCACAAAATCCTGAACGGTCTCTTCGGTAATCTCAATTTGTTCTTCATTCTCTACGATGATCTCACGGATCTTGGATCCGGGAATCGGTTCATCACTGGCAAAGATCAGGGCCTCGATCACTGACGAAAGCCGCGTACCATCAATAAATTCGTAATCGTTTTTCATCTTTAAATTACATAGTTCTCAAAAAATATAGTCTGTAAACTTACGGAAAGTACTTACCACTCAACAAAAATAAATCAGGAATAAAAATAACCTCTGTAATTAATGAAGAAGCCTACTCACACTCCTGTACAATGAAAAAACCATCCTCGCCCTGTTGCTGGTATAGAGGCATCAAAATATAACCGCTTCGCTGAGCCAAAATCTTTCCGTGGCGGTCATTGGCCAGCCACTGTCCTTTTTTCACTTTATCGAAGTTTTTGAACCCGGGGCGCATTTCAAAGCGGTCGTCCGGCTCTATAATGTGTTTATATAAAAATTCTACTTTATGCGGAAGGTCTTCGGTCTGAGTATTCAGGTAGTCGTAATAGCGGGTAAAATCTTCGATCTCGGATGCCAGGATACATCCGGCTGCCACCAGCAGACACATCAGTCCGGCCGTAGCATTATCCTCAGCAAATTCCGTAAAATGCTGCCCCGTCTCGAAAGCAAAGCCAATATTTCCGGTATTCTGAATATACCTTAGAGCCGTTCCATGCAGTGCTTTTTCAATTCCAAAAATCAGTGGAACCCTAAGCTGGGCGAGTAATTCTACATTCCGGTCGTCCCTGGTACTGATCACAAACAATCCGCTCTCCGCTGAAAAACTATGCAGATCCACAAAGATAACCGGCTGCCCCGGCTCTTCTTCCATTATGATAGGATCAATGA
This sequence comes from Gracilimonas sp., assembly GCA_040904925.1. Lineage (GTDB taxonomy): Bacteria > Bacteroidota > Rhodothermia > Balneolales > Balneolaceae > Gracilimonas. The sequence continues at coordinate 94,858 of JBBDSP010000016.1, read as the reverse complement.
CCTCAAGCAGTTTTTTAGTTTCTCTGCGCTCGGCTGTTTGTACTTCTTCGATGGGCGTCCGTCTTATCTTATCTAAAATTGAAGTAAACCAGATCCGGTTCATATCTTCGTCAATAAACCTCTTACGATCTCTCAGCGCTTCAATATTTCCAATCAACCCAATAAAGCGTCCATGAAATTCAGACTGTTTATTTTCCAGCTGCTCTATTACATGCCGTATTGCTTCAATGCCAGTTGGCTCATTTCCATGAATCCCTGATAAAGCGATCACAGTTGGTCCCGGGTGATCTCCCTGTAAATCTCCGATCAACCGATCTGAATATTCTATGTTTTCCGTTTTTGATATTTTCTCTTTAGCTGAAGGCAAATCTTAAAAATGTTTTTTAAATGTGTAAGTGATGAAGTGATAAAGTATTTAAGGGTCGCTAATTATTAACTGCTTACTTTATCACTTCATTACTCATCACGGTTAACCTCATTATCTAATACCTGTAGCAGGCGCCGGGTAATATTCATAAAATTATCCTCGGTGATCACCCCAACCAGCCGGCTGTTCTTTACCACCGGCAAGCAGCCGATCTTTTGATCCTGCATAATTTCCATAGCTTCCATAATTGAAGCCTCCGGGTGAATGGTTATTGGGTTTTGCTCCATTATATCGTTTACCGTTTGTGTGACCGAAGCTTCTTCATCTTCATTTACAACTTTGGTGTATTCACGTAAAACCTTGCGCATTGTGATAAGCCCCACCAAATGCTTTTGATCATCTTCTACCGGGATGTAACGAATACTTCGCCAATCAAGCAGGTTGGCTACGAATTCAAGAATATCGTCTTTTCGAACCGTGAACAGGTCGGTGGTCATAAATTCCTCAACCATCAGCTTTGAAGGCCTCCAGTGATCCATATCCTCGATCTTAGCAAGTCCCCATTTATGAGCCGGCTCTCCTTTTTTCTGATTCTTGATCATTGCGTTTGTGATAGCTGAAAGAGCTTGTTCACGATTGCCTTTCTTGATTAGGTTTCCATATGATTTGACTACCCAGTAAGAACCCGTTTGAGCGGTCTTCACTCTTTCTTCTATCACGCCCAGATAAGTATCAATATCGGAAGAATCTATATTTGCTTTTTGAAGTCCGTTTTTTGCGATCGGCAGTAACTCATCTTTGATCAGATCAATAGCTGTGATCTTTCGGTCTTTCGTCCACATGAATTTTGTATCGAGTCCCAACTTCGAAGCCGCAAAGAAATTCATCCGGGCATCATCAAAATCTAATTCGCTGGTAATATCTTCATATTCATCCTCAAAACCATTCAGCAGTCCCAGCCAAAATGCAGCATTTGCTACTTCATCCACCACCGTTGGGCCGGAAGGGAAAACTCGGTTCTCAATACGTAAGTGCGGCTTGCCGTTCCCAACGCCGTAACAAGGTCGATTCCACCTATATACCGAAGAATTGTGCACTCTTAAGGCCATCAGTTCGGGAGCTTTTCCTTCTTTCATGAGTCGCTCTACGTCTTCCTCGACTTCAGCACTCAGCATAACACGATAGCGGGAAATATCTTCTTTATAGATATCCAAAATGCTGTTTTCCAGCCACTGATTGCCAAAGGTTACTCTTGGACTTGAGTCACGCAAGTGCTCACCTACCTGCCGCGTATCAATAGACTGGTGGAATAAAGCGACTCTTGTTTCCGCCCATAACCGTTTACCAAATAAGACTGGAGAGTTTACGGCACAAGCTAAAACCGGAGCCGTCACTGCCTGGGCTATATTATATCGATTCACAAACTCGGATGGTTTCACCTGTAAATGCACCTGAAACCCTGTATTACATGCTTCTAAAAGTGGAGAATCAAATTTCATAAGCAACTCATCCATGCCCTGAATCCGGAGCTCAAATTCCTTTCCGCGAAGTTTGTTGATGGCTTCGCATAAGGCTTCATAACGTTGAAGCGGAGTGAGGTTTTTGATATCCACATCCATTTTTCTGATGGTAGGAAGAATTCCGGTGAGCAAAATATCCCCGCCCATTTCACGGACGGTCTTACGTACCTTCTCAACTTCATTGTGTAAATTATGCTCCATTTGAGAGAGGCTGTTGCCGGTAAATTCAAGCGGATCCATATTGACCTCAAGATTGAAACGGGCAAATTCAGTGGTGTAGTTACCCTCCCCAAGAGCTTCCAATACCTCCATAGATCTTGGAAATACCTTTCCATGTGCATCAACCATACAAAGTTCTTGCTCGGCTCCAATCCGCAGGATATCTGTTTCAAACCAATCTTCATCCAGCATGGTTTTCAGTGCCCGCATATCGCGAAGCACGTGCTTCATAAAGGTTTGCACCTTTTCATTATCGTCTGCAAGCCTAACGCGCTCTTCTCCCATTTTCTATCAAATTTTATATGGTGTTAAACTATCCTTAAATACCCACTTTGAAAGGGTTTTTGCAAGTTTTTAGTTGAGCAGGCCATTAAAATAACTTATTGGATGGCATCAACATTCACATTCACACGAACCGATGAGAACTTCCCTTTGATATCGGCCTCATATACGGCTATAATTTTCTCCAGCAACATCTCTATATAATTCGCTCCTTTTTCGGTATCGATCTTGAGCATGATCTCCCAAATAAATTTCTTATTCATCCACGGAATAGCAGCAGGGGACGGCCCCAAAACCGGGGAATCAGGAACTACCAGCTCAATCGAATTCTTTAAGGCGTGAGCAGCCATGTTGACTTCATGATCTTTGGTTGATTTCAGCTCAAACCGGATCAGTCTTGAATAGGGCGGATAGTGCAAGGGCTTTCGAAACTCCATTTCCTGCCGGGCAAACCCACGGTGATCGTGATCTTTGGCAAACTTCAGCGCGGGATTGTCAGGCTGCCGGGTTTGTAAAAATACAACTCCGGGTTTATCCCCCCTGCCCGATCGGCCTGAAACCTGGCTCAATAGCTGGTACATACGCTCTGTAGCCTGAAAGGACGGAAATGCCAGTTCGGTATCGGCATTCACCACGCCAACCACAGTTACGTTAGGGAAATCAAGTCCTTTAGCTACCAGCTGTGTTCCAATCATGATATCAGCCTCCCCTTCGCCAAACATTTTCAGTATTCTTTCATGAGCTCCCTTACGAGAAGTTGAATCACGGTCAAAGCGAATGATGTTTGCCTCGGGGAAAAGTTCTTCCAGCTGTTCTTCAATATTCTGCGTGCCGGAACCCTGTATTTTCAAATTGGGTGAACCGCAATGTTCACATTTCAGATCTTTTCGGCGGGAGTAGCCGGTGTAGTGATCCATCAACAAATTTTTGCGCTTATGATAGGTCAGGCTGACCGAACTTTCGGGACTTTCCGGAATATGACCACAATCTTCGCACTGTAAATAACTGGCATATCCCCTGCGATTATACAATAGAATGATCTGCTCATTCTTGGCCAGCGCTTCTTCCATCGCCATAAATAATGGAACCGCGAATTCTCCCCGCATGGCGCCTTTGTATTGCTTCAGATCCAGGATTTGGACTTCCGGCAGTACGGCTTTCGCATGGCGCTTTGTAAGTTCTAACAGTTCACATTTCTTTTTCGCAGCCATATTCAAAGCCTGCATACTCGGAGTTGCCGATCCCATAATCACCACAGCGTCATTCATAGTAGCCCGAACGATCGCTGTCTCCCGGGCATGGTACCTCGGGGCAGGATCTATCTGTTTGTAAGAACTGTCGTGTTCTTCATCAAGTATGATCAGCCCTAAATTCTGAACCGGAGCAAACACAGCTGAACGAGGCCCAATGGCAATATTCTTTTTCCCGGAGTTAAGATCTTTCCATGCCCGAAGACGTTCGCGGTTGGTCATTCGGCTGTGCAAGACCGCAATTTTATCCCCAAAAATTCTATAAAATCTAGACACTGTCTGAGGAGTCAGTGCAATTTCAGGAACGAGGACTATTCCGCCCTTTCCACTTTCAACCACTTGTTTCAGGGCATGAATATATACCTCTGTCTTCCCGCTTCCTGTAATTCCAAATAACAAATAATTAGTAAACTCCTCTTTATCTAAAGAGTCACTGATCTTTTTAAATGCTTTTTCCTGATCCTCATTCAGCATTTTTATGGAATCCGGGTCGTGATCCAGATTTTCTATATCTGTTATTTTTTCTACTTCACGAAAAGTGATCCATCCTTCCTCCTGTAATTTCTTGAGAGTATAAGGAGTAAATGTTGAATCGTCCGAAATTTCTGATTGTCGGATAGGAAGTTCTTCTGCAATTTGAGCTAAAGCCGAAGTCCATTTTAGGTCTTCATTTACTTCTTCACTTTCCAGAAATTTTTTAGCTGATCCTTCATCTTTACCATCGACCCAGATCCATTCCCGCTCCGTGGCCACAGTCACCTTAAGATCTGGCTCTTCCCATATCTCGATCTTCTTATCTTTAAGCAGTTTCGAAAAGACCTTGTTTAAATTTGTTCCCTTCCATCGCTTTTTAGCTTCGTTTAGCGTGGTCTCATTTAATTCCAGTTCCTCGATCACTTCTTGTTCTTCATTATCAAGTACGCTCTTATCAAGGAATTCTGATATTCTGAGGTTTTTTCGGGAAACAAAATTGAGTCCTGCCGGAAGGGCCGCCTGTATGGTTTCCCCCCAACTACTGAAATAGAATCTTGAGATCCATTCAGTTAGATCAAGTACTTCTTTGGAGAGAATAGGTTCTTCGTCCAGAATTTTGCGAATGGGTTTTGTTTTAAAGGAAGGTTTTTTTTGATGAATCCGCACGATCACCCCAATAGCATTATAATTACGAAAAGGGATCCACACTCTTTGTCCAGCCTGAATGGAGCTTTCAAGCTCTTTGGGTACATGATAAGTAAATTGCTTCCGGACGGCTGCCGGTAAAGCTACATTAACAAAAGTGGACAAAATATCTGTGCTATGTTGGATTAATTTGGGAGGGAAAGCTTATCCAATTTCACAGCTTGAATCAACTGCTTTATAGTACCAATAATAAATAGATCAAAATGATCAATAGTGGTAAGCTGAATACCAATCCTCCTTTCCAATATGCTGTTCTTTTTTTCATGGCCGCCTCCTCTGTAAATGATTACCGTCTCTCTTTTTAGACTTATACTGCTAACTATAATTACATAAAATTCATTCTTTTATTACACCGCATGAACATGTGAAAAGAATATCGAATATTGAACATTCAACACTGAACATTGAATTTATGTTTTCCTCATATTTTGCTCGGCGGTGTTAATGCTTTTCACAAAAATTGAGATCAATTCTTCGCACTCGGTTAACAACTCATCAAGTAATTGATCTTTCAACAAAGGTTTACGTTTAATGATCTTCATGCAAGTAGAAGACTCCCTGAGTTCTTTCAGAGCAATTTTGAATTTGTGAACAAAATCTTTTCTTGATTCTGCACTCTTAGCCTCTGCATACTGAAACGAGGGCGAGGTTCCGCTACGAACCAATTGGTTTGCAAAATGCTTACCGGTGTACGTTTTAGGTAACATCTCTACTAAATTCATTATTCCAATTGAAAAACCAATTAACCTATCTTCCAAATCATATTTTCTATTCTCACTCATTTCACTTCTGATTTCAATGTTGAATATTCAATATTCGATATTCTAACCAAGCCACCCTTCTCTATCCAAACTCCGATACTGAATCGCTTCTGCAACATGGTTCGATTTGATATTTTCAGAGTAATCAAGATCAGCTACGGTACGAGATACTTTTAGTATTCGATCATAGGCGCGAGCTGAAAGCCCCAGTGAGGTAATGGCTTTTTTGAGAATTTCGGAGCCGGCTTCATCCAGCTGACATACTTTCCGAACCATTCGGGTACTCATTTGTGCATTGCTGTAGACTCCTTTCATCCCCATAAATCGTTGAGATTGAACTTCTCTTGCTTTTATGACTCGTTGTCGGATCTCCTCAGATGATTCTCCTTTAGCCTTTCCTGAAAGTTCTTCATAACTAACTTTGTGGACTTCAATATGAAGATCTATCCGATCTAACAACGGACCGCTGATCTTGCTCAAATAGCGCTGCATCTGTAATGAAGACGTCCCATTCATTTCGTGAGGATCATACCAATCCCCTGATGGTGAGGGATTCATCGAAGCTACCAGCATTACACGGCTTGGATAGGTCACACTCATTCGTGCCCTTGAAATGGAAACAAATCCATCTTCCAGAGGCTGACGCATCACTTCCAGCGCACTTCGCTTGAATTCCGGCAATTCATCCAAGAACAAAACGCCATTGTGTGCCATCGAGATCTCCCCCGGCATTGGTATGCTCCCTCCACCAACCAAAGCTACATCAGAAACCGTGTGATGAGGTGATCGAAACTGACGTTTTGTGATAAGCGCCTTATTCGATTCAAGAATTCCGGAAACTGAATGGATCTTGGTCGTTTCCAGGGCTTCGTCTAAAGTAAGCGGCGGAAGAATAGTTGGAATTCGACGTGCCATCATCGTTTTACCTGAACCTGGCGGACCCACCATAATTACATTATGTCCCCCAGAAGCAGCGATCTCAAGGGCACGTTTCACATTTTCCTGCCCCCTTACATCACTAAAATCCAGTGGATTATGTTTTCCGTTTTGATGGAAATATTGCTGGACATCACTTCGCAATGGCTCCATACTTCCACGATTTTCCAACCAATCCTTGACCTGGTTCAGATGCTCAAATGGAAATATCTCCAGGTCTTCCACTACTGCGGCTTCACCTCCGTTTTCTTTAGGAACCACCAAATATTTAAAGCCTTTTCGCTTAGCTTCTACGGCTACCGGCAGCACACCTTTTACCGGTCTTATCTTTCCGTCCAAAGCTAATTCTCCCAGCATCACTGTATCTTCGAGTTTATCAGTATGAAGTTGTCCGGACATATTCAAAATTCCAATGGCAATGGGAAGATCGAATCCATTGCCCTCTTTGGGCAGATCGGCCGGAGCCAGATTTGCGGTGATTCTTCCCAATGGATAAAATGAGCCTGTATTCCGAATGGCTGCTTCTACCCGGTCACGGGATTCTTTAATTGCCCGATCCGGTAATCCCACCAAAAAAAACTTTGGCAGTCCATTGGTATGATGGGTTTCTACATCGATAATTTTTGCATCTACCCCAACGGTGGATGCACAATAAACTCTTGAAAGCATAATTTGTACCTGAATCTTTTATGTTATCTTTACGTAGTTAGAGCGGTGGGAAAGCAATTCCTTACAAAAAAAGTTCATAAATCTTACATGTCATGAAAAAAGAAGAAGCTAAAGACAAAGCAAAAACCATCTATCAAGAGATCCAGGGTGGTGTTAATGAAGTGATCAAACAGATCCGAAATTTGATCAAAGAAGGAAGTGCCCGTAGACTGATCATAAAGAACAAAGAAGGTGAGGTTAAATTCCAGACACAGCTCGCATTTGGTGTGACTGGGGCAGCTTTAGTAGGAGCTATGGCACCGGTAATATCGGCCATTGGAATGTTTGCCATGTTTATCAACGATTACCAGATCATCGTAGAGCGCGAAGTTACAGACGATGATGAGTATTCTGTCGATGCTGAATTTATTGATATCAAGGATGAGGACGAGCAGGAAGAAGAGCCCAAAGCCAAGTCAAAATCCAAAAAAGATGATTCAGCTTCTAAAGAAGAGGAGAAGGAAGAGAAAACGGTTGGCAAGAAAAAGAAGTGATTTGGAGATTGAGTTATTGAGAGATTAAGTATCCAAATACTTAATCTCTCAATCTCCTAATAACTTACTTCCAATGAGATTCGGCGATGGCTTTTTCACTTTCCAGATCACCCAGGTAACGTTCAGCATCTAGAGCAGCTTTACATCCGGTTCCTGCTGCAGTCACTGCCTGTCGATATACGGCATCCATGGCATCTCCGCAGGCAAATAAACCGGGCAGATCAGTTTCAGTTGATTGACCCTTGGTTTGTATGTAACCCACATCATCCATTTCAACTACTCCTTTGAACAGATCTGTATTCGGTTTATGACCGATGGCTACAAAAACTCCCGTAACATCATCTAAAGTAGTGACGTCGCCATTATTTCTATTCTTGACCTTAACCCCTTCCACTACTTTATCTCCCAATACTTCAACTAACTCACTGTCCCACATGAATTCAATTTTCTCGTTGTTGAATGCACGGGTTTGCATGGCTTTGGATGCACGAAGCTCATCACGACGATGAATCACCGTTACTTTGCTGGCAAACTTGGTAAGGAAAGTCGCTTCTTCCATGGCGGTATCTCCACCACCCACAACCACCACATGTTGATTTCTAAAAAATGCACCATCACAGGTTGCGCAGGCTGAAACACCTTTTCCGCGTAACTTTTGCTCGCTTTCCAAGTGCAGCCATTTTGCTGAAGCACCGGTGGAAGCAATAATTGCATGCGCATAAAGCTCGGTTTTTTCATCTACGGTTATTTTATATGGACGTTCACTGAAATCAATATCCGTTACATATCCATAGCGGCAATCTGCACCAAAACGCGTGGCTTGCTCGCGGAAGTCCTGCATCATTTTTGGACCCATCACTCCATCAGGATAGCCGGGGAAATTTTCCACGTCGGTGGTCGTCATCAATTGGCCACCCGGTTCCGGGCCTTCAAATACCAATGGTTTGAGATCGGCTCTTGCTGCATATAATGCGGCAGTTAATCCGGCCGGACCGCTTCCTACAATTACAACTTCAAATGTTTTTCCTGCAATGTCTTCCATAAAATTCTTTTTTTAAATTCGAATTTATTATAAGGCTTTCTGTAACAAATTTATCCCTCTTATTTTCTATGAATTTGATAGAGCAGGTTTATGATTAAAATTTTACCTCTAAGAAAAAAAGGCCCGAAGAATCGGGCCTTTGTATACTGTTTATGAATTAAGATTAGTTCGAAAATAGTGTTTGAAATTTTCTTTTCAACTCATCAGTACTGATCTTAAACTGATCACTGCATTCCGGAGTCAGATCGTCTATTGACCGGCTATCTCTGGAATATTCTTGCTCACTGTCTTCACCTTCAGGATCAATAATTGTCATCATATTACCATCAACCCGAATGTTGACTGTCAATTCCTCAATATCATCGGAGAAAAAATCTACTAATCTGATTCGATAATTATTTCCTTCATAGGAAATAAGTTCTCCAGCTTCCCAGTTATAGTAACAGTTTTCACCCTGATCATATTCATCTCCGGCATAATCCCAGGCTCCCATCGTTTTAGTATTGAAATACAGACCTATTTCATCTCCATCATCCCACCCCTCTTCCTGCCAGACAGCACGCATTTCCTGAGGAAATTCATCCCCTGTATCACTTTTCGAATCTTTCTTACAGGAAATAAGAAAAATTAATGGGAGTATAGTTATCGCTATTAATGTACTCCGAGTGTTCATAATTCTTGATTTTATTTATAATTATAAAACCCTTACTTATTGTGATGTGCTTCTGTCTCTCTTCACCCCATACTTCAAGTGAGGAATTTTATCTTATAGAGTTTCTATAACTTTTCGAATTAAACTTACTTTCCTTTAAAAAACAATTAAATTTTTTCTCAACAACAGAACGCAATTTGTGATGTTGTTTGATTTCATTATGTTGATTCTAACTTTTTTTAATGGAGAAAATGGTGATTGTAAGTGTTTTAAAAGAAACTGCAGAGCATGAACGTCGGGTAGCGTTGACGCCCGAAATCTCCACGGAGTTGATTAAAAAAGACCTAGAGGTTTGGGTTGAAAAAGAAGCCGGTGTCGCCTCCAATTTTCCTGATACGCTCTATAAAGAATCCAATGCAAAGATCGCCGCAAGCAGAGATGAAATTCTAACTGCTTCCGATATTCTTCTCTCTATACACCCTCCCGCTGAATATGAGATCAAGAAATTAAAAAAAGGTGCCGTGCTCGTCTGCATGCCTTGGGCACTTCAGCACCCGGAATTGGTAGAATTATTTAAAAAAGCTGAAATATCCGTATTGGGTATGGACTTTATTCCCCGAATTTCCCGCGCCCAAAACATGGATGCGCTCTCCTCCATGAGCTCTATTGCAGGATATAAATCAGCTTTGATCGCAGCTAACACACTTGATAAATATCTCCCGATGATGATGACCGCAGCCGGAACCATTCCTCCTGCGAAATCGCTGGTTCTGGGCGCCGGTGTTGCAGGATTGCAAGCCATCGCCACTTTACGAAGATTGGGTGCAGTCGTAGAAGCTTTTGATATTCGCCCGGAAGTAAAAGAACAGGTTGAAAGTCTTGGAGCTAAATTTGTGGAAGTGGAGCTGGGCGATGAGGAGACTCAAACCGAAGGCGGATATGCTAAAGAACTGGATGAAAAAAAGCAAAATCTACAAAGACAAGCCATTCACAAACACTGCAAGAAATCGGATATCGTGATCACTACAGCTCTAATTCCCGGCCGTCCTGCTCCGGTTTTGATCACCGAACAAATGGTAAAGGACATGTCGCCCGGCTCTGTGATCGTGGATATTGCATCAGAAAACGGTGGAAACTGTGAGTTGACGAAGCATGGCAAAATCGTTGAAAAGTACGGGGTGAAGATCGTGGGGCCAAACAATCTGCCAAGTCAGCTTTCCCTGCACGCCAGCAAGTTGTATTCAAAGAATATGTTCGCGTTGTTAAACTTGTTGCTTGAAGATGGCAAACCCCATTTCAATTTTGAAGACGAAATTTTACTAAAAACCACCATCACGCATCAGGGCGAGATCATTAGTCCGATGCTTAAAGATGGTTAATAGGAAATAGTTATTCGTTAATCGGGATTTTATTGAATGGATTCTAATTTCCGATTGTACGAATAGCGATTAACCAATAACATGGACTCAATATTCAAGTACTATGTCAGCCTTAATATTTTCCTTATTCATCTTTGTTCTGGCCTGTTTTATTGGTTTTGAACTGATCTCAAAAGTACCGCCCACGCTGCATACACCGCTGATGAGTGGAGCCAATGCCATCTCAGGAATCACTATTGTGGGTGCACTTATTGTAGCCGGGCATTCGGGAGTCGATTCTCAGATGAGTCAGATCATCGGTTTTGTGGCCATCGTATTTGCCACCATCAACGTAGTAGGCGGATTTATGGTGACCGACCGCATGCTGGAGATGTTCAAGAAAAAGGAGGATGAGAAATGAGTCAGTTTTTACCGGAAGCCATCCTCCCTTATTTGCCCGACACTATTCAGATCATTTATCTGATCGCGACCTTCTTTTTTATTCGCGGGTTGAAATTATTGAACTCCCCGGCTACGGCGCGTAAAGGAAATCAACTTGCCGCAACGGGAATGTTAATTGGAATTATAGTCACCCTGTTTGATCAGCAGATCATTTCTTTTGAATGGATCATTGCCGGAGTTCTCCTTGGTGGATTGATCGGTGCAGTCCTTGCCAAAAAAGTAGCTATGACTGCTATGCCGGAACTCGTTGCCGTATTCAATGGATTTGGCGGTGGCGCCTCAGCGCTGGTTGCCTGGGGAGAATTCTCCCGACTCGTTGATCCAACTGCTATGAGCCCGGACAGTTTAGTAACTACCGGACTCGGTATCTTTATCGGGGCACTCACATTCACGGGTAGTTTTGTAGCCTTCGGAAAACTAAAAGGGTTTATATCAGGCCACGCCATCACCTTCCCGGGACTTAATGTGATCAATATCGGCTCTATGATCGCAGTATTAGTACTCATCGGCTTTTTCACCTTCGATCCTACAAACCAAACCATTTTTTGGATCATACTTGGATTATCTCTTTTGATCGGAATCACTTCGGTAATCCCAATAGGTGGTGCCGATATGCCGGTAGTTATTTCTTTGCTGAACTCCTATTCAGGTATCGCCGCTTCTATGGCCGGGTTTGTAATTGGCAATAATCTGCTGATCATTGCAGGTGCGCTTGTTGGTGCTGCAGGACTCATCCTTACCCAAATTATGTGCAAAGCCATGAACCGCTCGCTAGCCAACGTGATATTCGGGTCATTTGGCGGAGATTCAGGAGCATCAGGAAATGGCGAAGCCGGCGACAAAACCGTTCGTGAAACTTCCCCTGAAGACCTTGCCATTCAGGTTGCTTACGCATCCAAAGTGGTTATTGCTCCGGGATACGGACTTGCCGTTGCCCAGGCTCAGCATGTACTTAAAGAAGTGGCTGCCAAATTAGAAGAACGTGGTGTCCAAGTGAAGTACGGGATCCATCCTGTAGCCGGAAGAATGCCCGGTCACATGAATGTTTTATTGGCGGAAGCCGATGTTCCATACGACCAACTCCTCGATATGGATCAGATCAACCAGGAATTCAAAACCACGGATGTGGTCCTCATCATCGGGGCCAATGACGTTGTAAATCCTGTTGCAAAAACTGAGCCCGGAAGTCCCATTTACGGAATGCCTATCCTGAATGTAGATGAAGCGAAACGAACCATTGTTTTCAAGCGAAGTCTAAGCCCCGGTTATGCCGGCATCGACAACCCACTGTTCTATGATGAAAACAACCAGATGTTCTTCGGCGATGCCAAAAAGAGCTTGCAGGCTTTGAATGAAGCGTTGAATGACGTGTAGGATTTTAGATTAGTATATCTGATCTTCCCTTCACCTGATAACCTGAATACGATTCTAAAAATTTAGTTAAAAATCCTTCGAGCCTTCGGAGCTTCAAGTGAATATTTTCATCCGTAGCTCATAAATAGTAATGGAAATTACCCTCTTGCGTCTTGTACCTAGCACCTTGAGCCTATCCTGATAAAAAAAACCTATCACGCCTTAAACCTTTATTGATTTGGTTCGGGAGCGGGGAATCGCTTTCTTATTAGCCTACCGAAAAGAATTTAAAGGAAATACTATGGCTGATAAAAAAGAAAGTTCAGAAAACAAAGCAAACACCTATAAGACAAATCAATCACAAGCATCCGGAGACATTAGTAAATGTCCATTTCATAACGGCTCTATGAGAGAAGCTGCTGGCGGAGGGACCGGAAACCGTGAATGGTGGCCGAATCAACTTAACCTCGATATTTTGCGGCAGCATTCAACAAAATCCAACCCTATGGGTGAAGATTTTGACTACGCTGAAGAATTCAAAAAACTGGATCTGAAAGCTGTTAAAAAAGATCTTGAAGAATTGATGACCGATTCACAAGATTGGTGGCCGGCAGATTTTGGTCACTATGGTCCGCTTATGATCCGTATGGCCTGGCATAGTGCCGGCACCTATCGTGTGGTTGATGGCCGGGGCGGTGGAGCTACCGGAAATCAGCGTTTTGCCCCACTTAACAGCTGGCCTGATAACGTAAATCTGGACAAGGCTCGTTTATTACTTTGGCCAATCAAGCAAAAATATGGTAACAAACTTTCCTGGGCCGATTTAATGATCCTCGCAGGAAACGTGGCTTTAGAATCTATGGGATTCAAGACTTTTGGTTTCGGCGGCGGACGTGTAGATGTCTGGGAGCCGGAAGATGATATTTATTGGGGATCTGAAGGCGAATGGCTGGACGATCAACGCCACACTGATGATGGTGAATTGGAAGAGCCTTTAGGTGCCGACCACATGGGATTGATTTACGTAAATCCTGAAGGACCAAACGGCGAACCCGATCCCAAAAAAGCAGCGAAATTTATCCGTCAGACTTTTGCCCGAATGGCGATGAATGATGAGGAAACTGTGGCTCTTATAGCCGGTGGACATACATTTGGAAAGGTACATGGTGCTGCACCGGAATCTCATAAAGGACCAGAACCTGAAGCAGCTCCCATTGAACAACAAGGACTTGGTTGGAAAAGCAGCTATGGATCTGGAAAAGGAGCTGACACGGTAAGTAGCGGCTTGGAAGGAACATGGACGCAAACCCCAACCCAATGGAGCAACCGGTTTTTAGAAAATCTGTTCGAAAATGAGTGGGAATTGACTAAAAGTCCTGCCGGTGCATGGCAGTGGAAACCTAAAGATGGCGCCATGAAAGGAACGGTTCCTGATGCACACAATCCTGATAAAAAGCATCAGCCATTTATGCTTACAACCGATCTTTCTCTGAAGGAAGATCCAGCATATGAAAAAATTGCAAGGCGTTTCTATGAAAATCCCGATGAATTTGCAGACGCCTTCGCCCGTGCATGGTACAAGCTTACACACCGTGATATGGGGCCAAAATCTCTGTTACTGGGGCCTGAAGTTCCTAAAGAAGAATTACTTTGGCAAGATCCGATCCCTGAAGTGGATCACGAACTGATCAACGAAAAAGATATCGAAGAACTTAAAGGCACGATCCTTAATTCAGGACTTTCTGTTTCTGAACTGGTTTCTACTGCCTGGGCATCTGCTTCAACCTATCGCGGTTCTGATAAACGCGGCGGCGCAAACGGCGCTCGAGTAAGATTGGCTCCCCAAAAAGACTGGGAAGTGAATAATCCTGAGCAGCTGGCCAAAGTGCTGGGAACACTTGAAGGCATCCGAGAAAATTTCAGCAAAGAAGTTTCTATGGCTGACCTGATCGTATTGGGCGGAGTTGCTGCCATTGAAAAAGCAGCTAAAGATGCCGGCCATGATGTAGATGTTCCATTCACTCCGGGTCGTGCAGATGCCACCCAAGAGCAAACTGATGTTGATTCTTTTGCATGGTTAGAGCCACCAGCCGATGCTTTCCGTAATTACTACAATCCAAAGCACAATACCTCGCAGGAAGAAATGCTGGTTGATAAAGCTCAACTGCTCACATTAACTCCACCCGAAATGACGGTATTGCTTGGCGGAATGCGCGTTCTGGATACCAACTATGATGGTTCCAAGAAGGGTGTATTCACTGATAAGCCCGGAACATTGACCAACGATTACTTCAAAAATCTGTTAGACCTGAATACGACCTGGCAAGCAACTACTGATGATCAAAATGTATTTGCAGGCAGTGATCGCAAAACCGGAGACATCAAGTGGAGCGGCTCAAGAGCAGATCTTATCTGCGGTTCCAACTCCGAGCTTCGTGCGCTGGCAGAAGTTTACGGCAGCGAAGATGCCGAAGAGAAGTTCATCACCGACTTCGTGAAAGCCTGGAATAAAGTGATGAACCTGGATCGTTTTGATCTGAAGTAGCACATTAATTCCTGGTGACGATGCTCTGCGTCGTCACCGAATTGATATTCCAAAGGCAGTCTGATTTTTTCAGGCTGCTTTTTTTTGATTGATATAGTCATGTTCATATTCACCGATATCGCGGGCTTCTCAAAAATATTTAAAATGAGCAAACTCACAACTCGATCCTTTCACCGCCTTTGTCTGAAGATTCCATGATCGCCCGCACTATGCGGATATCCACCAGTCCATCTTTACCGGGTACTATGGGAGTGCGACCCTTTTTAATTGCCAATGCATCGTTATCCATTTGCCTTGCTTGCTGATGGTCCGGATCGGGAGGCAATTCCGTTCCATCACTGGTCTCTCCTTTCACACCGCTGTAAGTTTGCATCGGTTCAAGCCTGTACCATCCGTCTTCACACTCAACATTCAGATAGTTGGTCGATTTTCCAAAGCCGGTTTCTCCTTTTGCGATGATCCCGCCGGGGAATTCAAGTTCAAATTCCGTGAACTCATCAACCTCGCCATACATCTCATCCCTCTCCGACCACTGTCTTCCTGAAACCGCTATAGGCTCCACACCGATCGCATGTCGTATCCCGTTGATCGGGTAAACACCCATATCATAAAGAGCGCCGCCACCCAGCCGGGCTATCCGACGCCAATCATTCGGATCCCGATGGGCACCGGTATATCCTGCACCTGATTGAAGACCGGTAATTGCCCCGTAAGTTTCGTCTTCACCATAGCGATTCACAGTTTGAGTATTCGGTTCATGTTGCATTCGGTAGCCCACGGTAAGCTCTACGCCATTTTTATCTGCAGCATCAATAATAGCCCGGCATTCTTCAGGATCCATAGCCATGGGCTTTTCACACCACACATGTTTCCCGGCCTCCGCTGCTACGATGGCATCCCGGGCATGAACCCCGGGCGGAGTTACGATGTAAACAACATCAATGTCATCATTATTTGCCACTTCATGCAGCGTTTCGTAGTTATATATATTTTTATCGGGGATGTCATACCGTTCCTGCCACCGCGGAATTTTCGAGGGAGTGCCGGTCACGATACCACGTAATTCGCAGTGCTCGGTCATCTGAAGCCCCGGTGCCAATCGCCCTGTTGCATAGCTTCCCAGCCCGACAAGTGCTACTCCGAGCTTTTCTTTTTTGTGGGGTAAAATTATGGAAGGGAAACCTGCTGCAGCAAAACCCAGTACCGAGCCAGTCTGTTTCAAAAATCGTTTACGAGAAATATGATCTGCCATGGGTAATTATTTATTCGTTTTGAACGAACGCATTTTTATTTTAAAAAAAGCTAAAAATCTACTACACGCAAATGAGAAGCTGACGTCAATGAGCTTGCTCAAAATTCACTCTCGTTCCCAACAGGCATGTTGGGAACGAAGATGTTATTTTATTTCGTGGCTTCGAGATTTAGTGGTTAAGCCATCACTTTTCTTTACATAACAGGCCTTGAATTCTTCCCGATTGTTGATAGTTTAGGCAGCATCAAATCACATCATCCCAATTATGAAATTTATCTTCAGATCTGTTCTTATTACTTCTCTCATCATTGGCATGCTTGCCTGTTCCTCATCACCTAAAGTTGAGCAGGGTGTTTCCCGGGAACTGGCTCAATTCCGGAAGGCCAATATTTCGGATACCACCTACGAACTCTATTTCAACATTCCTGAGGAAGAGTCGGGTTCCATTGATGCATCCGA
The DNA here is from genome assembly GCA_040904925.1 of Gracilimonas sp. Lineage (GTDB taxonomy): Bacteria > Bacteroidota > Rhodothermia > Balneolales > Balneolaceae > Gracilimonas. Next base: position 78,019 of record JBBDSP010000016.1, on the reverse strand, counting down.
AACACTGACCTTCACCCTGAAAAATGCAGACCTCGATATTCAGCTCGATTTCCGGGAATCTTCAGACTTACTGAAAACCATCACCATAAACGGCACGGAAGTGGATATTCGATTCGAGAATGAGCATCTGATCCTTGATGCTACATATCTGAAAGAAGGCGAAAACTCGGTGGATATTTCATTCACCGCAGGAGAGTCTTCCCTTAACCGAAATCCCGAATATCTCTACACCCTTTTTGTCCCCGACCGGGCCCGGACTGCTTTTCCGCTTTTTGATCAGCCGGATCTGAAAGCTGTTTATGATCTCACTCTTGAGATCCCCCAAAACTGGGAAGCCATCTCCAACGCGCCCGTCAATTATGAACACGAATCCGATTCTACTAAAACCCTGAATTTTGCTCCTTCTGATCTGATCAGCTCGTACCTGTTCTCGTTTGTTGTGGGAGATTTCAAAAAGGTTACCCAAACCGTGGATGGTATTGAAATGATCATGCTGCATCGCGAGTCAGATCAGGAAAAAGCCGACCGGAATATTGATGATATCTTCCGTCTCCACAAAGCATCACTCGACTGGCTGGAGGAATACACCGGCATCGACTACCCGTTTCAGAAATTCGATTTTGCCCTCATTCCCACCTTTCAGTATGGAGGAATGGAGCATGTGGGAGCCATTCAGTATCGAGCTTCAGCTTTGTTTTTAGATGAAGATCCGTCCGATTCTCAGCTATTGGGTCGCGCCAGCCTGATCGCCCACGAAACCGCCCACATGTGGTTTGGTGATTTGGTTACCATGGAGTGGTTCAATGACGTATGGACCAAAGAAGTGTTCGCAAATTTCATGGCTGCCAAGATCATGAATCCCAATTTTCCGGAGATCGATCATGAGCTAAATTTTGTGCTTCGTCATCACCCCAGCGCCTATTCCGTGGATCGTACAGAAGGTGCTAATCCCATTCGTCAAGACCTCCAAAACCTGAACGAAGCCGGACAAATGTATGGAGCCATCATCTACAACAAAGCGCCAATCATGATGCGACAGCTTGAGCTGCTGGTTGGCGAAGATGTTTTTCGTGAGGGAATGCGGGAATACCTGAGTACCTATTCTTTTGCCAACGCCACCTGGCCCGATCTCATTAAAATCCTTGATAAACGATCTGATCAGGACCTGAAAACCTGGAGTGAAGTTTGGGTAAACACACCGGGCCGGCCTCACTTTTCAATAGATTCTTCTGCTGAAGAAACCTATATCAAGCAAACGGATCCTGCTATAATTGACCGGATCTGGCCGCAGCAATTCACGGTGCTCGAAAAATCTGAATCTATTTTTGTTGAGCATCCGGTTTTAAGTGAGGATAATGAAACCCTTGTTAATTTCGAAGATCCAGAATTCACACTATTTAATGCGGATGGATATGGCTACGGATTATTTCCCTCATCAACCCAAAACCTTTCTGTTTGGAACGAGCTGGCCGATGTGACCAAAGGCTCCGAACTCATCAATCTGTATGAGAATATGCTGGAGCAAAATCAGGTGGTGCCACAGGAGTATTTATATCAGCTCCTCGAACTTGTTCAGAATGAAGAGAACCAGTTGCTCGTCGGCCAAATGCTTGGACAAATCGAGAGTATCTACTGGAATTTTCTAAATGATGCGGACCGAAACCTTGCGGCCTCTGATTTGGAGGAAGTATTATGGGAACAGATGATCGCTCAGGATGAATCGAGCAAGAAAAAGACCTTTTTCAATGCTTTCAGGGATATCGCCCTCAGTGAATCTGAAGTTCAAAAAGTATATGATATCTGGCGGGGTGAAATGGAGATCGATAGGTTAAACCTTTCGGAAACTGATTACATTAGCATGGCTGGAAACCTGGCAGTAAAAATGCCGGATCAAGCTGAAGAGATCATCTCTACCCAAATGGAAGAAATAGAGAATGCCGACCGGAAGCGACGATTTGAATTCATCAGTCCTGCTCTGTCGAATGATCAGCAAGTTCGGGATAAATTTTTTGAATCCCTGAAAGATGAGGAAAACCGACAAACTGAATCCTGGGTTCTCAGTGCCCTGGGATATTTACACCACCCGCTTCGGGTGGATGATTCCGAGAAATACATTCTGCCAAGTTTAGAATTGCTGCAGGAAATTCAGGTTACCGGAGACATATTCTTCCCCAAACGCTGGCTGGATGTAACTTTAGGAAATTATTCTTCTGACACAGCTATGCAAACCGTCCGTGATTTTCTGGATGAGCGGCTGGATTACAATCAGCAATTACGGATGAAGATCCTGCAAGCTGCGGATGGCATGTTTCGGGCGAACGGGATTAAATATTGAGTTATAACAGCTTTCGACAATAGTTGGACCGGAGCTTGGGAACGAGACAAAAATTGTGATCAATCCAAATAATCAGTCTACCGCATCTTCATCATAATGCTGCATGGCTTTGATAAAGCTAAGGGTTGCAAAAATTCCGCAAACTGTGAATACCACCAGCAATGCTTTTGAAGGTCCGTACAGATCCGTAAAAATGTTGTCAATCAACCAGCCGGTTACGGGCGGACCGATACCAAACCCCACTATACTGATCACAAATAAATACACCGCGCCGGCCATTCCGCGCATATCGGACTTCACAAAATATTGGATAAGAGCTGCAGCCACGCCATTGTAGGATGAAGCGATCACATTCCCAATTCCGATCAAGATAAAAGCTGTCATCACCGATTCGGCGAACAATCCGAAAACATAGAATGGGAGTCCGCCCAAAGCTGCAACGATTCCCATCACAAACCGTTTTTCCGGGCCATATTTGATCGCAAGTTTATCCGCCATCCATCCGGAGGCATTCACCCCAACTCCTGCAGCAAACATAAACCAGCCGTATTGGGAGATCATGGAAGGAGCTTCAAAGGTATCATTCAACACCGTTCCCACGAAAGCTAAAATGGTGTAACCGCTAAGGGATAGCAGTGAAAATCCTGCAAGGTAATAGCGCACACTTTTCTTTTTCAGGATGAATTTCAGCACCTCAAAAAATTCTGAAGCCGAACGTTCGCTCTTTCCTGATTTCCGCTTTGGTTCCCGGATCAACAAATACCCAATAACGGCGATCACCAATCCCGGCCAGCCCACTATTTTCATGGCTTCGCGCCAGTCATAGGCTTGCGCTACCGAGCCACCGATCAAAAAGGAAAGCCCTACCCCGACAAAGATCCCGGAGGCATAGAATGAGAATACGCGGGCTCTTTTCTCAGGTGGAAAGTAATCGGCTAATAAAGAATAGACAGCCGGACTCAAAGCCGACTGACTCACCCCTACAAAAAATCGTGCGGTCACAAGAAACACGAACGAACTGGCAAACCCACTGGCAGCGGTCATTAAGCTCCAGACCACTAGTCCGATCAGTATTATCCGCTTTCGGGAAAACTGGTCGGCGAACCATCCCATAAAAATTCCACAAACCGCATAGATCAGGGAAAAAGCCGGTCCATATAGAATACCGATCTGGGTATTGGTGAAGCCGAGGTCATCGCGAATGGCTGTTCCCAATACCGCCACGATCTGCCGGTCTACAAAGCTGGAGATGTAGATCAGGAATAATAATCCAAGTACAAGCCAGGCATAGAACTGGGGATTGCGAGCTTCAAGTTTATCGTAGATAAATTTCATGGCGCAAAGATAGAGTGTAGATGGCTAGAATGGAAGTACTTTGCATATTAGATACTGTCATTGAACGCGGATGACGCAGATCTTACGAATAATCACTGATTAATATGTATTGATGAAGTGATACTTCTTCTGCGACCATCAGCACAATCCGCCTCATCCGCGTTCCATACCAATGGCTTTTTTAGCCACTCATAATCTTATATTGGAAATTCACACCTCACTCCTACGCTTAGCGTTGGAGCGAATTTTGCGATGCGAACTACCATTCAAAACACTTATCATCTTCATCAACAAAAGTGAAAATTTGTTGGGTAAAAATCTCACATTAGGGCTATTAAATGGTTATTTTCAGTCTTCATAAAATATTGATCAAAACAATACAAACTCACTCACATGAAAGTTGGAATTTTAGGCGCTACCGGTGCTGTTGGACAGAAATTTATTCGTTTACTTCAGGGACATCCCTGGTTTGAAATTGAAGCTCTTGGAGCTTCCGAGCGTTCAGCTGATAAAAAATATAAAGATGCCGCCAACTGGATCGAGGATGTGGCCCTGCCTGAATCTGTGAAAGAGATGACGGTTAAGAATTGTGATCCGTCCGAATTTGGGGATGTAGATTTTGTGTTTTCCGGTTTGGATTCTTCCGTGGCCGGCGATATCGAAAAAGCGTTTGCTGAAGCCGGAATTCCCGTGATATCCAACGCCAAGAATTATCGTCAGGACCCTACCGTCCCATTGCTTATCCCTGAGATCAATCCGGATCACACCGAACTTATCAAAACGCAGAAGTTTACCAAAGACGGCAGTGGTTGGATCGTGACCAACCCGAACTGCGTGGCTGTTCCTCTCGCCATTTCGCTGAAGCCGTTGTATGATGCTTTTGGGATCGAAGCACTTATCCTGACTACCATGCAGGCGGTTTCTGGAGCAGGTTATCCCGGCGTTGCAAGTTTGGATATTCTGGGGAATGTGATACCGTTTATTTCGGGTGAAGAACCTAAAGTTGGTCCTGAAACCCGAAAGCTATTAAGTAAGCTGGACGGAACCATCTTGACGAAGCCTCAATTTCCCGTTCAGGCTACAGCCACCCGCGTACCTACCATCAACGGACACATGATCTCGGTAACAGCAAAACTTGAAAACCCACCTGCAAACTTTGAAGAGTTAAAAGCGGCGTATACGAACTGGAAAAATCCGATCGCTGACCTTGATCTTCCTTTCTCCCCTAAGAACCTGTATAAACTGCATGAGGAAGAACAATACCCTCAGCCTCGGTTACATGCCGATGCTGAAAATGGAATGCAGCTTCATTTAGGCAGATTGAGAAAGGCCGAGGTGTTTGATGTAAGTTTTATAGCAATGGCACACAATACCATTCGTGGTGCGGCCGGTGGTGCTATTCTGAATGCGGAATTGTTGGTAAAGAAAGGATTCCTGAAATAATTTTGCCCAACGTAGAGACACAAGATTTTGTGTCTCTACGTTGAAAAAATTATTCCTCCATATCATCCAGACGTTTCTGCGATTGATATAGATTCAATTTCGTGGAAAACCGGATGGCGGCATCCCGGTCTCTTCGTTTTATTTTCAGGGTGATCCTCCCCTGTTCGCTTCCGGGTAGCGGTTCAAAAAATGCCCATTTATCTGCTTCCAGAATCAATTTCCCTCCTGTAAAAGGAAACCCCTTCTTGAATTGGATACGCTTGACCTGATTCACATCAATAGCAAATTTGGAGAGATTGCTCAGAGCATTTCCATACATATCATACACTTTATACTCAAACAGGATCTCACGATCCATGGCACTTATGATGCCTTTCACCTCTTTCACCTTCACTTCAACATCCGAAGTTTGATACATGGAATAAGAATAGGGAATACTCATCGCTTAATCGTCCAGCTCATTTAGTTTCTGCTCAGATAATTTCAGGTTCAGATTTGAGGATATAGAAGCTGCTACATTTTTATGTTTGCGCTTCACCTTTAATACTCGTTCGGTGAGGTCTTTTCCCGGCAGTTCCCCGAATGATCTTGCGGTCTTTCCATGAAGGATCAGCTTCCCGCTAAACCAGCCCTTTTTAAATTCGAGCATATCCAGTTCAGACAAAGGGATCTTTTCAGTCTTCAACTCTGATTGATAAGCCTCAACCACAGCGTCCTTTTTTTGAAATTCAAAGACCAAATGTTCGCCTACCACGCGCAGGATTCCCTCCACTTTCATGAATCCGCCGTTCAAATTTTCGATGGCAAAAGGTAAACTTCTCATGTGTATGATTGATTATTATAGAGTTAACTACTGATGAAATTATTTCTAAAAATGTACAAAAAATCTGTAAGGAGTGCGCGTCTCATCGCTCTAACTATACAGCTAACAAAAGAGAAATAACTAATCATTGCCTTGGGGATCGAGAGTTCCCCAATGTCCTTCCAGGGGTAAAAGGTGGAATATCCTTTTACCCTATTTTTTGTAAAAAATCCAAATGAATTCATATAAATAATTTCCTTTATTCAATAGAATTAATATAGGGAGTACTACAACATAAACAGGTTTCCGTTCTTATATTTTTAATCAAGATCGTACAGAATGGAATGGTACTCTATAAAAAATGAGCGATGCACAAGCCATTACTTATTATAATAATCCTAATACTGAGCCCTGTTGCTTTAATATTCAGCCAAACTGTTAATTTTGAAGATGGTTTTTCGGATCAAGATATCTCAGATTGGTCGGGGGATAATGCAGATTTTACTTTTACTGATGAAAGTGGGAACATCTTGCTTCAACAGGATGCACCTGATGCAGGAACTTCTTATTTGAGTATCCCTTCTTCTTCTGTTGAAGGGTATTGGGAGTTTTATATAGATTTGGATTTTTCCCCATCGAATAACAATAGATCCTTTATCTATTTAATGAGTGACATTCAGGACTTAGCCGGCACTGTAAATGGATATAGATTACAAGCTGGAGAAAACCTTGGAGATGATGTTTTCCGATTATTTCGTGTTACTGATGGAGCTAACGATGGAGAAGTTCTTACCGGCACAACAAATATCAGTTCCGGTGGTCAATACAGAGTAAAAGTTACTCGATATCCTTCCGGAAACTGGACTTTAGAAGTAGGTGAAGGTTATGCAGGAGTTCTTAGCCAAGAAGATACCGGTACTGATAACACTTATGCATCCACTTCTCACTTTGGCTTTTTGAACACCTATACGAGTAGTAATACAGATGGATTTGCTTTCGATTTTAAAATTGATATACCCCCGGTTGAAGTAAATTCAGTTTCGGCAGTTAATGAAAACGACATCGATGTTGCCTTTTCCAGAGCTATTGATTTTGGGTCCGTACAAACATCTGATTTTTCACTGAATCCCGGTGATATAAATCCAGTAACCGTTACTGAAATTGCCACAGATACCGCCCGGATATCTTTTAATGATCCCATTCCAAGCGGACAAAATGAACTGACAATTTCTGAAATTGAAGATACTGCCGGTGAAACTACTTTGGCTGACACTACTTTTCCTTTTGTCGTTTTCGATGAGTACCAACCCGGTGATATTGTCATAAATGAATTTCTTAAAGACCCTCCTACCGGAACCACTCAAGAGTACATTGAATTATACAATACATCGGATCGCTATCTCAACCTAAAAGACTGGCAGCTTGGAGACGATACAAATCTTTCCTCCATTGCATCTTCCGATATAGCTATTTTACCCGATAGTTTTTTAGTTATCACCTCTGATACAGCAGCACTCCGGAATATATTTGGAGGTGGAAATTATATTCAGGCTTCCTTTCCCGCCCTTAATAATACAGGTGATCAAGTACGTTTACTTGACGATAGCGGTGAGCTAGCCGATTCTCTTGAATACACAAATGATTGGGGAGGAGTTGATGTTGCCCTCGAACGGCTAGATCCTTCCGTTTCAGCTACTTTTATTGAAAACTGGGGGGATAGTCCTGCAAGCAATTTCGGTACTCCCGGTTTCACCAACCTGGTGGAAACCGATGTCACTCCCCCCGAAATTGCAACCATTGAAAGAACAACCGGCGATCAGATACAGCTCACTTTTTCAGAACGGTTACAAGAGACTCCGGCAGAAACGATAAGCAATTTCATATTATCTGCTGACAATCTTTCCGAGGCTATTCCTGATCTTCAGTCTGCCAGCTTTGTCTCTCCTTCAAGTATCACGCTTCAGTATGATACAGATCTACCAAGCGAACCGGAAGGCACTACCTATGAACTTTCCATCGCTAACCAAACCGATATTTTCGGAAATTATGCTGCTGATATCACATCCTCTTTCTTTGTGATTGACTATGCGGTAGCAGACTCGGGAGATACTTTCATAACTGAATTTATGTACAATCCTGCTACAGGATTTACCGATTTCATCGAGATTTATAATCCCTCAGAAAATGCCTTTAATATTCAGGGCTGGACCTATAACGATAATTCCGGAAACAGAAGAGTTATCTCTGATGATGAATTTACGCTGCCACCCGATTCACGCATTATCCTCGCTCCGGATAGTACCATAGCCGAATCTTTTCCTGATATCACGCTCATTAGCCTGGGCAGTCGGTTTGCTAACCTTAACAGTACCACTTCTGATGATATTGTAATCCGCAATCAAAACGGAACTATTATTGATTCTCTTACCTACGAACCAAATTGGGGCGGAAGTGAAGTATCACTGGAACGACGAAGCATTGACTTCCCTTCGATATTCAAAGAAAACTGGGGTGACAGTCCTTCGAATAACCTGGCTACTCCAGGGGCTACAAACGAAATTCAACCCGATACAAACCCACCTGAAATTGCATCTTTTGAAGTACTTAATGACAGTACCTTTCAGGTCATATTCACGGAGAGAATTCAGTCAGCCTCAGCTGAGGACGAATCAAATTACAGCTTAAACGAACCGACAGGACTTCCATCTTCTCCACCGGCCCTGGAATCTGTACAGTTTTCAGCACCGGATACTGTAATTGTCTCTTTTACATCTGCATTGCCAAAAGAAGAACAAGGAAGCGAATATACTTTAACCATCGACAACCAATCCGATATTTTTGGCAATACGGAAGCTTCACTGGTTGCTGCTTTTTTCGTTATAGATATCGCACAGGCAACATCCGGAGAAGTGGTCATCAGCGAATTTATGTACGATCCCGGGCCCGGATTTTCTGAATTTGTTGAGCTTCATAATACAACTGATAAGAACTTTGACCTTCAGGGGTGGACATTCAATGATAATACGGGAACCCGTCGTATCATTACAGATTCAAACTATGAATTGGTAACCGGTTCTTACTTGATCCTTGCTCCTGACAGTACCATCATTGACATATTTCCTGACCGACCAATTATTGTAATGGGAAATCACTTTTCTTCCTTAAATAATGGTTCAGATGATATCGTTATCCGTAATAATGACGGAGCTTTGATCGACTCTCTAACCTACGATTCGGACTGGGGCGGAAATGAGGTTTCCCTCGAAAGGCGATCACCAAATGCTTCCTCTTTTTACAGTGAAAACTGGGGAGATTCTCCTTCTCCCGATTTTGCTACTCCGGGCGAAGAAAATCAGATTCAGCCCGATAATGACCCTCCCGAAATAGCCGATGCTTTTATTATTGCAACCGATTCGATTCGCATCATTTTTGATGAACGCGTTGATTCAGTGCAAGCCAAAACGACGGCTAACTACAGCCTTACTCCTTCGGTTTCTGTTTCTCAGGTCACAGATTTTTCAGGAAAGGCACTGATCTTAGTATTGGGTACTTCCTTTTCTGATGGCGAGAGTTATACACTGACCATCGAGAATCAGCAAGATATTTTTGGCAATCTGTTAACTTCCACCTCAGCTGAACTGGAATACACAGAATTTACTCCTGCCGGTGAAGGTGACGTGATCTTAAATGAAATTTTATATCGGCGGGCAAGTGCTGATTCTGAGGAATTTATTGAGCTATACAATAGAACTGATCGAAATTTCAATCTCAGTAACTGGATCCTTCAGGATGCTACAAGTTCAACATCCATCCCGGAGGGAACTGAAATACGAAGTGGGGAATACCTGATCCTCACTGACCTTGAAAGCTTTGCCGGAGAGATATCAAATGGAGTCTACCTCTCCGGATTTCCTTCTTTGAATGATGATGAAGATGCTGTGGTCATCAGAAATCAGGAAGAGACTTTAATAGATAGTTTATTCTATCAAGACACATGGGGTGGAAATGAACCGGGAGTTTCTTTAGAACGTAAAGATCCACTTTCAGCCTCTAATGATGCATCCAATTGGGCTACTAGTACTTCAGAGAACGGAAACAGTGCCGATGGACAGAGCTCAACCTATCAAGCTGATGAAACTGCACCGGAGATCTTATTTTCGAAATTACAATCGAACGGTACTATTTTTGTGGTTTTTTCTGAATTCGTGAACATCGACAACACTTCAGCTTTTGTGAATGAAGAACCTGCTTCCATCATTGAATATGATCAGGCAGATGGAAATATCGTGATCCTTGAAAACCCGGTCGCTGCTCCCTCCAAAGCTAAATCTCTCGAGAGCCACCCCCTTAGTCTTTCGTTCACTGATATCACCGATTTCAGGGGCAATGCTAGTGACGAGCTTTCAGTAGAAGTTTCGCAGCCGGTTACTCCCGGAGCAGTGGTGATCAATGAAATTCTTTACAACCCATTGGCTAATTCCGATGATAATCTCCCGGATCAAACAGAGTACATTGAGTTATACAATCCGAGAGAATATGCGATTTCGCTGGAGGGATTTTTAATGCATGATGAGCCCGACGAAGACAACGAAGTTCGATCACTGTTTCCCGTAAGCTCACAATACAAATGGATTCCGGCCGGCGGATATGTAGTAGTTTATGCTGAGAATGAAGCTACTACATTCAGAGAAAGTCAGCTTGCAGAATATTTTGAACTGGAAAATGATGATGATCAATTTAAAGCAAGAATTGACCGTACAAGCCTGAGTTTAGCCAATTCAGATGATTCCATCTATCTGGCTGACAGTACGGGAGCCACCATCGATTCGGTTTTTTATGATGAAAGCTGGCAGAACCCTAACCTTTATGATACCGATGGTATTGCCCTCGAACGCATTGATCCGGCCGGGCCAAGTAATGATCAGTCTAACTGGAGTTCGAGTACACGGGTCAATGGCGGCACTCCGGGAGAACAAAATTCTATTTTCCAGGAAGGCGGAACGGTTTCCGGAGATACAGGAATATCATTTACACCAAATCCTTTTTCCCCGGATGATGACGGCTTTGATGACAATCTATTCATCAACTACAAATTGGATGAGTCGGATTACTTGCTTCGAATTCGCATATTTGATCGCTATGGTCGGCAGGTGAAAGAGCTTGCAGATGGGATTCAGGCCGGATTTGAAGGTTCACTGATCTGGGATGGTTTAACGGATGATGATCGGCGAAACCGAGTAGGTATTTATATCGTGCTCTTTGAAGCCTATAACAGTTCCAACGGCAGAAACCGTACTTTTAAAGAGACTGTGGTTCTGGCGAGAAAATTTTAATTGGTAATTTTAAATGTTGAATTTTGAATGTTAAATAAGAGGCAAAGCCATTTAACATTCAAAACTTATAATTCAACATTAAGCTTCATTCCGCCAAACCAGTTTCTTGGGGCTGCGGGTTGATAAAAGCGACCGCCAAATGCATTCAGGTCATTGCCGAGGCTGTATTTTTCATTCCACAGATTATCTATTCCCACAAAAAGGTCAAGGTTCAAATTCTCCAAAACGTCTCGTTGAAAGCCAACTTTTGACTGAATCAAATGATAGGAATCGGAATACACCGTGTTGGCATCATTCAATGGAATTTTATCTGTGAAGTTATAGGAAAGGGAACCGTAAAATCCTGTTTCGGTTCTGGCATTTACCGTAGATACTAAAATATGCGGCGCTACTCCCGTTAATTTATTGCCGGAGAAATCCTCTCCTTCTTTTTGATAATCCTTGAACTCAAAATCATGGAAGGTATATGAAATGCCCCAATCAAGCTCTTGCAGGAAAGCGTCAGTATTTCGAATTACAGCCCAATTTAAAGCCGACTCTATTCCATACTGATCCGTACTTCCGGTGTTCTCAAAAACTACGGTAGAATTACGATCGGAAGGCTGCTGTACGATCGTCTCGTCCAACTTGAAGTAAAAAGCAGTGATATCGTAAGTCAAACGGGCTTCCATAAAAGCACCCCTCGCTCCCATTTCAAAATTGGTTCCCTGTTCGGCTTCCAGGTCCAGCGCTATACTTCCTTCATTGGTCCGGAATTCTTCGATCGTTGGTGGAGAGAATCCATAGCTTACACTTCCATGCAAGGATAACTCAGGAGTAAATTTCTTCACTAATCCCACTCTTGGTATGATCTCAGGATCAAAGGTTTTTTCAGCTAAACCAGTCACATCATCCTGTAAATTTGTAACCAGCCGGTTTAGGCTGTATTCCAGTCGATTGTAGCTGAGTCCGGCCGTAAAGAAAAAATCATTTGGGAGATCTACTTCGGTATTCAAGAAGATCAATGAGGAACGAATCTTGATCTCATCATCAAAGTTAAGAGCTCCAACTTCACCGGAGTCATTCTCAAAATTTCGGGCCGCATAATTCGCTGACTGAAGTTCTCCTCCCAGAGTAAAACGTGTTCTCACTTCCCCAATATCCGTATCAAAATAAAACCGTGTTCTTCCTCCTCCTGATTTTCGGCTGTCCTTTTTGTAATCCAGGTTGAACGGATTTTCGAAGGCACTAAAGGTTCCGTAAAGGGTGGTCAGATTTGAGATATTATCAGAGATCTGCACATCGTGACTTATCCCGGCTAAAAATGCCTGCTGATCAATGCTCGCATTTGCTTCCTCGCTGCCCAATGCAAATTGATTTCCCTGCCGGGCCTGAGTAGGATCTTGATCAAACTGCTCTTCGGTCAAAGGTCCCGGAATTCCATAATAAAGATCAGAATACAGAAAGCTGGTTTTTATGATCTGTTTGTCGTTCAGCTGAAATTGGCCGGATAGCTCCGCCGTTTCTCTGTTGAAAAAAGACTGGTCCCGATAGCCATCCGATTGTTGATTTGAATAATTGAATCTGAAATTTCCATCTTCAAACTGAGATTGTGTATAGGCGGTGTAACGCTGAAGTCCGTATGAACCGAACATGCTTCCTGCTCCTACTTCATTTTCACTTGATCGCCGGCTTTCCAGTAACAAAGCCCCGCCATTTCCTGCCCCATAAATACTTCCGGCCGGACCTTTGATCACTTCCACTTCCTGCATATTGATCACATCCAGCAAATTCAGCGGCGTACTTCCGGAGGGTTCTGTAAATGGAATATCATTCCAGTAGATCTTTACATTACGTACTCCAAAAGGTGATCTCAGCGAACTTCCCCGAATGGCTACCCGATAACTTCCCGGGGCACGTTGTTCAATTCGGACTCCCGGCACCGTATTCAATCCGTACAACAGCGAACCCTCGTCAAACCCGGTGATACGTTCTGGGTCAATATTTGCGATGGCACCCGGCGTTTCCATTACGCTTCGATTACCTTCGTACCCGGTTACGACAACTTCCCCCAGATCTCCCTGAAGCGTATCCGGTTCCTGAGCTAAAACAGAAATTTGCGATAGAATGAAAATCGATAAAAATAATACTGAAATTTTGTTCATGGGAACAAAGTACAAAGGCTTGAATTAAGTTTTAAGAATTGAATACCTTCCATCAACAAATAATTCCATACCAATAACTCCTTTGCAAGATTTAAAAAACGCACCTATTGGCATTTTTGATTCCGGAATTGGCGGATTGACCGTAGCCAAAGCCGTGATCGACGCACTTCCCAACGAAGATATTATTTATTTCGGGGATACGGCGCGGGTTCCGTATGGAATTAAATCAGAAGAAACGGTACGGGCTTATGCGCTTCAGATCACTAATTTTTTACTAAAGCGCGGGGTGAAGATGATCCTGATCGCCTGCAATACGGTTTCAGCCTCAGCAAAAGAGGAGATCATTCAGGCAGCCGGTAATATCCCTGTGTTGGATGTGATCACCGCCGGGACCAGGAATGCGGTCTCGCTTCCTGATCATGATCACGTGGGAGTGATCGGTACTCTTGCCACCGTTAATTCCGAGGCCTATGCGGAAGCCATTCATGCGTATGATTCAACTATAAAAGTCACCCAACAAGCCTGTCCGCTTTTAGTACCTCTCGCAGAGGAAGGCTGGGTTGATAACGAAGTAGCCGTTAAAACTTTACATCATTATTTGGATCATTTTGACGACAGTGGAATTCAGTCTCTTATTCTTGGATGTACACACTATCCACTTTTTAAAGAAGTGATCCCAAAAATTCTCAAGAACAGTGATATCGAGATCATTGACTCGGCCGAATCCATTGCGGAATCTGCTAAAGCTAAATTAACAGAATTGGATCTTTTAAACACTTCCGGAGGGAACTTTCAGTGTTTTGTAAGTGACCGCCCGCAGCGTTTCCATGAAGTTGCTGAGCGATTTTTAGGACGAAAACCAAATGGCGTTGAGGTGGTGGCGTTAGATTGAGGGTTTAAAGCTATCAGCTGTCAGACTTCAGCTTTCAGCCCTCACAAATCGGTCCATCGGTCGTTCGGTCCATCGCATTTCACCTATGATAAAAAACGTTTTAAAATCCTGTTGATGCCTTATACATATCGACCTCTCTAGCCTCTCCTTCGCAAGGAGAGGCTTTTTGAAACCAAACCAACGTTCCGATACCTCATTTTAGATCTAAGCTAATAAAAGAGTCCTCCTCCTTGCGAAGGAGGAGACAGTGGAGGTCGCGAATACAGCAACCATGCTTGACTTTAGTACTCGTAATACTCGTTCCCAACGTCCCCGCTGGTAATGCACCATGGGACCTCCCGGTCCCGATGATTCCAACTTGAAATAGCCGATTTATTTTCTACATTTCCGGTTCAACCTTCATTAACCGCTACTGACATGAAAACCATGCTCCTGTTAATTGGATTGGCTGTTTTCTCCTTATCGCTCTCGGAAGCGCCTGTTGTTGCGAATGAAACGCCGTTCAATATCAATAATTATGACTGGCTGGTGGGCTCCTGGGAAGGCGACGGCTTTGGAGGCATTTCTCATGAATCCTGGGAAAAACCGGTAAAGGGCACCATGATGGGCATGTACCGGCACATCAGCAATGGAGAAGTTGCCTTCTATGAATTCATGCTGCTGGATGAAACCGGAATCAGGCTCAAGCACTTCAACCCGGACCTGACCGGCTGGGAGGAAAAGGATGACATGATGAAATTCAAGATGATCCGCTCTTCAAAAGACAAAATTGAGATGGAAGGCCTGAGCTATGAACGGATATCAGATTCTGAGATCGAGATTCAGCTGGTGATGGATCAGGGAAGTGAAACTCATACTGAAATATTCAGCATGAGGAAGATCACTCCTTAAAATTGTTGCAGACTATTTCTTGAGCAAATCCCTTATCTCCGTAAGCAACGCCTCTTCCTTGCTCGGCTCGGCAGGTTTGGGGGCAGGTTTCTCCTCTTCCTTTTTCATGAAATTATTATAGGCTCTGACCACCATAAAAATAGCGGCTGACACAATTACAAAAGTGATGATGGTATTTATGAAAGCCCCGTAATTGATAGTGATAGCTTCAAGTGTTCCGTCTTCCAGTGTGCGCTCGGCGATCTGAAATTTAAGCTCGGCAAAATCGACTCCGGCAATCATATAACCTACCGGCGGCATGATAATATCATTTACAAATGATTTAACAATGGCTCCAAAATAGGTAGCCATGATCAAACCCACGGCGAGTTCAATTACGTTGCCCCGGGAAACAAACTTCTTAAATTCTTGAATCAAGTCTTTCATGTATTCCTGCTTTCTTATTTAAAATTTGGTGAATATGTAAATTGGTATCGTTGAGCATCTTCTGCCCTTGTCCGTCTTGTTCATTTTGCCTTGATGCAAAACGAACAAGACGGACACATCGGGACAAGGCGGTCGAAAAAAGAGCTAAAGCTGATTCCATTCCGCTAAAATAAATCAATGCTCCATCACAAAATGTGGTTGATTTAAAAATTCTCAGCGGTACCCCGAATTCTCGGGGTTTTTTAACGCTTCATTTCATCATCTTCTTAACGCTCTTTTTTCTAAGGCCAACCAGCACAAATTAGTTCAAATATCTCATTCATTATTCATAATTCAATGTTGAATATTCGATATTCATTTCATTAGCCTCTTTAATGCTTCTGCTTTATCTTTAGGCTAAAATTGATATCGAATAAAAAATCAGCCACATATACATTATGAAAACCATTGCCCAGCTTACTTACATTCCATTATCTCAAGACGATCCAAGAGAAAAAGTTCATGAATTGCTGGAGCATCTTGCTCAATATGATGTTGACATCGAAGTTGGCTACCTATCTACTACTATCATAGGCGCACCAAAGGAAGTATTTAAAGTGATCGCCGACCTGTACGACATCATGTCAATGGAAACAGAAAAATTCCGATTTCAGGTCGATCTACTAAGCCCTTCTAAGGAATAGGAATAAGGTTTTAGATGTTAGGTGCGAGTTGTTAGTGTTCTAAAACCTAAAACCTCGCACCTAACACCTAACCACTACAACAGCTTCGAGGCCAAATTTGCCAGATCTGAGCGCTCCCCTTTCTCAAGGTTGATGTGCGCATACAGATCATGGTTATGCATTCGATCTACTAAATAACTGAGTCCGTTGCTTTGGGCATCCAGGTATGGCGTATCGATCTGGAAAATATCCCCGGTAAAGACGATCTTGGTATTTTCGCCGGCCCGGGTAATGATGGTCTTCACTTCGTGTGGAGTCAGATTTTGTGCCTCATCAATAATAAAGATCACGTTTGATAAACTGCGTCCTCGTATATACGCCAGCGGTACAATTCTCAATTTATCGGTTTGCAGCATCTCATCAATTTTCTTGAACGGCTTGCTCGTTTCTTTATACTGATTTTTGATGAAGCTCAGATTATCCCATAGCGGCTGCATATATGGATCTATCTTTTGATTGGCATCACCGGGAAGAAAACCAATGTCTTTGTTGCTCAAAGGCACAATCGGCCGGGCAAGATAAATTTGTTTGAAATCACTTCGTTGCTCCAAAGCACTTGCCAAAGCTAGTAATGTTTTTCCTGTTCCCGCCGCACCGGTTATAGTAGTACACAAAATATTTGGATTTTGAAGCGCATGAAGAGCAAAGGTCTGCTCGGCGTTTTTAGGCTGAATGCCATACGCATGCATCTTATCCACCACTTCCACCATCTCACTTTTGGGATTATACCACCCCAGTGCCGATGATCCGTGGCTTTTCATGATGTAATAATGATTGCAGGTTGGCTCTTTTTCTCCGATCTCTTTCGGATCAATTTCACCCTCTTCATAAAACTTGCTGATCAGTGCCGGGTCGTCAATATCCAGATCCGTTTTCCCACGGTACAGGTGCTCAATATCCTTGATCTGCATGGTTTCGTAATCTTCCGACTCCAGGTTCAGTGCCCTAGCCTTCAACCGCAGATTGATATCCTTCGAAACGAGAATGACCCGCTGATTCGGATTCTCTTCTTTCAGATGAAGTGCAGCATTTATGATTCGGTGATCATTTTTATCAGAGCCGTAGACTTTGGTGGCATCCAGGGAATTTGCCCCGTTAGTGATCACTCGGAGTTTGCCATGTGAACGTCCGTTGAGCGGAATCCAGTTCTGCAGCATATTGTCATCTGAGATCCCATCCAGATAGCGGATGAATTCCCTGGCATGCAGATTGATGACGTTGTTCCCTTTTTTAAAGGTATCAAGTTCTTCAAGAACCGTAATGGGAATGGCTACATCATTTTTTTCAAAATTTCGGACGGCTTCATAATCATATAAAAGAACGGAGGTATCAAGGACGAAGATCTTCTTCTCTTTCTTCTTAGGCATAGAGGGGAGATTTGAGTTTTAAAATCAATTGTACCAGCCATAGTAGATGAATTTTTAGTGCGGCTCTTGAAATAAAGCTAAAGCCTGAATCATTTGCAACGACCATTCAAGATTTAATGCAATTTTAATGAAGTGTTTGAGAGTTGAAAGTTGAAAGTTGAGAGTTGATAGGGTGATTTAGGTGTTTCTGCTTTTCCACCTTTGATCAGAGATCATTTTTTGGAGTAATTTTATAATTGAAGTTAGCATTTTAATCCTGGATGCAGATTTCTTTTCTGTTAATAAATGTCTGGATTTGAAGTACCAATCTTTAGCTTCCCGGGCGGAACCAAGGGATATTTCATAAAATCGTGCTTTTTCTTTCTTGGATCTACGTGAATACCCTTCAATAATATTTGCACTTATAGAACCCACTGAACAATAAAGTTGGTCGGCAAGTGAAAATCTTTTTTCTGAAAGAAGGATATTCGTGTCTTCCCAGCATGCATCAGACAGAAATAAACTCAGCCTGTATACCTCCATTTTCCATACTACATCTTCCTTAATTTCGATCGGTACTTCTCTTTCCCATTCATTAAATTTCATTATCGAGCTGTCTTATTTTAATTTTATAGTCAGAGCCATCCCAGAAGAATTCCTTACAAAATTATTTTAAAAAACTTCATCACCCTATCAACTCTCAACTTTCAACTCTCATCCCCCACAAAGCAATCGAAACCGCCACGGCTGCATTGAGGCTTTCTACTTTTTCTGTATTTCCGCCGGATTCTATCTTTACTTTTCTCCACCCCGAATTCAGCAGTTTATCATTGATCCCATTTCCCTCATTCCCCACAACCAACAATGTTTTCTCTTCGGGTTGAACCGATCCCAAATTTTCAGCTTCATCACCGCCATCCAGCAGCAGGATTTCCCAATCGGATCTTTCGAGCTCCTGAAAAATTTCTTCCAGCTCTCCGGTTAAAATGGGAATGCTGCCCGTAGCTCCCGCCGTACTTCTTACCACTTTTGGGTGATACATATCCACACTTCCTTTTCCGGCAATCAAAGCCCTAGCTCCAAACCAAGCCGCTGTTCGCAAGATCGTACCCATGTTTCCGGGGTCCTGAATGGCATCCGTGGCCACAACAATTCCGGCTTTCTTTGCCAATTCATCAAATTGAATTTCCTCCGGCATCTTACAAACTGCCAATATACCCTGCGGACTATCCGTATCCGCCACTTCTTCAAATGCCTCCGGCTCAACCCAAACACTGAAAGCTGAGAGCTGAGAGCTGACAGCTTTTCTCTCTGCCACAAACACCGTCTCCACCTCAACCAACCCATTTTCCACCACCTGCTCAACCGCCCGTTCCCCTTCCACCACAAACCGCTGCTCTTTCTCTCGGTACTTCTTTCGGTTCAGTTTTCGAAGGAGTTTGATCTCGTTATTGGATGCTTTTCTCATGATGGAAGAATACAGGATTCAGAACTCAGAATACAGAAGATAAACTGAGTTCTGAGTTCTTTTTAATTTTCCTTCACCATTAAATAGGATCTTGAGATCACATCGGCCAAGCCCAAAGAATCGCAGGTACGGCAATCAAAGTAACAATGATTGATAGCGGAAGTCCCAGTTTCCAGTAGTCGGTAAACTGATATCCACCGGGACCCATTACAAGTGTATTACATTGATGGCCAAGTGGAGTCAGAAATGCACAGGTTGCGCCAATGGCCACGGCCATCAAAAGCGGGTCGGCTGACACTCCCAGATTGTTGGCAATATTGATGGCAATGGGAGCCATTAGCACAGCAGAGGCTTTATTCACCAGATTAGCCAGTAGCATGGTTGTTACAAGTACCGAACCCACGATCATAAATGAAGACATTTGCTCACTGTATTCCATCAGTATATTGGATATGATATCGGCCGTGCCGGTGGGTTCAAGTGCCTCCGCAACAGGTATAATAGCTGCTAAAAGAACCACAACCGGCCAATCCACACTTTGATATAGTTCCCGTAACCGCACAAACCTGAACATCGCAAATGTGGCTGCAGCGGCTGAAAGCGCCAGTTCGATACGTAGCAGGTTTAAAGATGCGAAAAACACAGCGGCTGCAAAAATACCTAAAGCAGCAAATAGGTGTCTTTTCTTATTGAAAAATATCTCCCGATCGTTAAGCAGCGTTAGATTCAGCTGCTGAAAAGTATCATGCACATTACTTTTCTGAATTTGAAAAAGAAGAACATCTCCCGCCTTAAAAATGATCTTTGGCAGCCTTCTTGTCATTCGTTTTCCTTTTCGGGCAACCGCCAGAAGGTTCACCCCATATCGCCAGCGCAGATCTGCTTTTCGTACTGTTTTATCTATAAGTAAAGAATCGGGCATAATCACCGCTTCTGCAATCCTTATTTCTTCGGAATCAATTCGATCCTCACCCGACTTCTGGGTTCCTTTTAACACCAATTTGTTAGTTTGAATGAACTTGGTCAACTCCTCAGGAGTGGCTTCAATGATCAGGATATCATCGGCCTGAATCTGTTCGTATCTGGATGGGGAAAGAATCCGCTTTTTATCCCTGACAATCCCTGCAATTACCACATCTGTCTCTTTTTGATTCCGGAATTCATCAAGCGTTTTACCTACAAGATCATTTTTACCAGGCACCCTTATTTCTGTGGTATAATCTTCTATGCTGAAGACATCCTCTCGCGTAGTTTGTCCTTCTCTCTTAGGAACCAAAAACCTGCTTACAAAAGTAATGAATACCAATCCGCCAACGGCCACCGGAATTCCAACCCAGGCAAAATCAAGCATCCCAAATGGTGAAACGGACTCCGTTTCCCGAAATCCGGCCACAATGATATTTGGTGGCGTACCGATCAACGTGATCAATCCTCCCAAAAGAGAACCGAACGCAAGGGGCATCAGCAGAACTGAAGGTGGGCGGTCATATTTCCGGGCAAGGTGAATAGCTACCGGCATCATTAGTGCGAGAGCACCTACATTATTCATAAAAGCCGAACAGACCGCAACAAGGGTGGTCAATGCAGCTGTTTGGACGGTCAAATTCTGCCCTAATTTTTCCAACCAATTAGAAAAAATATCCACCACTCCAACATTGATCAAACCACGACTTAAAATTAGAACCGCCGCAATGGTAATCACCGCAGGGTGAGAAAACCCACGAAAAGCTTCATCAGCCGGTACGATCCCAAAGACGGTTGCGGTAATCAATCCAAAAATGGCCACAATATCATAACGAGGCTTTCCGAGCACGAAAAAAACCATCATCACAAGCAATATGGATCCAAGTATAATCTGGTCGATCAACTTTGTATGGGGTTATAGTTCAAATATTTTTTTATGGGGAGAGAATACAGAACTCTGAATTCAGAATACAGCATTAAACTGAATTCAGAGTTCTGTATTCTGACTACTTACTTCCCTATCTTCATTTAAAATTCAGCTAAAAATTATTGTTATGGAGTTTCTGAAAACATTAGGTATTGAAGGCATTAATCCCGGCACCAGTACCGGACGTAAACACATGGAGAGCAAAGAAACCATCAGTAGCTTCACCCCTACAGATGGGGAACGAATTGCTACCGTTGGCGTAACTTCTCGCGAGCAATATGACCATGTAGTTGAAGAAGCTCGACAAGCTTTTCAGGTTTGGAGTAAGATGCCCGCTCCACAGCGTGGTGAAATTGTACGCCAGATCGGGGATAAACTTCGGGAGTACAAAGAACCCTTGGGCAAGCTCGTTACTTATGAAATGGGTAAGATCTACCAGGAAGGGCTGGGTGAGGTTCAGGAAATGATCGATATTTGTGATTTTGCCGTGGGGCAATCACGCATGTTGTACGGTAAAACGATGCACAGCGAACGGCCTGACCATAGAATGTATGAGCAATGGCATCCGCTTGGAATTGTGGGAATTATTTCTGCCTTTAACTTTCCGGTAGCCGTATGGAGCTGGAACGCGATGATAGCAGCTGTATGCGGAAATGTAATGATATGGAAAGGCTCGGAGAAAACGCCTTTATGTGCCGTAGCCATCCAAAAAATTGTGGCCAAAGTCCTAAAAGAAAATGATCTCCCGGAAGGAATTTTTAATCTGGTTACCGGAGACCGCCAGGTTGGCGAATGGATGACAGAGGATACACGAATTCCTTTGATCTCGGCAACCGGCTCTATACGCATGGGCAAAGAAGTTGGGAAAACAGTTGCTTCCCGGTTAGGGAAAACCATTCTCGAACTTGGCGGGAATAATGCCATCATTATTTCTGAAAATGCAGATCTTGAGATGGCGATCCGGGCTACCGTTTTTGGTGCAGTGGGAACCTGCGGTCAGCGTTGTACAAGTACCCGCCGGCTTATTGTTCATGAATCGGTTTACGATCAGGTGAAAGAAAGATTGATGAGTATTTATGAGAATATCACCATCGGAGATCCGCTTGAAGAAAGCACGCTGGTTGGGCCTATGATCGATCAGGATGCCATCGACATGATGCAGAATGCCCTTAAAGAAATTAAGAAAGAAGGTGGCAAAGTGATCTACGGCGGAGAGCCTTTGGATGAAGATGGATTTTATGTTCGTCCTGCTTTAGCTGAAGTTGAAAATCATTATGAAATCGTTCAGGAAGAGACTTTTGCACCTATTCTTTATCTTATGAAATACAAGACTACCGAAGAAGCTATTGAATTACACAATGGAGTAAAACAGGGACTCAGCTCTGCTATGTTTACCCTGAACATGCGGGAGGCTGAGCGTTTCTTAAGCGTAGGAGGATCGGATTGCGGTATTGCCAACATCAACATTGGAACCAGCGGTGCCGAAATTGGCGGTGCCTTTGGCGGTGAAAAGGAAACCGGCGGCGGACGTGAATCCGGCTCCGATTCCTGGAAAGCCTACATGCGCCGACAGACCAATACCATTAATTGGGGTGATTCGCTTCCACTTGCGCAGGGAATCGATTTCGATGTGTAAGTAATTTTAAATGGTATAATGTTAAATTTTAAATAACAGGGCTACCCATCTCGCTCCTACGCTTTACCTCGCTCCTACGCTCTGCGTTGGAGCGGAGTCAGGATTAATTATGTGTGATCTCGGTTCCTAATACTTTCAGGAACTCAGCCAGCCATTTTTGGTGTCCAGGCCATGCAGGAGAGGTTACAAGATTGCCATCTACTACCGCCTCGGTTGGTGCCACTTCTTTATAGTTAGCTCCGCAGGCTTCCATTTCAGGTCCGCATGCAGGATAGGCTGTCAATTTCTTCCCTTCAATTCCGCCTGTTCTGGCAAAGATCTGTAATCCGTGGCAGATGGCTGCGATAGGTTTATCTTCATCCAGAAAATGCTTCACTTTTGAGATTACTTCATCATTTAATCGAAGATATTCCGGTGCCCGACCGCCGGGCAGCACCAACGCATCGTAATCGGAAGGATCGGCTTTGTCAAAATCATGATTCAGGGTGAAATTATGCCCCTGTAGTTCTTTGTAAGTTTGATCGCCTACGAAATCGTGCACAGCCGTTGGACAGGTATCTCCCTTTTTCTTGTCGGGACAAACTGCATGAACTTCATGCCCGACCATCTGCAGTGCCTGAAAGGGCACCATGATCTCAAGGTCTTCTCCGTAATCTCCAACGATCATTAATATTTTTTTAGCTGCCATAATTGTACTCCTTTTTTATTGCGATTGTATTACTACAATGAATTTCAGGTTTAAAAGGTTCTTTTGTAGATTTTAACCTATGAAAATTAAAGTACCTACAGAAGAAGAGCACAAAAAAAATACAACAAGAAAACGCATTCACGGTTTATTCGGGCTTCTTTTTGGACTGATATTCTTCGGTTTATCCGGGACCCAAATATTCAGATATGGCTTCGATGAAGTTGAGACCTATACCTGGATCGCTTTGGCATTTGGAGTAGCATCTTTTACCTGGCTGGCGTGGAAATTCGGAGATGAATTTTGGTCAACTCTTTTTCAAAATTGAAGCTATAAAAAAACCCTGCACATAAGTTATGTGCAGGGTTTTTAATTCTTTTCTTAGCTGTGTAAGCTTTAGATCATAGTAGCAATTACAAGAGCTACAACAGACATCAGCTTAAGCAGGATGTTCAGTGAAGGACCGGAGGTATCTTTGAACGGATCACCCACAGTATCACCAACAACACCGGCTTTGTGAGGCTCAGAGCCTTTGCCGTATTCTTTACCGTCGATGGTCACGCCTTCTTCGATCATCTTCTTGGCGTTATCCCATGCACCACCGGCATTTGACTGGAAAAGTGCCATAAGAACACCTGCAGACGTTACACCTGCAAGAAGTCCACCAAGCATTTCAGCTCCAAGTGTTGGGCTCTCGCTAATAAATCCTGGAACAAAGCCGAATAGTACGGGAACAATTACAGCCAGAAGTCCGGGAACTACCATTTCACGAATCGATGCTTGTGTAGAGATCTCAACACATTTTTCATATTCAGCTTTACCGTCAGCAGCTTCAAAAGTAGTACGATCTTCGTCAGACCAGTCTGCTAATTTCTTGCCTTCATTGCGGTTCATAGCTGCAAGAGCTTTTGTCAATTCAGGAATATCACGGAACTGACGACGAACTTCTTCGATCATACTCATGGCGGCACGACCAACTGCATTCATAGAAAGAGCAGAGAACAAGAATGGTAACATAGCTCCTACAAATAATGATGCCATTACAGAAGGATTGGTTACACTGATAATTACTTCTACTCCGGGATTTACAGCTTCAAAAGCCGTAATGAAAGCAGCAAAAAGAGCAAGAGCTGTCAAGGCCGCAGAACCGATCGCGAAACCTTTACCAATAGCAGCAGTTGTATTACCTACCGCATCAAGCTTATCGGTACGTTCACGTACTTCTCCGGGAAGTTCAGCCATTTCAGCAATACCGCCCGCGTTATCAGAAATTGGTCCGTAGGCATCAACCGCTAACTGAATACCTGTATTAGAAAGCATTCCAACTGCAGCAATCGCAATACCGTAAAGTCCTGCAAATTCATAGGCTCCGATAATCGCCACTGCAATAATAAGAATAGGGATCGCAGTTGAGATCATACCAACACCAAGTCCGGCAATGATATTTGTTGCAGATCCGGTAACAGACTGCTTCACAATAGACCAAACCGGCTTTGTTCCTGTTCCGGTGTAATGCTCTGTTATCAAGCCAATACCAAGTCCGGCAGCAAGTCCAAATATAGTAGCCCAGAAAACTCCGGTACTTGTGTATGTCTCACCATTGAACATCCATGTTTCAGGAAGCATCCATGTGATAATAAAAAAGGAAGCTACAAGCATGATAGCTGCAGACAGAAACTCACCAAGGTTCAGTGCTTTTTGTGGATCACCACCATCTTTAACACGTACAAAGAAGGTTCCAAAAATGGAAGTCAAAATTCCAACACCTGCAAGAACAAGAGGAAGAATTACAGCAGATAAGCCATTAAAAGAATCAGCCCAGGCAGCTCCCTCGACAGTGGCACCTGCGATAAAAGCAGCACCCAATACCATTGTACCAATAATAGAACCTACATAAGATTCGAAAAGGTCTGCACCCATTCCGGCAACATCACCTACATTATCTCCTACGTTATCTGCAATAGTAGCAGGGTTTAATGGGTGATCTTCAGGAATACCGGCTTCTACTTTACCTACAAGGTCGGCACCAACATCGGCAGCTTTAGTGTAGATACCGCCACCAACACGGGCAAAAAGTGCAATTGAAGAAGCACCAAATGAAAATCCGGTTACAACGGCCAACACTTTATTTACCGCACCTGCGCCTTCAAGTCCAAATACATTCCCAAAAACGATAAATAATACACTTAAGCCAAGAACACCTAGGCCAACAACAGCTAATCCCATCACAGAACCACCGGCAAAAGCAACTTCAAGTCCTTTACCAAGACTGGAACGAGCGGCATGAGTTGTTCTTACATTTGCTTTTGTTGCTACTTTCATGCCTATAAATCCAGCTAATCCGGAACAGAAAGCACCTATAATGAATGAAATGGCAACCATCCAGCTAGAGGTAGTTGGGTCAGCACTCAAGGCAAGTATTACCGCAACAACAAGTACAAATATTGAGAGTACTCTGTATTCAGCTTTTAGGAAGGCCATGGCGCCACTAGCAATACTCTTGCTGATACGCTCCATGCGCTCGGTTCCAATTTCCTGTTTCGATACCCAGGAGGACTTAAAAATGGTGTAAAGGAGTGCAATTACTCCTGCCACCGGTATTAAATAGACTATAGTTTGCATTGTTTCCCGTTCGTTAGTTTATGTTTTGTTAATTCCACCAAATATTATCCTTGGCAGTATTCATTAATTAAAATTATTCATGGCTTTTACGATGCCTTCCCTTGCAAAATTCAGGGATGCATCATGGGCTTTTTGTATGCCTTCTTCCAAATACTTTTGATCTGAATTTTTGAATGGTGAAAGAACAAAATCTACCTGACGGCCTCTTGGGAAATCATTCCCGATACCAAATCGCAGTCTCGGAAACTCACGTGTTCCAAGCTCTGCGATTATATTGGCAATTCCATTATGGCCACCGGCACTGCCTTGTGATTTCAACCTGACATCACCAACATCAAGGTTGAGGTCGTCATAAACAATAAGGCAATGATCTATATCTGTTTTATACTTTGTAAGGGCTTTTCGTACCGCGATACCACTTTTATTCATGTACGTAGTTGGCTTAATGAGCACCACATTTCGCCCCCTGTGCCTGCCCTCTGCAACCACAAATGGCCCGTCACCCGGGCCAAATGTTGTAGAAAGAGTTTCAGCTATTGCGTCAACCACTTCAAATCCAATGTTGTGACGAGTCCCCTCATATTCTTGTCCGATATTTCCTAATCCAATAATAAGGGACATGTCAGAGGGAGATTGCGTTACAACTTTCCGTAATTATAAAAGGATTATCCTTCTGATTTGTCGTCAGAAGAATCATCTCCTTCTTCGCCTTCAGCAGCTTCTTCACCTTCAGCGAGCTCTTCACCTTCAGCAACTTCTTCGCCTTCAGCAACCGCTTCTTCTGCTGTATCGTCGACAACGCCGGATACAAGATTTTCGAGGAAGTCAGCTCCTTTTGGAGGACGAATAGTTACAATAGTTCGGCTCATATCATCCAAAGGAATAATACCTTCAAGATCAAGATCCGAGATATGGAATGACTGTCCGATCTCAAGTGGAGAAATATCAATCTCAAATTCAGCAGGAATCGCAGAAGGAAGTACACGAATGCGAATAAAGTTCATCGGCTTAAATACACGACCACCGTTTTCAACTACTCCTTTTGCGTTTCCTGAAATTTTAATTGGAACACGGAGTGTTACTTTCTTCTTGTCAGAGAGAACATAAAAATCTGCATGAACCGGACGATCCGTTACAGGATCAAATTCTGTTCTTTTCAGAAGGGTTTTGTAAGTCTTTCCATCAACCGTTAATTCCTGAAGCTTTGTTTGTGGCTTTCTGAGAATTTTTTCCAATTCAAGTTCATCGATGGAAAAATGAATGTTTTCGTCAACATCAGGACCATAAAGAACAGCAGGAACACGCAGTTCTTCTCTAAGCGCTCTATTTGCTTGTCTGGTGGTCTCTCTTTTCTTGCCTTCTAGTTTTACTAATTCTGGGTTTGCCATAATGCGTTTACCTTAATCTTAATTATCAAACAGTGCACTGATAGTGTCGTTAGTATGTATGCGTTGTATAGCTTCAGCAAAAATATTCGCAATGCTCAATACCTTAATCTTTTCAGAAGGCTGGCGAAGCTGAACCGTATCTGTTACTAACAACTCGTCAATTGGCGAATCTTCGATTCGCTGAAATGCCGGACCCGATAAAATCGGGTGTGTACAAATTGCGATAATGTTTAACGCGCCTCTTTCTTTTAAAGCGGCAGCTGCATTCGTCAATGTTCCGGCGGTGTCGATCAAATCATCGACTATTAACACATTCTTTCCTTCTACCTCACCAATCAGATTCATGATCTCTGACTCATTGGCTTTTGGCCTTCTTTTATCAATAAAGGCCAAACTTGCTCCTAATTTTTTAGAGTAGGCACGAGCCATTTTCAGGCTTCCTACATCAGGAGCTACAACAACCAAATTGTCAATAGGATTGGAGGTAAAGTGATCAATAAAAGCCCGGCTTGCATATAAATGATCAAGCGGGATATCAAAAAATCCTTGTATCTGGGCAGCATGCAGATCCATAGTTAATATGCGATCAGCTCCAGCCTTCACTAATAAATTAGCCATCAGTTTAGATCCAATGGAAACCCGCGGCTGATCTTTACGATCCTGACGGGCATATCCAAAATACGGTATCACTGCCGTAACCCTTTTGACTGAAGCTCTTTTAGCTGCATCCAGTAAAAGCAATAATTCAATAATGTTATCACCAGGAGGCGGTGTGGACTGGATCACAAAAATATCTTCTCCCCTTATGCTTTGCTCGTATTTAACATACTGCTCACCATCAGAGAATTTTTTGATCGTCAGCTCTCCCAATGATGTACCATATTCCTCAGCAATTGCTCTTGCTAAAGCCGGGTTACTTGTACCGGAAAATATCGCCAGGGGAGTATCCACGTTGCGGACCTTTCAATTCAGGTTAAAACAATGAAAATGTCATCAATAAATTGCTGACCAATAAACAAAAAGGATGGCCTAATAGTCATCCTTTAGAAATTTATGTTGCCCGGGGAGGATTCGAA
Source organism: Gracilimonas sp. (assembly GCA_040904925.1). Taxonomy (GTDB): domain Bacteria; phylum Bacteroidota; class Rhodothermia; order Balneolales; family Balneolaceae; genus Gracilimonas. The sequence goes on along the minus strand of JBBDSP010000016.1, from coordinate 49,584 downwards.
CCCCCACTGCCTGGACCAAAACCAGGTGTCCTGCCATTAGACGACCGGGCAATTCATGTCATTGACAGACTCCAAAGATAGAAATCACTTTAAAAGCAATCAAGACTCAATCGCATTTTTTAGTACAAAACATTCAGAGCACCGGACCGGACCACAATATGATTTTAATTGATGGATAGCACCCAGTTTCTTACGATATGACGTAGTATTCAGCTTTAAAGTATGGAACCTTTTAAGCAAAGATGGAGGAATCGGTGTTTTTAAAACTCTCCACTCTGAGAGCACCTTCTGTGAAAGGCTTTGATGAGCAAATAAATTTCCCAGAACATATAGTGAAGGTAAAAACACAGTACCGAACAAAATTTCAATGCGTGAAGAGTTTGTAAGTGAGGCTTTTTGAACCCAGTCATCCCACTTTTCTGTTGCTTTTAGTGAGAGGATATTTTCCAACGGCTCATTTACGACTAGTGATGTTAATTTAACGGCTTCTTTTATTCTATTAATGGGGTGACTTGCGGGCCGAACAGATTTCAAGTTCCATCTAATATCAGAGCTATTTGCTTCAAATCCTGCAATGTCTAATGCATTCCTGGTCTCACCTTCATCAGCTGAAAATCCGGGCATGCTTTGCAAAAACCGCTTTGCCGTTTCCCGCATCGCCTCCCGATTGTGCGTAATCCCCAGCCCATCCCATAACGATATTATTAATGCCTTCTTCCAGGCTTTTGAAGGAAGTAATTCAGGGTCATAAAATTGCAAAAAATCATTCGACTTTTTCTCAAAATATTCAAGGTGAGCTTTTTCAATTTGATCGTGAAAAGCCTCTTCAGAAATAAAACTAAGCCCCGATGCACAAGGCAACCCTGATGGTTGTTCAAAGCTTTTAAGAAAGAACCTCAGCTCTTTCGAAAGATAAGGACGGAGATTTAAAGAATAAGGCGTGCTTCCGTTTTGTGTTTGAGCCGGAATTCCTTCATCATCAGTGAATACATGCAATACTACAGTATTGAAATTGGGATCTTCATGATGGCCGTGGTTAACCCACCCCTCGCTTCGGACATGTATTTCCACATTTCCGTGCCAGGTAATATCTCCAACCTCTATAACAGCCTGCTTAAAATCGGGACCATCTGTACTGTTTAATTTTCCGGGATCTGAAATCCTTAGGGATTTGCCACATGTAGTTTGTAATGAAGTGAAATCGAAAAGCAGATTCTCCCATATCCACTGCAAAAAGGCTTCTGAATGTTGAAACTCAGAATTATCCATGTTTAGTAATTTCTTCTATCTCTTCCTCCTCGGAAAAATTCAAATCTTCAGTTGCTTCGTACAAATCAGGCAAGGCTTCTCTGACTGTTTTTTTGATCCCTTGTGAAACACGATCCATTCGTTTTTCACTATCTTCTTTTAGCTTGTGGCCCTGCATTTCCAGCCAGTGCTTCGTTTCATTGCTCTGATCCTTAACCCAGCGCATATTCTCTTTACCGGATTTAGGAGTCAGTAATAAACCTGTTACAAGGCCGCCTGCAAAAGCAGTAGCTCCTACCATCAATGTTCCAATTACTTTTTTCATAACACTCCCTCTTTTTACGCTGCGGTTAACACTGTTAAGATACGAATATTACTACTGATTTTTGTTATTTTTTTAACACTAAGTTCAGAAAACAGTACCTTCTTTTGAATTTAAAATGAGTGTATGAAAAAACAAATAACTTTAATGGATCGCCCAAGAATACAACGTACCCTGCATCGTATTGCGATCCAGGTATGGGAGCGGATGGGAAGTGATAAAGATCTCGTAATAATTGGGTTGAATGAAAGAGGTCATGCCACGGCTTTGGAACTTTCTGATAGTATTGCTGATTTAATGGGCGTGGATGTCTCGGTTCATAGGTATGAAGTGAGCGGTAACAGTTCAGAAACACCCCTTCCGGATTGTAATGATAAATTTGTATTACTTGTTGATGACGTAATTTTTTCAGGTAAAACGATGTTTGATGCACTCTCTGCTTTATGCAGCATCTATAATCCGGAAGCTATCGAGATTGCTGTATTGATAGACCGTGGGCATCGAAAATATCCTTTACTCACAAACATGTCAGGTATCACGGTTCCGACGAAAGCAGGAGAACACATAGAAGTGATGTTGAAAAATTCCAACCTCGAAGAAGCCATACTTTTTAAGAATAAATAAACTGTCTAATAATGAAATCGATTATACATTCTACCTTTGCAATTTTCATTTTATCCCTGTTCAGCACAAGCTTGACTGCACAGAATATATCTATTCCCGACACACTCGATGGGTGGGATAAAAACTGGGCTGCCAGCCTGAATGGATCACAAGCGTCATACAATAACTGGTCGCAAGGTGGTGTAAGCTCAATTAGCGGGACCGGTTCTTCCATCTTTACCTTGATGTATAAAAAGGATCAGTTCAGTTATGGATTCAGAACAAATATTAAATACGGGCAGGCTAATATCAAAGGACAAGGCGTTCGAAAAACTGATGATGTGATCTCTATTCGTAACCGGTTCAATTATACCTTCGTGGAAGATGGGACTTGGTCAGGTTACGGAAATTTTAATTTCAGGACTCAATTCGATCAGGGTTTTGAATATGCTACAGAACCCGGAGAGCCAGATATCCTGATCTCTAATTTTTTAGCACCTGCTTACTTAACAGAAGGTTTGGGTGTAGCTTATAATCCAACGCGGGCTTTTACTTTTGAGACCGGTTTAGGACTTAAACAGACCTTTGTTACTGATGATGATCTGGCTACTGATTATGGGCTTGAAGCCGGTGAAAATTTCAAATCTGAAGGTGGTTTAACTACAGGTATAAATTATGAGAAAGAAGTGTTTGAAAATATTCTGTATTCAAGTGCTATTGAAACCTTCACTAATTTTTTAATTCCGGTAAATGAAACGGATGTCTTCTGGACGAACGAACTCATTGGACAGATAAATAGCATCGTAAGTGCCTCTTTTCAGTTTGAACTTCGTTATGACAACGATTATTCCAGCGAATTACAGGTAAAGCAAGTACTATCTGCCGGCGTTTCTGTAAACCTTTATTAATGAATAATTCTTCCAAAAAAATCTTAGATCATTCTCTTGCTGAACTTAAAAAATGGCGAGATTTTTTTGGAGCATGGGAGCAAGATTCTGTACTTAATGTTCCTGACAAGACGGTTGAAAAAACGTTTTCGCGATTGGCTCAGCGACTTAAGTGTAACTTTCCATTTCATCACCCTTCGTATGCCGGGCAGATGTTAAAGCCACCTCATCCTCTGACTTGGGCAGCTTACGCGATGGCAATGAGTATCAATCCAAACAACCATGCACTGGATGGTGGACCGCCCTCTTCCGAAATGGAGAAAGAGGCCGTTGCTACACTGGCTGAATTTTTTGGATACGGGGATACATTTTTAGGGCATCTTACGGCAAGTGGAACTATTGCAAATCTCGAGGCTTTATGGATCGCCCGGGAATCCCATCCAAATAAAAAGGTCGCCTTCTCCGAGCAATCTCATTATACCCATGAAAGAATGTGTTCAGTTTTACGGGTTGAAGGTGTAAAGATCCCTTTGCTTGAAGACGGAACTTTCAACCCGGAAGCCGTCAACGCAGATGAGATCGGCACCATCGTGGTAACGTTGGGAACAACCGGACTTGGAGAAGTAGAACCGCTTGATCAGGTTTTACCCTGGGCCAAAAAACACGGAATTCGAATTCACATTGATGCTGCCTACGGTGGATTTTTCCGAACCCTCAAAGATTCGGGATTAATAGACGGTACTTCCTGGAAGCTGATGGAAGAAGCGGACAGCATCGTGGTTGACCCTCACAAACATGGACTTCAACCTTATGGCTGTGGTTGTGTTTTGTTCAAAAATCCGGCCATAGGGAAATTCTATAAGCATGATTCCCCCTACACGTATTTCACCTCTGAAGATCTGCATCTTGGAGAGATCAGTCTGGAATGCTCCAGAGCCGGGGCTGCAGCCGTAGCACTTTGGGCCACCATGCAAATGTTTCCACTGAAAGAAGATGAAGGATTTGGCCCTATTATGAAGAAATGCCTTTCAGCAGCAAAGAAAATGTATGGATTAACTGACTCGAGTCAGAAACTGAAGGCTTACAAAAAGCCGGAACTGGATATCCTGGGATATTTTCCTTCTCAGTGCAAAACTACTTCCCAAATTTCTGATAAATCTAAAGCCATTTTTGAAAAAGGGATGAAAGATCGATCGTTCTACCTCTCTCTGTACCGGATCCCTATAAAAATATTTTCACGATTACATCCGGAATACAAACCCGATTCTGAAGATGTTACTATTCTTCGAAGTGTGTTTATGAAACCTGAACACGATGAATTTGCTGAAGAACTTTTCAATCGAATTGAACAAAGTTGTTAAAATAATATCGTGCCAGCTTTATGTTAAAAGTCTATAGTAAACTCCGTCCCCTGTTTTGCGTTAACATTTAACATAGGAACATTAGCATTAAAACTAGCATTTATTATTTTAATTACCTCATTTCCTAAAAGAGCCTGACCTTTGGGATTTAGTGATATACCATCCGCTGAAATAATCGTTCGGTTATCAAATATCAAGCTATATGTGACCCCATCTATACTAACTTTTTCATCATATATGCGCTCGATCAAGGCATTTAAATCAACCATATGTATCCGGGAATTACTATTTGCCAAGTTTTGCATGCTTTCATTAAAAGCTCTTCTTCTTTCATTAATAATTTCAGCTTCGCTTTTTGTAATGATGAACCGATCTGAAATAGGATCTTCTGTTCCAAATACCGGTAAGTTTCCAAATGAATTTGTGTGAATTTTCTCTGCATTGTATAAGAAAAAATCATCTTCTGTCATTTGCCGGAACTTAGGAATATCTTCACCGTCCTCATTTTGGGCTTCAATTAAATCTTCATCTTCAATTACTTTAGCTCGGAATGGAGAGCCGCCATCCACGTCAAAGACAATAGTTGATCGTCTGTCTTCAAAATTATTGACTGTATTATTATGATATTGCACATCTATGTTAAATTCATAGTAATAATTGAAACTAAATTCACTTGAAACTACGTCCCATTCCTCATTTATATAATACCATGGAAGAATTGTAAAGTAAGGCATTTTGAAAGGGTCAGGGATATTTATCAAAAATATATCCGCCGGTGATTCTGTTAGAATTCTTTCTGCAATATCATCCATTTCATTTTCAAATAATAAGGCTGGTGTTAAGTCATTTGAAGAGACATTATTTGGATCTGGATTAGGGTCGCCTTCAGCCCCGCCTATTGCATAATCAAATATATCTTCAGTGCCCGGTTCCATAATAAAAAAAGTAGGATTTCTGGAAATAGCCAAGTCTAATAAGCTTTCATTTGAATCTAATTCAGATAAGCGATCATAATATTCATTCCCTTGCAGGCTCTGGTTATTATCAATATCAGTAATCTTAAGCCCGGGAATACTAAAATTACTAATCTCAGATAAATCTTCTGAAAAAATACTTATTTCTTCTCCTGCTTTAGTACGCATTGCTGCCCACTCGTCTGTAGCATTTCTGAACGACAAATAATATCTGCCAGGATTATTTTGCTCATTACTGAAATTATAGTAATTCAACCCGTTTTCGCTGTTTATATCAAATGTGTGATAGTATTCCTGACCTTCGTTTTCATAAAGTATCTCTGCTATTTGGTTAGGATAGGCATAGGCCTGACCTTCTTCATATAAAGCCCCGTTCATTAAGCCTGCAGAAACAGAACTTCCTATAATTGAATAAACTTCCGGATTAAAATCTCCCAATTCAACTTCAGTGATTTCAGCTGAAGAAGGAAAATCATAGCTACAACCAGTTAGCAGTAAAATACCAAATATAAATAAAATTGTATTTTTATTAAGCATGGATACCTCTACTGAAACATTTTTGGATTAAAATTCAAAGTCGTAAATACAATAGAACCAATTTCTGGCCCACCATATATATTGGAATATTCACTGATACCCATATTAGTAAGTCCTACTTTAAGTGTACTCTTTGCTTTTGGAATACGAACATTAAACTGGAAATCGAAATGCCCATACATATCTATGGGCCCGTCAAGAAAAGTACTTTCCCAATAGTATTTGGTACGAAACCTATACGTCATTTTAAAACCGATATTTTCAGCTATTTCCCTATGTCCCCATTCAAAATTCATTTTAAATGGAGGAGTATTAAATCCAGGTGTGATCGGATCACTGGGATTCTCAAACAAATTTGAATAAGAGCCATTTAAACTAGCCAGAAAACCTCCGGAAATATAATCGAGTGAAAATGAGGCGCCATGCACAACCATTTTATCCTGAGCATTACTGTATATGAATAACCTGTCACTTTCTAGTGAATTATTTATTTGCCCTGCAGCTACATATAGATCTTCTGTAGGACTTGTTTTAGGCTTTATAACTCTGGTAACGCCAATAAAATTTTTATAAAAGCTAACGTAGTAATTTAAATCTAAAAAGAGCTGAGGGGTAAAAAGCCTTTTATAGCCGAATTCAAATGCATTCACTACTTCCGGATTAATACCAAGTAATTCGTCTTTCTTTATTATCCCGTCTTCAAGTATTGGTAAATATTTTAATTCCGCCTGAGTCCTGTTATATGCTTCCGGACTTCTCGGGTTAACTCCAAGCTCACTATTTACTGCCTCATTAAATTCATCAATTGCATCTTCTGTAATTGCATTTTGCTGAAGATCATATAGCGATAAGTTTTGTGGCAAACCTCCTATCAGACGGGCATTACCCAGGTTATTATCTACAAACTGTTCTCTAACGCCTGGATATCTAAATCCATTTTGATAGGAAAACCGAAAATAGTGCTTATCATTGATGGTATAGTTTAACCCAAACTGTGGGCTTATTCTTGCTTTAAAGTTTTCATTTTTATCGTACCTAACTGAGGCATTTATATTTAACTTTTCATCTATTAATGAACTTTCTTGTCTTATATAAAATCCATATTCAGAATTAGTAATATCATTTGATCCGGTATCGGGAAATATGGTCCCTTTTGAATCTAAATCATAGAATCGATAGTTCCCCCCAACTGAAGTTGTAGAATTTGATACAATTTCAGGTAACTTATAAGTTGTCTGAATATGGTAAAGTTGAGAGTTATCTATAATTCCCGCACCATTTTCCGGGTCTAAGCTTCTTTTAATTTCTGACGATCTTTCCTGAAACTCACTTGTGCCCGGCTCAAATCTTGCTCTTGCTTCACTATCTGGTAATAAGGTGTACTCGCTGTCTGCAAATTTTCTTGCTTCAACAAGATTACCAGCCGGCACTCCATATAGAAATAAACCTCTTTCATATGCAGTTAAGAAATCCCTATACCAGTCTGAGTTTAACTTTGCGCTTGAAATCAAAGATTCTGAAAGCAGATTAACGTCATAAGAATTACCGGAATCTTGCCAGGTATTATATCCAATAACTTCTAGCCTATCAGAATCAAGACGAAAACTAGTTTGATACATCTTAAATCCTTCAAGTCTTATGCGGCTATCACCTGTATACAAAGAATTTGTATAACCGTACTTCCCATCTAATGATAACTTATAATTTTCATTTAGTTTATACTGGAGTGATGCAGCTAATCTGGTTGTTTCAACCGAATAGTCGACCAGATCTTCTTCCCGATATCCAGTTCTTGTTACAGGGCCATAATTAGGAGGAGGAGAAATAAAATTACCATTTCTGTCTTCATAAGGCTCTTGGTTATACACTTGCTGATATACATAACTCTCATCCCCATAAACATTTACTCCATTATACCCTGGTATTTCAGGGTGTAGTAAGTAATCTTCACCAAAACCTATATTATCGTAGTTATCTGCAGCCCAATCCGTTCCAGTCGAATAAGCCCCTGTCATTTTAAACGCAAATTTTTCTGTAATGGCTTTTGCGTAACGCCCCTGCATATCATATGTAGTATTCCCATCAGCAACAAAAAAGGACTCTCCGCTAAGGTCTAATTCACTTACTCCTGCTTTAAATTCAAGAGATAACCCTTGATCCTCGAAGGGGTCTCTGCCAGTCATGATCATAACTCCATTCAAAGCACTGGAACCATATTCCGTAGATGAGGGACCGGGAAACACATCAACAGAGGCCACATCCAGATCTGGTAACCCCATCAAGTTGCCAATAGGAAAACTTAATCCGGGAGCACTGTTGTCAATTCCATCTGTCAATTGTAAAAATCTTTTGTTGGCGCTTGCGTTAAATCCCCGCGTATTTACAGACTGCATTGTAATACTCTGTGTCGCAACATCTACTTCACGCAATGTAGAAACCAGGTCATATATATCGAATGATGCCAATTGTTGTACATCAACCGTACTAATTCTATCAAACGTTTTGGTATCTTCAAGTTCAACTTTGGTAACAAGAGGGGCTGTAACAGTCATATCCTCTCCCAAAATATTAGGGGTTAACGGTATTAACAGATCTAACCCCTCAGCCTTTTCACTTAATATCATTTCAAATGGCTGAAAAGACACATGACTAAACCGAATTCTGATTGGTAATTCTTGATTAAAATGAAAATCAAATGTTCCGTTTTTTTCTGTAGAAATACCAATACCATAATCACTTTCTACATCCTCCATGACAGGTAAAATTTGCACTGAAGCATCTTCTATCGCTTTTTGTGTTTCATTACTTATTACTCGTCCTGAAATATGAAGTGATATGTTTTGAGAATAAATATCAGTTGAAGAAAATACGAACAGTAAAGTGACCAGTATATATTTAAAATACCCAAACCTATTTTTTTTGGTAGTCATATAGAACTCAAAAAAATTAAATCATTATTTATTAAGAATATGTCTGACAATAATAATTTTATAACTTCGGGTTATATTCTTATTTAAATTTTTATGTTATAAATAGTAAAATGATTTTACAGGAATTATAACCCCTTATTTACTGCAATATTGGTAACTTATTTCAGCAGATTTACATAAATCCAAATTCTAATAATGAACACCGATATTTTCAAACTCATTTTCCATCACGACCAGCGACTTGATAAACTGGCCGAACGCAATACCCGCGAAAATCCCAAGAAAATGGAAACCTCTCTGGAGGATTTCATGAAGCCGGATCCTACCTATTCTAAATTCTACCTAACAGGAACCGATCTGGCAGATGAACGTTTTGGGCTGAATGTGTTATCTGCATATCAGGAAGTGATCAATGCTTTGGAAGTTGCTTTCTCCGGAAAAAAAATCTTCACACATAAAACCCAGTTTCCTTCCTTGCAGAAAGCCATTCTGGATATGGAACTTGGAGAGGTCATTATTCTCTCAAACAAAAAAGAAATTAACTTCGATATTTCAACTCTTCATGTTGATGTAAATTCAAATGTGGGTCACCTCAAAGAAGAGTTAAAAGAAGTTCTGGAAGCCGGACATATTGTAGTGTATAAAGAACAGGCGAAAGACGGATTTGATCTGCATATGTTTACCAAAAAGAATGTGTATCGCGAAATATTCTTTCCGTTGCAGAAATTAGTCCCCAATCATTTTCGTTTTTTTAGCATCAACGGCAAGAAATTCAGATCGGAACGTCACTTCTATTTCGAGACCTGGACCTTAGATAAACCTCCCCATGGTTTTGAAGAAGTCCACCCTGAATCGGTACTATAGTGTTAAAGTGCGATGGTGTTACCGTGTTACTTTTTGTTTCAACCGTAACACGGTAACACTTTCGCACCGTAACACTATTCATCAACTCCCGGAACTCCCGCCGGCTCGGTATTCTGCCACCAAAACGTTGGTAATTCTTGTTGATCCGGGAATACTTCATCCAATGTCTCTGCCTCATACATATATCCGTTTTTCATGATGTAATGGATGTCTTTTGAGTTGCGAATGTTTTCCAGCGGATCAGAATTCAGGATCAGAAGATCAGCAAGCTTTCCTTCTTCAATGGTACCGAGATCGGTATCCAGACCAATAGCTTCGGCTCCCTGAATAGTGGCTACTTTGAGGATGTCATGCTCGGAAATTCCTCCGGATTGCATTGCCCAAAGTTCCCAATGATACGCCAGTCCCTGAAGCTGACCGTGACTTCCAACTCCGGCTCTCCCTCCGGCTTCAACCAGATCTTTCACAAATTCAGCTTGCTCTTCAAATACATGCTCCTCTTCCATAAACCAGCCTGCATTTCTACGGCGTGTTCGGTCATCGAGGTTGTGATGAGGCATAAAGTGCTGTAATCTCGACTCATCATGAGGACGCTCAATGGCATAATAATAATTCTCTGCCCACGGACCGCCATAAGCTACCAGCAAGGTTGGAGTGTAAACCGTTCTTGAAAAAGCCGTCAACTCGATCACATCTTCGTACAATGGGAACACAGGAAACGAATGCTCATGGCCCGGATATCCATCAATTACCTGGGTCAGGTTTTCTTTGAAGTCCAATGAGCCTTCAGTAGTTGGCATCAGTTCCTGCTCTTTTGCAGCCTGAATGATCCACTGCCGCTGCTCACGATTTCCGGCACCATACATCTTGATGGTTTTAGTGTCGTAATATTCGCTGTATCGCTTCATCACTTCCCGGGCATGATCGAGATCCTTGATATTCTCACTGCTGAAAACACCGGGTCCGGTTGAGTAAACGCGTGGACCTAATAATTTTCCGGCATGAACCAAGTCCTGATAGGTCAATACATCTGTTGTAGCTGTTTGCGGGTCTCTTGTTGTGATAACACCGTAAACCAGATTCGTCAGATAGCTCCAGAATTCGCCCCGGTGCAAATTCACGGGATGACGGAAATGGGCATGAGTATCCACAAATCCGGGAATAATGGTTTTTCCGGAAACATCTTTGATCTCAGCGCCGGATGGAATGTCAACTTCACCCCGTGCTCCAATTCCTGTGATACGGTTATTTTTTATCAGTAGATCGGCATTCTCGATGACCTCATCTCCATTCATCGTAATCACTGTTGCTCCACGCAATACCAATATTCCTTCAGGAATATCGCGGTCACCCATTACACTGATCTTAATTTCCTGAGGTTTAAAACCTTCGTCTTTTTCCTCTTCATCAGCTTCTTCCTCGTCACTTTCCTCATCAGCATCTGATTCTGTTTCCTCCTCTTCCATTTCCTTTGCGGCTTCCACACTGTCTTCATACGCTTCTTCCGCTTCGAAATCATAGATCACATGAGCATTACCGATCGACCAATGCACACGGTTGGCATCCCAGCTCCATGCAGGAAATTGTCCGCCGATATCGGTCAGCTTTTTGCTTGGAAATGAGCTCGATGAGCCTCCTACAAGAATAGTCGGGGCATCACCGCCAACCTGTGGAACAGTAACGGTAAACAGATCGGTACCAATTTGTGCCAGCGCCTGATCACCTTCCGGAGCCATACGGATCCATGAAGCATTGCCGCCGCCGGTTCGGCTCACCTGAAGATGCTCCTTCTCATCGGTTCCATCCCATCTGATGGATGTTAACCCTCCCCAGCTTGACAGAAAAATTCGATCTGATCCTTTCACAAAGTGGGGATTTGAACGGCCGTTTGTATAGGTTATGAAATTGTTCTCACTGCCATCCGCATCGATCCAAACCAGATCACTCGTTCCCTGAAAAGCAGACCGCTGTGTGGCATTTCTGAAATCCTGTGGGTTTCCTTTTATCACCACAATCCGATCTCCGTCATTGTTCCAAACCGGGTCCTGAAATACCCCTTCTTCTTCATTGATCTGCTGCAAGCGTCTTCCATTTGGCCGGACTTTATACACTTTCCCGGTTTCCGGAGTCCAGCTTACAAAAGCGATCCATTCACCGTCTGGTGACCAGGCCGGTTGTGCCTGTGTTTCATCAAGGTCCACCAGCTTTTGTGGTTCCCCATCCGGTAATTCCATGGTGTAAACTTGGTTCAAGGCTGTAAATGCGATCATATTTCCATCAGGGGAAGGTACTGCATCCCTGATCTGTGTGATCTCAAACTGCGGAGTATCCTCGATCGGATAATCGAAATCCAGCTCAGGACCCAGATCAATACTTCCCTTCACACGGAATGGAATCTCTTCTGCATTCCCGCCATCAATTGCCAGTTTCCATATCTTACCCCCATAAGAAGTAATCACAAATTCATTATCCGGGGTGAAAGACATTCCGGGTAATACATCTCTCGAAGCCCTTGATTCCTGATCATCGTGTTGTACGGGATATGCCAGCCAGCTTTCATCACCGGTTTCTAAATTTCTCTTCACTAATCCAGTATGTTCATCATGGCGGGTACCATACACTAGCCACTTGCCATCACTCGATAAAGTTGGTCGGAAGGAAGAACCATAACGGTTACTCTGAACGGTGATGTCACCAGTTTCACGATCATAGGTTGCAATCTGATACTGCGGCAAAGAAGCGTTGTAATTCCACGCTCCAAACCTTCGCGAAAACCACACATATCGCTCATCCGCGCCAAACGCACCTTCTGTCATTCTGAGATTCCCCGGTTCCCGCACTAAAGCAGTTCCCGACCCACCATCAATGTGGTACATCCAGATCTTATGACTGCCGGGATCATCTTTGGAAGCGATCACATACTTGCCGTCGGGCGTCCATTCAGGGGATTGGTATTCATTGTCTTTACCGCGTGTAAGCTGATCCGTTTCTTCCGTTTCCACATCATATATCCAAACCCCTTCTCCACCGGAGGCATCAGAGATAAAAGCGATCTTGGTTCCATCGGGACTGTATCGGGGCTGACTGTCGAACTGCATGCCTTTTGTGATCTGCGTAGCTTCACCGCCACCGACTAGCATGGTGTAGAGGTCTCCTAAAAAGTCGAATACAATGGTATTACCATCCGGACTCACATCCAACGAGATCCAGGAACCTTCGGTTAAGTCAAAAGAAAATTCACGACCGGGCTCCAGTTGTAGTTTGTTTAATTCTTCCGTTTCAGTTGAATCAGATTCAGCTTCATCATCCTGAGCCATCACCATCTCAGTTGTGAAAGCAGTGATAAAAATCATCAGAAATAATGTTAAAAATTTTGATACAGTATCGATCAATCTCATAATATGAAGTTTAATTTTGGTGAATTTTAGAAACTAAAAAATTTAAACCAGCTCCCCAATGCTTTAACAATTATAAACATGGTGAGTGATTGCCACAAAAACTATCTGCAAAATATTAGATTCCAGAAATGTTATCTTCCTCAAAAATTTTCATCTATGACTTTCTTAGAAAAGCTTCAAAAATCGGTTAGAAAATCCGGCTCAACCCTATGCGTTGGGCTTGACCCAAATCTCGATTTACTTCCCCAATCGGTAAGGGATCAGTTCGAAACACCTGAAGAACAGGTAGCTTATTTCTGCAAATTGGTGATCGATTATACTGCTGAATACACCGCAGCCTATAAGCCAAACCTGGCTTTTTTTGAGGCAATCGGCAAAAATGGCTTGGTTGTTTTTGAGGAGGTAATTAGCCATATCCCTAGCAACAAGATCATCATTGCAGATGCCAAGCGCGGAGACATAAGCTCTACTGCTGATCATTATAAAAAGGCTTTTTGGGATGAATTTAATGCCGATGCCATCACTCTTAATCCCCTAATGGGATTTGAAACACTCGAGGCGTTTTCAAAAGATGAGACAAAAGGAATTTATGTACTAACTCTAACCTCCAACCCCGGAGCAGCTGACTTCCTCAAAAAACCATTCGCAGGCTTTAATATGATGGCACAATACATCGCCGACCAACTTTCAAACAAATCTTCAAGATCACATTTAGGAATGGTCATCGGGGCAACGCAATCGGAAGAATCAGAATCAGTTCTAAGTTATCATCCCAACGGTGCTTTATTGATTCCTGGAATTGGGGCTCAGGGCGGATCTATTTCGGAGCTTGCTAAATCGGTGAAGAACCATAAAGGTATTCCACTGATCAATTCCAGCCGAGGAATTATTTATGCCGGAAAGGATGATAGTAACTGGCCGGAATATGTAGCAGAAGCCGCTAAATCTATGAAACAGAATTTGAATTACATCACAGCACAGTATGTCTAAAAGACCTGAAGTTATTGTTTATACCGACGGAGCCTGCAGCGGAAATCCCGGCCCCGGTGGCTGGGGAGCAATCCTCAAATGGAATGGGAAAGAGAAAGAGCTTTCGGGTGGAGATCCCCAAACCACCAACAATAGAATGGAGATGCAAGCAGTGATCGAGGCACTTAAAGCTTTGAATAAACCCTGCACTGTTAAAATTCATAGCGATAGTGCGCTCATCATAAACGCCTTTACCAAGGGATGGATCGAAAACTGGCAAAAGCGTGGCTGGCGAAAAGCCGATAAAAAACCGGTGGAAAACCAGGAATTATGGCAGCAAATGCTGAAAGCCATGAAACCCCATGAAGTAATTTGGGTGAAGGTGAAGGGACATGCGGGAATCCAATTAAATGAAAGGGCTGACCAACTTGCAGTCGCTGAATCGCAAAAATTTTAAGTGGATAGTTTTAAATGTTAAATGTCAGTGTCTTCATTCAACATTCAAGATAGCGAAGCGTAGGGTACCATATCCAGATCATCAAACTGCCCCAGATCAGCCTTCATTTTTCCAGTGATGGCGATCATGGCAGCGTTGTCAGTGCAGTAGCTTATTTTTGGGGAATAGAGTTGTACACCCATCTCATTTGCCATTTTTTGGGATTTTTCCCTGAGCATAGAATTCGCAGAAACCCCTCCTGCCAGTACTACCGTTTTTACTCCCGTTTGCTTGACGGCTCGTTTTAACTTCTTCACCAATACTTCTGCTATCGCAAACGAAATACTGGCGCAGATATCATTCAAATGCTCCTGAATCCAGTGATCTTCTTTGTCCTGTAAATAATACAAGGCGCTGGTTTTCAATCCAGAGAAACTGAAATCTAATCCTTCCTGAAGCAATGCTTGTGGAAATTTGTGGAACTTAGGATCACCATCTTGAGCCAGTTTATCTACGTGTGGACCGGCAGGGTAAGGCAGCCCAAGCAGCTTCCCGATCTTATCAAATGCTTCTCCGGCGGCATCGTCTCTTGTTTTTCCGATGATCTCATGTTCAAAAGGCGACTTCACGTGAACAAGCTGGGTATGACCGCCGGAAACGGTAAGTGCAACCAACGGAAATTCAGGTTGGTGATCAATGAAATTTGCGTAAATGTGCGCATCCATATGGTTCACACCTATGAGTGGAATATTCCGGGAAAGTGCCAATCCTTTTGCGAAACAGATTCCAACTAATAATGAACCTAGCAACCCCGGCCCTTGCGTCACGGCAACAGCATCAATTTCATCCAGCGAAACTTCACCTTCCTCCAGCGCCTGTTGTACAGTTTGAGTGATGGTTTTCTGATGTGCACGGGATGCTAATTCCGGTACCACCCCGCCAAATTGCAGGTGGATGGACTGGGAAGCAATGATATTTGATTTGATTCCTTCCTCTGTCAAAACTGCAGCAGAGGTGTCGTCACAAGAAGATTCGATGGCTAAAATATTCATATCTCAAAGATACGAATGTTGGGCGTAATCTACATCCGAATGGAACGCGGATGACACGGATTGGGCGGATTTTCACGGAATGATAGTTTTGAAGCTTCGTACTCGTCCGACCGCTTCGGGAAAAAACTGATCAGGAATAAGATGTATCAGCGGTCTGACGACTGAAAAGGGCAAAACCGTAATCCATCTTTCCGGCCGGTTTGAATGAGATGATTTGTTTGACTCGGCAAGGGCGGGGTGATGGATGGATCTAAGGCAATCAGCTTCTTCTTTTTGAACCATGAATTTCACGATTTTTGAGATTCACATGATTTTTAAAATCCGTAATGATCCGCCCTATCCGTATCATCCGCGTGCTATTTTTTATCTACTTAATCAACATCAACTTCTTCGTGCTCACAAACTCCCCTGCGTGGATGCGGTAAATATAAAACCCACTGGAAAGTCCTGATGCATCGAAGGTAGCGGTATGCCAGCCGGCAGATTGTTTGCCGTTGACTAACGTTACTACTTCCTGCCCAAGCATGTTGAATACTTTGAGCTCCACTTCGGCAGCCTGTGGAATTCCGTAACGGATTTGGGTGGTAGGATTGAAAGGGTTGGGGTAGTTTTGGGTGAGGGTGTATTCTGTGGGGGTTTCTTCTAATTCAGTAGAAACATTTACACCAATATTAAATGTATAGGTGTCACTCCAATCACTTTCACCGCCTTCATTAGATGCCTTGACTCTCCAGTAGTAATCATTACCATTATCCAGTTTACTAGAGGGAATAAGTGAAGTGTCTACTGTTGTAGAATCCACTAAAATATTTGAGAATTCTTGATCAAGAGCTATATGTAAAATATAGTCTCTCGCTCTTTCTGCTTCATTCCACTTGAATTCAGGCAGTAGTGTATTGACATTAGAGCCGTTTTCAGGAGTCAACAGAGTACTATTAAGAGGGACTTCAATGATAGTTGAAAAGCTCCAGGTATCACTCCATTCGCCATTTCCAATTGTATTATTCCCTCGTACGCGCCACGAATATTGAGTATCATGAGCTAATTCTGGGGCGGTAAATGTGGTGTCTGTTATGGATTCACTAACTTCTGTAGTTGAAAACTCATCTGTTGAAATTTGAACTATAAAAGAATCTGCATTTGCATCACTCTTCCAACTTAATGTCGGCGTGATAGCTACCCCAGAAGTATCATTTGCTGGTGAAATTAGCCTTATTTTTTCAACAGGAATAGTTTCCGTTGTAAAGCTCCATATTTCACTCCAATCTCCTGTAAGGTCTTTATTTTCATTAATGCCTCGTACTCTCCAATTGTATTCTGTCATTCCATTCAATGAATCTGACACATTATATGTAGTGTCAGTTACCATTGTGTCAAGTACAACTGGATCAAAGCCTTCGATTACTTGCAGTTGGTATTTTGTTACTACAGTATCATTTTTCCATTTCATAGATGGAGTTATTGAAATATTTTCAGACGAATCATACGGATTAAGCAAGATAACTAGTTTTGGCTTACCTGGACAGGCCCCCCACACAGGGTAATAATTATTTGCTAAGGCTGAATTAGTGCCAAACCCAAGAGGTTCAGTATCTATATTCTCAACACACCACAAACTTAAGTCCTGATTAAATGAGTAGGCAATATAAAATAATTTGCCCATATCCGTTACAGTAGAAACGTCCCAGTTTCCTATATCTTGATTAAATGTGGATGCACCATCAAACATCCTATGCATAGTAGTAACAGAAGATACGTCCCAACTTCCTATGTCTTGATTAAAGTTGCTTGCGTAACTAAACATCTCCGTCATCTTCGTAACTGATGATATATCCCAGCCTCCTATATCTTGATTAAAGTAACGTGCGTACCTAAATAATAAACTCATATCCCTTACAGCAGAAACATCCCAATTCCCAATATCTTGGTTAAAAGAGGTTGCATCACTAAACATCCCATACATATTAGAAACAGAAGATACGTTCCAGTTTCCTATGTTTTGATTAAATGTGGATGCCCCATTAAACATACGGGTCATATTAGTAACTGTAGAAACATCCCAGTTTCCTATATCTTGATTAAAAGAGGATGCATTCAAAAACATCCATTTCATATCAGTCACAGAGGATACGTCCCAGTTTCCTATATCTTGATTAAATGTGGATGCCCCTTCAAACAATAAGCTCATATCCGTTACAGCAGAAACATCCCAGTTCCCAATATCTTGATTAAAAGAGGATGCGCCATTAAACATCCAATGCATATCAGTTACCGAGGATACATCCCAGTTCCCAATATCTTGGTTAAAAGAGGATGCCCCATTAAACATACGGATCATATTAGTAACTGTAGAAACATCCCAGTTTCCTATATCTTGATTAAATGTGGATGCCCCATTAAACAATAAGCGCATATCCGTTACTAGGCTCGTACATACTTTAGACAAATCTGCACCCTGATCTCTCCGCTGAATGAGTAAGTCACGATCTACTGCCTCATACGTATCCCCAAATAATGTACCTGTATCTCCAGGTTCGGCCCCTTCACACTTAACAATGCCATTATCATCTACAGTGAATTCTTGTGCTTGTATATTTACGCTTAAAGTGATGCTCATTAATATTCCCGAAAAAAGTATCTTTTTTAGCATATTCTCTTCTTTTATTTAATAACTAACTATAAATATAGTTAATACAAAGGTTAGTTTTTAGCGCATCTTTTTGGGAAATGGCTTTTGTCATACGAAGTGAAAGGATTGAGATTCTACAAAAAAATACCCGTCCAAATTAAATTGGACGGGTTTCTAAGTAGTTAGCATTGAATCAGATTTTCATCTTTAACAAACAGATGAATAATCTTATCAATTTTAACTACTAAACTTATTCTTGATTTATTATCAGATAGTTTTAGCGATCTTGCTTCGATAGCCAAATTTTCAAGGCTATGGACATAACCATAGCACATGCTTCTACTGCTTCTAAATATAAAGCATCTTTATAAGATGTATCACTATTCCAAGATCTTTTATTGTTCATATCAAAAGGTTTTAAGTTCTATTTCAAAAAGAATAAAAGCCTCTAAATTATAAGAGGCTTTTATTTATAGAAGTTTATTACTTCTTCTCGTCTTCGTCATCAACAACTTCGTAATCTGCATCAACAGCATCTTCGCCACTGTCTTCGTCAGATTCTGAAGAAGCTTCAGCTCCATTGGCACCGGAAGAGGCACCTTGAGCTCCTGCGCCGGCAGCTTCGCCTGCAGCGGCTTCTTCCTGGGTAGCTTTGTAGATCTCCTCAGAAGCGCCGGACCAAGCTTTATTCACAGCTTCGATAGCTGCATCGATCTCTTCGATATTTTCTTCTTTATGGGCTTTCTCAAGGGTTTCAATAGCCTCTTCGATCGCTTTCTTGTTATCATCGGAGATCTTGTCGCCGTATTCATCCAGCTGCTTCTTGGTAGAGAAGATCAGACTATCGGCCTGATTCAATTTCTCTACACGCTCTTTGATCTGCTTGTCTTCTTCTGCGTGTTCTTCGGCAGCTTGCTTCATTTTTTCGATTTCCTCATCAGATAATCCTGAAGAAGATTCGATTCGAATACTTTGCTCTTTTCCAGTCCCTTTGTCTTTCGCGGTGATATGCAGAACACCGTTCGCATCAATATCGAATGTTACTTCGATCTGAGGTACTCCGCGTGGAGACGGTGGAATTCCATCTAAGTGGAAACGGCCAAGGGTTCTGTTGTCCTGAGCTTTGGCTCGTTCACCCTGCAGTACATGAATTTCTACACTGGACTGATTATCAGCTGCGGTAGAGAATGTCTGAGACTTGCTGGTTGGAATCGTGCTGTTAGACTCAATAAGTGGAGTCATCACGCCACCCATCGTTTCGATACCCAGAGTAAGTGGGGTCACGTCGAGAAGAACAACATCTTCCACATCACCTGACATCACACCACCCTGAATGGCAGCACCTACTGCAACCACTTCATCAGGATTTACACCTTTGCTTGGGTCTTTGCCAAAGAAGGCTTTTACTTCTTCCTGAATTTTTGGGATACGGGTTGAACCACCAACAAGTATTACCTGATCGATGTCAGATTTATTCAATCCGGCATCTTTAAGGGCTTTCTTACAAGGATCTATGGATCGTTTAACAAGGTCATCAACTAATTGCTCAAATTTGGCACGGCTCAAGTCGATATTCAGGTGTTTTGGTCCTGAGTCGGTAGCCGTTACAAATGGCAGGTTGATATTGGTTTTCTGTGAGCTTGAAAGCTCGATCTTGGCTTTCTCAGCAGCATCTTTGAGTCGCTGCATCGCCATTGGATCTTTGCGAAGGTCGATACCTTCATCTTTCTTAAATTCGTCTGCTAAAAAGTCGATAATGCGTTGATCAAAGTCATCACCACCAAGGTGAGTGTCACCATTGGTTGATTTAACTTCAAATACACCGTCACCAAGTTCCAGAATAGACACATCAAATGTACCGCCACCGAGATCATATACCGCAATGGTTTGGTCTGTATCTTTTTTATCCAACCCGTATGCAAGTGATGCAGCAGTTGGCTCATTGATGATACGCTTCACTTCCAGTCCGGCAATTTTACCCGCTTCCTGTGTAGCTTTACGCTGGGCATCGTTGAAGTAAGCAGGCACTGTAATTACTGCTTCAGTCACTTTTTCACCAAGATATTCTTCTGCCGTTTGCTTCATTTTTTGAAGCACCATGGCTGAAATTTCCTGTGGCGCATATTTACGGTCTTCGATCTCAACACGTGCAGTGTTATCGTCGCCTTTTACAATTTTGTAAGAAACCTGTTTGGCTTCTCCTTTCACTTCATCAAACATGCGACCCATAAAACGTTTCACGGATGCCACGGTCTTATCAGGATTGGTGATCGCCTGTCGTTTTGCAGGCGCACCAACCAAACGCTCACCGTCTTTGGTGAAAGCCACAACAGATGGAGTAGTTCGCCCACCCTCGCTGTTCTGGATTACAACCGGCTCACCGCCTTCCATTACGGCAACGCATGAGTTAGTAGTTCCTAAGTCAATTCCTATGATTTTTCCCATTGTTCTGTTCTCTTTTACTTTTTACTGTTATAAATATTCTTTCGTTAGTGATGAAGTAATTTGTTCTAACTTTTGCTCATTTATTCAAAAATCTGCAATAGCATTTTATAAGCCTACTTTATCACTTTTCACTTTATTACTCCTTATTTAACCGGAATAGATTGTGAGTCCTTCAATGCCTCTGATTTTGGCATCGCGATCGTCAGTACTCCATTCCTGAAACTGGCTGACACTTCAGCTGAATTCACATTTTGAGGAACAGCAAACGCACGGGCAAAAGCACCTCGTCGTCGTTCCTGCCGCTTGAATTCTTCACCGTCTCCGGCTGTGATCTCGCGTTCACCTTTCACCGTCAGCACATTGTTCTTTAGAGAGATCCCAATCTCTTTTTTTGATAATCCCGGAAGATCCAGGAGAATCTTGAATTCCTCTTCACTCTCCACGATATCACAATCAGGAGCGAAATCTTTTTCGTCGTTCGTTAGCGGCACCACTTTTTCTACAAACTGCTGAATGTCTTTCCCCAGCTTGGACAGGTGCCGCTCAATTTCGATACCAAATTCTGTAAAATCTCCCATGTGCTTGTTGGCTCGTTTAAATTCATTAATAGATAAGCAATACCAATGCCAATCAAGGCGGGGAGGGAGAAAACTGACGTATTGACCGACGTATTGTCAGGAAGATGGTTTGAAAGATGAGAGTTGAGAGTGTGAAAAAACTTGTTCACAAGAACATCACCCTACCAGCTCTCTTCCCAGAAAGAGGATAGGAAACAGCAGCCCAACCTAGTTCAAGCGTCCGCCTGGACGTGCTTTATGATAGCTAATTGCTTACTTCACCAACGCACAAGCGGACGCTTGCGCTAGTTCTGGGAAAATGACCAACGCCTACTTCTTCACTTTATCAAGATCTTCCCAAAAGGCAGGGTAGGAAACGGCAGCACATTGAGATATCTTTGATCTTTACTCTCTTGCTGTCCTTTAGGGATAATATAGCCGAGGTCATCGAAACCCAATGATCTATACCCTTAAGGGTATTTTAGGATTTCACAATTATATTGTAAGTCTAATTAAGATGATATCTTAGTAGAGAATTTTCTCCTGATGAATCAGGTGACATAGCATAAAGAAATTCATCTTCCCTGTCTACTGAGATAAGTTTTGCAGGTTGATCCAAATTAAATTGTTTGACAGCATTTCCCTCCCAATCAAATTGAAGAACTACTCTTCCTGTCAAATACTTATCTAAGCCTTCACTCCTTAGCACTCCCGAATATAGCGCGTAAACAAAATTAGATGTTGAGGTTAAAAACTCATAACCTCTTTTATTCTCAGGAAGATCATGTACAGAAAGCCTGCTTTCCGTTGAATTATTCTCGATCTGAGGTGGATTTAAGTGAATACTTTTCTTCAGTTCAAGGGAATCATTTGAAAATGAAATAAAATCAATATTTGCTGATGATAAAGTAGCGACTGCTAATATATTTTTATCAGGGTGTGTTGCGATGTTTGATTGAAATGCCATTCCCAAACTCATCATGCTCATCTCCTTAAATCTTTCATTAAATGGATAATCAGATTGCGAATATAAAAAATCACCTTCGCTATCAGATATTCCAAATCTTCCATTTTGGAAAAACCCTGTTCCAAAAAATAATTTATCATTAATTTTTATGACTTTAGAGTATCCTGTATTTAACTCATTTGTTGATGAGTGTGTAATCTTTGTTGAATTAGATAATATATTTTCAATAGAAATTTCATTAAAAGAGAAAAGCCTGCGATTATTTACCCCTAATACATTGGGTTTTCCGGGAACCCTACTTAACATTGAAGGAAACAAAAATTCATCCGGCCCTCTTCCTTCTTTACCAAAATAATTCAATAACTCCATATTTCTTAGATTAGCAACGCTAAAAAAATATGAAGTATCATTAATGTTGTACTGGTCATGAATTATTAGTAAGGAATCAATAATTATCATATCTACGGGAGTATTGTATTGTAATCCCTCAATATTAATTGGCTCACCATTAATATCACTCTCATATTCAAATAAACTATAGGGCTCATCAAATTCTTTATTAATACAAGAAGTTTGTACCAAAAATATGCCTACTACTAAATAGTATAAAATATTGCTGTTCATCGATAATTAAATTGAAAAGTGGGCATCAAAAGCCCACCTTTTAATTAGTGTTTCTGTTCTCACTAATAAGAATCCCTACTCTACATCTCCAGGACAATCCTTAGCTTTACCAAAGTAGATACGTACTTCATTCCCTATGATTATTCTATGGCATTCTTCTGTTCCTGTTTCACATATTGTACATCCAGAGGCAATAGCTTCTTTGACATTTAAGTCAACCTTAACAGGTATTACGTTTTCCTTTGTTTCTATATCAACTGAAAAAATTATAAAAACTGCCGTTAATATAAATGTGCTTAATATTTTCATTTTGTTCCTCGCTATTTGTAATTGTTATTTTTGAACCTACTATAGGTTAAATGACAAATAGCAATTTTTTTTATAAAATCAAATAAAATTGATACTTATTTTTTTCTACATAATAATTAATGGCATCCATTCAAGTCTTAATTTGAATATACGGTTGACATTATTACAGAGTGAAAAACATATTCTTAGATTTTAATGAACTTGTAATTGTCTAATATCTTCCCAGAAAGTTGGATATGAAACGGCAGCACATTCAGCATCTCTTATTTTGCTCTCACCGGTTCCTTTAAGGGACAGAACGGCGGCGGCCATGGCAATTCGGTGATCGTGAAAGGATTCGAATGTGGCGGAATTAAACGTAAACTCGGGATCACCGTGGATAATGAGCCCGTCTTCCTGTTCTTCGAAAGTGGCTCTCACGGCCTTTAGCATTTTGGATATCGCCATAATGCGGTCGGTTTCTTTGTGGCGAAGCTCATCAGCGCCGGAAATAACGGAAGTTCCTTCTGCAAATAACATGGCGACTGCTATGACCGGAAGTTCATCAATACAGTTCGGAATGATCTTTGGATCGATCTCGATGGCTTTCAAATCGGAGCCTTTCACCACAATATCACCGGCGGGTTCGGCTCCTTCCATTCGTTCGTTTTCTATGCTGATGTCGGCTCCCATTTCAGCCAAAATTTTGAGTAAAGCATTACGAGTCGGATTCAATCCCACATTCCGGATCAAAATTTCAGCATGTTCTTGAATAGCTCCTGCAACAAGCCAAAATGCCGCTGCAGAAAAATCTCCGGGAATAGTATAGCTTTGATTGGGGATCTCATCTGCCAGACTTGCTGATATGATCTTTCGGTGTTGTACTACTTTTTGATCAAGACCGAGCAACCGTTCAGTGTGGTCACGACTTGGCAGAACTTCGATCACCTGCGTCAATTCTTCCCCGAATAATCCTGCTAAAAGTATACATGATTTTAATTGGGCACTTGGGATCGGTAGTTCGAATTTAAGCGGTTTCAGCGGCTCATTCCGATTGATAAAAAGCGGAGCATATGCTGAATTTCTTGCTAAAATATGGGCTCCCATTTGCTCTAATGGCTGAATGATGCGGGTCATTGTACGTTTGCTTAAAGAAGCATCTCCAACCAACTTCGTTGATACCCCAGCTCCCGCCAAAACTCCTGAAAGCAAACGCATAGCTGTGCCTGAATTTCCGCAATCAAGATCTTTAGAAGGGGTTATTATGCCTTTCCTGCCAGCACCATTAATGATCAATTTTTCTCCTTCAGTATGAACTTCAGCACCAAGTTGCTGAACACAACTCAGCGTACTTTGCGGGTCCTGTGCTGAAGAGTAATTCCCTACTTCTGAAGCGCCCTCATGCAACAATGAAAAAATGGCGGCTCGTTGTGAAATGGATTTATCTGGTGGCAGGCTAAGTTCACCTTTCAGTGATTTAGCTGAGGCTACTTTTTTGATCATGATTCGGTTCGATCTAATAGCGACTGTGCTCTGCTTTCTACCTCTGTTCCGGGATAAGTATCTATTATCGAATTCAGGATCGTCATTGCTTCACCCCGATTTCCTAAGCGAATATGGCATTCTGCGCTTTTATACATGGAACGAGAAACCCACTCATCAAATGCTTCGAAAAGCACTTTTACTTTTGCATACTCTTCGATGGCAGCATTGTATTGTTCCTGTTCTTGTAGAATCAAACCTAAGTAATGTTGTGCTTCAGCCCCGACTTCAGTCGTACTTCGGTCGGCTATTGGGAATAATAATTCTCTGGCTTTTTCATACTCCCCTTCAGCAATGGCTACTTTTCCAAGTCCTGCTTGTGCTGAGTTACTTCCTGAATTCGCCTCAAGGGCAGATTCATATTCTTCTTTGGCACGTTCAATATTTTCCTGAGCCAAACTTGCATTCCCCATCCCAACAAAAGCTTCCTGCCTGTAGCGAGGGGCCGTTTCCAATAACTGAGCATAGTTTCCATGAGAGGCTGCAAAATTACCCTGATCATAATTTAAAGATCCAAGTGATGTTAGAGCAGAAGCCGCCAGGTCATCTTCCGGATATTCATCTACAATAGTTTGATAGGCATTCTTCGCATTATCGATCTGATCTAATTGCCTGTATGCTTCTGCCAGATTTGAATACGCTTCAGGTACTCGATCTGTAGAGTTGGTCACCCTCAGATACTGTCTGAATTCTTTAACGGCATTTTCATAATCACCGGATTGAAATACATTTAGAGCCTGACGATATCTGAGCTGATCAGCTGTAGAACTTGTTGGGTTATCACTTAAAAATTCTTCCAATATCACTGAACTGCTGTCGGAACGACCTGCTGACAATTGTGCATACTGAATGCCATTTATGGCTTCTATGATATAATTACTTCTGGGATATTCGTCTAATAATTTTTGATAGGCTGCAATCGCGCGCTCATATTCTCCGGCGTTATAATACGCATCTCCAATATTATACTGTGAACGGGCAGCCCATTCCGTTCCGGGATATTTATTGATCACCGTTTGAAATTCCTCCACTGCCTGCGAGTAATTATTAGTGTTCAGATAAATGTAAGCGATGTTATACTGAGCCTGCTCCCGAAGACGACTGAATGGATAGATCCGCAATGTCTTTCGGAAATTCGATACAGCATCAAAGGTTCTGCCGGCACGGTAATAACTGTTTGCCACCTGGAACATCGCATAATCTCCGCCCGGTTCTGCACCAATAGCCCGGTTATAACTTTCAATCGCTTCTCTATAATTTCCGATTGCGTAGTAAGCATCCCCAATACGTAACTGGGTGTCGGTGTCATAAGGAAATAATGCTGTTTCCGGAGGTTCATAATTATCCAGAAAATCTCTCAGTGGACCAACAGACTGCTGATATTCCCCCATCTGAAAATAGCTCCATCCCAAAGAATATAAAGCCGCTCCCATCATATCACTTTCGGGGAAATTATCTACATAGATCTTAAATCGCTGGGCAGCACTGCTGAATTGTCTCATTTTATAATGACTGTCAGCACTCCAAAACAAAGCTTCCCGGCCAATATCGGAATTAGAAGCTTCAGCATAAACATCTTCAAAAATGGGTTGTGCCTGCTCATAAGCCTGATTACGATACAAGATCCAGGCTTTCTGAAATCGGGCCTGCCGTTTTAAAGCAGGGTCTATATTCCCTACAGCCTCAGCTTGTTCGAAAGCCTGTATGGCTCTTGTGTATTCAGCATTCGCAAAGAAGGCTTCTCCTAACATCGTATAAACTTTACCGGGGTCTTTGAGCTCGGTATCACTGCGTACCAGTCCCAAAAGTACTTCAATAGACTCGTCATGACGGGAGGCTTCAAAGGCAGATACAGACCATTCATAATACGCCTCTTCAACCCAAAGTCCTGTTTTAAAGCGATCTCCAAAATCACGAAATGAATCCAGAGATTTACCATACTGCGTCCCCAGTTTCTCATTTACCGCTTTATAATATTGTGCTTTTCGGGCGATCTCGTCGTCCCCTACTGAAGCCCGTCCAAAAGACTCTGCCGCCCAGTGATAAATTTCCTGATTGTGATAAACCCAGCCCAGGCCATAATGTGCGATCCGTTCCTCAGGGGTTCCTTTGGTCAAATTAATGTACCTCAGGTATGATTTTGAAGCTTCCCCATAATCTCCCAGATAATTCTGACTTTCAGCGATGAGGAATACTGCTTTGACCAGTGATTCTTCATCTAAATATGTAAGCGCAGATTGCAGCGCCTCAATAGCTTCCTCGTATTTTCCCTGCTGGTAGTAAGATTCTCCCAAAGCAGTACCAACGCGCCGGGTTATTTCATTATTGGGAAAGCGTTCTTTAAGCACTTCAAAAGCCGTTGACGCTTCATCATATTGTTCTTGTGTAAGATATAACCGGCCTCTTGCATATAAAGCTTTAGGAGCCCATTCTGACCTGGGATAGTCATCTGCGACCTCCATAAAATATTCCCGGGCATCAGTATAATCCTCATTTTCAGCAGCAGCTTCAGCGATCCAGTATTTTGTTTGAGCCGCATTTTTATCACTCATCCAGGAGTCCATGGCCTGCTGATAGTAGGTGATCGCTTCTTCATAATTAGCATCAGCTGTGTACCTGTGCCCAAGATCTCTGAGTAGCTTCTCGGAAAGATCGCTTCCCGGATATTCCAATACAAATTGCTTGTAGTATGTTTCAATATTCGTCGAATCCATTCCGGTTTTTGCACGGACAAGAAAAAAATCGGATGAGATACGCAAATCATGATTAGGATAAGAGCTGCTAAATTCTTCGAAACTCTGGACGGCTTCTTCAAAAAAGCCATTTTCGTAAAGCGATATTCCGGTATCGTATAGTTGGGTTGAGGGTAATTGGATATCTTGAGCAGATATCACATTCACTATAAAAAAAGTGCTTAATACAGTAAGAAGGCCGCTTTTTAAAAAGGAGAGCATAAAACTCGTGGGAATAAATAAGGTTAATAGTTACTTCTTATATGTCAAGATAGCGAATAAGTTCATCTGCACGATCAGAATAATTATGCTCTAACACTTCGCTGTTTGCTTCAGAGATCACCGTGTATCCAAACCGCCTCAAGCCGGCACTTACCACCGATGAATCTTCCAGGTTCAACTTAAAGGAAATACGAAACGATGGGCTTTCTGCTTTTGGCTGTTGAACAGCAACTCCAAGGATCTTAGCACCTTCCATTTCAATAATTCGAACCAGATCAGATAGGGTGAAATCAGCCTGACTTAACTCTACTTCAATTACAGATCCGTAGCTTGACAGATTGAATACATCTCCCAAAGCTATGAGTAAACTGCGTTTCTTTATCATCCCCTGAAAGATCATATCCTGATCAACTACCGGAATTAAAAACAGTTCCTGAGCAAGCATTACCCGCGATGCTTCAAAAAGATGCTGATCCTGAGGAAGGGTAAGCGGGTCATCCAGATCTACTTCCGATAGAATGGATTTTTCATCCACCACTTCGATCAACTTCTCAAGGGAAGCCATGCCTACAACTTTCCCGTATCCGTCAACCACACAAAATTTATTCGTGTGTAAAAGCTCGATTTTCATCAGAGCCTTGGCGACGGTATCTGTCAACCTTAGTGGCGATATATCGGTATTTAAGATCTCTTTTACTAACATAGTTATACAACTTTACCGTTGGTACCAATAGTATCCAACAAATGGGATAATTGCTTAAAATCTTTTTTGGCTATATGGAATGTCAGTTCCACATCTGTTCCTTCATAAGTTTCTTCTTCTACCGTTGCGTTCTCATGAATAAAAGCAACTGCTTTGTATTTTGAAACCGGGATATGCATGGTATGTCGGCTATATTCCAACTCGATCATATCTTCAATACTCTGCTCAAGCTCTTTAAGCCCTATTCGCTGTTCTGCAGAAACAAACACTGCATTTGGGTATGCACGCTTCATTTCTGAAACCTGATCTGCATCCATTTTATCAACTTTATTGAATACAAGTATCGTTCTCTTGTTGGTAGCTTCTATCTCTTCTAATGTTTCTTCGACTACTTCAATATATTCATACGCCATTTTTGAGGAAGCATCTACCACATGTAATAGTATATCGGCTTCCCTCACCTCATCTAATGTAGATTTAAAACTTTCGACCAGATTATGTGGAAGCTTTCGAATAAAACCTACCGTATCTGAAAGCAATATAGAGTGATTTTCGAGTTCATGACGCCGAACTGTAGAATCAAGGGTTGCAAAAAGCCGGTCTTCGGCAAATACACCCGATTCCGTAAGAGCATTCATCAGGGTTGATTTGCCCGCATTCGTGTATCCAACGAGGGAGATTCGGTTCATTCCCTCACGGCCTTTACGCTGCGTGGTGCGCTGCCTGCTTAATTTTTCAAGCTTATCCTTCAATACTGAAATACGCTGACCGATGATCCTTCTATCCGTCTCTATCTGTGTTTCACCGGGTCCTTTTGTTCCGATCCCCCCTTTTTGGCGGGAAAGGTGAGTCCAGTATCGCGTTAGTCTTGGTAATAGGTATTGAAGCTGAGCCAGTTCCACTTGTGTTTTTGCAGCTGCTGTTTTAGCGCGTGATGCAAAAATATCCAGGATCAACGAACTGCGATCCAAAACTTTTGAATCAACTCCCTTTTCAATATTCCGTAATTGTGTTGGGGAGAGATCATCATCAAAAATGACCGTATCTATATTCTTCTCCTCCATGATCCGCTTCAATTCATTCAGCTTTCCTTTACCAATATAGGTCGAGGGATCAGGATGTGTTTTATTTTGCAGGATCTTTTCAACCGTGATTCCTCCGGCTGTATCAGCTAATAATGCAAGTTCTTCTAAATATTCTTCAGCTTGGAAACGTGTTGTTTCAGGTCCATACAGTCCTACCAATACAACTCGTTCTCGTTCTATATCGGAATTTTTTACGTCGTCTAACAAATGGGTAAATCTAAATTAATCTTCTTGAATTCTCTTGAGATCGATATCCGGAATGGATTGTCCTTCGAACTTATTTTCTAACTTCAAAGATACAATTTTTTTTACTGCATTATATCTGCTCTGTGGTATAAATAATTTCAGTTGTCTGTAGCCTTCCATCAGGCTTTTGTCCATTTCTGAGTAGTTGAACAGGTATTCCACTCCCCCTTTTTTAGGATATTCCACATAATCCAGGATCTGAAACCACGGAATGGTTTGCGAGGGCTCATTGATATTTTTTACGATTCCGTAATCCGTTATATAATATTTTGATGCCAGATAACTGGAAACGAACCACATACTTCCTATCCAGATATAGGCCACAAAAATAGGATACCTGGAAACATCACCTAATAAAAATACAATAGCTGAAAGCCCCAGAATCAATCCTATAAAAACGGTAGCAAAAAGAGGATAGCCTCTTAGTTTGCCTGCCCGCCAGCTCATTCGAACCGTTCTCAGGCGTAATTTATTCTGAAAAGAATAGCCTGCAAGCAAAGTGGATGCGATGGTAAACATCACGATCACTCCTCTAAAAAATATTTCCAGTATTTCTTCCATTAACTTATTGTCTCGGCTTTATACCACATTGAAACCAATGATTCTGTCACTAAAAATAACAAGCCTGCCAACATAAACCAGCTCCATATTTCACGTCCAAAGCCTGAGGCCTGTATCTCATTTTGCAACTCATCTTCTCCAAGATCACCGGCTGAGACCCACGCCGGATCTGCTTCTTCCAATAAATCTTCTAACATATCCTGATCTGTCGAAGTGAAATCTGATTCATCAGAACTCAGGTTTACTGAAACAACATAGGCTTGGTCTCCATCTGTGATGGTTATCCAACCCGGCTCCCATTCTTGTGCCGGATAACTGAGGCGCATACCGGATGGAACTACATCCACCGAAGGCTTGATAACATCTCCTTCGGTTTCTATAACGGCATTTTCACCATCAATATTCCCTCTCCATGTAAAAGAATTCCCTAACTGGTGATTAACAAATCCTCCCTGATCAGATGAAGCAGAGTACAGCAGTAACCGATAATAAAAAGGGGCGAATAATGGTTTTATTGGGAAATTTGACCATCCGGGATCGTTACCGATCGCTGCGACAGTCAAAGAACCTTCGCCAAATCGTTTTTCATAGACCAACACATCTCCATTATTCATCGTCATCAGGTCAAATCCTGTTCCTGAACTTGGCTTCAGTAATTTCAAATAGTAATAGATATCAGGACTGGTAAAGCGAAGTTGTTCATTTTGTTCACGTTCAAATAGACCCGTAAATGCAGGATGATCTTCGAGCAATTCATCTGCTGTTGTTACAGAATTGAAAGAGGCATAATCTCCCTGAATCCCTCCAAATCTGCCAGCATTGAATTGAGAAAAAAGACTGTTATAGTTACTTATATCACCATTTTCAGAAGGAAAGAACATTACTCCTCCACCATTTTGCACATAATCCTGCAGGGGCTGAAAACTATATTCAGGAATGTTTTCCACACCATCTAATATTACAGCATTGAACTCACTGAGATCTGCCGTTTCCAAAAAACCGAAGTCTGCTTCACGGTAGGAAAGCTGAGCATCATTTTCGCCGGCCACGCGAAGTACGGTACCTGTGTAGGAAATGAGCTCAGGATCAGAATTCCCTTCATTTATCCAAAGGATATTGCGGGTCTCGGGAACCTGTACTGTAAAATAAAATTCATTATCCCGTTGAAACTCGTCACCTTCGATCTTGATCTTTCCTTTTGCTGATCCGGTTTCTGATGGGGTTACTTCAAAGGTAAAGGTCTTCCGTTCATTTGGCTCAAGAGCTACAGAATATTGCCCCGCATTTTGCCCACCAAACTCTGCTGTAACGAATTGATTGACTGCATTGAAATTACTTCTGTTCGCCAGTTCAACATTCAGGATAAAAGGGATATTTGCACCTATCATGTTCGTAGAAGTGCTTATATCAGTTACTACCGTGTTTTGGACCTCAACATCTCCAACATCGATAACGGTAAGTGAAATATCATCCAATTCACGATCCTGAAGTCGTTGAAGCTGACTGAGCTGCCCATCTGTAATAATAAAAATATTCTTGTTTTGATACGGAGCTTCACGTACTGACTCAATTAATTCCTGCAGACGATCTCCCATGAAGTTGCCGGCCGGCTTTATTTCAACTGATTCCAGAGTCTTCTGCATATTTGCACGACTTAATATACTGCTGAACTCTCCCTCACCATTTGTCAGCTGAAGCATATAACGATCTTCATCTTTTGCAGATTCATCGATCTCTCTGATTATATCTTTTCCATAGTCAAATAAAGGTCCTTGAGTACCGATACGCGACATGCTTATACTATTGTCTAGCAAAATAGCGTTAAGGGTGGGCGCCTGAGCATTGCTGCCACCCGATAAGCCCGGGGATAAAAAAGGTCTTGCCAAAACCATGGCAAAACAAGCAATAGCAGCAAGACGTAATAACAGTAATAAATATTTTTTGATGCGGATACGCCGAATAGTTGTATTTTTCAACTCCCGAAAAAAGGCTAAGGTAGAAAATGCTACCTTCTGCGGACGCCTAAGATTCAATAAATGAATCAACAGGGGCAATCCTACAGCAATCAATGCAAATAAAAAAATTGGATTCAGAAAACTCATTTAGCACTCAAAAAATGTTACCTTTAATTTTATAACGGAACTTTTTCACCTTCCGGAACTTAGCCTTTACAGAATAATATCTTAAACAGTTTATTTTCTCTTATTGATGCAACGCTTTATTCAGATCTTAATTACTTTTTTTATTGTCAGCCTATTTACCAGTTGTTCTTCTGTTCCTAATAAAGACTGGCATGCATTAATTCCTGAAAATACAACTTTTGTCGTAGTTCCTGAACAGGGATTAAATGTACAGGATATAGTTACCAAAGAGTATGCCTCTTATCTTGATGACCTCACTCCCTCAGCTATTCAACAAATAGCAGGTTTAGACTCAGAAGTAAGTGATCGTCTTCAGGTGAAGGCTTTAGCTTTAAATCCCACCACATCCACCTCTTCAAATATTCTTTGGGTTGCCGATGCTCCCGGAGAGAATTTAAAAAAATGGGCGCCACGTTTTTATCAGCCATTCACGCAAAACAATTATGAATTTAACGGGCTTACCATTCACAAGCTATTTTTTAACAGGCAAAATATTTTTGCTGCACAAGTAAGAGATCATCTTATACTTTCAGAATCAAGTTTACTGCTCGAGAATTCAATAAGAGCCTATTTAGGGCAGGCTCCTTCAATCCAACTAGATGAAAACCCGGAACCCTCTACTTTAGTTTTAAATACTCCTGAATTAGACAAGTGGGTAGAACAATTTTCACTGGTCAGTAATCGTCCCGCAATTATGAACAAATTTGAGGGCTCCACTCCGGTTTCATTGAAAATGGATGCGCCAGCAGATACATCCGACAATATTCAGCTTTCCGGTCAAATCCAGCTTCTTGAAAACCGTTCTGTTTTGGTTGACGCCATTTCATACGAAAATACTCCTATTACTTTAGATCGGCATATTGCAAGTAATGCCGCCGGTTTTGCCATTCTAAGATTACCCCCCATATCGGTACCGGCTGAGCCTGCTGATGGCATCATAACCCCCTTAGACTCTCTTTTATTGAATGATCTTGAAACCTATCAAGGGCTGGCCAATACATTAAGCAATGAGTTTGCCTTTGAGGCATTTCCGCAATCAGGTTTAATGAATACCGGTGAGTTTTTATTCATGCGAAAAGTTTTAAATACCAGTGAATTACGAAGTCAACTTAATGACTTGGTAAGAATGGGTGTCGTTAACAGATCTGATAACTCCTATCAAATGAGCAGCCGTATTATGGCTGAGCTGATCGGATCCGAATTGAGCACTTTACGTGATTTCTATCTCTCTTTTTCAAGTGATGTCGCTGTGATCGCTAAAAGAAAGGGACTTTCAGAAAGTGTAAATGCCGACCGAATTCGACGTCGTGTAATTTATTATGATGATACTTATTCCGGCATTAGAAATGAATTCCCTGAAGCTGTTAGTGGATTCGTATGGAGTAATTCAAATGAGTTCTTGCAATATATCACTCCAAAATTAAAGCCCGATAATTCTGCAGGTGGCATACTAAGTCGTTTTGATATCATATCAATGACCATGACTGCTCAAGATAATGCGGTCGACTTCTCCTTAAATACCTATTCAAAAGAAGGCTCCTCACTTCCATATGAAGAACTTTGGGTACTTCCATTGTCAAACTTTGAACTTAGTGGAGAACCTATACTCGGAGATATTATTGGCAGCAGTGCTCAAGAGGTTATTTTTTCTACCCGGGACGGGCGCGTATTCGGCCTTGCAGTAGACGGCACCACGGTAATGCAAACTTCAACCAATGGATTAGCCCCGGTTGGCGGGCCTCAGTTATATGACTGGTATGGTAATAATCAGCAGATCGTATTTCTTGCAGCCGGTTCAAAGATATTTGCATGGAATGAGAATGGAGAATTACTCCCCCGTTTTCCACTTGAGATGGGTGAGCAGATCACTTCTCCGCTGTTAGTTCAGGATATACTCCGAAATGGTGTTCCTGAGATTGTTGTGGCTACTGAAGACCGAAAAGTACACGTATTGGACGGACGGGGTGAAAATGTAAGAGGCTGGCCACAAAACACCAATACTACCGTTACCTCAAGACCGGTTTTTGAAATTAAGAATGATATCTGGTCTATCTGGGCGTTTTCTGAAAATACATTACACAGCTGGCTTCGAAGTGGAAATGCCAGGCCTGGCTATCCCAAGTTTGTTAATGCCAGGTTTACGGGTTCACCTGTTATATATGATGATCAGGTTATAGCAAGTGCCGCTGACGGTTACCTGTATTCCATTGGTATGAATCCTGTTTTTTCTGATTCAGTTGGCACTACCATCGAAGAAGACTCTGTTGCCATCCGATCGCTTTATGTTGCCAACAGTGAACTTACCTCTGTAAGGGTTGAAGAAAATGTACTTCTAAAAGATTCTACCGACTTTTACAGGGAGGATGTTTTTGTTACCCAAAGTTCGAATGGCTCAATCTTTCTGTATAATAAAGAAGGAGACCTGAGATTTACCAAGAGTTTAGGCCAGCCTGGTTCTAATACCTTCATTCCAAAACTTGCCGACATAAATTCTGATCTCAATAATGAACTGTTAGCACTTGCTGAATTCGGCCGATTGTTTGCGTGGGAAATTCTTACCGATGAGCGTTTATTCGGTCTCCCTACTTCTGGTATGAAATACCCGATTATTGCTGATCTTACCGGAGACGGAAGAATGGAGCTTATTGCCCAAACCCGTGAAGGTTTACGGTGCTGGACGATCAATAGAGAAGCAAATTAGATCTTAGACATGATTATTTAGGTGTTAGTTTTTGTTGATTTTTTAAAAAACTAACACCTTGCCTCTAACACCTAAAACCTTTTATAAGATATCAGCTAAGGCTTCTTCAAGTTCTTCAAAACGGAATTCAAACCCGCTGACTTGTAGTTTTTTGGGCTGCATCCTTATGCTGTCGGTCACCGGTTTTGCTGCTTCTCCAAGAACAATACTCAGAGCAAATTCAGGCACTTTAAACATCGATGGCCGGTTCATTACATTTCCCAATATTCTTGCAAATTCACTCATTGTAACCGGATTTGGAGAACATACATTATAAGCTCCGGTCAGTTCTTTATGATCTATAGGAAAGATAAGGGCTTCGCACAGATCCTGCCGATGAACCCAACTCATATATTGATCACCGGTACCAATAGGACCTCCAATAAAAAACCTAAATGGGGGGATCATTTTCTCCAGTGCTCCGCCACCTTTTTCCAACACAATTCCAATTCTTGGATTTACCACCCGAACTCCAAATTCTGTGGCTTTCTGTGATTCACTTTCCCAGGCCTCACAGACTTCAGCTAAAAAATCGTCCGCAACTGAGGCTTCTTCATCAAGTACATCTTCACCACGATCTCCATAAATACCCGATGCTGAAGCGGATACAAATACTTTAGGCTTCTCCTCTGCTGACCGCATCGCATCAACAAGCTGTTTTGTGGATTCTATGCGGCTACTCATAATTCGGCTTTTAACCTCATCCGTCCATCGTTGCCCAAATAAGTTTTCTCCGGCAAGATTGATCACCGCATGCACATCATTCATTTCGGCTGCGAGGTCATCATCCCAGGATATAAATCGCTGATTTTTGGCATTTTCATCTTCGTATTTTTTCGGACTACGCGTAATTATCACCAAGTTATGACCTTCTTTTAGTAGTAAGGTTCTCAGCTCTTCGCCAATAAATCCGGTTCCGCCGGTTATGAGAATATTCATAAATCTGTATTTCCTATCGTTATTTAAAAGATAAACCAATTATTCAACGGAAAGCATTCACTTTGAAACCCCAAACCCCGGATCGTCTGATAATTTTAACCGGCCTGAATCCTGTACCTTCAATCCACTGAATGGATTATTCGAGATCAACAAGTGGCCGTCCAGATCAGCATATTCAGCATTCAACGCAATCAATGCTCCGGCAGCATTTGCCAGCGAACTTTCGATCATACAGCCTATCATTACCTCCATGCCCAATGCATGTGCCTCTTCTGTAACCTTTTTAGCTTTTATAAGGCTGCCTATTTTCATCAGTTTAATATTGATAACATGAAAAGCTTCTGATATCTCCTGCAAACTTTCATGGCCAATAAAACTTTCATCCGCAACTAAAGGTAACGTCGACCATTCTTTCAATTTCTTCATTGTTTCAAACTCTGAAGCCGGCATGGGTTGTTCGATCAATTCTACATTTTGAGTGGCTAAAAAACTGATCTCTTTCCTGGCCTGATCCAGAGTCTTCCATCCTTCGTTTGCATCCACACGGAGAGGTTTGTCTGTAACCTCTCGGATGGCCTCTATGATCTCACGGTCATGCTCGGTGCCTAATTTAATTTTGTATACCGGATATTCTGATGCTACTCTGATCTTATCCTGCATTTTTTCAGGTTTATCCAGACCTATAGTGTATGAAGTAATGGGCGTCACCGGGGAATTTTCACCCCACAACTTCCACAATGATTTTTTTTGTGATTTAGCCCACCAATCCAGCCAAGCCATTTCTATCGCTGTTTTAGCGGACTGAACCGGTTCGGGATCCAGGCTTTCTATTCTCTTTACTAATTCAGCGGGTGAAGAGATCTTATCAAAAAAACTATGGGGAATGACTTCGAGATCTGATACAACTTTGTCGGCAGTTTCATCATATCGGGCATTAGGTCCTGCTTCTCCAAATCCTGTAATTCCATCTTTTGAAATAGAAAGAAATACGTTTTGTACTTCAGATCTTGATCCCCGTGAAATGGTAAAAACTTCTTTTAGTTTTAATGGGATGATCTCCCACTTGACCTCAAAACGTGACATATCCAAATTCCTGAATCAGCTTTACATAAATATATACTGCAGGAGCTGCCAACAATAAGGCATCAAATCGATCGAAAAAACCACCGTGGCCCGGCAACAAGTTGGAAGAATCTTTCACCCCTGCTTTTCGCTTTATTTTACTTTCGATGAGGTCGCCGATTGGGCCAAAAGTCCCTACAAATAAGATCAAAGGAAGTGCAAGGCTGAGGGTAAGATCGGTCTCAAAAGGAAAAGCATAGATCGCGATGGCTAATCCTGCAAAACAACCTGCATATCCTGAGAAAAAGCCTTCCCAAGTTTTATTGGGGCTTATATCGGGTGCGAGCTTTCTCTTCCCAAATGATCTTCCTCCAAAGTAGGCAAAGATATCACCGCCCCACACCATAAACACTGTTGCCATAGTGAGGACAAAGCCTGTTTCATAAGTACCCGTATCGCGCAAAAGCATCAGAGTTAAAAGTCCGATCGGGGCATACAATCCCGCAAAAAATGAGGAGCTTAATATTGTAATACTTTGTTCTGAAGTATTGAAAGTTTGGATAGCTATGAATAATAAAAGAATCCCTAAACCGATCTCTACAGCAAAAGGGATGAAAGGGAGTAGCATCACCCACAAACCTATAGTATATGGAAAATACTGATCGGTTGGATTGCCTGACCCGGCCATCAGTCGCATCACTTCTTGCTGAATAAAAAAGCCGATGATAATAATGAAGATCTTGAAATACCATCCGCCCAGCCAGGTTATGTAGATAAATAAAAGTGCGGCGGGAACTGCAAATAAAATGCGTTTTAGAAGTTCATTCAAACCAGATCTCCTTTATTCCTCTTCAGTATTAAAATCCGGATTTTCATCTTCAAGTTCAGCTAAGGCTTTTCGGGCTTTTTTTTCAAATTCTTTTGGCACGTAAAGGTATACCATAGCCATTTCACCAATGTTCAGACTGTAAGCCGAATCTCGTTTGGACAAGATATTGGATGGGATTTTGAGGTTGGATAAGTAATTTTTGGCCATTTCAATTTCCAGATCGGTATTTCTTTCAAGAACACAGACCCAGTTATCAATATCGTTTGGACTTGGGGAATCAGAAAAAAAACTCATCAACTATCCTCTTTTATTTTAAGCTGGTATAAATAATATAACAGAAACATAGTAGCTGCTATACTTACTATAACCAAAAATATAGGGAGATCCATTTCTTTAGTTATCTTTTGGTCTAACATTTCGGGATAGAAATTACTGGCCACTACTTGTCCGCCATTATTTACAAAATGAGCCACCATAGCAGGGATCAAGCTGTCAGAAATATAAGTTAGATAAGCCAGAAAAACTCCGAGCGTGGCAAGAGGAAGAAAGTTAGAGATCTGTAAATGATAGGCTCCAAAGATCGCCCCGGAGATCAGAATCGCAGCAACTATACCCCAGCTTTTCTCAAATGCCCGCTGAACATATCCCCGATACATGATCTCTTCGCAAACAGCAGGTACTATTCCAATATGGAAAACACCCATTAGCAGTACATTGTCTGAGCGGAGAAAACTGGAGATCATTTCTGCCATGGTTTCCTGCATTTCGGCCATTGCCTGTGGTACAGGTACAAATGAATTCAACCATCCTAAAAACAGTATGGTAGGCTGTGCAGCTATAAAAAGCAGAGCGCCGATCACTGTAACATGCCATACGTTTTTGGAAAGCTTCAGCCTCAAGAATTCTTTACGAGATCCTTTAACAGCATGTAACCTAACGACAAGCAAAGTAGCCAGCGCCATTATAAGTATCTGTCCTGATGAATTGGCAAGAAACAGGATATCAAAATTACTTGATAACTGCTCTGTCATAGTTTCAATATCAAAACTGTCGGAGGTCGCCAAAACCCCGATCACTCCTACTACCGCACCCACAATGTTAAAAGCAATAAGTGCTACAAACACCCATGCTATTGCCATAGCCCAATGAGCAAAACCATTACGTTCTACCCATGGAGCCGGCTGATTATCCTCATATATCTCGTTGTACTCACTCTGTGATGAAGTATCTTCCTGCTGATTCATTCAATCCTTTTATTCTTCTGATGCGAAAACTTTTGCGCCGATTAAGCCTGAGATTACATTTACAATACCTAGCCCTATAAAGGTAAATAAAGCCTGAAGTCCAATGTTGGACAGGGAGTTAGGATCATCAAATCCGGCAATGGCTTGCTCTCTGGCTTCAGCCGGCATTTGCATAGCCTCAAGGTTTTGAATATTCCACTCGATCAAAGCCTCCTGATAACCCGGATCAAGAACATTCCATATCTGTCCTATGATTACTGAAAAGATCGTAGCGACCAATCCAACAAACAATCCAATAAGAGCTCCTTTACCGATCTTATAGGTAACTTTATTCTCTTTGACGTAATGCCAGTTAGCAAACAATCCCCCAAGCGCACCTACCAGACAGCCAATAGTACCAAACAACTGAGCTGAGCTGAAGAATGATCCCGAAGGCTCAGTCCCTAACGTCATGTATCCCCCGATTAGTGAAAATGCGGTTATTATGATAGCCGTCAATAATGAGGCTATGATCACTGAATTCCAGTAACTTGGTTGTACCTGTTCGTTTTCCATTTTATTCTGATTTGTTAAGTGTGAAAAATTCGTTTTTCAAAAATAATGCTAATGCTATACCAAAAGCACCACCCAGCAAAAACCTGGATATATGAGTATTCGTCCAGATTTCAAAATAGTTACCAAATACATCTATTAAATTTAAAAGAATAGAGACAATTAACCACCCCATTTCTTTTTTTTGTGTTATCGGATTAAACCAAACATATACTGGCAAAATCAACAAGCCAAAAAAGAAAAATCCATAGATACTTATACAGCGGGAACAAACTGCCATTTGTGTTCCCGAAATATCAAAAGACCGGAGTTCATCCTGATGACATAGAATATCAAAGACCTGATATTGCCAGCTTGTATAAGTGAAAGAACCGGTTGAATCAAAGAGCCCGGGCCCCAATGCCGCATAAAACAAAAATCCCGAAGCCATCAAAATACTATAATAAAGAGCCTTATTATTCGCCTGTAGTTTTTTCACATTTCATACTTTAAGTCGGCTTTCAAAGCTTTTGATAAATGATTCCGGTGCCCTAACAGGCTTTCTGGTCTTGGCGTCCATAAAGCAAAGACTTACCTCCCCATAAACGTGGATATCTTTTGTTTGTGAAGTTGTAACCTCATAAAAGGTCTGAAGCCGCACCGTTGGGATATCATATACCATCACTTTAATAAACATCTCATCATCATATAAAATGGGGATCTTATAATCCAACTCAGCATGAATGACCGGCAGCATGATCCCGGAATCTTCCATTTCCCGATAAGATAAGCCGGCATCACGAATCATTTCTGTACGGGCTACCTCAAAATACTCAAGGTATCTTCCGTAATACACATATCCCATACGATCGGTTTCACCATAGCGACTGCGTAAAGTGTGGGTATAATCTACAATGGGGGCTTTATCAGGAATATTCAAAGCAGCTTATTTAACTGTTTTCCAGGCACCCATAGACGCATATTTCTCTATTCGCTGCTCAATGAGTTTTTCCGGCTTCAGTTTTTTAAGTCGCTTCAGGCTTTGTAAGATCTGTTTTTTAACTGCATCAGCTGATACGTCATGATCACGGTGTGCGCCGCCAAGAGGTTCAGGAATAACACCGTCTATTACTTTGAGCTCCTTCAGATCAGGTGCTGTCAGTTTTAGCACTGCTGCTGCCTGCTCTTTGTAGTCCCATGTTTTCCAGAGTATTGAAGAACAGGATTCGGGCGAGATCACGGAATACCAGGTATTTTCCATCATATATACCTCATTACCCATGCCTATTCCAATTGCACCACCACTGGCGCCTTCACCAATTACAATGGTAATGAATGGAACCTTCAGCATTGCCATCATTTTGAGATTTTTAGCAATGGCTTCGGCCTGACCACGTTCTTCAGCTTCAAGCCCAGGAAATGCACCCGGAGTATCTAATAGTGTAATAATAGGGATATCAAATTTTTCAGCCAGCTTCATTAAGCGATAGGCTTTTCGATACCCTTCAGGGTTGGCCATCCCAAACCTGCGATATTGACGTTGTTGAGTATCCCGCCCTTTTTGATGGCCAATGACCATCACTGATTGTCCATCTATAGTAGCAAATCCACCTACAATAGCCTTATCATCAGCATGGTAGCGATCACCATGGATCTCTACAAAATTTTCGGTCATTTTGTAGATATAGTCTAATGTATAAGGGCGATCCGGATGGCGAGCCAATTGTACTCGCTGCCATCTTGTGAGATTTGTAAAGATCGACTCACGAAGTTTATCGACTCTTTTTCTAAGGCTTGCAATTTCTTTATCAAGTACGCCATCACTTACATTAGAAAGGTTTTTAAGTTCTTCAATTTTACTTTCTAATTCGGCAATGGGTTGTTCAAAATCTAAATACTGCATATCTGCTTTTTAGGTTTAATCTGTGATAATATAAGCAATCTTATGTAGAGGTGAGAGTATAAGTACACTCAAAGTGTTCCAAACAAACTTCGAAATTTCAGAGCCCACACTCTCCATATGGCCTCCCTGACTATGGCTTTTGACATCTTCGATACTCCCTCTTCCCGCTCACGAAATACAATTGACACTTCCTTCAAACGAAAACCCGCTTTCCAGGCTCTGAAGTGTAACTCAATTTGAAAGGCATACCCGTTCGACTTAATACGGTCTATTGAGATCTTTTCGAGCACTTTGCGGTGAATACATTTAAAACCTGCAGTTGTATCAAATATTGGAAGGCCCGTAATAGTACGGGCATATATATTGGCACAGTAAGAAAGTATAAGCCTGCTTAAAGGCCAGTTAATTATGCTTATTCCGTTTTTATATCGTGATCCTACAGCGACATCAGTATTTCCTGATCTTACTTCATTTATAAGCCTGTCAGCATCATCAGGATCATGGGAAAAATCTGCATCCATTTCACATACATATTGATAACCCTTTTCTAATGCGTATTCGAAACCTTTCACATATGCGGTTCCAAGTCCTAATTTACCGGGGCGTTCTATCAATGCAACTCTTTCTTGAAATTCTTTTTGTGAGTTTCTCACAAATTCAGCTGTTTTATCCGGAGAACCATCATCAATCACCAACACATCCACATTATTATCGAGTTGCATAAGCTTTTCGATCAGCCGCTCAATGTTATGAGCCTCATTGTAAGTAGGCACAATAATTAAAGTGTCAGATGTCATCGCTATTGCCCCTTCCCTTTTATTATTGTTATAATGGTGTTGATCAATATTTTAGTATCCATTTTAAGTGATGCATTCTCAATATAAAAAAGATCGTATTTGGTTTTTTCACGGACAGTATCAAGAGATCCTCCATACTTCCATTTAACCTGAGCCCAACCTGTTATTCCAGGTCTCATCCTTAACCTGCGTGTATAAAGTGGTATTTGTTCGGTAAATTGCTTTACAAAATGCGGACGTTCAGGACGGGGGCCCACCAAGCTCATATCTCCTTTCAAAACATTTAAAAATTGAGGAATTTCATCAATTCTAAGTTTGCGCAACCAATATCCAATTTTTGTCACTCGCGGATCATTTTCTTCAGCCATTGCCGGTCCTGTTTTTTCTTCAGCATTTATATACATCGTTCTAAACTTCAGTATTGTAAATGTTTTACCATTCATCCCGATCCTTCTTTGTCTGTATATAACAGGCCCCTCAGAAGTCACCTTCACGGCAATACTTACGATAATCATAAGAGGCAATGAAACCACCAATAATATTATAGATACAATGATATCTAAAAATCGCTTTGCGGTTTTTTCCCAAAAAGGCATTGGCTCAGGGGAAATTTCTATAAGAGGTAGCCCAAATATTTGATTCGTTTTACTCAAACCACTCACAATTTGGTAGAAATCAGGCAGCAGCTTTAGTGAGATCTCCGGATAATCAATTTTTGAGATTACATCTACCAAGTTTTTTTTGTTACCCGGTTCTACAGCAACCAATATTTCCTGAATCTGCCATTCATCAAGTATACGATCAATCTGCTCAAGGTTTCCTAATATCTCATCTTGTTCTATATCAACTGAATCATCTGGTGCATTTCCATTCAACTGAATAAAACCCAGCACCTCCATCCCCAGCGTTTTATTTCTCTTCAAGTCATCAAACGCTAATTTTGCAGAATGTCCCGTACCTATTATTATAGCACGGTGTAGTCCTTTTCCATGTTGAGCAAAATATCGTTGAATGGTTCTGATGATGAAACGATTCACTGCTAATAAGCCAAATATCGTAGCTCCGTAGGTTATTACTATATATCTCTGATCTTCGACAGAAACCTGCCCGGTTTTTTCAAAAATAAAAAACAAAACCAAAACACCCAGAATACTTGCTTTCATTATTTTTAAAAACTCGTCCAGACGGGAAACCAAATATAGTTTTTTATACGACCCCATCACCACTAAAATAGTTAGCCAATACAAGCTTATTGCTAACCCTTGTACAAAAAAGCCCAAGTTGACCTTTTCCAGTAATACATTCATACTTTCCGGATAATAAATATGGAATAGCAGCCAACCTGCCAAGATGATTATATAATCCAGAATACTGGTAAAAATAACTTCCCGATATCTTTTTAACTTAAACACTCTGATTTTTTACCTGGCTTCTTAATTTCAAGATTGCCAAAATAAGGAATTTTGAATAGGCTGCATAACCCCAGAACTTAAAATTTAGATAATCGATTGTATTCACTTAAACAGACTTGCACGACTACCAAAGCCCGGCTCGGACAATTAAAGACCGACCACGGAACCATAGAAACTCCAATATTCATGCCTGTTGGTACTCTTGGGACTGTAAAAGGGGTTTCACAAGATACCCTTGTCGACCAGGTAAAAGCTCAGATCATTCTTGGAAATACATATCATCTGTATCTGCGTCCCGGTTGTGATATTATAAAAGAGGCAGGAGGTTTGCATTCTTTTATGAAATGGGATCTGCCCATTTTAACAGATTCGGGGGGATACCAGATATTCTCTCTATCCGACATCAGAGACCTTGATGAGGAGGGTGCACACTTTCAAAGTCATATTGATGGCTCCAAGCATTCTTTCACTCCCGAGAACGTAGTTGAAACCCAACGCATATTAGGATCAGATATCATGATGCTTTTGGATGAATGCCCTCCATATCCAAGTTCCTTTGAGTACGCAAAAAAATCTATGGAACTTACGCACCGCTGGGCAAAAAGAGGTCGAAAAGCATTTCTTGAAACGGAACCTCTTTATGGACATAAACAAGCCCAATTTGGGATCGTGCAAGGCGGCACTTATAAAGACCTCCGTATTGAGTCTTCAAAATTCATGGCAGATCAGGATTTTGAAGGAATCGCTATTGGAGGCTTAAGTGTAGGCGAACCTATTGATATGATGTATGAATTCACTGATTTGAACACCGACTATCTTCCTCAGGATAAAGCCCGTTATCTTATGGGGGTTGGAACTCCCGCAAATTTACTGGAGGGTGTAGCCCGAGGAATCGATATGTTT
Source organism: Gracilimonas sp. (assembly GCA_040904925.1). Classification (GTDB taxonomy): domain Bacteria; phylum Bacteroidota; class Rhodothermia; order Balneolales; family Balneolaceae; genus Gracilimonas. The sequence continues at coordinate 4,901 of JBBDSP010000016.1, read as the reverse complement.
GACTGTGTAATGCCAACCAGAAATGCACGTAATGGAACTATTTTTACAAAGAATGGAAGAGTTAACATCAGAAATGCTCAGTGGAAAAATCATCATGAGTTTTTAGATGCCAATTTCCCCAGTGATCTTTGCAGCAAATACACCATGTCCTATATTCACCACCTGATTCGTAATAATGAAATTTTTGGATTAGTTTTGGCCTCTGTTCATAATCTTACTTTTTACCTCTGGCTGATGGAAGAAGTCCGGAAGATGATCAAAGATGATACTTTTGGGGATTGGTATCCGGGAATGGTAGAACAATTGGAACAGCGAATCTAAGAGGTTTTCTGTTCAAAGTCCTGAATTAACTCTAAAGGGTATGGTTTGTTAAACAGAGTTTTTAATATGATATCAATATCCATCCAGATAGAATAGTTCTGAAGATAGTACAGTGCAAAATTTTCAGCTTCAGACTTTGTTTGGATCTTATGATCACTGATCTGAATAAGTCCGGTTATTCCTCTTTTAGCAATATGCTCAGTATCAGTATCATAAATTGGAGCTCCAACAAGGCTCAATTTTCCGGTTATTACATCTACCAACAATCGCAAGCGATTTTTCCAACTATGCTTACTGACAGGGGTATAAAATTGAACTTCCCCTATAGTTACACTCTCTTTTTTTGAAAATAAAAGGGATGGCCAAGTGGCTAAAAATATCAAGAGAAAGAGTGGTATAGAAATGGCCAGGTCAAACAGTCTTTTCAATAATTTATTAAGAGTATGAGAGTATTTAAATTCTACCTCAACCAATGGTATTGCCTCCATATACTCAACATTCGATTTACCAAGAATGAAGTCCATGGAATCCGGAATTAATTTAAAAACAAGATCTTCGTTTTGAAGGGCTGATATCTCGACTAACATTTGTTTATAGCTGATACTATTTAAGGCAAAAAACACCTGATCCACATGGTATGCTTTAATAAGATCTTTAAGATGCGCCAACCTTCCCAACGACTCTTTATCTTCAATCCCATTATTTACAGTTATATACCCTACGATCTCATAATTCCAGTCCGGCCTTGAATATATCTTGGATATTATATCAGAGGAATAGTCAGCGTCTCCAACAATCACAATCCGGGCTTTCTTAACCTTCCCTCGTTGATGCTCTTTTCCGGAATAATTTATTTTAAAAAGCTTATAGGAAATAAAAAATATCACGCCAAAAACAAATCCCAAGATAAGTCCAAGCCGGGTATATGCCAGATCTCGTACAAAAAATGTTATTATCACCACTCCTGCATAAGTAGCAGAAAGTGTCTTTAAAGTTCTTGAGATCGATTCTTTATTTTGTTTGTAGAGTCCAAATAAACTACCACTAAACAAGTACGTGCAAGAACCCAACACATTCACCCAAAGGTATTTTGTGCCTTCAGGGTTAATAATGTTCTCTCCTAAAAATGCATACCTGACCACAAACCCAACTGCAATAGAGAGATTCAACAATAATAGATCTGCGACTACAGACTTTACTTTTTTTATATTTGATGAAAAAAGTGAGCCAAACGTCTTTATCCAAATCGCTAAATAAATTAATACGCGAAAGAACAGACTGTAACGAGAACTGTAGTGTTTGTCAAAAAACTGGTATAAAGCTTTGTTGAAAATTCTAATATGCTGAAGGTCTCCTTTTTTAGAGCTTTCTCCTTTATAATGAATTATCGATGTCTTTGGTACGTAATCAATATGATATTTGGTTTTCTGTATCCGATAACATAAATCTATATCTTCTCCATACATAAAAAACCGTTCATCAAAACCATTCAACTTTTTCAACAGTTCAGTTCTCCAAAACATAAAGGAGCCGGACAGTACTGGTACTTTAGAGACCTCATCCATATCAATCCAGCGAAGGTAATATCCCCCAAATATTTTACTTTTGGAGAACAGATTATTTAACCCAAAAACTTTACTAAAAGCAGACCACATTGTTGGTATTGAGCGCTTTGATTCCGGTGCAAACGTTCCATCGGGATTTAAGATCTTACAACCTGCCGCACCACATTTTGGATTTTCTTGCATGTGTGAAAGCATCACTTCCAACGTGTCTTCACTTACCAGTGTGTCGGGATTGATAATAAGTGTGTATTCCCCTGATGCTTTCGAAATGGCCTGATTATTCGCTTTTCCAAAACCCAGGTTGTTCTCATTTTCTATATAATTAACACTAGGAAACCTTTTTTTTAGATATGAAACAGCATCATCTCCAGAGGCATTATCAACAACAAATATTTCAAGGTTAAATTTGCTTTGCCCCTTTTTCAGAGAGTTAAGCAAATTTGCTATATACTCCTTAACCTTGTAGTTGACGATAATTACAGAGATATGTGGCTTAGCTTGACTCACGCTTATCGAACAATCACCACTTTTCCTGTTCCCCGTTCCCGTCCACTTTCTTCGTATGCAATAACAAAATAGATTCCACTCCCTAATTCATTGCCATTGTGATCGTATCCATCCCAACTTACTCTTCCCCCTTGAGCTTGTAATTCATTTACCACAAAACCATCCACTCCTAAAATCTTTATCCTGGTAGCTTCACTTAAACCTTCTATAACAATCTGGTTATGCCTTGAATATTCGAATGGATTTGGAAATACTTTGAGCTTTTCCATTTCTGCAACCGCAGCTTTTGGGATGTCTTGATAACTTGTTAAACCAAGTCCTGTGCTTATAAATACTTCCCCGGTTTCATTGCTGATGGCTATCGAGTTAATGTTATCCGAAATCAGATTACTGTTTTCTGTGGTAAATCTTTTTTCAATACGACTACCATCTTCATTTAATAACCACAAACCTTGATTTTCACTTCCTATCCATTTTTGATTTGCGTCGTTAACTGCCATAGCTGATACATTTGCATCTCGAAGTAAAAACCTGGAAGCTGCTGTTGTATCTTCATTAATCAGCCACTGAGCCTGTCTTTCATTATTACTCCCCTCAATTATAAGTTCAGGAAAAATAAAGCGAGCTATACCTCTTTCAGTTCCAACCCATACTTCATTTCTCTTATCCTGTATGAATGATTTCACCTTATCGTCAGGAAGATTTCCATTGCTCTGGGAAGATGTGAGCTTAACAGAACGATCGTCATTAGGGTCTTCCGGATCTCCGGTATCCAGTATCAATAAACCCAAACCTGAATTTGATTCAGTGATCAGAGAGATCCATTTTTGGTCAAAGGAATCAATAAAAAAATTATAGTAGTTATCATTTCCACTAGCCCCTCTGAAGGTGAGCCATTCATTTGAATTCTTCAATTTTACGTTCAATGGTAATTCGGAGTTATATGAAATGACCCAGGTATTATCATTCTTATCCGCTTCAATTCCTGAAATAACCACATAATTTGGATTCGCAAGTATTCCAGTCAGATTTGAGTTGTTTGCATTAAAGACACTGATATCCTCTGAATCCTTATTTTGTTTAATAACCCCATGTCCCCAACTTCCGAGATAATAGTCTGTATCACTTTGGCTGGCAGTATAAACTGTTTGTATAGCAGATAATTCACTCCGAGTGTTTCGGTTATAATTCTTCCATTCATCATTAGAAAATATAAAATACCCTCGGATGGGATTAAGTGGATCTGCGCTCGGAAATTCATTTGTTGAGGTAGCAATAACCTTGCTCCCATCTGTTATTATATCATTTATGAAGTTAAGATAGGGCCCTGATGGAAGATAGCTTGTTGTTGAATTATCCTGAATATCATACATTTTTAGCCCTTCATTGGTGGTGCCAATAAGTATTTTCTCATCTCTCAAATGTAGTTCTTCTATTGAACTTTGCAGTTCAGGCGTGTATTCACTTGAATTTCCAATTGCATCAACTATAATTACTGAAGTCATAGTTGATGCTCCGATATTTTCTCCATTTATATTTAAATGGATGCCGGTTATATCGCCAGTTGGAAATTGTTGTTTCTCATTCCAGGTTCCGTTTTCAAGTATAAATACTGTTTGTTCACTTAAAGCATACAATGTATTATCAAAGTAAGCTATTTGATCTATGATATCGGAACTTAACCCATCCGAGCTATCAAAATTTAACCAGTTATCACTCTCCCCTAAATTATGAGTAACTGCTCCAATTGCTACTCCTTGAGAAGTCGCTACAAAGATAGAATCAGCTTCAACTATAATATCATTTACTTCTATTCCACTATCAAAGTCCCCAAATTTTATATAACTGCTTTGAACTATCAAATTTTCAAGATCGTATACCACTATACCAAATTGAGTTGCCGCGTATAGATTCCCTTCGTATATCCTAAATGTATTTATCCCTTTCGAACTAAAACTGTTAACTCTTCTTATATCACTTAATGTTTGAACGGAACCTTCATCGAATTGAATAACATCAATTGTACCATCGATATAACCGCTAAATATTCGCTCTTTTTCTGCATCATAAATAATGTTTGTGGGATCAGAGCGGTAAATCCCATCCATTGTTGTAAATATATCGACATCATTCGATTTCACTCGAAATATACCGCCCAATGTACCTGCATATATAGTTTCTGAATCAGTAGTTATGGAATTAACGGTAGAAAAAGAAGGATAGGCTTTCCATGTGTCCAATTCTTGTGCGGAGCCCGAATAAGCGGTAAAGGTTAGAATAGAAAGGAGAAATAATTTCTTTAGCATCCTCTGTAGTTCTCTAAAGGAATAATATTTAAAAAAGTTTATACAAAAATTGATTGACGGTATTATACAACTATGAAATTTCAATTAACATAAAAAAGGAAAGCTATTACATGAAAATATCAGCATAAAAAAAGCTCCAATCGGATGAGGATTGGAGCTTGGGATAAAAAGGAAGAAGGCGACGACCTACTCTACCGCTTGT
>JBBDSP010000015.1:0-115406 GCA_040904925.1 Gracilimonas sp. | reverse complement strand
ATTGGAGAACATCATTGTTAAGAATCAGATTACAACGCAAAGGACGTAAGAAACGACCGATCTGGCATATTGTAGTAGCCGAAAGCCACGAAGCCAGAGACGGACGAATTGTAGAACAAGTAGGACGTTATGACAACGTTACCGAAAAGAAAGAAGTGATCTTAAATGAAGACCGTATCTTTTACTGGCTAGACTCAGGCGCACAACCAAGCGATACCGTTCGCAAGATCCTTCGAAGAGAAGGCCTGCTTTACAAGCGCCATCTCATGAACTGGGGCAAGAGCGAAGAAGAAATTGAAAAAGCCCTGTCTGAATGGGGAGAATACAGAGACTCCAAAAAAGAAGACTCTGCCAGCCGCAAAGAAGACTATAAAGCTGTTCTCGCTGCCGAAGAAAAAGAATACAAAGAGCAGCTTCAGAAGAAAGCAAAGCAAGCCGCTGCTGAAGTAGAAGCAGAAAAAGCTGCTGCAGAAGCTGAGAAAAAAGAGGACGACGCTCCTAAATCAGATGCAGATAAGATCGAAGATGCTTTAAAAGAAGCTGAAAGTGATACTGCTGAAGAATCAGTAGAAGAAACTGCTGCAGCTGAAGAAGCCGCCGTTGAAGAAACACAGGAAGAGTCCGCTGAAAAGCCGGTTGCTGAAGCCGAAGCTGCACCTGAAGTTGTAGAAGAGGAAGATGTAGCAGCTCCTGAAGAGCCAACTGCAAAAGAAGCAGCTGAAGCTGTGGAAGAAAATGTTGCAGAAGCTACTGAAGAACCTGAAGTAGAAGACGCAAAAGAAGAAGTTGAGGAAGAAACCAAAGACGAAGCTCCTGCAAAAGAGGATGCTGAAGAAGAGAAGGAAGAAAAAACTTCCGGACAGGTTTCAACCGACATGACTGCAAAAGAGGCCATCGATCATATCAATGATACCGATCTTGAAAACCTCAAAGGATTTGTTCCCGACGATGAAGACCGTGTAACGGTTCAGCGTGCCTGGGAAAGTAAACAAGAAGGATAATTTAACTATCCGGCGCCTATGAATCGGGACGCCAATACACCGGGCTTTATTCAGGTGGGGCATGTATTACGCTCCCATGGACTTGATGGTGAACTCAAGGTTTTCTTTGACGTGAGTGATCCTCAGGAAATTGAAGATCTGAAGCTGGTTTATTTGCGAAACGACCGTGGCGACTTTTATCCCGCTCGCATTACAGATATGCGGGTTGAGGGCAAAAGAAATAATATTTCGTTCTTTGTACAATTTGACCATATCGCTGATCGCACCGGAGCTGAAGCACTTAGAAATCGCGGTATTTTCCTTGAAGTTGAAAATGCCGACGCATTCCTGGACGCTAAAGCTGAAACCGAAAATTCGTTAGTTGATCATGAAGTTTTTGACGACAATGAGTCTATCGGTTTGGTGATCGAAGTTATGAACAATCCGGCTCACCCTATTTTGGTAGTGGCTACTACATCGGGAAGCCGCCTGATTCCATATATCGATCATTTTGTAAAAGAAACACGTGATGGTAGCATCTACTGCCAAAACTTGGATGAGCTGGAGGGAATCTGATGAGAATAGACATCATCTCTGCCGTTCCGGCCCTGCTCGAAAGTCCGCTTGATCACAGTATAATTAAGCGTGCCCTCGATAAAGAGCTGGTAGAAATTCATGTGCACGACCTTCGGGATTATACCGAAGACAAGCACAAGAAGATAGATGATTACCCTTACGGCGGTGAACCCGGCATGGTGTTAACTCCGCAGCCCATTTTCAGCTGCATAGAGAAACTCCAGGCCGAACGTGACTATGACGAAATCATTTTCACGGCTCCCGATGGCGATGTTTTTAAACAGGCCGATGCAAATGCATTATCCCTCAAAAAAAACATCATCATTTTATGCGGGCACTATAAAGGCGTTGATCAGCGGGTAAGAGATGAACTCATTACCAAAGAATATTCAATTGGTGATTATGTGCTATCGGGGGGTGAAATTCCTGCCTTAGCCATAACAGACGCTATTGTCCGGCTTCTCCCCGGTGTGTTGGGAGATGCAGGAAGCGCATTGAATGATTCATTTCAGGATGGACTGCTGGAAGGACCTGTTTATACCCGTCCGGCAGAATTCAAAGGACTCAAAGTCCCGGATATATTGCTTTCAGGAGATCACAAAAAAGTGGTGGAATGGAAACAGCAGCAATCCGAAAAACGGACCAAAGAACGAAGAGAAGACTTGTACAAAAAATTTAAGAAAGAACATTAATAACAATCTCGATGCAGTAAAGATCGGGGTTAAATATAAAAACAATGGATAAGCTAAAACTTGTAGAGCAAAGCCTAATAAACGAAGAGATCCCTCTTTTTACTGCCGGCGATACGGTAAATGTACATTATCGTGTACGTGAAGGCGAAAAAGAACGTATTCAGCAGTATGAAGGCATTGTGCTGTCAGAACGTGGAAGCGGCCCTAATAAAACGTTTACTGTTCGTAAGATCAGCAGTAACGTTGGTGTAGAGCGTGTTTTTCCACTTAACTCTCCTTTTATTGCAAAGATCGAAGTGAAGAAAAAAGGAAAAGTGAGACGTTCAAAACTTTTCTATCTGCGTGACTTGCGTGGTAAAGCAGCTCGTATAAAAGATAAAGACGCTAAAAAGTAAATATTAGCTTCTTTCTATCCCTGGAATTGCCGGGATATTATAAAATTTGGTGATCTCCGGATTTAAAGCAATTGGGCTTAAAGACGGAGATTACTTCTTCATTTTGATCTAAGTTCTAACCAAACTAATTAGTAATGAATATTATTCTTTTTGGCCCTCCGGGTGCAGGTAAAGGTACACAAGCTAAAAAACTTCAAGACGAATACAGCATTCCCCATCTTTCAACCGGAGATATTTTTCGGGCAGCAATAAAGAATAAAACCCCTCTCGGTGTTAAAGTTAAGTCTATTCTTGATGCCGGTGAATTGGTCCCCGACGAAACCGTGGTAGACCTGGTTGCAGACGAACTAAGGAAAGGAAAATATCAGGATGGCTATATCCTTGATGGTTTTCCCCGAACCGTGGTTCAGGCTGAAGCATTTGATGCCTTTCTCAAAAATAATAATGACCGCCTGGATGCATTCATCTTACTATCTGTTCCTGAAGATGAACTTGTTCAACGAATCCTATCCCGCGGTGAAGGGCGAACAGACGACACCGAAGAAAAGATCAAAACGCGTCTTGAAGTCTATCGAAAAGAAACCAAACCTGTAATGGAACATTACCAAAAGCAGGATAAGGTTCAAGAAATAGACGGTATCGGTTCCATTGATGAGATATTTGAAAGAATTAAGTCTGCTTTGTCAGAAAATTAATTTTTTCTTGGCCTTCCGCGTGTAAAGTTTGGCGTGAATTATATGTGGAACGAAGTTTCCTCGATCTGATGTATATTAAGGCGTAACCATCAATTTATAATGGGGAAATATGGCGTCAGGAAAATTGTATTCAGGTTTAATAAAGTTCGGAACTATACTTTCCATTTTAGGAGCTTTAACTGTACTTCTATCCGGTTACGGTTATCAGTGGGGTTGGTGGCATTTTAGTTTTGGCTTTACCATCATTCCCTGGGGAACAGGCGCTGCTGTTTTAGGCGGAATTCTAGCCGCAGCCGGACTTTTCAGAGCTTCTGAAAGAACTCAAAACCAGATCATAGCCGGCTCAGTAAGTATATGCCTGTTACTCGCAGCTTTGATAAATATCGGGTACTGGTACAGTGAAGTACAGCAAGGTTATCCTCCCATTCATGATATTACCACAGACCTTGAAAACCCTCCATCCTTCGATGCAATTGCTCCCTTGAGAGCTGATGCTCCTAATCCTGTAGAATATACAGGAGAGGAAACCGCCGAAGCACAAGCTGATTTTTATCCCGATATCGAAAGCTTTTATACCTCCCTTGAGTACGATAAGGCCTATGACCGAGCTCTGGAAACGGCAAGAGAAATGCCCTGGGATATGGTTGGGGAAAGCCGGGAAGAAGGACGAATTGAAGCCTATCACAAATTGGCTTGGTTTGGATTCATCGATGATGTTGTGATCCGGGTTGATACCGCTGATACAGGAAGCAAGATCGATGTACGCTCAAAATCACGCATTGGTCGCGGCGACCTTGGTGTTAATGCAAAACGAATTCGAGCTTATCTGGAAACATTTGACTAAAACTAAATGTGTTAGTTCAACCGTTTGACAACTTCCTCAGCTAAAAGATCAGCAGCTTTGGGGCTATTCCTAAACCAAAGCTCCGGCTCAATAAGTTCGAGTTCAGAAACTGCCAGTTCACCATCGTTATCTACGATCATATCAACCCGGGCATAGGCCGGTTTTTCAGGACAAGCCTTAACCACCTTCAGTGCAAATGAAACTTCGTCATCCGTAGCGGTATGTTGATGAACCGTTCCCCCAAAATCATCCTGTACCCGAAAATCACCCGGTTTAGCTTTTTTCAAAACAGCGTGGCTATATTCATGTCCAAAAAACATCAGTGACAACTCTCCTCTTTCCGGCACAGAGTTTTGAAATGGCTGAAGCATAAAGTCTTCTTTCATCATTACCCCGGCAAGCTTATTAGATATAATTGAAATATTTTGAGAAGTGATGTTATAGGTATGTCGCGCCGCACCACCAATCGCAGGTTTTACCACCGAATTTTGCCAACCTGTGAATTCATGCAATCTCTCAAGACACAAAGATGATCCCCGAGGAATGTAACGCGTTGGCACAATTCGAACTCCTTTTTTTGACAACTCTGCCAGATAGTGTTTGTCCACATTCCAATTAAATAAACTGATGGAATTTATAAATTCAGACATTGCTGATGCCCGGCTTATCCACTTCTGAAACTCTCCAAACCGGTCAAAGTAATCCCAATTCGTTCTGAAAAGTATTGCTTTTGTTTCCGCCCAATCAAACTCCTGGTCAGCCCAATCTTTTCTCTCTACTCTTAACCCTTTTCTCTCCAAAGCTTCCCGTACCAACTTATCCTCAGTCAAAATATTTTGGACATATTCTCCCAGAATACTAGGGTCAACGTATCTCGAATCTGTTAGTAAAACTACGTCATAAGTGGCCATTTAATCATACCAACGTAATAAAAAATATTAAACCATAATGAATACAAATTTAATCTAAAAACCAATATGGCTGTGGGGCATTTATTAATTTAATGATTGGAGAACTTTTGAATTCTATTTGCACATTATTTAACGATACTTTATTTAATAAGGGTATATTATTCAAAATAAAAGACTGAGAGAACTATCTAAAGTCATATGACATGAAACAATTTCTATTTACCATTCTGATTTCACTTTTTCTAACCATAACTATTTTTGCTCAAGTTATAGATGATTCTGATCTAAAGAAATTAGAAAGCGGACAGTATAAAATTGAACAGGGAATGATTCAGGTTTCTTTCAGCGATACTCTTTCGAATAATTATATGGAACGGAAACTTAGCGAGTATGGATATAAGATACTGAGCAGCAACTTCAAGAATATATTGTTAAGTATTGATGGGGAGCCTGTGCGAGAGCAACTTGAAGAAATAAAAACTAACAGATGGGTTGAGTTCATAATTGGTGAAACTACCAATATAACCGAAGAAGACATCAAAAGAATTTCAGAAATGAACTCTCTGGATAAAGAGACCATGGATAAATTGTATACCCAACTTGAACAGAATACTAATCCTGATCCTGTTTTTATTTCAATGTCCTATAATACAACATCTTCGCAGGCTAATGAACTAATTTCATCATACCCAGACTTAGGGCTGAGAATCATCAGAGGAAATCAACGTTCTGCAGTCATAAAAACGGAGCCCGGGAAGGAGGCTGAGACCATGGAAGCACTGGAGCATATAAGTTTTGTTAATAGCACTGCCCATATCGGTGTTATTGACTGAGTTGGATTCACTTTCTCTCTAAAATAAGCCCAGCTGTGTGTTTTGCGTGTTAACCGGCCAGTCATTTAAAGCCGGTAAATCCATAAATTCAGCCAGCAGGTTGTGAAAATGCCGGCATAGTTTGGGTTGGCTTATTTTATCCGGGGAATGTATAAACACATATGGGTGTAATCCTTCCCCGATCCATTCTGCTACAATGATAGCCCATTCTTTTAGATAGGGTTCGTTATTCAACACATCATTGGTTCCCACAAACCTTAAAACGGGACGGGATGAGGTGGTGTCAAACCGAACCGGAACCTTTGGTTTTTTCTTTTGCGCCTCAAGTATTGAAGCTTCGTTTGATTTGGTTGAATGCAATTTACGGGTATCAAATATAACCCGATCCACATCATAACTTTTCAGCAATGAGATCAGATTTCGTTCATGCTTTCCATGGTCGAAAAAATCTTTGTGCCTCATTTCCACTGAATAACTGAATGACTTAGGAAGAATTGAAAAAACTTCCTCAAGACGATAAAGCTCAGATGGGGAAAATGAATCCGGAAACTGGATCATAAAGGGGCCCACTTTTTCACGAATCGGCTCAAATAACTTTACGAAATCAAGCACTTCTCCTTTCACGTTATACATTCTCTTTTCGTGAGTAATATATCTTGGAAATTTAAAACAGAACTTGAATCCTTTTGGAGTTTGCTCCCCCCATTTCTTTATCACCGATTCATCCGGTACATTATAAAAAGTGGTGTTTCCTTCCACAGAATTAAAGACCGAGGCGTATTGAGATAAGAACTGACCCGGCTTTGCATCTTCCGAAAAAAACACACCTTTCCACTCCGTAAGACTCCAGACAGTACATCCAAGGTGATATGGCATTACGTTCTTGCTCATTGATAGAACTGGTTTTAAGACATATAGGAATTTAACCTTTTAGAGGAGAGATGCCATTTCATTTTTGTCACACCGCCTCTTGAATGGTTTTGCAAAAAATCAAAATCATTAAAATTCTTAATTCAAAACTAAAATCCTTTTATTGAAGCACGTAATTGTTTAAAATTAAATTAGAATCTTAGCTTTAGTTGGATGGTTAGTTTTTAATGAAAAATATCTTTTTCGTACACTCTTGGTGTAAGTTCATTCTCTCATTTGTACTTCATTTATTGATTGGGACTACCGCTTTTGCGCAGAGCAATTCTGATTCCCTGACTTCATATTCAACCATCCGCACCGATACAAATAAGGATAATATATTAGACTATCTCGGTGAAGAGGTAACTATAACCGGCATCGCAAATATCAATAGTGGGCTTCTACACGAGCATTATCTTCAGATATTTATCCAAAATGATTCCACAGGAATGTCGGTTTTTGCAATGGAAATTGATGAACCGGTTGAGGTAGGGGACAGTTTGGTTGTAAAGGGAAAAATTGAAGAATACAACGGTTTGGCTGAAGTTCACGCTGATAACTATGAGCTTTATAAACGTGCCTCTGAGTCCCCATCCTTCAGGCCACTAAGTGCAGCAATCGAAGACCCTGCACGATACCTCGGTATGCTGGTAGAAGGAGAAGGTAGCATTATTGAAAAAGGAAGTACTTTCAATGGTAAGTATATTCGGGTTTCACAGGAAAATGGCTTCGGAAATATGATGGTTTATGTATCAAACTTTCATCGCCTTTTTGATGATTTCAATTTTGAAATTCTGCGTGTAGGAGATAAAGTTTCTGTAAAAGGAATTATCACAGAATATAATCCCGAGTTTCCAAACGAACGACATTATAAGCTGTTTCTGAGAACTCCCTCAGATCTTGGATATGCCAGCCTTCCCCAGTTTTACATCTATCTATTTTTTGGAGGCTTTGCTCTTGTTACCTTATTTATTATTGGATGGGTAGTTGTACTCCGAAATAAGGTGGATTCTAAGACAAATGAGATACAGTCTTCGCTCAAAGAAAAAGAAGTTCTTCTCCGTGAAATACACCACCGGGTAAAAAACAGTCTTGCGATCATCTCAGGTTTAATAGAGCTGCAGCTTGACAGTACGGATAGTAAAGAGGCCCGCAATGTGCTTCAAAATAGTCAAACCCGTCTACAATCTGTTGGGTTGATCCATGAAAAGCTCTACCAAACAGACTCTTTTACTGATATTGAACTCGATCACTACATCAAAGACCTTGTACAAGCTATACATAGTACTTTTACCGAATACAAAGATGACGTTCAACTGGTTTTTGATGTTGAAAGAATTGAGTTGAATATAGATCGTGTTATTCCGTGTGGGCTCTTAATTAATGAATTGGTTGTAAATGCCTTCAAGCACGCATTTAGAAAAGGACAGAAAGGTCGGTTGGACATCTCACTTCGGAAGCAAGGTGAAGAAGTTGTGCTAAAAGTATCAGATAACGGTTCCGGGCTTTCAACCGAATTTGGCAAAGAAAATCAGGAAAGTTTAGGCACCCTGCTTATCAACTCCTTTGCTTCACAACTTAAAGCCAAAATGAAGGTAGATAATAAAAACGGAGCAACTTTTACTTTTACATTTCCCTACTGATACATCTCTGCAACACTCAGCAGCCGGCCCAGATCTTCAACCCGATCCATTTCCTCTTTACGCTCATAGCTGTGAATAAGATTCCGGATACAGCGCAGCACAATATCGAGATTAGTCGCCATCTGGAAGTGCTCTGGGCGGGGTTCAATACTGTTTTTCTTTAAGAAAAAATAGCACTGGTCGTAGCTTACAATCGCCCCATTATCATACGGGTCGATAAGCAATTCTTCTTTGTCCCCAATATAATTCAGCATAAAATGGATCGGCATATTGATCCCGAAGAAAGGCATTTCAAGTCTGCGGGAAATAAACATTACGATCAGGCTGAGAGAAATTGGAAGGCCTTTGCGACGGTCAATAACCTCATTTAATAAACAATTTTGAGGCGCGTGGTAATCTTCAGCATCTCCCCTAAAGTTCAGGTCCTCGAAAATAAATTTTAGCAAGCGCTTCATCTTGCGCTTCTCGTCCAGCTTATATTTGATCTGAGGCTCAACAATATCCGCAAAATGATTGAGCTTAGCCTGATATTCTGAGATCCTCAGTGTTGGATTCCCAAATCGTGCCAAGGTAAAAACTGCGGTTTCCAGTGATTTCCGGGTTTTAAGTCCCCCTTCAAGTATCTCCACAAAATCCTGTTCTAAAGTATCAAAAGTGAGCTTATGAATGACTTCATTGACCCTCTCTTTGGCTTCGGTTTCTTTAATTTCTGCTTTGTACTCATCTAAAAGAGGGACCGCTTTTTCTCCTAATTCCTGAAGCCGGTTTTCCACACTCTGCTGCACAAACGGATCAGGATCATCCATTAAAAATAGCAGCGATTCAATTTCTGTTTTTGAAGTCATAGGCACATCTTATTTTCTCTGACGGGTCAAGATATTGATTCAACTAACCAATTACTGCTTATAAATCCGCTCTTTATCCTGTATATTTCGAGGCTTTAACGAACCAACCATATAACCGTTTTATGAACATTAATGTTTCTTCTGAAATTGGACATCTGCAGGGTGTGATCGTACATACCCCGGGGCACGAAGTTTCTCTGGTCAATCCCGAGTTAAAAGATGAGTTACTCTTCGATGACATTATATTTGAGGAAGATGCCCGTGGAGAACACCTTGATATGCTTAAAGTGTTTAATGCTGCCATGCCGGCTAATGGTAAAGTAATTGAGATCGTTGACCTTTTTGTGGAAGTATTTCAGCAGGAAGATGCCCGTGCTTATTTCATTGAGCAGCTCGTTAAAGAATTTCCCGAAAAAAACCTTCATGTTATTGAGAAGGAATTACACAAACTAGACCCGGATGATCTCATCACATTTATCATTCAGGGATATTTAAAAAAGTCCAAACGTTTTACGCTTAATCCATCTCCCAATTTATTATTCACCCGAGACCTGGCTGCTGTTGTCGGCAACAGTATTCTTGTTTCCCGTGCAGCAAAAAAAGCACGGCTTCGGGAATCGTTATTAATGGAAACCCTTGTGCATTTTCATCCACTGTTTGAAAGTGTGCGTGAACATGCCATTCGTATATCGGGACATCAATCCATTGAAGGCGGTGATGTGTTGGTAGTATCAGACAAACTGGTTTTAATTGGGATGAGTGAGCGCACTTCCTTCAGTGGACTGATGAAAGGAACCGAAGGCTTATTGGACAGAGGAGTGGAAACTGTGCTTGCAGTTGACATCCCAAAACAGCGCTCCTCCATGCATTTGGATACAATCTTTACTTTTGCCAGTCACAATGAATGTATTGCATTCCCGCCTGCAATTATGGAACAGGAGGACAATGTAGTTGCCCTTTTTAAAGACGGTGATACCATCAAGACAGAAACCCGAAGCTCACTAAAATCTGCACTTGAAGAAAATACCGGACTTGATTTCAACTTCATTAAATGTGGTGGAGAAGATCGCACGAATCAGTTTCGTGAGCAGTGGACTGACGGGGCTAACGTGTTTGCCCTTGCACCCGGAATAATTGTTGGATATGAACGTAATACCAACACCTTCAACACTCTTGTTGATAACGGTTATGACCTGATGAGCCAATTTGAATTTGTAGAAGAATACGCTGACAAAGAATTTGATCCCGCCGGTGGCAAAAAGATCGCTATCAGTTTTCAGGGACATGAATTATGTCGTGGTAGAGGTGGAGCACGTTGTATGACCATGCCAATTTCAAGGAAGCCATTAACCATTTAAGAGAAGACTATTGAGTCAAAATCCATTTCAGGAAGAAATATCTACAGACTTTAAGGTACTTTCTTCTGAAGAAGAACCAAAGAACAAGCCTGATACCCGCACCAAACTAAAACACCTGGGATTGTTTTTGCTCACGGTATTTTTTGTAACAATGACCGGTGCCAACTTTGTCGGCTTTGATCCGGTCTTGTTTCCATTTGGCATCCCAAATACCGTTGACCTGTTACGCGGCCTTCTGTTCGCAGGATTATTGCTCGGTTTTCTAACCTTTCATGAATTCGGGCATTATTTTGCAGCTGTATACCACAAAATCAAAGTCACCCTGCCATACTATATTCCTCTTCCTATCGGGATAGGAACACTGGGTGCAGTTATCCGGATCAAAGAACCCATACGCCGAATGCATAAATTATTCGATGTTGGGGCAGCAGGTCCTGTTGCAGGATTCATCGTGGCACTTACCGTTCTACTGATCGGCTTCGCTACTTTACCAGAACCCGATTTTGTGCAAAATTTTGCCGGACACGAGGAACTAAAAGAATACGTATCTGATAATGGCAACTACCCTGATTTTATTACCGATGAAACCGAAGGGGGCGTTCTCACCATTGGTAACACACTGCTTTACGGAGCCCTCGCTTCCATGTTTGAGAACGTGCCGCCGATGTGGGAAATGTATCACTACCCTTTTCTTTTTGCGGGGTGGCTCGGACTATTTTTTACGGCGCTCAATTTGATGCCTGTAGGGCAATTGGATGGCGGACACATCCTATACTCACTGATCGGGTACCGAAAACATAAAATAGTGGCACGCATATTCTTTGCATTCATTACCGCCCTGGCCGGCATCGAGATGATCCCTGTATTACAAGACCTCATATCAAACTATGCCAGCCTTCCGCTAGCCGAATGGTTTGTCTGGGGATTCGTTCTCTATTTGTTGATGAGCAAAGCTTTTCGCACAGATCAGAACTGGATCAACGGCATGGTTGGTCTGTCTTTAGCAATGACTGCAGGCTACCAATTTATCTTCGCTGTTCCAGATCCCGGGCAGGCCTCTTTTATTTGGCTTATATGGAGCTTTTTCATCGCTTTTATCGTTAAAGTCGAACACCCACCGGTCGATTATGAGGAAAAATTATCTCCCACTCGTCAGGTGATAGGCTGGCTCAGTATGCTTATCTTCATACTCTGCATCAGTCCCAACCCAATTTATATGAACTAATTTATGTCAGAAGAACAAAAAGTAACCCCAAACAACTATCTAGGCGAAGCAATTGTATCATTTTTTATACCTCTTGTTGGAATCATCCTTTATTTCGTATGGAGAGACGAAAAACCAATTGCAGCAAATAAAGTAATCAAGTTTTCAATTGCTGGTTTATGTACAATTCTTATTTCTTATATCATTGTATTCAGTTCCTTATTTGGCTCGATTTATGATGATCAGTCCTTGAATGCAAGTCAACAAGAAAATGACAGTCCTCAAATTGATTATTCCCAACAAATAGCAGAATTTGAGCAAAGGATTTCTTCCTTGAAAAGTGCCTCTCAAACTGAAGATGTTAGCTCTCAATTAGAACAAACACATCTTGAGTATGGTATTTATTTGATATACAATGCTGATCCAACTTCCATGCGTGAAAATGCCAACAATGCATTAAGAGAATTTATTGCAGTGTTAGAGATCAACCCTGAAAATGAAAAAGCCCGAGCTGAGACCGAACAAATTTTAAGTATTTACCGCACCTTCCCCGACCGACAACCGGCCGAAGATATATTAGAACAGTTACGTGAATTAGGCTTTCAGATCTGATCTGGAATTGCCGTAAGAATAAGAGCTCACATGAGCGATAAAAAGACCACACCAACTATAAAAAACCGTAAGGCTCGCCACGATTTTAACATCGAGGAGACCTATGAGGCCGGACTTGTTCTTAAAGGAACCGAGGTGAAATCACTGCGTCAGGGAAAGGCTAGTTTTGCGGATACCTTTGCTTTTATACAGAATGGTGAGGTTTTTTTACGGGATATGTACATCAAGCCATATGAGCACGGCTCCTACTACAATCATGATGAAACACGCCCCAGGAAGTTACTCCTAAACAAAAGAGAAATTCGAGAGCTTGAAAAAGCGACCGAACAGAAGGGCTACACCATAGTTCCGCTAAAACTGTATTTCAAAAAAGGAAATGCTAAAGTACTGATCGGGATAGCCAAAGGTAAAAAGCAATTCGACAAGAGAGATTCCATCAAAGAGAAAGACGTGAAACGCCAGATCGAGCGCAATGTGAAAGGAAATTATAAGATCAATATGTGATCGAAAGTTTAGATCAACATTTAGCTTTTCTATTCTTATAATCCTTTATGGATCCTGAGTTAAATATTGTCTGGAAATTACTTTCCGCCTTGGGAGTAGGGCTCCTGATCGGCATTGAGCGGGGATGGTATGGGCGTAAAGAAGACGAGGGTGACCGGGTAGCGGGAATACGCACTTTTAGCCTTGTTGGACTTTTAGGTGGAATCTGGGCTTCATTGATTCCTTACACAGGAGAATGGATCCTTGGTGTCGTCTTTCTCGCATTCACTGCTTTAGTTATAGCCTCGTACATTTTTGAAATAAAAGTACAAGGCAATGATGACATCGGGATCACCACCGAAGTCGCCTTACTGATCACATTTTCCCTGGGTGCCTGGGCTGCATTGGGCTATCAGTTGGAAGCACTTGGCAGCGCCGTTGCTGTTATGACTCTTTTGAGCATGAAACCTGTATTGCACAGGTGGCTTCAGAAAATCGATGTTGAAGTTATTTATGCCGGTATAAAGCTTCTGATAATCTCTGTTATTTTATTACCCCTTCTCCCCAATCAAGGATATGGCCCATGGGAAACACTGAATCCTTATTGGATCTGGTGGATGGTCGTGCTGATCTCAGGGCTTTCCTTCTTTGGTTATGTAATGGTCAAATATGTCGGAGAAAACAGGGGGACTATTCTTACCGCTGTTATTGGTGGATTGGCTTCTTCAACGGCCGTGACAGTTAGCCTTGCTCAATTCGCCAAACAGCATGAAAAGAATGCCTCTAAGATCTTTATCGCCGGGGTTCTTGTGGCATCTGCTATTATGTTTGTAAGAGTGATCATCGAGGTTTCGATTGTAAACCCATCTATCCTGCACCCTCTCTGGATTCCATTACTGACCATGCTTGTACTTACTTTGGGTTGCGTTCTTTGGCTTTGGAAAACATCTTCCTCAGAACAAGAAGATGAGAACCCTACTCTTAAATTAGATAATCCACTTCAGTTGCCGACTGCTCTTAAATTTGGTGCTTTGCTGGCTGTTATTTTAGTTTTAGCTACCGCACTCAGAGAATGGTTTGGTGATGAAGGTATTTACCTTTTAGCTTTGCTTTCAGGATTGATGGATGTGGATGCTATCACCTTATCCTTATCAAAAATGGCACAGAATGAGATTACTGCTGCAGTAGCTACCTTGGGAATTGTGATCGCTGTAATATCGAATACCTTGGTGAAGGCCGGGCTTTTCATTTTTATTACCGGATTTAATAAAAGTAAAGAACTCCTTTGGATGATCTTACTGATCTCTGCAGGTGGGATATTAAGTGTTTTGGTTTTCATCTGACAAAATATCCATATAAAAACAAAACCCCACTCTCATTAAAGAGCGGGGTTTTCATGTAATTTCAAACAGAAAAGCCTGTAAGCCGGATTCTGTCGAGGATGATCATTTGTCTGTCGCGTTCCACCCGATGGCGTGGCGACAAGCGGCGCATACCATCTGCATGAACTTGCACCCCGCGAGGTTTGCCGTGCCCCCGGCCTCACGACACGGGGCGGTGAGCTCTTACCTCACCTTTTCACCCTTACCTCAAACAAGTTGAGGCGGTTTGTTTTCTGTTGCACTGTCTGTCATGGTAAGATTCCTCTTACCAAGCCTCCCCTTCGCCGGCTGAACCGGATCGGGGAGCACGGTACTTGTTGGTGTCCGGACTTTCCTCCCCATACTAAGTATGAAGCGATCACCCAGCTTTCCTGTCCTAAAAAGATACGGGTTTTAATCATATGATTTGCAAGAGGAGGGTCTTTATCCAATCTTTCCTAAAACAAAAAAAAGGAAGCCATTCCGACTTCCCTTTTTCAAATAATAATATGCTGATCAAGATCAGATAGATAATTCTTCTTTCGCCTTATCGAAGAAGGATTGATCCACTACAATTCGTCCACTGTTCTCATCAATAATGATCTTGTTCATACGACGAACTTCAACCTGAGTTTGTGGAGGAAGGGCCATACCCAAAGCAGCACCACGGTCCATTGCCACAACAGCCATTCCGTTATTAAGGCCGTCTCTGAGTCGCTTATAGCTTCTCATATAACGATCATCAATTTCCTCTTCAACTTCTTTTCTTTTCTTAAGCAGCTCATTCTCTTCGTCTTCGGTAGACTTAACTACTTTATCGAGATTTGTGCTTTTTTCGTCATACATAGTTTGAGCTGCATCCAATTCATTTTGCGCTTGCTCAATTTCCGGATCGATCTCTTCCTGACGTTTTTCGATCTCTTTCAGTCGGGATTCTGCATTTTCGATGACCTGCTTTTGAGCTTCAATTTCTTTAGTCAGCGCATCATACTCGCGATTGTTCCGAACACTCAGCTGCTGATCTTCGTACTTCTCGATCTTTTCTTTAGAGCTTTGCAAGTCCAGCTTGAGCTTATCAAATTCAACCTTCAGGTTTTGTTCTTCATCCTTAAGATTATTCAGGCGTGCTTCTTTGCGGGCGATGTCTGTTTCAAGATCAAGTACCTCTTCGGGAAGATCACCTCTTAGTTGTTTCAGCTCGTCGATTCGGCTGTCTATATATTGTAGATTCGCTAGTTTTTGTAATACTTCGTTCATGGAGTGAGGGTCAACTTTGTTGAATAGTTTTAGGTTCGGGATCCGACACATATATTTGCATCGGGTTGGTAACTTTTCGGGTTACAGAGACTTCAATTCCTTCAAAAGCTTCAGATAATTCATTCTTCAGAGCTTCAGCTACAGGAAATTCACTTTCGTAATGGCCTACATCCACCAATAAAAAGTCATCTTTTTCGGTGAAGTAATCATGATATTTTATATCGGCTGTTACGAAAGCCTGGGCTCCGGCTTGAATAGCTTTATCCTTCAAAAACACGCCTGCACCACCGCAAACCGCTACTTTTTGAATTCGATCCACATCGCCGGAAAAACGGATCGCTTTTACATTTAAGGCTTTTGATACAAGGTGCAGAAACTCATTTTTTCCAATTCCATCTTCCGGATATTCACCAACTACACCCATACCAAAATTCTGGGATGACGAAGCAAGGTCAATTACCTGAAAGCTTCCTTCTTTGAGCATGCCTTCCGATTTAAGGGCCTTTTTCAATACCGAAACATTATGTTGATCGATAATAGCTTCAAAACATTTTAAACCATCTTCACGGCTGTTTACATCAAAGTAATGTGCTTCTTCTGCTGAATGGTAATTCAGCAACTTAAGAACAGCATCACTGTCATCATGGGAAGTTATCAACCGTATCTTCCGGCTTATGGAATAATTTTTATCTAAAAATCTCAGGTTGTCCAATCCAAGAATGTTGGCAAGTACAAAGGAAACTCCGTCGAGGGCTGCGTCTAAATTCGTGTGGGCAACAAGTAAGCCGATATCATTCTTTATCAGCTTATAAATAATTCTCCCCTGCTCGTTGGTAGGATTTATACTTCCGATCTTACTAAAGATGAGCGGGTGGTGAGCGACAATCAATTCGCAACCTTTTTCAATAGCCTCGGCGACTACGGCGTCGGTTACATCAAGACAAGTAATAACAGACGTTACTTTTGCTTCCGGGTCTCCGACTAGCAATCCGACGTTATCGTAATCCAATTTCACTTTAGGGGGCGCCCACTGATCGAGGAAAGTAGATATTTGCCGGATTCGGGTTGACATGCTATCTATCCCCTTGGAGTTTTGAATCCGACAGCCAGAATGATTCTGGAATTATGAATTTGAATACAGTAAATATCAAATAAGTAATTATTTATTACGATGTATCAAGAGCTTCCAAAAATAAGGCTTATTGATGAATGATAAAAGCTTATCTTCCCTTTAATTGTATAGAATCAGAAAAAAGACCCTTTTTTTATATGAGTGACCAAGATATTGCACAAAATCTCACCTCAATTCAGCAAAGAATAGAAGAATCCTGTAAAAAAGTGGGAAGAGATCCACAGGAAGTTTCTTTGGTTGCGGTCAGCAAAACCAAGCCCAACGAAGATATACTTGAGGCGATCAAAGCGGGTCACCTTCATTTTGGTGAAAACAGAATGAAGGAACTGGAAGATAAAATGGCCTCCATTCAAAACCCGGATTTAGTTTGGCACTTCATTGGCAACCTTCAAACCAATAAGATAAAATATATTGCCGACCGCGTTAACTGGATACATTCCGTGGAGAAGGCAAAATACTTGAAAGAGATCGACAAGAGAGCCAAAAGCGCTAACCGAGTTATTAATACTTTAGTGCAGGTTAACATCAGTGATGAAAAGCAAAAAGGCGGATGTAAACCGGAAGATTTGGCCGGCATCCTGGAATCTGCTCAAGACTACGAGCATGTACGGGTAAAAGGACTTATGGGTATGGCTACATTTACAGATGATTCGGAAGATGTACGACCTGAATTCAGGTTACTAAAAGAGCTTTTCGGTTCTCATCAAAAATATAATGCCGGCAGCGTTCAACTCGAGCAGCTTTCCATGGGCATGACCAACGACATGGAAGTAGCCATCGAAGAAGGCTCAACCATGGTGCGAATTGGAAGTGCAATATTCGGGGAGCGCAACTATGAATAGTATGTTGCGTACTGTTTTTTGCTTTGATATTATTCAACATCAATAAAAATTTGAGGGCATTATGTTTTTTGGACTTCCCTGGTTCGCTATTGTTGCAATTGTAGCTATTGCAGGAGGATTGCTTTACTCTTATAAGGAAGAGGAGTTAAAAATGGAGGGTAAAAGACTTGCCAACTCCCGCGAAATCCATGACCTCCGTCAAATAATTCACAATTTAAAGTCTCGTGTAGAAACCCTGGAGGCTATCGCTTCTGAACAAAAAAAGGACGTTTCTCAAAATAAGTCTAACCACTTGGGGGATATTGAAATTGATGATGAAGTTGAGGATCAGAATTCCGATAATTCAGGAACAAAAAGCAGAAACAGAAATTAAGAGTTGAATCTATGTCAGATCAAGAATTAATTATTGCATTTGTGGCCATCGTAGGAGGACTTGGGTTTGCCGGCTTTCTTTTTTGGAATATCTTCAGCTTGATCAAGCAGTGGATCAACAGAAAAAGTGGAAACACGGATATTAATCCTCAGTTTTTTAAAGCACTTGGTGAATTTAAAAAGAACACAGAACGCCGGCTTACCAACCTTGAAACCATAGTCTCAGACCTTGAAGAAGAACGATATCGCCTGGATGAGACTCATGAAACAATGGGTGATATTGAAATAGAAGAGGAAGAAACTCGTTCAACCTCCGGTAAAGGCAAGGACAGTGATGGAAATCTGCGCAACATGTTAAATGAATAAATGTTATTTTAAATAAGCTTTAAGGACGACTAAAAACACTTATTTATGAAACTCACTCCGCTTGAAATTAAACAACAGACTTTTGAAAAAGCTCTCCGGGGATATGATACCGCCGATGTACAGGCTTTTCTTACATTGGTATCAAACGAATTTGAACACCTCCTCAATAAAAACAAAGAGCTCGAACAAGAGATAGATAAGCTAACCGAACGGGTTAAACATTACGAACGTGTGGAAGATGCTCTTCACGAAACCCTTCAAACTGCAAAAGAGTCGATGGAGCAAAAAATTTCCGGGGCTCGGCAGGAAGCAAAAAGCACTCTCGAAAAGGCCGAGATGGAAGCAGATGCTATCATCAAGCAAGCCAACCACAACAGGCAACAAATACGGCAAAGTATCTTGCGCCTGCTTGATCGCAGGGAAGAGATCATAAACGGAATCACATCATACCTCGATAACGCCAAAAATTCAGTGGAGCAATTTGGTAAAGATGAAATGGAGGTTTTTAATCTGCCAAAAGAAACAAACCTTGAAGACGCTCTTGAGAATAACACAAAGAAATCTTCAAAATTTATTCTGGATGAGAATGCTGATGGTTCTGAACTAAGTCATCCCGAAGAATCATCTGATGAAGATGGGGAAGACCACGCATTCCCTCCCGGGAGCGATCGACTTGATGATATTTTAGATGAAATAGATTAGTCTTTGGTGTATTTTTGCATTCATTATTTTCCACATCCATTGAGTTAATCCTATGAAATACGACACGGTTGAAGAGTTTCGCGCAAAGCGCGATGAAGCGGTACATTTTATTAAAGAAGAGACAAGTTTTCAGCCGGAATATCTACTCATTCTCGGCACCGGGTTAGGTCAACTTGCTGATGAGATCGAAACCGAACATATTATCAGTTACAGTAATATTCCCCACTTTCCCGTCTCAACCGTAGAGAGCCATGCAGGTAAACTGATCTTCGGTAAACTCGGTGGAAAAGATGTAGTAGCTATGCAGGGGCGTTTTCATTTTTACGAAGGCTATACCATGCAACAGATTGCCTTTCCGGTTCGCGTGGCAAAATCAATTGGAGCACAGACCCTTTTGGTAAGTAATGCTTGCGGAGGTTTAAATCCAATTTACAGCCGTGGTGATATCATGCTTATCACCGACCATATCAACTTTCTTGGAGAGAATCCCCTTATTGGCCCCAATGATGACGAGCTAGGTCCTCGCTTTCCGGATATGAGTGAGCCTTACACTGAGCGGCTGCTTGAACTGGCTGAAAATGTTGCTCTTGAAAACTCAATAAAATTACATCAAGGTGTTTACCTGGCGGCAACTGGGCCTATGCTTGAGACCAAAGCCGAATACAGGTATATGCGTCACCTAGGTGCGGATGTTGTTGGAATGAGTACCGTTCCCGAAGTTATAGCGGCCGTGCATATGGGGATGGATGTGCTTGGGATTTCTGTAATTACCGATGAATGCTTTCCAGATGCATTACAGCCGGTTGATATTGAAGATGTATTGGCCGCAGCAGCTATGGCAGAGCCTAAAATGACTCAGGTAATTATTAATGTTTTGGAACGCTTATAACAACTTTTTATCCACAAAAAGCGTTACTTTTCCACAAAGTATTGCATTAGTAGTAACAATTCCTTTTTTATAATAAACAGCAACCAATAGCCTGCCTTATATGCACATGCATTTCGATGGATTCGATGACGAACAGTGGGACGAATTCAAATGGGAATCTCACTTAAATGAAGTTGAAAAAAAGAGCGAGCAACTCAGAAAATTTATCGCCTCTGACCCTAAAGGAAATGTACCCCGATGGATTACCTTACTTCAGGAAAGCCAGAATGAAGACGATGCTTACGAAGCCTATGTAGAAGAAGAATTGCTAATGGACGAGGCTTACTTCCCGGAAGATGAAGACGATTGGGAAGACGAAGAAGAGGATGACTGGGATGATGAGGACTTTCTCTTCGGCTTATCTGAAGATGGTTTTATGGACATGAATCAGGATGAAGATGATTTTGATGACTTCGATGAAGGGGAAGAATGGAAAAGCCTTAGTGATGATTATGTTTATACCGATTATGCCGATCTGGATAACCTCGGAATTTATATTGATGCAAAAGACCTGGCCGTAGACATTCTTAAATGGGCTGAAAACATTCACCCCAGAATGCAGAGCTCTGAGTTTGAGGAGTTTGTTGAAGATTCGCTAAAAATAGGAGCCAAACTTGCCGGTGGTCATTCCTTTGGTTTTGATCAGGATTACATAGGTGCCAATATTGCCTATTCTAAAAAGGCCCTTAATTGCGCCAATCATGCGTTGGGTCTGCTTCAGGGATTCAAAAAGAAAGGCCTTTTTACCAAAAAGGAATATCAGGAATTGCACGCCCGTTTATTTGAGCTGCGTAACGATATCGGAATCTACATTCAGGAATTAAGAGACCAATTCCACCTCGGACTGGAATAATGGTGTTAAGGTGTGATAGTGTTACGGTGTTTTATATCACAATAATTAAAACACCGTAAACCTAAACACGATTACACCATAGCACCCTTTAATCCCAGATACCTACTTCCCTATTTCCTTCCGAATCAGTTGCTGCGCGAAACATCGATCCTGTGTTGGTCTTCATTGAGAAATTTCCATACTTGTCCACAGCAATAAAGCCTGCATCTCCGGGTTCCAGCAGATCATCTACCAGATAATCCATTGATTGTTGAAGTGATGTATTTTTGTATTTCATGTAAGAAGCCAGTGTGTGTGCTGAAACATTCAGCATGATCTTTTCGCCCCACCCAGTAGCCGAAACCGCAACCAGATCATTGGCATACGTACCGGAACCAATGATCGGAACATCTCCTACTCTTCCGTATTTCTTGTTCGTCATACCGCCGGTTGAAGTGGCCGCAGCAAGATTCCCATCCTTATCTTTTGCCACTGCCCCAACTGTTCCATAACGCCATTCTTTTTCAGAATCCGTCATTAGCATATTAGATGACTCTGATTCTTCCTGCTCCAGTGCTCTTTGAAGAGATTCATAACGGCTTTCAGTGTAGAAATACTCAGGATCTACTCGTTCAACATCCGTTTGGTCGGCAAAGGTTTCTGCTCCATCTGCTGAAAAGAATACATGCTTCGAGTCTGTCATTACTATGCGGGCAAGTGAAATGGGATTCTTTACAGTGGTCACTCCGGTGATAGCTCCCGCATTTAGTGTTGAACCATCCATAATTGCTGCATCCAGTTCATTTTTTCCTTCAGCTGTAAATACAGCGCCTTTTCCGGCATTATACAATTCATTGTCCTCCAGGTAGTTTACTGTTTTTTCAATGGCATCAAGCGCGGTGCCTCCGTTTTCCAGAATTTCAGCACCTATGGTGAGAGCTTCTTCAAGGGATTCCATGTACGCCTGTTTACGGTCTTCAGGCATATCTTCAGATACATATCCTGCTCCACCGTGGAGTGCTATCGACCACTCTTTTTCATCCTGAGGTGGTAATTCTGATTCCGGATTTGGCTGGCATCCCAGCAAAAGAGTTGAAATTAAAAGAGCTAAAAAAGTAGTAAATGTTTTCATGATCCTATTAATTTGGTTCGAGGGATTATACTGCTGAATTTTTCCATATTAAAGTTTTAACATTTTGATTTACTGTTTTTAGCAGTATTTATGGTAAATATTTTTTGCTGATTTATAAAAATACATCGTTCATCCAAAAACCAAGGTGTTTTTTAAAAATATTTACCGCATAAAAAAAGGCGACTGTAACAGCCGCCTTCAGGAGATCATCTTAATAGATGCTTTTTATGCTTCTGCCGAAACTTGCTCAACTACCTGAACATTCATATGTAGTTTCACATTATCGCCAACAACAACGTTGCCCGCTTCCGTTACTGCATTCCATTTCAGATCAAATTCTTTACGGTTGATCGTTCCGTTGATCTCAAAACCTGCTTTAGTTTGTCCGTATGGGTCGCCAACGGTACCACCGTGAGTTACATCTAAAGTAATCTCTTTGGTTATGTCACGGATAGTCAGGTTACCGGTCAGTTCATAATCATCACCGGAAGTATTTTTGAATGAAGTTGATTCGAACTTCATTTTTGGAAATTTCTCTGCATTAAAGAAATCATCCGATTGCAGGTGGCCGTCTCTGTCTTCGTTGTTTGTGTCAATGCTATCGATATCAGCCTCAAAAGTAACCTTAGCTCCTTCAAAAGAGTCTCCATCGGTTTCAATTGAGCCGTTGAATGAACGGAAATATCCGGTCACCGTAGATATTACAAGATGCTTTACTTTGAACTGAATTTCTGAATGTGTGGGGTCTATATTCCAAGTTGCCATAATATTATAAGATTGATTAGTATTAAATAGTTTAATGTTGAACTAAATATATGAACACCAAACTCCGTCTCATAATAGAAAGTTCCTATAGGACTGATTACTTAAACCAGTTCAATAAATCATCAAATTGAAACTGCTTTATTGATAATAATTCCTGTTATTACAGTAACCTCAAATCAATCTTCACATCATGCTAAAAAAATTACTCTCAACTGATATTAGTTCACTCGTTTCTACCAACATTAGCTTACTTGTTTTAAGAGTTGGTGCAGGACTACTGATACTGACTCATGGCTGGCCTAAATTATTAAAAGTTTTATCCGGTGATTTTTCATTTGGTGACCCTATCGGAATTGGAGCGGCTGCTTCTTTGGTACTTGCTACATTTGCTGAAGCAATTTGTGGGTTTTTGGTAACTCTTGGTCTCGGCACCAGACTCGCCGCCATCGTTCTGAGTATTAATATGACTGTTGTGGTTTTCATTGCCCATGCAGACGACCCTTTCGGTACTAAAGAAAAAGGGCTGCTTTTCTTGCTCCTCTTTGTGGTCATTACTTTAACCGGGCCTGGAAAATATTCACTTGACAAAAAAGTGCTAAATAAATAATTCAGACATCCCACATCAATCTATTTTTGATGTGGGTTTACTATTCCCGATTTACACTTATTTAAGTATGTAAAATTGGAATAAATTCAATCATTTAGTCTGATTTACATCAACGGAGCCTTTAATATATTAGTTAATAAAATCCACGTTAACTTATCTGCAAAGCCTTCTGATGAAATCGGTACTTAGATCACTTTCAATTTTATTGCTATTTTTTTCTTTTACAGAATCAATCTCCGCCCAAAGTTCAGAGATAATCGGACAAGTCCTGGATGACGAATCAAACCCACTTGCCAATGCTACCGTTGCCATTTATGAACCCGGTAACGACCAGATAATTTCCGGAACGGCAACTCAGGTTTCAGGGGAATTTACTTTAGAGGCAGAACCCGGCACCTACACCTTAAAAATCACCTTTCTTTCTTTTCAGGAATATGAGCAGGAAATAGTGGTAGAGGATGGGGAAACACTGGATCTGGAAACTATTCAACTTGAACCCTCTCAGTCAGAATTGGGCGAAGTTGAAGTGGAGGGGCAACGCTCTTATATGGAAATGAATTTTGACAGTCGCAGTTTTAATGTTGAAGATGATATCACTAGTCTTGGTGGTTCTGCTTTAGACGTACTTGATAATGTACCTTCCATTACTACTGATTTTGAAGGAAACGTTAGCTTAAGGGGAAATCAAGGCGTTCAGATTTTGATCAATGGGCGGCCTTCTAATTTAGTGAGAGGTGGCACGGATGCGTTGAGCAGTATTCCCGCCGGAATGATCGAAGAGGTTAAGATCATCACCAACCCTTCGGCTCGGTATGCGGCTAACGGAACCGGAGGTATCATTGACATTATTTTAGTGGATGATGCAGAACTTGGCTTAAATGGAACGGTTCGGGCAAACACAGGATATCCGCAGGATCATTCTGTTGGCTTCAACCTCAACTATCAGAAAAATATCATTAACTGGTTTGTTAATGCAGAGGTTGAATATGAAAGAGATCCTCGATCAAGCTCAACATTTCAAAGCTTCAGCAGTACAGACACCACTTTTGCGTATCAGGAAAACAGCGATTGGTTCGACCGTGAACAAGAAGGTAATGTGAATTTTGGGGCGGATATATTCCTTTCAGAAAGTGAGCTAATGACGATTGATGCCCGCATTAATTTCGAAACAGCTAAAGAAGACAGAGATGTTAACTATATAGACTTTGACCCAACCAACGATGAAATTTATGAAGCGATCTCAAATGATTGGGCTACCCTTAGAGAGTCTGTAAGAGAAGCCAACGAAGAACAAAATGAAAGCGATTTTGATATTCGCATGCTTTACGAAAAAACCTTTGATGAAGAAGGCGATCACG
This sequence comes from Gracilimonas sp., assembly GCA_040904925.1. GTDB lineage: Bacteria > Bacteroidota > Rhodothermia > Balneolales > Balneolaceae > Gracilimonas. Next base: position 90,772 of record JBBDSP010000015.1, on the reverse strand, counting down.
TATTAGCTACAGACTTAGATTTTGAATTTGGCAATGAAGATGAAACAGCAAATTTAGACGAGCAAATCAATAGTGGCCCAGGTGAGAACTTAAGAGAACGAACAAATGGTGGAGAGATCTATCGTGAAGCCCGTTTTGATCTTGATTATGAACGCCCGGTCGGAGAAAACGGACGCCTGGAAGCCGGAGGGCGATTCAATTATGACTGGCAGGATAGTGATTACCTTGTGGAAAGGTTTGAAAATGGCGTCTGGGTTGAAGCCGCTGACGAGGTCGGAGCAGCTGATAACTTTAAATATTCTGAAAACGTGAATTCTCTTTACGCTACTTTTTCAGGAGAATTGAAGCCGTTCACATATCAATTAGGCCTCAGAGCTGAAAACACCAGGATCACCACTGAACTTGATCAACAAAACTTAGGCAGCGAACAGAATTACACCAATCTCTTTCCAAGTATATTTCTATCCTATTCATTGAATGAGCAGAATTCTTTCCAGGTAAGCTATAGCCGACGTATTTCACGACCCCGATCCTGGTATTTACTTCCATTTACCGACATCTCAGATAATCGCTATCGCTCTACAGGTAATCCGGATCTTGAGCCTGAGTTTGGCGACTCTTATGAACTCGGTTATCTGCGATATTGGGAAACAGGCTCGGTATTAACCAGTTTTTACTACCGCGATCGAACTCAAGTTATAGATCGCGTTTCTGTGACCGGAAATGATGGTATCACAACACGCACTCCTATTAACTTATCCAATGAAAATGCCTGGGGTGTAGAATTTTCTGCTGATCAGGATCTATTTGAAAATCTTCAATTATCAGGAAGTTTAAATCTATATCAATCTGAAACAAAAGGGGAATTTGAAGGGATCTCTTACGACAGCAAATCTGAAAACCTTACAAGCCGACTTAGGGTGCGATGGGGTTTTGCCGAAACCTGGAATTTTCAATCTTATCTATACTTTAGAGGGGCTTCCGAAACAGCCCAGGGAAGAAGGCCCTCTCGTTCTTTCGTAGGCAGTGGATTATCGAAAGAATTACTAGACGGCCGGGCTAACATCTCCATCAACGTGCGCGATGTATTCAATTCCCGAAATGGAGACCGGGAGATCATTGAACCTAATTCTTATACCAATAGGGAATTCAGTTGGTCAAGCCGTTCATTCAGGGTGAACTTCCGATATAATTTTGGCGGAAATAATGATTCTAGGGGAAGGTGAAGATAGTTTCGCAAAATTTGAAAAAAGTCGAAACCTGTTAGTTCATCCTTCAATAAAGTATCTGTTTAGCACGTAATGTACTCTTCGGTGATCATCAGGGTCTCTGCGTCGTAAAACTAAATCTCCAACATCATTAAAGGCTTTTTTGAATTTTTCATTGATCGATTTAAGAGTTTCGTTTCTGAGTTTTCGCCTATAGTCATAATTGCTGATCTCTGGCCATATTTCTCCTTCAAGATCACCCGTTTCAGAAAAGGTATATGCCCAAACTGATTTTTATGCCGGGAAGACTGATCTATACGCTCTAAGCTGTAATCTTCTAAACTGAGCTGATATAAAATTCCTACACCACGACTCCATAGCAATAATCGATCATTGAAAGGGTCATAACCGAAGTCTAACTCTAAAAGCGGCTCAGGGAAAGAATCAAAGTTTCTCAACAAAGTCCAGGAGTCTTCACTCAGATCATATTTCCATAATTCTGAAGACAACAACACGTACAACTTATTACTTAAGGTGTCGATATCAGTGTAGATCAGCTCACCCGCCTCAAAGTATGGTTGTCCGGACTCTGCGCTTTCGTAAGAAGAAGGCTGAGCAAGTGCTATACTCCCTTCATGAAAACTGAATAAAATCAGAAGTATAGTAAAACCCTTAAAGCACCGTTTCAACCAAAGTAAATCACAGGCCATAAACCACTATATAATTTAATATTAAACTAAGATGAGGAAAAATAAGCTCTAAGGAAAGAGTTTATATCTATGAGCGGACAGGCCGTTTACCTTACGATTGTAAAACCCAGAGTTATTCCTCAGCTGAAAAAATCATTTAGAGAACACGCCAGTAGTTTTATATCTGCTCGCTCTATTGGATGGGGTGTATTTGGCAAAACCATCAGCTCACCATTCTCCAGCTTTTTACAAATATCCAGGCTTTGTTCTATGCCCGCGGTTGCATCCCGGTCACCGGTGTGAATTCGAACTTTGTTACGAATCTCTTCCCATTCCGAATCTGTAATTCTTGGATCAGCACCGAGGTTCAGCAACAGGTCTTTCGTTTTGGCAGCCACCTCTTCCCACCCCGCTGGATGTCGCTTTTCCAGTTCTTCTGCAAACTGCGGGACTTTCTCCCTGATCTTCTCAGGATTCAAAAACCGGACTTCTCTTTCAGAGACATCACTGCTCCACTTTAACACGGTTCCCAAAGTGGCGATCCTTTCAGCCTTTTGAGAATAGTTTCTTGCAATATACATTGCAACATATCCACCCATGCTGTACCCAAAAAAATCAGCCTTTTCCATCCCGTGATCCTCCATATAATCCACCACGTTCTCTGCAAAATACTCCATTCGAAACGGTCGGGTTGAACCTGCCCCGGAACCGTGTCCTTCAAAATTGATCAGATGGATCGATTGCTTAATGTTTAGTTTTTCAACAAGCAGTTTGAGTTGATCCGAAGTTCCAAGGGCTCCGTGCAGGAATAGAATTGGGTTCATTGGTTACTGATGAGGTTTTTTTGCACTAAGAGTAGGAAAATACATCCAAAATAGAAAAAAGCCGTTAAGTTTTGGCATCTTAACGGCTTTAGAGTTGTACGCCCGGAAGGATTCGAACCCTCAGCCTTCTGATCCGAAGTCAGACGCTCTATCCGGTTGAGCTACGGGCGCAGATGTCATTAATATCGAACACTGAACATTCAACATTGAATATCGAATTATCTGCTGTTCAATATTTTTTACAATTTCAAAAGGGCATCAAATATAAGAAGACCTGCATTCAGAAACATCTAAAATCGATCACTGTTTTATTAAAGGATCAGCATGGCATCACCGAAAGAATAAAACCGGTACTTCTCTTTGATGGCGTGTTCGTAAAGGCGCTTCATTTCGTCAAAACCCATAAAAGCTGATACTAACATCAGCAGGGTGCTTTTAGGAAGATGAAAGTTGGTGATAAGCGCATCCGTAGCATTGAATTGATAGCCCGGTGTAATAAAAATATTCGTTTCTTTACTCTCAGGCTTAAAATGCCGGGACTTATCGGTCGCAGTTTCAAGAACACGCACACTGGTTGTACCAACTGCAGTTATGTGCTCTGAATCATTCAGTTCATCACACGTATGTTGACCGAACTGAAACCACTCACTGTGCATAGCATGGTCTTCAAGCTTTTCTGTTTTTACCGGAGTAAAAGTTCCAAGTCCCACATGGAGGGTAACTTCTGATCTTTTGATCCCCTCTTTGGCGAGTTTCTCAAGAAGCTCATCCGTAAAATGTAAGCCGGCTGTAGGCGCTGCCTTGCTTCCGAGATCTTTAGCATAGACCGTCTGATATTCATCCGCCAATGATTCATCTTGTTCGATATAGGGCGGAAACGGAGTGTGTTTATACGGCTCTAATTTGGGATCATCCAGCTCACATGACAGTATCAGGGTTCGCAGACCATCTTCAGCAATATGAGTGACCTCAGCTGAAATGTTATCAGCCAGTTTTACTTCCTTCCCGATCTTAAACTTCTTACCGGGCCTTACCATAGCTTCAATGGTATTATTATTTCTAACCGAGGTAACGAATAGCTCTTTCTTTCCTTCGTTAAAAAGCAGACGGCACTTTTCAACCTTGCTGTTGTTTACCACCAACCTGGTGTTTTTGGGGAGATAGGTATCGAGGTTATAAAAATAGTCGTCTTTGATAGAACCGGTATTGCGATCATAGACCAATAATCGAGCATGATCTCTGGGATGAGCAGGAGATTGTGCAATCAGGTTTTCAGGGAGATCATAGTCAAAATCCGAAAGGGTATATTTCATCAAGATAAAAGTACCTTAATCGATCGTTATTTCGAAGTAATTTGACTGGTCAGGTTTCACCCTTACTTTTTCTGTCTTAATGACCTCATCTCCCTCTGTTATAAGTATTTGCAGGCTGTCCGTCACGTCAAAACCACCGCCATTAGCTGTCGAAAAAGACTGGCCTAAAGAAAGCGCATCTTTATTCATGAAGAAGGCTCCATCCGCATTGGTAGTTGTAAACGGAATCATATCCAGCAACATACTATCCGGTTTGTTGACAACAAATAAACTTGTTGCTATCTGGCTTGATGAATTCCTTATTTCGTAAGCTAAAATACCATTCATCAGTAATGAATCAGGTATTTCCACTTCATGATTCCCGGAATTAAGGGAGTCTTCAAAAAAGACTGCAAATGGCTCTCCTCCTCCGTTTTTGTAAAGGTTTCCGGTAACCAAATCCCTTAACTGTAGTGAAAATGAAACACTTACGGTATTTTCACCATCAGTCTGAATGAAACCGCCCGGATCAAAATGATTTCTGATATGTACTGATGCATCAGTGAGTGGCTCTCCACCGGAAAGCACTACCCCTTCAATGTCTTCATAGACGGGTGGGCTATTATCATCAAAACAACCGTTTAGTATCAATACTGAACCTACTACAATCAATAACTGCTTAACTCTCAACTTTATACCTTTTTGTAATTCGCTTTTTTACCATTTCGATTATTCCGGTTACACCAATACCAATTTCATCATGGAGTTCTTTTTGGGTGCCGTGTTCTACTATACGATCCGGAATGCCCATTATTTTAAGGGTCGGCCGTTCTGGCTTCTCAGCAATATATTCAGCCACAGCACTTCCAAATCCACCGAGTTTTGAACCGTCTTCCAGTGTGATTATATGATCATACTTTAAGCAAACTTCATCGATCAGTTCTTCGTCAATGGGCTTGGCAAATCGCATATCATAATGCCCGATCTCAATGCCTTCTTTGGAAAGAATGTTAGCGGCTTCAATCACATATTTCCCAATAGGACCAAAGCTTAATATGGCAACACTATCTCCTTCTTTTAGCTGAACACCTTTCCCAATTTCCATGGTTTGAAAATCTTTCCTTATTTCCATTCCGGTAGATTTTCCCCTGGGGTATCGGATAGCCCAGGATGCTTCTTCATATTTCGAAGCCGTGAACATCATGTCTCTAAGATCTTGCTCATTTAAAGGAGAAGAGATGATCATGTTCGGGATAGCACGCATGAAAGCCGTGTCGTAAGCCCCGTGATGAGTTGGGCCGTCTGCTCCAACAAGTCCTGCACGGTCTATACAAAATACAACCGGCAGTTTTTGAATAGCCACATCATGAACTAACTGATCATATCCTCTTTGGAGGAATGAGGAATAAATTGCGCAAAAGGGTTTTTTCCCTTCCGTCGCTAATCCAGCGGCAAAGGTAACGGCATGTTGTTCAGCGATCCCCACATCAAAAGCCCGATCCGGAAATGCTTCCATCATAGGGAGCAAGCTGGAGCCGCTGGGCATTGCGGGTGTCATGCTTACAATTCGTTCATCTTGTTCAGCAAGTTCTACCAATGCCTGCCCAAATACATCCTGATATTTTGGGGCGGGATTCACTGGCGCGGGTTTTGGAGATGCTAAAGTCTTTCCGGTGATCTTATCAAACGGACTGCTGGATGCGTGCCATTTTGTTTGCTCCCGTTCAGCCGGGGCAAATCCTTTTCCTTTTACTGTGACAATGTGAAGTAGTTTAGGCCCCTTAACTTCTTTGAGATCTTCCAGCATGTTTCTGAGCCCGTCAACATCATGCCCATCGGTTGGTCCGTAGTATTTAAAGCCAAGCGCCCGAAATAATGACCCGGGAGTAAGGGCGGCAGTCATTGCATTCTCAAGCCTGGAAGCTACCTTCCGCATTTTTTCCCCGGCAGACTTAAAATGCCCAAGCATATCATAAATATCATCACGCATTTTGTTGAAGGTCTTGCTGGTGGTTATATCAGCCAAATATTCTTTCAATGCTCCAACATTGGGATCTATCGACATATTATTGTCATTCAGTATCACAAGGATATCGCTATTCATAGCACCGGCATTGTTCATTGCTTCGAAGGCAAGTCCGGCGGTCATTGCGCCATCGCCAATAACAGCCACCACTTTTTTATCTGATTTATCAAGATCCCGGGCTACGGCCATACCAAGAGCTGCGGATATGGATGTACTTGAATGCCCTACGCCAAAAGTATCGTATTCACTTTCCGTCCGTTTCGGAAATCCTGACAAGCCACCATAAATTCGATTCGTATGAAACTGATCACGACGGCCGGTTAAAATTTTATGGCCATAGGCTTGATGCCCAACATCCCAGACCAAAAGGTCATTCGGAGTATCATATACGTAGTGGAGTGCCGTGGTCAGCTCAACTACTCCAAGGCTGGCCCCAAAATGCCCACCGTTCACGGAAATCATATCAATGATGTACTGACGAAGTTCGTCGCATACATCCTGGAGTTGTTCCGATTTTAATTTTTTGAGATCCGATGGGGAATTGATGTTGGCAAGCAACTTTCCCGGTTTAGGCTGTGTGAGCTCCATAATTTCTCTATTACTGCGTATTCGCTTCGTTCACTTGTTCTATACGAAGCTCGGCTTGCTCAAGAATTTCGGTGCAAAATTTCGATATCTTAACGCCCTCTTCGTATAGTTTAACAGAATCCTCAAGCGTAATATCCTCGTCTTCGAGCTTTCCCACTATGGATTCCAATTTCTTTAAAGCCTCTTCGAAGCTAAGTCGTTCCTTTTCTGCCATTAAGATTTCTTAGCAAATTTATTTTTAATTGGTTAACTCCTAAGGATACCGGTTTTTTAGGAAAAAGACATGATTTGAAGAACACTATGAATGAGTGAAAAATCCCTCAAAGAGTATTTACTCTTTTATTCCATATGGTAACCGGTTTAGCACAAGGTGTCCATTACTCATCACCAGGATAACATCCTGAGTAGATTTTATATCTTCAATAGGATTACTATTTAAAACCACAAGGTCTGCCTCAAAACCCGGGCTGATCTTGCCCGTTTTATCGTCAATTTGCAATAGCTGGGCAGCGGTTGAAGTTGAAGTCCTGATCGCCTCATAGGGAGTGAAGCCCATTTCAACAAAAAATGTCAGTTCATGGCTTACTCTTGTGAGGCTGTTGGGGCCATACCCCGTGTCTGCACCGGTCACAATATTTACACCAAGCTCTCGCGCCATTTTCACGGTGGCCTCCAATTCAGGCAACATGTGTCTTCCGCGATTTCTGAGAATTGGGTTGTCATAATCACCGCCGGGCTGGGTTAGATCATATACCGTGCTGAATGTTGGAACAAAGTACGTCCCTTTTTCTGCCATTAGCTTTAGAGTTCTTTCACTTAAATAAGTCCCATGTTCTATACTCCTTGCACCGGCGGCAACTGCAGCGTATGAGCCCTCATCTCCATGCCCGTGAATTTGAATTGGAACGCCATATTTGGCTGCTTCATCCACCACAAATTTTAACTGATCCTGTGTATAGGTTTGCTTGCGGGGATCGGTGTCTGGAAGTCCCGCCCTTTCCGTTCCTCTTGTTTTTATGAACATGGCACCACGATCCACGTTGACCTTAACCAACTTACGCAGGGCCTCTTCGGTTGTAACCCCTTCAAAAAGTGGAGCAAGTTCAGGATCTGCCAAAATAGATTCTCCTAAGTCGGGCGTTACAAATACTCCCGCGGGTATCATATCCGGCCCTGCGAGATAATTATTATCCACCAGGTTCTTGATCGCAACATCCTGAAAATAAGGCACGCTTGAGCTCCTTACGGTTGTGACCCCTGAGTGCAGCGCTCTTTCGGCGGTTTGTAGTGAATTCAAGTGCGTATGGGCGTCCATGAATCCTGACATTAGATACTTTCCCTCCAGATCTATTACCTCATATCCATCAGGTGCTTCATTTTCATCAGGTAGTATCTGCTCAATCTTCCCTTCAGATATTAAGATCATGGTGTTCTCAAGAATTTCTTCTTCCATATGATCAACAACGTGTCCATTTACCAATGCATAATTTTTATGCTCGAGTTGCTGGGCCGAGAGAAGGTTGTTGAATACAAATAGTAGAACGAGTATCAGAACGCTATTTTTCATTGTGCACTTGTTGAGTTTCTTGGTTGACATCAACATAAGAAAAGATTGTTACTAAAACCTTTAGAATGGGTTGCTCTGCCTTTCTATAAAACCTTACCAGGCAATTCGTTTAATTTGTTCTCCATCAGAATGAAGTATGATTGCCTGCTCTTGACTGGTAAAAAGCAGATCGGCTTTGGTAGCCCCTAACCGGTCAACAGCTTCTCTATGCGGATGTCGAAACCGGTTGCTTTCCGCCAGTGATATGACTGCTAACTCCGGAGTAACTTCAGCTAAAAACTGATTCCCTGAACTTGTTCGGCTTCCGTGGTGACCAACCTTTAAAAGGTCTGTATCCAACAAGTCTCCGTAAGCCGCTATAAGTCTCTCTTCCTGATGAATGCCGGCGTCTCCTGTAAATAGGAGTTCAGATTTTCCATAGATCACATTTAATATCAGAGAATGTTCGTTTGGATCAGAGTTATACTTTTTCCCTTCCGGCCCCATTGCCAGAAACAGCATTGCCGGATCTATACCAACGGTGTCCCCGGCATTCAGTATTTTTATTGGGATTGCTTTTTCTTTCGCTGATTCTAAATAGGACTGATACAAATTTGAATCATACTCATAGCCTGAATTATAAATTGCATCTATAGGGATTCCTTCCATCAGATCTATGATCCCTCCAATATGGTCTGCGTGAGGATGGCTCAAAAACACCGCGTCCAGTTTTTGGATACCTGCTGCTTTCAGGTGAGGAAGAATTACCGATTTTCCACTGTTATATGACGGCGACCAAACACCTGCATCGATCATTATGTTCTTCCCGGAAGGAGTCTGAAGTAAAGCAGCATCTCCCTGCCCTACATCAAAAAAGGTGATGGTGAGTTTTGCGGGTTCAAGTTTTTCGATCACACTCAGTGACAACATCAAGCAGAGCGTTGCCGACACTCCAATACCCATTCTCCATTTTAGGGCCGGAATATGCCATGCCGAGATCATGAAGATCAAAAATAACCATCCGATAAAAATAAGATTGCTTTCAATGGAAGCGGTGGTCCATGCCCATTCCCACTCTGCAGCCATCGTTACAAAACCATTCATCCATCCAAGAAAATGAAGTGATGGATAATTGAGTACAAACCCGACAAATGGAAGTATTGTAGTTGCCAATAACGCAATCAATGAAAGGGGTACTACAATTCCCAGTAAAGGTACAAAAAGTGCATTCGCTATTGGGCTGATCAAAGATATCTCTCCAAAATAATACACCTGTAAAGGATACAATCCGAATTGTACAACTATGGAAACAATGACAACCATCAGCGGTTTCCCATACCAACGAACCTGCAGCCAGTACGGGAGTGTTTTCTGAATTACCGGCAGGATCAATAAAATGATTAGTACAGCTGAGAACGATAGCTGAAATCCAATTTCGAACAGTTGTGCCGGGTTGTAGATCAAAAGGCAAACTGCCGCAACTGCTGTCAAATTAATGGAGTTGTTATGCCTGTAAAATAACTTCCCAAAGCTCAGGAATCCTGCCATCACCGAGGCCCGCATCACGGATGGTGAGAAACCGGTTATTCCGGCATAAGCCACCAAAAGCAAGATCAAAACCCCAAGACCAATGATACTGCCGTGTTTCTTAGTCCAAAAATAGGGAATAATGATCCAGAAAGGCGCTACAATAAACCCCACATGCAGTCCTGATACCGCCATAATATGAGATAATCCGGCACGCGCAAAAGCTGACTTTGATTCAGAATCCAGATCTTGTTTATAGCCTACCAGTAATGCTTTTGCAATGGGTGCTGTTTCAGTATCAAAATTCTTATCAACTAAATCGAGTGCTTTTTCACGCCACCAAACCCACGCTAATATTTTCTCATTTGGGATGATATCGTACAGTTCTTCTGCTTTTATCTGCACAGAAATATCCTGAGACCTGAGATATGCCTTATAATCAAAATCATGCGGGTTTCTCTTTTCTGAAATGGGAATGATAGTTCCCCTGAATGAGACCTCATCTCCTAAAGTTGGCTGAAGATTCAGCTCATCAGCCAATACTCTGGCTTTGTATTCCCGGGGAGATATGATTTCCCCCATCCTTGTCTCATTAACCCATACATCCCATCGGATCTTGCCTGTACTTGTTTTTGAAATAGAATAGACAGAACCGGTCATTTCCACTTCTTCCCAAGACAGTATTTCGAGAAGCTCTATAGTCTTTGAGGTTCCCTTTTTTGAATCCAAAGCCATCCTGAACATTCCAAAAATGATGATCAGCATGAGAAAAACAGTGGAGCTTACCTTGGGAAGAAGCTTGTTTATACTCTTGCCATTTCTCCATTCAAGAAAGCTAAAAAGAACGAGCAGCAGGCTGAACACAGAAACAATGACGACTAAGGAGGGCGTATAAAAATAAAAAAGCAGAATTCCGGCAATCAGTGCTAATGCAATTCTGACTCCCGGATATCTGCTAAATGGAAATTGATATGAATTTCGATGCTCCATAACAGTTAGAGCATCGAAAACTCAATTCCTTACAAAGTTTTTAAAAAAAGTTGAGATATGCTATGCAAACCTCACTCTAGAGTGATCAGTTTTCGTTTGGCACCAATCGATATACGCCGTCACCTTCTGCAGTAAAGTAGATATAACCATCAGGGGCTTCTTCGATAGCACGGATTCTTCCTACACCTTCAACTAATTTGGTTTCAGAAAGAATATCATTTCCTTCAACATCTAAATGAGCGATGTATGAGAATTTAAGAGAAGCTACCAAAAGGTCGCCTTCCCAAGCAGCATATTTATCGCTGGTAACAAAAGTCATACCGGCCGGCGCAATGGAAGGATCCCAATATAAGATCGGCTGTTCCATGCCTGCTCTAGCGGTATCATCCGTAAAAGAAGTCCCGTTATAATTAATACCAAAACTGATCTCCGGCCATCCATAATTGTTTCCGGCTTCCACGATATTTACTTCATCACCGCCACGGGGGCCGTGCTCATTCGCCCATACAATTCCTGTTTCAGGGTTGAGTGACATTCCCTGCGGGTTCCTGTGACCATATGAGTAGGTAGCTTCTTTAGCTCCTTCTTCGCCAACAAAAGGGTTATCAGAAGGAACGCTTCCGTCATCATTCAATCGATAGATCTTTCCGCCATCCTGAGTGATGTCTTGTGGTAAAACGTCACGATTTCCCCGGTCACCGATAGAGAAGAACATGTAGCCGTCATTATCGAATACAATACGGCTTCCATAATGCTGCCCACGAGTTGTGTTTGGCTCTGCTTTGTAAAGCACTTCTGAATTTACTAAAGCATCATTTTCAAGTTGAGCCCTCATGATGGCCGTATTACTTCCTTCACCTTCGCCCGCACTTGATGAGTAAGAAAAATAGATCCATCCATTTTCCTCATAATTCGGATGAAGTTCGATATCTAAAAATCCACCCTGCCCATTTACATCCAGGTCTGAGGGAATTCCATCTTTAATTTCTGCAGCTATCTCACCATCCCGAACCCGGTACAAGGTTCCTGCCTTTTCCGTTACCAGCATATCGCCATCAGGCAAAAAGGCAATTCCCCATCCTATGCCCGTTCCACTTACAACTTTTTCTGCTTCCACAGATATATCCGCCGGTTGTGACTGCGCTTCTTCGGCTTCTCCATTACATCCGACCATGATCAACAGGCCGGCACATATCATCCCTAAATTTGTAGCAATTTTTTTAATGCTCATAAGTGTACTCTGATTAATTATTGTTATTGATATAAAAACTGTCTGAATTCATCTACGCCCATATAACCGGTTTTTTTCTTGATAACGTTTCCTTCTGCGTCAAGGATCAATGAGGTTGGAAATACATAGGCCCCTTTACTTTGTGCAAAATCTATGGCCGGGATTTCTTCTCCGTTGAAAATAATAGGTTCGGGTGAATTTCCATCAAGCCGAACCGGAATATACCTGGCATCCAAAACCTGACGAACAGTTGAATCCGGAAATACTTCGCGATCCATAGCCCTGCAATATTTACAGCCAATTTCATACACATCCACAAAGATGAGCTTATCGGTTTGAGCCGCTTCTTGCTGAGCCTCATGAATGGGGATCCACTCCGGTGAGTTATCATTTACAGGGGCCTGAACATTGCTGAGGGAGATATACACAAATATCCCCAGGAAGGTACTGACGGCTATTATAATTATGTGTTTCTTTTGCATAATAATTTCTGAATTGAATACTCTAAAATACTAAAAGTTAGGTTGGTATTATAAATTAACGAATTTAAAACTGGTTAAAGTTCAAAAGCTGAAAGCAGATTTTTTTTACCTTCTGAAAAAATTTATTCTATGAAAGAAAGAGATTCATACCGCTTAGGAAAAGTACAAGTTACCATCACTGAAACTGATAAACCCAATAAGCTTAAAGTAGAGTGCTTTGATGGTGAATATCACTCCGAATTTACTGTAAGTGAATATGAATTCACGAACTATAGAAGACTTATGAACCAGCGCATTACCCAGGCTTATAAAAATATTGATGAAGAGGAGTAGAATCACATCCCAAAAAACTGAAAGGCATAAAAAATCCCGTCAGCTTTAGAACTGCGGGCTTGTTTTTTTAGTAACTGCTTCCAATATACGGCGGGTTTGGTGCCTCGACCAAATCTAATTTCTTTTGTATAAGTAATAGCAACTAATATAAAATTATTCGTAGTTTATATACCTATAAAGTAGATTAATATTCACTCAATGAAGATACGTAATGCCTAAGAAGATCGGAGATCTTACCCTGTATTCGGTAGATGATCTGCACGAACAGCTCGGAATTTCAAAAATGACGTTGCGAACCTACCTCCGTGAAGGACGGATCAGGGGACGCAAATTAGGAGTGAGCTGGTATGTAACGGAAGAGGCGATTCGCGAATATTTTGATGAACCTCAGCCTGATTCGGGTTCACCCCAAAAAGAAAAAAGCAGCAAGCAATACCGTTATATTGTGCAGGGCATTAACGACCTGGTGAGTGAAACGGAAGAATGTGATACCATTGATGAAGTCATTCAGATACTGAACGAACAAGCCATCATCAGTTTATTTCAGGTTCGTGTGGTGAACCGGGAAACGGACAAAATAACAGAAATATTAAAAGCACGAGATTTTTTAGACAAACATGCTAAATCTTAAAGATACAGGACTGGAAGAATTCTCATTTGGGAATGACTCTGACGATAAATTCTATGTGTTGGTGAATAAGAAAATAAGTCCGGACGGAATTGATGTAGACAAACTGAGCAAAGCCAATCCCATGAAGTTTGATTCCGTACTCAATGAAATGGGGTGCATCCTTATGCTCAACGGAATTGAAGTAGCAGAACTTTGTATGAGAGGAGATCTGGATAATGAGAATTTACATGAGAGTATGTTTGAGCTGGCTAAAGATGAGGGAATCATCAAATAACTCCTTTTGCCACTTCATCCATATCGGCTCAGCGGACCGATTTACATAGTTTCGCGGCTCGCTGAGCCGCACTTTATTAGTTCCAGTACACTTTGAGCATAAAGTTATTTAGCCAATTTTAATGGGTCATTTCTCTGCCACCACTCCCATGCTCTGAGCAGACAGATTACCGTTTTTCCATCATTGATCTCCCCGGTATGAACCATTTCAATGGCTTCTTTAAAAGGTATTCTATGGCGGGTCACAAATTCATCCTCATCTACTTGTTGGGGAACAGATTCCAGGTTCCAGGCGGCATAGATATGGATCACTTCATCGGAGTAACCAATGCACGGATAAAAGTGGCCTGCATAGGCAAAGTCTTCCGTGGCAACGCCGGCTTCTTCTCGTAATTCACGCAAGGCTGTTTCGTCTTTGGGTTCGCCGGAGTCGATCTTTCCTGCCGGCACTTCCCAGAATATCTGATTGACCGGGTAACGAAATTGTCGAAGCATCATCACGTCTCCATTTTCAAAAACCGGAACTACGGCACACGCGCCGGGGTGTTTGATCCACTCCCTGCTCGAAGATGACCCGTCAGGAAGTTCAGCTTCATCATAAAATATATGAAGAAATTTTCCCTTAAATACCTCTTTTGACGAAAGCTTTTTCTCTACCAGTAATTTATGGTCCTTCATGTTGGTTTTAGAGTGTTAATGACTGTAAATTTGAGCACCCAATATCGTAAATAAAAACAAGGTTTGGCTACAAAGATCCAAAATATAGACGGGAAAAAAGTAAAGGTCACCGGGCGGGTTTTTACCTGGTCGAATACCATTTCCTTTACCCGAATTCTTGTAGCATTCCCGATCGTTTATCTGCATTATCAGAATAATTTCCAGTTAGATCTCACCATTTATATTTTGATCTTTTACGGGATCATTTCTGATTATCTGGATGGATATATCGCCCGGAAAACCAATACCATCTCTGAACTCGGTAAAATGATAGATCCTGTGGCCGACAAACTTTGTGCCCTGGTCTTGTTCATTTATACCGTATGGATAGGCTGGATTCCACTATGGTTTTTAATACTTGCCGTGATTCGTGATGTATTGATCATGCTCGGCTCCTACTATATCAAGAAGAAATATGACAAGGTTGCTATGGCTATTATGTCCGGAAAGATATCAGTGAATATGCTGGCACTCTACTGGATATCGGTTTTCTTTTTTCCGGAGGCACAGAACGTTCACATGTTTCTGATGGCATGTTCAGTAACTTTAATGGTCATATCTTGGATCGATTATTTTAACCGCTACCGTCTGATCATGCGCGGAGCAAAATTCAATTAGTTTTAGCTATGGGATTTCTCGAAAAATTAGGACTTAAGAAAAAGGAAAAGCTGGATGAAGGCGTTGAAAAAAGCCGCGACGGTTTACTCAATAAAATTGGGAAGGCTTTTGTTGGAAAAGATACCGTTGACGATGCCATTCTGGATGACCTGGAAGAGATCCTGATCACCTCTGATGTTGGTGTGAATACCACCGTCGAGATTATTAAAAAAATTGAAGCTCGTGTCGCAAAAGACAAATATGTTACCCAGGATGAACTCCAAACCTTGCTGCGCGAAGAAATAGTAAAACTTCTCGAAGATAATGCCCCCGACAAACCCGCTGAGTTTGAAGCAGAATTCCCCGTTAAACCACACATCGTTTTAGTTGTCGGGGTGAATGGCGTAGGAAAAACAACCACCATCGGGAAGCTTGCCCATCTTTATAAAAAAGCCGGTAAAAAAGTGATCTTGGGTGCCGCAGATACTTTCCGTGCAGCCGCTGTTGATCAGCTTAAGATCTGGAGTGAACGCGCTGATGTTCCCATCATACAACAAGGTCAAAATGCTGATCCGGCTTCCGTTGCTTATGACACCGTAGCTGCTGCCAAGGCTCGCGACAGTGATGTCGCACTAATTGACACCGCCGGGCGTCTGCACAACAAAAAAGCCCTAATGGAAGAGCTCGCCAAAATAAAACGAGTAATGGGTAAAGTGGTGGACGGCGCTCCCCACGAAGTAATTTTAGTACTCGATGCCTCTACAGGTCAAAACGCAATGCAACAAGCCAAAGCCTTCACCGAAACGGTGGATATTACAGGTTTGGCACTTACTAAATTAGACGGGACAGCTAAAGGCGGTATCGTTCTCGGCGTTTCCCATGAATTGAATGTGCCGGTAAAATATATCGGTTTGGGTGAACAAATCGAAGACCTTCAGGTATTTGACAGGGCTGATTTTGTAAATGCTTTGTTTGGAGAATAAAAATAAGCCCGGGTCCGTCTTAAGTTTCGTGGTGTTATCCTAACGTAGCCTCTCATTACTTTACTACAATTGCCGAATATTCATACACGCTGACATTCCTGTTCTCAGAAAATAACTCTGAAAAGGACACTGCATTTGATTTCTAAAAGTATTTAAAGTAGCAACGACTTTTTAAGTTTGCTCTGTTTCCGTGTCAGAACCACCGCCTTTTTTATCGTCATCTCCATCATTATCGGGGTCAGGAGTTTTAAATGATATTTTCACCAAGTGCTTATTTTCCATTTTTAAAAAGCCAATGATTTTAATGTTGTCTGTTCAAAAAACAATATATTGCCTGAAAAGGCAATTATTTAATGGTAATAATTCTTTCATGAAATCATTTTTTACAATAATTCTTTTTTTGTTTTTAGGGCTTGGACAAGTAGTGAAAGCACAGAATGAAGATCCCGATTCTCTATTTGAGATGGGAAAAGAGTTTTCTTCTAAAACTGAGTACATAAAGGCTGGGGATTATTTTCAAAAAAGTGCTCAATTATATTTACAGAAAAGTGATACTGCAAAATGGGTAGAAGCATCGTTAGAATATGGAGAAACCTTAGTTCTTCACGGACGGGTTAGGAACGGTTTGGAACTTTTTCTAACTCTTGACAAAAATGACAGCCAACAAATCCCAAATTCTCTCATAATCCGAATAAATAATAATATTGGATGGGCTTATCGTAAACAAGAACGTCCGGAGCTTGCAAAAAAATATTATTTAAAAGGTCTTGAGCTGTCTATAGAAGAAGGGGATTCCACTCAAATAGGACGCCTTAACAATAATCTTTCGTATGCTTATCTGGAAACCGGAGATTATGAACAAGCTTTTTCCCATCAACAAGAAGCAAAACAAATTTATGAAGCTTTAGATGATGATTATCGCATTTCGTTAGCATTAAACAGTATCTTTCTTACGATGATGGATCTTGGTCTCTATCAACAAGCAGAGCCCTACATCCGCCAAAGCCTGGCCATCCGCAAAGAGTTGGGCAACCCCGATATGCTGGACGTAGCTTACCACAACCTGGCCTGGAATTTTGAACGGCAGGGCAAGCGTGACAGCTCCGTTATCTATTACCAAAAATCCCTGGAACTTTCCCGGCAGTTGAGCAACCCGTACGATATCACACAAACCCTGAATAATATCGGCAGCCTATACGAACGCTCCGGGGATTATGAGAGCGCCTTGGCCTATTACAACGAAGCCCTGGAAGCCAACTACCAAACCGATCGCCCGGTTTCCATTGCCAACAACCTTATACGCCTGGCGCGGGTGGCCATCCAAAATAATGATCTTGATAATGCCGGCGCTTTTTATGACGAAGCCCTGGACCGACTGAACCAAACTAACGCACCGCGCCCGCTCACCAACCTGTACTTAGAGATGGGCAATCTAAATATCCATAAAGAAGATTACGAACTTGCAGAACACTACCTTGCAGAAGCGGAAGCTATTTCCAAAAACCACCACTTTAACCACCTCCAAATTCGCGTTCACTCGTTAAGAGGAGAACTATACAATGTGGAAGAAAGCCGGTTTGAGAGTTTGGAAGAATATCGCAAAGCCTACGCCTTATCGGCCAGGGAAACAGTTACGGGAAAAATTGGGCCTACTATGAATTTGGCCCGGGCCTACCGGCAGGTGAGGTCAGACAGTGCATTTATACTGGCGGAAGAGGCATTCAGCCTGATTGATTCCGTTCGCACCAACGTGGCGGGGTTGGCATTCCGTTCCGGCTTTTTCCGGGAGCACGCCGGGTTTTATAATGAAGTGGCTGGTTGGCAGATCACTCAAAAAAACAATCCTGAAAAAGCCTTCAACCTGATTGAGGCCGCCAAAGCCCGCGTACTGATGGACGAGCTGGCCGAAGCTCAACAAAAGGTATATGAGAATTTGGATGAAGCCACCCTCATCAAAAAACAACAGAAAGCCAAGCAGATAGACCGGCTTTACAGTCAAATGGAACAGGCCGATTTTGAAGAGGACACGAAGCCCATCAGAAATGAGCTTAAAGATCTCGAATTTGAGTATCAATCGTTTCTAAATGAGCTTCATACGAGCAGCAATGAATTACATGGTTTTGATTATCCGGAACCCGTATCACTTACAAAAATTCAAAACCTGCTGGATAAGCACACCGTTATCCTGGAATTTGCATTTACAGAAGCCGGCTTAATTCGTCTGGTTATTTCACAAGATGATATTACCGGAACTTACATTGATTCAATCGAAACTGAAGCAGCGAAATCTTTTTTCACGAACCATGTGCGGGATTTCCGGGACGTGATCATCAATGGAGAGGAAGTAAATGATATTCTGGAACAGGGAGAGGTTTTAGATGAATTGTTGATTCCGGCTTTTTCTTCAAGAGAAAAAAATAGTGTTACCAACCTTGTTATTATCCCGAACGGACCGTTGAGTTTTTTACCGTTCGAAGCACTTTCAAAAAGCGGTCAATATTTGATTGAAGATTACCACCTCAAATATTTACCCTCTGCATCTATCTATTCATATATACAGCCTCCCCACCGCACCACAGAATTTGACTTACTGGCTTTGGCCGGTTCTGGCTTTGATAGTCAACAAAGCCTGGCATCGCCGTCACGTTCACAAGCTTCGTTTGCTTCTTTGCCTTCCACTTTGTTAGAAGTGGACTCGATCTCTGTTAATTTTTCGAATACTAAGATTTTAAAAAACGAAGATGTGACCGAAGCCACTCTAAAGTCTCATGACCTAAGTAATTACCGGTTCCTTCACTTTGCCACCCATGCCAATGTAGATGAGATCAATCCGTTTCGCAGCGGACTCTTACTATCTAAAAAAACAGAGGTTGAATCTTTATTTGGGGAAGATGGTCATCTGAACAGTCGTGAAATTTCAAGCCTCAAGCTAAATGCCGACCTGGTGACCCTGAGTGCCTGCAACACCGGGATGGGTAAACAAGTTACCGGGGAAGGGCTGATTGGCTTGCAGCGCTCATTCCTTTCGGCAGGGGCATCGTCTGTGATGGTCAGCCTTTGGTCGGTTTTTGACCGGAGTACTTCGGTGTTTATGTCAAAATTTTATAAGAGTATGCTTACACATCAGGCAGAAGATTACGGGATCTGGAGCCAAACACTCGATTGGTTTGGGATGTATGAACATCCAATGATCGATTATAAAACAAAAGCCATCCGTGATGCCAAGCTTGCCCTGATTGATCATCCCTACTACAATCACCCGGTGCACTGGGCGCCTTTTATTTTAATTGGTAAGTAGAGCAGGGTATAAAAACAAACATCCGGCTTTAGATCATTATTCTTAACCGGATGTTGGGTTTCTATATTCGGAATTTGAGATCTATCTGGGCTGTACCTGGGTTTTCTCGATAAATTCTTGATTATCAACAAGGGGGCGTTCCGGAGAATTGGCTAATAACGCCGTCAGATTATACACCAAATGAGTTCTTTTTGTAAGCGGACCAAAGGTGATTTTATCTATATGATCAGAAGGTCGGTGATAATCTGCATGAACACCGGTAAAAAAGAATACAAAAGGTACTCCCAAGCGACCAAAGTTCCAATGGTCACTTCTTCGGTAAAACTGGTTTGGATCATTCAGGTCATTATATCTTTTACTCAGCGTTAAATCAGGACCCATGGTGTTAGCCATTTGCGTCAGACTGTCTAAGCCGGATGAAATGATCTCTCCTCCGATTATATACACGTAGTTACTGTCTGCCTCATTCTCTTCATCCACACGACCGATCATATCAATGTTAATATTTGCGATAGTATTCTCTATAGAGAAAATCGGATGGTCAGAATAATAGCGGGAACCCAAAAGCCCTTTTTCTTCACCCGATACATTCAAGAATAATACACTTCTTTTAGGACCAACCCCGGCTTTTTTAGCTTCTGCCATAGCCTGTCCGGTATGTAAGGTTGCAACCGTGCCACTTCCGTCATCATCAGCGCCATTATAAATAGTATCGCCGGTTGAATCCGGCTGACCAACTCCAACATGATCGTAGTGAGAACTCAGCACCACAACTTCATCTTTAAGTTCCGGATCACTACCCTCCAGAAAGGCTACCACATTTTTAGTAACGATTGTGTTTTCATTTACTGTGGGATTATGATCTAAAGTAAATGTCAGATCCCGTGCCTGAAAAGACTCTGGATTTGCAAGTATTTTCTCCTGAACATCAGCCAAGCCGCTTAACGCCTCTAATCCTAACATTTCTGCAGCCAGTTCGGGATGAACACGGTTAAATGCGGGAGCAGAAGAGCCATCATTATCCTGCTGATATTTCAGAGACATTCCACGGCCCGTACCAAAATAATTTTTCCTTTGCTCCACTTCCTCTTGGTAGTCCTCAACATCAGTACCAATTACTAAGATTGTTCCAAGGGCATCACCTTGAGTTAGTGCCATTTGCAAATACTGCATGTTCGTATTTTGCTCGTCATAAATCACAAACAGCCATTTTCCCTCCAAATCTTCCGGAAAGTGATTGATACCCTCATCTGTATTCATCATTCCTGCCCCGGCAAATGCCACCGGCCCTGAAAGTGCATCACTTCCACCAAAAAGAGTGACGAAGTTTGAACCTTGCTGAGCATTGTGAGTAGATTCATCCAGCACAGACTCATTTTCTGTGTTCACCAAACGATAGCTGATCTCTTCCGTTGTGGGCTGAACTAATTCATAATGCTGAAAATAACTGTCATCATCACCAACTGCTTTTAATCCCATTTCGGTATATCGTTTTGCCAGATACCGGGCTGCTTTTTCTTCTCCTATCGTTCCTGTTTCTCTTCCTTCCAGAGAGTCGTGAGCCAGAACGGCTAAGTCATTATACAATCCTTCTTCAGTTATATTTTCCGAAAAAGAGTAAATGTTTTGGGGTTCACTTTCAGAGCTTTTGTTTAAAACACTGCATGCTGAAATTGCTGCAGCGGTTAGGAATAGTATGAGCTTTTTGGTCATTGTAATGATGTGATATTTATTGAGTACCTATAATTTCATCTACAGGCTTGAGGTCTATGTAAAAATGGGTCGGGTCATCTTCCAGAAATAAGTTGATCTGCTGCTCTTTAATCATCTCTAACACGGCAAGGAAAGTTACTACTACATATATCTTGTTTTTCAAAGTTGCGCACACCTGCATGAATGTTTGCCTTCCGTGTTCCTGTAATTGATTCAGCACAAATTCAGCCTGTTCTTCAACGGTAGTACTTACTTTTTCGACGTGGTGAACAATATTCTTTCTTTCAATATCCTGTAATACTTTTTTAAAAGCCGCGATCAGGTCGAACATGGTTACATCCTGCAGTGCTTCACCGGTAGCCTGCTTATCTACTTCATCTGCTTCAGGATAACCGCGCATATATTTTTTTCGGGTCTCCTCATCCATATCGGCCATTTTTTCTGACATTTCCTTATAGCGCTTATACTCTAATAACCGCTGAACCAACTCATATCTCGGGTCAGATTCGTCCAGCTCCTCATCATCAGCGTCTTCACGGGGTAGCATCATTTTAGCTTTTATGGACATGAGCATACTTGCCATCAAAATAAATTCACTTGCCACATCCAAATCCAGTTCTTCCATCAAATGGATATATTCCAGAAACTGCTTTGTAATATAGGAAATGGGGATATCATAGATATCAAGTTCATCTCTTTTGATGAAGAAAAGGAGCAGGTCTAAGGGGCCTTCAAAATTATTTAGCTGAACTCTGTACATGTACTAAAACTACACTGTTAAGAACTAAATTTCTTTATTTTCTTTATCAATTCGAATGTTATTTTAGGGCTTGGTTTAGTTTAGCATAATTAGAAACATGGATTACTCAAAATTTGTCGGCGCAGTCCTGGAAAATGATGAGCCTGTTATCAATGAACAGGTGAGAGTGATCACAGCTGTGCTTATTAAATTCCTTACCGTTCGCCTCGATGCCTCTATAGAAGATGCTCAAGACTGCGCACAAAGTACGCTCTTAATTGCTGTTGAAAAGATCCGAAATGACGAATTAGAGAACCCGGATGTGGTCATAAATTACCTTTTTACCACCTCAAAACATGAGTATCTGAAGCTGGTTTCTAAGGAGCGTGAAGTGAATTATGAAGACCTTCCTAATCACCATTCTGACAAGCCCGATCAGCTCAACCGACTTGTTGACAAAGAGAAAATGAACGTCCTGAAACGCTGTATAGAGGCTTTAAAGGTCGATTACAAAAAATACATTGAGTATTGGTTTCAAAATCCTGACTACGAAACTTCCGTTGTCGCAGATCATTTTGGCATCTCTGTAAACAATGCCTGGACCAAGAAGCACCGGGTAATAAATGTGCTCAAAGAATGCTTCGAAAAAAAAATTCAAATTTAACTGTAAGGAATTCATTTTTAATCGCTCTTACTTAGGGAAGGTCAGAATGTATTTGAAGAATACATTCTGTACTGAGTCGAATAAAAAACGATACCATGGATAATTCAAGAGAATTAGAAATCAAACAAAAAATTGACGCCTATATAAAGGGGCAGCTTAAGGAAGAAGAAATTCAGGAATTATGGAATGAGTTTGCAAAGAATCCTGAATTACTTGATGTGCTGGAATTAGAAGTGAACATAAAAGCGATTATTGAGCAAAAAGCCGCCGAGGCCAAGCAGTCTAAAATTTATAAATTACCAACCTGGACGTGGCATGCCGCTGCTGCTGCTGCAATTATAATTGTTGCTCTTGTTCAGCTATTCAGAGTTGATACACCCACTAATATGGATCAGTTTGTAGTGCAGCAGATCAATCCCGGCGAAATCGAGACTGCTGATGGCGTCAGAGATAAAGATATGCGTATTACCACGGCTGATTCTCTCCTGAACCTGGGTTTTGAAGCTGTTATCTCGGGTAATCAAAGTCGCGCCCTTGAGCTTTTTGATGAAGTAATTAATAATTTTGAGGAGGAACCTTACGGTTCTAAAGCTTTTTTAAACAAAGGTATCATTCTTTATAACGAAAGTGATTATGAAGCAGCGATCATTGCATTCAAAGAAGCCGCAAACCGAGTGGAAGACAGTAAAATGATCACCGAAAAGGCATACTGGTATCTTGGGAATGCTTTGGTAAATCTTGGTCAGCTTGAAGCTGCACAGGAAGCTGTATTTCAAGCCTATCAAATTGACGGGATCTTCCGCAATCCGGCATTCAGGTTACTAAAGAAATTAAGTGATGACCTCGGAACTTCAGACTATGAAGAATTCAACACCCCTGAATTAGAGTAATATCGGGTTTATTTTCAATCCGCTTTTGGAATGGGTTCTGAGGATTCTTTCATGTGATTCATGAGGAATTCGTGGGCACTCAATTTAGATTTTCCTTTTTCTTTTATTGCGCGGTCATAGCTTCCACTAGAATTTAACACCCAGCGCTGCTTGTTATCGTTGAAATAGATATTGAGAACAAACTGTAAGTATTTTTTTAGCCTTTCATTTTCAATAGGCGCAATAGCCTCTACCCGAGCATCCAGGTTACGATGCATCCAGTCTGCTGAACCAATGAAGTATTTGTGCTCTCCTTTGTGATTAAAATAATAAATCCTTGAATGCTCCAGATAACGACCGATGATGGAATGAACCGTGATATTTTCGCTCATTTCATCTACTCCGGGGATCAATCGGCAAACTCCCCGAACGATCAGATCTATTTTTACTCCAACACTTGATGCTTCATACAATTTTTGAATGATCACAGGATCTTCAAGGCTATTCATTTTAGCAATAATGCGCGCCGGCCTTCCCTTTTTCGCCTCGTTGATCTCAAATTCTATCAATTCATTCATTTGCTTTCGCATGTGATTTGGAGCTACCAGCAGCTTCTCAAAAGTTTGTTCAGGAGCGTAACCTGTCAGCAAATTAAATACATCGGTGACATCAGACCCGATCTTTTCATCACAAGTAAAAAGCGCTACATCCTCATAAAGCTGAGCCGTGTCCGGGTGATAATTTCCCGTCCCAATATGACAGTATGTTCTAAGTCCGTCACTTTCTTCCCGAACTACCATGGTAAGTTTCGTGTGAATTTTGAGCCCCGGAATTCCATACGCCACGTGCACTCCATAATTCTCCAGTTTTTGTGCCCAGTTAATGTTTCTCTCTTCATCAAATCGGGCCTTTATTTCAACCAGCACCACCACCTGTTTTCCCTCCTCAGCAGCATTCATAAGTGAATGCATAAGAGGTGAATCTTTTGAGGTCCTGTACAACGTCTGTTTAATGGCTAAAACTTTGGGATCGCGTGCAGCTTCTTCAATAAACCGCTGCGTGGAAAGCTCAAAGCTGTGATAGGGATGATGGACCATAAAATCCCCCCGCTTGATCACGTCAAAAATGCTTGGTATATCTTCATCCGGGTTATGTTTAAGTGCAGGGTGTAACACCGGTGTCCAGCCCCTTTCCTTAAGACGATTAAAACCGCTTAGTTTTGCGATATCCATTACATCAGCCAGGCCAATAGTGCCTTTCATCTCATAAACATCATTCCAGTTGATGTTCAGGTTTTTGACCAAGTACTTTTTCAGATGTTTAGGCATGGCGGCATCGATCTCAAGTCGCACGATCCCGGCAAATTTCCGCTCCCGCAGTTCGTCTTCAATGGTCTCCAGCAGGTCTTCCGCTTCTTCCTCATTTCGGTCTACCGAAGCATTTCGCGTCACCCTAAACATATGAGCTGATAGCAGCTTCATTCCCGGAAAAAACTGAATCATCTTTTCCCTGATTATATCTTCAATAGGTACAAGGATCACTTTATTTCCTTTACGGTGCACTTCTATAAACCGGTCTCGGTTAGCCGGGATCTTCAATCGGGCAAAGGATTTCTCCTTGGTCCTGGGATTCACCAACTCGATGGCAAATGAAAGGCTTTTGTTTGAAATGAAGGGAAACGGATGTGACTCATCCACCGCCAGCGGAGTTACAATGGGGTATATCTGCTTTTGAAAATACCGGTCGCTCACACTTTGCTGATAATCCGTAAGATCATTGTATGATTTGATCTCAATTCCTTTATCTGAAAGCTTAGGCAGCAAGTCATCGAAGAAGCAACTTCGGTACGATTCTATCATATGCTGAACTTCATGACGCACCGCTTTAAGCTGATCCGATGGCGTCATCCCGTCCACCGAAAGTTCTTTAACTTCAGCAAGTAATTGTCTTTTTAATCCCCCAACCCGCTTTTGAAAAAACTCATCCAGATTTGAGCACACAATGGAGAGAAATTTGATCCGCTCCAACAATTTGTTCTTATCATTTTTTGCCTCTGCCAATACACGCTCATTGAATTTAAGCCAGCTCAGCTCGTAATTGAAAAAGTACTCGCTGCCAAAAATCTTCAAATCACTTGAACGCAGGTCTTTATGCATCCCTTTCTGCTTCAGGATCTCATTCTTTTTGGGATTTGCCAGTTTCTTGGCAAACTTTGATTTTGGATTGGCTGAATCATCAAAAGTGATTTCATCCGGCGACAATGAGGACTTTTTCATGTGTACCAAAAATTAATTAGCATGCACAATTAGTCTTAAAACTAAGTATAATTACATTAACTTAGCGTAAACAATTAGACGATTATCATAACGTGAATAACCCGCTTTTAAATCCCGAAGAAAAAGAAGATGCATTCGAACAAACGGTAAGGCCCGGTTCGCTTCAGGAATTCATCGGACAGAAAAAAGCCATTTCTAATCTATCCATATTTATTAAAGCAGCCAGGCAGCGGGGTGATGCCCTTGACCACGTGATCCTCTCCGGACCACCCGGCTTAGGTAAAACAACGCTTTCCTATATAATCGCAAATGAAATGGGGGTAAAAATTCGCCCGACCACAGGGCCGGTTCTCGAAAAACCCGGTGACCTCGCGGGAATGCTCACCAACCTGGAAGAAGGCGATGTGCTTTTTATTGATGAGATCCACCGGCTCAATCCGGTTATTGAAGAATATTTGTATTCCGCAATGGAAGATTATAAGCTGGATATCGTGATCGATTCCGGTCCCAATGCCAGAAGTATTCAGATAGAGTTGAACCATTTTACGCTGGTGGGTGCCACCACCCGCAAGGGATTGCTGACAGCACCGCTGCGAGCTCGTTTCGGAATTGATATGCGACTGGATTATTATGATGTCGAACTGCTTCAGCGCATTGCCCTGCGTACCGCCGATATTATGGGACTGGAAATTACGGAAACCGGAGCTCACGAGATCGCCCGAAGAAGCCGCGGAACTCCACGAATTGTAAACAAACTCCTCCGTCGCACCCGCGATTTTGCCCAGGTTGATAAGGTAGATATCATCGATGAGAAGATAGCCGACAAGGCACTCAACGCCCTCGATGTAGATCAAAACGGCCTGGATGAAATGGATATCCGAATCCTCAAAGCCATCATCGAAAACTATGATGGCGGGCCGGTTGGCTTAAGTACTTTAGGTGTGGCTGTTGGCGAAGACAAAGGAACTATCGAAGAGGTTTATGAGCCGTTCCTCATCAAAGAGGGATTTATGCAACGAACTCCCAAAGGACGAATTTGTACGAAGAAAGCCTATCAGTATTTGAGTATTGATCCCGGGAAAAGGGATGAGGATTTGTTCAACTCATAACTCTTTTCTCCTCAATTATTTTTAACTTTGCAACCTTTATGATTTTCACCTGAATGTGCGGGTCATTATTTTTCTAACCGAAAGCACCTTATTACTTTTAGAATATTATTAGCATGAAAAATCTTTTTACCTCCGAATCTGTATCCGAAGGACATCCCGATAAAGTTGCCGATCAAATTTCAGATGCCATTTTAGACGCCCTCCTCACCGACGACAAAGAATCCCGCGTAGCCGTAGAAACTCTTGTAACCACTGGTCTTGCCGTGGTTTCCGGAGAGGTAACTACCGATGCCTATGTTGATGTTCAGGAGATCGTTCGTCAGGTGATCCGTGAGATCGGCTATACCAAACCTTCCTATCGGTTTGATTCTGAGAGTTGTGGGGTGCTCACTACCATCCATACCCAAAGCCCGGATATTGCTATGGGCGTTGATAGAGATGGCGCCGGCGATCAGGGAATGATGTTCGGTTATGCTACCCGACAAACGCCTGAATTCATGCCCATGCCACTGCAGTATTCACACAATTTATTGCGTGAGTTGGCTCGCATTCGTAAGGAAACAGACCTGATGCCATACCTTGCTCCCGACAGTAAAAGTCAGGTAACCATTGAATATGATGATGAAGGTCAGCCTAAACGCATTCACACTATCGTACTTTCAACCCAGCATGATGAAGGGGTTGATCAGGCACAGATCAAAGCTGATATCAAGAAGCACCTGACTCCCAATGTATTACCTGCGGAATTATTGGATGATGATACTATTTATCACGTAAACCCCACCGGCAAGTTTGTGGTTGGCGGGCCACATGGCGATACCGGCCTTACTGGTCGCAAGATCATTGTGGATACTTATGGTGGATTTGGTGCTCACGGCGGAGGTGCTTTTTCAGGAAAAGATCCATCAAAAGTAGATCGCAGCGCGGCCTATGCTTCCCGCCATATAGCCAAGAACGTGTTAGCTGCTGACCTGGCTGATGAATGCCTTGTTCAACTTGCTTATGCCATCGGTGTAGCCGAGCCCGTTTCCATCAACGTGAATACCTACGGAACCGGAAAGATGAGTGATATGGAGCTTGCTGATAAGATCGCCAAAACCTTCGATTGCACACCTCAGGGAATTATCAAGCGATTCAATCTGAAATCTCCTATCTATCGGCAAACGGCGGCCTACGGTCATTTTGGAAGAGAGGAGTTTCCATGGGAGAAACTGGATTATGTTGATAAATTAGCTTGATCTATCCACTCCAACGCAGAGCGTGTGGAACGAGAAATAAAGATAGCTCTCTTTTGTTATTCAAAGTGTTTTTTTATATTGACGTATACATCTCAATAATGTATACGTCATGAAAAATAAACTTACTTTACGATTAGATGATAAGCTGATAAAAAATGCCAAAGAGCACGCAAAATCTAAGAATACATCAGTTTCACAATTAGTAGCTGATTATTTCAAAGCTATTGAAAACCAAACTAAAGAAGGCCACTCCGGTTATTCACCAATAACATCTTCACTTATTGGGGTGTTAGACAAGAGCTCTGTAACAGAAGAAGATTACAAGTCATACTTGGAAGAAAAGCATCTGAAATGAATATTCTGTTTGACACCAATATTCTGCTCGATATTTTTTTGAAGCGTGAACCTCATTTTAAAAGCTCTGCTTTCCTCATAGACTTGGCTGAAAAAAGAAACATATCCGGATGGCTGGGTGCCACCACGGTAACAACGCTTTACTATTTATTATCGAAGGAACTAAACAAAAGCAAAGCTGACAATTTAACACAGTCATTATTTAAAATATTTGATGTGTCTCCGATAAACAGAACAGTCTTGGAAACAGTTTTTGAAGCCGGTTTTACAGACTATGAAGACGGTGTACTTCATCAGTCTGCTTTACACTCCAATCTTGATGGAATTCTTACAAGAAATAAGAAAGATTTTAAAAAATCTAAATTGCCTGTTTATACACCTCAAGAGTTGATTGCAATTTTAGAGCAGTAGATGTTCTTTACTGCTTCCTGTAATTTGTTAATTCGAGATTCCCATCTTTTCTGTTATTTTCCGTGAATTCAAAATTTGGAGTTTATGGATAACGAGCGCTTTCAGTCAGATTCAGGCCAACCTACGATAGAGATCTTTGACATTCCCATCATGGAGCCGATGGTGACGTTCACGGATCTTTGGATTACTGCGGTCTGCTTATTTGCCCTTTTTAAACTGATCAAGCTTAACAAAAAGGGGAAGGTCCATCAGTATATGCGATGGTATTTTGGGATCATGGCGCTCGCTACTTTCTTGGGCGGAGTACTGGGTCACGCCTTTCAATATGCGGTGGGACTGGAATGGAAACTCCCCGGATGGCTCATCAGTATGCTAGCAGTTATGGCGATCGAACGAGCCTCCATTATGCACGCCCGGCCTGTTATCAATGAGAAGTTTGGAAAGTTTCTTGAGGTAGCCAACGTGGTTGAACTGCTCACCTTTGCCGTAATCACTTTCACTACGCTCAACTTCTTTTTCATTCAGGTTCATTCTGCATATGGTCTTGGGCTTGTGGTTCTACCCCTTCACTTTTTAGTCTACTGGCGAACCCGAAATGAAGGAAGCCGTATCTTTTTCCTCACCGTACTTTTTGCAACGCTGGCCGCTTTCTTTTACACCAGTGAGATCGGCCTGCACACCTGGTTCAATCACCTTGATATTGCCCATACCGTAATGGCCATCAGTATGTACTTTTTCTATCGCGGAGCTCGTAAACTGGAGGTATTGAAACCTGAGGATATCAAAGCGGAAAAAGGAAGTTTTGGAAATGCAGTTCGGGATGCTCTTGGCGGATTAAAACAAAATTAAACTATAAGTACATTAAACATTGATCACACAGCCGCTTTAGTTTTGGTTTATCTCCGAATTTTCTGCTTAATTACGAATACATTTAAAAACACCTTTGACCATATGAAAACACTCAGCTACATCTTACTTCCTCTGCTTTTACTACTCTCCTGTACTTCACCCTCCGAGCAGATCCTGTTCACCAATGTGAATGTTGTTACCATGAACTACGATGAGGTGTTGGAAAACCAAACGGTTGTGATTGAAGGAGATCGCATTGTGGAGGTAGGCCTGGCAACGGAAGTAGTTGCTCCATCCGGTGCAACCATCATAGATGGTACAGGAAAATACCTGATGCCCGGCCTGGCTGAGATGCATGGACATGTACCGCCAACCAATCCCGGACCTGATGCTCCCGATTACTTCGATGAAGAATATGTGGAGAGCACTTTGTTCTTATATATATCAGCAGGAATTACAACGGTGCGGGGGATGCTGGGTTATGAGGATCAGCTGACCTTAAAAGACCGTGTAAACTCTGGGCAATTAATTGGCCCAAATCTGTATCTGGCAGGACCGAGTTTTAACGGAAATACAATCTCCTCACCGGAACAAGCTGCTGAACGTGTCCGTGAGCATAAAGAGGAAGGCTGGGATCTGCTTAAAGTTCATCCCGGACTGACACAAGATCAATATGATGCAATGGCGGAAGCAGCCAATGAAGTCGGCATTACGTTTGGCGGACATGTTCCCGCTGATGTTGGGGTGATCCATGCCATCGAATCGGGGCAGATCACTATCGACCATGTAGATGGATATGTAGATTATCTGCGGGAATTTGATGGATCAGAAATGGAGGAAAAGCTTGAAGAGGTTATTCAGCTAACTAAAGAAAATGACGTGTGGATCGTGCCGACCATGGCTCTATGGGAGACCATTATCGGTGCCGCAGATTATGAAGCCATGAAAGAATATGATGAGTTGAAATATATCCCCGAGGCCGTAAAACAAAATTACTTCGATTTTGCGGATAATCCCCAAAGCGGATATTCCACGGATAACCCTGAAGAGCATGCCGAACTTCGCCGGAAGATTCTCGAAGAAATGAATAAGGCCGGCGTGAAAATACTGATGGGAACCGATGCTCCTCAGCTATTCAGTGTTCCGGGAATATCTATTCATCGCGAGCTGCCACATATGAAGGCCGCCGGAATGTCCAATTTTGAGATCATTCAAAGCGGCACCAAAAATGTCGGTGATTATTTTTCTGAGTGGGATGACTTTGGAACCATAAGTGAAGGCCAGCGAGCCGATCTAATTTTGATAGATGGCAATCCACTAAATGACCTCTCTGTGATCCAAGATCATTCCGGAGTTATGGTTCAGGGCAAGTGGTATTCCCGAGAAATGATCGATGACAGGCTCAGGGAAATTGAAGAGTATTACTCAAACGAATAACTGTCGGTCAGTTTAATACATCCTGTATTTTGTTCTTAAGCTGCTCAGTAACGCCGTCTTTTATGGCTTCACCGATAGCTTTCTGAAGCAACGGTTCCATTATTTGTCGTACGCTTTGCTTTATTGAGTTATTTCCATCCCGGCCAATATCTGTAATGGTAATTTCACTGAAATTGGCTTCAGCCGTTCGCCGCCTGTCAATACTTGTGCTAACAACCACATTCCCATCTTCGATGTGCAGATAATCAATGATGATAGTTTTTTCACCCGGCTCGTCATGAGCAAGGTTCATATTATCATTCAGCGTTTTCAGGTTTGCTTCCAGGCCCTTTTGTTCGAAAAACAGCTCCGGGCTTTTTATAATAATTTCATTTATCAGTACCTGATCTGACAGCAATGATCTCAGGTCTATATCAATGGAAGCCTCCTCTATACTCAGGGCCGGTTCATCACTGAAATCCCCGGGATTTCGGATCTTAAATCCCTTTATGGAGCCATTCCCACTAAACATTGATATGCTAACCCCCTCAACAGTAACTACGCTTTGAAAAAGCTCTGATCCATTTTCTTCTATGCCGGATTTTATAGCGCTGTCGATTGTAACCGTAAGTACAATTACCGCAGATACAATAAACAAGATCACTGCGATACCAATTTTTACTGCTTTATTTTTCATGTATTAATCTCATTGATTTGTACTCTTGTTAATCCATTATACAATATTATGTTCCATTTTCTACTTTTTACGAAGCATCTCTTTTATGTCTGCTTCTTTTTTATAAATTGAGCCTTTATAACTAATTCTAATTAACTACTATTCAAATGATGAAACCGATACGCAGCTTGATGCTCGCTTTGGTTTGTGGTCTTTTGTTTGGGGTGAATGGATTTTCACAATCCACACCGCAGGCATTCACAGGCGCACAGATCATTCCTATTTCCGGCGAGCCTATAAATAACGGTGTACTTGTTGTGCACAATGGAAAAATAACCGCAATTGGTGGTGAAAATACCCGCATCCCGCGAAATGCAGAAGTACACGATGCTTCAGGCAAAGTTATTATGCCAGGACTTGTTGACACCCACTCACACATTGGCGATGGCGATGGCGGAGACCGTTCAGCTACTCTCCACCCTGATGTACGCATCATGGATTCCATTGATCCAAGAAGTCCATCTTTCAAACGGGCATTGGCAGGTGGTATCACCTCTGTAAATGTTATGCCGGGATCAGGTCACTTAATGAGTGGACAAACAGTATACCTGAAACTCCGCAAGGCAAATATTATCGAAGATATGCTTCTTTACACTGATGATGAGAAAACCATTTATGGTGGGCTTAAAATGGCCAACGGAACAAACCCTCGAGGTAATCCGCCTTCAGCAGGAACAAGAGGCAAAGCTGCAGCTATGGTACGTGATCTATATGTGAAAGCTCAGGAATATAAGGCAAAGATCGAAGCTGCTGATGGAGATGAAAGTAAACTACCTCCCCGCGATATCGGAATGGAAACCTTAGTAGAAGTACTTGACGGTAAGCGTATTGTACATAATCACACGCACAAGCATCAGGACATTTTAACTTCCATGCGTTTAGCTGAGGAGTTTGGTTATCGCCTTGTGTTACAACACGTAAGTGAAGCCTGGAAAGTGGCGGATGAGATCGCTAACTCTGATCAGGTGCTTGGCGCTTCTATCATCACTCTCGATTCATTTGGTGGAAAAGTGGAGGCAGCAGAGATCAAGAACTCCAATGGTAAATATCTGGAAGATGCCGGAGCCCTTGTTGGCTTTCATACCGATGATGGTGTTACTGACTCCAGAATGTTTCTGCGCCACGCAGCGCTGGGTATTCGTGAAGGTATGAGCCGTAGCGAAGCTCTAAGAGCAGTCACAATTGCCAATGCTGTTATGATGGATATCGATGACAGGGTTGGAACGCTTGAAAATGGTAAAGATGGTGATTTCATCATTCTCGACGGAGATCCTTTCAGTGTATATACACATGTAAAAGAAACATGGATCGAAGGACAGAAAGTTTGGGATCGTAGTAATGAAGAAGATAAAAAATATGCTACCGGCGGATATCAGATCTATCCCGGTACCATTCATACACATCACGGAGAAGGAGGCTTGAAATGAGATTATTTAAAAAATTAATACTACTGCCGGCATTTTTACTTGCATTTAGCTTTACAACAGAAGCACAAATTGCAGTCAAAGGTGAAACGGTTTATACCATGGCAGGTCAGCCCATTTCAAATGGTGTGGTGCTTATTAAAGATGGAAAAATTGAACGTGTAGGTTCCGGTATCAATATCCCATCTGACTATGAAGTGTACGAAGCCAAAGTTGTGACTCCAGGTTTGATCGATGCTCACTCAGTAGTAGGCCTGGCAGGCCACCTGAATGTTGATGCTGATCAGGATCAGCTTGAAACCTCAAACCCTATTCAGCCAGAGCTGCGTGCTATAGATGCATACAATGCCCAGGAAGCCTTAGTTGGATTTTTACGGGATAATGGCGTTACCACCATTCACACAGGACATGGTCCGGGCGCCCTGATAAGCGGTCAAACCATGATCATTAAAACTACCGGTGAAACGGTTAACGACAATTTGATCGAGCCCTCTAAAATGCTCGCTTTCACTTTAGGTGATAACCTGAGCCGTGCATTCAGCAAGCCTGGTACCCGTGCAAAAGGGATCGCCATGATGAGGCAGGAGCTGATCAAAGCCCAAGCCTATCTTGAAAAGAGAAATGGGGATGAAGATTACAGCAAAGACCTGGGAATGGAAGCCTTAGCCGACTTACTTGAAGGTAAGAAAACGGCTCTCGTTACTGTTCACAAAGCCAACGACATCATGTCTGCCATTCGTCTGCAGGAGGAGTTCGGATTTCCAATGGTTCTGGATGGCGTAGCTGAAGCTTACATGATCATTGATGAGATCAAAGCAGGCGGATATTCTGTGATCATTCATCCATCTATGATTCGTCCGGGTGGGGATGCTAAAAATGCATCTATGGAGACCCCTGCAAAACTTTACGAAGCAGGAATACCGATTGCTTTTCAAAGTGGATTTGAAGGTTATGTTCCTAAAACGCGCGTCGTTCATTACGAAGCCGGTGTTGCCGCTGCCAACGGATTAGGAAAAGAAAATGCGCTCAAAGTGCTAACCATTGATGCAGCCAAGCTCTTGGGTATCGACAACCGTGTTGGTTCTCTGGAAAGAGGCAAAGATGCTGACTTAGTAATGTTCAACGGTGATCCGCTTGAATACATCACTAATATTACCGGCGTGATCATCAACGGTAAAAAAGTGAAATAAAGCACCTATGTCAAAAACGTATAAAAAAGCTAAAGAGCCGGGAGAAATTCCGGCTCTTTTTGTTGAGGCCTGGATGAAGCGAGATGCAGATATGCTGGCTTCACTGTTTATCGAGGATGCCGAATTTGTTAACGTAGTAGGCTTATGGTGGCATAGTCGCGAAGATATAAAAAAAGCCCACGCCTACGGGTTTGAAAATATTTTCAATGACTCTGACCTGGTGCTTCGCGACACTTCTGTTAAATACCTTTCCAAAGAAATAGCCGTAGTTCATGCCCGGATGAGATTGAAGAATCAAAGCCCAAAGGGTGAAGTTAAAACTCCTTCACTCCGCCAGAATATATTCTCATTTGTAGTACAGAAATTTGAGGATAGCTGGCTCTGCGTGTCTGCCCATAACACAGATATCATTCCAGGAGCTGAAACGAATATCATTGATGAAGACGGGAATTTCAGATCTGTAAATTACAGGAAGTGATAATGATTCCTAACCTTTAAGCATTTCAGCTCAGTGAGCCGATGTACATATCACACTGTAATGTTGCTTTTAGCTCGTAAAAATCATTGTCAAAATAAAAGCCCCGATAGTTAGTATCGGGGCTTTTATAAATTTAACAGGTTACTCTACTTAGTTCGTTGTTCCACCGCTTATAGTGTGACCAAAGAAAATAGAGTTGGCAAACAACTTATTGGTTCCATACCAGAAAGCACGGAAGTTTGGATTATCCGTCATGGCGATCACTTTTCCTCCGCCATACCCGCTTACAACAATGGCTCCTGAGCCTTTGATCAACTCAATATTTTCGTCATTGCTGTATCCACTTGCAAGTGGATCATCGGTGTAAAACACCGGGGTAGAATAAGGATTTTCACCTTTTTCTATGAAGAGTGTGCTGTTACGGAAAAGCGTTATATCTTCCCGGTTGAATCCATATCCAATTGGATGTGTCAGATCGATCTTGGCGTTGAAAATACTTCCACCAATATACTCGGCTCCGCGATCTTCCCCGGCTTTAATATATGGGCGTGATTCAACGGTTGATTCTTCCTCCTCACCATTTTCTTCATCTTCCTCAACATATTCTACATTTGCAAGACCGTGTGATTTAGCCCAGCGAATTGCATTCTTAAATGTGATGAGCGTTCCGCCTTCGCGAACCCATTGCTTCAGGTTTTCGGCAGCTCCATCGGAAATACCATATCCGCTGGAGATGATCACGTTATATCTATCGAGATCTGTTCGGCCAAAATCATCCGCTTTAATGATCGATAGCGGCATGTGATAGCGCTGATCGAAAAGGTGCCATGCTTCACCAACTTCACTTGAGTTACTGCCTGAACCGCCGATCATTGCAACTTTAGGGGCATGAAGATTTTCGAAGTTTCCACTACCAAGATCCATACCGGATGGAGTCAATCCTGTTGGAAGTTCGTACACCGTGATGCCGTCTTCTTCGGTAATGGTCTGGATGATCTCATGTACTTTTTCCTCATCATCCTGAATTCCCAATGGAACGAGAATGGTACCATAATCAAAATCTTTGGCTCCATTTTCAATGACAGCCTTGAAGGTTTTGGATGCAACCTTAGCTCTCACACCGTTGCCGAGTAATCGGTAAAGCGCACGGGGAGCATAATATTCATCCCACTCAAAAGCGTAGGCATATTGGGCCTTATCACCTACCAGATCTCCGTCCAGTTCAAAACTCTCCACAGAAAATTCACTGCCCAGCATATTCGAATTATAATCGCGATTCAGTTCTGCAAAAGGCAGGTTGAACGCATACGGCATAGTCCAGGTAGAGACATCATAGAATAAACTGTCGGTAAATTCTGTACGGCGTTCGAACATCGCCGTGATCAACTTGTATTGTTTCTGATCAGTTGGAACTACAAAGGCCTTTCCTACTTTGAAATCCTGATAATCACGATCCAGTTCATATACGTTGATCTGATTGCGATCCAGCATTTCAGCTAAATGCTTGGTTCGGGCCTGATCGGCTTCCTCCCCAAATACATAGGCTTTGATCGAAGCATTTCCAGCTTCATCTGCGGCTTCCTTATAAAACTCACGGGTGTTGGCGAGTAATTCTTCTTTCAGCCCCTGTACTGCCTCAAGTGTTGAAAGAGAGGTTACAAACTGATTCCGAATGGTGAATGGGAATTCTAAGGTACCATGAATGCTTTCCTGTGCATGTCCACGAGAACTTGCTTGTTCAAACAAGATCCCCAGCGAACCGTTTACATCCGGATAGGTAGAACCTTTTCCGTAATAAAAATCATCAAAGCTTTCTTTTGAGTAGTAAAGAGATTGAATGTCATCCAGAGCTTCCGCGTGATACTCCGCGATAGCACCAGTCAAAGCCTGATTACGCTGCGGCGTCAAAGGATGCGTGCGAGATGGAATTCCGGGCTGAAAGAAAAAGGTGGAATTTGTTCCCATCTCATGGTGATCCGTCAATACCTGTGGAACCCACTCATGGAATTTAGCAACGCGACCCTGACTTTCGGGGTGGATCATCGGCATCCAGTCACGGTTCAGGTCAAACCAATAGTGATTGGTACGTCCGCCCGGCCAGGTCTCATCAAACTCACGACTATTTGGGTCGGTAACTAACACATTTTTGCTTTTATTTGTGTTCGCCCAGTGTGCAAA
The DNA here is from genome assembly GCA_040904925.1 of Gracilimonas sp. Lineage (GTDB taxonomy): Bacteria > Bacteroidota > Rhodothermia > Balneolales > Balneolaceae > Gracilimonas. The sequence continues at coordinate 53,893 of JBBDSP010000015.1, read as the reverse complement.
CCGATCCAGTCCATCAGGATTGATGTTAGGATCTACATTGACAATGGTGTTCTGTAATATCGCATCAATTTCTGCACCTTGTGCGGCAGCCAGGTAGTACACCACGGCCAGCGAAGCATTTGAACCACTCGGCTCATTTCCGTGCACACTGTAACTCATAGTTACCACGATCGGCATTTCAGAAAGATCTAAGCCATCTGATACAGATGCATCGGTGAGTTTTAAATGCTCTTCCTTTAATTCATCAATATTTTCGTGATTGTCCGGAGAGGTGATGGTCAACATCAACAACGGGCGGTTTTCGTAGGTGCGGGCATATTCGGTGATAGACACCCGGTCGGATGCTTCCGCAACTGCGTACATATAATTCACCAGCTGATCGTGGCGAACGTGCCACTCACCCAGCTCAGCACCAAGAATTTCTGCCGGTGTTGGAATTTCAGAGTTATAGGTAACATCATCGGGGAGGTAATAGTCGAGCGAGACCGGCTCAGGGTTTAAAACCTGGGCCTGCACCATCATCCCGAAAAACAAAGAGAAAAGAACGGTAACAAATGCTTTCATAGTGGTATAAATTGATTGAAGATTAACGTATGTAATAACGGGATGTATGGTAGGAGTTCAAAATGAAAAAAGTTTTAAAAAGAGTTCTCTTATAATCTTCTTGGTACTTTTCTTTTTTTCTGTATAATCCCCCGCAATAGATTCATAAAAATTCAAACATGAAAGCAGATAAAGTTAAGTCAACCTTCAAATACGCCTTCGGGCCGGGATTGATACTCGCTGCGGCAGCCATAGGGGTTTCACATTTGGTACAATCTACCCGAGCCGGTGCTGATTATGGGTTTGCATTAGTATGGGTCGTAATTATTGCCAGCCTTATGAAGTATCCCTTTCTGGAATACGGCCCGCGTTATGCTTCAGCCACCGGAGAAAGCCTAATCGCCGGCTACAAAAAACTCGGGAGCTGGGCGCTATGGATCTACATCATTTTTACCGTGGGCACAATGTTCGCCATTCAGGCAGCGGTGACTATTGTGACAGCAAGCCTTGCTGTGGAACTGACCGGCATTGAGCTTCCCTTATTGGTTTGGAGCATTATTATTTTAGCTATTTGCATCATTGTGCTTTTCAAAGGACAATATTCTGCACTGGATTCCCTCATTAAAGTGGTGATGGTAGTGCTTACTCTTTCTACCATAGCAGCATTTTTCGCTGCACTTTTCAACGGAAATTCATCCTCACTCACGGAGGCTCCTTCTGTCTGGGATGTGGCCGGTATCACATTCCTGATCGCCCTGATGGGCTGGATGCCGATACCCATTGATGCCGCCGCCTGGCATTCGCTCTGGACCCTAGAGCGGGGAAAGCAAACCGGTCACCGGTCATCCCTAAAAGAAAGCCTGCTTGATTTTAATATCGGGTATATCGGTTCGGCTATTCTGGCGCTTATTTTCCTGGGATTGGGAGCTTTGGTGATGTTTGGAACCGGAGTCAGTTTTTCTTCTGCCGGCGCCGCCTTTGCCCAACAGCTAATCGACCTCTACACCTTAACTCTTGGAGAATGGGCGCACTGGATCATTATTATCTGCGCTTTCACCACCATGTTCAGTACCACGCTTACTGTTACTGACTCCTATCCCAGGGTAAGTCGCGAAATCATCCGCGTCATGAAATCAGATCAGGTTAAAAGCTCGTGGCTTTTTTCTTACAAAGGCTTACTGATCGGTATTTCTGTTATATCTATGCTGGTTCTTTATTTAATGGGGAGTCAGTTTACCTATATCATCGATCTTGCCACTTCTCTTTCGTTCCTTACTGCACCGGCTCTCGCATTCATCAACTATAGGCTCATCATGTCAAAATTCTTCCCCAAGGAACATAAACCACCGACATGGCTAAAGATCCTGAGCTGGCTTGGGATGATCTTCCTGACCGCCTTCGCCCTACTATTTTTCTACTGGCGTCTTTTTGTTTAGAAGCAACCTTCCAGCGTGCGAAGCTCCTGGAAGCGTTGCGGTGGCGGATTAAGGCACGAAACTAATTCAAACAGCGAACGCTCCACGGTCTTTCAGACGCTTGGAGGTTCTTTTAGCTGATTCATTATTTACGAAGAAACTCTATATTTGGGCTGATCAATCTAGAATCTTTTTTATAACACCGCTTTGCAAACCCTGTTTCCCCCGAGAGAACCCTTCAATGCTTATTCCCATTATTTAGGTGCATTGATAGGTACAATATGGCTGTTTTTCTTAATGAGTGCCGCTTCTGAAAGCCCCACTGCTCATAAAGTTTCTTATTTGGTATATGGTATTTCAGTGATTTTGATGTTTTTGTCGAGCGGAATCTATCATACCCTCAATGTTCAGAATAAAACGGAAGAACTCTTTCGGCTTTTTGATCATATCCTCATTTATGTAGTTATCGCCGGATCTTACACCCCGATGTGTGTGATCGCATTAGAAGGAGCCTGGCAGTGGGGGATGCTTCTTGGGATCTGGCTTTTTGCACTGGCAGGGATCCTCAAAAAAACGCTTTGGCTGAATGCCCCCCGGTGGCTTTCAACGGCTATATACTTGTTAATGGGCTGGGTTTCCGTGATCATATTGCCCATTCTTTGGAATATATTGCCGCATGCTTTTATTTACTGGATCGCCCTGGGAGGCTTCTTTTACACTGCGGGCGCTGTCATCTACGGTATCAGAAAACCCAATCCCATTCCCGGAGCATTTGGCTTCCATGAAATTTGGCATCTATTTGTATTGGGCGGTGCTTTTTCTCATTATTGGGCAATCTATAAGTATTTACCAGAATTTAATCTTCCCGCTTAATGAAGCGTTATAAACTTATCCTGCTGTCTGTTGTTTTGCTATTGCCCAACTTGGCTTTTAGTCAATTATATAACCCGCTGAACTACAATGCTTTTACTATAAACCGCCCGGCAGGACTTGACTGGCAGGAAATAAAGACCGAACACTTCAGGATCATTTTCCCAAACGGTGAAGACTCTCTGGCATATCGTTCTGCTGCTATTTTAGAAAGTCATTATGATCAAGCTTATGAGCTCACCGGCGGAACACTTAAAAACTTTCCTGTGATACTGACCAACTACAACGACCTCTCCAATGGATTTGTGAACTCTGTTAATTTTCGGTCTGAAGTTGATCTTGCTTCCATCAAGGGTAAAGGCATGAATCCACAATCCGGAGACTGGCTTGAAACGGTTCTCCCTCATGAACTTGTGCATGCCGCTCATTTCAATATTCAAATTCCCTGGGATGAGAAGAAGTTAAGCATCCCAAATGCTGTCAGCATTTTATCACCGGATCTTGCCCGAACCGTACATGGTTTTCCGCCGGTTGGATTGCATGAGGGTCTGGCCGTGTATTATGAAACCGAGTCGGTGGCACCAATGGGAGGTCGGGGGAACTATACTTTTTCTAACAACCGATTTAACGCAAACTTCGGAAGCTCTGACCGATGGAATATGGGCCAAACATTAACTCCCTCTGATTACTCTCTACCAGTTAACCGTCATTACATCTCAGGTTATACCTTTGTGGATTGGCTTCATAATGAATATGGCGATGATATTTCCAAAAAAGCAATCCGCTACCATTACCATAATTTCTTTCTCGGATATGGATTTGCACTGCGACAAAAAACAGGAAAGTGGCCCGCTCAATTATTCAACTCCTATGAGCAGGACCTGGCTGAATACGAACAAAACCGGCTGGATCAGATCGAAAAAAACACTTCTGGAAAAGCTGTAATTTTAGACACTCCGTTTAAGGGAGAAGAAACCCATGCCCCAAAATGGATCGACGAAAACCGAATTCTATTCTATGGCTCCTTTTATAACGGACGAGTAGGTTTTTATTCGTATGATTTTCGTTCAGAAGAGTTCAGCCATATTAGCGAAGTTTTTGGGGTAGGGGATTTTAACTTTGAGATCTCCGGGGATGATCAGCTTTATTTTGCCTCTTATAATCGCGATCCGCTATACACCGGAACTTATAAAACAGACCTTCAAAAGCTAGACCTTAACAGCGGTAAAACCGAACGGCTTACCAAAGATGCCCGTACATTTGCCCCTACCTCAAATGGAACACGTCTCCTCGCGATTCAAACGGATGGCTCTAATGGAAAGATCGTTGAGGTTCTTGAAAATAGAGAAATCAGAACCTTGAAAAAATTTCAGGATGCAAATCCGGTTAGCCTCCAATTCAACCCAAATGATCCGGAACAGCTTGCCGTTATCGTGAACCGCCGTGGAGTTCAGGCTTTGTGGATCACAGATCTGAATTCACTTTCTGAAGACCTTGACCGTGAGCCAACACTCGCTTTTAAAGATGCCTCTATTCACGATCCCGAATGGCATCCAGGTGAAGATAAGATCATGTTTACAATGGATGCCTCGCCCGCAATGAATGTGTATGAGTATGATCTGAATACCGGTGAGGTCTTACAGCTTACTTCGTCTTTATATAATGCTTTTGAAGCCTCCTACTCCCCTGATGGACAGCGAATTGCATACGTAACACAAAACGTAAATGAGCGAAAAATTGCGCTGCTGGACCGGAGTGATTTTTTAAATTCCCGGGTAGGCACCGATACTTTATTAAGGGGACCGGAGCTGCAGGAAAAACTGAATCGCCCCCTCCTTGGCAGCGAACTCATTGACTCTGTTCAGAAGCTGGAAAAGACTTCTTATAAAGGTGGTCCCGGCTGGCTTAAACCACGTGTTATTTTTCCTGTATTTGAAGAAAAAGCTAATACCTACCAAAGTGGAGTTTCTATCTCTAGCATCGATCCTCTTTCAAGTCAGTCTTACACGGCTGAGCTGACCGGTCTTCAGAATCGGCTTTGGTATGATGTCACTTATACCAATAAATCATTTTTCCCGGGCGCACGGCTTTCGGCATACAGCGATCCTGAGTTTTTTGCCACCCTGGATCCAAACACGGACGAGACCTTTTCACTGATGAGACAGGACCGTGGCTTCAGCCTTACCATTCCTTTTACCTATGTCTTTAGATCTGACACCAGATATAGCGCCTTTACTTTAAATCCTGAAATAAAAGCCGAGCAATTTAAATACTATAATCTTCAAGCTGAGGCCTTGTCAGAATTTTCAACCCGATATCGCGCCGGCTTTTATTCTCAACTTAGCTTTGGGATCTTAAATCTCCCCCGTGATGTACAACCTTCTTCCGGGATCTCCTTTTTTGGAATAGTTGAGAAAACCCTGAACGAGCCAACGGCAGAAATTGAATTTCCCGGAGGCCCGGTTCTAAACAATTTCAACGATCAGTGGTCGGCATTATATGGGGCTTTCGGATATATATCTCCGCTTCGCCGCTGGAATCAATCTTTGCGAATTGATCTCCGTTTTTTGCAACAAAGTGATGCCCCGATCTATTCAAACGATTCCATTGTACCGATGGGTTTCTCAGAAAATATCTTTCCAAATTATAACCTGACTAATGATTCCGGCTTTAAAAACATTGGCCGGCTGAGCACCCGTTACACCATTCCTCTTTTTTACCCGGACAACGGCATACTTACCGTACCGTTTTATGTAAGCAGCATTTATCTCACTGCTTTTTCACACACTTTAACGGATATGGATTCGGATAATTTAGTAGAATCAAGCCGAAGTGTTTTTGGGGCCGGACTCCATCTTCAGTTTAAAGTATCGAACTTGTTGTTTGATCTTGGTGTTGGTCTGGCTTATGAGCCTTCACGCAACAACCCTCAATTTATATTTGGCCAATTTTGATCCATCATATATTACCCCGCATTTTATTATTAGTTCTATCTGCCTTATTTCTGACTATCACTGTTGTAAGTTGTAATGAGCAAGAAAACCAATCCCCTGAGCTTGTTCAGGAAGGCAACAGAAAAAGCCCGATCGCCATTGCTTCCATAAAACATAATGGCACCTATATCAAAGTAGTTTATGGGCAGCCCTACCGAAAAGACCGCACTATTTTTGGGGATCTTGAGCCCTGGGGGGAAGTATGGAGAACCGGAGCAAATGAAGCTACCGAAATTACACTAACCCGTCCGGTTTTGATGGGAGATCAGGCTATAAATGCCGGAACTTATGCGCTGTTTACCATCCCTGAACCTGATTCATTCACGGTGATCCTGAATCATGAATTGGGGCAGTGGGGAGCATTCAATTACAATCCCGAGCGGGATTATAAGCGAATGAAGTTTCCTGTAAACCGACTTCCCATTCCCGTTGAAGCTTTTACCATTTCGTTCAACGAACCTCAACAAAGCATAACCAGTATGTCACTAAGATGGGATTTTATTCAGGTTGATATACCTATTCGGTTTTATGGCGAATAAAAAATGCCGGAAATAGAAAAAGGGAATGACCACTCATTCCCTTTTGTATCACAACCATTTAAAGTCGCTATTTAAAAGTTAATACCTACAGTCAAAGAAAAGGCTCCATTTTTCTCTCCATCTGCATACTGATCTTCAAAAACATCCGTTAAGCCTGCGGTATATCTGAATTCAAAGCTTAACTTTGTTACCTGCACTCCGGCTCCAACAACAACCCCAAAGTCAGAGTCCTTAAAGAAATCGTCAGCATTAACCGCTCCTCCTCCACCTTCTATTTCGGAATTGATATTAAACCCTGCGTAGGGCCCAAAAAACACTTCCGGTTTTACCGGTACGGCAGGAGCCCCAAAGCCAAATTTAGCCAAAACCGGAACCTGAATGTAATCAGCAGAAAAACTAGCATCTGAGTTGGCATCGTTAGCTCCATACTGAGCATAAAGGATCTCCGGCTGAATCGCCATTGGGGTAGCAGGTATATTTATTTTAGCATATACACCACCTAGAAATCCTGCTTTATGCTCTACATTATCGGCATTATTAAAAGTTGAATAATTGACTCCTGCTTTAACACCAAATTTTGGCAAAACCTGGGCTTGTGCTGTGCTTCCAACAAAAATGAAGGCACCTATTATAATTCCACTTACTATTTTCTTTAAACTCATCTTAACTCTTTTTTAGTTGATATTTAATTTATACTTCCTGCCGTTTAATCGTTGGCGCAGATATATTAATGATATTTGCCTTCTATTCACAACTGTTCTTTATTTGTACCCTCTATAAATCGTTAAACGAGAATTTCAACCTTTCAGATATTCTTTCATAAAACGCCCTGTATGACTGTCTTCTATTTTCATAAGGTCTTCAGGTGTTCCTTCCGCAATGATCTGACCTCCTCCAAATCCGCCTTCAGGGCCTAAATCAATAACCCAATCCGCACATTTTATGATATCGAGATTGTGTTCAATGATAATGACCGAGTGTCCTTGTTCTACTAATTCATTAAAAGAATCGAGAAGTTTGGCAACGTCCTCAAAATGGAGTCCGGTTGTGGGTTCGTCAAAGAAATAAAGTGTGTGGTCGGTGGAGGTTTTGGAAAGAAATTTTGCCAGTTTTACCCGCTGTGCTTCTCCTCCTGAAAGTGTGGTCGCGCTTTGGCCGAGTTTTAAGTATCCAAGTCCCACCTCTTCTAACGGCTGCAGCTTATTGATGATGGTGTTTTCATCCACAAAAAATTCAATCGCTTCAGAAACGGGCATTTCCAGCACATCATGAATATTCTTCCCACGATATTTCACATTCAACACATCCTTACGAAAGCGGGTGCCGTTACAAACTTCACAGGTTAATTCGATATCTGCCATGAACTGCATTTCAATACGCTGAACTCCTTCACCCTGACAATTTTCACAGCGCCCGCCCGGCACGTTAAATGAAAAGTGTCCGGGCGTATATCCCATGATCTTGGCCTGCTTCGTATTCGAAAACAGATCACGAATTCCATCAAATGCTTTGGTATAAGTAGCGGGATTTGAACGCGAAGACCTTCCGATCGGACTTTGGTCCACCATTTCAACCCCATGAACAGCAGCCATACCGGAGAGATCAGAAAACCTACCCACTTTATCGTTATACGAACCGATGTGTTTTTGAATTCCTGCATACAGCGTATCATGAACTAAGGTTGATTTACCCGATCCTGAAACTCCCGTCACTACTGTCATCATTCCAAGGGGGAAATCAACATCAATATTCTTAAGATTGTGTTCGGACGCCCCTTCCAGCGAGATCATTTTACCCGATCCCTTTCTACGCTTTTTGGGAATTGGAATTTCTTTTCGGCCACTCAGGAATTTTCCGGTAAGTGTATCTGATTTCAAAAGCTTCTCAACCTTCCCCTGAAAAACTACTTCTCCACCGTGCGTTCCGGCAAAAGGACCAATATCGATCACATTATCCGCAGCCTTGATCATCTCAGGATCGTGTTCTACCACGATCACTGTATTTCCGATATCTCTAAGTGATTCCAGAATCTTGATCAGCCGATCATTATCTCTGGGGTGAAGACCAATAGTTGGCTCATCCAGTACATATAAACTTCCTATCAGTGAAGAGCCCAAGGCGTTAGCCAGACTGATTCGCTGTGATTCTCCTCCACTCAAAGTATTCGCCAGGCGATCAAGTGTTAGATAATCCAACCCTACTTCATCCAGGTACTTCAATCGCTTTCGGATCTCATAGAGAATTTGTCCGGCTACATCTTCCTCAAACTCCGTAAGCTCTAAATCTTCAAAATAATCCCGGGCATGACCGATCGTAAGTTCCGACACTTCCCCAATATGCAGGTCGCCCACTTTCACATACAATGCATCTTTTCGAACCCGATATCCCTCACACTCAGGGCATCGGCTGTATCCGCGATAGCGAGAATACAACACCCGCATATGTACTTTATACGACTGATTTTTGATCTCATCGAAAAACTTCCAAATCCCTATGTATTCATCCTTTCCTTTCCAGATGATATCCTTAACCTCTTTCGGGAGATCGGCATAGGGTGTATCGATCGAGAATTTTTCACGGGCAGCTACTTTGATCAGGTCCCGTAAATGCATGCTGAATTTCTGAGAAGTGAACGGCGCAATAGCTCCATTCCTTATCGTCTTCTGATGATCAGGAATAACAAGATCCTCATCAATACCGGCCACCTTTCCAAAGCCTTCACATTTATCACATGCCCCAAACGGGTTATTGAACGAAAACATCTGCGGAGTTGGCTCATGAAATTCTATCCCGTCCATCTCAAACCGTTCGCTGAATGTCAGCTCTTCACCATCTTTCATTTTGATGGAGCAACGGCCTGCTCCTTCCTGAAATGCTGTTTCTAAAGAATCTGCAATTCGGGTCCGGGTTTCTTCATCATCCTTCAAAACCAACCGATCAATCAAGACTCTGTGTTTATCCGCTTTGAATTTTTTCGGATTGATCTCATCTGTGGTCAAGTCCACCATGCTTTCGTCAGCGATATTCAGGAGACGGGTCAATCCTTTCTCTTTTAGCACTTTCAGTTCTTCGTCCAGTTTCTTTTTGTCATGATGTGGAATAGGATGAAGCACATAAAACCGTTCCCCTTCTTCCTGCGACTCATATAATTTTTCGATGGCTGTTCGGGGTGAGTCTTTTTTAACCAACTCTCCCGATTTTGGCGAGATCGTTCTTCCGACACGCGCAAAAAGCAGTCGTACGTAATCATAGATCTCGGTGGTAGTTCCGACTGTTGAGCGTGGATTGCTGGAAGTTGTTTTTTGCTGAATGGCCATAGCCGGAGAAATGCCCTGCATAAAGTCGACATCGGGTTTATCCATTCTCTCCAAAAACTGGCGGGCATAACTGGAAAGACTCTCCACATACCGGCGCTGACCCTCGGCGTAAATCGTATCAAAGGCGAGACTCGATTTCCCGGAACCGGATACACCGGTCACAACAGTCAACTTTCCTCTGGGGATCTCAACATCAATATTCTTGAGGTTATGAGTCCGCGCACCTTTGATGATAATCGGGCGCTCTTCTTCTTTTTCTTTCGCTTCTTTGGTAGCCGTTTCTGTTGTGGACATATAGAATTTGTATTCTGAATTCGTCGAACCCTGAATATAAGGATTTAGCAATGGCAATCCGACTCCATCCCACAACAAAAAAAGCGAGAGATACTATCCCTCGCTTTTTAGTTTTTCATTCTTTCTGATCACAAATATTCTAACCGAACAGAACCACCGCTGGTTTTAGCCTTCAACATGGTGCCACCGCCATTGAATGTTCCTTTTACTTCGTCCTTCTCTGCCCTTCCATTGAAATTGATCAACTCAGCGTGAACCCGGTTTGCATCCAGGTCCAGGTCATAGCCTTGTTCTTGTGGCACGGTAACCGTGATACTTCCTCCACTCGTGCGCAGGTCGATGATATCACCCGGAGCTATAATTTCAGCCCTGATTGAACCCCCGCTTGTCTTGGCTTCAACATTTCCCTCTATGTCGTTTAGCCTGATACTGCCACCGCTTGTACCGGCTTTTAAATTCCCTAAAAGTTTCTCGGCCCGGATAGTCCCGCCACTGGTATTGGCCTCTACATCACCCTGAACATCTGTTATTGAAATACTGCCTCCGGAGGTTTTCAGAATCATCTGCCCCTCTATCCCTTCCGTTGTAATGCTGCCACCGCTTGTTCTGAGTTCTTGTGAACCTGTCAGGTTCTTTGCCGTCAAACTTCCGCCGCTGGTTTTTAGCCGGGTTCGTGTTTCCTGAGGGGCATAAACCACAAAAGAGATCGAATAACCATCATTCCAGTTCCACCCACGATTAGAGTTTCGATCAACAATAGCTCTTACAGTATTTCCATCTTGGTCTATGCTGATCTCATAATCTTCCAGATCTGCCTCACCGGGTTCTATATACCTTCCTCTTTTTCTCACATACATTTCGACTCTGACTTCATCGCTGTTCGAGCCTTCAACCTGAATACTGCCTCCGGATGTTTGAACTTCCAGGCTTACTTCTCCATTTACATTAAATGTATCGGTTCGGTATGCATCTTCACTTGACTGTGCCAAGCCGATTTGAACGGCCAATAACATCAACGCCAAAAAGGCGGTCCATGAAATGGCCAAACTCCATATATATCTTTTATCTGTACTCATAATATTTTTCCATTAGTTTTAACACCTGTCACTTACACGAACAAATTTTCACATAGTTACACTTTGTGATAGTGATACAATGTTTACAATTGATTAAATTTGCGCGCCTTAAAAAATTGGAGTCTCATGAAATTACCTTTCTTTTTTGCAAAGCGATTTGTTGCCGGTGAATCTTTTACCGAATCAATCTCTAAAGCAAAACAATTAAACGATAAAGACCTCAAGCTAACCCTTGACCTGCTTGGAGAAAACGTAAAAGACCGTCAGATGGCCTCTGATACGGTCGATTCCTACATCCGTTTGTTAGAGGGTATTAAGGAGCACGGGCTTATTAGCAGTATTTCCATTAAGCTTACTATGATGGGGCTCGACATCGATCATGATTTTTGCCGCGAAAATCTCTTCAAATTGTTGGATGTAGCCAAAGATCAAAATCAGTTTGTTCGAATTGATATGGAAGGTTCTGATAATACACAGATCACGCTCGATATTTTCAAGGAAGCTTTTCAGAAGTATGGAAAGCATGTGGGCACGGTTATTCAATCCATGTTATTCAGAAGCAAAGATGACATCAACGAGCTTGCAGAAATGGGAGCTGATATCCGTTTGGTAAAAGGGGCTTATAAAGAACCTTCTAAAATTGCCTTACAGGATATGCCGGCCATTCGGGAAGCTTTTAAAGAACAGGCCAAAGTATTGTTAGAGAAAACTCCTTTCCCAAGATTCGGAACTCATGATGATGAACTGATCGATTGGCTGAAAAATTATACTTCAGAAAAGGATATTTCAAAAGACAGCTTCGAGTTTCAAATGTTATATGGACTTCGGGAAGAAACCATGGTAGAACTTACTGAACAAAGATATCATGCCCGCGTTTACGTTCCCTTCGGCACCGACTGGTTCCCTTATTTCACCCGACGACTTATGGAACGAAAAGAAAATATCTGGTTCATTTTCAGCACCATGTTCAAGAAATAGTTTTGGTGTTATTGAGCGAGAGTGTTAATGTGTTACGGTGTTAAAGATCTGTCATTCTTTAACACCGTAACACCCTCGCATAGTAACACTTTTATATGGATTTTTTCTTTGACCCGACCACCCACCGTTATCTCATTGGATCTCTTTTCATCCTTGCCGGGATATTGCATTTTTTGAAGCCTGCTCTTTTTATCAAGATAATGCCTGATTATCTGCCCTGGCACAAACCATTGGTTCTGATCAGTGGGATTTTTGAGATAGCCGGAGGAATTGGGATCATGATCCCTCTTCTGCAAAACTTCGCTTCCTGTGGATTGATCTTACTTTTACTTGCCGTTTTTCCCGCCAACATTACTATGTTCCAGAAAGCCCTTCATAAAAAAGGATTTACACTTTACACCTGGATGTTACTTCTGCGCCTTCCTTTTCAGTTCGTAATTATTTGGTGGGTGTATTGGGCCGGGATAATCAGCACTTAGCATTACTATGCGATTGGTTTTCTGAGCTTTATATGATACTCTAACTTTGAACTGTATTATGCTGAGTATGTATGAAATACTTTACTTCTGTTTTTCTTGGACTTTTTATACTAGCCGGATGTTATTCTTCAGATTCCTATCCTGATAGCACCGAGTCTAAAACAATGAAAACTGACCTGCCCGAAGAAATTCAAAATCTGAAAAATCTAACCTTAATTTTAGAGAATGAGGCTACTTTAAAACCTATTTCAGCTGAAAAAGATCTCATTTTTACGGAAACAGAAGACGTCTTTTTGGGCTACGCCGGCAACATTGCCGTTGATGATCTTGGGAGATTATATATTCAGATTGGTTCCGAAATGGGAGAGGCCGGAATTCTTGTTTTTAATTCTGATGGGAGTTTCGAAAAACAACTTGGGAGATATGGAAGAGGCCCTAGCGAGTTTGAGCGCATTCAGGATATACAAATTTTTGGGGATCGACTTTTCGTATATGAGAACTATGAAGTCCATGTTTTCGACTTAACTAACCTGAGTTTTTCTCACTCATTTATTATCAAAATGGAGAGCTTAGAGAATGACAGTAAGCTGCGTGGACTCAGACCTGGAGATAAATTTTTTGTGCAAAGTGACTCTGCCTTTCTTTTCAGATTTGAACTTTCACTGCCTCAAAAAATTACTCCGGGAGAACATCATATAAGCTACAGTCTTGTTGACAACGATGGGCATATAGAATCAAAACCCGTTTTCATGCAACGTGATTTTTCATTTTATAACCGGTCTCCTGATGGCACGCTTCCAGATCCCATACCTTTTACCATGCCTTACACGCGTTCTTCTTTGATGGCCGTATCTGATGAAGGGAAAATTTACTCCGCCTGGAATGAGAATTTTTTGATCAAAATCTACGACCGGAAGGGCAACTATTTGGAATCCATTTATATGTCTTATCAGAACACACCTCTTTCAAGAGATAAATCGCTTGCGCTCGCTTCTTCAAAAAAGCGCCGTAATTTTTTAGAAAATGTGGAAACCCCAAACACCTGGCCGGCTATCGACCGCATCCACCTCGATAACGAAAATCGCTTGTGGGTTGCTGCCGTCACAGAAAACGATTCTCTTTTTACATGGTATGTCTTTAACAAAAACCATGAAACCATCGGAACCTTTGAGCTACCGGGACAAAAAAGAAATCGGCGAGCTTGGCTTCCTTCCGATCTCATTATAAAAAACGGATTCCTTTACCGCATAAAACACCAAGACAATTATCGGGAACCAGCTGAAATTATCCGCTACAAAATCGAGTTTACTGACGAATGAGAAGTCAGCAGTTGAAAAATGATCAAGTAAATCTAAATAACTCTTTCAAAGCTTCAAAAATAGTTATCTAATAACTTAGGTTTTCCTAACTTACTTCATCACTTTATCACTTCATTACCCAAATTCTTGAAGAAACCGCTAACCTATATTTTACCTCTTTTAATCGGATCGGCTTTGTGGTCCATTCCGCTCCTGCACGATTTCCATTTTGAATCAGCGATGCTCGCCGGAACTATTGGATGTTTTTGGGGAGGGATCAAATCAGCTAAACATCTCTCTGAGTCAGATCTTTTCTCTGCCATTCGAATTCTTGGATATCTTTATTTAGCCGGACTCCCCCTTTTCTTTTTCTCCCTATTCAGCGGATGTCTAACCATCGACGGCGTTGGCTTCTGGGTTTTCGTTCCGGTTCCCAGCGTGTTTTTCGGTGTCGCCATTGGCCGGCTCACTCGTGAGCTCAAGTTCCTTTTCCCTAAAACCATTACCACTTTCATTCTTTTATTTTGTGCTGTTGGAATTTTGCTGATCTATTTTTTCACTTTTCCACAGGTGTATTTCTACAATCACGTTTGGGGCTTGTGGCCGGGTCCGATCTATGATGAAACCGTACATATAACCGGCTCTTTTTTCTACTTTCGCTGGCTTACTTTTTTGTGGATCACCCTGCTTTGGGTGATTCCTGAATGGAATCGCGACTTTCAAACAAAGCTCATAACAGGATTGGCATTGATCTCCCTGATTTTCAGCTACCTGAATCTGGATGAGGCCGGAATTATAAGTCCGAGAGAAACCATTCAGCAGCAGCTCGGTGGTTATCACCAAACCGAACATTTCGATCTGTTTTTTGATGAGGAATTTTATTCGAATGATGATATCAGGTATTGGGCTGCCCGGCATGAATTTCATTTTCAACAAATAACAGACGTGTTGAAAATTGAATGGCCGGAGGGGCGAAAAGTCGAATCCTATTTGTACGCTCACGCCTGGCAGAAAAAGAGCATTACCGGAGCTAAATTCACCAGTTATGTACCTATCTGGCTGGAACGGGATCAGCTGCACATCGCCAAACAACAACTGGACGGAGTATTAAAACATGAATTGGTTCATGTGATCTCTAAACAGTTTGGCAATGACTTATTCAACGGAAGCTGGAGCATTGGGTTGATCGAAGGGCTTGCAGAAGGAATTGCCAAAGATGCCTCTTCCAGGTCCACGCTTCATCAAATTGTCGCCGCGGAGCAACCCTGGCCTTCCGCTGAAGAGATGAGAGCAGGTTTATCATTTTGGGGATTTTATAAAAGCGCCGGAGCCATCAGCTATACGACGTCAGGCTCATTTGTGGAAAATTTGCTGGAAGAATTTCCTGCTGAAAACTTCAAAGCCGTGTATTCCGGTTCTTCTTTTGAGCAGTCTTACCAAACTTCATTTGATGAACTCATTTCCAGGTGGCACCGAACGCTTGAGCAAACTCAGCTTGATTCCGTAGACCAAGAAGTTTCGGAATTTATTTTCGCACAACGCTCTTTGTTTCAGAAAGAATGTCCACATGCTATCAACAAAGAACAGCGACTTTGGGACGAACATCGGTTTCACCTGGCTGCAGAAGATACCGGTGCAGCTTACAGAAAACTGGATGAGCTATTCGCTACAGATCCTAAAAACGTCCTCATCAAAGACGCATGGATTCGGGCTCAATTAGAACAGCGGAATTATTCAGAGGCGCTAAATGCCTTCGCCCCAACCGATACCCTTATCACCCTGCAGGTGCTAAAAGCCGATGCCTTGTTTTTGAAGGGCGGTCACGGCAAAGCAGATTCTCTCCTTCAAACCATTAGCAATGATATTGAATCTTCTTCCGCACGAACATTACGCTTTAGCTTGGAAATGAGGGAAGACTCTTTACAGTGGGACTTTCATATTGAACGAAGATACCTCAATAACTTCCCTGACAGTACTAACTTTGGTCGGCTTAATCTTCCAAACCAAATGCTTACTTTGAATAAAGCCCTTCAGGAGAAAAGAGATTCTCTGATTATTTTATATGCCACAGCACTTCAAGATCACACCGCCTCATCAGCTTGGTTTGATGTTTATGAAGGAGTCCTCAACCGATTGGCTTATCTGGAAAAATATGCACTGGCTGAGTCCTGGATAGATAATATTAATTCACTAAACTTACGCCTTCGTTATAATGAGCGTCTTTCTGAACAAATAGAATGGATCAACTTCCTGAAATCATATAACTCAGTTGCAGGTTAACTGTTTTATAATCATGTTTATGCCAAAACTTAACAGATAACGTGGGTTTAATGGGTATCTCAAGCAGCACAATTTTTATAAAGACCTTACTCGCCTTTTGGCTGGTGCTTGCTTCCATTTCAAGCACCATTGAAGCTCAGGATTACAGGCTTTCCGCTAATTACAGCATTCAAAGTGTTGGCTTCAATTACGTTCCAAATGACACCTATCGCGGTGAGATTGGCGCTGTTTCAAAGGGAATGTTAGAAGTAGAATTGGAGCGTTATTTATTTTACCGGTTCTATGTGGCCGCGAAGGGCGAGTACCTCATTCACAATCAGAAGGATTTTTTTATCGGCGGGCCGGTAGATTTTCAGCAGTTTAATCTCGGTGCAACGGCTGGATTACAGTGGCCTAAATGGGGTGCTTATGCCGGAGTTAAAACCGGTAGTGTCTGGGATTTCAAAATTCGCGCCACAGATCTCAGAAATGGAAATGAATCGTGGGTGCAACCACAAGAGCCTGTCAACCAACTTACAACTTCCTTTACTGCAGGAGTGAAATATTATTTACTGAACTTTGTTCGTCTTCAGGCTGAGATCACTCGATCCCATAATCTTCCACAAGATATAGTTCCACAAAGCAGTTTCACAGAAAATCCCGCGTTCCGATCATTTGATTTCAGTCCCGTTTCTTTTTCTGTGGGCATTTCAATTGGCTTTCCATGGAATAAGCCAAAGCCAAAAAAAAATAACAATGATGTTAAACTTCCCCCACTCATGCGGGTTTCTGGGGTGAACTTTTCCAACCCTTTGAAAGACACTTACGTAACCTCTGAGTTTGGTCCGCGATGGAACAGAGAGCATCAGGGGGTTGATCTTAATGCCGGACTAAGGGATAAAGTTTTTGCTGCAGAACAAGGGGTCGTAGTAAAAGCAGGTGACGGACGCGGATATGGTAAAATGGTTCGTATCAAACATTCCAATGGATATGAAACGGTGTATGCGCACATGAACCGGATCAGCATGAAAGAAGGCGACCGGGTTCGTAAAGGAGATGTAGTAGGACAGGCCGGTAATACCGGAACATCAAGCGGGGTTCATCTCCATTTTGAGATCATTAAAGACGGAACGCATGTCAACCCGTTGTCTTATGTTCGCTTTTAAATCCCACACTTCCATCATTC
This sequence comes from Gracilimonas sp., assembly GCA_040904925.1. Taxonomy (GTDB): domain Bacteria; phylum Bacteroidota; class Rhodothermia; order Balneolales; family Balneolaceae; genus Gracilimonas. The sequence goes on along the minus strand of JBBDSP010000015.1, from coordinate 36,646 downwards.
CGGCGAAGACGGAATTCTTGTATATTTGATTAACTAAATTAAATCTAAAGTATCCCCCATGAATAAAAGCCTCCTTTTTCTCCCTTTACTGATGATTTCAGCCTTAGCCTTTGGTCAGGAAGCAGATTCGACGGCTCAACCCGAAACTTTTGAATATGAATGGGCCGGTGAAACAATGACCATGCAAAAGTATTTCATTGTATTTCTGAAAAGCGGGTCGGAACGAAGTAAATCTCAGGAAGAGGCGATGAAGCTTCAACAAGAGCATCTTGATTATTTAGGCGACCTTTATGAAAGAGGCATCATAAACCTAAACGGACCAACGGATGGACAAACCGAGGTTCGCGGCTTTTCAGTGTATAACGTTGCCACTAAAGAAGAAGCAGAGAGATTAGCTAAAAATGATCCTATGGTAAAAGCGGGCATATTAGCTGTTGAAGTACATCCCTGGTGGTTGGCAAAAGGCTCTGTTGTACAGTAACTTCCGTAAATTCTAATTCATGTAACGATATGCGAGAAGCCATTTTTGTTCCCCATACTGATTACAAAGAAATTCCAATTGAAGAAATGAAGCGTCAGGCTTCTGCATTTTATGATAAGATGAAAGCCCGCCGTACCGTTCGGGATTTTTCAGACCGACCTGTTCCACGAGAGATCATAGAAAAGTGTTTACTTGCTGCTGGAACTGCCCCTAACGGCGCCAACAAACAGCCCTGGCATTTTGCAGTGGTGAGTGACCCGGAGGTCAAAAAGAAGATACGGGTTGAAGCAGAAAAAGAGGAAAAAGAATTCTACAACCGACGCGCCCCTGAGGATTGGCTGGAAGACCTTCATCCCTTAGGAACCGATGAAAACAAACCTTTTCTTGAAAAAGCCCCATTTCTGATCGGAATTTTTGCCCAAAGTTATAACATTGATGAAAATGGCGAAAAGGAAAAGCATTACTATGTAAAAGAATCCGTGGGAATCGCTACCGGGTTTTTGATCGCAGCACTTCATCATGCCGGGTTGGTGGCTCTGACTCACACTCCAAGTCCCATGGGGTTTTTGAATGAGATCATGGGTCGGCCTTCTCATGAAAAACCTTTTTTGTTATTAGTGGTTGGGTATCCTGAAAACGGGGTGAAAGTTCCTGATATTGATAAAAAGCCTCTGGATGAGATCGCAAGTTTTATTTGAAACGAATCTCGTCAGTATAACCGGCTTACTTGTAACTACAACTTTTTTGAACACCCTCTTTTTTCTGACCTTCCCTCATGAACAAGAAAGAAACCAAGGCTAAAACTTCATCCTTCAAAAAAGAACTCGTGCAGTGGAGTATCATTTTTTTGATCGGAGCCGGACTGTACGCCACAGGATATCACACTGAAGTAATAGGAAAAATGCAAAGCGTTCTGCTCTACACCGGCATCCTTCAACCCGATACAGAGGAATCCATTATCCATGGGAATAAGGCTGATTACAATATGCCGTTGCTCACTCTGGATGGCGAAAGAACTTCTCTTTCTAAGTTTGAAGGCAAAACCATCTTCATGAATTTATGGGCTACATGGTGCCCACCATGCATTGCCGAGATGCCAAACATTCAGCGTTTATATGATGACATCGATGATGAAAATATCGTATTTGTAATGGCCTCACTTGATCAGGATCCGCAGAAAGCATGGGATTTTGTGGCGCGCAAGGGATTCACTTTTCCGGTTTATTCAGTCATTGCCAAACCAAGAATTTATGACAGCTCGGTAGTTCCGACTACTTATGTTATTTCTCCTGAAGGTGATATTGTGATGGAGCATCGCGGAATGGCAAAATATGATACGGATGATTTTAAAGCCTTCTTGAAAGCTGTTACAGAAAATCAGGGCGGAAGTTAGCGTTCTATAGATCGGGTAGTAGTAGGCCTGTCAGGTTTTTAGAACTAGTAAGCTATTGTTAAATAAATATGCCTGAACCCTGACAGGCCTATTACTGGCAACTAAACCTTGATTCAACATATCTGACTCATTTCCCCTTTTTCTAACACTTCAAAAAAACGTACTTTGGCGCCCAACTTATTTTATATCCCAATCTATTCATCCTATGGAAAAAGTGATCTCCGGCATTCAGCAAATTGGTATCGGCATTCCCGATGTGTATAAGGCAACCGATTGGTACCGAAAGTATTTCGGGATGGATATCAAAGTATTTGAAGATGCAGCCACTGCAGAATTGATGCTCCCTTATACCGGCGGAAAACCTCATGACCGTACAGCAATCCTTAGCCTGAATATGAAAGGCGGCGGCGGATTTGAGATCTGGCAATACACCAGCCGAACCCCTCAGTCCGCCGACTTTGATATTTTGATGGGTGATCTGGGCATCAACTGCGGTAAGATAAAATCCATTGATGTAGCTAAAAATTTTAAGGAAATGAAAAGCGCCGGATTGAACATCCTTACACCACTTGAGAAGAATCCGGCAGGAGATCTTAATTTCTTTGTAGAGGATCTGTATGGAAATATCTGGCAGGTGGTTAAAGGACTCGATTTCTTCAAAAAGAAAACCCCTGCCTCTACAGGCGGCGTGGTTGGTGCGATCATTGGTTCAACGGATATTGAGTCCGCACGCAAACTGTATTCAGATGTGCTGGGATATGATGAAGCAGTTTATGATAAAACCGGGAAGTTTGCTGACTTAAAGGGACTACCGGGCGGAGAGCATGAATTCAGAAGAGTTTTACTCCGGCACTCAAAGCCACGACAGGGTGGGTTCAGCCAATTGTTCGGGCCAACCGAGATCGAGCTGATCGAAGTAAAGGAAAGAGAGCCTCGCAAAATATTCAAAGATCGTTATTGGGGCGACCTCGGCTTCATTCACTTGTGTTTTGATATCCAAGGAATGGATGCTTTGGAAGAGGACCTAAAATCAAACGGATTTCCCTTCACCGTAGATTCTGCCAACAGCTTTGATATGGGTGAAGCTGCAGGGCGTTTTACCTATGTGGAAGATCCTGACGGGACTCTGATCGAGTTTGTGGAAACACACAAGGTCCCCATCATGAAAAAGATCGGGTGGTACATTGATATGACCAAGCGTGACCCCAAAAAGAATCTCCCAAACTGGATGATCGGGGCTTTGCGGTTTAACAGGATGAAGGGATGAGTAGTAAAGATCAACCCTCAAAAATTTCTTTAGAGGCTAAAATTGGTTTTGTTTTTTTAACAGGGTGGATTTTTTATGTATTGTATTTGCTGGCAACTGATTTTTCCATCAGTAACTGGTGGGTATTTATCGTCATGACGATATCCTCCTTTGCCATTCCTTTTTATATATCTAAAGCAGTCATTTTATTAATAAACAAAGCTAACCGTTAATTTTCTAGCTTTTTGCACGGTACTTCCTTCCATATTTTTTTTCATCAGGAGGAAGTTCCTATAAATAATGACTTTGATTACTTCAAATACCCTCTTTTGATATTTTGTTTAAATGTATTACAATGAAAACTCTGTCCAATATTCATTGTAATCAATAGTATGAAAACACTAAACCTGCTCTTCTTTGTTCTACTTTGTTTTTTTCTGGGTACATGTGGAACAAAAAATAAAGCCCAAGAAAATCCTCCTGCAGCTGATTTACCCGAAACCAATGATATGGCACCGGGAAGTCTTATAGCTGAAATGCTTGTTCTGCAGGTTTCTGAAGATGGAAACATTTTTATCGAGGCTGAGATTGTCGACATCATAAAATATGGTCGGCAAACAGAACCTTTAACTAAGGGTAGAAAGCTAACTCTAAATTGTTCCAATGCCTGTGATGGTTACTCGCCTAAACAAGATTCTGTTATGACAGCTTTAATTATATCGTCACAAAATATGAGTATGGAGGGTGCGTCATCATCTTCATGGGTTGTACAAAAAATCTACTAATAATTTACTTATGAACCATTTTAAAATTCTACTTCCGGTTTTTTCGCTGATTCTATTTCTCAGCATTTCAACTACTCTTCCAACAACGGAGCTTCGGCCAAGTATTGAAAAGAAAGCTAAAACCATTGAAGACAGAGAAAGAACAAACAAGGGACGGTATGACCATTTCTTTCGGCTTATGAGAGACCCTTCAATTGATGCTATTCCTTCTAATGTTCGATCTTTGGAACTTCAGCATGCTGAATTTCTTCCTTCAGCCTCATTATTTAAAAGCTTTAAAAATTCAACCGACTATAATTTTACTGAAATTGGCCCCTACGATGTTGGCGGCAGAACGAGAGCCTTGGCGGTTGATATTGATGATTCAGACATAATCCTTGCAGGAGGAGTTTCCGGTGGGGTTTGGAGATCAACAGATGCCGGTGATAACTGGACACTTGTAACCGACCCCTCCGAGATAAGCAGCGTAACCTATTTAGCGCAAGACCCGCGTAATGGATATACAGATAACTGGTATTTTGTGACGGGAGAATTTTCTGGCAACTCTGCTTCTTCCCGTGGGGGGCAAGGGTTTTATTATGGAAATGGGGTCTACCGATCTACCGACAACGGGATTACATGGACACAAATTTCATCTACAGGCCAAAGTGATAATAATACCTTTAACTCTCCCTATGATTATATAAGTAAAGTTAAAGTAAGCCCCTCAACAGGATCTATTTTTATTTCAAGTAATGGCTTTGGAGTACGAAGATCAACTGACGGACAAATTTTCAACACCATATTAGGCGAACCTGGGCAACACTCGTGGGCAGATTTTGACATCATGCCTGATGGTGATATTGTAGCTGTAATATCTCAGCTGGATGCTTGTGGCGGGTGCAGCCAAACTAATGATCCCGGTGTTTATCTCTCCTCAGATGATGGGGATAATTGGGTTGATATAACTCCGGATTTTTTCCCCACTACACATGCAAGAAGCATTATTTCCGTTTCTTACTCTTCACCAAACAATGTCTATGTCTTATCTAATGTAAATGGTGAACCCGAGCTAAGCTACATAGATCTCGATTCTCCTGCCAACAATGAAGACCGTACAGATAATTTGCCTGATTATGGGGGTAGTGTAGGTAGTTTTAATTTACAGGGTGGTTATAACATGCTCCTGAATGTTCACCCAACTGACCCTGATATTGTAATTGCCGGAGGAACAAACCTTTATATTTCTTTTGACGGTTTTACTTCTCCACAACCTGAGGATCCTGAAGATATGTGGATAGGGGGATATTCTACTGAGAATAATGTTGGCGGCTACCCAAACCATCACGCTGATCAACACGTTATTTCCTTTGACCCAACAGACCCCGATCGTGTCTGGAGCGGTCATGACGGAGGAGTTTCTTTAACAAATTCAATAACTACTACCCCTGTTAGTTGGACTGATAAAGATCAGGGATATAATGTAACTCAATTTTACACTGCTGCTATTTTTCCTGAAGGAAATGATACCCGTGTTGTTGGAGGAACACAGGATAATGGCTCTCCATTTTTTAATTATGACCTTGTTTCCCAAAATAGCTCATCAGTTGATCTCTCCTCAGGAGACGGAAGTTATGCAGCCTTTACTGATGAATATGCTTATGTATCCAGCCAAAATGGAAGTGTGTTGCGTTTAAAATATCTTCAGGATGGAAGTCTTGACTGCATCTTTAGTAGCTGTGACGCAGAAACCCGGCCTGAGTGGACCAATGTAGATCCTGCAGATGCTTCCGGTCAGCTCTTTATTCATCCGTATAAAGTCGATCCTGTTGATATTGAGACTATGTACTACCCAGAAGGAGATTCTATCTGGAGGAATACTGCTTTAAGTGAAATACCCCCTTATGAAAATTCATCCCCTTATGAAGGGTGGAGTATAATTCCCGGGGTAGGCTTAGATGACCCAAGTTTTATTATAAGTACACTTGAAGTTTCGGAGGACAACCCAACCTCTCTGCTTTATTATGCCGGATATAATGACTCCGGTTCTCCAAAACTTTTTAAACTTCCTAACGCCAATTCGAGTAACTCAGCTGAAGATATATCAATTGCAGGCGCTGCATCAGGATCATATACTCATGACATAGCAATAAATCCTACTGATGCCGATGAGGTGATGGTTATTTTCTCAAATTACGGAGTCCCCAGTATATTTCATTCAGAGAATGGTGGGGATGACTGGACAAATGTTGAAGGAAATTTATCCGGTAATAACGGGCCATCTGTACGAACTGCTGCAATTATTGAAACCCAGGATGGCCCAGTATATTTTGTAGGCACCAGTACTGGTCTATATTCTACTACAGAACTAAACGGCTCCTCCACCGTGTGGACCAGACAAGCTGAAAATTTGATCGGTAAAACTGTGGTGGAGTATCTAGACCTACGCTCTGATGACAATGTTCTTGCCATTGCAACACACGGAAGGGGCATATTTTTGGGGGTTCCCGCAGAAACAGTAACGAACATAACTAAAAGCAAAGACCTTCCTGACTCTTTTACCCTTGACCAAAATTATCCGAACCCATTCAATCCAACAACTTCTATTTCATTTACGCTACCCTCAACAGCTATAGTTGATCTCGAAATTTTTGATATAAATGGACGAAAAGTTGGAAGCGTACTTACTGATAACCAAATGAGTGGTGGCTCACATCAGGTAAACTTCAATGCAAAGAACTTAGCAAGTGGTGTCTACATATACCGCATTAGTGCAAGATCAACTTCCGGATCAGTTTTGTTTAACCAATCACGATCTATGACTTTGATAAAGTAACTTACGCAAACCGATCAGCCAACCGATTTATCAAGTACCCACTTTCCTCAAGTGCCTGGGTTGCAAATTTTCCAAAGAAATCTGTTACCCCTTCAAATTCTTTTATGAATCCTTCTCGGTCATTTTCTTCGACCAGCTTTGCGAGTTTTTTGTGGTGATCAAAGAACTTGATGAGCAGATCTCGGCGTTCTTTGTTGGCAAAAACGATATCAGCATAGAGTTCTGCATCTTGCGCAAAAATTCGGCCGGTCATCATCAATTCGGCCCTGTATATCGGTGAGGAGTAATCCAGCATATCAGCCGGCTTCAGGTCATACTCTTCCATGAAAGAACCGTGTAAAAGAGCTACAAAGTGACGCAGTCCCTGAACAAGGTTCATCACGTGATCATGTTTCTCAGGATCAGCTTCTATCACTCTCATACCCCATAATTCGCACTGATCTACAAACCACTTAGCTTTATCAGCATCGCGTGCTCCACAGAAAACCATGAGCTGTTTGGACAGGTTTTGCACATCAGGACCATGCATTGGGTGTAAACCAACAACGGGGCCTTCATGTGCTTTTAACATCGCCTGAATAGGATTGGATTTATTACTGGTGAAATCAGCTAAAATGGTTTCTTTTTTAAGCCTTCCGCTTAATCGCTCTATCACGCTTTCTGTTACATTTATGGGAACCGTTACGATCACCATATCCAGCTTAGGGCCTATTTCCTCCAGTTCATGCCAGTTCTTTTTATCAATAGAATAGGTTTGATGGCCGGTTTGATCGGCAATTCTTTTATACAAACTTCCCATTCCACCTTCTCCGCCAATAACCAAAATATGCTTCGGTTCTTCAGTTGCAATCGGGAAGGTTTCCTGAGATTGCGTTGCCCGGGATGCCGTCATTATCATGCGCAGAAAATCCTCCGCCCAATCAGGATCTATGCCTTTCGCTTTAGCCAGTTCTTTAAAAGCCTTTGACTTTTCTTCTTCCCTCGCCGGAACAAATACAGGGAGCTGATTTTCTACTTTGCGCCTGATCACATCACGAACGATCTCTCCCCGTTCAGAAAGCAGATCCAAAATGTGCTCATCAATTTCATCAATTCTTTTTCGGGGCGATTCTAATTCTTTATGTCTGTGGGACATGTTGTGTTTCGTTATTAATTATTCATGTATTCGTTATTGGTTTCTTATACACGATTAACCAATAACGAATAACCATCTTTCATAAAATGGAATTTACTTTCAACTTAAATGTTTATACCCATCCATTACTTCAATGATTTAAACATTATCGTTTCCTAAGTTACGTCACAGTTTGTACCTTTAAAAGCTATTTATGGCTCAATTTAAACTTCACTCCCCTTACGAACCTGCGGGCGACCAGCCCGGTGCTATTGCCGAACTCACGGAAGGACTCCGCGCGGGCGATAAGTTCCAGACTTTACTTGGAATTACCGGTTCCGGTAAAACACGTACTGTTGCCAATACCATCGAGAATGTGCAGAAGCCCACGTTGGTGATGAGCCATAATAAAACACTTGCCGCACAGCTTTACCGGGAGCTAAGTGATTTCTTCCCCGACAACCGCGTTGAGTTTTTCATTTCTTACTATGATTATTACCAGCCCGAAGCATACCTCTCTACTCAGGATAAGTACATTGAGAAAGATCTTTCCATCAATGAGGAAATTCAGCGGTTGAGATTAAGGGCCACGAGCTCTCTTCTTTCCGGTCGGCGCGATGTGATCATTGTTTCTTCGATAAGCTGTATCTATGGTATCGGTTCTCCTTCAGAATACGAGAAGCTGATCCTGAACTTAGAGGTTGGACAGGAAATTCCCCGAAATACCATTTTATATGATCTGGTGGACCTTCATTATAGTCGCAATGACCTGGAGTTCAAACGAGGGGCATTTCGCGTTCGCGGTGATGTGATCGATATCTACCCGGCTTATTCTGATGAAGGATTGCGTATTACCCAATGGGGGGATGAAATTGAGTCCCTTCAGCTTTTTGATGTGGATGATGGTTCCATTATTGAATCTGTAGATGAATTCCGGGTCTATCCGGCGTCGCATTATGTAACTTCCAAAGAGCGCCTTGAAACATCTATCGAGCAGATCCGGGAAGAGTTGGAGTGGCGCAGAAAAGTGCTTATCGATGAAGAGAAGTTTCTAGAGGCCAAACGCATCGAACAGCGCACTTTATTTGATATTGAAATGATTCAGGAGATCGGTTACTGCTCCGGGATTGAAAATTATTCGAGATATCTGAGTGCCAGAAAACCAGGTGAACGTCCTTACTGTTTACTCGACTATTTTCCTGATGATTTTCTGGTAGTGGTGGATGAAAGCCATCAAACTATTCCTCAAATAAATGCTATGTATGGGGGAGATCGATCCCGAAAAATAGAATTGGTAGAACATGGATTTCGGCTTCCATCAGCGTTAGATAACCGGCCCCTAACTTTTGATGAGTGGGAGGAGCTTGTAAACCAGGTTATTTTTGTGAGCGCCACACCAAGTGACTATGAACTGGAGAAATCCGGTGGCGTCTATACCGAGCAGATCATTCGCCCAACTGGATTAATGGAGCCGGAAATTGAGATCCGCCCTCTTGGTAACCAGGTTGATGACCTGTTGGGAGAAATCCGTGAGAAGATCGAGAAGAATGAGCGGGTTTTAGTTATCACGCTTACCAAGCGACTCAGTGAAGAGCTCAGTGAATACCTTAAGAACCTGAATATCAAAGCGGCGTATATGCACAGTGAATTAAACGCCCTTGAAAGAATCGAAGTTTTGTATAAATTCCGCCGCGGTGATTTTGACGTATTGGTAGGGATCAACCTGCTTCGCGAGGGAATTGATATTCCTGAACTGAGCTTAGTTGCCATCATGGATGCGGATAAAGAAGGATTCCTCAGATCAGAAACCTCGTTATTTCAGATCGTGGGCCGCGCCGCGCGTAATGTGGGCGGAAAGGCCATTTTGTATGCTGATAAGATCACAAAAAGTATACAAAAGGTAGTTGATGAAACCCGTCGTCGACGAAAGATCCAGGAAGAATATAATGAGAAGCATGGTATCACTCCGGAAACCATTAAGAAGGAATTGAAACCGCTTGTTGATCCGGCCTTGATATCAAGTAAGAGCGTTGATTTCACCCGTCCGGAAGACGATCGGAATGAAGAACCGCTTGAAGTCATTAAAGTAGCTGAAGAAGGAATTCAGTATAAGGCGAGTCCTGCCATGAAGGAGGTTACTTTTGAAAGTAAGGATAAGCTTATTGAACACCTTCGTGAAACGATGTATCATTCAGCCAAGAACATGGAGTTTGAAGAGGCGGCTCGCATTAGAGACCAAATTGCGAAATTAGAAGACGAACTATAATATTATTTATGAAAGGGACCATTGAGTTTATAAAATCATTTGCAACAGATAGAGATGTTGCCTCTATCACTCCATCTTCTAAATACTGTATCCGGAAATTATGTGAGCATATAGATTTTGCCACCACGGATGTAATCATTGAATACGGTGGCGGTACCGGAGTTTTTACCAAACACTTCCTCAAAAAAATGCGCCCCGATGCTCGTTTATTCGTTTTTGAAACCAACGATAACTTCTACAAGCTCCTGAATAATATTGACGACAACCGTCTGACCGTTTTTCATAAATCTGTAGAGGATATCATTGATTTACTTCCTGAAGATGTAGTTGGAAATGCAGATCATGTGGTTTCAGGAATTCCGTTCTCCTTTTTTGACTGGGAGATAAAATTGGATATTCTATCGAAAACGAAACAGGTACTTAAAAAAGAGGGGTCGTTTCTTGCTTACCAAACTTCCGGTCATTTGAAAGAACCGCTTACGGAAGCTTTTGGGAATTATACTACCGAGTTCTGTTGGAAAAATATCCCCCCTTACTTTATTTACGAGGCAATGAACAGGTGATTCTGCTCAGTCATCCTCAATAATTATCTCTCCATCACTCATTTCTTTCGGATCTTTATTTTTCCATTGCTTATAGAATTGGATAAGGTTTGAAATCGCGTAGGTCAGCATAAAGAAGGCAATAAAATAGGCGACCGAATCAGGATTCATCACAATCAGGACGGCTATAATAAACGTGATTATACCCAAAAAGCTAAGTTGAAAAGAGAATAGCATGATCAGGCCAAAGAATCCCAAAAACCCGGCAAAGGTATAGGGAATCAGTTCGGGGAAAATGAAGATCAATCCACCGGCCACAATAGGAAGTGCAGCAAACGCTCCAGGAAATTTAAAGGCGGCAAACATTAATCCAAGAGCCAATAAATACCCACCTGCAATAAGGTATAGAAAATTAGGAAAGACCAAGGTTAACACACCTGTAGCCAGGGTTAGCAAAGCATTTATAAGCTGCCTTTCTTTTGTCTTGTGCTGATTATTTATTTGAAAATTTACGATCATTGAAATCACTTTTTGTTTTTGAAATTCCTTTTTCAGAGTGAAAGCATCCTAATTTCATCCCTCTTATTTTGCATCCTCAAGATGATAACGAACTACGTACTCTTCTCCTTCTTCTCCGGTAAGTGTTGCTATCACTTTATCTCCTTTAGCATCTTTAAAATTTGCATTTAGAGGTAAAGAAACTGTTGCATAATACCTTCCATCCGCCATAAATACATCAAATGTCGGAGGCTCCCACCAATTGCTTTCCGGGCCGTAATCTGGAGCTACTCTCAGTTCTGTATACTCTGCTTCAACATATCTCCAGACCCAAATTCTACCTTCAGCATCTGTAAATATATCTTTAAAAGCCGGCTTAAACTCAGGAACTTTATTTTCCGCCCCTCTGCCTGAGTAATAATTTGTCCAGGCATCCCACTGTTCCCTTTCCTCCGACAGTAGTGTTGCCGGATCAAAATTTCGGGTGACTTTTTTTACTGGCCCTTTCTTTGTCCTTAATTCAAATTCATAATTCTTGTTATTTTCGGCGAATATTAATTCACCTGTAGTATTGATGGTACTTACCGGCCATTCTATAAAGGCATGAACACTTCCTTGCGCTGTAAATAACACAAACGTCAATGGGCGATCAACTTCGTCTCTCGGTACTTCTAACGTATCTGTAACTTCTCCTTTCTGTGATACATTTAGCCATCCCCATTGCCAGTTTGGTTTTTCAGAATCCCTGTTGATGGTCGTTTTCACAAAGAAGTTATTTTCTTTTCCAGCCTTGAAAAGGTCCGGAGCATGTAACGAGGAGTTCACTGTATGTACCTCTAAGTATTCTCCGTCTGGATCATACACATTAATATTCATCAAGCTGGCATTCCATAATGCCAGCTTTCCGTCATTAAAAGCTTTCATCCCGCTTATTCTTGTATACTCACCTGGTCCCCAACCCTCTCTGCCAATATTTTTCAAAAAATTACCTTCATTATCATACATCCTAACAATCGGGCCTTGTTGATCTGAAACAATTATTCTTCCCTTTATTCCTAAAGCTACATCTTTTACCTCCCCGAACATATAGTTCTCATCGCCATCTGGCTGACCTATTCTAAGTTCTTCGATAGCAACAAAAATGCGATCTATATCTTGATTTGCAGGGCTCTCTGATGAGCAACTCCATATGAACATGGATATAAAAAGAAGAAAATATAGATTGATAGTATTCATCGTACCTCTGACTGTTTATTTAAACTGTAAATAAACAAAATCTTCGGTAAAATTCCCTTCAATTATTCCCCTTTCCCAACCCCAAGCTTTTTACAAATGCCGGCAAGCTGTTCTTTTTCCTCTGTGGTGAGAACGGAAAATTCTTCTTTGATCTTTTCGAGGTGCTGAGGAAAGAAATTTTCGATGAATTCTTTTCCTTTTTTTGTGAGGCTTATAATAACTGCCCTACGATCGTTGGGGTCTGTTTTCTTTTCTACCAGTCCATTTTTTTGAAGGTTGTCGATCACCAGCGTGATGTTTCCCCCGCTTTTCAGAAGTTTCTGTCCAAGCTCTCTTTGGTTTAAAGGACCTAAATGCAGCAAAGCCTCAAGGGTTCCAAACTGACTGATGGTTAGATTGGCATCTGATAAATGCCTGGATAGCCGGCCGTTCACACTTTCACTGGCGCGCGTTAGTTTAATAAACGCATTCAGCGTTTTCTGAACTTCTTTATTTCCTTTAAAATGTGTTCCCATAATAGTTATTTATAGCCCACTCAACGGCTTAAGAGAATTAATCGTTCGATCAGATATCGTACTCTATACTAACCGGAGCATGATCGGAAAGATCCCATTTCATCTCAATTTCGGCATTCACTGCCTTTTTTGCTAATTCTGGAGTAGCTAAATGATAGTCAATTCTCCAGCCTTTGTTTCTTTCTTTTGAGGCAGCACGATAGCTCCACCAGCTGTACAGATCTTCTTTTCCGGGATGAAGTTTTCTGAATACATCTTCATATCCTGTCTTAAGAAAGTCTGTTACCCACTGACGTTCTTCCGGTAAAAAACCGGACGTTTTATGCTGCCTGCTGGGATTGTGAATATCAATTTCGGTATGACAAATATTGAAATCACCGCAAAAAACAGCCGGCTTACCGTCTTTAACAAATTGCTGCCCAAACCGGATAAACTTATCCAAAAAATCCATCTTCATATCCTGACGAACATCGCCGGTAGTTCCGCTTGGAGCATATACACTAAAAACCCGGAAACTCTCAAATTCCGCCATGATCACTCGGCCTTCTGCATCGATCCAGTCTTTCCCGATTCCTTCAACTACATTCAACGGCTTCGATTTGGAATAGATAGCCACACCTGAATACCCCTTCTTCTCGGCAACATGATAGGCTTCGTGGTAATCCAGTGTTTTAATGTCTTCTGGGATCTGACCGGGAAGGGCTCTGAGTTCTTGAATACAAATGATGTCTGGGTCACTTTCCTCAACCCAATAATTGAACCCTTTTCGGTGAGCGGCCCGAATTCCATTAACGTTGTATGAACTTATCTTAACCAAACCGACCGACCTATTTTGCTTTTAAGATTCCGAAATTTCTCTTTCCTACTTTTAGGGCTAATTCATCTCCTTCAGTAAAAGTGATGGCGTGATTTTTATCTGTGATCTTCTTGTCATCAATACTTATGCCGCCCTGCTTGATCATTCGTTTGGTTTCTCCGTTACTTGGAGAGAAGCCCGTTGCAGCTACGATATCCAGTAATCTGATCTCTTCACCTGTTGGAAAGAAAAACTCAGGAGCATCATCCGGCACTTCTTTGTTGATAACGGTCTGCTCAAAGTGATTTTTTGCCCCCTTGGCCGATTCTGCTCCGTGGTACATTCTCACAATGGTAAAAGCGAGATCATGCTTAGCGTTACGGGGATCTTTTTTAATCTTTTCTTTAACCGCAGGCAGATCTTCGGTTTTAATATCCGTTACCAACTCATAGTACGTGTAGATCAGATCATCGGGAATAGATAGCGATTTACCATACATATCATTAGGATCTTCGTTAATCCCAATATAGTTGTCATAGGATTTCGACATTTTTGCTGAACCGTCGGTACCTACAAGCAATGGCATCATCAGGCAAACCTGCGGTTCCTGTCCGTCTTCTTTTTGAAGCTGACGGCCTACCAAAAGGTTAAATTTTTGATCCGTTCCACCCAACTCCACATCTGATTTCAGGTAAACAGAATCTTGTCCCTGTGCCAAAGGATATAAAAACTCGTGTAGCGAAATAGGCTCGTTGCTTTCAAATCGCTTTGAAAAATCATCTCTTTCTATCATCCGAGCTACGGTCAGTTTTGAAGAAAGCTTGATGACATCCATGAAGTCCATTTCGCCCAGCCAATCATAGTTGTTGGTAAGCATAAGTTTATCTTCATCGAGAATCTTTTTAGCCTGTTCTATATACGTCTCAGCATTTTCATTTACTTCTTCAAGCGTAAGGGCGGGACGAGTCTTATTCTGCCCGGTCGGGTCGCCGATCATAGCCGTAAATCCACCGATGATAAGGATCACTTCGTGTCCTAAATCTTGGAACTGACGCATCTTTCGAAGTATCACGGAATGCCCCAAATGAAGGTCTGGACGAGTAGGATCAACTCCCAGCTTTATCTTGAGCGGCTTATTTTCTTTTTTTGATCTCTTTAGCTTTTCAATCAGTTCTTCTTCCGGAACAATTTCAGTAGTTCCCCGACGAATAATCTCTAATTGTTCTTCAACAGGTAAAAATGACATTTAATTATTATCGTTTTGTAGTTCGTTTAAAAAAGGGATGTTTTGGAGGGGGTTGTACTCTCCAATATTTTCCCTGAGTGTCTCTGAATAATTTTCTGCTCCTGGGTAAACCAAGGCTACCGCATTATAAGTAAGTGGTGCCAGGTAAATCACAGCGGGATATAAATAAGATTTATTGCGAGCTTCGTCAGACGGTACATTGAAGCCGGCAAGAAGCAATAAAACTGCACTCACCACAAGCCCGCTTTTCAGAACTCCAAATGCGCCTCCTAAAATTCTATTTACCAAACTGAGTTTTACCGCTTTCAAAAACTCTTTAGTAGCATAAGCAATTATGGCAACCACACCGAGCGTTCCAATAAATAGAATCACTCCAGAAATAAAAGGAACATAAGAAGCTCCTTCTTCAAAAATTGGTGCAATTATTCCGGTAAACATATCCAGATAATTGAACGTTAAAAATATGGCTAAGGTGATGCCTACAATATTTAGGACTTCCTTAATTAATCCGTTAACCGCACCTTTATATCCAAAGTATAAAAGAGGAGTGGCAATGATTAGGTCAAGAATCAGCATGGGTTATCCACCAAGCTCTTCCTTGACGATCTTACTCACCAAAGAACCATCTGCTTTTCCTTTTAATTGTCCCATTAAAGGTCCCATAACTTTACCCATATGCTCCGGACCTGAGGCACTTAGTGCTTTTATCTTTTCCTGTACAACTTTTCTGACTTCTTCCTCATCCATCATCTCAGGAAGATATTCTTCAATAAGAGCCAGCTCCTTTTTCTCATTCTCAGCAAGGTCTTCTCTTCCGCCCTCTTCAAACTGATCGATAGACTCTTTGCGCTGTTTAGCCGCCTTCATCAGCACTTCAACGGCTTGCTCATCAGAAAGTTTTGCTTCTCCGTCTTTTCGCTCACTGATCTCTTTTTCCATCAGTTTTGCTTTAAGCGAGCGGAGTACAAGAAGCTTGTTCTTGTCTTTGGCCTTCATGGCCTCTTTTATATCTGCAATAATTCGATCTTTAATACTCATAATTTTCCTTTTCGGTAAAAATAATCAAAAAAAAAGGTTACACAATCATTATTGCGTAACCTTAGATATTCTTTATGAATGAACTATCAGGATTTATTTTGCTGAATATATTCTTTCACATTGTCCTGATCCATCATCACCTCTTTATAGGCATACTTCCCTTTGTCATTCTTCGTGGAAATAATAACCTTTGCCATTTTTCGGTGAGCTGCTTTCGCTGATAGTGCGTCTTGTCCAAATGCTTGCTTTTTAGCCATATCTCTGGTTATTTAATTTCTTTGTGAACAGTATGTTTGCGAAGAACTGGATTGTATTTTTTCAGTTCAAGCCTGTCGGTCGTTGTTCTTCGGTTTTTTGTAGTTACATAACGAGATGAACCGGGTTTTTCGGTACACTCTAAAATTACCTGAACTCTGTTTCCTTTTGCCATAGTTCTATACTTCTTTTAAAAGAGTTCCTTTTTTCCGCGCGTCTTTCAATACCGCAGAAATTCCTTTTTTGTTAATTGTTCTGACAGTTTTTGCAGAAACTTTTAGCGTTACCCACTTATCTTCTTCAGGAACATAAAACCGTCGCTTTTGCAGGTTCAACTGAAAGCGGTGTTTTGTTTTATTGTTGGACTTAGAAGAACGGTAACCGTTCAAAGCTCCTTTACCTGTAATATCGTCTTTTCGCGACATTGTATAATTCGGTTAATTCATAATGAAAATAGACACCAAAGATAGAGCTATAAACATCAAAGTTCAACGGTAGCAGTCATGAAAATTTCATTTATCCACATTTTATCAGATTATCCACATTTACAATCATTAAAAGACTCTTGAAATTCACCCCAGAATCTCCATCTCGAATAATTTAAACAAATACCCTTCCTTTTTTTGATTTTGCCCGTGTAAGCTCTATTTTCTGATACCAATAAACTCATCTTACAAAGCTATCACACCATAATTATGGCAAAAAAACAAAGTTCTGACTACAAAGCTTCGAATATACAAGTATTGGAGGGGCTTGAAGCAGTTAGAAAGCGTCCCTCTATGTATATCGGGGATACCGGGCCGCGCGGACTTCATCACCTAATAAATGAGGTGGTTGATAACTCCATTGATGAAGCACTTGCAGGCTACTGTGATTTTATAAATGTTACTATTAATGAAGACGGTTCCATGACTATTTTTGACAATGGTCGTGGGATTCCGGTAGATACGCATGAAAAACTTGGTATTCCTGCCGTTGAAGTTGTGCTAACTAAGCTCCATGCAGGCGGTAAATTTGACAAGGATTCTTACAAAGTTTCCGGTGGTTTGCACGGTGTGGGTGTTAGTTGTGTAAATGCTCTTGCAAGTAACTTCCGCGCTGAAATTCACAGAGACGGCGAAATTCACGTGATGGAGTTTTCAAAAGGGGCAACAACCATTCCGCTTTCCGTTAAAGGCAAAACAAAAGAGACTGGCACAAAGATCTCGTTCACCCCAGATCCTGAGATTTTTACTCAAACAACTGAGTTTAAGTTTGATATAATTGCAGAGCGAATGCGTGAACTGGCTTTTCTTAATCCTGAGATAACCATCGAATTAGTTGATGAACGGGAAGAGGACGAAGAATTAAAAAAAGAAGTTTACCACTATGAGGGCGGTGTTAAGGATTTTGTTGATTTTCTTGATGAACATCGGGAATCCATGCTTGAAACTCCTATCCATATCACAGGAGATATAGATAATGTTCCTGTAGAAATTGCCATTCAATATAATAGTTCCTTTTCAGAGAATGTGCATTCCTATGTAAATAATATTAATACCAAAGAAGGCGGTACACACGTTTCCGGATTTCGGCGGGCATTAACGCGATCATTAAAATCATATGCTGAAAAAAACGGCTTAATTAAGTCGAATAGCAAAATTTCCGTTTCCGGAGAAGATTTCCGAGAAGGGATGACCGCTGTGCTTAGTGTCAAAGTTCAGGAGCCACAGTTTGAAGGTCAGACCAAAACCAAGCTTGGTAACTCTGAAGTTCAAAGTGCCGTTGAAGTTGTTGTCTATGATCAACTGAATGAATACCTGGAGCAAAACCCAAAAGCAGCTAAGAAAGTTATTCAAAAAGTAGTACTTGCTGCTGAGGCCCGCGAAGCAGCCCGTAAAGCACGTCAGCTTGTACAACGTAAAAGTGTTATGAGTGGTGGTGGACTTCCCGGTAAACTTTCCGATTGTTCCATAAAAGACCCCGAGCACAGCGAAATTTATCTGGTTGAGGGTGACTCAGCCGGTGGCTCCGCTAAAATGGGCCGAAACCGAAGCTTTCAGGCCATTCTTCCATTACGCGGTAAGATCCTGAACGTTGAAAAAGCTAAGATCAATAAGATCCTTGAAAATAAAGAAATTCAGGCTATGATCACTGCATTCGGTACTGGTGTAGGTCATGGTGATGAGGATTTTGAGCTCGAAAAACTTCGATATCACAAGATCATTATTATGACGGATGCGGATGTTGATGGATCTCACATACGTACATTATTACTGACTTTCTTTTACCGTTATATGCGTCCGCTTATTGAAAATGGCTTCGTCTATATCGCAACTCCACCCCTTTACCGAATCACTACAAGTAAAGAGTTGGAATATGCGTGGGATGAAGCTACCCGTGACAAAATGGTAAAAGAGCTTAAAAAGACTCGTAAAAAATTCGATGTTTCCCGCTATAAGGGACTCGGTGAGATGAACCCCGAGCAGCTTTGGGAAACAACAATGGATCCTGAAACAAGAACACTTCAGCAAGTAAATGTTGAGAGTGCGGCCGGTGCTGACAAACTCTTCTCTACACTTATGGGAGGAGATGTTGAGCCGCGCAGGGAATTCATCGAGCGTAATTCAAAATACGCCAATATTGATATCTAATATTCTAATCTGATTTCATAAAGAATAACAACCGATTTTATAACCTGATTTATGGCTAGAGAAAAAATTATACCAATTACCATTGAAGACGAAATGCAATCGTCTTACATCGATTATTCGATGTCAGTTATTGTTTCCAGGGCGTTGCCTGATGTTCGGGATGGATTGAAACCCGTTCACCGCCGGGCACTTTACGGCATGAACGATCTTGGGATGTATCACAACAGAAATTATAAGAAAAGTGCCCGTATTGTTGGTGAAGTTTTGGGTAAGTATCACCCCCACGGAGATACTGCTGTTTATGATTCCATTGTTCGGATGGTTCAGAAATTTTCCCTGCGGTATCCGCTTGTTGACGGCCAGGGGAACTTTGGATCAATCGATGGTGACAGTGCTGCAGCCATGCGTTACACTGAAGTTCGCATGGATCGACTTTCCGAAGAATTGTTAGCTGATATCAATAAAGAAACAGTAGATTATCAGCCCAACTTTGATGATACACTTGAAGAACCTACCGTTCTGCCAAGTATGTTTCCAAACCTGCTGGTCAATGGCGCTTCCGGTATAGCGGTAGGAATGGCCACAAATATGGCCCCTCATAATCTAACTGAAGTTATTGACGGAGTTACAGCTTATATAGATGATCCAGACATTGAGATCAAAGCACTAATGAAGCACATTACCGCTCCCGATTTCCCTACAGCCGGTATCATCTATGGGTATGAAGGGGTTAAAGAAGCGTATGAAACAGGCCGTGGAAAAGTAACTCTTAGAGCTCGTGCTAATACGGAAGAACTTCGAGGAAACAGAGAGCAGATCGTTATCACTGAAATTCCTTATCAGGTTAACAAGAGCACGCTTATTCAAAAGATCGCTGATCTCGTCAATGATGAGAAGATCACAGAAATTTCTGAAGTTCGTGATGAGTCAGATCGTGAGGGAATCCGCGTAGTAGTTATTCTGAAACGTTCTGCTAATGCCGGAGTAGTACTTAATCAGCTTTATAAGTATACCCAGATGCAGACTACTTTTGGGATTATAAACCTGGCGCTTGTAAAGGGGCGGCCAAAGGTTATGAACCTTAAAGAACTGATCTACCATTTCGTCGAGCATCGTGTAGATATTATAATACGCCGAACGATTTACGATCTGGATCAAGCCGAAGCACGCGCCCATATTCTTGAAGGACTTAAGATCGCTCTTGATAATCTTGATGAGGTTATAAAAACTATTCGAGCCTCTGATAATTCTCAAGAGGCGAATATTGAACTTCGCAAGAAATTTGCCCTTACTGATATTCAGGCAAAGGCAATCCTGGACATGCGCCTCCATAAGCTTACAGGCCTGGAGCGTGAAAAGATCGACGGCGAATACCGTGAGATCATAGACAAGATCAGTGACTACAGGGAAATACTTTCTAATCGTGATAAACAAACTTCTATTATAAAAGAAGAGCTTGCTGATCTTAAGAGCCGTTATGGTGATGATCGCAGAACTCAAGTCGTACATTCTGCTGATGATTTCAATATTGAAGACATGATCGCCAACGAGGACGTGGTTGTAACCATTTCCAACAAAGGCTTTATCAAACGAATGCCTGTAAGCGGTTACCGAAGACAACGTCGTGGTGGTAAAGGAATGAAGGGTACTACAACTCGTGATGAGGAATACGTAGAACATTTATTTGTTGCCACTACCCATAACTATATCCTGTTCTTTACAGAGAAAGGAATGTGTTACTGGCTGAAGGTTTATGAGATTCCCGAAGGCGGAAGACTTGCCAGGGGTCGTGCTATTGTAAACCTCATTGAATTAGATAAGGAGGATACTATTAAAGCATTCGTTCCTGTGAAAACCCTGGAAGATGAGGATTACATTAATAATCACTCTATTATAATGACAACAAAAGGTGGATTAGTTAAAAAAACTACCCTAGAAGCTTACAGTCGACCGAGAAGAGATGGAATTATAGCTATCAACGTAAAAAATGGAGATAGTTTGCTTGCAGCTGAGCTTACAGATGGTGACAGCAATATCATTCTTGCCAATAAGAATGGACGAGCCATCAGGTTCCATGAAACGGATGTCCGGGAAATGGGAAGAAACACTTCCGGCGTGAAAGGCATGAATCTTTCCAAGAAGGGAGAAATTGTAGATATGGTTGTCATCAAGAATACTCATGAGGCCACCGTTCTTGCAATGTCAGAGAATGGATACGGTAAACGATCATTAGTTGATGATTATCGAGAACAAACCCGAGGCGGTAAGGGAGTGATTACACTTAAGATAACCCCAAAAACTGGTGACCTGATTGCCCTTAAAGAAGTAACCGACCAAGATGACCTGATGATCATTACAGAAGGCGGGAAAGTGATCCGAATGAGTTGTAGCGGAATTCGAACAATGGGTAGAAATACTCAAGGCGTTCGAATTATGCGTCTCGACTCTGACGGTGCAATTGCCGCCATAACACGAGTAGTCAACGAAGAAGAAGGTGACGAAGATGAGGATGGAGATAGCGACGAAAGCTGACTTTCTTCTTCATGTTGAGATTAAACAAAAAAGGGCTTCAAAATTGAAGCCCTTTTTTTATTCCACATTTTTACCATTCATCATTTACCCTTTTAACATTTCCCTCAATAATTCATTTCTTTTTGAAATTAATTCATCCGGACTTTCAATTTTAACTTTATTCCCAAATTGTAAAAGCCACTCATTGATATAAGCTAAATTATCAAATTTAAACTCTACCTTAATTTGTTTAGAATTAACATCATTTTTATTAACAATTTTAGCCGGCAAATTCGCCTCTAAACGCCTCATCTCGTTTTTTTCGACTAACAATATTATCGAATGAGAACTCTCGTTAGGCCGGAAAATAAGCCCCTCTACATCCAATTTCTTCTTAAGCTCATAACTTTCTTCCAAAATTATGACCTCATTTACATTTTCCAGGATAAAATTTCTAATATCTCCTCTTAGATGAGATTTTCCAATTACATTCCAATGATCCTGATAAAAAACTAAAATGTATGGATCGATTTTCCGAATGCCTATTTCCCCTGATTTTTTCGTGTACTCAAACTGCATTCTTTTTTGCTGGGCTATTGCACTGCTGATCAGATACCAGCTTCCTCCCTTTTTCTTTTCTCCGCCAAACCGTAAATACGGATCTACAATTGTTCTTCCCTCAAGGGAGGTCATAAATTTTTTCAATTCATTCGGAAGCACATTCTTAATTTTTACTTCCACGCCTTTCGCGTCTTCCACCAAGCCCTGATCAATCTGCGACTTTACGAAATTTAGCCCAACCATTATAGTAGCAAGTTCTTTAGAGGTAAACATCAATGGGGGAATCTTATACCCTTCAATCAGGCCATATCCGGAGTATCTATCCCACGTTACCGGCACGTTTATTTCCTGTAAAGCATTAAAATCTCTGAAAATTGTCCTTCTGCTTACATCAAATCTCTCTGCCAACTCATCAACCGTTAACTTTTTTCCCGGCTGCTGAAGCAACAGCATAAGCTTTAATCTTCTTTCGGAGCTATTCATCCTGCCCCTTCCTTTTGATTTCTACCATAGCTTTCCCTTTATAGAACTCGTCTTTAAAGCTTTTTTCAAGGCACCACACTTTGATATCCAGCTCAACTTTCAAGCCTTCCAACTCCTCTTCAAGCTTATCTTTTCCCTTTAATAGAACTACACCCTTCCATGGTTTTTCACTGATCATCCCCATCATGTCATTGATTTTAAATGCATGTTTCGAGATAAAAACCATCCCATCATTTACTATCAGGTCAGCCAATGACTCTGCTTTTGTTTGCACATTTCTCAAGCCAAGGTCAGCTACCATTTGTTTACAGGCTATTATCTTTTTTGATACAATATCATTTAGCAGAATATCTTTTCCCGCCTGAACTATCGCCAGAGGAACTCCGGGAAGCCCCCCTCCTGTTCCCGTGTCAATAATTTCCTGCCCCGAAACAAACAATTCGGACTGAGTAATAACCAAGGAGTGTTGGATATGTTTAAGAATAGTTTCACGTGAAACACCGCGGCTTACTAAATTAATTTTTTCGTTCCACCAAATTAGCCGGTCTGCATATTTTTCCAGGGCCGCAAAATTATTATCAAAAATACTTCTTACGACCAGCGTGCTTTCGTGAGAAAAACCGATGTATTGAATGTTGTGTTTCACGTGAAACAATGCAGTTAGTTTTTCAAGTAAACCATAAGAACGGAGAGATCACTGGCCGACACCCCACTTATTCTACTGGCCTGCCCTATAGTTTCCGGTTTTATCTTAGTTAGTTTTTGAGTTCCTTCGGTTGAAAGGCTTTTAATATTTGAATACTCAATCTGTTCTGGGATGAGCATATTTTCTTTGTTCTCCATCTCTTTAACCATCTCAAATTCTTTCTCAATATATCCGGCATATTTGATCTGGATCTCAATTTGCTCTAACACCTTGAGGTCATCTGAAATAGATTTAACCCACTCGGCAAGTTCTTTATCATAATCCATCATATCGTGTAGTGTAACCTCAGGACGCAATAATATCTTGACAGCTTTCATGGGTTGACTCATTGTCGAACTGTTCTTACTCTCAAGAAGCGGGTCTATTTTTTCGGGGCGTACAGTATACTCTTTTAACAGATCATCAAGTTTATCAATTGCCTCTCTTTTCTTTTCTACCTTCGCCAACCTTTCATTCGAGGCCAATCCTATTCTATGCCCTATTTCAGTTAACCTTAGGTCAGCATTGTCTTGGCGCAGTAATATTCGATGTTCTGCCCTTGACGTAAACATTCTATAGGGTTCTTCAGTGCCCTTATTAATAAGGTCATCTATAAGAACCCCGATATATGCTTCTGACCTTTGAAGGATCAAAGGCTCTTTATTCTGCACATAAAGTCCTGCATTAATGCCCGCCATGAGTCCCTGGCAAGCCGCCTCTTCATATCCGGTTGTACCGTTAATTTGCCCGGCAAAGAAAAGGCCTTCAATAAACTTCGTCTCCATAGATCTTTTTATCTGATGAGGAGGGAAATAATCATACTCGATAGCATAGCCTGGACGAATCATAATTACTTCTTCAAAACCAGGAATTGTTCTTAAAGCTTTATATTGAATATCCTCAGGTAGTGAAGTAGAAAATCCATTCAAATACATTTCATAAGTATTCCACCCTTCAGGCTCCAGAAAGAGTTGGTGCTGATTTTTATCAGCAAAACGATTGATCTTATCTTCTATACTTGGACAATACCGTGGTCCTATGGACTTTATCCGGCCATTAAACATCGGGCTTCGCTCAAATCCGGTTTTAAGAACTTCATGGACCTTATCATTTGTATACCCAATCCAACAAGAGAGTTGCTCATCTAACGATGGCAAGCTTTCTGTCATAAAAGAGAATCCCGAAGGATTTTCATCCCCAAATTGCTCTTCAAGCTTTGAATAGTCTACAGTTCTACCATCAACCCGCGGTGGAGTACCTGTTTTTAATCGGCCTACCTCGAAACCCATATTTTCCAGTGTTGCTGATATACCTACTGACGCTCTTTCACCTGAGCGGCCTCCTCCGTAATTACTTTCCCCAATGTGAATTAATCCATTTCCAAAAGTGCCTGTTGTGAGAATTACAGCTTTGGCATAAAACTTTTGCCCGGTTTGGGTGACTACACCTTTTATTCTTTTCCCATCATCTGAAATAAGATCAACAACATTATCCTGCCGGAAAAATAGATTTTCCTTTTGCTCAAGTCTCTCTCTCATCTTTTGAGCATAAAGCATACGATCGCTTTGGCAGCGAGGACTCCACATAGCCGGGCCTTTACTTAGATTAAGCATCCTAAACTGAACCCCGGTCTCATCACTAACAATTCCGGACAAACCGCCCAATGCATCTATCTCTCTAACTAACTGTCCCTTTGCCACACCTCCCATAGCAGGGTTACAAGACATTTTTGCAATGGCCTCCAGGTTCATTGTAATTAAAAGCGTTCTTGCGCCAACCTGAGCTGCAGCTCCGGCCGCCTCACTTCCTGCGTGACCTCCACCAACTACGATCACATCGTATCTAGGATCTATAATCGACATTACTCTCTGTTTTTTATCTACTTAATACATATTAAAATCTTGGGGAAACCTAAAGATAAGAAAATGTTACTCCCTGAACTATAAAGCGAACTACCTCAAGCTTTATTCGACGAACAAATACATTATTTGTTTAATAACGAAGCTACTACAAACAAAAAAAGCTCCCAATAACTGGAAGCTTTAATTTTGCGATCCGGAAGGGACTCGAACCCTCGACCTCCTGCGTGACAGGCAGGCGTTCTAA
The DNA here is from genome assembly GCA_040904925.1 of Gracilimonas sp. GTDB lineage: Bacteria > Bacteroidota > Rhodothermia > Balneolales > Balneolaceae > Gracilimonas. The sequence goes on along the minus strand of JBBDSP010000015.1, from coordinate 11,441 downwards.
CCAACTGAACTACCGGACCTTTTTGAGAGCATCAAATATACGCACCATCTTGGAAGGATGTCAAGCTTATTCCGAAATGAATAAAAAAAAATGGGGACCACGAAATCAATCGAGATCCCCTTATCGGGATGATGATAAAAAATAATTTTATTCGGCTAATTCTTTACTAATAGCCTCGGCTATTTCTTCGCTTTCTGGCTTAACTCCGCTTCTAAATCTTCTTTTAAGGGAACCATCTTTACCAACCAAAAATTTCTCAAAATTCCATTTAATTTCACCATCAAAGTCTGGGGTTGGCTGAGATGTCAAATAAGTAAAAAGCTCAGACTGATCTTCTCCTGAAACGGAAACTTTTGAGAACATCGGAAACTCAACTCCGTACTCAAGTTGGCAAAATTGTTTGATCTCTTCATCAGAACCAGGCTCTTGTCCTTTGAAATTGTTTGCAGGAAATCCTAAGATCACAAAACCATCATCTTTATAGGTTTCGTAAATATTTTGTAGCCCTTCATACTGAGGAGTAAATCCACACTTTGAAGCAACATTGACAATCATAATTACCTTACCCTTATATTGTTCTAAAGACACCTGATTTCCATCAATATCAGTCAGGTTGAAATTATATATAGAAGTATCCGTGTTATCGATCATAATTGAACCCAAACCAATAAATATTAATGACAGTAAAAGTTTCATCGAATTATTTTTTTCTTGTTTCGTTAGTGTTTTAACTATTTTAGTTAATAAATTCATTCCAAATGACAAATACTATTTTTAAGAAGTTTTTCTTACTTCTATTCATTCTGTCACCCCTTACAGCATCTGCCCAAATGTTCTCGGTAGGAGATGAGCGAAACAGAACTTCAGATGCTTTTAGCCCTTATGCAAGAGCGGGAATATACTTGGTAGATTTTAAATTCACCGGAGATCCGGCAGAACTTACAGATGGAAACTCACTTTCCTTCAATGGGTCCGCTGCACATATTGGGTATGAGTCAGGCGGCTTGAATTTTGGGCTGGCTTTCGGGAGTGATTTCACACAATTAGATAATCGTCGGTTTTTTAGCTTGAACTTAGATTTTACCAATCCTTTTTATATCGTAAGAAAGCAAAACTTCGGGGTTGGTATCCCTATAAAATTAAGAACAAAAGTGACTTCTGTAAGAAGTGATGAAGTACAAGAAGAGTTTTCACAAACAGATCTCAGTGCCGGTGGGGGTTTAATAATGAGAATAAACGCACCGGAAAAATTTAATGTCACCACTCAGTTTATCCCAAGTATTGGGTTCAGCACTTCCAGCGGTGGTTTTTTGGGAGGAAGGATTGTTTCTTTAAGCGGTAAAGCCCGGATGAATTTTTATAACCTCCTTTTCGGTAAAAACATTAGTTTAGGATATGATTACATCTTTGACTCCTACGATATTGATGGGGAGCAATATGATTACGATGTTAACGGCCATTTAATTACTCTTGGAGTATCTCTTTGAAACCGGAAAAATTTCTTCTTGAACTCGAACAAATATTAGAACAGGCGGGCTACACGCTTCGCAAGGAAAGAGGTTCTTTTCGGGGAGATGAATGTATCATAGAAGGACAGAAACTTGTTGTAGTAAATAAGAACAAACCCATACAATCACAGCTGGGAACAATGGGAAGGGTATTGGGAGAAATAGATCTTACAGGTGTGTACATTAAGCCTGCTGTAAGAAAAAAATTAGAAGATCTTTGGGATCAGCTCGAAGTAATTCCGGAAGATCCCGCTGAAGACTTTGAATTAGAATGAAGATAACTTTTTTAGGTACCGGAACATCAATGGGTGTACCTGTTGCCGGCGGATTTAGAAGAGAATATTTAGCTCAAGATCCCCGGAACGAACGGACACGGTGCTCAGTCTGGATCCAGTCAAAAGGAAAATCAATTTTAGTTGACGCCGGTCCTGAATTCAGAATTCAAAGTATCCGGACAAAGATTCAACATATTGATGAGTTATTGGTAACCCATGAACACATGGATCACGTTGCCGGGCTCGATGATCTGCGGGTTTACTCCTACATAAATAAAGCCCCCATTCCCGTCCACACTTCCAAAGGATGCATCGAATCAATAAAAAAGAGATTTGATTACATGTTTGGGGAAAATAAATATCCGGGTTCTACATCTTTAGAACTTATTGAGGCTCCCAAAGTGTTTTATATAGGGGAGAACAAGATAATCCCACTACCCATAAAGCACGGAAATTTGGAGATTCTTGGATTTAGAATTAATGATTTTTCTTACTTGACCGACGTAAAGCATATACCTGAAGAGACCAAAGAACTAATTAAAGGATCAAAGGTAATTGCTTTAGGGGCATTGCGCTGGGAGCCTGATCATCCCACCCACCAAACGATTCCCCAGGCTGTAGATGTAATTGAAGAACTAGAAATTCCTGAAGCATTCCTGATCCACATGAACAGTTATGTAGATCACGAACCAACCAACCGAAAGCTTCCTGATCATATCAAATTAGCATACGATCAGCTTACCATTTCTATCTAAACTACAGGAACTTTTTGAGGTCATCCTTAGATTTAAGCTGTTCTACGATATCCTTCACATTTTGAGCTTTATCCAACTTACAAACCAAGATCGCATCTTCTGTTTCAACTACAGCAATTCCATCTAAGCCAACGACGGAGATCATTTTACGACTATCGGATAAAATGTAGTTTTTTGAGGATTCACTGAAGGTGGTATTTTCAGCCGCTACCACATTCCCTGATTCATCTTTATCACCCAACTCATACGCAGCCGTCCAGCTTCCCACATCATTCCAGCCAAATTCCCCGGGAACTACAAACACATTTTGCGCATGTTCCATGATGCCATAATCAATTGAAACCGATTCGCAAGACTTATAAAATGTATCGATGGCTGAATTATGATTTTCCCCAAAAAGATCGTTACCTGCTTTCTTAACCAGATCATACATTTTTGGCAAATGCTTTTGAAATTCACTCAAAATGGTTTTTGCAGACCATATGAACATCCCACTGTTCCAGTAGTAATCTCCGGAGTCAAGAAACTTCTGTGCAGTTATTTCGTTTGGTTTTTCTTTGAATGCTTTAACAGGATGAATACTGTGGCCGGTTAATTTCTCTTCTTCAGATTCATCCCCATGAATATATCCGTATCCGGTTTCAGGCCTGTCCGGGTTGATACCGATCGTAACGAGATTGTTTCCTGAGCGGGCCTTTTCTATTGCGGATTGCAGGTAGGTAACAAACGCCTCTGCATTTTCAATATGATGATCAGCCGGTAACACAACCATGACCGCATCCGGATCCTTTTTATAGAGTATCTCTGCGGCAATGGCTACACAGGGGGCGGTATTCTTTGCCACCACTTCCCCAATTATATTTTCTGACGGAACTGACGGCAACTGATCTTTTACAATATCAACATAACTATCATTCGTAACCACCATGATCCTTTCTTCGGGAATTAGGGGTTCGATCCTGCGAGCGGTGTTCTGGATCATCGTCCCTTCCCCAAAAAGGGACAAAAATTGTTTAGGAAGTTTTTTTCTGCTTTTAGGCCAAAAGCGTGTTCCCGATCCCCCGGCCATAATTACTGCGTAAACCATCTTTCATCCTTTGATTAAAATTAGTCAGAAGAGAAGGTACGACTAATATTAAAGAACCTGAACAGTCTCGGCTCTTTGAAGACTTATCGTAAACGTAGATCCTTGGTTAGGCTCGCTTTCAATAGTGAATTTTTCTCCATGTGCTTCCATAATATGCTTTACAATGGCCAGCCCAAGTCCGGTTCCACCTCTCTCTCTTGACCGTGATTTATCTACTCTGAAAAATCGCTCTGTAACGCGCGGAATGTCTTTTTCATCAATCCCTATTCCGGTGTCTTTTACCGATACAAAGATACGTTCTTTTTGTTTTGGCTTAGTATATACGGTGACCTCAACCTTGCCGCCCGGAACATTATATTTTATTCCATTCTCAATCAGATTTATTAATACTTGCTTTACCTGGTTTTTATCTGCTTTAACCTGAATGTTTTTATCGAAGTCGTTTACAATAAGTTCAATATTTTCTTTCTCAGCTTTATAGTTCAGGCTCTCAATAATATCGTTCAGCACCTCATATAAGTAGATCTCTTCGATCTCAGATTTCAATTCACCGGTTTCAAGCTTCGATATTTCCATCAGATCTTTGGTCAGATAAATAAGCCGGTTCACATTACGCATGGCTTTTTTAAGGAAATCCCGATTCACCTCTTCATCTTCAAGCGCCCCATTCAGAAGGGTCTCAATAAATCCCTGTATCGCAAAGATCGGTGTTTTTAACTCATGAGAAATATCACCTATAAATTCCTTTCTATAGTTTTCAATCCGGTTCAATCTCTGTATCTCCCGCTCAATAGTTCGACTGGATTTTATCCCCTGCTTCACCAGATAATCTACTTCATCATACTGACCGGATGTTACCTCTTCATATTCCATAAACCGTTTTCGGGCAACATTCTTAAAAAGCTGCTCAACGGTTTTGAGTCTTTTGCTGGAATTGTAATAGGTGACGGCATAGGTGATAAGAAAAATAAAGCCCGCCATAAGAGCACTTATAGTCAATCCGTCATTGGGACTAAAGCCATATCCCAGCCACAGTATGAGAAACAATATAACTGCACTAAAAAGTGATACGCGAAGACCTATTCTAAGGCCAAACCTATATATTCCTTTCCTCTTCTTTATACTCTTATTTTTACTCATTCCTTAAATCGGTAGCCCACTCCTTTTACCGTTTCGATATAGTGGTCTCCAAGTTTTTCTCTGATCTTTCTAACATGAACATCTACCGTTCGATCTACCACATAGATATTATCTCCCCATACTTTATTCAGTAGTGTCTGGCGATCTCTTACTTTTCCTCTTCGGCTTGCCAGGTAATAAAGCAGTTCAAACTCTTTTCTTGGTAACTGAAATTCTTCCTCTCCTTTGGTAACTATATATCGGTCTTTGTCGATAGAAAGATCATGAACATCAAGCCGGTTTACTTCTTCCTCTGTTTCATCAAATCTCCGCATTACTGCTTTAATACGTGAGATCAATTTTGTGGTACTGATCGGCTTTGTAATATAATCATCACCACCTTTGTTCAGACCTTCAACTTCGGTTTTCTCATCACTTCGGGCGGTTAAAAATATGATCGGGATGGACTTTAGCTCATCATCAGCACGCATTTTTTCAACGGCTTCCATCCCGTCCATTTTTGGCATCATGATATCCATGAGCACCAGATCCGGTTTATGCTCTTTGGCTATTTTAATTCCCTCTTCACCGTTCTCTGCTTTAAGTACATCAAACCCTTCTTTTTTGAGGTTATATTCGATCAGATCAAGCAGATCCGTTTCATCATCAACAACAAGTATCTTTTTATTAGCCACGGTAATGGGGTTTCGTGATAATTTAAACTATACAATGGTACTAATGTACTGTATTAATAGAAAATTTACGGCCATTAAGAAATTGTTACCGGATCACAGGTTTGTAGGATGGAGGGATTTAAGGATTAATTTAATTTTCATTATGTGAAAATTAAATCTGTGGAATTATCTTAACAAATATCCAATCCCTGCAGGCTGATGGAGCAACCATCCTGTTAAGCTATATCGCGGAACATTGGTAGTCAAAACTTCATGCTCGATCACGTCGCTTTTGAAAACAAGAAGTTGCTTTACAATGGGTTCAACCATGATCTCTTCCCCGTCTTTATAAATAACCAACTCGCCACCATCACCTTTTTTCCAATTTTTATTCAGATATATAAGCACGGTGATCTGTCGGTTTGACCGCTCCTGAAACTGATCCAAATGCCGATGGTAATAAGAACCGGACGGATATTTTGCAATATGAAATTCTGAACCTGAAAGGCTTAGATAGCAAAAGCGCTTCAGGTTTAGGGTGAGTTCATCCATCAATCCAAAAAAAGATGATAATTCGGTATCTCTGTTTTGATCGAGCCAATAAATAAAATCACCGCGAATTTCAGCTTTTACCTGATAATCTTTTTGTGCCCCAATCCCTGCTTTTGTTAATTCATTCGATGCTTCTTTTTTATGAAAGAATTCCATGATCTGACCATACAATTCATCTTTGATGAAATCATTGACGATCACAAAGTCATCTTCGGCAAGTTGATCCATCCAGGCCAGCCATTCGTCAGCAGAATAATTCATAAATTTTAGATAAGTGATTAATTTCTCTCAAGTGTCCATTTAATATACGCTGTTATAAAAAAGGAAAGAACAGACCTCATCTAAATTTTTATTACTATATAGATCTTTAAAACACTAACGTATTCTATTAATTGTACTACTGTTCTATCTAAAAAACACTATCAACTTTTGTGTTTTATTGTTGTTGTGGAAATAATCTCCCAATAATAGAAACCTCTTTCTTTTCAGCGAGTTAACTTTCATATTCCGCCATGAAATTTTTTACCTCACAGCTCAGCTATTTCGTTTCTAACCGGAATACTAAAACAAATATTAAGCGGCTTATCCGTTTTTTACTGATCCTGATTGCCATGATCGTGGTTTATGGAATTATTTTTCATGAAATCATGGAATATGAGGGTCAGGATCACTCATGGGTTACCGGTTTTTACTGGACCCTTACCACCATGTCCACTCTCGGTTTTGGAGATATTACTTTCACCTCCGATATTGGACGTATTTTTTCAGTCGTCGTGCTTATCACCGGTGTGATCTCTCTACTTATAATGCTTCCATTTACGTTTATTGAGTTTTTCTATGCTCCCTGGATGGAGGCTCAACATCGTGCCCGTGCTCCACGTGAACTTCCAAAAGACACTAAAGATCACATCATTATCACAAGTTTTGATGCTATCACAAGGGCACTCATCGAAAAACTAAACCAATACGGTCATGAATATGTGCTGTTGGTAAATGATCTCCAGAAAGCACTGGAGCTTTATGACAAAGGATATCGGGTTATGTTGGGTGAACCGGATGATCCTGAAACCTATCGAAAAATGAACATCAAAGAGTGTGCAATGGTCGTTACCGGTGGTTCTGATATGTTCAATACCAATGTGGCCCACACAGTACGGGAGTTCGGTGATGATATAAAGGTAATTTCAACGGCAAATTCTTACGATTCCATTGATATTCTTCGCCTGGGTGGCGCCAACCACATTCTGCATATGGGTAATATTTTAGGGCGTGCGCTTTCACGAAGAACACTTGGGCAAGATGCGCGGGTACATCCTGTAGGCCGCTTTGGAGAACTGGTGATTGCTGAGGCTACAACTTTCAATACCCCTCTTGTTGGAAGAACAGTGCGGGAAAGTCGCATTCGTGAAGATCTCGGAATTAATGTTGTAGGGATTTGGGAGCGAGGAAAATTTTTAGGTTCACATCCCGACGTTGAAATCAAAAGCCACAGTGTTTTGATGCTTGCCGGTTCAGTAGATCAGCTTCGGAAATACGATGAGTTATTCGGAATTTATGGGGTCAGTGACGAACCGGTTGTGATCATTGGGGCAGGAAGGGTTGGTCGGGCCGCTGCATATCACTTAAGAAAAAGAAATATTAAGTATAAAATTGTAGATAAGAATCCCGATCGCATTCGTAACTCAGAAAATTATGTATTGGGCGATGCCGCTGATCTGGACACCCTTAAGAAAGCAGGCATCGAAAAAGCACCAAGCGTTATCATCACTTCTCATGAAGATGATGTCAACATTTATCTGACTATTTATTGTAGAAGCCTACGGCCCAATATGCACATCATCACCCGTTCTACCCTGGAGCGAAATGTAGGAACCATTCATCGTGCCGGGGCTGATTTCGTGATGAGTTATGCCTCTATGGGTGCCAATGCCATCTTTAATATTTTTGAGGATAATGACATTGTGATGATCGCTGAAGGCCTTAATGTGTTTAGCTTAAAAACCCCTCAAAAACTGGTTGGAAAATCACTGATCGAAGCAGATATACGTAACAAAACGGGGTGTAATGTGATCGCTTATCAAGAAGACGGCGTACAGGATATTAACCCTGATCCAAATAAAGCAATAAGAGAAAACAGTGAGATAATCTTGATCGGTCAATCTGAAGATGAGCAAAGGTTTATCGACTTTTATAAAACTGACTAAACATTATTTACTGTCGCCAAAAAGCAGGAGAGAATAAGATCAAAACGGTAAATATCTCAAGCCGGCCCACCATCATTAGGAAAATAAGAACCCACTTTCCGAGATATGGTAAATGGGCAAAATTTTCTGTGGGTCCAAAGTCGCCCCAACCCGGACCAATATTTCCTATGGCAGCTATACTTGCCCCAATGGAAGACATGATATCGTATCCAAACAGGCTGATAATAAATGCGCCCAGAGCAAAGATGAAAATATACAGGATAAAGAAGCTAAGTACCGTTCTCTGAATATTCTGCGTGATGGCCTGATCTCCAATTCGAACCGGGAGAATGGCTTTGGGATGCATGATCTGTTTCATCTCGCGTCCGGTATTTCGGATCAGAATCATCCACCTAATCATCTTAATTCCCCCGGAAGTAGAACCTGCACAACCTCCGGTAAAAAACAGTAAGAAGAGGAAAAATGCTCCCACTGTATTCCAAACCTCATAATTATCAGTACCAAATCCGGTTGTGGTCAGAATTGCCAATACCTGAAACGCCCCATATCTAAGGGCGTCCAAAATATGATATTCATCCATCAGCCATAAAGAACCGGAAACAATAAAGATACTGATCATTGCTATAAGGGCGTAAAAGCGGATCTCACGGTTAGCAAAAAAAGTCTTATGATCTCCTCTGATTAATCTGAAATGCATGGCGAAGTTTACCCCCGCAATAAACATAAAGAGGATAATGACCCAGTCAATGTAAGCCGAATCGAATGCTTCAATACTGCCATTCTTAGTGGAAAATCCGCCCGTTGCCATGGTAGAGAGAGCGTGGTTTATAGCTTCAAACCAATTCATGGCCGGATGAACCCAAAGCAATAAAAATTGGGCAAAGGTAAAGGCAACATAAACACCCCACAACAGTTTCGCCGTTTCCTGAACACGCGGAGTAAGTTTATCGGCCGTTGGCCCGGGTGATTCGGCCTGAAAAAGCTGCATTCCCCCGATTCCTAATAACGGTAAAATAGCCAGCGATAAAACGATGATCCCCATCCCGCCAAGCCAGTGCGCCAAAGATCTCCATAAAAGAAAGCTCTTCGGAATTTCTTCTATTTGTGGATTACTGAATCCGCTGGATGTTTCACCACCTAAAATAGTAGAGCCGGTAGTGGAAAGGGCGCTCATCGTTTCAAATACCGCATCCGTAAAGGATGGAAGTACTCCTGCAATCACAAATGGAAGTGCACCAACAAAAGAAAGTGAAAGCCAGGTTAAACTTACAATTAAAAAACCTTCTCTTATGCGTATCTCTTCTTTGGGCTTAAACGTGTACCAAAGTGCGCCCCCTACAAAAAATGCAATTCCGGCGGAGATCAAAAAAGAGTGCCAGGTGTTTTGGCCGTAAATGAGATCAACTGATAAAGGCAGCAAAAGCGCAAAACCCAGGAAGAAAATAAATGCTCCAAGAATTCCTAAAACGGCTTGGAAATCAATTTTTGCTCTCGGTGTGGAAGTCCCAGAAAATAAAGTCATTATTCAAATAACCCAGTTACTTTATCAATGGCGTTAGGTAAACAAAAGACGATCACGCGGTCATTGGCGCTGATATGTGTTTCACCGGTAGCTATTTCTATTTTTTCATCACAAATAATAGCCCCCACTAAGCATCCTTCCGGTAAATTTAACTTTTTGATGAGTTTTTTGGTGATCTCAGAGCCTTCGTTCGCCTCCAGCTCAATCACCTCCGCTTTAATACCTTTTAATTCTGCAACCGATACTACCTTCCCCTTTCGTACAAAACGGTGAATTTCATTGGAAGCCGATGCTTTTTTATTAATGATGGCATCAAGCCCAATGGTTTGGGCCATGGGTATAAAATCTGGCTTTGAGACCAAAGACACTGTCTTTTTTACTTCCAGATGTTTAGCCATCAGGCAAGAAATAATATTGGATTCTTCATCATCCGTTACGGCAATAAAAGCATCCATTTCATTGATCCCTTCTGTGACAAGCAGATCCGGATCGGTTGGATTTCCATGCAGTACCATCACATCTTTCATCTCAATAGCTAACTCTTCAGCCTTATCATAATCCGGCTCAATAAGTTTTATCGACCAGTTCTTGGTTTTATCCTCACATAGAATTCGTGCAAGCATTTCACCAATTTCAGAACCTCCGGCAATCATAACGGAATTCAAGACGGTTTCTTTTTTTCCCGTAGTCTTAATGATTGCATTGATATCATTTGTAGCCGCGAGGATAAAGATCTGATCATAGCTTTGAATAGTTACAGAACCATCAGGAATAATAGTTCTTCCCCTTCTTTCAATGGCCACCACACGAAAGATTAGATCAGGATAATTGGAAGCATATTTATTCATGTTTTGCCCGATCAGCGGAGAATTTTTTTCGAGTCTTATCCCGATCAGTTGCATTTTTCCGCCGGCCAGATTGATAACGTCACTCGCAGATGAGCGCTTGAGCAGCTGGGCAATTTCCTGGGCTGCACTCAATTCGGGATGGATCATTACATCTATCCCAAGATCAGAAGGTGTAAGAGGGGAATTCTTATCCGTGAGTTCATCACTGCGAATGCGGGCGATCACCATCTTCGCACCAAGTCGCTTACCTATCATTCCGGAGATCATATTTACTTCATCAATACTGGTAACGGATATAAGTATATCCGCATCACCAACTTCTGCTTTTACCAGATCTTTGACCGATGTAGCATTTCCTTCTATGGGGAGAACATCCAACGATTCCGAAACTTTAGAAAGGCTCTCCTTATCCCTGTCCAAAACTATAACATCATGTTTCTCGGAGGATAGTATACTTGCCAGTTCGTAGCCTATTTCGCCGGCACCAATGATCGTTATTCTCAAATGAATATTTTATAATTAAAATGCATACAATGATAAACCGAATCCACATCAAATAAAAGTATTTACATTTAATACATATACTTAGCAATCATATATTTACTAATATTTTTCCCTTTAATAATCATTTGGAATCAACTGTAAATTATAGCCTATTCTTTTCTTATTAATACTACCGCTTCCAGTATAATCCAGATCGTAAATCCAAGTATAACAGCCCCAAAAACAAACAGAAGCATATTGGAATCATTCGCTCCCATTCCTGACCAATCAAAAATGACTTGCTCGGTCATCGCCCAAAGCGTCATGATCATTAAAAAAACCATCGGAATTAAGGTGTAAATCAGTAGTGTCCGGTAAAAGCTAAAAAAAGAAGGGAGAAACCCTTTCGAATTT
>JBBDSP010000014.1:0-118424 GCA_040904925.1 Gracilimonas sp. | reverse complement strand
TATTTTTCATCGGTTGACTCCTTAAATTGTGTCAACCTATATCAGTATAAGACCACCAATGCTGTGAGGAACCCGGGACTTTCAGTGCAGAGGGGTTAAATGATCTAAGGTCTTATGGGCGTACTCGCCTCGTCGCCTACAACAGTTATCCATTCCTGAACTTCCCACTTTTCAACAAGACCGTTTTTCACGTAAGGATCATTTTTGGCAAAGGACTCAGCTATTTCAGGAGAATCTCCCTGAAATAACAACACAGCACCGGCATCCGGATCTTTAAGTGCACCGCCGTGGATCAGCTCACCTCGTTCATAGGCATCCCAAGCCAATTGTAAATGCTTGGTTCGGAATTCACTTCTGCGTTTCAGGTAATCTGGAGAAGTATGGTAGAACAAGAGGTAGTGCATAATTTTAGTCAGATAGCTTAAACTTTAAAATGAGCTTGGTTCCGCCTTCGGAATACTCAACTTCATCGGCATATTCTTCCATTAGGAAAACTCCGCGGCCGCTGGTTTTGAGAAGGTTCTCTTTGGCAAGAGGATCGGGCAGAGTGTCCGGATCAAAACCAGCACCCTGGTCAAGTGTTTCAATGATCAGCATATCACCATCACGAAAAGCAGAGACCTCTACGGTTTTGGTTTTATCCAGCTGATTTCCGTGAACTATACCATTGGTCGCAGCTTCGGAGACAGCGAGCATCAGACGTGCATAAAACTCATCATTGAAGCCTAGTTCACTTTGTAAACTATTCAGAAGTCCTTCTACTTTCTCGACTTCTTCGTAGGTAGATTTCAGAGTAAGTTTTTGTAATAATTTCATTCTTTAAGCATAAATACCACGCAGTTTCAGCGTTGTAGCCACACGATCGATGGCATATACATAAGCCGCTTGCCGAAGCGTAATACTATACTTTTCACTTACCATAAACAAGTTGTCAAAAGCTTCTCGCATCATGCGGTTCAGGCGTCGGTTCACTCGTTCTTCGGTCCAGAAATATCCGTGTCTGTCCTGTACCCATTCAAAATACGAAACGGTTACACCACCGGCATTTGCAAGGATATCCGGAATCACCATAATTCCTTTTTCTTCTAAGATTTTATCAGCATTTGCAGTTACCGGTCCGTTGGCACCTTCTGCAATGATCTTTGCTTTAATATTTGGGGCGTTGTCTTTATTGATCTGATCTTCTTTGGCAGCAGGAATCAAAACATCACATTCCAGCTCCAGTAGTTCTTTGTTTGAGATCTTCTCTGCTCCTTCAAACCCTTCCAGTGAGTTGTCGTGAGTTTGAGCATAATGAATGGCTTCAGGGATGTCGATCCCATTTTTATTGTAGTAACCACCGCTGATATCACTAATGGCAAGAATCTGAGCTCCCTGCTCGTACATCAAGTTTGCAGATACAGAACCAACGTTTCCAAATCCCTGAACTACAACGGTTGTATTGCTTGGAGAAATTTTAAGTTTACCCAGTGCTGCAAGGGTAGCGGTTACCACTCCGCGGCCGGTAGCTTCTTTACGTCCTCTGGAACCTCCAAGAATGATCGGTTTTCCGGTTACTACAGCGGTTTCTGTTTTTTTCTGCTTCATGCTGTAGGTATCCATGATCCATGCCATGGTTTGCTCATTGGTATTCATATCAGGAGCGGGGATGTCTCGGTCCGGACCAAATACATCAATCATATTTGCAGTATAACGACGGGTCAATCGTTCCAGCTCACCCTGAGAAAGTTTTTTAGGGTTTACCCGAACGCCGCCTTTTGCCCCTCCAAAGGGAACATTGACCACAGCGCACTTCCAGGTCATCCAAGCCGCCAGGGCTTTAACCTCATCTATAGTTACATCATCAGAATAGCGGATCCCACCTTTTGAAGGACCTAAAATACTGTTGTGAATTACGCGATATCCTTCAAAGACTTCGATCTGTCCGTTATCCATAGTAACAGGAATAGAAACCATGACCACTTTTTCCGGGCTCGAGAGATATTTGAATACTCCTTCGTTCAGGTCAAGAATTTCTGCTGCAAAACGAAAGCGTTCCATCATGGAAGCGAAAGGGGAGTCATGGGCTATGTGAGGTGCAGGTTCTTTGTAATAGCCGGTTGAAATAGAGTCTTTTTTTGACATCGTCTGTGTTTAGATGAAATTGTTTCTGAATCGCTAAAAAAGCGGTTCCAAAGTTAAAAAAGAAAAATCAAAACTACGTAGGTTTTCTTGATAAACGATGATTTTTTAACTGAATTTAAAACTTACTAGAGAAGCGCAGACCCCGGGCGGCAGATCAGGACTCAGTGTTATCTAATTGTTAAGTATCTATCACTTTGTCATATCGTAACACTGTGTTAACATATACTTTTTACCCTTGGCTGTAAATCAGCACACTAAATAAAAATTGATGTCAGATAAGCAGTCTTCACAAACAGAACAAAGTCCCATTGAGCGATTTATACCAACCGGTTTTTATGATGTAATAAAGCAGGAAAGAACATTTATTGGATTGATCGGAGTGTTCTTTTTTATAGCAGGTGTTGTTTTCCCATATGCTGAAATCGCCATGTGGGTTGGTTTTGCATTCGCCGGTTACTCCGCCATTGCTAATGACAGTATTCAGACGATAGGAACGTTTCTCGCTTCCAATGCAGATAAAAAGTGGTGGGTGTTATGGCTTTGGATCGGGGGGATATTTTTGGCTACCGTAGCAGCAAGTTGGTTTATTTATGATGGAGATGTTACTTATCAACGATTGAGTTCTAAAGGTTTTGAAACTGCTCCCACCGAATTTTCTTTTTTGCAGGTAGCCGCTCCTATCTTCTTGCTGATATTAACTCGTATGCGGATGCCGGTTTCTACAACATTTTTATTGTTGAGCTGTTTCTCTGCTTCGGCTGAAGGGATAACCTCCGTTTTAGGTAAAAGTTTATCGGGTTATGGTTTAGCTCTTATAACAGGTTTAGTGGTATGGTTGGTCGTTACCCGATTAGTAGAAAGAAAACTTACTGATGAACCCAAAGCATATTGGGTTCCAATTCAATGGACCATTTCCGGAACCCTATGGGCCGTTTGGATCATGCAGGATGCTTCCAATATAGCTGTTTTTCTCCCTCGTACTTTAACTTTTGGTGGCTTCATGGCCTTTGCACTTTATATTTTCTTTGGATTGGGAATTCTATTCTATCTGAGAGGAGATAAGATCCAACAAATTGTGACTGAAAAATCGAGGGTAACGGATGTCCGTTCGGCAACCATGGTAGATTTCATTTATTCTCTGCTGTTGGTGTATAAACTTACGGTGAGTACAGTTCCAATGAGTACAACATGGGTATTTCTCGGGCTACTAGCCGGAAGGGAAATTGGAATGAGTATCATGGACAGCAAAGAAGATGGACGCCCCATGGGTAAAGTGCTGCTTATGGTAATAAAAGATGTGACCTATGCTTTTATAGGACTGATAGTTTCCATTGCACTGGCGATCTCAATAAATGCCGATGTACGTGATCAATTGCTTGAAATGATTGGCTATTGATATTTAAAACTAAATACCCCATACTAAGGCGTGCTCGCAACAGCGAGTGCGCCTTTTTTGTTTTCATAACTTGCATTATTCATGAAAGAAAATTTTCAGATATCATCAACTGCAAATAACTCATATGCACTATGAATGCGAATGTACTTGTACTTAATCAAGATTATCAGCCGCTTAGTATTTGTTCGGTACAGCGCTCTATGAAGCTGATCTTCCTGGAGAAGGCGGAATTGCTTCATGATGATCCCCAAAAAGAATTACGTACCACAAGAAGATCATTTCAGTTTCCTTCGGTAATAAGGCTACGAAATTATATCAGGGTACCCTATGCAAAGATCGTGCTCTCACGAAGAAACGTAATGCGTCGTGATGACTTCACCTGTCAATATTGCGGGAAGAAATCAGACCTGACTATTGATCATATCATTCCCAAAAGCAGAGGCGGAAAAGATACCTGGGAAAATCTTACCACTGCGTGTGATAAATGTAATGTGCATAAAGGGAACCGGACTCCAAAAGAAGCAGACATGAAGCTCCGCAGCAAGCCTTATCGTCCTGTCCCGATCACTTTCTTTCGTGACTCAAACGGCGGTGTACAGGAGCCCTGGAAACCTTACTTATATATGACCTGATCGCCCTCTTTCTGATCAGTCAAAAACCAGTGGCCTATATCCCTTATTCATATAAGTAGTGAAAACGGTAAGCATTGAAAGGCCTTTAGTAATTTGAGCATTCAGTTCATCAAAGCCATATTCGCGTGCAATGAGCGATTGACCGCATACATAGATCTCAACTCCGGCTTCCTTTAAAGTATCGATCAGTTCCAGGTTTGGATTATCAAGTTCGTATCTTTTTTGATAGGCTTCATTATTGATAACCAGATCGGTTGCTCCGCCATGAATAACCACAGCCACACTCAGGTTCTCAGCTTTCACGCCACCTAATCCGTGCAGATTCATCATGCGAGCAACATTGTTCAAGCCCGGGTTTAAACTGGCTTTATCGCGCTGTAAAGTTTTCAGGTCAATGACGATGTTATATTCCATATCAGGTTCAGGGTCTACAGAGTCGGGGATCTCATAAATACCGCCGAAGTTTTTGATGATCGGAAATTGGGCTTCCTGAGCATAGATGCTGGATGTGAATAAAACCGGAATGAGAGGGAGGAGTATAAAGAGCGTTTTTCGCATGATAAATAATTTTCATTTTTGATTGGATAAAGTGTAGTGATTTCAGTCTATGATTGCCATAGCCACTAACAATTATCAGGCATCGTCCTTCACCAAAAAAAGTCTTATCTTTAGAGTTCACTTACGTCAAGAAGCAGTTAAAAAAATCCTTTTCTATGAGTAAAAAAGGCAGAGTATTAGTAGCCATGAGTGGCGGTGTCGATTCATCCGTAGCAGCTGTTATGTTACAAGAACAGGGCTATGAGGTTATCGGGATCACCATGAAAACGTGGGATTACCACCGAAGCGGTGGAAATTCAGGGAAGGAGACCGGCTGTTGTACGGTAGAGTCCATGAATGATGCCCGGCATATTGCAGTAAATCATGGTTTTAAGCACTTCATCGTAGATATAAGGGAAGAGTTCGGTGATTGGGTGATCGATCGGTTTGTGGACGATTATATAGACGGGAGAACGCCAAATCCTTGTGTGCTTTGTAACACCCACATCAAATGGGCTGCTTTGTTGAAAAGGGCAGATAACCTGGGGTGTGATTTCATAGCAACAGGTCACTATGCCAAAGTAAGGGAAGAGAACGATCGTTATGTAATTTCACGCGGACATGATCCTAAAAAGGATCAGTCGTATGCGTTATGGGGTGTTGCTCAAAAACATCTTGCCAGAACTATTTTTCCACTGGGAACCTATCCCAAAACAGAAATTCGCCAGATAGCAGAAGATCACGGATTACTTAATGTGGCAAATAAGCCGGATTCTTATGAGATCTGCTTTGTCCCGGATGATGATTACCGCAGATTTTTACGTGATCGGGTAGACGGACTTGAAGAACGAGTCTCAGGTGGTAAATTCGTTGATAAAAATGGAAATGTAGTCGGTGAGCATGAAGGCTATCCATTCTATACTATTGGTCAGAGAAGGGGACTTGATCTTGCCATGGGGAAACCGGTATATGTAACGCATATAAACCCGGATACGAACACGATAACCATCGGAGAAAAAGAAGACCTGGTAAGTTCTACGTTGATAGCAGGTGAAATGAACCTGATCAAATACGATAAAGTTCCCGAAAAGGAAATGGAGATCACAGGCGCTATTCGGTATAACGATGATGGCGCTATTGGCCAACTTACTCAGTTAGATGAAGACCGAATGAAAGTTCACTTTCCGGCTGGCCGTGAAGCTATCACTCCTGGACAAGCTATTGTCTGCTATGAAGGCAACGATGTGGTTGCCGGTGGGTGGATCAAAAAAGTGAGCGTGGGAATGGAAGATTTAATTCCTGCCTGATATTTTATTTACGAAACAACTGCTACCTTCAATCGTTAGAACTGCATCTATTAACTCAAATGAATTATGACAATGAATAAAGGGCGACTACTTTTATCTACTCTTATTTTAGTAATGTCTGCTTTTTCAACAGCTGTTTACGCACAGTTTGAAGGGCAGATATCAATGAACCTTTACAATCAGGAGAACGGGCAAACGGAGGTTAGTGAGTTAAATCTGTATGCAACGGCTGACCGTATCATGATAAAGGGAGAAGAAGATTTTGACCTGATGGATCAAATGAGTTCTGATGGCGTGTTGATCCGTAATGATCGAAAAGATTTTGTGATTATGACCGGAAATAATCAGGCGTTGCAGGTTACTAAAGTAGAGATCGAAGGATTGGTTGATATGATGGCGAGCTGGAGTGGAGACTCATCTAGCGGGTCATCAACTGATAAGCCAAAGACCAAGTACAGTTTTTCTGACCGGACTCAGGAAATAAATGGATTTGAAGCCGCTGAAATGGTCGTTCAGGATGCTGAAAATCCTGAAAAACATCTTTCCGTATGGCTTACCCCCGATATTGATATCAACTGGGGAATGCTTGGTGAGAAATGGAATAACATGCCTGCTGATATTGATGCAGAGATTAATGGAATGACACAAGAGGTCATTTTTAAAGGAAAGAACTTTCCAATGATGATAGAGGCGGTAGACGGCGACAAGCGTACGAAGATTATGGAAGTTAATAGTGTAAACAGATCTAGTGTAGCCAAGGCTATGGTCGAAGTTCCATCCGGTGTTACATTGATGAGCTTCAAAGACTTTGTATTCCAGATGATGATGCAGCAGTAGATACTTAAGCACTGAATGTTAAAGCCACTCATTTTAAAATGAGTGGCTTTTTTTTTGACCATACCGTGTTGATTCTCAGACTCAACACAAGGGTACCTTTTTAGTTATTTGACCCCACCCAAACTTCCTTAGATTCTAATAATAGAAAAACAAATTTATATTTTATTGTATATCTATTCTTTACCTAACAGACTTTGTTTTCTTTTATTGTAAATAAAATAGAAAAATATTTTTTTTACGTTCTTTAAAATAAAATGATAAAAATCACGGAACATTAGATTGTGATTATATGTGTACAAGCTTAGATTATAGTCGTTATTAGAAGGATAAAGTATATATAGTTAGTAATTACCCCCTCTAGTCATCGACGTAAATAAAGATGTAAATATATTTCTACATCTACAGTTTGAACAATAATTAAAATCAAAAGAGTAATGCTATTTATGAGAAAAATATTACTTGTATTTATAATAAATTTATCATTTCTGTTTTTAGCCCAAGCGCAGCAGACAGTTACAGGTTCGGTGACTGATGCTGAAACTGAAGAACCACTGATTGGTGTATCCATTTTAGTGCAAGGTACTAATTCAGGAGCCACTACAAATGTGGATGGTGAGTATCAGGTGGAAGTACCGGATGCTGATGCCGTACTTGAATTCACTTTCGTTGGGTTTAGAACAGTAACAGAAGAAGTAAATGGGAGGTCTGAGATAAATGTAGAAATGTTCGAAGACCTTCAAGAACTGGATGACGTAGTTGTCGTTGGTTTTGGTACACAGTCAAGAAGGAATATTATTGGCTCAGTATCTTCAATTAATAATGAGACATTGACAGAGTCTTTTTCTACTACTATAGATAAAGCCTTGCAGGGTAAAACTGCCGGTGTTCAGGTTACTTCGACATCCGGAGTGTTAGGAGCACCCGTGAGTGTGCGTGTACGAGGTACATCATCAATTAATGCCGAAAGCCAGCCCCTTTATGTTGTTGACGGAGTTCCCGTTGTAAGCAATGAATTAGGTGGTAATTTTGGTGTAGGCGGTGAAGGTGGAGTAAATCCCCTTATTAACTTGAACAGTAATGACATTGAGTCTGTAGAAGTGCTGAAAGATGCATCTGCTGCTTCAGTTTATGGTTCAAGAGGAGCTAATGGTGTTGTTTTGATCACTACAAAAAGTGGTGTAGAAGGACAATCTGAGTTGAACATTAATATGTCTACAGGATTCTCAAATCCTACAAAGGAATATGACCTTTTAAGCGGTCCAGAATACATTGAAATGTATAATTATGCCTATGGAGCCAGTTTAGATCCGGATAATTTTGCGGATACAGATTGGGCAGATATTGTTACAAGAACAGGATCTGTACAGAATTACGGAGCAAATGTATCCGGTGGTAATGAGCAAACTCAATACTATATTTCAGGTTCTTACAGTATAGAAGAGGGTTATGCAAGACCAAATCAATTAGAGAAATTCAACGCTCTTGCAAAAGTTAATCACAAGTTTAACGACCGATTGAATGTATCACTTTCAGTGAACCCTTCTCGAAGTGATAATAACCGAATTCCTACCAGTAATCAGGTTTCAGCTCCATATACATTTGCAGCATTAGAAGCCCCGGTCATATCTCAATTTTTACCAAATGGAGAGCCGAATGATGGAATAAGTCCTGATGATCCCGGAAATGCTTTTGCCGGTTTCAATGGAACTCCTTATTCAAATATCTTGGGTAATAACATTACCTCAGTTACAAATCAGGTAAATTCAAATGGTAGTTTAACGTATCGCTTTCCTCAGAATCTGGAATTCAATACTACCTTAGCTGTCCAGTATCTGCAAAACAGAGAGTCAGCACGATATGCAACCTATACAACTGATGGTTATCCTGATGGTTTCGGTTCGGCTGCTAACGACGAATTCCTAAATTACAGCTGGAACAATACACTTACCTATCAAAATGAGTGGGACGAACATGCTGTTACAGCAACAGTTGGTGCAACTTTTGAAAAAACAGACCAGACATTTTTCAATGTTTCAGGTAATACGTTTGCATCAAATGACCTACCAACGCTGAACTCCGCGGCTGAAATTACCGGTGGTGGCAGTTTTATTGATAGCTATGGTTTCCAGAATAACCTTGCGCGTTTAACTTATGGTTATGATGACAAATATCTATTAACCTTGACAGGTAGTTACAACGGTTCATCTCGTTTTCCCGATGATAACCGCTATGGGTTTTTCCCGGCTGCAGCTATCGGGTGGGTAGTTTCTGATGAAAGTTTTATGGATGATATTGATCCCATTAGCTTTCTGAAATTACGTACCAGTTATGGAATTACCGGTAATGCAGGAATTGGAAACTTTGCATACTTAGGACTGTTAGGTGCAGGAGGCAATTATGCAGATGAGCCCGGACTGGCTTTATCACAACTTCCTAACGAAGACTTAGGTTGGGAGCAATCTAAACAGTTTGATGTTGGGCTTGAATATGGGCTGTTCGATGGTACCATTAACGGTTCTATTGCCTACTATAATAAAGTAAATACGGATCTGCTGTTAGCAGTACCGGTTTCAAATACCAACGGATTCACATCTTTTACCCGTAATACCGGTGAAATGATGAATGAGGGTTTTGAATTTGATATCAATGCAAACATTATCAATGAACCTGATCTCGCATGGACCGTAAGTGCAAACATTTCTACTCTTAGAAATGAGGTATTGAGTCTGCCGGCAGGTGAATTCTCCCAGGGAGAAAATCTTGTTCGTGAAGGTGAGCCAATTGGTTCATTCTATGTTCGGGAATACCTGGGTGTAGATTCTGAAAATGGAGACGCTCTGTTTGCCGATGAGGATGGAAACCCAACCAGCAACTATAATGCAGCTCCTCGTAAGATATTAAGTAATCCACACCCTGAATTCTTTGGTGGCTTTGGAACGAATGTAGCCTATAAGGGAATAGATGCAAACATCAATTTTCAGTATAGCTATGGTAATGAAGTTTACTGGGCAGATGGAGAGTTTATGGCTACAAACTTAAGCTCAGTCTGGAATCAGCAAACAAGTCAGCTTGACTACTGGACTCCGGATAACACCGATGCAAGTGTCCCTGAACCAAGAAACCCAGGTGTCGCCGGTTTAAATGGTTCTCAAAGTTCAAGCAGATATCTGCAAGATGCATCTTATCTGAGACTGAAAAGCCTGGAAGTAGGTTACACGATGCCTGAAAGGTTAGTTAATGAGTATGACGTTCGGGTATTTGCACAGGGAACAAACCTGTTGACCTTTACTGATTACGAAGGACTTGATCCTGAAGTAACTCCTTCATCTGGAGCGAATGTAACTCAGGGTAATGTGTTTTTCCAATTGCCACAGCCACGCACTCTGCTGTTTGGTATACAATTAGGGCTTTAAGAATTAATAAGAAATTAATAGAGAAATAATTATGAGTAGATTAAAATTAATATTAGTGACAATCGTAATCACGGCATTTACTGCCTGTGATGTACTCGATTCGCCCGAACCTCAGCAGTCATTACCTGCTGACGAAGGGTTGGAAACAGTTGCAGACTTTGAAAGTGCCTTAAACGGTGCGTATAACAATGTTCAGGAGTTTTCAAACGGAGATAATTCCGGACAGTTAGCTTTTCTGAATGACATTATAACCGATGATGCTGTATGGACTGGTTCATTCCCTACCTATGTTGAAGTTTCAGCTCAGCAGATGTCTCCAAGTAATGGAAGCATTACAGGGCAATGGAACGGAGCATACGAAGCTATAAATTCAGCCAATATCATTTTAGATAATCTGGATAATTTAGAAGCTGATCAGGCTGTGATCGATGATTTCAGAGGTCAGGCATTATTCATCCGGGCACTGGAATATTATTATCTGGTTCAGTACTTCTCATTACCGTGGGGAGCTACAGCTGATAATTCACATGATGGAGTGCCACTCCAGCTTGAATCAGTAACCAGTGATGAAGATTTCAGTAATCCAAGTCGTGCTACTGTTCAGGAAGTGTATGATCAGATTATAACTGATCTTGAAACAGCAGATGGTCTCATTCAAAACACTACACCAAATAAAGCAACTAATGCTGCAGTAACCGGATTGTTGGCAAGAATTGCCTTGATCCAGGGAGAATGGACAGAAGCAGCTAACTATGCCGGTGAGATCACAGGTGATAATGCATTTTCCTTAGGTGGAAGTGTAACGGAATATTTTCAGAGTGAACTGTCTGATGAATCTATATTTGAGATTCAGCATACCACTCAGGATGTACCTGATCCGGCCAACACTTCACTGACTGCAGTTTATAATCCGGGAACACGAGATGATATCCAAATATCTCAGCCTTTCCTTGACGCTACTGATGCACTTATCACAGATGATCAGCAAACAGCCTTGGATGCTGTAGATCAAAGTGTTGAAGATACAAGGGTTACTCAACTTCTTGAAGGGACTACTGCGGGAGATAGTAATTCTCTGAAGTATGAAGACGTTGTGAACGCGGCAGATAATGTGCCGATTATGCGTCTATCCGAGATGATGTTAACGCGAGCTGAAGCCTTGGCTGAAGATGCTAATACTTTGTTGGATGTTCCTCAGGAAGCATTTGATCTTGTCAACGAAATTCGTACTCGTGCAATGATCGTAACCGATAATAACGGTGCTCCAACTGATCCTTCTATCATTGAATATGATCAAGCTGACTTCAATGATAAGGAAGAGTTCATCGATGCGATCTTATTAGAACGCAGAGTTGAACTGGCTTTTGAAGGCCATAGAAAAACAGACCTTCAGCGTCGTGGAGAAGATGTAGGTGGAACAGCATGGGATGCCCCAAATCTGGTATTCCCAATTCCAGAAAGCCAGATCGATGCGAATGACAATATTGATCAGAATGATGGCTACAACTAAAACGTAGCATTTAGATAATTTAAAAAGCTGTGTCGTATTCAGGCACAGCTTTTTTTATGAAAGAGATTTTCTACAACCTTTTTAATGCTCAGTAAAGCAGATCACATATTTCCTAACAAGTACATATCACCAGTGGGTTGAGGAACACCGCCTTTTGGCTCCATGGTGATTGCAAAAGCGCCTTCATCCGCCGAGCTTTGCAGCTGTTCGATCTTGAAGAAGTTATCGCTTTCGGGATCATCCACCGCAAATACTCCGGCACTGATAGGCTGCCCGTTTACGATGAACCAAAGCTGGTAATCTTTGTCGATCGGAACGGATGGAATATTGGCAACCTGAAGTAAAGCGTTTCCGCCTTTCTTATCCCAAACCACTTTGCCGTATCCATTGGGACTCATTTCAGCAAGTCCATCCATCATAACGAGATCCACATTACGTGCCTCTAAAATGGTAAGCAGTTCTTCTTTGCGCTGAACTTCTGTCTCCAGTCTTTCTATAGTGGATTGTTGCTGAGAGATAAGGGTTTCTTTATTCTGAACTTCTTCCTGCAGACCTGTAGAATACATCACCAATCCAATACTTGTAAATACAAAAAGCACAGCAGCAGCTGCAGCTAAACGATACCATGTCATTTTATAAATGGTAGCGTAACTCGATTTCTTAGAAGCAGATTCTTTTGCAACTTGCATGATCTTTTGCTTAACGGTAGGTGAAGGAGTTTCGCCGGAGGTTAGGGTAGCCAGTTCTGATGCGGCTGTTCTCATCTCATCCAAAAGCTGAAGCTGTTCAGCATCTGCTTGCGAAAGCAATCGCTGAAATTCTTGTTCGTCAATTTCGCTCAATGCGTTTAGTACATGTCCCGCGCAAAGTTCTGTAAATCTGTTGTTTTCGTTACTCATAATTCTATGTCCTGTGCTAAAAACTCTCTTAGTTTCATCATGCCATCACGCATCCTTGTTTTAACGGTCCCTAATGGAATGTCAAATTCCTCAGAGATCTCACTCTGACTCATTCCGTTGAAATAAGCCACTTGCAATACCTTTCTCTGTTTCTCAGAGATCTTATTTAATGCATCACGCACTATTTTAGCGCGTTCAGTAAGTATCGTATTCTCTAATGGATCTGACTCATCAGAGTACAGCGGATGAAAAACATCTTCATCATCCAAACTGGTAGATTGTTTCTTCTGCTCTTTGTAAACCTTAGAACGTAATCGGTCTATCGACTTATTTCGGGTGAGGGAAACAATCCACGTATATACCGTTCCTCTTTCCAGATCAAACTGTTCGGCTTTTTCCCAGATCTTAGTAAATACTTCCTGTAATGTATCTTCTGCTTCTTCCCTTTTCTTGAGTATGGATAAAATCAGTCCAAAAAGCAGTCTGTTATAATTATCATAAAGTTCGGAAAGGGCGGACGCATCTCTCGCCTTGATACGAGCAATAAGAGCCCGATCTCTTTCTTCATCCTTTGTCAGGAATTTGCCAATGGTTGTCAGTATAAAAAAAAGCATAGGTTACATTGATGTAATGATATACGCAGGAATGCCAAAACCGGATTGACTGCCTGATAAATTGATGTGTCAAGAAAAGAAAAAACGGCTCATTTAACGAATGCTTTCTTTATCTCGTTGAGACCGGTTACAGGTTTGTCGCAAGTGAAATGCTCGCAAACATATAGAGAAGTCTCTCCATTAATTTTTTGTTGGGTTGAAGTGTAAGGAGCAACTTCATCAAGAATAGGTATTGAGCGTTCCGACTTAATGTGCAGTATAGAAAATGGTGAAAATATTTGGCGGTAAGATTCCAGGACTTCTTGAGCCGTTTCCTGATCTGCGGCTAAAGTGATCTCCTTTGCGTTTACATTCAAAAATTGAATAGACTGCATTCCCTGACAAATACTAGCTCCGGAGCGGATCAGATCCGCAGAAAAAGCTTTACCGATCTTGTCCGCGTATTCTTCAAGTTCAGTTTTCCCAGTTAGCCTGCTTAACCGAATTAAGTTTAACATGGCCACGGAATTGGAAGAAGGTATGGCTCCGTCAAAGATCTGCTTTTGCCGTCCATAAACCTGATCCTCATCTATGATACTGAAATAGAATCCGCCCTTGTCTTCATCCCAAAACTGATCCAGAAATTGTTGATTCCATTTAATTGCTTCCTGAAGGTATTCCGCTTTAAATGTAGCCTGATATAATTCAATATAAGCCCAGATCAAAAATGCGTAATCATCAGCCATGGCTGGAATGCCGACTTCATTATCTTTATAGCGATGAAGTAAGTTATCCTTATCCGTTAAATTGTTCTCCAAAAACTGTATCGCACTTTCAGCCAGGTCGGTAAATCGTTGTTCGTTGAATGCAAAACCGGCTTTTGCTAAAGCGGTTATCACCAGTGCATTCCAGTCGGTAAGGATTTTATCATCCAATAAGGGGTGCATCCTGTTTTCTCGTTTCTCAAATAGAGAAGAACGGATATCAGCAAACCAATTAAATTCACTTTGCTTTAATTCCTTTGAAAGATGCGGAATATTCTTTCCCGTACGCTCCTGTGTAGCTTCGTCCTCAAAATTCCCTTCTGAGGCAATCCCAAATAGTTCTTCAAAATTAAAGGCATCATCAGGAGATAAAACAGCTTCAATTTCACTTTCTTCCCAAACATAGAACTTCCCTTCTTTACCCTGACTGTCTGCATCTTCTGCAGAATAAAACCCGCCTTCAGTATGTTGAAGATTTCTTTCAATATAATCTGCAATTTCATGTACGGTTTGCTTAAAGAAAGGCTTCTGGGTGATCTGCCAGCATTCAGTATAAGCCATCATGAGCATTGCCTGATCATACAGCATTTTCTCAAAATGGGGTAGAAGCCATTCCCGGTCAGTAGAATAACGGTGAAAGCCAAACCCGATGTGGTCCCAGATTCCACCCAGTCGCATTTTTGTCAAAGTCTCGGAAACCATGTCTAAAAATCGATCTTCTCCTGTCATTTTCCATTGACGAAGTAAGAACATCAGGTTATGGGGACTGGGAAATTTTGGAGCATCCCCAAATCCGGCATGCTCAGGATCATATCTTTTTGTAAGCTGTTCTGCCGCGAAGTCCACCGCTTCGGTGCCGGGAAATTTTCCGCTTTCAAACTCCTGGGATTTCGTAAATCCTTCGCGAATCTTCGAAGTTGCTTTTTCAACACGCTTGGGTTCATTCTTCCACATTCCGGTTACTCCGGGAATAAGCTGTCTTAACCCAATACGATTGAACCGTGCTTCTTTTGGGATGTAAGTTCCGGCAAAAAAAGGTTCTTTATCCGGAGTCATGATAATGGTCAACGGCCAGCCACCCTGACCGGTAAGCATCTGGCAGACCGTCATGTATGTGCTGTCGATGTCAGGTCTTTCTTCCCGGTCAACTTTCACATTGATGAAAGCCTCATTCATCATTTTAGCAATGTCAGGATCTTCAAAACTCTCGTGAGCCATTACGTGACACCAGTGGCAGGTGGCATATCCTATCGACAAAAAGACCGGCTTATTTTCTTCTTTTGCTTTTTTAAAAGCTTCCTTTCCCCAGGGATACCAGTCCACCGGATTATCTGCGTGTTGTTGTAAATATGGACTTTTTTCTGAAGCGAGTTTATTCGGCATCAAAATCTTTATTAAAGCGTTTGCTGTAATCTACTATAAAACGGTCGTACTGCTGTTTCATAAGGGGGGAAGTAATCAGAAAGTCTGCTGAAGAGCGATTGCAAGCCATCGGAATGTTGTACACAATACTAATGCGTTGCAGTGCCTTGACATCCACATCATGGGGTTGGGCTTGGAGCGGATCCCAGAAAAAGATCATAACATCGATCTCGTTCTGTACAATAGCAGTACCTATTTGAAGATCGCCACCCAACGGTCCGCTTTTAAATCTGAACACAGGCAATCCTACTTTATCGGAAACGAGCTTCCCTGTAGTACCGGTACCAAATAGATTGTGGTCAGAAAGATGTTCGCTATTGTACTCAGCCCAATCCAGGAGATCCATTTTACGATGATCATGAGCAATCAGGGCGATATTTTTTTTGGGTTTCATCGGCTGAACTGAATCAGCGATAGAAGGATGCATTTTCTTTGCAGACATAATTTTAAGCTAAAGTTGAGTGAGTTGTGATAGCCTTAAGATGCGAAGTGACCGGCAATTATAAAAACAATTATGGGCAGTTTATGAATTGGGAACGCTTCTAATCTCAAAAGGGAGAGAAAAGGTCAAATTACGAGTCGCATAGGAGGGCGTTCGAGTCGAATTTGTTTGACTTTGAATTCTTCATCTTCAAAACCTTTGAGCTCTTTTAGGCTTTCTTTTACAAAAAAGGTATCTGAGTTCTTTTCAAGATAAAGCTGAACATCGGGATGATTGAAAACGGCCTCAGAAACCATGATCTCTTTTTCAGAGGCGGAGTCTACCAATCGGGAGGCAATGTTTACCGTAGTGCCAAAATAATCGATCCTTCCGTTTAAATTCACGGCCGTGCAATCCCCATAGTGAATCCCGGCTTTCAGCTTAAATGCATCGCCAACGGCGGATGAGTTACTAAAGATCTGTTGCATCCTCTGAACGGCTTTTAGGGCAGATACCGGTTCCCAGAAAACGGCCATAACAGAATCACCGATAGTCTTTACAATACCTCCGCGTTCCTCAGCTACGATCTGCTGAATGATCTTGAAATGCCCCATTACGCGCCCGATTGCAGATTCATCTCCTTCTTTAACATAAAGTTCTGTTGAGTTCATCAGATCGGTGAAAAGCATGGTGACTTCGGATGCTTTCACCTTGCTGGTTTCTTTTAGGGTTTCATTTGAGAATAGTTGGGTGAAATCTATAGAAGAACTTACTTCGCTGGCATAAATGGCTTCTTCTTTCCAGTTTAACTTATCAATGAAACAAATGGTGTTTTTAGATGAGTAATTGCTGATACTCAAATTCGGTTTTCTGGAAATAGTGATCTCCTGCCCTTTAAATTTTTCATCAGTGATGTAGATGTTTACGTTATCCGTACCACCTTCCCGAACGTGAAATACCAAATGTCCTTCATGGTCGTGTGTTCTGAACAGGTAGGTTCCCACTTCCAATTTTAGCTGAGGATACCGCTCATCACTGATCTTTAATTTCTGCTGAATAACACGGTGTGGCTTGGTCCCCGGACCACCAAGACAATACTTTTTATCTGAAATTTTACGGATCAGGGGATGAGGCTTGAAAACCAAATGCATGTTCCGGTTGAAATCCATGGTATAATCAGATTCACAATCTTCACAATACAGATGAATCCTTGCCTTCTTTAATTTCCGAAAATTATTCTGAGGGGACTTGCATGTAGGACAACATATATCCCAGCTGAAATCCAGAAGATCAAGCTTGGTGGCATGAAGAAATACATTTAATACTGAGAACTTTTTTTCCCCCCAATATTCAGCGAGTGCATAAGGATGAATGCGTTCGAGATCTTCATTCTCTGCGTACCGAATAAGATTAATGAGCCGGGAAACGATCCTTTTTCTTTTGCTTCTTTCAATAAGTTCTGCAGTGATCTTTTTAAGTTTTCGGTCAGCACCACGTACTAATTTTTTGGGTTTTGAAACTTCATAAGGTTTCACTCCTTTTGAAACAGCTTCTTCAACCTGAAGTATATATTTGCCGAGCCTTCTCTTTAATACATAGTTAGTATAAAATTTAATTAAGTACGAAAAAGTGATATTTGAAGGTGTAACCCAGACCCTGGCGATCAACTTTGTGCCATGATCAGTTGGAATACACTCAATAAAAATCCTAAGGTCTTTCAGTAGTCCAAGTTTATATCGTCTTTTCACCCCATAACGATATGGAGTTTCCCAGGAATAAGGTTCTTCCTGCCAGGTAACATAGGATTTAAGATTATTATGGCTGAGATCTAAATATCCTTTTGGAGTATTACGTGAGAGAGAAGTGAGCTGTACGGGAGTTGCTCCAAGCTTGTTGAAGAGCCGGTTTGTATCTGACACATATGGCCAAAGCTGGGTTGGGGAAGCAGATAAACTAAACTCCCAGATATGTAATTGTTGTTGTCCTTCCTTCATGCAAATTTTCTAACCGGATAACTCTTTGTTATATACAATATGTTCGAATCTTGATGAATGAACTCGTATCTTTACCGAACACTAAATAGAGTTACTGTAACACTAAATGTTACAAAATTTTAACAGACAATAATAATGGCAAAAGAAAGAACACTGACTATTCTAAAGCCCGATTGTGTTCGTAAAGGACTGATCGGTGAAGTAACAAAACGAATTCAGGAAGCAGGTTTTAAGATCCTGGCTATGAAGATGACTCACCTTACCAAAGATACGGCCGGCGGGTTTTATGCGGTACATAAAGAGCGTCCATTTTATGATGAGCTTTGCGAGTTCATGAGCAGCGGAGCTTGTGTACCAATGATTCTGGAAAAAGAAAATGCAATTGCTGATTTCAGAACATTTATTGGAGCTACCAATCCAGCTGAAGCAGAAAAAGGGACTATTCGTGCTGACTTTGCAGACAGTTTGGGAGAGAACATCATTCACGGTTCTGACTCTGTGGAAAATGGAAAAATTGAAGCAGCTTACTTTTTTGCAGAATCTGAAGTTGTGGCAAATCAGGCTTAAATAATTGTCGCAATCATATTACATTTAAACCTCGTTCAAAAATGAACGGGGTTTTTTTATGCACTTTAAGTTCATCACATATGCAGAAATTTTTCCTATTGATAGTATCAGCTATAATGATAATCGCAGGTTGCCTGCCGGATAATGCAGAAGAACAACCTAAGGTAAAGCTTGGTGCTGAAGTTCTTTTAGAAAAGCATATGTCGGAGCTGGAAGGAAAGAGAATTGGATTGGTCATGAACCCGACTTCACGTGTGAATGGAGTCCATATGGTTGATACACTCATGAGTTTAGGGGTTAATGTAACAGCTTTATTTGCCGCTGAGCACGGCTTTCGGGGGGAGCTGGGAGCAGGAGAAAAGATCCAGGACGGTATAGATCAGGAAACAGGACTTCCGGTCTTTTCTTTGTATGGTAATACTAGAAAGCCAACTACCGAGATGCTTGAAAAGATAGATCTGTTGCTGTTCGATCTGCCGGATATGGGCGTCAGATTTTATACCTATAATGCTACAATGGGTCTGGTGATGGAGGCTGTTGCTGAGAATGACAAAGAACTCTGGATCCTCGATCGTCCCAATCCTTTGGGAGGAAATTATGTGGCCGGATGGATCTTAGAGGATAAGTACCAATCTTTTGTGGGATTTTATCCGATGCCCATAGTTTATGGATTGACGATGGGGGAAATTGCACACATGGCTGTGGGAGAAAATTGGTTGGATCTGCAGAAAAAACCCAATTTCAGAGTCATCAAAGCAGAGGGGTGGACCCGCGATATACTCTGGCCTAGAACGGGACTAGAATGGATCGCTCCATCACCAAACCTGCCATCCTTTGAGCATGCTTTTGCCTATACCGGGACTGTTATTTTTGAAGGGACGAATTTATCGGAGGGTAGAGGAACGGAAGATCCATTCCTGATTATTGGCTCACCCGATCTTCATTTCACGAATTCAGATCTCATCCCAATCGAAGAAAAGCATTCAGTAAAATTAGATTCTATAACGTTCACACCACGATCAATTCCCGGAAAAGCACTATCTCCAAAACTTGAAGGAGAGCAGAGTTATGGCATTCAAATATCATTTCCGGATGGTTATTCACAAACAGATCCTCTGAAACTTGGAATTGACTTGCTGGAGTTTGCGCGGGAGAATACTACAGATTTTGAGATCAACCCCTTCGCTAATAACTTATTTGGAATAGACCTTGAAAAGATCATTGAAAGCAATGAGGAAATTCCATCTTGGGAAGATGAAGTTGAATCTTTCAGAGAGAAACGGGAAGGGTATTTACTTTATAAGGATTCTTAGTTCTGTTTTCTACGCATCCACTCATAGCTTACAACGGCTACGCTAACCGATGCATTCAATGACTCAACATTATTTGTCATAGGTATTTTGAGTACGCTGTCACACCTTTTTAAGTTTTCTGAATGTATTCCCTCACCTTCACTTCCGATCAGAAAAGCTACCGGGTAATCCAGATCAGCTTCCCATAATGTTTGTTTCGCCTCTCCGTCTAGTCCTACGATACTAAATCCTAATGCTTTAAGGTCTTTAAAAGCCTGATTGAGGTTATGAACGCGGATAATAGGTATGCGCCCCGCGGTTCCTGCTGAAGTTTTGAATACGGTTGCATTAACAGGAGCCTGATTTTGCATGGGAATGATAACAGCCTCCATTCCGGCAGCCGCAGCGGACCGCAGGATAGCCCCAAAGTTATGAGGATCTTCTATTCCATGTAAAAGAAGAATGGCAGGATTTTTCGAAAGTACCAGAGTTTCAACCCATTCAAAGAAGTCAGTGTATTGAGCTACACTTAATTGTGCAACAAATCCTTGGTCATTTACTTTTCCTACTAAGTTATAAATTTTTGCTCCGGGAACCTTTACTAAAGGAACTCCGTTTTTCTGGGCAAGTTCATTGATATTATCGTAGGTACTGGGCTTTATATTATTTTTTACAAAAACCTTATCTACTTCATTTGGCCGATTCTGCAAGATTTCTTCCACAGGGTTGCGCCCGTAGATCAAAAAGTTATCTGATTTTGACATAATTTATTTTAAAGTCTGTTTACTTTAGTTATAATAAAGTAAGGAAGGTGGGTATTAATGTTAGCTAAAAATAAAAGACATGTTTGAAGAAGAGAAATATAAAAACTCTGTTGTTAGTAATGATCTAAAAAGGTTAGAAAAAACAGGTCACAGTAATTCAGGAATTTCTGTATTCATGGATCACATGCATTCCATCAATGGATTGCATTTTATAGCTGCGTCCATGCAAATATTCTTGGGAACTTCTGTGGTAGCGCTTTCACTGCTAAATAGTATCAACCCGCTGTGGCTTGCGACTATTATGACAGTATTTGGAAGTATCACTACAATGGTTGGTCTGTATTTTATGTACAGGACTATAACCGATTCCGGTGTATTTGATTCACTACTGCACAAGGCCATCAAAAGAGTAGTTACTTCACAAAATTAATTCTGAGTTAATGGTTTGGTTAAGCCAGCTACTTATGTTGGTGAAAAAGAATTTGATCATAATAAATTAGTACAGAAAATTGAGATTTTATTTACTACTGTTAGCAGTATTATGGGGAAGCTACAATCCTGTAACTGCTCAGAAAAAATTAATGGAATTACCAGTCTCACTTTATTCTGATAATGGTGACAATTTTGTGATTATTGCCCATCGCGGAGCAAGTGCTTATCACCCCGAGAATACAATGTCTGCGTTTCGTGCTGCCTATGAAATGGGAGCAGAAATGATAGAATTGGATGTGACGCTCAGTAAAGATGGAGTTCCAGTCGTTATTCATGACGAAACAATAGACAGAACAACCAATGGAAAAGGACTTGTATCAGATTTCACGTTGGATGAGCTCAAAAATTTAGACGCAGGAACCTGGTTTAGTGAAAAGCATGCGGGTGAACCCATCCCAACGCTCGAAGAAGTACTGGAGTTTGCCAGAGGTAAAATTGCTTTAAACATCGAGATCAAACCTGAAGCAGTTACAGATGAAGTGCGTGGCGGGATAGAAGAAAAAGCCTGGGATTTGGTAAAAAAGTATGAGATGGAGGATTATGTACTTTTTTCCAGCTTCAATTATCAGGCCATTACCCATTTAAAGGAAATAAATGTGGACATCAAGGCTGCATTGTTGTACGAAAAGGGGCAATCGGCTAAACGTTCTCCAGCACAGTTAGTAGGTGAATATAATGCTGATGCCTTTAATTGCAGTTATAGGCAATTTTCAAAAAAATGGGCTGAAGAGGCTTTGGAGAAGAGTTTTCCTGTATTTGTATATACGGTAAATAGTGAAAGAGGAATGAAGAAAATGATCAAACGGGGAGTAAGGGGAATTTTTTCAGATAAACCGGATCTGTTGAAAGAAATTGTGGATAACATGTGGAAAAGTAACGGTAGTTAATTCCCCTTTTAGATTGAATGGGGTGGGTGAACCTCCTATATTTTACATCCATCAACTACACTCACATCTCGCATGTCCACTAAATATATTTTTGTAACCGGAGGGGTTACGTCATCACTCGGAAAAGGTATAATCTGTGCATCACTAGGGCGATTGCTCGTTGCACAAGGCCTGAAAGTTACTATTCAAAAACTGGATCCATACATCAATGTTGATCCGGGTACCATGAATCCCTACGAACATGGTGAAGTCTATGTAACAGATGATGGAGCAGAAACCGATCTTGATCTGGGGCACTACGAACGATTCTTGGATATAAAGACCTCCCAAAGTAACAATGTAACCACAGGTCGTGTTTACTATGATGTGATCCTGAAGGAGCGACAAGGTGCTTACCTTGGAAAAACAGTTCAGGTTATCCCGCACATTACAGACGAAATTCAATCCCATGTTCTTAAACTGGGAAAATCCGGAGATTATGATGTTGTTTTGGTGGAAATTGGTGGAACTGTAGGGGATATCGAAAGTCTACCATATATCGAAGCGGTTCGTCAGCTTCGTTATAATGTTGGCAGATCTAATACACTCTCTATACACTTAACGCTGGTTCCCTATTTAGCTGCAGCCGGTGAATTGAAAACGAAGCCTACACAGCATTCGGTTAAAACATTATCCGAGAGCGGACTTCAGCCTGATATTTTGGTGTGCAGGACCGAGCATCATCTGGATGAATCAATACGCCGTAAAGTAGCTCAATTCTGTAATGTTGAGATAGAGGATGTGATCGAATCGGCTGATGCCGAAAGCATCTATGAAGTACCTCTATTGATGCAAAAAGAAGGACTTGATTCCCGGGTTATCGAAAAGCTTAAGCTCAAAACCTCCAAACCAAAACTAGATAATTGGATTGGTTTTGTAGAGGCCGTATGCAATCCTTCCGGGGAAATAAATATTGCACTCGTGGGTAAATATGTTGAGCACCACGACTCTTATAAATCTATAGTTGAAGCTTTTATACATGCAGGTGCTGTGAATGACTGTAAGGTAAACATCCAATGGATACAGTCTGATAATCTTACCGACAAAAATGTAGCAGATACGCTCAAAGGTGTTGCAGGAATATTAGTAGCTCCCGGTTTTGGCGGCAGAGGGATTGAAGGTAAATTGGCTGCGGTCAAATATGCGCGTGAGAGTGAACTGCCGTTTTTGGGGATCTGTTTGGGAATGCAGTGTGCAGTTATTGAGTATGCCCGAAATGTTTGCGGCTGGGAAGATGCGAACAGTGCTGAATTTGCTGTTGATTCTGAGTACCCGATCATCGATCTCATGCAAGATCAGAAGGAAATTGAAAATATGGGCGGCACCATGCGTCTTGGTAAATATGATTGTAAGCTTCAGAAGAGCACTAAATCATATGATGCATATGGTAAAGAAAATATAGATGAGCGCCACCGCCACCGCTATGAAGTGAATAATAATTTACGCTATAAGCTTACCGAAAACGGAATGGTTCTGGCCGGAATGAATCCTGAAAGAGACCTGGTTGAGATCGTTGAAATACCGGATCACCCCTGGTTTGTTGGAGTTCAATTTCATCCCGAACTCAAAAGTACTGTCAACAACCCGCACCCTTTATTTGTTGATTTTGTAAAGGCCAGCCTCAAACATGCTAAGTCCTCCAACTTATATAAAAGCAGTAAAGAGGAAGTAGTACAAACTGAGAAATGATGCCTGATAAGCGCTACTCGAGTAAAATAAGAGTACGCTCTTGTGGCCTTCTGTTTGATCAGGCTAAACTTTTACTGATTGAACTAAAGTCACCTGTTACCAATAGCTGGATCTGGTTACCACCCGGTGGCAGTGTGGAACTTGGTGAAACCATTGAAGAAACTTTGATTCGTGAATTTGAAGAAGAAACAGGATTGAAGGTATCAGTTCAAAAATTAATGTATTTCAATGAAGTGATCGAACCACCGATACATGCTATTGAGTTTTATTTTTTGGTAAATAAAGTTGAAGGTAAAATGAAATTAGGTATAGACCCTGAGTTGGAAGATTCCCAACAGATCTTGAGAGATATCGGCTTCTACTCCAGGGAAGAAATAAAAAAGATGGCTGTTCTGCCGAGTTATATTAAGGATCAGCTTTGGGTAGATTTAAAGAGTATCAAAAATGAAAAACTCTAAGGTTAATAAAGTTTGAAACAGGTCAGCTTTATTACTTATCAAAACAGACTCGATTCGTTATATTCTAAAAACTCTAATTAACAAAAGAACATGAAGAAGATACTTATTACACTTTTTACAGTTGCAGTCACTATTTCTGCATGTACAGATCAATCTGATAGAAAGACGTTTATAAATTTAAATGGCTATACTTTTTCAGGAGACTCCCTTATTTCTTTTGAAACTATGATCGTTAAAGATGGGAAGATCGTAGAAATTGGAGGGAATGGACTTGTTGACTCAGAGCCAACCGGTGAAGTAATTGATCTTGAAGGAAAAACTGTGCTTCCGGGTATGACGGATGCCCACGGACACGTTATGGGACTCGGCTATCAGGAACTTAATGTTAATTTGGCCGGCATCGAAACATTAGAAGCTACTCTTGATACGATCAGGGCCTATGCTGAAGCAAACCCTGAATTGGAATGGATACAAGGCAGAGGGTGGAACCAAACCTTGTGGGAAGAAAATGAATTCCCTACAGCAGCCGACTTGGATGATGTGGTAGATGATCGTCCGGTTTGGTTGACCCGAGTTGATGGTCATGCAGCATGGGCCAACACCAAGGCCATGGAATTGGCAGGTATCAGCAGAGAAACACCCGATCCGCAAGGCGGAAAAGTAATTCGTGATCGGGCCGGAAATGCAACCGGTGTTTTTGTAGATGCCGCAGAAAATTATATACAGGAAATTGTTCCCGAACCAACAGCGGTAGAGATGGAACTTGCTTTAGAGAAAGCTCTGGAGCAAATGGCAAGTATGGGACTTACATCCGTTCACGATGCAGGAATGGGTGTTGATACCTGGAATCTATACAAAAAATTTGCAGATCAAGGTAAAATGACAACCCGAATTTATGCGATGATCGGTGGAACAGGAGCAGCCTTTGACGAGCTTTCCGAAAACGGGCCGGTCAATTCTTATGCAGATGATCGTCTGGCGCTACGAAGTGTAAAGATATCATCTGACGGAGCATTGGGAAGCCGAGGAGCTGCCATGAAAGAACCGTATTCTGATGATCCCGGAAATCGCGGTTTATTATTTTATGACCAGGAGGAACTAAACGAGATGGTGATGAAGTCGGTAGGAGCCGGC
Organism: Gracilimonas sp.; assembly: GCA_040904925.1. Classification (GTDB taxonomy): domain Bacteria; phylum Bacteroidota; class Rhodothermia; order Balneolales; family Balneolaceae; genus Gracilimonas. Next base: position 93,253 of record JBBDSP010000014.1, on the reverse strand, counting down.
TTTCAGACCAATATCCATGCTATTGGAGACCGTGCAAATGATGTGGTATTGAATTCATTTGAAGCAGCAAGAGAAGAATATGGTGATCAGGGTTTGCGCCATCGTATTGAACATGCCCAGATTGTTTCGCTGGAAGATATTCCGAGATTTGTAGAACTTGACCTAATCGCTTCTATGCAGGCAACTCATGCTACAAGTGACAAGAATATGGCTGAAGACCGTGTTGGACCCGACAGGATCGAAGGAGGATACGCCTGGCAGAAATTTTTAGACCAAGGAACAGTGATCGCAAACGGATCAGACTTTCCCGTTGAACATTCCAATCCATTTTATGGCCTGTATTCTTCAGTAACCCGCCAAGACCATGAAGGGAACCCACCGGGTGGATGGTATCCTGAAGAGGCACTTAGCCGGGAAGAGACACTTAAATCTTTTACCATTGATGCTGCTTACGCCGCACACCAAGAGGATATCCTTGGAACTTTAGAGGCTGGGAAATGGGCCGACTTCATTGTCGTGGATCGTGATTTCTTTGAAGTGCCGTCTATTGAGATCTGGCAAACAAATGTACTTCAAACCTGGGTAGCTGGTGAGAAAGTGTATCAGGAATAAAATCTTTGTTTGATATTTATCTGTAATTAAAGCCCTGTCCAAAATGACAGGGCTTTTTGTTTTTCATTAGTTTCCTGAATACATATATTATATGTGCAATATATGTAATAAATCAGAAAGGATATGTCCACTTTTAAAAACCCGATAAGAGGAAGGGGAGCCTCAGATAATCCCGTTAACCGTTTTGAGGGAGATTATATAGATTACGATCTGGATGAAGAAACAGGAGAAAAACCGACCCCAAAAACCCAACTAATTAAAGATGCTACCCAGTCAGTAATTACGTATAACAAGAGTGAGGATATTGGCTTTAACGCCAGTATTAATCCCTACAGGGGTTGTGAACATGGATGCATTTATTGTTATGCCCGTCCATATCACGAGTATTTAGGATATTCCTCCGGGTTGGATTTTGAATCTAAAATAGTGGTGAAATACAATGCTCCTGAACTTCTTAAGAAGGAACTAAGTTCTACAAAATGGAGTCCGCAGGTCATCGCCATGAGTGGAGTTACTGATATATATCAACCTATAGAAAAGAAGCTGAAGCTTACCAGAGGATGCCTCGAAGTATTGGCTGAATTCAGGAACCCGGTTGGCCTCATTACAAAAAATCATCTTATAACACGCGATCTCGATCTTTTATGTGAACTGAATGATTACCACTGTGTAAGTGTAACGATCTCCGTTACCACACTTGATAATGACCTGACAGGAGTAATGGAGCCGCGTACATCCCGACCAAACCGAAGGTTAGATGCCATACGTAAATTGGCAGATGCGGGAATCCCGGTAGGAGTAAATGTAGCCCCGATCATTCCGGGGCTTACGGATCATGAGTGTGTTAAGATTTTAGAGAAAGCTTCAGCAGCAGGAGCCACTCATGCCGGATACACGATCGTACGTTTGCCTTATAAGGTCAAAGACCTGTTTGTGGAATGGCTTGAGCAACACTATCCTGAACGAAAGAAAAAGGTACTTAGAAAGATCCTGGATATAAGAGACGGAAAGCTAAATAACTCTGAATGGGGTACCAGAATGAAAGGGGAAGGTAATTTTGCTAAACAGATATCTGACCTTTTTAAAGTCCATACAAAAAGGCTGGGATTAAATGAGCGGAAAAGAGGCCTGACAACAGAAAATTTTGTCCGCAATTCAGGATCACAGTTAAATTTATTTTAAAGTGTCATATTTTTTTTACCTAAAAGTGGAACTATTTGATCTGGCATTCGTCTTATGTGTTGTAGCTTAACCCGGTATCTAAAGAGAATAATCAGAAGTAGCTTTCTATACATACATCTCTAAGATTTTGATACCGGGTTTTTTTATGCCTTTCTGATTCTGAATTCATTCAATCTTCAAAATAGATCAGTATTTCTAATTTGATATTTGAATCCCCGAAAACTACAATACAGATGCTAATCTAATAACTCTGAATAGAGGAGGATACGTTATGAATGAAGAAACATTTCTTGAAGCCGCAGAGAACGGTGATCTTGAAACCACCATTGGCTTAATTAATGATGGCGTAGATGTAAATACAAAAGACAGTCATGACCGAACTGCACTGCTAAAAGCAGCTAAGTATGGTCATAAGGAGATCGTTGAGCTCCTGGTAGAACATGGTGCCGAAGCAGATCACAGAGATAACCGTGGAACCTCAGCATTATATTGGGCATCAACTAACGGATATTATGACATTGTTCAGCTTTTGATAGAACAGAGCAGTGATGTGGACGTACATGATAATCGTGGATGGTCTGCAAAGGATCAGGCTATCACTCATCACCATGAGAATGTAGTAGAATTATTAAACTCGGCAGGGGCTCACTAAATACTGAGTACAAAAAATAGAAAGCATAAAAAAGGCCGTGATAAGTAATTATCACGGCCTTTTCTGCATTTAAAGAACAATTAGTTCTCGATAGGAATCGAACGTTGTTCAATTTCCTGTATCAAATCTGGCAGTTCACCTTCAAATATTGGAGCAATTCGCTCAAATTGTGCATCTATTTGCTCTTCAAGATCTACGAAAACCTCATATTGTTGCTGAGTGGGGCGCCCGTCTCCGGTTGCCACTGTACTAGCTAAAGAAGCTAATTTATTATTCAGCTTAATAGGGAAGTTCAATACATCCTGATATGATTCAGCTTTCGTTTGCATGAGCTCATTTTCCACTTCTTCAAGTACTCTAAGCATGGCATCGGCACGTTCCTGAACTTCAGTATTACCTGAAAAATCAGATTTCACATCATTGATCTGTGAACGAACATCACGAATTCGATTGATGGTTTTGTGCGTAGTATCAAGCTTAGCGATAATGGTTTGATGCAGATCAAACTGCGCCTGGAAATCTTCCTGAGTAGTTTCAATTCGTGGATCTTTGGTTAACTCAAAGTTTTGAGTTCCAACTACTTCATCATCCACAAGAAGTTGAACTTGGTAGGTTCCCGGTATAGCTCTGGGTCCGGTTGTATTTCCTGACCAAAGGATCTGACGACCGTCAAGGTTTGTAGCTCCGGGATAGCGCATGTTCCATTCAAATGTATTGTTTCCTTCCTTAGTTGTAAGCGCATCATAAGGTACATTGTGTTCTTCTTCAAAGAATTCATCCGATTCTTCTACCGGATTTCCTTCCAATGTTTGTTTGTTAGAGAAGGTTCTGATCTCAGTACCATCAGATTCCAGGAACCGAAGCTTAACTTCCGCATCCGGTACATTGTTAAGGTTATAGTAAATCACAACACCATCTTTCGGGTTCTCCCCCAAAGTTTCTCCGGGTGAAGGTTCACTATGTCTTCCAAACAGGTACGTTGTTTCAGGTTTGAACAGATAATAATCTGAGTTTGTGACTTCATCACTTAGTTGATGGAGCACTGAAAGGTCATCCAGGATCCAAAACGATCTACCCTGAGTTGCAATTACCAGATCTTTATCTCTGGCATGAACGGTAAGGTCTGTGATAGGTACAGCAGGTAAATTTAGCTGAAGCGGTTGCCATTTAACGCCATCATTAAAAGAGACGTAAACACCGGTTTCAGTTCCTGCGTACAAGAGACCTTCCCTGTTAGGATCTTCTCTGATCACGCGGGTAAAATCTCCTTCCGGGATACCATTGGTGATTTTAGTCCAGCTCTCTCCATAGTCATCTGTTTTGTACAACATAGGGGAGAAGTCATCAAACTTATACCTGGTGGCTGCGAGGTATGCAGTTGCAGCATTGTGTGGGGAAGGGTCAATGATACTTGCCATAGCTTCCGGCATTCCATCAGGGGTAACTTCATTCCATGTTTCACCATTATTGCGGCTTACATGAATAAGTCCGTCATCGGCACCGGTCCATAAAACACCGGGTTCAACTAAAGATTCTGCAAAGGTGAAAACCGTATTATAATATTCAACACTGGTATCATCTTTAGTGAGTGGACCACCGGATTGTCCCTGTTTGGATTTATCATTTCGGGTCAGGTCCCCGCTGATATTTTCCCAGCTCATTCCTTCGTCATTAGATCGGTGTACGTACTGAGAAGTCGCGTACAAAATATCTGAATCGTGGGGAGAGATGTAGATCGGGAAGGTCCACTGAAATCTGTATTTCAGATCTTCAGCACCGGCACCCATAGGATTGTCCGGCCATACATCAACACGATTGCTCTGGTCGGTAAAGTCGTTAAACTTGTTGAAATATCCGCCATAGCTACCACCATATGTTACATTGGGATCGTCAGGATCGGGTGCGATATATCCACTCTCGCCACCGGCTACAGGAGCCCAGTCTCTTTCAGTGATTCCGCCACCGGATGTTCGGCTTAAAATACCAACGGTACTGTTATCCTGTTGTGCACCATATATCCTGTAAGGGAACTGATTATCGGTAATAACCTGATAGAATTGTGCAGTGGCATATTTGTAATATGATGACCAGCTTTCGCCGCCATTATATGATACCTGTCCGCCACCGTCATCAGCAATGATCATGCGGTTTCCATCATTTGGAGAAACCCAAAAATCATGATGATCACCGTGAGGAGTGCCGATTCGTTCAAAAGTACTTCCTCCATCAGTAGATTTGTGGAACCCAACGTTTAGTACATAAACTTCATCTTCGTGGTTGGTTCCTGCTACAACGTGAGTGTAATACCATGCACGCTGACGTAAATTACGATCAGCTGTGGTACGTGTCCATGTATCACCTCCGTCATCAGATTTGAAAAGCCCGCCGTTATCATTTTCGATAATGGTCCAGATACGGTCTGAATTTAAAGGAGAGATAGCAACTCCGATCTTTCCTGACATTCCTTTAGGAAGTCCCGGACGTTGTGAGATGTTTTCCCAGTTTTCCCCGCCATCGGTACTTTTGTAAAGGCCGCTTCCATCGCCGCCACTCGACATTTCCCAAGGATTTCTGTAAGCTTCCCAAAGAGAGGCGTATAAAATACGAGGGTTGTTTGGATCTATTTCAACATCAACGGCACCTGTTTTTTCATTATGATATAGTACTCGTTCCCAATTGTCGCCACCATCTGTAGTTTTGAAAACTCCTCGCTCAGAATTTCCTTCATTACCAAAAACATGGCCTAATACCGCAACCCAGGCTACATCTTCATCTTTCGGATGTACCACTATTTCACCGATAAAGTGAGAATCACCGAGCCCGATATGTTCCCAGGTCTTTCCGCCATCTTCTGATCGGTACATTCCGTCTCCGGCAGACATGTTACCCCTGATACAAGTCTCACCCATACCGGCATAAATTACATTTGCATTGGATGGGGCAACAGAAATTGCGCCTACGGAACCGGTTTTAAAATATCCATCGGATACATTATACCAGTTGATCCCACCATCGGTGGTTTTATATACACCACCACCGGTAAATCCGGTATAGTAGGTGTGGGGTTGGTCGGCATGACCCGCAACGGCGACAGAACGCCCGCCACGAAATGGGCCGATATTCCGATACTCTAATTCCTGAAAATGGGTTTCCTCGTAATCAGGATCTGATATTTCTTCACCATGTCCGAATACCTGTGCTTGTGCCGTGGTTGTAGAACCAAAGACAAACAGAGATGCTGCAAACAAAAAAAGCAAAGAATAGAATGTTGGTTTTTTGTAACTGTGTAGCATAAAACTATGATTTTATTAAGTATTTAGTTTAGAAAAGCTAACTGAATGTATTAAAAATAAAATGGATTTCGCGTAAAAAAATGTGAACGGAAATTCATAACTCTTGTGTAAAAAATAAGCACTCCGGATTATGCTCCGGAGTGCTTAAGAATTAGTTCATTAATAAGGCTTATTCGTAAGCATCATTTTGATCTAAGTTTTCATTCGCATCATCATCTCTGGATGGAATTGGGAACAGCTGACGACCTGGGTTTGTCAGTGACACAGGATCACCGTTTAGCCTGTCGATTCCGTTCAGGGTGGTCAATGCATTACCGGTCCTAATTAGATTATACCAGCGATGCCCTTCCTGAATAAATTCAATTCCGCGTTCATGTTCGATTGCGTCAAGAATTTGATCGGGGGTAGCAACACCGGCTCCGGTTGTATCAGCAAGTCCTGCACGGTTTCTGACTTCATTGAGGTCATCAAGTGCCCCTGTAACATCAATTGGAGTTTTACGAACGCGAGCTTCTGCTCTGTTCAGGTACATTTCTGCAAGCCTGAGAACCTGAATGTTGTCATCACCACCGGATTTGGCATACTTAGTAGAATAATAAGCTCCTACGTTTGCATCAAAACCAATGAGGTCTCCGCGCTCATCATCTGAGCGAGATAGAACCATATCAACATAGTCTTCATGAAGCGCAATATCGCCACGACCACCACCACTTGAAGGATAGTACCAGAAACGTATGTCATTTCCGTCGGTAGTGTTATATGTAAGCTCAAAAATGGCTTCATCTGTATTTTCATCAGTAAAAATACTTGCGAAATCATCAACCAGATCAAATGCATAATCGTCAATAACTTCTGTGGCGTAGCTTTCAGCTCCTTCAAAATCTTCCGTGTATAGATCTAATCTTGAAAGTAACGCTTTCGCTGACGCATCAGAAGCACGGTTAGGTGTGGAAAACCCAGCTGTTGCTAATAGAGTTTCAGCCTGCTCAAGGTCATCCCGAACCTGCTGATATGAATCCGCAATTGAAGCTTGAGAAGGGAAGCTGTTTTCGTCAATTTGGCGAGAAGGAGTGGTTACAAGAGGTATTCCTTGTTCAGAATAGACACCTTCAACTCCGCCAAAAGTACGAGTTAGGTCAAAAAAGGCAAGCCCTCTGATAAAGTAGGCTTCACCAAGTATTTGGTCTCGTACAGCCTGAGGTATATCATCAACGTTTGGAAGTTCAGCAATGATATTATTTGCGTGGTTAACCGCAGAATACATTTCTTCCCATAGGTTACGCACCTCAGTGTTACCTGGGGAAATTACATAGGTATCCATTTCCCGGTAAAAATCCCAGGTTCCGATACTCTGTGAAATGTCCGAAGACACATCACCTGATATCTGCAGGTTACTTCCATAATAATTGGTTGATTGTACTTGACTATAGAGGCCATTAAGTGCTGCTTCAGCACTTTTCTGATCTCTTATAGCAATTTCGTCCGATATTGCTGTTTGCGGTTGTTGATCTAACACATCACAACCTACCGCAGCCACCAATATAATAAGTAGATAATTTTTAAATTTTTTCATGATCAATAATATTTTCAATTAAAATGAGATGTTTATACCGCCGATGATAGACCGTGCCTGTGGCATGGTATAAAACTCAATACCGCGGGTTAACGCTGTAGCAGCAGTTGCTGTAACTTCAGGATCTAAACCACTGTAGTTGGTAAAAGTCAACAGGTTTTGTCCGGTTACATATATGCGGGCACTTGAGATTCCAACACCAAGTTTGTTGAGTATCTCAACAGGAACTGTATAACCTAATGTGGTATTTTTGAGTCTCAAGTAAGATCCGTCTTCAACAAAACGGGAGGGACGCAAGTTACCGGCATAATTGGCGCTTGTCATTCGGGGAACCATAGTTTGGTCTCCCGGTTGTTGCCATCGGTCTAATTGTGAACTCATATATCCGGTGTTACGTGTTCCACCATGCTCCTGGAAAAACCTGTTCCAGTTAAGTTGATCGTTTCCATAACTGTACTGGAAGAAGATGGAAAAATCGAATGCTTTATAATTCACCTTATTGGTTATTCCTCCAAAGAAATCGGGATTTGCGTCACCAACGATCTTTCTGTCTACATTCGGGTTGAATGTACCGTCTCCGTCAACATCCGTCCAGATGGGATCACCTGTATCAGGATCAACTCCGATCTGCTCATGGAAGTAGAAGGAGTACATTGGGATTCCCTCTTCGTAACGATAGATGTCACGGTTATATACATTGAAAGGGGATGCAAGTTTTACAATCTTGTTGCGGTTACCTGCAATATTGAACATTAGGTTCCAGTTCATATCCGTGTTTTGAATGATATCTGCGGAAATGCCAAATTCCATCCCTTTATTTTCTAATTCCCCAAAGTTCTGCACAAGCTCACTAAAGCCTGTAGACATGGGTACCGGTACAGCAAGCAACAGATCTTCTGTTTTTTTATCGTAATAGTCATATACAATGTTCAAACGATCATCGAATAACCCGATATCAATACCGATATCCAACTGCTTAGTTGTTTCCCATTTTAAATCAGGGTTAGCTAGCTGGTTAGGGCTGGTTCCGGGACTGGCTCCGTAACTTTCACCACCCCAAAGTCCGAGAGCCTGAAAGTCACCTATACCACCTTGGTTACCGGTGATACCGTAACTTGCTCTCAGTTTCAGTTCAGAAACCTGATCTATGGTGAAGAAATCTTCTTCAGAAACAACCCATCCTAAAGCTGCAGAAGGGAAAGTACCCCACTGATTATTTGCACCAAATCGTGAAGAACCATCTCTACGCACGGTAAAAGTTGCCAGGTATTTACTGTCATATTCATACTTTAATCGTCCAAAGAAGGATGCGATTCCGGAGCTTGTGCCTGTAGAAGCAGCAGATTGCACAGCGGCATCCTGAACCCTTCTAAAGTCATCACTTGGAAACTGTTCCCCTTCAGCAGTGGTACGTTCAAAGTTAGTTTCTTCTAAACTGGCACCTAATAGCGTACTAAAGCTGTGGTTGCTTCCAATGTCAAAGAGATAACTAAGCGTGTTTTCACCGGTCCATGTCTGTGCAATGGCTACGGTTGAAAGAGCACTACCATTTACAGCAGAGCCGTTATTCAGCAGTGTATTGTCATAGCGGTCTTCTTTGATCTGGTTATAATCGAGGCTCCAGCTGGTTCTGAACGTCAGGCCGGGCATGAATTCATAATCAGCAAATACATTCCCAATAAGACGGTTTACATCCATATTGAAATCAACTTCGTTGGCTGCTGCAACCGGGTTTTCAAAAATACTGAACTTAGTATAGTTGCCGTCGTTGTCGTAGACAGGCAGGTTAGTAGGTAAGAAATAAACCCCTCCTAGAACACCGGTAATATTATCATTATTACGAGCTCTGTTACGATTTGAGGATGAATAGGTGGTGCTGGTTCCAAAGGTGAGTTTCTCAGAAGCGAGAATATCAAGATTTAACCGGGCACTGTTTCTGTTGAATGTAGACGGTTTTACAACTCCATCCTGACCAAAAGTTGATCCTGAAACTGAGTACTTGACTGCTTCACTACCACCACTTACAGAAACGTCATAGTTTTGAACAATTCCGGTTCTGAAAACCTGATCTGCCCAATTGGTATTAGTTGCATTTGCAGGATTAGCATAAGGTTCTGCTTCGCCATTGTTGCTTGCAGACTCGTTCATAAGCATTTCAAATTGAGACCCGCTCACCATATCAGGCATATTGACTGGTTCTTCAGCTCCTCTGTACATGTTAACAGTTACACGAGGTTCTGTAAATCCACCACGTTTTGTAGTAATTAAAACAACACCGTTTGCAGCACGAGCTCCATATATAGAGGTAGCAGATGCATCCTTTAGTATTTCAATAGACTCAATGTCGGAAGGAGCAATATCTGCAAGTGCACTGGTAGTTTCCCCTCCAAGTCCCAATCCGTAGTTTCCTGTTTGAATGGGAATTCCATCAACAACATATAAAGGATCACTTCCTCCAGAGATAGATGAAGTACCTCGGATCTTTACAAAGATTCCACCACCTGGAGTACCTGAATTAGCACTTACCTGTACACCGGCTGCCCTACCTTGCATTAACTGGTCGGGACTGGCAGAAGAGGTACCGGCAAGATCTTCAGCTGAAATGGAAGAAACAGCACTCGTTAGTGTTTTACGATCTTGTTCACCGTATCCCACTACAACTACATCTTGTAACAACTGAACATCTTCAGCAAGTTGTATATTGATGGTTTCTCGGTTGCCAACAACAACTTCCTGGGTTTGAAAACTGATCGAGCTAAAAACAAGAACAGCTTCAGTACTTTCAACTGCGATCTCATAATTTCCGTCAGCATTGGTACTTGTACCGTTAGAGGTGCCTTTTTCCAAGACGGTTACGCCGGGAAGAGGTTCTCCATCAGAAACTGAAGTTACTGTTCCGTTAACTGTTACTTGAGCATATGAAACGGCAGTAAGGCCGAACATAAATAAAAAAAGGCATGACAATTGCCATACCCTGCTCAATACTTTTAATAATTTATTTTTCGAGGTAGATACAGCATCACCTGTATCCGGTTTGTATCTGTTGATCATATTAGTATTGATTTATGATGGTTGAATAGTATTTGTAAGAGTAATAGAAAAACCAGTACAGAGCGTACTTTTTACCTACTTATAATAATAGTTATGGTCCTTCCTAGAACTTGACCTATAGGCTAATTAATCAGAGCGGAAACTACAAACATAAATTAAAAATTTAATTTTAAAGCTACTCAAGCTCTAAAACACTATTAACCCATTACTTGTACAGATTGAGAAGGGGGCTATTATTTTGTAAAAAAGTGAAAATAAACTTCTTAATAAAGTTAATACTGAAAACACGTGCTTGAAGGCAGCCAGTCACTTACAGTAAATCATAAATATAGTCGGGCGTTTATGGAGATTTGGTATCTTCTTTGATTTCCAATCAGAAACATATTTAGAAGTTATCTCTTCGGTGGGAAGGGTGATATCAGTTGCGGTGCAAAGGCGGGTGTCAGCCGAACAGGTAGAGAGAATATCTTTTAGTAATTCATTATTTCGGTAGGGGGCTTCCATAAAGATCTGAGTCCTGTCGTGCCGACGAGATTCTCCCTCAAGCTGAGAGATCATAGAGGTGCGTTTGTTTTGATCCATAGGTAAGTATCCATGGAATGCAAAGCTTTGGCCATTAAAACCTGAAGCCATCAAAGCCAAAAGTATAGAAGATGGACCAACTAAGGGAACAACCTTTATCCCATTTTGATGCGCCATTTTCACCAGTTTTGCACCGGGATCCGCAACGGCAGGAGCTCCCGCTTCTGAAAGTACGCCTGCATTCTTTCCTTGTTTTAGAGGCTTGAGGAAAGAGTGAATCTCCTGATCAGGAGTATTTTTGTTTAGGTGATAGAAATCTATTTCATATTCAGGAATAGTATCACCTACCCATTGCAGAAAAGATGAGGCGCTGCGGATGTTTTCTACCATCAGTACATCCAGCTTACGAAGAACTTCTAAGGTGTATTCGGGAATGGTATTATTTTCGGGAGTATTGCCGAGTGTTGTTGGAATAAGGTATAAAGTGCCAGGCATTAATCGACCATTTCAATTTCAAATTTCTCATCATTTTCATCAGCCAGTTTTCGACGGATGTATCGGTTCACAAAAAAACCGGCTATTACTGTAACAACCAATCCTATAAGTGCCACACTCATATTGAAAAAAGAGGTGCTTTTCTGTATCTGAAAGGTTGGGTAAAGAACGATCTCCTGAAAGGCTCCCGGCTGGTAGCGAATAGGGATGTTCGAGCTTTCCATTAATTCTTGAGCCATTTGTACCGATAGCGACATTTTTCGCTCTATCACTTCTCCATCAACTTCAAACCTGAGATCAATATACCCATTGCTTTGAGCGGCGATTTGCTTAATATCGAAATCGGTGACTTCTGCCAGATAAGTTTCCCCATTTTCGTAAGTATCAATTGATCCTTTATAAACCATACCTTGCTGGAATACCAGAAAGAGTAGGTAAGCAGGAACAATCCAATATAGATTTAAAAGCCGGTATTTATTCATTGTTTTTGGCAATTTCATTGATGGTGGTTTCATACAGAGCGGGATCCCATATCAGACGCTGCTGATAATCTTCCTGCATGTGATTGGCTGACATATGTACCCAGAATCCTACAGGGAGCTGATCAAAAAAGACAGCTTGTACAGAAGTATGGCCGTCATAAATAGAAGTACCGAAATCGATTCCGCCTAAAAGTCCCATTCGGTTGTCGTAGATAGCACCGTAGTCTTCAAAGTTCCGGCCGATCGGTTCTGAACCCATTGGCCATCTTAATTTTCCCTTTATTTGTAGGGAAATTTGTTCAGAGAATATTTCATCTGACACTAAGAGGGCCATCATCTCTGCCAACTCTCTGGTGGTAGCCTGTGGGAAATAGGCAAGAGCATCTCGTTCCTGCATGAAGGTCAGGGAAAGCCGATCACCTTTAAATTGTTCTTTAACTTCCCGGTTGAAATCAGGATTATCTTTAAGCTTTCGGGCAGACTCGATGGCTTCTTCTGCAAACTCGCTGTAAATCATGGTATCCAAACCAGCCGTGTCATTGAGGCTTGGATTGATTCTTATATACATGCCACTGAATGGGAGAGGGATGGAAGTTCCGGGCATATTAAGTGTATCCATCAAGGCGCGGATATTGTGTTCGCCCAGTTTGAACCATAAATAATCAGCAGCAACAAGGTCACTGTTCTCCAGCATAGCTTTCACCACATCATCAAGTGTGGCACTTCTTTCCTCGAATTCCTCTGTTAATTTTTGATGGTTATTCTGGCTGATCTCCGGCAGGGCAAATTTTTTGATCTCTTGAAGAGTCACGGTTTCTGCAGGATCGATCATCTCTTCCGCAACTTGACGCTCATATTCCATCAATAAGAAAATGTTTGAAGTAGCACCTAAAGCCCGGGGAATTTCTTCCTGATAAAAAATCCCGGAATCAGGATCATTCACATTATAGGAAGTGATAGAAACCCACTCAGGATGTTGACCTATAAACCGGGAAAGGCCTTTTAACGAATAGGTGCTCTCAATGTATTGACTGCCTTCCGCCATTCCGGCTTTATTTTCAAAAAGGGTTTTAAATCCGGAATAATTGAGGCCTATGACCATCGCAAAAACTGCTGCCGCAACGACCAGAAAGATGAGTAAAAACTTAAGTGCTCTCTTCAAGAAATGAGATTTTATACAGGATTATAATTTCATCTTAAAGATACAAAGAAGAAAAGAGCTTATCCTGAGTTTGTTCATGGATTGTGTCGTTAATAGTTATTCGTTAATCGTTTCTAAACCAATCAACGAATAACTATTAACGAAAAGTGAAGATCAGAAGCCGGAAACAATGCGCATCATCTCGGCACTTATCCATGCTCCGTAGGTTCCGAGTGCGTAACCCAGAACAGCAAGCAGAACACCTACAGGTGCTAAAGCCGGATGGAATGCGGAGGCTACAATGGGAGCTGAGGCAGCACCCCCTACGTTGGCCTGACTTCCAACCGCAACAAAAAAGAACGGCGCCTTAATAAATTTCCCAACGATCAATAGAATAGTGACATGAATCAGGATCCATACCGCACCGATCACAAAATAACCGGGAGCATCCAGCATGGAAGCAATATTCATTTTCATTCCGATGGTCATTACCAGTATATAAAGGAAAAGACTCCCAAGCTTTGAAGCTCCGGCACCCTCAAGGTTACGTGCTTTTGTGAAAGAGAGAATGAGGCCACCCGTAGTGGCTACCACTATGATCCAGAAAAAGGATGAATTCAAACTAAGGCGTGATAGGTTAGGAGCATTTTCAGTTACCCAAGGAGCAATGGAGTCGCCGGCAAGGTGTCCAAGGGCGACAAGTCCAAATGCGATAGCCATGATCTTAGTGAAATCGACCAGAGTAGGAACTTTTGCAATTTCAGCCTGATAATCTGCTATGTTATGTTTTAACTCTTCAATGGCAGATGAGTCTGCTTTAAACCACCTATCTACTTTATCTGAGATCCCTGCTCCATACAAAAGGAAAGCCATCCAGATATTTGCAACAATAATATCTACCGTAACCATGGCTCCAAAAAGATCGGTACTCGGTTCATAGATCTCTAACATGGCAGTTTGGTTTGCGCCGCCGCCGATCCAGCTTCCGGCTACTGTTGCAAGTCCGCGCCAAACTTCCTCAGGTCCTGTTCCGCCGATGATCTCCGGATTAATAGTTCCCACAATCAAAATAGCGATAGGGCCACCCAGCATGATGCTGAACGTTCCGGCTAGGAACATGATCACTGCCTTCGGACCAAGATTTAGAATACCTTTTAGATCAATACTGAGGGTCAGTAACACTAAACTCGCAGGCAGCAGATAGCGGGAAGCCACATAATATAGATTAGAATCTGCTTCGGAGATCACTCCAAATGTAGTTAGGAGTGAGGGCAGGAAATAGCAGAGTAACAGAGAAGGAATGAACTTATAAAATTTTTGCCATTTTGGATTATCACTGTGTGAGGTGATAAATATTCCGGCTAAAATTGCCATCAGCAATCCAAAAGTAACCGCATCGCTGGTGATCAGTGCTGAGTCCATGAAGTAAATTATTTTCAGATTTTAGATTCGTGTGAGAATACAAAATTCTGAGGAATGTGGCAGTGTTGATTTTAAAGTTAGGAGTCAGTTAGATAATTACTGTTCCTTAAGTTTTTTCATCATTCACAAAAGTATGTGAAAATCATTCTGATAAACTATTTAAATAAGGTATTGGGTGGATTTGTCTTTATTTTCGAGATCACTCATTTTTAAATTCAATTATTAATAAAGAATGATCGTATCTAAATTCGGAGGCACCAGCGTAGGCACATTTGAAGCTATGCAACGCAGTGCTAACATTGTGGCGGACGATGAAAACCGTCGGCTTATTGTAATTAGTGCAACTTCTGGTACCACCAATGACCTCGTTGCCCTTTCCGCTGCTAACATTGATTCTACCATGAGGGAAGAATTGCTCGGAAATATTGAAAAAAGGCATCTTGAAATTATTGAACAATGTAAGGGGGAAGAAAAGCTCCGGGATGAATTTTACACTCTGTTCTCAGAACTGCGTGAACATCTTGATTTTGTAGGACGTGATAAGCGTTGGAAAGACCGGCTGTTTTCTTTTGGGGAACTTATGTCGACCAAGATATTTGTGGAAGTATTGAAAGAAAATGGAGTGACTGCTGAGTGGCTGGATGCTCGCGAAGTAATGAAAACTGACTCAACTTTTGGTAATGCTGAGCCCATTTGGGAATCCATTCAAAAGAAAGCCAGAAAGTATATTCAATCGGAGAAAGTCTACTTGACGCAGGGATTTATCGGCTCCGATGTATTTGGAAATACCACAACGCTTGGGCGAGGTGGAAGTGATTTTTCAGCCTCATTATTTGCAGAAGCCGTTGGGGCTGACACCCTTGAGATCTGGACAGATGTTGCTGGAGTATATACTACCGATCCCCGCATTGTCCCGGATGCCTTTCCTATACACGAAATCTCATTTGATGAGGCGGCAGAGCTTTCTGTTTTTGGGGGGAAGGTTCTTCATCCTGCTACATTAAAACCGGCCATTAGGGGCGGGGTAAACGTGAGGGTGGCTTCAAGTTCTGATCCAGAAAATCCGGGAACCTACATCGTAAAAGAAGCAGACAAAAAACCACCTATTCGAGCTATTTCTTTAAGAAAGGATCAAACCTTGCTTACCGTTAACAGCCTCGAGATGCTTCACCAGCATGGATTTCTGGCACATCTTTTTAAAGTTTTGGCTGAGCACAAGATCTCGGTTGACCTTGTTAGTACCAGTGAGGTAAGCGTGGCTTTAACGCTTGATACCGCCGTGAATGCTGCCAATAAAGTTGAGCTGACAGACAGAGTACTGGATGAACTGCGTCGCTTTGCAGAAGTAGTGGTTGAGGAAGATCTGGCACTTATAGCCCTGATCGGAAATAATATGCAGAAGACATCCGGGCTTGGCGGACCACTATTTACCGCATTGGAGAAATACAACGTACGATTGATCTGTCATGGGGCAAGTCCAAATAATTTGTGCCTGCTGGTAGATCATGATCAGGCCGAAGGAATCGTGCAGATGTTGCACAAGAAATTTATTACCGAATAGAATAAGGAGAATATGAAAATTGCAGTAATAGGAACAGGAAAAACAGGCGGGAAAGTAGTAGAACTTTTGGGGGATGAACTCTCAGAAGCCTTTGATGCCGGAAATCCACCTACAAAGGAGAAATTGAAAGTGGCCGATGCCGTAATTATTTTTGTACCCGGAGATGCAGTTCCGGATGTCATTGATGATGTGATAGAAGCCGGAATTCCCGCAGCATGGGGAAGTACGGGTTTTGACTGGCCGGAAGATCTTGAAGAAAGAGTGAAAACTAAAAGCACCAGGTGGGTATTGGCTTCTAACTTTAGCCTTGGGATGAATATAATCCGGAAAGGCATCGAAGCTATTTCAGCAGGATCAGCTATTTTGAAGGATCCGGAATTTCATATTCACGAAGTACATCACGTTCATAAAAAAGATGCCCCGAGCGGAACCGCACTTTCCTGGAAAGAATGGCTGGATAAAGAAGCTGAAGTCACTTCAGTACGAGAAGGTGATGTAAAAGGGATCCACGAATTGACCATGAAAACCGGTACGGAAGAGATAACGTTGAGGCACAAAGCTTTAGACCGGGCATTATTTGCTGAAGGGGCGATCTGGGCAGCGAAACAACTGGTTAACAATTCGAAGATGGAAGCAGGAATTCGTACCTTTGGGCAGTTATTTGATCACGTAATGGAGGAACAAAAATAATGGAAAAATTTCCACTTTGGACAGCAATTGTAACCCCGATGAATACTGACGGGAGTGTAGATTATAAGAGTTTTGAAACGCTGCTCAGAAAACAGGAAGAAGCCGGTAATGGCGTCTTGGTTTTAGGAAGTACCGGGGAAGGACTGAATTTAAATGAAGAAGAAAAACGGAAAGTTGTAGAGTTTACAAAGGGTTTGGACTTGGTAGTGCCCATGATGGTGGGAGTTGGGGGATTCGATCTTCCGGCTCAAGCTGATTTCATTCATTTCTGCAATGAGGTCAAACCCGAAGCCTTGCTTTTAGTAACTCCATTATATGCTAAACCCGGTGCTGAAGGACAGTTTGAATGGTTCAGTGAGCTGATGGCTGAGACTGAAATTCCCTGTATGCTGTATAATGTACCATCCAGAACGGGAGTTAAAATGTATCCTTCCGTTCCGGCGCGATTGAGTAAAGAATTCAATCACTTGATGGGCGTAAAGGAAGCCAGCGGAAGCGTGGAAGAATTCAAAGCATTCAGAAGAGAAGCACCCTACGTGAAATTTTACAGTGGTGATGACGGACTGACTCCGGCATTCACCAAAGAAGGTGCAGTCGGATTGGTTTCCGTAGCCTCCAACGTCTGGCCAAAAGCAACGCACAAATACACCGAAATGTGTATAGAAGGGAATACGGATGATCTGTTTCCACTTTGGAAAAATGCAACGGATGCTTTATTCAAGGCTCCCAATCCGGTACCTGCAAAAGTGCTATTGAGTCGAAAAGAGTGGATTGCCAGTGATACCGTTCGTTTACCACTTTCACTCGGAGATATTTCTCCTGAAGTTGAAGAAGAACTCCTCAAAGCTGATAAAGAGATCAGCAGCTGGCTGAGTGATCAGTAATAAAAAATCATTTTAATTTTTACCTAATCAACGTTAAAGAATGAATTACGAAGAAGTTTTAGATCAATTAGAAGAAGGAACGCTCCGTGCTGCCAACAAGACTGAAAATGGCTGGGAAGCAAACGTAGAGGTTAAAGAAGCAATCTTAGCTTCCTTTAAAGATGGGGAAAATACATCCTATGAAGGCATTTACGAGGGATTTGTAGACAAACATAATCTCCCTCCACGATTTTTTACTCCCGAGGATGGCGTACGATTAGTTCCGGGTGGGTCTTCCGTCCGTCGTGGCGCTTATGTTTCTGAAGGAGTGATCATAATGCCTCCGGCCTACATCAATGTTGGCGCCTATGTGGATAAAGGCTCTATGGTAGACAGTCACGCTTTGGTTGGCTCATGTGCACAGATCGGAAAAAACGTACACCTTTCGGCGGGTGTTCAGATCGGTGGAGTACTGGAGCCGGTTGGAATGAATCCGGTTATCATTGAAGATGATTGCTTTATCGGAGCCGGTGCAGTCATAGTGGAAGGAATTTTAGTAAAAAAAGGAGCTGTAATTGCTCCCGGTGTTACACTTTCCAAAGCCGTTCCTGTTTATGATATCGTTAATGAGAAGATGCTGGATCGCGGTGCTGATATTCCTGAAAATGCAGTGGTTATTCCCGGAACTCGTCCTGTAAATAATGATTGGGCTAAAGAAAAAGGCTTAAGTATGGCGTGTCCGATAATCGTGAAATACCGTGATGAAGGAAGTAATGCCTCTCTCGAGTTAGAAAATGCGCTTAGATAAAAGTGTTACCGTATTAAGGTGTATCCTTATAAAACGGTAACACCTTAACACTTTCACACAGTAACACTTTTATACTGCCAACGCTTTGTTAGCCACGGCAAGCCCTTTTACAAATGCCTGAATAACGGCTTCGAGCGTATCAGGAGAGGCTCCTTTTGAAGTGAACTTGTGGCCTTCCTTTTCCATGGTGAGCGTCACTACAACCAGGGAATCTATATCCGGACTAAGGATCTCAACTTCGTGATTTATCACATCGAGTGGGAGGAATGAATCGGTTTCTGCTTTGATGGCAGTCAGGATCGCGTCAATTGGACCCACGCCCTGATCGAGGGAAATGACTTCTTCACCGCCATTTATTTTCAATTTTACAGCCGCACTTACTAATCCGTGTTTACGCATCGTGATCTTATAGTCAACCACTTCCACAGGATATTCCAGATCAGCATCTTCATTATAAACCAGTGAGCGAAGAGCACGAATTTCTTCTTCCTTTAAAGTCTTCCCTTTTCGGTTGATATTATGGACATACTCATCATAAAGTTTAGTATGACCTTCATCCATACTTACATTTTCGAAACCATTATTCCGGGTTTGTCCCCAGCTGTTCTTTTGCATATCCACAAAACCGGATTCAATATATTGCTGAATTCTGTCCAGGTTGGGAGGGAGTACCGGTGAAGAAAGAGAATATTTGGCAACAATATGTGAACTTTTTAAACCCGTTCCTGTCAACACAAAAAGACACTTTTTACCTTTAAAGGTATCCAGATTGTTTTTGAAAGTGGCCAAGGGAATGGCGCAGGCAGGCTCTGTGAAATAACCCTCTTCCACCGTCATTTCTTTCATGGAATCCAACAGTTCATTTTCTGTTGCTGTGAAAGCAAGTCCATCGGTTTCTTCAATGCCACGGAACACTTTGTAGAAATCCAGCGGATCAGCAACAGCTACGGCATCAGCCATCGTGTTTACCTGATCTTTTACGATCTTGTCTTTCTTGAAAATTCCTTCAACAACAGGAGAGCTTTGCTCGGGCTGAACGGCTACGAATTTTGGGATCTTATCGATCTGTCCGGATGCTTTAAGTTCTTTGTATCCTTTATAAATGGCGGCGAAGTTAGTTCCCGCACCTATGGGCACAAAGATGTAATCAAAATCTGTGTCTCCCTGCTCGTATAACTCGTAAGAGAAAGATTTTTGTCCTTCTTGTCGAAACACATAGTCACCGGCCAGGTAGTAATTACCGGATTTTGCAAACTCACGACACAATTTTTCACAGATCATGAAATCCCCCTTGATCTTTATTATGGTAGCATCATAAATGGTGGCCTGGGCAAGTTTAACCTCAGGGGTTTTTTCAGGGACAAATACGAAACAAGGAATCTTAAAATAGCAGGCATAAGCAGCAACTGAAGCAGCCATATTTCCGGTGGAGGCAAGACAAATAGCATCGGCTTCCAGTTCGAGTGCTTTCTGAACTTCAATGTAACTTCCACGATCTTTAAAGCAACCGGTAGGATGTTCAAATTCAAGCTTTCCGTACAGTTCTGCACCGTATTTTTCCGAAAGCCTGTTTAATTTTTTTAAAGGAGTAAAATGATTTTTTAAGGGGTCAGGGCGAATTTCTTTGAGCGGATATTGGATATTCTTAGAAGACTCCTTGTATTCTATTTCAAGCACACCTCCGCAGTTGGTACAATACGTACTCGTCTCTCTCTCGTCATTTTCCCTGCCGCACATAATGCAGCTAATTGTATATCCGGAATTTGTAGCTTTCATTAAGAAATATTATTGGGATTCACTCAAATGTTATGAAACAGAATTTATCAAAAAATTAAGAAAAAAGCGCTTTTTTGGCACTTATACTTATAATGGAAGGATGATGATCTCTTCGAAATCAAGATCTAATTCGGATAGGACCGGTGCTGCAATTTCTTCGATCTCATCCTCGCTGTAATCTTTCAGTCCCTCTAACCTGACATACAGGATCTCGTTTTGCTCATCTATAAAAAACTCCGCTTCATCCGATTCAAATGAATCTTTCAGCGTATTGATCAAAAATTCCACATCTTCAATAAATGCTTTAATTTCGTCTTCGGTAGGTTCGCTCATTTTGTGTAGGTTCTTACTTTAAATTTCACCCTGAAACTATGAATAAATACGTAGCAAAGCTTTGGGAAATTTCTCAAAAATCGGAACGCCTTGTAGTAGGTTTGATGTCCGGAACTTCACTAGATGGACTTGATATAGCTCTTTGTAAAATAAAGGGCTCCGGTGGTAATGCTGATATTCAGCTCCTCGAATTTAGAACTGTTCGTTACAATGATAATCTGAGAAACAGACTGGCAGCTGTTCAATCACAAAAAAAAACTGATACTCGCTTACTCACTATTCTACACTCGGAGCTGGGAAATTTCTATGCCGAGTGGGTATTGAAAGCTCTGAAGGAATGGGGTGTGAATAGGAATGATATCGATCTGATCGCCAGTCATGGTCAAACGGTTTATCACGCTCCCTCTGAAAGTGAAGATGAAATACATGCTACTTTACAGATCGTAGATGGAGATCATATAGCTCAAAAAACCGGGATCATCACGATTTCAGATTTTCGACAAAAACACACCGCTTTTGGAGGAGAAGGAGCTCCGCTTGCCGGGATATTTGATGAAGTTTTGTTTCGTTCTGAATTACAACATCGAATGCTTTTAAATCTCGGAGGGATCGCCAATTTCACCTGGCTTCCTTCAAAGGAAAGTGGACAGCAAGTGATCACAAGTGATACAGGCCCCGCCAATACGCTCATTAATGAAGCCATTCAAAAGTATTTTGGTGAACCGTTTGATAAGGATGGCGAAGTTGCTGCTTCGGGTTCAGTTCATTCTGAATTAGTGCGGTATGTTTTACTGGAACCTTATTTTCGAAAACCTTTTCCAAAAACAACAGGACAGGAAGAGTTCAAATTGGAATACATTGAAGAGCTGATGAAGGGACATGGAATTGAATTATCGCCTCAAGATTTAGTAGCTACGATGACCGCTATTACGTCCCAAAGTATAAGTCGTGCTATAGATGAGGTCGCCGGCGATACTAGTTTCGAGTGCTTTGTAAGCGGAGGCGGAATTCACAATACAACCTTGATGAATGATCTCAGAAAGCGAAACCCAAATACCGAATTCAAAAGTTTCGAAGAATTAGGAATTCCCACAGATGCCAAAGAAGCCGCGATGATGGCCTTTTTTGCAAATGAATTGGTTGCCGGAGATGGATTCCCCATTCTGGGGGTAACGGAAGAGAAAGTGCATTTGGGGAAGATCAGCTTGCCGAATTAAGACTTAGTAGTATGAAAGCATACAAGTATAGAGGGATAAATTTTTTTGAAAGAGACCTGAGAAGTTTAGAAGGGAATTATTTTTGGGCTCCTACTTATAACAATCTAAACGACCCTTTTGAAACTTTGTTATTGGATGATGACTTTAAGAAGCAATCCAAAATGTTGGATCGATTATTTGGACGAATTTCAAATATTTCAACAAAAGAAATAGAAAAAAGCTTTTCAAAAGTAACAGGGCTAAGATTTAAAATGGGAATTTATTCTTTGTCAAAAACATATAAGCATGAGCTTTTATGGGCACATTATGGGGAGGCACATAAAGGATTTTGTATTGAGTACGATTTAGATCGATTGATCGAAAATATTTACCAAACGGTCTATCACTTTGATGTTGAGTACTCGAATCAGCCGCCCTCATTAGATTGGAAGGATTTCACCTATCAAAATGAACTTTCTATTCTTAAGAAAATTTCTGGTACTAAATCTAATGCTTGGGGTTATGAGGAAGAAATAAGACTAGTGACTGATGAATCAGAAAAACAGTTTTATGAATATGATGCAGTTACTGCAATTTATTTTGGACATAGAATGTCTAAAGAAAATAAAGCGTTAATTATGAGTAAAATGAAAGGAAGAGGGATTAGATATTTTGATATTAAACTTAAGGAGAATTCTTATGAATTAATTAGGGAAGAGGTTTTAGATAAGTATGAAAAGAGTTTGCCATATTTAGGTTCACTTCCTGGGGGGCAAGAATTCAAAATTGTTAGTAAAAGCTACAATAGGTTTGCTGGTAAGGCTTCAATTGTAATTGAATTGCCAAGAAAAATTACAGTGAATCAATTGGAATCTATTGCAGGAGATATTAAGGCCAAAATCTTCCCAATGGCTGAAAAGATTTTTATGATGTACTATTTGCCAAACATAGAAATTCATGATGCAGCATGGGCAACATCACATTTTGTAGATAATGAAATACGAGTATCAATTAATGGATTAACTGATGAAGAAGAAAAAGATTTATTAAAAAATTTTGATATTGATGATAAGGAAGTGGTAGGAAGGTGGTTTGATAATACACCTTTTGTCTCTTCAGTAAGAATTTTATATGTAAGTGAAGGAAAGACCTACTTTAGAACAGTTTTTGCTGATGGATCATCTTTTGAAGATGAAATGATAGCTTCAAAAATTTCTAAAGGGATCAGATATGATTATAAAGAAGAGCAGAGTTATGAAGAATATTTTATAGTAAATGATAAATTCGATCTCTTATTTGTTTCAGAAGACGGAGTTTTTAAAACTGTTCCAATATATGAATCAGTATTTTAAGAGATAGAAGCCCGATTTTACTGTGACCTTTCCAAAGCCAAAACCAACACCTGAACCACCCGCTCAATTTGCTCCTTTGAAATCACCAGTGGTGGCAGGAATCTTACTACGGTTCCGTGAGCCGCATTTCCAAGCACTTTGTGCTCAAACATTTTATCGACTACAGGCCGGGCAGGACGATTCAGTTCAACACCGATCATCAATCCTAATCCACGGATATCTTTTACCGATGGATTTTCAGCTAATTTTTCTTTTAGCAATTCCATCATGAAGGCGCCTTTTTCAGCGGCTTGTTCTACGATATTTTCTTCTTCGATGGCATCCAAGGCAGCATTAGCAACATGAGTTGCAAAGGGATTTCCTCCAAAGGTGGTGCCGTGATCACCGAATCCGAAAGCAGACGCAATTTCTTCCTTCGCCATGATGGCTCCGATTGGAACTCCACCGGCCAGTGCTTTTGCGGTCGCTACGATATCAGGCATTACATCAAAATGTTGGTAGGCGTAGAACTTCCCGGATCGGCCGATGCCACACTGCACCTCATCAATGATCATCAGAATGTTGAGCTCATCACAAAGTTGGCGGGTTTTTTTGAGGAATTCTGCATCGATCACATTCACTCCACCGGAGCCTTGAATGGTTTCAAAAGCAATTGCGATGGTATCTTTATTAGCTGCAGCTTTTAGAGCTTCAAAATCGTTGAAGGGGACTTGCTCGAATCCCTGAGGCATTGGGTCGAATCCTTCGGTATAACTTGGCATTCCCATGGCTATAGTAGCCAATGAACGACCGTGAAATCCTTCGCTCAAGGTGATCATATTCCCGGATTTGCCATGCTTCTTTCCCCATTTCCGGGCAAGCTTTACACAGGCCTCCATGGCTTCCACTCCGCTGTTGCAGAAGAACACACGATCCAATCCAGATACTTTAGCCAGCTTCTCCGCCAATAAACTCTGCGGTTCATTATAAAAGAAATTGGAGGCATGCAGCAGCTTTTCCGATTGTTCTTTGATGGCTTCAACGATTCGGGGATGACAATGGCCGAGGTTATTTACAGCCAATCCGCCAAAGGCATCCAGGTATTCATTCCCATCGGTATCCCAGACCAGTGCACCTTTTCCATGCGATAGTGTTATCGGCAGGCGATTATAAACCTGGAAGTGATATTGCTTTTCGAGCTGCTGTGCTTTGTTCATTTGGTTTGTGGTTATTAGTGTGTTTGTCTGATATCACCCAATTGGAACCAGAGGTTCCAGCATGCATTCCGAACGGGACGTTCGGAACGAGGCAAAAAAAGAATTCTCTTCAGAGAATTCTCGTTCCCAACCACTGGTTGGGAACGCCTGCCCGAACCTCCGGTTCAAAAGTAGTGAATTAAGCCTCATAAAATTAATTCTGTAAGGAATCGTCCCGAGATCCCTCTAATTATGAAAAAAAACGGAAAAATGGGACGAAGCCGGTACAAAATATACGAAGAACATTATCCATACTTTATTACCAGTACTATTAAAGATGGATTGCCACTGCTATCAAAACCTGAATTAGCTCAGGTCGTTTTAGAAAGTTTGACATATCTTCAAAACGCCCGAAATGTACAGCTTTATGGATATGTAATCATGGAGAATCATTTTCATGCGGTTGTAAAGGGAGAAGATTTAGCTAAAAAGTTGAGGCTCACAAAATCATTTATGGCACGAATGATGGTTGATGTAATGATAGAAAACGGAAATAGTAAACTGTTAAGCCAGATTGCCTTTCGAAAACTGAGACATAAATTGAAGTCTGATTATCAAGTGTGGGAAGAAGGGTTTCACCCAAAACAACTTTTTAACAATGAGCTGTTGGTTCAGAAATTAGAGTACATGCATTATAATCCTGTTAAAGCTGGTTTTGTTGAACGGCCGGAGCATTGGCGGTATTCTTCTATGAAAAATTATTTAGGGCAGGAGGGTTTGATACCTGTTACTATTTACGCCGGGTAATTTTGGCTCACAGTGGGGAAGGGAACCGGCGGTTCCGGCAGGCATTCCGAACGGGACGTTCGGAACGAGGATAGCTCTCCAATAATTCATTGCATCTCATCAATTTATGAATGGTTTATTGTTACTCATTTAAGCCTTATCATAAAGTGTAAATGTTTGTTAAAAAAATTAATATTTGACGCTTATAAATCTGCATTTCAGTAGGAAAAATCAAGATGAATAATTCAGAATACGATGTTTGGAACAGTGATTTTAATTTGAATAATTTTGATGCAGAAGAGACTAATCTACATTTAAAGCCCATTTTAAAATTAGCAACCGATATTTGTGGTGTTCCATTTTCAGTAGTTATTCTCACAGATAAAAATGAACAAAAAACGTTGGCTAAGTATGGCGAATGCGGTGATCAAGACTTCTCAAGTATTCAAAATATATGTGGAAATCTGTTATCAGAGAATGACATACAGGTCATAAATAACCTCCGGGAAGATCAGGAGTATAAGTCAACGCTTTCCACAGGTGATTTGGAGACCGTCAGCTTCTATGCTGGGGCACAACTGAAGAGTGAATCAGGCCAGAGAATAGGGTCATTGTGCCTGTTTGACTCTAAACCTAAAGACCTGACTGAATCACAAAAAGAATCTTTACAAACACTGGCTGATGAAACAGTATTGCGGCTAAAAAATTACCAACTCAAAAAATTTTTACAAGAAAGCCAGAAAAAAGTAGCGGAGAGTGGCGTTTACGAACTCAAAGAGAAGTTTCAAAAAGTAGTAGATGTAGTTACTGATCTGATCTATGAATTGGACTGGAATACACGCAAGCTTATCTGGGGAGATGAATTGTCATCTGTTCTTGGCTATCCTAATGAAGAAAGATTTGCTGATTACGACTGGTGGCTTGACAAGATCCATCCGGATGACCTCGAAAAAGTTATTCATGATGTATCGAAGACGGTTGAGGGTGAAAGTAACAAAGCGAAACTGGTCTACCGGATCAAAACTCATGCGGGATCATACAAACATGTTATGAATTATCAGTATGTGGATCGGAAAGAGGATGGAAGTCCGGATACAATTATCGGCGCTATTGTGGATATCAGTGATTTAAGGGAGGTGGAGGATCAGTCTGAACGCCATCAGAAGCTGCTGGAAGAGCTCGCGGATCAGACATATACAGCGATTTGGATTCGAGATCGTGACGGAAAACATCTGTTCATGAATCAGAATTACAGAGATCTTTTCGAACTGAGTGAACAGAGAGTAATAGGTAAAACAGTGCATGACCTGTTTAACGAACATAAAGCCCGTCAGTTTTATGAAAATGATCAGATAGTTTTGGAATCAGGAGAGTCTCATCTATTTGAAGAAAGTGTTAAGACGAAAATGGGAAAACGGTTTTACAAGACGAATATTTTTCCGATTAGTGGTGGTAAGGTAGCAGGGATTTCGATAGATATTACGGATGAAATAGTGAGCCAGGAGAAGCTGGAAAACTTGGTGCAAGAAAAAGAAACGCTGTTGATGGAGATTCATCACAGGGTGAAAAACAATTTGGCAATTGTATCGGGGATGCTGCAACTGCAATCGTTTAAGGAGGAAGATCAACGGGTTCAGAATAAACTGCTCGACAGTGTGAGCCGGATTAAGACAATAGCAAACATTCATGAACTTCTCTACCAGTCGTCAAGTTTTACCCATTTGAAGCTAAAAGAAAATATCAGCAAGCTCATCGTCGGTATAACCTCGTACTATGAGGCATCTGCCGATTTAGATGTGAATTTTAATCTGGAATCAATTATCCTCAACATAAATCAGGCCATCCCACTCTCTTTAATCATAAACGAAGTAGTAACGAATATACTAAAACACGCATTTGATGAAGGCGAATCCGGAACACTTTCCTTGTCTTTATTCGAAGATGAAGGCAGCATAAAGTTAATTATTGAGGATAACGGAAAAGGTCTACCTGATGATTTTGACCCGAAAGGCAGAGAAGAAACTCTTGGTCTGGAACTAATTAATACATTGGCGAGCCAATTGGATGCAGATTATACCTATAAATCTCTTGAGAAGGGAGCTCAGTTTACCATTTCATTTCAGAGAGAAGAGAAAAAGGGTGCGGGAAGTTCATTTTTATAGAGAGGGTAAGCTAAACTCTGTCTAAATCCAGCCGGTTAACCCCCAATCAACTTCAACCCAATACGCCCACGCTCCAGATCCAGCGTCAAAATCTCCACATTAATAATATCGCCTACACCAACAACATCGTGGGGATCTTCGATCTTACGATTTTCTGCCATATTGGAGATGTGAAGCAAACCATCCTGTTTCACTCCAATATCCACAAATGCGCCGAAATCCACCACGTTGCGGACGGTGCCTTCCAGCTTTTGGCCTTCCTTCAGGTCTTCCATTTTCATAACATCCGTGCGAAGTAACGGCTTTGGCAGCGACTCCCGTGGATCACGTCCCGGCTTTTGCAGGTTTTCGATTATGAGTTCTAAAGTCGGAACACCCACGCCAATTTGCTCGGCGGTTTCTTTCAGGTTCGCATTCTTGAATTTACCCGCGATCTTGTCTTTTTCCTGGGATAGATTCTCCAAGTTGATACCGAACAGGTTGCACAATTTCTCAGCTGCTTCGTAACTCTCGGGGTGAATAGCCGTGTTGTCCAATGGATTTTTGGATTCGGGGATGCGCATAAATCCGGCGGCTTGCTGGAAACGAAAATCCCCCACGCCGTCGATATCACGGATCTGATCACGAGCCACGAAAATGCCTTTTTCTTCGCGATGCTTCACAATGTTGGAAGCTACTCGTTTGCTTAATCCCGAAATATGCGATAACAGCGGAGCCGAGGCGGTATTCAAATTCACCCCAACTTCGTTTACGCAGCTTTCTACAACATCATCCAGTTTACCGGAAAGTTGATTTTGATTTACATCATGCTGGTATAAACCCACACCGATAGATTTCGGATCTATCTTCACCAGTTCGGCCAGCGGATCTTGCACGCGTCGAGCAATGGAAATATTTCCACGCTGAGCGGCATCCAGTTCAGGGAATTCCTCGCGTGCGATCGTTGAAGCAGAATAAACCGAAGCTCCGGCTTCATTCACAATTAGATAATGGAGCTCTTCATCAGGATGTTTCTCTTTTCGTTTTTGCAGGAATTCGGCTACGATCTGCTCGGTCTCGCGACTGGCGGTCCCGTTTCCGATAGCTATCAGTTCCACTCCATACTTATCGATGTACTGCTCAAATACTGCCTCAGCTTCTGCTACTTTCTTTTGAGGAGGAGTGGGGTAAGTGGTTGTTCCTTCCAGATATTTTCCATGCTGATCTACCACAGCAACTTTACATCCGGTTCGGTAAGCAGGGTCTAGTCCCATCACTACTTTCTTATCAAGCGGTGGCTGCATGAGCAGGTTACCAAGATTGGTGGCAAAGGTTTCGATAGCATGTTCATCGGCTTTGTCGGTGAGTTCGCTGCGGAGTTCGCGTTCCAGGGAAGGGAAAAGAAGTCGTTTGTAAGCATCTTCCACAGAATCCTGCAGGTATTCGGTGAAGATACTGCGATCGTTACTGATCACAATATCATCAATATTCTCCAGTGTACGTTCTTCCCACAGGTCTACATTTACAAACAGGATATTTTCCCGCTCCCCGCGATTGATCGCCAAAACCTGATACGGTTTCAGCTTATTCGCTTTAGCTGAGAATTCGTAATAATCCTCAAAATTCGTTCGCTCTTTTACCGTTGGATTTTTTTTGGTAACGATACTCGAATGCTCCGCAAAAACCTTCCGTAACATCTCCCGAACCTCCAGGCTCTCGTTGATCCATTCCGCAACAATGTCAGTGGCGCCGTCAAAAGCATCTTCCACAGTTTCCACTTCGTTTTCCGGGTTGATGTACTCTTTGGCATATTCCACCGGATCGCCGGAAGTGATCTCCTGTTCCCAGATGAGTTTAGCCAATGGCTCGAGTCCTTTTTCCTTGGCTTTATCACCACGGGTTTTGCGCTTCTGCTTGTAGGGAAGGTAGATATCCTCAAGGGTCTTCAGGTCGGTACAGGCTTTGATCTGCTCTTCTAATTCAGGTGTTAGCTTATCCTGCTCCTTGATAGCTTTCAAGATGGTTTCTTTACGGGCTTCCAAGGTGCGCTGAGCTTCCAGTCCGTCTCGGATGGCACGGATCTGTACTTCATCCAATCCACCGGTTGCTTCCTGCCGGTAACGGGCCATAAAAGGAACGGTGGCACCTTCATCCAAAAATCCGGCTACAGTACTGATCTGCTTGGGTGAAAAATTGAGTTGCTTCGCTAAAAAACTAAAGATCTTGATATCGCTCATTGATGATGTTGAATTGGAATTTTTAGGGAGCTGAAAATAAGAAGGGTTAAGGGAAATGTTGAATCTAATTTTCGTTATTCGTTGAAAAGTTAATCGTTAATCGGCGGCTAGTATTTGCTAGTAACCGAATAAAGATTTTCGATTAACTTTTCAACGAATAACGAAAAAAACTGTAACCTTTTCCCATATCATCAGTGTATAAGGGTGAAAACATAAAACCCGGGACAAATAGGTGGATTCAACTTCGGATAAAGCTTTAATGATGAAGGTAAAGAAAGGGGACCTGGATAAACTGGGTCTGCTTTTTGAACGATACAACCGTCCGTTATTCAGTTTTTTCTATCGGATGTGTAAAGATCAGGATACCAGTGAAGACCTGATTCAGTCCGTGTTTGAGCGCATGCTGAAATATCGTGAGAGCTACACCGGCAGCGGAACTTTTACCACCTGGATGTTCAGTATCGCAAGAAATGCGCATATTGATCATTATAGGAAGGTAAAACGAAGTGCGATTCCTGTTGAAATTGATGAAGAGCGATTGGAAGCAGAAGAGGATGAATCAGTCATTATCGAGCAGAAAGAGCAAAAGAAGAACGTACTTGAAATGGCACTCGAGCGACTGGATGAAGAGAAAAGAGAGATTGTGATCCTGAGTCGCTACGAAGGTTTGAAATACAAAGAGATCGCTGATATTCTGAATACGACGGAAGGGGCGATAAAAGTAAAAATGTTTAGGGCAATGAAAGATCTAAAAGATCTGGTAAACACCTTAAGTGAGGAATGCAGCTATGAATGAGAAATATGAACTACTGATCGCAGATTATCTATCCGGAAGCCTGGATGCTGAGGGAAAGGATAAAGTGGAGAAATTGATCGCTTCCGGTGAGATCGATTTTATGGAATTTCGTGAGCTGGAGAAAATGCATGAAGACCTGGGGGCCATCCCGGTACCCAAACCCGGTAAAGAAATGAGCAGCAGGTTTTATGCGATGTTGGAAGAGGAAAAGCGAGATCAAAAAGACAGCTGGACTGAATTTATATCCAAGAAAGTCAAGATACTATTAGCTGAGCTAACTATGCCGAGATTGGCTTATACAGTGGTTTTGCTGGTTGTTGGCGGATTCATCGGCTCACAGATAAATGGAAGTAAGACTGAGATCGAACAACTGAGTCAGGAAATGCAGACCATGAAAGAATTGATGATGGTGAATATGCTGGAAGGTGCTTCGGCAGCTGACCGGCTCAAAGCCGTGAATATCAGTACTGAGTTGCCGAATGCTGATACCGAAGCCATTCATGCCCTGCTTTTTACATTGAATAATGATCCCAGCGTGAATGTCCGGGTTCAAACCATAGAAGCTTTAAAGCGCTGGGGAGAAAATGAGACTGTACGGGAAGGACTAGTGCGATCCATCGCAAAACAAGAATCCCCGATCGTGATCATTGAACTGGCCGATGCGATGATCGAGCTGGAACTTAAAAACGGAGCACAGGAATTTGAAGAATTACTCCGTGAAAGAGAACTAGACTATACTGTTCAACAAAAATTACAAAGCAGCATAGCTGCATTATTGTGAGGTTAAAAATGAGGTGGATTTTACTATCAGTACTTTTGGTATTCGGGCATTCTCTGGAAGCTCAAACTCAAGTCGTTTCTCAGCGAACGAACGAGGATGTGGAAATGCGAATTCCGGCTTCGGAATTTAATGCCGCGACCATCTTTCATCTGAAGAATATAAACGGAGACTTAAATGCAGAAGGTTATGACGGGGATGAGATCCTGATTACCGGAACAAAGATCGTGACGGGTAAGCCTGCGACAAGGGATAACTTCAACCCGGATGAGATATATCTGGAAAGGCTCAGCGGCACCAACAGCATTTTTGTGTTTGTGCAACACCCTGGGGTTGAGGTGGAGGTGAGGGGAGATGAACTTCACTATACGTCAACTCAAAAAAGGAAGAGACGAAACTGGAATGAGAATAGCCTGGAGTTTGAGTTTAACCTTCAACTAAAGATCCCGCATTATTTGATGGCTCATATTTCAACCATTAATGGAGGAGAAGTGGTAGTTGAGGGGATGTCAAATGGGGTAGATGCAGCGAATATAAATGGAAGTGTGTACGTGAATAATATTACCGGAGCTGTGAAAGCTCATACCGTAA
This sequence comes from Gracilimonas sp., assembly GCA_040904925.1. Taxonomy (GTDB): domain Bacteria; phylum Bacteroidota; class Rhodothermia; order Balneolales; family Balneolaceae; genus Gracilimonas. The sequence goes on along the minus strand of JBBDSP010000014.1, from coordinate 61,745 downwards.
ATGGCAACGTGAGAGTGGAGTATGAAGAAACTCCTTCAGGTAAAGCTGACTTTCATACTGTGAATGGAACTATTGAGGTGATCGCCCCAAAAAATTTATCAGCTGTTGTAACCTTTAAGAGTTTGCACGGTGAACTATATACCGACTTCGATCAGGTCGAATATCTTAAAGATCGGGTGAAAAGAAATTCGGATGGGACACACCGATTGAAGATCGAACGATCTTCACCGATACAATTTGGCGAAGGCGGTCCTGAAATGCGTTTGCAATTACTAAATGGAAACGCCTACATCAAACAAAAAAAATCATAGACCAATATCATGAAAAGACGAATCAATCATTTGCTCTTAGGAATTATCATCAGTGCTTTTACCATCCCGGCGCTTGCACAAAATACCATTGAAGTACCACTTACAAATCCGGATCAGCCAGGGAAGCTGATCATCAGTGCCATGTTCTCAGATGAGATCGAGATCCGCACACATAACCAGAATAACGTAATTGTGAATTACGATGGTGACAATGTGAGGGAAGAAGATAAAGATGCCGTAAAAAACGGAATGCGTCGTATCTCAGGCGGTGGACTTGGCCTGGAAGTAACCGAAGACAATAACGAAGTACAGATCTCCACCGGACCGATGCCTACCGGCGATTTTGAAATGGTTATCCTCGTTCCCCGTAATTTTTCACTGAAACTAAATACTGTTCAGGGAGACGTAAGGGTATCAGGGCTTTCCGGTGAGCTGGAAATCAGTGCGGTTAACGGAGATATAGCACTGGCTGATATTTCAGGCACAGTATTGGTGAACAGTGTGAATGGAGATATGGAAATTGATTTCAACAGCATTCCGCAAAATTCCCCTATGTCATTTACCGGAGTGAATGGTGATATCGAAGTAAGCTTTCCCTCTGATGCCAAATTTACTGCAAAAATGAAGACCGAGTGGGGCGATGTGTATACCAATTTCGATATGGACATTGAGCGAGACGGAACCCGAACACAATCAGGTTCTGATAACGAGACCTTCAAAGTTTCGGTGAACCGATGGATCTTTGGAAAAGTAAACGGCGGTGGCCCCGAGTTTTTATTCAAGACACTGCACGGAGATATTTCGATCCGAAAAAAATAAAATAAAAGGTAACTTTTTCTTTTGCTCTTCGTGTAAATCATAAATGAAAATTAGGAGCTGTAACACAAAGCCTCATATGTAGTTACAGGGATAGGACTCCTTCTAAAACAAAGGAAAATACTATGAGAAAATTATTACTACCTCTGCTATATCTGTGTCTTGCAACGAGTGTTTCAGCTCAAAATGCCTATCAAAAAAAAGGGGATACCATAAAAGTCAGTACAGGTGACCTGAGGTCGGGACTGGCTGATGAGCCAACAATGGAAGCAATAAGAATTTCATCAGGTAATCAAATTGATTTAGATGGAACCTTATCTGAATCAGAGTGGATGAATGCACCTGCTGCCTCACAATTTACGATGCGATTTCCGAATGATGGGGAACGGCCTTCACAAAGAACAGAAGTTCGATTGCTTTATACCGATACTCACATCTACGTGGGAATTACTGCATTTGAATCTAATCCTGATTCTATAAAAGCTCCTTTGTTTCGCAGGGATGGCGGACAGTCGAGTGACTGGGTGTATGTGAGTTTCGACAGTTATAACGACCGACGCACCGCCTTTACTTTTGCGGTAAATCCTAAAGGTGTGCAAAAAGATGTGCTTTATTTTGATGACACCGGCGAAGACATTTTATGGGATGCCGTTTGGGAGGCTAAAACTGACATCAATGATTTTGGCTGGACAGCTGAGTTGAAGATCCCGCTTTCTCAGCTTCGGTACAGTTCCAGAAATTCAGTGCAGGAGTGGGGAATAAACTTCCAGCGGAGATTATCCAGAAATGGTGAGATCTCTTTTTGGGCTCCGGTTTCACAAAATGACAACGCAATGGTATCGAGGTTTGGAAGATTGAATGGGATTTCAGATCTGCAAAAACCAAAGCGGTTGGAAATAAGTCCTTATGTATCTGCTGATGTAACCCGTGCTCCTAATCTTTCTACAGGTAATCCCTATTACAACCGAAATCAATTTGGCGGAGGGGTAGGAGGAGATATTAAATACGGTATCACTTCTGATCTGACCCTTACAGCTACCATAAATCCTGATTTTGGACAGGTTGAGGCTGACCCGGCAGTTATAAATCTGACAGCTAATGAGAATTTTTTCTCTGAACGCCGTCCTTTCTTTTTAGAAGGAAATGATATTTTCCAATTTGGAAATACGAAGACATTCAGCCGAATGGGGAATCCGGTTACTTTTTATTCCAGAAGGATAGGCCGCTCTCCTCAGGGTAGTGCAAATCGGGCAGGAGTGAATGCTGAATTCGTAGACCGACCCGATTTCACAACCATTGCAACCGCAGCTAAACTGAGTGGCAAGACCAAGAATGGCTGGTCTATCGGGTTCCTTGATGCCTACACGCTAAATGAGGAGGCAAACTATGTGCCTCCTTCAGGTGATGAAAATACCTTTGCTGTAGAACCTGCAACAAACTATATGGTGGGGAGAACCAAAAAAGACTTCAACTCCGGTAATACCTATCTCGGTGGATTTGCCAGTGCTGTAAACCGAAATATCGATGGAAGCTATTTTGAAGAATTTCTGCGTTCTTCGGCTTATTTAGGAGGCGTGGATTTCGAACACAGTTTCAACGAAAGAAACTGGGTTGCTAGTGGGGCACTTTCATTCAGCAGTATAAACGGAAGCCCGGAAGCCATTGAGATGGCTCAGCGATCCCCGGTCAGATATTATGATCGTGTGGATTCAGATGAATTATCTGTTGATCCGGAAAAGACCAATCTCTCAGGCTTCGCAACGGAAGTAAGCATCCAAAAACGAGGGGGAGAGGATAATTGGATGACTTCGCTGACGTATTCGGAAGTAAGTCCCGGTTATGAAACTAATGACCTTGGATTTCAGAATCGCGCGAATTATCGTTCAGTAAATGCCGGTTTGATCTATCGTGAAACTGACCCAAAAAGAGTACAGTATTTTGAAAATTTTCTGTTCAAGGGAAATGCATGGAATTATGATGGAGATCTTATCAACAATTGGATCGTGCATGGTGGATTTATCCGGTTCGAAAACCTTTGGAATATTAACTACAATCTTCAGTGGAATATGAACCAATATATGGATGCAATTACCAGAGGTGGCCCGTTAATGAAGCGTTCAAATGATCTGAATTTTAATATGAATATCAATTCAAATCCCAACAAGAAAGTTTCCTTTAATATAGGAACCTATCAAAGACAGGATCTGTCGGGAGAATTTGACAATGATATTTGGGTTGGGTTGAATTTGAATCCGGCTCCGTATTTACAGATCTCAATATCTCCGGAATACATCTACCAGAAAGATACCGACCAGTATGTGACTACAGCTGCTGATCCCAATGCCATTGAAACCTATGGTAACCGATACGTTTTTGCGGATATCAAGCAGCATACTTTAATGACGAGCGTTCGGTTGAACTGGACATTTTCTACGACCATGAGTCTTCAAACCTATGTCAGGCCATTTATTTCAACAGGAGCCTACTCCAATTTCAAAGAATTCGCTGAGCCGCGAACTTATAATTTTGATGTATATGGTGAGGACAAAGGAAGTATTTCTAAATCCAACGGAACCTACACGATCGATCCTGATGGTACAGGAAGTTCACCGGAGATCAATTTCTCAGATCCCGATTTCAACTTCCGCGCGGTACAAGGAAATGCTGTATTTAGATGGGAATATATGCCTGGCTCAACCCTGTATTTTGTATGGCAGCAACAACGCAGCGATTTTGCAGGAATGGGGAATTTCGAACTCGGTCGTGATCTGGATGGATTATTCAGTGCCAAACCCACCAATGTATTTTTAGTTAAGCTGAGTTACTGGTTTGGTAAATGATGAATAATAGTTTGGAAAAAGCTTTTATTACTTTTCAAAATTAGAGCTTAAAAAGGGCGCATTAATTGCGCCCTTTCTTTTTTAAAGCTACTCAACGTCTGTTTTGCAAGTACTCAACCCAAATGGAGCATAAAGCGGGCAAAAACTTACCAGGCTTGTCAGTACGAATACACCGGCCAGTACCAGCAATACAATTCCCACTGTTCCTGTCACCGTACCCGTGAAGTAAAGTCCAATAAAAATTGCGGCTAAGATAAAACGAATGATCTTGTCAGTTGAACCCATATTATTTTTCATAATTACCTCGATTTTAGTTGTTAAAAATCCAATCAAAAAGAAAAACCAACTCTGTAATAATGAGTATGCAAAGTACACATACGGCTATAAGTTTTAGTATTTTCATCACACAATAAACATTATCCTTGAAGGTTTTGTGAACTTGTTACTACAGCACCAATTTTAATCACTTATTTATCAAAAAGAAGAAATGAATACACAGCATTTAACAGCAGAACAGGTCAAGTCGATCCAGATTGGATTTATCAATAAGGTTTATGGCTGGATGGCTCTTGCGCTCGCTATTACAGGATTTGTTGCATTGCGTACGGCAAGTACAGGACTAGTTGATGTAATAGCAGGAAATCAGATCCTGTTCTTTGGAATTATTATTGCTGAACTGGGACTTGTTGTCTGGCTTTCAAGCAGAATAGATCATATGAATGCTACCAAGGCAATTTCATTATTTTTGCTGTATTCGGCGCTGAATGGACTCACATTTTCGATCTTATTTCTAGTCTATACATCGGGCTCTATTGCCTCTACCTTTTTCATTACCGCAGGTACTTTTGGGGTGATGAGTGCCTATGGATATTTTACAAAACGAGACCTAACGAGCTGGGGTAATCTGCTTTTCATGGGGTTGATTGGAATTATTATCGCCAGTGTGGTTAATATCTTCTGGCATAATGAAATACTCTATTGGGGAATCACTTATATCGGTGTGTTGGTATTCGTCGGTCTTACTGCTTATGACACCCAGAAGATCAAGAAGATGAGCCTGGAACTGGATGTTGATTCTGAGGAAGGCAGCAAAGGGGCTATCATGGGCGCACTTGCTCTGTACCTCGATTTCATCAACCTGTTCATAATGCTGCTTAGAATTTTTGGCCAGCGAAAATAAGTTCCTGATAAAACAAATGGTTTTATCCTGATCAGTAAGAACATTTTTCGTCCCATATATTTTATATGGGGCGTTTTTTTTTGGATTGAAAACAGTGTCTTTTTTGTAGAACTGTATAAAAAAGGTATCTATGGATAAAACAGATAAACTCTCAACTGCAAATAAAAGCCGGATCATTGAAATGGCATGGGAAGACCGGACACCCTTCGATGCTATAGAATTTCAGTTCGGCCTCAGTGAAGGCGAAACTATTGAGTTGATGAGATCGGAAATAAAAAGCTCGAGTTTCAAACTGTGGCGCAAGCGGGTTTCCGGGCGCAACACAAAGCATCGAAAAAAGCGGAAAGAAGATGTAAAGCGTTTCGTAAGCCCGGATCAGTATTAATTAAGTATATTGATCCAAAAGCTGAGCAGCTTTCAGGGCACAACCCCAGCTTAAGGTAACACCTGCGCCGCCGTGACCATAATTATGAACGACCAGTTTATCACCCATTTCTTCAGTTTCAAGCCGTAGTCCGTTTTCCTCTTTTCTGATATAACGATATCCCATTTTTGCTTTTACTTTCGGATGATCTCGAAGAGAAATTCCAAAAGAATTCCAAATGATATCTGAGTGAATCTGAAGTATTTGAGCCGGGACTTTTATGCTGTCAATTATAGAAAAAGGAGATTTGGTTTCTTCCCCGATCCAGTTGCCCTTCTCATCCAAACGGCCTCTCTGGCGACTTCCACCCAAGACCCAGCCATCTCTTCTGGGATATAAATATACATCTTGGAGGATACCACTTTCGCTGGCGTATACTTCTCTTCCGGGTGAAAAATTATATGAAACGTTTTTCCCGGCAGGATCTGTCAATGGAGGAGTATCATAAATCTGAAGGATATGTCCGCGATAAATCAGATCATGTTTTTCCTCAAATAGCCCAATCGAACCTAATTCTGAGCAATTTATGATGATATCGTAAGGAAGATCGGGCAGATCTTTTGCCTTCAATTCCCGAAGTTCAAACTCAACACCTTTACTAAAAACGAGATCGATCAGTGCGGGGAAATAAAGAGTCCAGTCTGCAAAAAAACAGTCAAATTTCCATCCGCTTTGTATTGGTATATCAGGATGTTGAGGGTGAAAATGATCGCTGAATTCATCACAGGTGTGAAGGTTCTTCAGCAGAGGGGCATAATCTGGTAGCGAAATATTTTCTTCCGCGAATAATTCAAAATGCTCGTGAATCTGCACGCCCGGAAACTCCTGTTCATAAAGAAGCTGGAAATGATCAAGGCTGTCTTTGAAAAGGGAAAAAATTTTATCAGAGAAAACAGAATGGGGAACAATTGAAGCAGCGGGATAAAGACTTGAAAATTCAGGTTTCAGAGAAGATGTACGTGGATCGTCCTTAGCAATGATGGTTATTTCCCATCCTTGTTTCTGGAGTATGTAGGCTGTGGTTATTCCACTTATGCCGCATCCGATGATGGCGGCTTTCTTATTTTTTTTCATGATAAAAGATACCGGCTTTCAAGAAAGAATAAACAGAAGTTATTGGCTAATTACTGTTGTATCAAGTAACTAATTTTGGTAATTTTACTTTTAACCAGACAGGCCTAAGACGTGCAAAAACTTACTCTCTTTGTTATAATAGCTGCGATCGCTTTTGGTAGTTTTTCGTGTAATCTGCTCACGGTTGAAGAAGAAGCCTCTGAATATCCCACCGTTTTCCCTCGCTACAATTTAGAAGAGCTACGAGCCATGAATGCCGAATTTCATGAATCAAACAATGATCGCGTTTGCTCTACTTTAAATGAATTTGGTTTTACAGGGTTCAGTGAAATTCTTTTTGAAAAAGGGGAGAATCCATGCGACAGGGACAACCCAAGCCGAGAGGTTATACGTATTGAAATGACCAATCCTGATACTCTTGAAGAGGCCGCAAAAAAGGTGTTATTACAGAACAGTGCGTATACCGGAGTCGAAGACACTTCTTTATTAGTTTTGAATGAAATAACTCCACAACCCGGCTGTATCAATTGTGGTGACCCCGATGAGTATAGTGCAAATATTGAATGGAGCCTTACTTTTGAAGAACAGGTGGTGGATTCAGTTACAGTACCAGGAACCGAAATAACGGTATTTGTGGATGCCTTAGGGGTGAACCGAATTTGGGGGAATTGGTACCCCGACTTTAAAATTCCTGACTTTGTGAATTTTGGATATTTGGAAGTTCAGGAGGGTATGGTAGGCTGGCAAATTGATATGAGAAATTTTATGGGAGAAGAGGAGATTTATACCGTGCAAGAGGAAGACGTAACTGAACAGCCTTATAAAGTATATCTGCCAATTGAAAATGAGCAAGGACTGGAGATCAGAACTTGTTGGGCTGTTCCAATTACGAACAGTTCTAATGAAAATTTTGAAGGCTGGATAGCTTATATTGATATTGAAGAAGGTCACTTTGTAGAAATAGCGGCTAAGTAGAATCTATTACTTAATTTAATTTCGATGTCAGGACAAATATTTGTAACATTTTGGATAGCAATAACTCTTGGTATTCGGGTAATACATTAATCAAAAGTTGAACAGGAAAAAAGTTGGCTGAATTAACACACAAAATACTGATAGTTGAAGACGACATGATCATATCTTTGGTCGTTGAAAATATGATCAAAAAATTAGGTCATGAGTTAGTAGGGAAATCTGCATCAGGAGAGGATGCCATTAAATTGGCAATTGAACATAAGCCTGACATCATACTTATGGACATTCGTTTGAAAGGCGATATGGATGGTATTGAAGCAGTTGAGCAGATCAAACAGCATATCGAGACCAACGTGATCTATCTCACCGGTAATTCTGATAAAGTAAACTACGACCGGGCCAAGGCAACTGAATGTATTGACCTGATCTCAAAGCCATTCACAATTGGTGAACTTACCCGTTCATTAGATATGGTTACGGAATAAAAGTGCATCTTTTTTAGGAGCAAACCGTAGGAATACCCATATTAAAAATGGGCAAAAACACTATGAGTACAAATTTCAAAAACCTACGTAACGATTTAGATGACCTCGAAACTGGTGGGCAGTTTGATTTTGATGAGGAAGTAACAAGGTCAGGCAACAGATCAAGTTCTAAGTTAGCTAACTATATTCTCCTCTTTGCTTTTATAACAACCCTGATCTTTTATGCCGGGTCGAAGATCAATTTCACTCCATTTCAGATCAATCCAATTGAAAGCTTGGTTCAGGGAATCAATCAACCAAGTGAAGACCTGTTGAACCGAATGGGAGCCTGGATGGAAGAAATGGGTTATGGAACATTAACCCATGAGCAGCTTACCGAACTCAGAAATGAAGGGGTTACTGCGACCTATACTTCACAGATTCGGGAAGCAGGATATACTGAAGTTACACTGGATGAATTAGTTAGATTGCAACAAGCAGATGTAAGTGGCACCTTCGCAAATATGATGAAGGAATTAGGATATGATCTCACCACTCAGGACCTGATCGACCTCAGAAATGGAGGAGTGACGGCTTTCTTCACCAGCAATATGCTTGACCTGGGTTACACCATGGAAGAACTCACTAAGGAGAATCTTATTCGGATGCGAAATATTGGGGTTACTCATCAGCAGGCTGAAAGTTTACTGAATGAGAGAGGTGCTCTACTTACCGTTGAAGAGTTAATACGCTATAGGATTAGCAACCAGTAGATTATTTTTTGGAACAAATTGCTCCCCATCCACTTTAAAAGTGATGAATACAAACAAAAAAAATACGAATGAAGAAAATAGTAACTATTTTATCTATTATTGCGATAATGGCATTTTTCTCAAAAGCTAACGCTCAGCAATATTTGATCGAAGATGCTTCAGGAATTGGCCCTAAAGTCGGCTTTTATAAAGCACCGGATGCTGAAGATGGAACCATGTTCATTGGTCTTCAGTCCAGGTCTAAAGGCAAATATTTTGGAGCTGAATTCTCATTTGAATACCGGGGAGAACAGAGTTATACAACCACAGATGGTCAACTCACAGTCAGACAAATTCCGGTAACAGGATCTTTGCTGCTATTTGCTCCGTTAGCTGAAAATTTCTCGCCCTACGGTTTGGCCGGATTGGGAGCCTACTATACAATTTATGATTACGATGGTGGGTTCGTTAATCCCGGTGATGATGCCGAAGTAAATGTAGGATACCACCTTGGATTTGGGGCTGATATAGCTGTTTCAGAGTCTGCAGCCTTCAACATAGATTACCGTTATTTATTCCTTGATGGCAATGATGACATTACGGAAAAACAATATAGCGGAAATGTAATTTCAGCCGGACTCACATTTTATTTCTAAGCTGAAAAAGCCTTACTTTTGAAATCCTGCATCCAAAACGGTGCGGGATTTTTTTATGAACTTAACTATCGAAAATTAGTATGGCGGAAATCACGCTCCCTGAAGTTGAACTCAACATCTATTCACCAAAAGATCCTACTGAGATAACCGTAGTAGAAAATTACGTTTGTACCAAAGAAAGCAGTCCAAATTTTGTTCGTCATGTTACATTTGATGTTTCAGGGACCGACCTGGAAGGAAGGGTGAGAATTGGTCAATCTATAGGCATTCTACCTCCGGGAGAAGATGAGAGAGGGAAACCACACAAACTCAGACTCTATTCCATTTCTTCACCAACTGAAGGTGAAGGAGGGAAGTCCAACTTGATCTCTACAACTGTTAAGCGAACCATTGAAGAGCTGGATGGAAAATTATATACTGGAGTTTGCTCTAATTATTTAGCTGATCTGAAACCCGGCGATAAAGTGAAAGCAACCGGGCCAAGTGGAAAAAGGTTTTTACTTCCGGAAAACCCTAAAGACTTCAACTATGTATTTTTTGCTACGGGAACAGGAATTGCTCCTTTTCGGGGAATGATTATGGAGATGCTTGAATCTGATTACAAAGGAAAGATCGCTCTTGTTTTTGGGGCAGCCTATCGAACGGACCTTATCTATCCCGATTACTTCATGGAGATGGAAAAGGAATATGACAATTTCCGGTATATAGCCAAAATATCAAGAGAAGATCGTCGTCCCGATGGCTCAAAGTATTATGTGCAAACAGCTATTGAAGATGAAGAAGAAATTTTAGATCCGATCTTTGCACAGGAGAATACGCTTATCTACATCTGTGGCATTAAAGGTATGGAAACCGGGATCTACAAGAGCCTGGCCAAAAAAGGTTTTGCTGAATATCTGCTGCTGAAAGGGGACTATGTGGATATGAATCCCGATGACTGGAATTGGGATGAAATGAAGCGAAATGTGAAACCCGGTGACCGCACTTTTGAAGAAGTGTATTAGTAAAAACCTTATTTATGCTTCAAAACCAGTACGGGCGCATTGCAATGCGCCCGTACTGGTTAATAGATAGCATGACTATATATTTTACGAATGTATTTTAGTAACCCCACCTGATACTACAAATCGCATAAAATCTGTAGCATCGGTTTTGATTGGGGTAACTTTATTCCTTGGCACTATATATAAATTACCTGATACGTTGTAAGAGTGAGGGCAGTATACAGCAACTTCATCTTTAAGCCCAAGATGTGAAAGAGATTCCTCCGTAATAAAACCAAATCTTTTCATCCCCACCGGCTCACTAAACTCTATATATACCGGTTTAGTGAATTTTTTTTTGTCCCCTACAAAAGCTTCTGTAAGATCTTTGAGAGAAGAATATACAATATTGATGAGCGGGGTTTTTGCCAATAGTTTTTCAAATAAATAGACAATAGGTTTTGCAAATGTTTGGGTCATTATAAACCCAAAGAGGGTGATTAGGGTGAATCCTGTGACCATTCCAAGCCCGGGAATCTCGTACTGGATCCAGCCGAATAGAAGATCATTGAACAGATTGTTCATCCAGCCAAAGGTGGCATAAACAACATAGCCTGTTACAAATACCGGGAGAATGATCAGCATTCCCCGAAAGAAGTAGTTTAAGATCGTTTTCATGAGAAAAGGAGTGAATTTTTATTTCACGTAATCTAAAGGTAAATGCTTAAAAATGTGTACATCAACCATTCAAGGTTAACTCACCATTATTTGAAACCGAACAACATGGGGAAAATAAAGGTCACAATTGTTATCCAAATAATATAGACCGGTAGAAAAGATGTGATACTGCGTTCAACTTTTTCTACTCTACCTTTATTTATCAGCATTTTGTAGAGATCAATCGATACAAGTAAAAGGTTGGTGAGGATCAGAATATTAGCTCCCAATACCGCTAATCGATTTGGAGTGAAACCCCATTCCGAAATTCTGAAAAGGATCGCAGACAGGGCTATACCATTAAGAATAATAGTTACCACAGAGAGACCGAACAGTACAGATGATTTAAATTTTCCGGCTGATATATTTGAAGTCTCAGCTATCGAAAATAAAATAATGGCCATTACGGCGATCAGGAGGACGTTGAATATCAACAGAAACTCTCTGTTGTTGTAAGGACTTTTATCAGTGTAGATAAGGGCAATCAAATAGATAGTGAGAGTTACCAAAACGATTGGGGTAAATATCTTCGCAATAACGGGTGATACCTTACCAACTAAATGAGGATTAGCTTGAATTAAATATGTACCAACAACGGGTATGGCAGCGACTCCCCATAGGGCAATATTTGGAAAATAAAAGTCTTCAATCCGAAGATCGATGAGTTCAAAAAGACCCAGCGTTATTGCGGTAAACAAGCCGCCTGCAATAACCAACAGTGCCGACATAACAAGCAGGTCTCCATTATAGATCAGGAAATCAAGTCGCTTTTTTTGGTTATTGAGTTTGCCACCTAAAAAGGATGTCCCTAATATAGCCCAAAGAAATAAGGGCAGATGGATGCAGGCCAGGATCAGGGTATCACTTTCAGTGTTATCAGGTAACAAATTGATATAGATCGCAGAAATTATAAAGGCAGCAGAAGTGATGGCTATCCGTTTTATTGGAAGACTATGCTTACATGCAAAATAGAAGGAGAGTACCGGAAATACAACGAAAGCAACATTTCGAGGATAAAAATACTCCGGATCTATGCCGGTGAGATCAGGGATTTTAACAATCAAACCTGCAATGAAAGAAGCGATCAGTACAAATACTATCTCTTTGCGGGAACTCCATGAAATCCCCTCCGATTTAAAATTCAACCTGGCATTCCAGACTTGTGCTGTATGATGGTCTTGAATTTCAGGATAAATCTGATTGAATTCTTTTTTGAATGAGACCTTGTTTTCCCGGTAAAGAGCTTCAAGTTGCCTCGGTTTACCTAAGTTATGTTTGATGTCTTCTTTCATTGCCGGAACCTGTTTATTTTTTTGATATCAAATTTTAACCTGCTGCCTTTTGTGATCCTTCAGCTTCATTGATCTCCTGTGCTGCATATCTGAACAACAATGCGGATAGAACAAAAAGCGTGATAAAGAATCCATTCACACCCACGATCTCAACTATAGGACTTACAGGGTCATTCTGCATACCTCTCATCAAAGCAAACACTGCGATCAAACCCTGGGCAAGTGCCATTGCAAACATAGTGTAGGTCATTCCTTTAGCTTCAAAGCGGGTAATAAAGCCTCCAATCAGTCCGATGGCTATCAGCCCGAAATACCACAAGTTAATGAGGTTATCTTCAGAGCCGATGATCCCGACGGCTAGATTCACCCAAATAAGTAAGAATCCTGTAAGCAGTGCAAAAGCGATAGCAACACGATATGCGATCTCTTCAGCTTTTCTTGTTATGAACAGGTAAGTAAATCCGGTACAGAAAATAAGTCCACCCATAAGAATGAAGTCGGACAGGCTCCAGTCTACATCAGAGGTAAACTGCATGGCAATAAGAGGAATGAGTAATATGCTGCCTGTGATGAGTGTAAGGATGGCCACAGATCTTGAGAATTTTTGATTGGTATTCATGAGTATTACCTCGGTTATTTGTTAATTGAAAGAACTTTGAATTACAAAGTAGATAGTTAAATTTTTTTGTCTATGGCTATGCCTGCTGTGAACGAATTCTTGATCGGGTAGTGAAATACCATCCGGTTCCAACTAACAACAAAACGAGTGGAACTGCGCCCGGTTCACTTTCAACTACGATCATGAAGGTCACCAAAAGGAGGCCGATGAAGATGGTCAAGAGTGAAAGCAGCTTGTGCATTCTTAGTTTTTTTGATTGATTTTTTTCCATGGTTATTTTTGTGATTTAATAATGGTTTCAAGGACTTTGAGATGTTCTTCAAATGCTCTTTTGCCTTCCGGCGTCATGGAATAGCTGGTGTTGGGTTTATTGTTGATGAAAGATTTTTCTACTTCCACAAATCCTTCCTGTTCCAGCTTTTTGATGTGAGTAGCGAGGTTTCCGTCGGTCACTTCCAGGAACTCCTTCAGAGAGGTGAAATCCAGGGAATCATTGACAGCAAGGGCAGACATGATTCCCAGCCTTACCCGATTTTCAAATGCTTTATGTAGATCGTCGAATGATACGTTCACTGTCAATCACCGCTCGAACCTGAAGTACATATAAATACCATAAACGATATGGACGACTCCGAAACCAATGGCCCAGAAAAGAAGCCCATAGCTGATAAAGGCTACATTCAACAAACCAAGGATCATCTGCACAAAACCCATGATCCGTACTTCTTCAATAGAATAAGATGCGGCATTGTATAATGCGAATCCGTAAAACAAAAGGGTAAGAGGGGCGATCAATCCAAGAAGGCCATATGAAATGAGGAGCATGATCAAAATTCCCCCGGTTAATAATGGTACAGCCATACTGGTTAACAGTCTGCGTGAGGTTGCATTCCAGGCTTTTTTGTCGCTCTTACGTGCTTTTATTCGGGAATCCAGAAGGGCGCTTATCAGGGAAAGGAAGAGAACTCCGGTTGCTGTCAATATAATATTGGTGAGATCCGGGTAGATATAAAAGATCTTATCCGGGTGGAATTCAAGAATGCTGTAAGCGATCCATGAACCGGCCAGAGCATAAATTCCGGCTAATATGCCTGCCCATCCTGAAAGTGATAAAAATTTTGAAGATCGCTCCATCATGGAACGTATCTCTGCGATATCCTGAATGTAATCTTGTTCTTCTTTCATGCAAAGTTCTTTTTATTACAAAGTACATTAGAATTATAAGTTACACAATAGGAGGGTGAAAATAATTTTCGAAAAGAAAGAGCTTAAAATGGATTAAGCGGAAAGCCACCGATTTTATAAGCAGGTATCTCCAACCGGATTTTTGGGAATAAGATTAATTCACTGAATACTAACAATTGACACCAAAACATTCCGCACGGAATTCACCTGATATCGTAACAACTTTATCATCTTCGGCTCCATCTCCATGATCAATAGCTGTAAATTCGAAAGATGCCTGGATTATTTCGTCTGAAGAAGAAGTAACAGTGATACTACCGCCTTGATCAGTATTTTGGTAGCCATTTACCACATCCGCACTAATTCTGTGAGTATATAATCCACCAAATGCTAAATTATCATCTGACGGCTGTCCTATCTTATAAGTTCCCTCAGATAAGGTGATAGGTTCACCGGTATTTCCTGCTAACAATGTAAAAGAATACTCCGGATCATAAGAGTCATCCCTGTTTAATGGATGAGATTCTGATATTTGGAAGCGGATGCCAAGAAGGTTCCCATCATTACGGGTAACTGTGAAATATGCTGCACCATCACGTTCTGCTTCCACATCTCCGGTTACAGTAAATGAACCTAAAGCTTCACCAACTTCCAGGTCATCTGAATTGGTTGAATTATTTGAGCAGGATAAGAAGGTTAGGGAAATAATGATCGATAAAAGGACTAATTTATACATAGTTCTATTTATTTAGTTAAAGAAAGTTTTATTACGTCTAATTCAGGCATTTTTGCCACAGGACTTTATGTCCCGGTCTGTGATATTTGAACTATAAATAGTGTTCACCCTTCAGATACTCTTAAAAAAGATGGTATAGGTCATTTATTTTAAGCACCTGGTTTAGGGGTAGTCATCTGGTATAAGCAAGACAATGAGATGAGAGATAAACTTTTTAGTGGTATTCGACTTTCTTGTACTTTTGAGCCGACAGAAACTAAAAAACTCCCGACTTCGCAGGAGTCATGTATCTGTAGCCTCGGGTAGCCATTATGTAGCCATTATAATGTAGAATTAAAGAAATGTATGCCGGGCGCATTCCGGTGTTGATCGACCAGCATATAGCAATTTTTGTGCGATAGGTTGATGGAATATAATAGTTATTCAAAAATTGCGTGTGGTTGCAGAAATTTGATTTATGTGGTCCGGGTTGGCATTCCCAATCGAATTGCCGGGAATGAGGCTAAATCACCATGTTTCTAACAATTGAAACCATAACATTCTGCAGAGAAATCACCTGAGATCGAAATGACCTTATCTTCTTCTGATGAGGCACCTTGTGCAAAATCTATAGAAGTAAGTTCAAAGGATGCTTCAATTTGATCATCAGAGTAAGAAGTTATGGTGACCGAACCATTTTGATGCTGGTAGCTTGAGCTAGTGTGAATTGTAAAAACGCCAGAAAACAAAATATCATCATCTGATAGCGTCCCAATTTCGTAACTACCTGTTGACATGGAGATGGGCTCGCCTTCGAGGTCTGCAGTCAAAACAAGTGAGTATTGAGGATCATATGTATCATCCCTGTCTAAAGGATGAGTATCTACCAGGTGTATTTGAATTTGAAGGATGTCGCTATTATTCTTTAACACGGTAAAATAGGAAGCACCTTCAAAGTTTTCCTCCATATCCCCGCTTACAGTAAATGAACCATTACTCGTAACTTCCTCTGTCTCATCTGAATTGGTTGAATTACTTGAACAGGAAATGAAAAGAGTAAAAGAAACAACGATTGCAGCTAAACCTAATTTATACATAGTAATAGTGTTGAATGAAAATTTTACTATATCTAATTCAGGCATTCTTGCCACAGGACTTTATGTCCCGGTCTGTGATATTTGAATTATAAATAGTGTTCAACTTACAAATACGCTAAAGAAAGAATATGTAGGTCATATATTTTTTAGCAGCGAAAATTGACCTGTGTTCGGTAAAGTTTTATACCATCCCCTCCAGTTGAATGGATGTAAATTGGGGGTGTAAGGGCGGTATTCGGCAGTACCCAGCCAGAGTCCCAGTCCAGGGCATCCAGTTTTTGGCCTGAATCAGGTTCGAGCATGGCAAATCCCTGCGGCTAAACGGGGCGATTTGTCCAGACCTTTACTTCGGAGATGCGTCCTAAAACCCCGGAATCGATCCAATCCTGTACCATGCTAAGCAGTGGATTTGAAGCTCCCTGATTTCCCATTTGGGTTACAATTCTTTGTTCCCGAGCCATTTCCGTTAAAAGCCTTGCTTCCCTGATGTTGTGCGTCATTGGTTTTGAACATAAACGTGAACTCCCCGATCCATGACACATTTGGCAGCAGGAGCATGCGTATGATCCGGGGTTGAAATGGTTACGGCATCGATGTTAGGTTCGGCATCCAGCATTTCTCTAAAATCGCTGAATCCCTTTCCGCCTGATCCGATTGCAGCAATATTCAACTGGTCGCTGGGTGCTGTATAACCTACTCCGCCAAGAACGTGTCGGGGCACAAACAAAAAAAATGAGGCAAGGGCACTTTTTTTTGATAAATGATTTACGGGATATAGCAGAGGATTCTTTTTTGTCTTTTTCCATAGTTGAAGAGAATTTTTGAACACCGAAAACGCCTCCGTTTTCTATGGAAGCACGGCTAAAGGCCGGTTCCTTGTTGAGGAAACTCCAAAAAGGGGAGCGATTGGAAATGCCCGATTCCAGACCAATGCCAACAATTGGTAATAATTGCCATGAGCTTCGAATCAATGACCACAATAAAACATGGCGCATCATTTATTTCATTGATGAGGATTGCATTGTTATTCTGGAAGTATTCGCGAAGAAGGCTCAGAAAACTCCACTGGAAGTAATTGACGTTTCAAAGAAAGGGCAGGCTCGTTACAAACAATAGAAGGACAATATTATGGAAGAACAAAAGCGCAAAAAACTGGAAGAAAAAGGATTCAAGATTGGTTCTGCAGGAGAATTTCTGGAACTCAGTCCTGAAGAAGAAACCTACATTAATATTCGCCTCGATATCAGCGACCTGGTAAAATCCCGGTGCAGCAAAAAAGGCTGGACTCAGCAGCAGCTTGCAGACGCCATCGGCTCAAGTCAGTCTCGAATTACATAAATAAAAATGATTCAATTAATTTCAATTTTTTCTTAAACGTTGATTTAAAATGATATGTCAAAACACAGATCTTTTAAGTCTTATAGCGAGTCCATATATAAAAAATCAAAATCGCTATTCTTTATAACTGGATTTTCGATTAACAAATAACGATTAACGAATTCCAATCCAAACATGAGTTCAAACCATATTTTTCCTATCTTCAAGGCTCTGTAAAAACCAACACTCACACATCAGAATTAATGTCTCATAAGACTTCCGCCCAGATACGTCAGGAATTTTTTGATTTCTTTGCTGAAAAAGATCACGCTATTGTTGACAGCGCTCCTGTAGTCCCTAAAAATGATCCAACTCTGCTTTTTACTAACGCGGGGATGAATCAGTTCAAAGCCATTTTTCTTGGGGATGAAGAAGCCCTCAAGCATGATGGAAAAATATGGAAACGCGCTGCCGATACCCAGAAATGTATCCGTGTAAGTGGCAAGCACAATGATCTGGAAGAAGTGGGCCACGACACCTATCACCATACGCTTTTTGAGATGCTGGGGAACTGGTCGTTTGGTGATTATTTTAAAAAGGAAGCCATAGGCTGGGCCTGGGAATTGCTGGTGGACAAATGGGGACTCGAACCCGACCGACTCTACGCAACCGTATTTGAAGGGGATGAAGCCGACGGTTTGCCGGTGGATGATGAAGCCATTGAACTTTGGAAAAGTGAGACTTCCATCGACCACGATCACATCCTGAAGTGCGGCAAGAAAGATAACTTTTGGGAAATGGGGGAAACCGGTCCGTGCGGTCCTTGCTCGGAAGTACACATTGATCTGCGCTCAGATGAAGAACGCAAGAAAAAGCCAGGCCGCGACCTGGTGAATATGGACGATCCCCGGGTGATGGAAATCTGGAACCTGGTATTCATTCAGTTCAACCGAAAGCCCGATGCCAGCCTTGAAAAACTTCCCGCCCAACACGTGGATACCGGAATGGGCTTTGAGCGAGTGTGCGCCGTTTTGCAGGAAAAAACTTCCAATTACGACACTGATGTCTTCTCCCCGCTGTTAAATGAAATTGCCGATATGGCCGGATTAACCTACGGTGATGATGAAGAAAAAGACATCGCCATGCGGGTGATCGCCGATCATATTCGTGCCGTGACGTTTTCAATAGCTGATGGAGCTTCTCCCGGAAATGATGGACGTGGTTATGTGATCCGCCGGATTTTGCGTCGTGCCATTCGCTACGGCTGGGACGTACTGGATTTCAAAGAGCCGTTTTTCTACAAACTAGTAGATGTACTTGCTGAGCAGTTCAAAGATGTATTCCCGGAGATCAAAGCACAAAAAGAATATATCGTAAATGTGATCCGCTCTGAGGAGAAGAGTTTCCTCAAAACATTGGGACAAGGAATTGAGTTGTTCAATGAAATGGTGGAGGGCAAGAAAAAACTGTCCGGTGAGGATGCCTTCAAACTACATGATACGTATGGATTCCCGATCGACCTGACTGAGCTGATGGCTCGCGAGCGTGGGGTTGAAGTTGATACGAAAGAATTCAACAAGCACATGAAGGCGCAGAAAGATCGCGCCCGTGCAGCCGGTAAATTTTCGGTGGATCAGAGTGATTCCAAATCCTGGAATTTTATCAAGGAATCAGATGACTTTGAATTTGCAGGATACGATGATGCTGAAGCCGAAGTACAAATTTTAGCTTATCGAAAAGATGGAGACCGATTTGCTCTCCAACTTTCTAAAACCCCTTTTTATGCAGAAAGTGGTGGTCAGGTTGCGGATACAGGGTTGATCTCAAACGGGGATGAATACATCAAGGTTCTGGATGTGCAGAAGAACAACGGACAGTTTATTCATTACGTAGATAAACTTCCTGAAGAACTTTCAGGAACATGGACAGCCAGCATCGATCTCGATCGGCGTATAGAAATTCAAAAACATCACTCAGCTACACACTTAGCTCACGCCGCATTGCGTGGAATTTTGGGAGATCATGTACAGCAGAAAGGTTCACTGGTTGATGAAAATCACCTGCGCTTCGACTTCTCTCACTTTGAAGCCATGACCGATGAGCAGCTCGATGAAGTGGAGCAATTAGTGAATGAAAAGATTCAGGAAAATATCCCGCTTCAGGAAGAACGGAATGTACCGATCGATGAAGCTAAAGAGCGCGGAGCCATGATGCTCTTTGGTGAGAAATATGGCGAAAGTGTCCGCGTGATCACCTTTGATGAAGATTATTCGGTAGAACTTTGCGGGGGAACGCATGTGGGAGCAACAGGAGAGATCGGCTATTTCCGATTCACCAATGAAACTTCGGTGGCTGCAGGAATCCGGAGAATTGAAGCTGTATGTGGAATTCAGGCCGATAAGGTACTCCGCGATGAAAAACGATTATTACAGCAGGTGAAAGGTGCCATTGGTCAAACACAAGATCTGGCCGGAAATGTATTGAAACTGATCGAGGAGAAAAAAGCGCTCGAGAAGGAGCTCGAAAAAGTGCAGATGCAAAACACCGGCGCTAAACTGGGTGAACTCATTCAGAGTGCTTCTTCCTTGGACTCCGGGATCAAACTTGTAAAAGGGGAGATCTCCGGTGCGGATATGGATGTGCTTAAGCAGCTCGGTTATGACGGCATTCAAAAAACCAAGACAAATACGGCTATTATTCTCGGATCCAAAGATGAGGAAGAAGGTAAAGTCTATTTGATGGTTGCTCTGACCGAAGATCTCATTAAAGAAAAAGGATTGAAAGCCGGGGCGCTGGTCGGTCAGTTGGGAAGACTGGTTGGAGGCGGCGGTGGCGGACAGCCAAACCTTGCAACAGCCGGCGGCCGTCAGCCCGAAAAACTATCCGAAGCTCTCGAAAAAGTGAATGAATTGATCAAGGAATCTATTTCCTGATCAGACTATGGAATGGAACGCGGATAACATGGATTGAGCGGATCATCGCGGAAAGTTTTATGATGTACCTTAATTTAAATCAGTGACCATCCGCAAGATCGGCGTAATCAGCGTTCCATTCGGTTGTAACTAAGGAATAGAACACGGATAAGGCGGATTGGGCAGATAATCGCGGAAGAGTTTTATGATTTATAGATAATTTTGAATCAGTGACCATCCGCAAGATCAGCGTCATCCGCGTTCTAATTCGATGGCAACTAAGGAATAGAACACGGATAAGGCGGATTGGGCAGATAATCGCGGAAATTTAAATGTTTAGTTATGAAACATGAGGAACTGACGGAAAAGATTATTGAGTGCTTTTATACTGTTTATAATCGTCTGGGATATGGTTTTCTTGAGAGTGTTTATGAGAAGGCAATGCTCATTGAGTTAAAAAGAGCCGGATTAAAAGCAGTTCGACAATTTTCTGTTTCTGTTTCTTACAGAGATAAAAATGTAGGTGAGTTCTTTGCAGATATCATAGTAGATGAAAAAGTGATTATAGAGCTGAAAGCTGCAAGAAAACTTGATAAAGACCACGAATATCAACTAATCAATTATCTAAAAGCAACAGAGATTGAAGTTGGTCTCTTATTAAACTTTGGAAGAAACCCGGAATTCAAAAGAAAAGTGTTTTCAAACAACAGAAAAATCTAAATCAGCGACCATCCGCAAGATCAGCGTCATCCGCGTTCCAATACGATGGTAACCAAGGAATAGAACGCGGAAAACACGGATTGGGCGGATTATCGCGGAAATAGAAAAAGGCACTAGCGCAAGCGTCTCGCTTGTGCGGTGGTGATATTATTTTATAGGTTGAAATAAACAATGTCTGGTCCAAGCGAGACGCTTGAACCAGTTTCCATGGTTGTCATCCACGTTCCATTCAGATATGTAATAAGGAACGCAATCAAATCACAAAACCTTCATAAAAATTGGATATATTTGCGTCCCTTTTGAATTTGATGCAAGAATGACTTCAAAACATAATTATGGCTAAAAAGAAGAACAAAGAAATTAATTTTGCCCCAAGGGGAATCGGAGATGAAAAAGACGGTGCCGTCCAAAAAGGCGTTGATCTTCCGGCTCCCACCAAAAAGAAACATAAATCCCTGGGCTTGAGTGAAGATGATCTCAAAGCTATGTACGAGCAGATGTATCTTCAGCGACGATTTGAAGAGCGTGCCATGCAACAGTATCAAAAAGGGAAGTTCGGTGGATTTTTACACCTTTACATAGGTCAGGAAGCTATTTCCACCGGAACCGTGTTTGCGCTGAATGATGACGATGATATCATTACAGCCTATCGCGACCACGGCTGGGGATTGTGTCGTGGTATCACTCCGGATGAAGGAATGGCGGAGCTATTCGGAAAGAAGACCGGATGTTCAAAAGGTAAGGGCGGTTCCATGCACTTTGCCAAGACTGAAAATCATTTCTGGGGTGGCTACGGCATTGTAGGTGGTCATATTCCCATTGGCGGAGGACTTGCATTCGCGAACAAATACAACGAGAATGGACGTATCTCTGCAACTTTTTTCGGAGATGGAGCCGTAGATCAGGGTTCACTGCACGAGACTTTCAATATTGCCCAACTTTGGGGATTGCCCGCCATTTTTGTGGTAGAAAATAATGGCTACTCGATGGGAACGGCAGCTCGACGTCACACCGTTGCGGAGATCGTTGACCGTGCCAAAGGCTACGGCATGAAGAGCAAAGTTGTGAACGGAATGGATGTCTTCTCGGTGTATGAAGCCATGAAAGAAGTTTCCGAAGATGTTCGCGAAAATTCTGAACCTTATTTCTTAGAGATCAGAACCTACCGATATCGCGGTCACTCCATGTCAGATCCTCAGAAATATCGTGCCAAAGAGGAACTGGAAGAATATCAGAAAAACGATCCCATTGAGCGATTGAAGACTTATTTGAAAGATAATAAGATCATGAAGGACGATGAGATCCAGGAAATTGAGGATAAGGTAGAACAAGAAGTACTGGATGCCGTGGAGTTTGCGGACAATTCTGACTTCCCGGATGAGTCGGCACTCTACGATGATATGTTTGCTGAAGACGAACCTTATTTCCACAACTAATTTTAAAACTGACGATATAGAGTAATGGCTGAATTACAATTTAGAGAAGCAATACGAGAGGCAATTGACGAGGAAATGGCCCGTGAAGAAAAGGTCTTCATCATGGGCGAGGAAGTTGCCGAATATAATGGCGCTTATAAAGCAACTGAAGGACTTTTGGACAAATACGGGTACAAGCGCGTGATCGATACTCCGATCTCCGAGCTTGGGTTTTCCGGCATTGGCGTGGGTGCTGCGATGAACGGACTTCGTCCCATCGTGGAGTTCATGACCTTTAACTTTGCGGTATTAGCTGCTGACCAGATCATTAACCACGCTTCCAAAGCGGGCTACATGACCGGCGGACAAATTTCCATGCCGATCGTATTTCGCGGTCCGAATGCGTCAGCCGGTCAGCTGGGCGCAACACACTCGGTAGCATACGATTCTATGTATGCTCATTTCCCCGGACTTAAAGTGATCTATACTTCTGAGCCGGATGATGCCAAAGGATTATTGAAATCTGCCATTCGTGATGACAACCCGGTTATTTTCATGGAATCAGAGCAGATGTACGGAATGAAAGGGGAAGTTTCTGAAGAAGAAGATTATATTATCCCTATTGGAAAAGGAAAGATCAAGCGTGAAGGAAGTGATGTGACGATTGTTGCTCATGGAAAAATGTATCACGTGGTAAAACAAGCCGCTGTGCAACTTGAGAAAGACGGGGTGGATGTAGAAATCATTGATCCGAGAACCGTAAAACCTTTGGATCTTCCATTGATCGTGGAATCTATCAAGAAAACCAACCGTTGTGTGGTTGTGGATGAAGCGCATCCATTTGCAGGATTTGCAGCCGAGATAGGATTTTTGATTCAGCGTGAAGCATTCGATTATTTGGATGCCCCGGTGCAGCGTGTTACACTTCCGGATGTGAATGCTCCGTTCGCGAAGAACCTGTTTGATGCGTGGCTTCCGGATGCGAAACAGGTGATAGAAGCGGTTAATCAGGTTACGTACAGGAATTAAGGTGAAAAGTGAAAGGTCAAAAGTGAAATGTTTTGGTACACTTTTCACTTTTGCGTTTTGCCTTTTCACTTCTAAATTATCAGAAGCACAAAATTAGAAACAACTTACTCAACAGTTTAGATTAAAGATTATGGCCATTAAGATCGAAATGCCGAAACTCAGTGACACCATGGAAGAAGGGGTGATCGCTTCGTGGAATGTGAAAGAAGGTGATAAGGTTGAAGCCGGTGATATCATCGCCGAAGTGGAAACCGATAAAGCCACGATGGAAGTGGAAGCCTTTGACGAGGGAACCGTACTCAAAATTCTGGTGGAAGCAGGCGATGCCGTTCCTTTGGGCGGTCTGATGGCTGTTCTGGGTGAGGAAGGCGAGGATATATCAGATATATTAGACGGTGCAGGATCATCTGATTCAGGAAAATCCAAAGAAAAGGCGGAAGCCAAAGAATCTAAATCTGCAGAAAAAGAAGAGAAAAGCAGTGGTGGTTCAGCAACACTGACTTCTCCGAAATCAGAAAGCAAGACTTCTGCAGAAGAAAAGGATGCATCTACCGGTGAGCACGGTCGAATTCTCGCTTCTCCGTTAGCTCGAAAAATGGCTGAGGATAAAGGCATTGATCTTTCCAGGGTAAATGGTTCAGGTCCGAATGGCCGTATCATTAAGGCTGATATTGAAGACTATAAAGAATCAGCACCTGCTGCGGCATCAGCCAAGAGTTTTGAAAGCCTGGAAAGTCGCGAGGTGAAGGTTTCTCAGATGAGAAAAACCATTGCCCGCCGATTGTCAGAAAGTAAGTTCAGCAATCCGCACTTCTACGAGACCATCGATATTGACATGAAATCGGCAATGGCAGCGAGATCTTATATGAATGAAGCTAATGATGTGAAGATCAGCTTCAATGATATTGTAGTGAAAGCTTGTTCCATTGCATTGACTCGACACCAGGCTGTAAACAGTTCTTGGCACGGCGATGTGATCAAAGAGCACGGAGATGTACACGTAGCCGTTGCTGTAGCTATTGACGAAGGACTGATGACTCCTGTTATCCGTCATTCTGATAAAAAAGGATTATTACAGATCTCTTCAGAAACCAGAGAACTGGCCGGAAAGGCTCGCGACCGCAAACTTCAGCCCGAGCAGATGGAAGGAAGTACCTTCACCATCAGTAACCTGGGAATGTTTGGTATTGAAGAATTTACCGCTATCATCAATCCGCCGAATGCATGTATCTTAGCTGTTGGTGCAATTCGTGACGTACCGGTTGTTGAAAACGGAGAAGTGGTGCCCGGTAAAAGAATGAAAGTGACGCTTTCTTCCGACCACCGAATTGTAGATGGAGCGAAAGCCGCTGAATTCCTGAATACTGTTAGGAACCTGCTGGAAAATCCGCTTTCGATGTTGTTGTAAAGCTAACTTTACCTACAAATTTTAAGCTCCGTATTTTAAAAATACGGAGCTTTTTTTATGGATTTTTCTAAATAAAACATCCGAATGGGCTCCGGATGACTCAGATCTATGGGATGGTCACTGATTAAGTGTATTATTTTTCGTAAATAGAACAACTGGCGCAACTCGTACCCGTACAATCTCCAGTTATAAATATACCGAATTTAATTTCATCGCCCCGCCTTTGGAAAAGGTATTTTTTAAGTGCGATTTTAAAACTCTTGTTTTTTTAAAAGAATAATATTTAATTACATAGACGGGGAAATTAAATAAATTCAAGTTTTATGAATAATATAGCGACAAATTTTAACGCCTATCTACTTTTGGTTTTGGTTTGCTCATCATGGGGGGGGGGATAGCAGCCCAGGAACGTCATGAATACGTTAAGGGGGAACTATTGTTGAAATTAAATACAGGAACAGAGATAAATCAGGTGTTAAGCAGGCAGGCACTGTTACAGGCAAATATGGAGGTAAAAAAATATTTCCCTCATTTGGATGTTTGGTTAGTGCATTTTCCCACAAAGCGTGAACTGGATACCAAAGGTGGCCTTAGTTTGCTAAAAAAGATTCCGGAAATTCGTTTTGCACAGCTTAACCATAAAATGCAACTTAGGAGCAATAAAGCGCAAAAAAAAGTACCAAGTACTAACGATGACTATTTTTCTGATCAGTGGGCATTAAAAAATACAGGGCAGACCGGCGGTATGTGGGGAGCCGATATTCGGGCAGAAAGTGCCTGGAGTATTACTGACGAAAACATTACGGTAAACGGGGATGAGATCATCATTGCGGTCATTGACAATATTTTTGATTTGAACCATGAAGATCTGAATTTTTGGAAAAATACGGATGAAATACCCAATAATGATATTGACGATGACGGCAATGGCTATGTGGATGATTATGACGGATGGAACGTCTATGATGACAGTGGTGATTTTCCTGCTGTAATTGATCCGCACGGTACCCATGTATCAGGGATTACTGCTGTTATTGGATTTAACGGGGAGGGGATTCATGGAGTGGCACACAATACCCGTATTTTACCGGTGGCGGGCTCCTCTCTTGATCAGTCCGATGTTGTAGCCGCTTACGATTACGTCCTAACCATTCGTGAGCAATATGAGAATTCTAATGGTAATGAGGGGGCGTTTATTGCCGTAACCAACTCTTCCTTTGGCAACGATAACCTGAATGCAGGAGATGTTCCTTTATGGTGTGCCATGTATGACACGCTTGGAACGCACGGTATTGTTAATGTAGCCGCGGTTGCAAACGAGAGTTGGGATGTTGATGATGAAGGAGGCGTACCAGAAACGTGCACAAGTGATTACCTGATTACCGTTACAAGTACGGATCACGATGACAAGTTATCCCCAGGAAGTGCATATGGAGATACACACGTTGACTTAGGAGCACCGGGCGAGATGATTCTTTCTACTGTCCCTATTATTCAAGATCCACCACCTCAATGGGGTGAAAGCCAATATGGATATGATTACGGCCGTGATATAGGCACATCTATGGCTGCGCCCCATGTTTCCGGTACCGCGGCTCTTATGTTTGCCAATATGGACTCCAGCCAGTTCCAGGACTATGAAAATGATCCGGCGAATATGGTATTGCAAATTAAAGATTGGATATTGGATAGTGTAGATCCAGTTTCGGGCCTGAACAGTATTACGTTTAGCGGCGGCCGGCTGAATGCTTATAAAGCGTTGCTGGCTATGCATCATGAAGACCCTCCGCCTCCCGCCCCGGAAAATCTGGTGCTGAACCCCGGCCCTAATTTCCCATCTCTTAGCTGGGACGCGGTAACCGAAGCTGACTCTTATGCCATTTACAGACGCTGTGATTATGGCTACTACGTAGATTGCACCCCAAAACTTTCTCCCCTTGGAACCAGTCTAACGAATACCTACACTGATTGGACTGTTATACAGAATGTAACCGCTCCTAATCCTGAAGAGCACTACCAGTATGCCGTGCGGGCAGTCAATGAGGCGGGCAGCTCCCGCTACTCGAACCGGGTAGATGCATTTGGGCAATCTTCCTCTCAAAAACAGGTGAATAAGAGCGGGGAGGACTATCCGGAAAAAATATCTATGGCACATAATTATCCGAACCCTTTTAACCCCTATACCATGATAAGGTATGAATTACCGGTTCAAAGCGTTGTAAATATAGAAGTATTTGATATGTTAGGTCGTCGTGTGGCGGTATTGGTAGATGAGACTAAAGCCCTTGGTACTCATTCCGTAATTTTCAATGCTGCCTCGCTGTCCAGCGGAGTATATATTGCGCGGTTTAAAGTTAATGGGTCAATCACAAAAGACCTTAAAATGCAACTTATAAAATAGGAGGCAGTTATGAAGCATTCAGTAAAAATTCTCATTCTGCCCCTTTTGGTAATCACTATTTTGATCAGTTCCTGCGATCTTTTAAACAAAAATGGAAACAGCGATCTTCCTTCTGGCCCGCAACCGCTGCTGGAAGACACTAAATGGACGATGATAGCCTTTGAACCAACATCAGGTGACCGTTTAGAAATTGACAGTACGAAAACGTGGCCTTACCTTATTTACTTTAATACAGATAGCACCATAAAAGCTCAATCTTATTGTAACGGTTTAGGTGGGGAATTTAATTCGAATTATGAACAATCATCTATCAATATATTCAGTTGGGGCGGTACTCGTTCAAAATGTGGTTGGACGGTTACGTTTTCTGATATTATGAGATCTGCCCATTTATATGAGGTTAAAGATGAGTATCTGTATTTATATTATTCCGAGGCTGAATATGTTTTATACAGTCCGGAAAGAGAAGAATATGAAGGTAGTAAAGAAGGCCGAGCCATATTCAGAAAGGGATTGGGAAGGTACGATGATTGGTTGGAGTAAATTCTTATCAAAGCTTTATAAAAACCAAGAATCAAAAGAATGGCTGAGTATATTATAGTTAATGGGTTAATCACAAAAGACCTTAAAATGTAACTTATAAAATAGGAGGCTGTTATGACTTCACTACTTCAAGCGTCTCGCTTGGACCAAATATTCCTTATTTCTACAAAACAAAATCAAATCACCATCTCACAAGCGAGACGCTTGCGCTAGTGCCAATTATTTATATCCGCGATGATCTGCCCAATCTGCGTCATCTGCGTTCTATTTTTGTTTTAATCAAACTTGTGTCACATTAAAATTTCTAACAAACTTATCTGAAATAATTACGTAATTGAGTCTCAATCAAAATCTAAACTTTCTTAAAATGAGACTCTTTCTTACGATCCTGACAGTCCTTTTTATAACTGCAACTTTCTTTTCTGCTGAAGCCCAACAGAATGAACCTGAGCGAGTTCAAGCCGTGATAGAGCAGCTCTTTGACGGAATGAGAGAAAGCGATAGCACAAAGGTTTCAGCTGCGTTTACCAAAGATGCAATTATGCAAACTGTAGTTGAAAATGAAGCGGGAGAGGTGCAGATACGCTCGGGAAATTTGCAAGCTTTTTTGAATGCAATCGGCACCGAAAAAGAGGAGATATGGGACGAGCGCATTTCCGCATATGATATCAACATTGACGGAGAGCTTGCTACGGTATG
Source organism: Gracilimonas sp. (assembly GCA_040904925.1). Taxonomy (GTDB): domain Bacteria; phylum Bacteroidota; class Rhodothermia; order Balneolales; family Balneolaceae; genus Gracilimonas. Next base: position 33,201 of record JBBDSP010000014.1, on the reverse strand, counting down.
GACGCCTTATCAATTTTATGTAGGAGATGAATTTTCTCATTGCGGGGTGAATTCATTCCAATTGATAAAGAAGAACGGAAGCTGGCAGATCTTCTTTATTGTGGATACCCGTCGACAGGATAATTGTAATTAATAATAGAGGTCAGCTCTCAGTTTTCAGCCGTCAGTTTGGGCGGGCTGAAAGCTGAACCCTGACAGTTGAAAGCTTAAAAAATAACTTCTATGAAAAAACTATATATCATTCTACTAATATTGCTGCTTGGGGCAGAACTCTCATTAGCTCAGGTAAGTGAAGAGCAGCGACAAAAAGATGTGCAAAACATCGATAATTTGATTGAAGCCCTTTATGCTTCTATTTCCGGGGAGAAGGGTGAGCCTCGTGACTGGGATCGATTTAGAAACTTAGTAATACCAGGGGCAAGACTGATTCCTACAGGCAGAAATCAGGAAGGGAAGAATACTTATCAGGTGATGAGTCCGGAAGAATTCATTGAAAATACCGATCCATTTTTTGTGGAAAACGGATTTTATGAATATGAGATTCATCGTGAAGAACACCATTATGGCAGGGTCGTTCATCTGTTCAGTACCTATGGTTCGAAACGGAGCGAGTCGGATGCGGAACCATATAATAAAGGCATCAACAGCATTCAGCTATTTGATGACGGCGAACGCTGGTGGGTGGTAACCATTTACTGGGCGCATGAATCTGAGAGCAATCCGATTCCTGAGAAGTACAGCGGACAATGAAATGATCAGTTTTGATCTTTGAGAAGACGATCGATCAGCTTGGCTTTGTCTCGATCAACATACATTCCATAGGACATGATGAGTGTTCCTTTTACACCTTTCTTGGATTCTATGGCATAAACAGTAGATTCGCTTCCGGGGTCTGTTCCCTGATCAAAAGAATGAGTCTCAACGATCTTAAGATCGTCCACGGAATATTCAACGTCTAATTCCTTACAGGTAATACAGTTGTCACCGAGTTCGTAGGTATGGTCAAACCCTTTGTCTTTCAATGATTCGACTGCATCGGCTAAGTCGTTGTACATGATAGTGTTACTTTATTGATTTACTATATAATACAAAATAAAAAAGCCGCTCGTTCAAGCGGCTTTTTTGAAAAAATAATAGAGCTGTGGAATTAGCCGTTATTTTTAATGTCTTGGATCTCAAGGCGAATTTCTTGGGCCAATTTCTTTAGTTCTTGAAGGCCTTTGCGAGCACGAGTACCGGCTGCTTTGTTACCCTTGTCGTAGAATTTTGTCATTTCTTCTGTTGCTTCTTCTACGAGATTTTTGATTTCTTCAACTCTACTCATTATGTAGCTCCGTTAAATTATTGTTAGTTTAAATTTTCTGTTTTCAGAAAGTGCGTTGAAGCTATCCAATCGGGACTACTGAGTCAAATTAAAAGTGCATTATTTTATGTATAAAGTAATCTTTTTTCACTTTTTACTCGATTTGGGTCATTTTTTTCAGGTTTGGCCAGTTTGCAAAGTCAGTTGCGGTCGTAATTTTGACCGGATCACCAAAATCTTGAAACTCATCAGGCAGTGATTGTTTGGCAAAATCGGAGGGTAAATTATCCCAGCTTAATTGAGTTTCAGAATCAGAGATTAAAATTTCATCTTTTTCATTCTTAGAAAATAACAGGATCTCAGCCTTATTTAACTTTGCTGAAACAGAACGCGCAAATTCCGGAAGAGAGACATAGGCAGCTTCTCCATTTTCCTCGACGAGATTTGAGATCAAAAGATTGGGGGCATTATGAAGGGCGTTGAGTTTGTCGATATCGAGCTTCAGGTTTCCATTAATATTTTGGATAAGTCCTTTCTGGAATCCATGAATTCCGATCGTTGGAACACCCTGATCAGCAAATAATCCAATGAGTCGTTTGTTCAGATCTTTAATGGCTCGCATACGAGCATCTTCTCGCATCATCCCCGTTTGGATGAGACGATCGGTATAAGGGCTGTCACCATGAATTATGATGCCTTTTCGGTCTCCCAGTTTTGCTAAAGATTTGGCGAATGAGGTTAGGAAAATAGAGTTCTCTAAGTGTTCGTGGTCAAGAACCGCAATAAAGCTAATGGACATGATATGGCTGTTTTTTGATTCAATCTAAATTACCCAATGTTGAGCTTAATTGAGTAACTAAATCACCTTTAAAATCATTTGGGGAAATAAGAAGCTAAATTTACTTCGCTCTATTTTTTAAGTGAAGAAGATTTAAAGCTAAAGGGTAGCAAATCAATAGAAAGATGTTCGGAAAGAGTTCCGTCTGCGTGGTGAAGTTTAATGTCATGGTAGGGCAAAAACTCTGCTATCACCTGTCGACAAGCTCCGCAAGGACTGCTGAACTCACCTTTTTTGGTGTGAATTTCGAGTCGGTTAAAATCAGTTATCCCGGCAGCCACGGCTTTTGATAGAACTACCCGTTCCGCACAAATTCCTTTGGTCCAGTCACTTACTTCAATGTTTACTCCCTCAAAAAATCCATCTTCTGTAAAAAGTAACGCTGAAACCGGAAAGTCTGAATTACTTACAACAGCCTGTTCTAATAATTCTTTAAGTTTTGGCAACACATCAAAAGTGTTTTCAGATGGATGGAATAAATCTCCGGGGTCAGACTCAGGAGGTTTATCAGTAATTATTACCTCCATATCAAACTCATTCACCCAAAAGTCTATCTGATCCAGATCTTTATGTTCTACATAGATCTTAGCCGGAATTTCTTTTTCACTCAAACAAATAGCACAGGCAGCCTGAACTGCCGGAATGGTGATGGGGTAGGAGATATTTTCAATTCTTACTCCTGTGAAATATCGTCCCTTTTTACTTTCAACAATACAGGCTGAAGGTTTTGCTGAGTAAGGAACGTATGCTCGTTTATAAAGTAAATTCCAGTTCATATCAATCAGTGATTGCAGAATAGGCTGCATTGGCAACCCGAGCTCTTATTTGGCTGATGGTTTTTCCATACGAGCGTTTTGGGAAGGTTCGGTTTGTTAATAAGATCACAGCCATGTTTTTCTCCCGGTCAATCCAGAAACTTGTACCGGTAAACCCAAGGTGACCAAAAGTATCATCACTGGCAAGGCTACCTGCAGTGGAAAATCCTTCTGCGCTTTTGCGGTCAAACCCGAGTCCCCGTCCGCTGTGTTCTGATTGTAAAGATGTAAACAGGTCTACGGTTTCAGGTTTCAGGTAATGCTTCCCTGAATAAACTCCATTATTCAGGAGCATGGTGCTGAACTTTGCAATATCTATGCTGGAAGAAAATAATCCTGCATGGCCGGCAACGCCATCCATAAAATAGGCTCTTTCATCATGAACCTGGGCTCGTACTAATCCCCGGCCAAAAACAGTATCAATCTCAGTGGGTGCAATTCGCCGAACCAACCATCTGCTTTTTACAGAAGGATTGAAAAAAGTGCTGTACATATTCATCGGGAAAAAGAGTTCCTTTCTGGTATAGGTGTCTAGTGGGAGGCCGGAAACTTCATGGATGATCTCTGCAAGTAATATCATTCCCAGGTCACTGTATACATATTTACTCCCCGGCTCATAGGTCAAGGGTTCATTCTTAATAGCATTGATGATGCCGTTGCGTGTTTTTAAAGAATCAACATAAACGCGGAAGGGAGGTAAGCCGGTTTGATGCAACAGTATGTCGCGAATGGTGATGCCTTTTTTGTCTTCGGTATCAAATTCATCAAAGAAATCGGAGATCTTATCATCCAGGCTGAGTTTTTCTTCATCAACCAATTTCATAGTGGCAGCAGTGGTAGCCATCACTTTCGTCATTGAGGCAATGTCATAAACATCGGTATCCCTCACGGCTTCGGTTTTAGTATAATCTTGATAGCCATATCCTCTGTTATAGGCCAATACTCCGTCCTTCACGACCCCAACAACCGCACCCGGAAAAACGGAATCTCTGATTGCATCATTTATGATGGAATCGATCTCAAAAAGTTTGTTGTGATCAAGGCCCACTTCTTCAGGAGAACCAAACCTAAGGGTCGTATGATCCATATGGATGCCTTCTCCAATTTCATATAATCCCGGAATCTCGATGGGAAGGTTGGACGTGATGGTAGAAGCTCCAAATAAAGCAGGAACCACTCCGCTGATCTGCTGTGACGAATTATACCAACCCAATACATGAGCATCAGCTTCCTTCAGGTCAGATAAAACGTAAGGATTACCAAATGAAACCAGAAGTGACGGCTTATTCATTTTTACTATTCGTTGTAAAAAAGACAGCTGTTCTGGAGCCAGATGGATCGACTGTCCAAATCTGAGATAAATGAATGACCCTATAATAACAAGATCTACTTCCTGTGCTTTTCGCAACATCTCCCTTTTATCTTCCTCACTGGTTCGATCATCATAAATATGAAATGAAACATTTGGATGATAATCTCTAAGCTGACGAACAAAAGAACTGCCGGTACTTCCCGAACGATCATCAGCAACTGATATGACCATTGCCGTTGGGTAGTCAGAGGGAAGGATGGGTAAAATATTATCATTATTTTTAAGTATCGTTACCGACTCGCGGGCAATCCGGTCTGAAACTGCCCGATGTTCAGCGGTATTGATCTTAGTATCAAGAGCATCGATATCGACCTGATTTTCACTTCCAAAAAGTCCGTACTGTTGCTTCCATAGCATCAGCTTCATGAAAGACTTGTTGATTCTCTCTTCAGTTACTTCACCCTTTACAACCGCATCCATTACTTCGTTAATAGCCGTATTCACATCCGGGCTGATAAGCATGATATCGGCTCCGGCGTTCAAAGCTCTAACTACCGCTCTTCCGGGAGAATATTTTGAAGTGATCCCGTTCATTTCAAGTCCATCAGTAACGACCATTCCGTTAAATTGTAAAGAATCTGTCAGGAGGTCCCCAAGGACAACCGGATCTAGAGTGGCGGGTAGAAAAGCGTCAGTATTTAAATTTGGGAAAGCTATATGAGCACTCATCACGCTTGTAATACCACTATTTATTGCAGCTCTGAAAGGAATGAGCTCAAGAGAATCTAACCGGTTGTAATCATAATTTACCACGGGAAGGTCGCTATGTGAATCTACATCTGTGTCCCCATGGCCCGGGAAATGTTTGGCGGTGGCAACCAGCCCTTCACTTTGAACACCCTGCATAAAAGCCGTTCCATATTCAGCCACCATTTGAGGATCACCTGAAAAAGAACGAACGTTAATGACCGGATTATCGGGATTATTGTTTACATCCAGCACCGGTGCATAGATCTGATGAACTCCAAGTGCCTTAGCCTCTTTTGCCGTGATCTTGCCTTTCATGAAAGCATTCCTTTTATCACCGGTGGCAGCAACACCCATTGCCGGGGTGAAGCGTGTAGTTCCTGAAATGCGCATGGCTGCCCCAAATTCCATATCCTGAGAGATCCAAAGCGGAAACTTGGCCATTTTTTGAAGTTTGTTGGTCATTACAGCCTGACCATAAATATCACCCCTCATAAAAATGATACCGCCGATATTATATTTCTCAACCATTTCTTCAAGCAAGGTAAACTCACGGGAATCACGATTTGTAAATTGGCCTTCGGCGGGCACAAAAAACAACTGCGCTATTTTTTCCTCGAGTGGGGTATCTGTGATCAGGGAGTCAATAAATTCTTCAGAAGTTTTATCAAGGAGTTTCTGGGAATAATTTTTACTAACTCGCTGACCGAACAAGAATTCACTCAGGCTTTGAGCCTGAACGGGAAATCCGGAACACAAAATTAGAGCTGAAATAAATAATAAAACTGCTTTTGTATGGCTTATCATAAAATGAGATGAAAACTGTAAATGATATAACGTCTGTGGCTTTCTAAATGTACGTGATAGTAACTGTGAACGCCAACGCTTTATTTTATATATGTAGGGTTTTTGCCTTCCGTGATCTTCAAGGTAACTTTTTTGAAGGTTCAGTTTGAAGACATAATTACCTGCTCAGAAATTATCTCAATGAATTCATAATTTCACTTTATTTCCAGCTAGTAAATGCTCATTATTAAGTATGATAAGTGACGAGAAAAAGGAAGAAGTACGAGCCGCCGCAGATATTGTTGAGGTAGTACAAGATTATGTGAAGCTGAAGCGCTCAGGCAGTGGTTTTGTAGGATTATGCCCCTACCACGATGAAAAAACACCTTCCTTTAACGTAACTCCCAGACTGCAGATCTTTAAATGCTTTGGATGCGGAGAGTCCGGCGATGTCTTTAAATTTGTAATGGATCAGGAGGGAGTAGGTTTTACTGAAGCCATTCGTCAGCTTGCTGAGCGCTATGGGGTCTTTATTCCTGAAGAAGATAATGAAGAACCGAGCGAGAGCACTCAGCTACGAGAAGGAATCTTGCACGCGCTCAAATTCGCCGGAGTATTCTTTTACCGAAACCTTATCGAAAATCCCGAAGCCGAGAAAGCGCTCAAATATTTGGAAGGAAGGGGATATAGCCGCGAGGTATTCAGGAAATATGGGTTAGGGTATGCTCCGTCGGGTGGAGAAGAATTCTGGAAAGCTGCCAAAAATGCCGGCATTGACGAACAGTATTTGGTAGAGGCCGATCTTGTTAAGCCCAGCAATCGAGGCAGTGGGTTTTATGACACTTTCAGGGGCCGACTCATGTTTCCGATCTTCAATCCGACCGGTAAAGTCATTGCTTTTGCGGGCCGTGTTTTAGGGAATGAAAAAACAGCCAAGTACATCAATTCCTCACAGACAAAAGTGTATAACAAAAGTGAAGTTGTGTATGGCGTGAACTTTGCCCGGAATGAGATCCGGAAGCATAAAGAAGTGATCTTAGTAGAAGGCTATACGGATGTCATTACCTTGATGGAACATGGTATTGGAAATGTAGTGGCCAGCAGCGGGACCTCACTCACACCGGGACAGATGAAGATCCTGCATCGTTATGGAGAAAAGATCGTGATGATCTATGATTCAGACAGTGCGGGTCAGGCGGCTATGAAACGAGGTATCAATATAGCGCTGGCAGAAGGGATGGAAGTTGAATTACTGGAGCTTCCCGAAGATCAGGACCCGGATTCATTTGTGAAACAGTTTGGAAAAGAATCGTTTGAAGATCTTAAAAAAGAAGAAGCCGGTGATTTCGTAGATTTCCTGCTGCATAAAGCCGGAGATGAAGGTCGTTTAGAAAAGCCTACGGAAGTTCCAAAAGTGATCACGGAGATCCTGGAGTCGATCGCCAATATCAAAGATTCCATTCAGCGGCAGGTCTATGTTCAGTATCTGCATCAGAAAATGCAGAAGTTCCAGAAAGTGAAGGAAACAGATCTCTACGAACAGCTGGAACGCGTAATGAATGACAAGCGCTGGGAAGATAAACGCTCGGAGCGGCGGCAGGAAGTTCGACAGCGTGTCCAGGAAAATGCAGAATCTGATTCAGATTCAGGAAGCGGGAATGAGAGTGAGGAGCAGCCACCGCATCCGGGCAGTGAAGCCAAGAAAGCTACGTCCAAGAAAAAACCGCATTTTGAGAAAGAGCTGATCCGATTAATGATCTCCTACGGACGGGGTATGGTGGAATATATTTGCTCATTCACCAACTCAAAATTATTTGAAGATGAAGAGCTTCGGATGTTCTATGAAGATATTATTGAGCGTTATAAGGAAGAAAAAGACTTTTCCATAAAAGCGTATTCCGGTAAGGAAGCTCCCTTTCCGAGACTGGTTGGTGATGTTTCTCTTGAACAGCATTCTGCCAGCGACCGGCATGAAGAGAAAGTTGGATTGAAATACGAAAAGGATAAAAATCCATATAAAACGGCAAAAAGTTCTATTCGCGCAGCAGAGATCAGTTTTTACAGGCGTAAGCTCAATGAGCTGGCAGATCATATCGGCAAAGCCTCAGGTGAAGACCGGCTTGAATTGATGCAGCGCCAGAAAGATGTGAAGTCAAAATTAACTCGGAGAGAGAAAGCAGATCCCGATGACTTGTATCCTGATCCCGAAAAAGGAATCAGTGATGAGGTCAACGAGAAAGTGTTTGAGTATAAGATGAAGGGCGAGAAGTGATGAGTGATAGAGTGATGAAGTGAGAGTTGATGGGTGATATTGACATTACTTACTACATAAGTCGGCTATGTTAAATCTGAGTTCAATTGTAAAAAAGTCTGAAATAACTCAAAGGTCTTTAGGGGTCATCCCTGCGAAGGCAGGGATCTTATAGTTGCCAGAAAGTCACCTGTTGATAGCTATAAAGCAATTAGATTTTGGGCATACGCAGCGAAAAGACTATCAGGTTTTTAAAATAAAACACTTTTTAAATCAAATTCAGTTAAAAAAACAACTATTTTAATTACGGGTCAGGGCGTAGACCAAAATATTAGCGCCCATCTGAAAAGCCTGTTGCCTGAATGATCCCGGGGTGTTGTGGATTTCTTCGTCAGCCCATCCGTCCCCAAGATTAGATTCATAACTGTAGTAAGCGACTAATCTTCCTTCATAAAAAATACCAAATCCCTGTGGGGGATTTCCGTCATGTTCGTGAATTTTTGGAAGGCCATTTTCAAAAGTAAAAACCTGATCGTAGATAGGGTGATTGAAGGGGATCTCAATAAAATCTTCATCTGGGAAAACCTGATTCATAACCGGCCGAATAAATTCATCCAGCCCATAGTCATCATCAATGTATAAAAACCCTCCGTTTTGGAGATATTCCCTCAAGTTTCGGGCTTCTGCCGAATTAAGCGTGATATTTCCATGTCCGGTAAGAAAAACGAATGGATATAAGTGCAGATCTGAACTCCCTAGTGAAACATCTTTATACGTTTCTGAGATCCGAATGGGAACGTTTGACTTGGTAAATGCAATAAGGTTTTGAAGAGCAGAAGGGTCGTTATACCAATCTCCGCCACCACGATATTTCGCACGGGCGATCTCAAACTCACCGGAAGATTGAGCAGGAAGATGATCGGTAAATATCAGTGCAGAAATAAGAATAAGTGAGATTCGGATGATCATATCAGAGTAAAGGAAGTTTAACAAAAGTTTCAACAGTATCAGAAGCTACGGAACCAAAAACACCTATACCACCTTTAACATGTGTTATAATACTTTGGACCTCACCGGGTGAAAGAGTAGAGCCGCCCAGTTGTACTTCTTGTGATCTTAGAAAGTCATAAATGTTATCATCTAATGTATTAGCCACAATTTTATTGTCTTGATAAAAGGCGATACCGATCCAAGGGAATCTAATCGTAAATGTCCCATCAGGGTTTCTCTCAAAGTTGCCTTCATTAATAATTCCAGAGCTGTTGTTAGCAAAATTCTGAAGCTCTTCTTCCTGATTCTCACTGTCTTCATAAAGGTCGGCGTAAAGGGGGGTAAGATTTTGAGACTGTGGCCGCAAGCTTAGCGCATTGAACACAAAGATATTCTGACGACCGGGGTATGAACTTTCACTTAAGGTAATCTCGAGCTGCTCGGAAGATTGATATGTAATACTGTCCCGAACTCCACCGAGAATTTGAAAAGTATCAGGAACAACGGTATGTGCTGAGATCGATCTTGTAGATCCCGGAAAGCTAACTTCGATCTGATAGGTTCTTTTGGGAAGAACTTCATGGCTTTGAGTTGGCGTATAGATACCAGGTTGATTGTTCGAATAAATGATGGTTTGATCTACACTGCTTCCGGGACCATTTTCTAAAAGCTGAATTCTAATGTTGGCATCACTTACTGCAGTTTCTTCAAAATCATAAAAATCCAGAGCCGGTGCGGTTTTTGAAAGTCGAACGAATGGAAGAGTCCTGTTAGCTACAAGATATGATTCAAGCACATATTGTTCCTCATAGTCATCCTGTGTATACACATCGCAAGAGGTGATCGCTGTAACGGTTAGTAAAACTATAAACAGCAGATTTTTCATAGAATCAAAATTTTACTGTGTAAGAAATTGAAGGAAGAATTGGCAACATGTTCACCTCATCAACTGCTACCGGGTTCTCAGAGAAATCATAGTTATAGAACCAAGTGTTCCGGCGTGAATATACGTTTATAAGCTGCAGTTGAAGTTCAGAATCTCCGAGTTTAAAAAAGCGCCCGGCCCTGGAAAATGAAATATCCATTCTGTGATAGTTTGGTAGTCGAGAGGCATTAACTTTGCCAACCGTGAAGGCATTTCTGGTGTCATTAGTCCAGGGCAGGTCATATTGCAGATAGCGTCCCAATACTTTAGTATAAGATTGTCCTGTTGCAAAGTTAAAGGATGCAGTAGCTTTCCACTTGTCGTTAAGCTGATAGGTCCCTACCAAATTGATGTCGTGCCTGCGATCGTATTTAGGGGGATAAAATCTGGCGGTTTCACTATCTTGAGTGATCTCGGTATTAAAGCCGGGAAATTTACGCCAGGTATAGCCAAGTGTATATCCGACGAAGCCGGTAAAATCTCCCCGTCTTTTTTCGAAAAAGACCTCCATTCCATAGGCATAACCTTCCCCAACTCGAAAAAGATCTTCATACAATAATCCGGAAACGTCGGGAAGAAAAGGGTCCAGTTCAAAAAGATCTTCCATGTTTCGGTAGTAAAATTCAACATCCAGTCCATAACCTGTAAATGGAATCGTCTTTGCACCCGCAACAAACTGATCTCCATAGGACGGGGAGACTCCCTCAGCTGAGGTCAGCCACACATCAAAGCCGGAAAATGCTTCGTTTGAGATCAGTGTGAGGAACTGATTATATCTTCCATAAGCTCCCTGAAGGCGGATACGATCATTAGGGCGAAACTCCATAGAAAACCTCGGTTCAACCCGAATATATTCCCCATCCGAGAAATAATTGAATCTTATGCCGGGCGAAAAGATCCAGCGGTCAGAAGGGCGATATTCATCTTGCACATAAAAGGAGGCATATTGGTTTTGAATCCGGCTTCTGAAGTTATCTTGATTATCAAAAGAGTCCTGAAGCCTGAAAGTAAAGATGCCAGCCCAGGCTCCGGTTTTGATCTGATGGTTATTTCCCGGCAGGTACTCAAGATCAGCTTTTACTGAAAAGTCGTAGATGTTGTTCTCTCTGGTGAAAGGTGTGCCGCCAATATCAAACTTTGGGAAGTTGAAATATCTGGATCCGGTGACCACAAAGTTGGAGAACAGATTTTCGGAAAAGATATGGGTCCAGTTTCCGCTCAGAGTCTGATTGCCATAATCCAGGTTGAATTCGGCATCACTGCCAAAAGGAAAAGTAACCCGGTCCTGGCCTGCATAAAAGGCGAGGGAGAGCTTATCATTTTCTGTGGCATCCAGATTCACCTTACCATTGAAATCATAGAAGTAAAATTTACTTGGAACATTATCAATGGATTGACGGAGGCCGGCAAGCAGAGGTTCCAGGGTAGAGCGCCGAGCTGCAAACATCCACGAGCCTTTGCTGTATGGACCTTCTGCAGATAACCGTGAAGCTAGTAGTCCTATTGTAGCTGAACCGGCGGTTTCATTTCGGTTTCCATCTTTGTTATAAACAGTGAGTACAGAACCAAGCCTTCCTCCATATTGAGCCGGATATCCCCCTTTATATAATCGAACATCCTTAATGGCATCAGGGTTGAAGGTGGAGAAAAATCCAAAAAAGTGGCTGGGATTATAAACCGTAGTTCGGTCTAATAAGATCAGGGTTTGATCTGGACTTCCCCCACGGATATATAACCCGCTCGAAAAATCGGATGCTGCTTTTACTCCCGGCAGTAGCTGTATGGATCGGAATACATCTGCTTCAAAAACAGATGGCAGTTCTTTAACGAGTTCGGTATTGATCTGTGCTGTCCCAATATTTTTTTGTTCTTCCTGTTCGGCACGTGATCGCACTACGATCTCATCTAATTCAATGCTCTCCGGAACTAGTTCAATATCAAGGCGTAGGTTTTGGCCGGGCTCAAGGGTGATCTCTTCCCGAAAAGCCCGATATCCAACATAACTGCAAAAAACGACATAAGTGCCGGGTTCAAGATTGGGAAGTGAATAATAACCCAGCGTATTACTTGAGGTTCCTTTATTGATCTCCTGAAATCCAATATTGGCACTGATGAGGGTTTCACCGGTTTGGGAATCAGTGATATACCCGCTTATAGAAGCTGACTGGGCAAGAGCAAATGAAGTCCCCATCATAATAGTGATCAGAACTAATAATGTGAACTGGCGCATGTAATGGGGGTGATTACTGAGTTATTGGAGTGTTAACGGAAAACTTACAATTAAGTTGGTTTAGAGTGAATGTATATTATAAGTCCAGATCACCTTGTTCATTACTTCCGGGAATGTCAAGATCAGTACCCAATTCTTTATTTATTCCTTTTATAAAATGAGCTGACAGCAACGGCGATTCTTTTTCCATATTCTGATGAACGAAGAAATACAGTTTTTCCATTCCCTGATCTTTCCAGAACTTCAGACGCTCAACCCAGTCATCCAGTCGGGTATAATCGCTTTTGTGGTTAGCGCCTACATAACGGATAAAAGCAACAGGTGATGTGAGTCGCATATGAAGTAGATCCCGGCGGCCGGCGGTGTCAGTGATGATGTTGGCCACTCCATTCTGCTCAAAAAGCTGATATATCTGATTTGCTACTGCAGGATCGTTGAACCAATCGGTGTGCCTCAGTTCGATAGCGAGGGGGATATCCTCCGGCCAGATCTCCACCAATCGCTGAACGCGGTCAAAGTCTTTGGGTTTGAAATCATCCCGAAGCTGAAGGAAGATCATTTCAAGTTGATCTCCAAATCCTCGCATACCGTTCAGGTATTCTTCAAGCGGAGCTTCAATTCCCTTGAGTCTTTTGAAATGAGAAATACTGTTCACCACTTTTGGGAAGAACCTGAAGCCGGCGGGAGTTTTATCTTTCCATTCCTTAGCCTGATCGGGACCGTAGGTTTTGTAATGTGTGGCATTCAGTTCGATGGAATTGAACTGGCGGGAATAGTAAGTAAGTTCGTCTTTGGTTCCCCGCGGGTAAAATCCTTTCAAATCCTTTTTATTCCACTTTGCACATCCAACATATGCTTCAAATTCTCCACTGCCTTTTTGGTTCAATACTTTAAGGGTATCGGGGTGATCTTCGGGAAGGGTGAAGTCAATGGTTCCGGGATTCTCTACACTGCCAAATTTCATGTATTCGTTATTGGTTAATGGTTATTCGTAGAAACATAATATAACGAATAACCATTAACGATTAACGATGATCGGTTACAATAAAGAGCTTAAAATTTCGTATATTTGGGGTAGTTCATTGACGTATTGGGGGTGTTCTGGATTCGACGGGTTGAGTATCACCGTTGGTTGCGTGTCGAGATTGTCCAATGATTCTCGTAATAACAATCATTATGGAACAAAAGTAATTGACAATAATTACTCATACCGCTTAGCAGCTTAAACTGTTGAGCCGTCCCGCTGGTTAAGTGCCTATCATTGCCAGCCCGGACGTCATACAAGATAGGATAGCGCAAGTGTGCTTTCTGTCGCATTTGCGTGAAACTTTAACAGGATAGTTTGAAGTCGCTTAGGTACTGGGCTCGGCTTCAGGCGAATGTCAATCAGTACCTACACATGTAGATGCTAACAGGTCTACCTTCTCGGACCGGGGTTCGACTCCCCGCACCTCCACAATACAAATTAATACAAAGCCAAAGTGTCTTTAAAAGCGCTTTGGCTTTTTTTGTGTGACGAATTCGAGACGATCTGGTGAACTATACGGGATCATCTTTAGGGTGATCATCTATCTAAAGAATATGAATTTTGCATGGCTAATCTTCTGTCATTATTCCACATCATTTATTACAAATTTATGATTCGGTTCTACCTGCTATTTATTGCAACAGGTAAAAAGACAAGCACACTAATGAAAATCATTGTCTGATTTTATGTGTTGGAAACCGGATACCTTTTAGCAATTAGCTGATTGACTCTTATTGTTAAGCCTTGATTTGGTAAAACTGAAATAAGATTTTGCTACTTGTTTTTCATGAACTTTGAGAAATTAATATTCTCTGCGGCTTTGTTATAATTCGTTAAAAGCGCTTCCAAAAAGATGTATTGCTCAAATACGGTTTGTTACTAAAGAAAGAATACACATATTTGGAGGGCAATATTTAGAATAATTAGGAAGGAATTGGATTAATGAAGTTGCCATTTGTACTCGCAAAGAAATTTGTAGCAGGGGAGTCTTTCCATGACGCCAAACCAAAGGTAGAACAGCTCAACAAGAAAGAGATCAAGATCACACTCGATCTGCTGGGTGAAAATGTTAAGGACAAAAAAACTACTGACGTCACAGTTGATGAGTATATAAGCCTGATCAATGACATTAAAGATACGGGCCTGGATAGTAGCATATCTATTAAACTTACCATGCTGGGACTTGATATTGATCGCTCATATTGTCGGGAAAATCTGTTTAAGCTTTTAGAAGTTGCCAGAGCAAACGACCAGTTTGTAAGAATTGATATGGAAGGATCGGATTATACTCAGGTCACTATTGATATGTATAAAGAGGCTTTTGCTGAATTTGGTAAACACGTTGGTATTGTTATCCAGGCTTATTTGCATCGTACGAAAGATGATATTGATGAGTTAGCAGAACTTGGTGCAGATGTAAGGATCTGTAAGGGGGCTTACAAGGAACCGGCTGATATAGCATTGCAGAAAATGGACGATATCAGGGAAGCATATAAGGAGTACACTAAGGTTTTACTTGCCCAAACACCATATCCAAGAATTGCTACCCATGATGATCAATTAATTAATTGGGTAAAGTCTTATACAGAAGAAAATAGTATCGACAAAGACCGTTTTGAATTTCAAATGCTGTATGGATTAAGACAGGAGACGATGGAGTCTTTTGTGGATGAAGGATACAACGCACGTATTTATGTGCCCTACGGGACTATGTGGTTTCCATATTATAAAAGAAGGTTGATGGAAAGGAAGGAAAACATATGGTTCATTCTTTCAACAATATTTCAAAAATAGCGGAGCCGAATAATTCGCACCTGAATTGAACTAGTACTTTAATAGAATTGTGTTGATAAAAATTTTAGAATGTCTTTACCATAGAATACAAACCAGTAATAGCTGCAAAGTTATGCTTGATTTTAATATCTAACACTAATCAAAAGCTACGTTATGAATACACAATTTACTATTAAGGCCAAGGCTGTATTGAGTCTTGTACTATTCTTTATGTTTTCGGCGACCATCCTTGAAGCTCAGGAGAGATCGAGAAGTTTACCCATTGATACTGCCTTAGTTTCAACGGATGAAGTGACTATTAAAGGGGAAAGAGTTCCTTACAAAGTAACGGTTGGAACCCAGCCTGTTTATGGCGAAGACGGTGAACCTGATGCATCTTTGTTCTATACTTATTATGAAAGATCCGATGTCTCAAATAATGAAAATCGGCCGATTTTTGTATCATTTAATGGAGGCCCGGGAGCCGGTTCATTATGGATGCACCTGGGATATACGGGGCCAAAAAAATTAAAGATCAGTGATGAAGGGTATCCGATACAGCCTTACGGAATTGAGGACAATCCTCATTCTATCATTGATGTGGCAGATATCGTTTTTGTGAATCCTGTTAATACCGGTCTTTCACGTATAGTGAATGATGGTGAAGGAGAGCAGTTCTTTGGAGTGAACGAAGATCTTGCCTATCTCGCGGATTGGATCGATACATTTATATCCCGACAAAATCGTTGGAAGTCTCCAAAATATCTGATCGGAGAAAGTTACGGTACTCCACGAGTTTCTGGTCTGGCGGGAGTTTTACAAGGTCGCCACTGGATGTTTCTTAACGGAGTTGTACTTGTATCACCAACAGGCTTAGGTTTGGAGCCTGAGGGCCCAATGCCTCGTTCATCAGTATTAAAGCTGCCGTATTACACAGCTGCTGCATGGTATCACAATCAGTTGGTACCTGAATTACAGAATAAAGACCTGGGTGAAATATTACCTGAAGCAGAAAAATTTACTCTTGAGGAATTATTACCGGCTCTTTCATACGGAGGCTTTATTGATGAGAACAGAAAGCAAGAGCTTATTAAAGAAGTAGCTAAGTATTCAGGACTTTCGGAAGAATTTGTTGAGGATTATAACCTTGCTGTTCCTTCTTCAGCTTATTGGAAAGAACTTCTGAGAGATGAAGGTAATACGATCGGACGTTTGGATTCCAGGTATAAAGGAATAGACAAAACAGATGGTGGCGAGCGATATGATTACCCCGCCGAATATTCTTCTTGGAAGCATTCTTTTACGCCGGCTATCAACCATTACATAAAAGATGTTCTTGGGTTTAAAACTGATCTTCAATACTACGTTTCAGGACCGGTACGTCCATGGAACAGAGAAGGCAATGAAACCGGAGAAATGTTGCGCCAGGCAATGGCAGAAAATCCCAATTTAAAGGTGCTGGTACAGTCCGGATATTATGATGGAGCCACTGATTATTTTTCCGCTAAATATACGATGTGGAACATTGATCCAAGTGGGAAAATGAGTGATCGTTTCAGGTTTGAAGGATACAGAAGTGGCCACATGATGTACTTGAGATCAGAAGATCTTGAGACATCTAACGAACACATACGTGAATTTATCAGGAATTCACTACCTGAAAATGGTGCTCCGGCCAAGTATTAATTATAGGAAACAGTGTATATATAGAGAAAGTCACCGCTTTTAATAGTGGCGGTGATTTTTTTATAGCAATCACTTATGTGAATTTATTATAAATGCAAAATTTGATTTTCAATTTTTTACAATTCAAACTTTGATATTTCGACTGCAATAGGAGAAAATGAGTTTGATATTATTACATAATAACAATGATTAGTTAATCTCAACCAAAATAAACATCAAATGAAAATACAGATACCAATCTTTATAGTGGCAATGGTTCTGTTTTGTTTACCCTCATTAGGGTTTGCACAAACAGGAACAATTGAAGGACAGGTTACAGATGCATCTGGCGATCTGCTGATAGGTGTAAACGTAACAGTGCAAATAGAAGGAAGGACTATAGGTGCTTCAACTGATATTGACGGTAATTATACAATTACCGGAGTGCCTGCAAGAACAGTAGAAGTAGTAGCTCGTTTTGTAGGATTTAGAACTGAAACAGAAGAAGTTCAAGTTTCAGCAGGAGAGACGGTCACACTAGATTTTGTGTTATCAACCTCAACATTGAATCTTGATGAACTGGTAGTAACAGGTACGGGTGGTACTGTAGAAAGGAAATCACTTGGACATACTATTTCGTCTGTAGAATTTGGCGGAATTGAAAACGTATCTACTACTTCGGTTCAGGATGCTTTGACCGGCAAGATCGCCGGTGTTAACATCAATGCACAAAGTGGTGCTATTGATCAGGAACCTAAGATCAGAATTCGTGGAACATCCAGTTTATCCATGACCAACCAGCCATTGATCTATGTGGATGGTGTTCGTGTAAACGGTGGTGGTGGTTTTGCTCCCGGTTTTGATGCAGGTGGTTTAGGAGCACCTTCCGGACTATCGAATATTAACTTTGATTCAATTGATCGCGTAGAGATCCTTAAAGGGCCAGCCGCTGCAACCTTATATGGTTCTCAGGCAAGTTCCGGTGTAATCCAGATCTTTACGAAACAAGGAACAGAAGAGTCAGCACCAAAATTTGATATTGAATTGGGAACAACATTTTATCAAATGCCGGACCGATTCAAAAAGAATGCAGGTTTTGCAGAAAACGCCACTGAACAACAAAATATCAGTGACATTCTTGATTTGGATGTTGGTTTATATGAGCCATTTGAATCATCCATCAACCTAATTGACCTTTATAGTATTGGTGTTGGTCAGGAAGTTTCGGCTTCAGTACAGGGTGGCGGTGAGTCGATGACTTACTTCTCTAACTTGAGATATACGTTCACTGATGGTCCGTTTGATCCAACACCGGCCAATTTTAATGGCGGAGCAGTTGGTGAGGCCAGCGATGTATACAAGAAAATATACTTCACGGGTAACCTGAATTTCAGACCCGGTGATAATTTGACGATACGTGCACAAACAGCATATACCAATTCTGACATCAGCGTTTATGAAAGTGGAATCACAATTTACACTCCTACAAGTGCTTCTCGTTATGCTAAACCTGAGCAAGTTGGTCAGGCTAGTCAATACGATACATTTGGTATTCCAATTTTCGCAACGGTAAGAGAAGGTACTTACCCTACCGTTACAGATAATACCAACCAGGGTAGAGTGGTACTTAAAGCTGATTATTTCCCTACTGATGAACTTTCTTTTGACGCATCTGTCGGGCTTGATTACCGAGACCAGCGAAGTGCTAACTTCTTACCATTTGGTTATAATGTGGATGGTGTAGCACCTACGGGTGATGGACAGATCCAGATCGGTACACGTCAGCAAATGGTATTATCTCTTGAAGCTAAAGGAAACTGGACCAAAGATGTTACAGAAGATATTAAGTCAACATTTGTGGCCGGATTCCAGGCATATCAGGAACAACAGAATACGATGAATTCAACCGGTACCGGTTTTTCAGGTCCCGGTTTGGAAGTATTGGGTGCGACTGCTTCACAAACTTCAGGCTCCTCTTTTCAAGAGGTTGTAAATGCAGGTGCTTTTATTCAGGAACAGATCGATTACAGTGACTGGATCTATTTAACAGCCGGTTTACGTATGGATGCAAGTAGTGCTTTTGGAGAAGACTTCAACTATGCAACATATCCGAAGTTTTCTGTTTCATTTATTCCAACAACTGCTTTTGGTTTTGATATCAATAATGTTTCCTCATTCAGGGTGAGAGCAGCCTGGGGACAATCAGGTCAGCAGCCGGGAGCCTTCGATAGGTTTACTACTTTTGTACCTGTTAACTCCTTTGAAGGTGCCGGTGTATTACCCGGTAATCCCGGAAACAGAGACCTTCGACCTGAAATTGCCACTGAGTGGGAAGCAGGTTTTGAAATTGGTCTGTTTGAAGACAAGATCGGATTTGAAGCGACCTATTGGGATCGTGTAGTA
This sequence comes from Gracilimonas sp., assembly GCA_040904925.1. Taxonomy (GTDB): domain Bacteria; phylum Bacteroidota; class Rhodothermia; order Balneolales; family Balneolaceae; genus Gracilimonas. Next base: position 14,136 of record JBBDSP010000014.1, on the reverse strand, counting down.
GAAGATGCACTTATAGATCGTACCTACGCACCATCAGGTGGTTTTACATCATCTCAGCTTACAAATGCTGGAAGGCTTACAGGTAATGGACTTGAACTAGGACTGAATAGCAATGTAGTGCAGAATCGAGACTTCACTCTGAACGTATTTGTGAACGCAGCGTATCTGCAAGAGAACGTAGAATCATTAGGAGGGCAGCCCCCAATTAAGATCGATGCCGGTTACATTCGTGACCGTATGTTTATCAAAGAGGGATATGCACCGGGTTCATATTTTGGAACCAAATTACCTGAAGGTTTAGCATTTCCTTTTGACAGTAATCAAGATGGCACTCCTGACAGCCAGGCCGAGCTGGAAGCCTTCTTTGCCGGACCGGTTGATCCTGGTACATTCAACTCGGCTATCATGGTCGCAGGGGAAGATGGAGAAGCACTTACCGGTGGTTCAACATATCTGGATCATTACTTAGGCAAACCCACTCCGGATTGGGAAGGAGCATTTGGTTTTACAGCGAATTTTGCCCAAAACTTTTCTGTAAGCAGTCGTTTCCAGTATGCTTTTGGAAATTACTACCATCATAACCTGACGGATGCATTCCGTAGAGTTAACAGTGCCATTGGTCGTAACACCATGAGAGCTGCTGAGTTGGAATCTGTACTTAAGAATCCTGCAAGCAGTGCTTCTGAACGTATTGACGCTGCTCAGGAATGGGTTTCCAATAACGTATCACTTTCACCATTTGATGGATTAAATGAAATTGAGAAAGCTGACTATATAAGATGGACGAATCTGAGTATTTCTTACCAAATACCTTCAGACGTCGTCGATAGGTTGGGAATAAATGACGCTTCATTAACATTGTCGGGTAATAACCTTGCATTATGGAGTAAATATGGCGGAGTTGATCCTCTTGCTACAGGAGAAGCCAGTTTAGGACAAGGCGCATCTCTGCAAGAAAACTTCGGTGGCGGTATGGATACCTATGGTACTCCATTGCTAAGAACCTATGCATTAACCCTAAAGTTTGACTTTTAATTTTAATGCAAGTCAGCACCAACAATTTTCACATAAAAAATTTTTCGACTATGAAAAGTATAATCACACAATTTAAAATTAGATATGGCTCCATATTTGTTATAGGAGCGCTCCTCTTGTTTTTGGGGAGTTGTAATCTGCTGGAAGTGGAAAACCCAAACAGCTTAACAGTTGATGATGTGAGTTTGCCATCTTCTGCTGAAGGTCTTAAAAATGGGCAGTTAAATGCTCTAATGTCAGGAACGGCATGGACCTATGCTGCGACCACAACAATAAGCGACGAAATTTACTGGACCGGTTCTTATGAATCATATAAGACATTCAGTGAAGGAAGAGTCGATTTTGATGCAAACGAAATCTTGGTTTCTGGTTATCCAGAGATCGCTCAGGCGAGATACATGTCAGACTTTGCTATTGAACAACTTGAAGAGTTCGATGCAAATTCTGAGTTAGCTGATCGCTCAATATTGGCGAAAAGTTATATATATAGTGCTTTTATACGTATCACGATTGCAGATTCTTACGATGATTTTGTTTTCTCAAACGGTACAGAAACATCGCCGGCAATTGGAGAAGACAATATGGATGATCTTTACGATCAGGCCATCACTTTGCTGGATGATGCAGTTACCCTTTCACAAACATTAAATGACAATACACTTGAAGCTCAGGCCTTAGGTCTTCGGGCACGAGCCAAGCATGCTAAAGGCGTGTGGGGCAAGCTAAATCCTAAAGGATCCACTCCTGCCAATCCTTTAGTCTCCGGAACCGGAGCTTTGGATGATGCAGAAGATGCTTTGGCATTGATGTCTTCAGATTACAAGGCTATAATTGATTATCAAGGGCCAAATATTACGAACTATCTGGCCGGACAGGTCAATAGCCGTGGTGAACTTACCCTTGCAGATCCTTTTGATGACATTGTTACAGGAGACCCTGATCCGCGTGCAGTAGATATCATTAATGATTTCTACGATACCGCTACTTATACAGAGAACTACTCTCCGTTTACCTGGCTATCAGCACGGGAAATGCGCCTGATCATTGCTGAAGAATTAGTAGATGCCGATCCTATCAGAGCTCGGGACGAAATAAATGACCTCAGAGATTTAGACGGACTCCCACCTATGCCACTTGGGGGCGATTTTGAGGTATTTATTGAGCATGAAAGAAGAGCTAACCTATTTTTACAAGGTAGAAGGCTGAATGATATGTATCGATTTGGTTCACAATCTCCGGATTGGTTGTCAGGTGAAGATGCAGTACAAACACCGGGAGTGCTATTGCCAATTCCAACAAACGAGCAATTAGCTAACCCTGATCTGTAAGATTCAGCTTGCTTAAAATTCAATAAAAAATTAAATCAAAGGATTTACATGTTTAAAGTTAATTTTAAAATAACGGCTCTTTTATTGAGTGCCTTGCTACTTGCCTTTTTCATGGCACCGTCTGTATTGGCTCAACCATCTAATCCGGCGCCAGACAGGGCATCCGGAGAGGGTGAAGGCCCATATGAGCGCCTCATTATTCGAGGTGCTAATATGATCGATGGAACCGGTGCCCCTATGGCAGGTCCGGTTGATATTGTCATCGAAGGCAACAAGATCGTTTCAGTTCATCGGGTAGGTTATCCCGGTGTTCCTATCGATGAAGATGGACGCCCCGATGCCGATGGTTCAACTGAGGAAATCGATGCATCCGGTATGTATGTTATGCCAGGACTGATAGATATGCATGTTCACACAGGTGGACAGCCTAAAGTTCCTGATGCAGAATATACTTATAAGCTATGGATGGGACATGGTATTACCACAGTTCGTGGTGTGCCATTCGACAATCTGGAATCTTCACTCAGTGAAAAAGAAAGAAGTGAGCGTAATGAAATAGTTGCGCCAAGAATGTTCAGTTATCATAGAGTAGGTTCCGGTTGGGACGACCCTGTGACAACACCTGAACAAGCCAGAGAATGGGTGCGATGGGCTAAAGCAGAAGGTATTGATGGCCTTAAGTTAGGCGCCCATGATCCTGATATCATGGAAGCTTTAATTGATGAAGCCACCAAGCAGAACCTTAATACCACAGCTCACCTCGATCAAATGGGTGTTGTTCGTATGAACCTCAAAGAGGCTACGGAGTTAGGCTTAGGTGCACAAACACACTATTATGGTTTGTTTGAGTCAATGTATGAAGGTCATGATCTGCAACCATATCCAAATGACTACAACTATCAGAACGAACAGGATCGCTTTGGCCAAGTTGCACGTCAGTGGAATAAGATCGTTGAGCCCGGTGGAGAAGAATGGAATAACCTTATTCAACTATTTCTGGATCATGATCTGACTTTAGATCCTACAATGACCATCTATGAAGCAAGTCGTGATGTCATGAGAGCCAGAAATGCTGACTGGCACGAAGACTACACTCTTCCTACGCTTTGGGATTTTTATATGCCCAACCGAAAGGCTCATGGGTCTTACTGGTTTGACTGGACTACCGAGGATGAAGTTGAATGGAAAAACTTCTATCGCACCTGGATGCAGTTCATCAATGATTACAAAAATGCAGGTGGACGAGTAACTACCGGTTCGGATGCAGGTTTTATTTATAAGCTTTATGGATTCGATTATATCCGAGAGCTTGAACTTCTGCAAGAAGCCGGGTTCCATCCACTTGAAGTCATACGTTCTGCTACAATGAACGGTGCCGACGAGCTGTTTAGAAAACTTGATGAAGAACCAACATTTGGCATAATTCGTCCGGGTAAACTTGCTGACCTCGTTATTGTGGAAGAAAATCCACTTCAAAATCTGAAAACACTATATGGTACAGGTGCAATCAGAGTAGAAGGCGCTGATGAAGTTGTAAGGGTAGGTGGTGTTAAATACACCATTAAAGATGGGATCATTTATGATGCCAAAAAGTTACTCGAAGATGTTCGCAATATGGTTGACGAACAAGAAGCCGAACTTGGTAAAAAAGAAAAATACTAAGATCGACTAAATGATTATCAATATCGAAACCCCTGCCAAAAACAGGGGTTTCTTTTTAAGAATAAAATGGGATGAATAAAATGAAGAATTTAAAAACACTAACGACACTATTTTTTGCCATGCTCTTTTTAGGGGTATCATTTAATGGTATGGCTCAAAAGAAATTCGGGGAATTGGCCGAGGGCCCTTACGACCGACTAGTAATTAGAAATGCAATGGTGATTCCCGGACATGGTGGACCACCGGTAGGGCCTTATGACATAGTAATTGAAGGTAATACTATCAGCGAGATGATTCCGTTCGATCCTGTTACAGCTGAACGCAGAGGCGACAGTTCAAGGCCTGATGGAGACCGTGTAATTGAGGCTGACGGGAAGTACGTGATGCCCGGAATGATCGATCTTCATATGCACCTGAGACAAGATCCAATGGAAATTGAATATGTTTACTACACAAAACTGGCTCACGGTGTAACGACAATGGTTCCTGCTCCTGATCGAGGTTTGGACAATGCAATGGATGAAGCACAGCGGAGTACTGATAACGAAATTCTTGCTCCCCGGATGTATCCAATATGGGGCTGGGGCTCAAATACAGATTTTGACCGGGAATTCCTGGAAAATCCTGATAATGCTCCGGAAGTAGCTGCTGAGATGTTTGAAAAAGGAGCACATGTAGTTAGTGTTGGAAGCTTAGGATGGAATCAAAAACTGCTTGGTGCAGTAACAAAAGCAGTAACTGACAACGGGGGTATTACTACTTATCATATTCCCCCAAACACAACCTCAGTAACACAAGCTGTTGATGCAGCTCGTTTAGGCGTTACAATGATAGAACATCATTATGCTTATGCCGAAGCTTCATTGGACCGACAAGTTCAGGATTATCCACGCGACTATAACTACAATGATGAAAACGCACGTTTCCGTCATGCCGGAAAAGTATGGACTGAAGCTAATCGTGACCGTCTTTTAGGAGAAGTTGCGGATTCACTTTATGCTTATGGTGTTCATATGCTGCCAACCAGAGTAGTTTATGAAGCAAACCGTGATATTCTAAGAGCATCCAGCTTACCATGGAATGAAAAATATACGCATCAGGCTCTTATAAACTGGAACTTGCCTAATCCGGCTTTTCATGGATCATACCACTACGACTGGACTTCTGATGATGAATACTACTGGACTTATGCCTTTGATTTATGGGGTGACTTGATCTATGAATTCAATAAAAGAGGCGGCCATGTCTCATACGGTACCGATGATAATTACATCTGGGCAACTCCCGGTTTTTCTAACGTACGTGAACTACAACTGTTGAGAGAAACAGGAATGCATACCCTTGAGGTACTAAAAGCTGCAACCCATAACAGCGCAATAACACTTCGTGAAGAAAAACTTGGCCTTGTACGTCCGGGATATACTGCCGACCTGTTGATCGTTGACGAGAGTCCTCTTTATAACCTTCGCAATATGTATTCCTTTGGTGCTATAAATACCGATCAGAACGGTGATATGTATCGCACAAAAGGAATAGTACATACTATCAAAGATGGAGTTGTTATCAACAACGACAAGCTGATGGAAGAAGTAGCCCGGATGGTGAAAGAATCCAAAGAAGGCGTCTCTGAAGAAAACATCATGACCGCACCATTTTTGGTGGACTGAGTTCGTAATTATCGAGCAACGTACTAGTTGCAATAAAAATGATGAATCTTATTGATCCTCCTGTTCCGGTTTATCCCGTAATGGGAGGTTAATAAGAGTTTAAAACCTGTATCTGCTTTTCACATCTATAAGTTGAACAAAATCATGATTTACCAAATTAACAAGATTCTAAAAACCCTTGGCTTTAGTTTAATATTCTTGGGTCTGGGTTTACAATATGCTAATGCTCAAAAGAAATTCGGAGACCTGGCAGAAGGTCCGTATGACCGACTGGTCATACGAAATGCAATGGTGATCCCAGGGCATGGAGGCCCGCCGGTAGGTCCATATGACATCGTAATAGAAGGAGATAAGATCTCTGAAATGATTCCCTTTGATCCTGTAACGGCAGAGCGAAGAGGAGATTCCAATCGCCCAACAGGCGATCGGGTTATAGATGCCTCCGGGAAATATGTAATGCCGGGACTTATAGATCTGCATGGGCACCTCAGGCAAGAACCTATGCCACTTGAGTATATCTATTATTTAAAACTTGCTCATGGTGTGACGACTTTTGGTCCGGCTTCTGATAGGGGAGTTGAATATGCCATGGAAGAGGCGAGGCTTGCAGATCGAAATGAGATATTGGCTCCTACCATGTACCCACTGTGGTCCTGGGGTTCCGGATTAGATTATGATGAAATATTTTTATCAGATCCCGAAAACGCTCCAAGAATAGCCCGGGAAATGGCCGAACAAGGAGCACATCAGGTTTACCTAAATGGTATAGCCTGGAATCAGGAATTATTTAAAGCAGCAGCAGATGCTGTATGGGAAAATGGAGGAGTTACCGGAGTTCACATCCCCCCATCCTATACTTCTGTAATAGATGCTGTAGATGCAGCTCGATTAGGGGTTACTTTTATACTACATCATTATGGATATGGTGAATCATCGCTGGACAGAGCCGTTCAGGATTATCCAAGAGACTATAATTTCGATAATGAGAACCACAGATTTCGCGAAGCCGGAAGAGTGTGGCAGGAAGCAGACCGTGAACGCCTTTTAGGTGAGGTGGCTGATTCTCTGGTTGCCTATGGAGTATTTATGCAGCCAACTCAGGTAGTATATGAAGCGAACAGAGATATTGTGAGAGCTCAGAGTTTACCATGGCACGAAAAATATACGCATCAGTCTTTGATAGAATGGAACCTTCCTGACCCGGCCTATCACGGATCCTTTCATTACGACTGGACCTCCGATGACGAGCAAACCTGGTATGAAGCATATGACCTTTGGGGAGACCTGATCTATGAATTTAACAAGAAAGGCGGTACCGTTGCCTACGGAACCGATGACAACTATATATGGGCGACTCCCGGCTTTTCAAACATCAGGGAATTACAGCTTCTTAGGGAATCAGGCATGCATACACTTGAGGTTCTGAAATCAGCTACACATAACAGTGCCAAAGCCTTGCGGATTGAAGATGAAACCGGATTAGTTAGGCCCGGTTACGAGGCAGATCTAGTCCTTATAGATGGAAGTCCATTATATAACCTTCGATTTATGTATTCATTTGGAGCGATCACATTGGATGAAAATGAGAACATGTACCGAACGAAAGGGATTATTCACACCATAAAGGATGGAGTTGTTATCAATAACGACAAACTGATGGAAGAAGTAGCCCGAATGGTCAAGGAATCTAAAGAAGGGGTGGGTTCAAATATTGTTGACGATCCTTTTCTGATTGAAGATTGATCTACATTCGCTCTTAGAACTCTCTTATCCATAGGTTATTTGGATGAGAGAGTTATGGAGAGATTTAGTTTATATCCCTATTAATAAGTACATCCATATTATGACTACATCAAAACTTTTTAAAAGAACGCTTCTGACAGCAACCGGTATTTTTGTTATGTCTTTAACGACTGGTTTAGCGGAAGCTCAGTTGGTTAAAGATGTTGAGACACTAAATAGTTTAGTGGAGGAAGTTGGTGATATTTCTATTCCAACAAAAAGTGAATCTGAGTACCAGAAAGCACTAAGTGATTATAAAAGCATCCTGGATAGAATGGATGCTATTGACTACGAGAACCTCGGACTAGATGATCAGGTAGATCATGACTTGTTGAGGTCTCACCTCAAAACAAATATCTATGAGATCGAAACGGTTGAACTATATAAACTTCATCCCGTTTCGTATATACAGTTAGGCAGAACAAATCAGCTTTTCATTCGGCCGGGCTCAATAGCTGATAATGGGGTCAAAAATGCCATCAAAGAACTTGATTTGTTACCTGAAATACTTTCTAATGCTCGTCAAAATCTAACAAATCCGGCTAAGGTATGGACCGAAAACACACTTTATGAGATCTATTATGCTAAAATGATGCTTCAGGATTATGTACCTGAGGCCAAAATAGATAACACAGAGTTGAAAGATCAACTTATCGAATCTTCGAAATCAGCCTACTCTGCATTGATTGATTTTGAAAATTGGATAAACAGCACTTTGCTTCCTCGGTCTGACCGAAGTGCAGGATGGAACCCGGATTACATTAATTTTTATTTGAAAAACAAAGAACATCTGGACCATTATAATGTGGAAAATATGCTTGCGGTCGCATTGGAGGAAGAAGAGAAGTTATTGAAAGAAATGGAAGCATTAGCCGACAGCATTCATCCATCGGGTGACCTGAATACGGTGTGGGAGAATATGAAAGAAGAAGCGCCACCTTGGGAAGGTGTTTTGCCGATGTCTGAGAGCTTTGTGAGTATGGCAAGTTCATGGCTGGAAAATGAAGGTGACCACGTCGTCACAATTCCTGATTACATAGATTATGGGGCCCGTATTTCGCCACCTATGGCACGGAGGGTATTATCATTTGGTGGAGCAACACAAGGCCCTACGGTAGCTAACCGACAATCCGGATACTATATTCTGACACCTTTAGAGGACCGGTTATCTGCAGAAGAGAAAGCAAGCAGGATAAAATCTTATAATCCTTATTGGACGCACGTAATCTCATACCATGAATGGCTGGGGCACAATGTGCAAAACGCAGCTGCAAGGGAGCATGTAGATCGCCCGATGCGGAAAATATTTCGTTCAGCCTATTTTGGGCAGGCCTGGTCCTTTTACCTCGAGAAAATGCTTGAAGAAGAAGGCTATTATGATGACCGCCTTGATTACATAACGGCTTTGAAAACCCGAATGGCCCGGCTCCAAATGAGGATGTGGAGAGTACAACGAATTGTAACAAAACTTCAGATGGCATTAGGTGAAATGACTTTTGACGAAGCCGTACAGGCTTATATCGATAAAATCGGAATGGAGCCTACCAACGCCTTTATTGAAGTTCAACGCGACAGCCAAACACCGGCTCCCCCGGGGCGAGAAATAATTGGGGAAATGGAAATAATTGAACTCAGAAAGGAATACAAGACCCGGATGGGAGAGCATTATTCACTTAAAAATTTCAACGATAATTTACTTACTTATGGATATTTGCCTTTCAGAGAAATTGAAAGATTAATGTTCAATGAATAAATTTTTGGCTAAAAATTTAAAACAATCTTACTTCAAATTGACCTAAAATCTATACATATGTCTGGTTTAAAAATAATTCCCAAAATATCAATAATACCTGTCTTAGCGGCTTTATTGCTTATTTCATGCACCTCTGAAACAGAAAAGTACGTTGATGACACTGAAATTGTTAAAGAACAATTAGAGCAAGAGCGCTCAACTACTTTAGCTGAACTTGAGACAGAAGTTACTGCAGGTAATATTGAAAAGCTCATTGAGCTGGGAATGTGGAATGATGCAGAGCGTTTTATTTCCAATGCAGATAATGAAAGCAATGAGATCAAGCTTGCCGAAGCTAAGTTGATGTTTAAAAAACACCGATACAGTAACTCTGAAGTGATTGTTAATACCGTACTGGAAAGCAATCCTGCAAACCGTAAGGCAAGATTATTAAAAGCTGAGTTACACATTCAGGCCTGGGAATTGGGTGAGGCGGATGAAGTGGGTTCTTCTCTTTTGGAAGAAAATTCGAATGACGCCGAGGCCGGTTTGATCCGTGGAAAGGCAGCTTTGCTCAACCGTGATTTTGAAGAAGCTTTGCGCTGGGCAAAGAATGTTCAGGAATGGGATCCTGAATTTGCGGGCGGATATATGCTGGAGGCAGAGGGTCTTTTTTGGGATCAAGACCCTGCGGCCGCAGAACCTGCATTGAAAAAGGCGTTGGAATTGAATCCCTATAATCCTGATGCTCGTTTCAGTTACGGCTACGCCGTATGGCGCAGGGTTGATGCAACTCAGTTAGATAACATGGCCGGACAATGGAATTTGGCTTTTGAGGTAAATCCTTTGCACTATCTTACGCACTGGCATTTTGGGAACGGACACACAAACCTAACTTACGCCGACTATACCCACCCATCAGATTCAGAAGTACGTGAAGCACTTAGCAGGGCTGAATCATTGATCCCTGAGGAAAAACTTGATGAAGCAATTGCCATCACCCACGAGGTGGAATCAGAATACCCCGAATCTGTACTTCCGGAGATGATGCGGGCTTCTATTTACTATATGCATTATGATATGGATCGGTCTTCAAGATTGGATTCGTCTCAGGCCGGGTTTGAAAATATTCTGGCAAAAAAACAAAATTACGGTCCTGCACACAACGGACTTGCTGCCGTTATCAAACAACGACAATTTGAGTATTTGGATGGATTTGAGGAGCTCGAGCAGACCATAACTGACACTGAAATTCCTGAAGATGGCTCTGTATTCTATAATGTTTTTAAGGATGCGAACTACTATCCCGGTGACCGTGTCAAAAAAATGATCGCACAGCAGATCGGGCCAAGTAAGGCCTATCTGCCCATGATCAATAAGTTTGATTCTGATTTTGCCATTCCGCCACTGCACATTGATCTGGCGATAGCCATGGACCGCAGTTATTTTCGATTTGGAACCACTTTTGATAACCGGCAGTGGATGGATATCCGTGGTGTGGGAAGCGGTGCTACCGGTATCGAGTACCTGGAGCGAGGAGCACACTGGGAGCGGAATGTACTGGCTCATGAATATGCACATCTTTATCACGGTCGTATTTTGACGGATGAAGAAAATCGAAAAATTCGTGATCTGTATTACACCGCCAAAGAAAATAATACGACACTCGATTATTACGCATCCAACAACGAAAGTGAATTTTTTGCTCAGGGGTATGCCGGTTTCCTTGCGGAGAAAAAAGTACATCCGCTCAATCACAAATCGATGAATACCAGAGAGTATATCCTTGAAAAAGATCCGGAATATTATGCGTTCCTGGAATCCTTGCTTCAAAAACAGGAGGATTACCTATCCGGAGATGAAGAAGTGTTAGCAGATAACTGGGCTCAAACTTACCTGACTTTAGCTGAGAGGGCGCATGGGAGTAACGACCTTGAAAAAGCTACGGCTTATCTTGATACTTCTCTGACTTTCAGCAGCGATTACATCCCAAGTTTACTCGAGTATGCCGAGGTAAACGCAAAGAAAAGTGATTTTGATGGTGCTGAAAATATGATCACCAGAGCAACTGATCTGAATTCAGATTATGCACCGATTTATATAACGCGAGCTAATGTCATTCACCAGAAAGCGATAAGTGGTGAGATGTCATTTGATGTTGCTATTAATGAACAGCAATCTCTTTTTGAACAAGCGAAATCTATGGAAGAGGATCTTGCAGAGTCAGCAAATCTCAACCGTCTGGCAAGAGAAAGATATTTGAATTATGGGTTACTAAAGGAAGCTATTGATACTTCCGAAGAGTATGTAGAAAATGCTCCTATGATTTCAACCTATCTGCGAGATCGTAAAGAAGATGCGGAGGCCTTTGCAAAATTTTTACGCAGTTCATTGGGATACTCAGCTCAGGTATCACCTTTCTTTAAAGACCTGCTCGACCAGAACCCACAGAATTTCGATTACCGCCTCATGTATGCGGATGTATTGAAGCAGGGAGGAAGAATGGACGAAGCATTAGATGTATTGGAAGAAGGACAACGAATTTTAGCTTCTGCCGATAATGAATTACCGAGTTACTCACTCAGGATCGCTCTTATCAATTTTGACAATGGAGAAGAAGATAAGGCAGAAGAAGTAATAACTAGTTTATCTGATTCCGACCTGGGAATGGATGAAAAATTATTGCTGGCACAATTATATGCAAATCTTGGAAGAGCTGATGAAGGAACTGATCTTCTGGACACTATTTCTGGAATAGATCTGCCTATTGACCTTGCAGAATACCATTTTGTGCAAGGGATGTTAGCTGAAGCCAATGATAATACAGAGCTGACTGAAGAGCATTATACCGAGGCGCTGGAACTGAATTTATATCATGTTCAAGCTCGCGTTGCTTTGATCGATCTTTTGAGTGAGCAAGATGAAAATGATCGGGTTTCAACTCTGACAGAAGAAGCTGAAGAGCTTCCAATACAATTAGGACCTGATTTTGACCGATTAGTGCAATAGAAGAATTTTCTATACACAATACCTAAGCCAGGGTGTTCATGTGAGCATCCTGGCTTTTTTGAGTTCAACTACTAACAGTCGGCAACTAGGCTTGTTGCCTTTATACTAACCACTGCTTTCACTATAATTGAAGCCCTTAGATTCTAACAAAAACACCTAACGCATGAAAATTTTCCATACGATACTAGTTACTTTCTCTTTTTTAATGATGATCAGCTGTTCACTATCAGATACTGAAACAGGTAATGAAAATGGGGATGATGAAGTAGCTGTACAAGATGAATATATTAATGAGATCGAAGAGTTAGCTAGTAATGAGAGGCTTCAGGAGGCTATGGATTTCATTGAATCAGTTGATGAGGAAACGGTTCAGAATCAGATCACGATCACGGAGATTCCTGCTCCCCCTTTTATGGAGGAGGTGAGGGCAGCAAGCTTTGCGGAGATGATGCGTGATTACGGTCTGAGTGAGGTAGATATTGATGAAGAAGGTAATGTGGTAGGCAAGCGCCCGGGAACGGAAGGAGAACGTACGATAGTGATCTCCGCGCACCTGGACACCGTTTTTCCTGAGGGAACTGATGTGAAAGTAGAGGTCAGAAATGACACGTTATTTGCACCGGGCATCACGGATGACACACGCGGACTGGCAACGCTACTGACCATCATCAACACTCTTGAATCTTTGGATATTGAAACCGAAGATAATATCTGGTTTGTAGGTACGGTTGGGGAAGAAGGAATTGGAGACCTCAGAGGGGTCAAGCATTTATTTGAGACAGAAGGTGATAACATCGATGCCTTCATCTCTATTGATGGCAGTCGTGATTCCCGGATTGTTAATAAGGCATTGGGCTCACACCGATACCGCGTAACCTTTGAGGGGCCGGGCGGACATTCATGGGGTGCTTTTGGTACGGCAAATCCTGCGCATGCACTGGGAAGAGCCATAACTTATTTTGAGGACAATGCATCTCAATTTGTAGTGACCGGACCTAAAACGAGTTATAACATCGGGCGAATCGGTGGCGGGACTTCCGTGAACTCCATCCCGTACGCCAACTGGATGGAAATTGATATGAGATCTGAAGATCAGGAAAGCTTGAAGCAGATCGATGGGATCATGCAGGATGCAGTTCAAAAAGCATTGCTGGAAGCAAACGATATCAAAACAAGCGGACCTTATCTAACTGTGGATATAGAGATGATCGGGAATCGGCCGTCAGGAGAGATCTCACCGGATGAACCTTTCATTCAGCGCGCAATGGCGGTATCAAACTATTTTGATAAAGAGCCAATCTTGTCAAGATCTTCCACTGATTCAAATGTTTCCATTTCAATGGGAATTCCATCTATGACCATTGGCGGAGGAGGGAGCAGTGACGGCTCCCATTCACTCGATGAGTGGTGGTACAACGAGGATGGTTACCAAGGCGTGCAAAGAGCATTTATGATCCTTGTTGCAGAAGCGGGGTTAGCTGACTGATGAAAAGAGAGAACATAACCTCCGGAACTGAATGGGAATCCAAAGTAGGCTATAGCCGTGCGGTTAAAGTTGGGAATCAGATCTTTGTGTCAGGAACAACAGCGGTTGATGAAGAGGGAAATATTGTTGGGGAAGGAGATGTATATCTTCAAACAAAACAATGCATCCTGAACATTGAGAAAGCGCTCAATAAAGTTGGTGCTTCACTCGATGATGTTGTGCGAACCCGAACCTTTATCACGAACATTGAACAATGGGAAGCATTCGGTAAAGCTCACGCAGAATTCTTTGAAGCCATCAAGCCTGCAGCCACCTTAGTGGAAGTCAACAAACTCATTGATCCGAAATTACTTGTCGAAATAGAAGTAGATGTTGTTTTTAGTAGTGAGTAGTGAGTAGTGAGTAGTGAGTAGTGAGTAGTGAGTAGTGAGTAGT
>JBBDSP010000013.1:0-34052 GCA_040904925.1 Gracilimonas sp. | reverse complement strand
ACTGGCGGGCTACTTCATAATTAACGTCAGCATCCAGCAATGCACGGCGAATTTCACGGACAGTCTCCGCAATATTCACATCCGTGATGCGAGCTTCCCCTTTCAGGGATTGGAATGCTTTGTCTAATTTTGAGGATAGATCTTCAAACATGGTATAAAATCAGTTTTTCTCCGCCAATTACAGAGCCTGTAAAAATACGGTATCTTTTCAGGCTTATCAACAGCTTTGTGGATAATTATTTTTGTTGAGGGTTGATAGTTGATAAAGTGAGAGTTGATGTTGCTTGATGTGGTTTTTGGGACCTTGGGTCGAAGTAACACAGTAAAGGGGGGATGGATGTGGTAGATTACTCCCGGAAGCCCTTATCCCATTCCATCAACCGGCTCTCACGTATTTAAACTTTGTTATCCTACTCATGCTGAGCCGAGTGATGGAATTTCATTATCCTGAATATTCTAAATGAAGCGTAACCCTCCAAATTATTTTAGTCCCACTTCATAACTCCTCACTTCATCAATTTTTTCAACTATCAATCTCACCCTATCAAAAAAATTAAAACTATAATGCAACTCCCCTCGTCTTACATTCAGAATGAACCCGGGATCTCGACAAAAAGAACGTATGGAAGACGCACAGCTGGTACTGGATTTTCGTGGTGGAAATCACCAGGCTTTTAACAAGCTGGTGGCGCGGTGGCAGGATCGCATCCATCACTTTGCGTACCGGTTCTTTGCCAGTAGTGATGATGCTGCCGAGATCACTCAGAAGACCTTCATCAAAGCATACCAAAAGCTGGATACACTGGATAATGTAGAAAAATTTAGTTCATGGTTATATACCATCGCCAACAATTTGTGCCTGGATGAGTTGAAGCGTACGGGCCGAAAGCGGGCGATCTCGTATGAAGCACTCAAAGTTGCCCCGCAAACAGAAACTGCGACGCCTGCTGATGGAGCGGTGCTCAGAAACGAAGGGTTGGTGCTGCTTCATAAAGCGCTTCTACAACTGCCGGTAGAACAGCGTGTGGTGGTGATCATGAAAGAATATGAAGGATTAAAATTCAGGGAGATCGCTGAAATTTTAAACGAACCTGAAAACACGATAAAGTCAAGATTGTATTACGGGTTGAGCGGTCTCAAAAAGACGTTCGACTTATGGAATATCAACAAAGAGGTGTTTGATTATGATGAATAAAGAAACCGCCCGATCGCTCTTCATGGAATATCTGTATGATGAACTGGAGCAAGATCAACGAAAAGAACTGGAACAATTTTTTGCAGATCATCCCGATCTCCAAAAAGAACTGGAGGAACTGGCAGATGTACGCAGCATGCTTCAACATTTGCCGGTGCAAGATCCCGCTGAACAGCTGGTGATGGTGGAACCGGATAAATCTGGATTTCAGGAGTGGTGGAATGAGCTGGTGACCGGCTGGCTTCCCAATAATGGATTTGCCCGGGCCGGCTTTGCGATGGCTTCGCTACTCATTCTTTTTGTAGTGACAGGCGCCTTCACGAAGATGAATATCTCTATAAACGACAACGGCTTTGAATTGGCTTTTGGAGAAAGACAGGAAATTGTACAGCAAGGATTTACAGCCGGGCAGGTTGATTATCTGCTGGAGCAGGTCCGACAAGAAAATGCAGTGATGGTCGCGGAGGCGGTACAAGCCGTGCAGGAACTGCAGGATCAAAAACTGGAGCAAACGCTGGTAAATTTTGCGGATTATGTTGAACAGCAGCGCAGGAGTGACCTTCAAATGATCAGCTCCGGAATCAATAATATGGAAGAAGTGTATTACGACCGGTTCAGACAAACCGACCAGGTGTTAGGCGAACTCATACAAACGGTAAGCACCAGAAATTAAAATTATAAAGGACAAATTATGAAAACATTAAAGCACGCATTATTAATAGGGTTGATGACGCTTTTGCTGCCTCCTCTCACCTTTGCTCAGGACTTTGACGCCAACCGCATGAACCGTGACATCAAGATCATGGAGAATATCCTCGGAGAGCTTTTTAAAATGGAAACAAAGTCAAATAGCTCGAGCAGTAATTCAAATAATTCGGTGAGAGTAAGGTCGGGCTCAGGGTTTATATCAGCAAATCTTTTTGGAGCCCGGTCTAACCAAGTTGAAGGTAATTATATACCGGAATATGGAATTATTTTTAAAATCCCATATTTACTCTCACGGAATATTACATCCGTTTCGGTCATAAAAGATAGTGATCAGCCGAGCATCTCATTTTACTACGATTCGGATGATAATTCAGGTGACAGCCAGGTTACTGAGGAAACGGTGATTACACGAATCACGAACTTTTTTAAAGACTATGCTCCAACCATCGGTCAGCTCGAAGGTGACGAACAAATAACTATTGTGTATGGAGAAAGAAAAGAAAGTACACCCAGAATCCGGATTTTTAATCGCTCCGGAGATTTGGAGGAGAAAGAAGAAGTCAAGCAAGTACCGGTTATTACAGTATCTGCTAAAGCAAGTGATTTAGCTTCTTTAAAAAGTGGACGCTTGTCATCTGATGATTTTGAAAACCGGCTTTCCATATCTAAAGAAGATATAGAAGAGAAAGAGCAACTTGATCTAAAGGTGATGAGTAATATTTTAGAAACAGTTTTAAGTGGATCACAAAACGAGATGTTCGAGATTTCGGGAAAACCTGAATATTTAGTTTTGGATAATTTTGGCGTGTTATTTTCAATTAATGTGAGGCATATCAGGACCAGTGCGAGAGGCAGTATTGTGTTTCATGAAGAAGAAGTAAGGAATGTGATTCGGGCTAGCGGAGTAAAAGAACTGGATGTTTTGTCGCCGGAGGAAGCAGAAGAAAAAAGAGCTGAACAAGCCGAGCAGGCTAAAGCTTCTTTCGAGCAACTTAAAACTGATGTAACGGATTATTTGATTGATTATGGCAGAACATTAAGTTCTGTATCCTCAGACCAACACATTTTGCTGACCATTAATATTCTGTCAAACAGGTGGGATGATGAGATTCCATCACGGTTGGATATACAATTGAAGAAGTCCGTTTTAGAGCGCCTGGAAAGAGGGGATATTAACAAAGATGAAGCCATAAATGATGTAACCATCACCGAATATTAAAGTGTAACTAGTATCCTATCCAATTAGCCACTTTAGATGTTGGTTCAAGTTTTCATTGAATCGCGCCTGAAGTGGCTTTTTTATGTCTTAAAGTGCGATTGTGTTTAGGTGTTACGGTGTTAAAGTATAAAGGAAATACTTTAACACCGTAACACAGTCGCACTTTAACACTTTTTAGATTTTAAACTCACAATCCTTACCCAAAGCCCCCACTCGTTCAAGCGTCCGCTTGGACGAAATATGTATTAACTAATTTTTTACTTATTCCATTACCGCACAAGCGGACGCTTGCGCTAGTACCTGATAAGTAATTTAATTCTTGAAACTACAATCTTTATTTAATGCCTCATCCAGCATTTTCTCATATTCCTCAGCCTCAATTTCAATACAGCCGAATTGAGCAAGGTGGTCAGTATAGAATTGGGTATCCCAAAGCAGGAAACCGTTCTTGTTCAAGATTTCATGGCAGTAATACAAAGCTGCCTTATCCGCCCACTTTTCTTTTTTGAACATGCTCTCCCCGAAGAAGGCAGCCTTTAATTTCACCCCGTACAATCCTCCAACCAATTTATTACCCCGGTAACATTCTACGCTGCATGCATTCCCATGTTGATTCAGCACATCATAGGAATTGATAATGAGATCGTTGATCCAGGTTGAATCCCGGTTGGCACATTGGGTTACCACTTCCCGGAAATTGCTGTTAACCCGAATTTCAAATCGCTCTTGTCGGATGATACGAGCCAGGTTTTCTGAAGTGTGAAATTTTCCGATAGGGATGATGCCCCTTTTCCGGGCGGTGTACCATTCCACATTTTCAGCCTCTTTGCTATCCGCCATAGGAAAAATTCCCTGGGCATAAGCTTCAAGTAGGTTTTCAGGTGGGAGGATGCGCATAATTCTTTGGTACGAAAGTGTTAATGTGTTACGGTGTTAAAGTTCTTTTAAAAAGTACTTTAACACCGTAACACCATCGCACTTAAACACTGAAATTAAAATTCACAATAGTACATCGCATCACTGCCGATCGGAGAGCCGGGAGGCGGACCGGGGGCATCATCAGCTTCAAATTCTTCAGGATTGGTGAAGAACTGGGCGATCAGGTGTGCGGCGTATTGACTGTCTGAATCATTCCGGCTGTTTAGTTCAGATTGCAGGTCCGTAAGCTTTTTATGCATGATGGCTTTTGTTACCGGATTGGCGTTACCTGAACCGGCCAACTCGATCATGTTTTTTAATACCACATGATTTACTACACGCTGTATAGTGCCATTGTAACCGTTATTTGTATTTCGATTCCATGAAGCACTGATGAGCCGGTCGATCACATTTTCCAGGCTCAGATTTCCTTCTCTAGCTGCATATTCTACCAATCGATTGGCACGGTCAGCATTCAGGATCAAACTTACAGGGAGATCAGCAGCTGTTTCAGCAATTCCCAATGCATCCAAGGCGGGACCTGTATTTCCGTTGAACAACTCACGGGAATAACCGAGACCGGCAGGGCGCGGAGGAATGATTTCAAGCAGGTTTTCAGGTATAGCTAATGCTTCAGGGGAAATAGTTGCCAGCATTGCGTTCAGAGCTTTTTCTTGTGTGTCTCTGTCAACAATTTCAGGGTAGGCCTGATTATCGCCTTTCACTTTGTAGTTGTAATCCAATCCACCGATCAATTTCACCGTGGCTTCAACCTGGTAGCGGTGAAATAAATATATAGGAACGAGAACATCTTGCAATTCAGCCAATGGTCGACCGGATTTTAAGTTCGCTTCTCCAAAATTCTCCAGGGCGGTTTTTCTGATTTCCATAATGGTAGGAAGTTGCGCAACCGGATCATCCCCAAATTCCCATAAATGTGCATCTGGATGAGCACCACTTTGCGGACGTGCATCCTGATCAGAAATATATTTTAAACCAGAATCGTACGCTTCATTTAGAATTTCATCTAATGCGGATTTCTCATCGGTTCCATCAGGGAAATCCTGGTAGCCGTAAGCCACGGCCATTTTATCCCATTCTCCAATTCCTACATCATAAGGATCGGAAAGGTCGATCTCGCCATTTACAATTTTTGGTTGGGGATGAGGGTAATCCATTACGGAAGCATCATTGGTTACACTGGCTGCAAAGTTATGAGCAATTCCAATGGTGTGGCCAATTTCATGAGCTGAAAGTTGACGGATTCTGGCAAGTGCCATTTCCTGCATCGCGGTATTCTCTTGGGATTCGTCGGCATAAGGAGCCAAAAGCCCTTCGGCGATCAAATAATCCTGACGAACGCGAAGCGAACCAAGAGAAACATGTCCCTTAATGATCTCTCCTGTTCTCGGATCACGAACTGAAGACCCATAAGACCACCCTCTTGTTGAGCGATGGATCCATTGGATCACATTGTACCGAACATCCAGTGGATGAGCGTCTTCGGGAAGTACTTTCACAATAAAAGCATCTTTATAACCGGCATCTTCAAACGCCTCATTCCACCAGCGTGCGCCATCAAGTAAGGCACTTCTTACCGGCTCCGGAGTTCCATTATCGAGATAATACATGATCGGTTCAACCGGTTCACTTACTTCGGCATCCGGATTTTTCTTTTCCAGTCTATGGCGGGAAATAAATCGTTTTACCAGCGGCTCGTCAATGGGAGTTCCGTAATCCTGATAGGTAATTCCAAAATATCCGGCGCGTGGATCATATGCTCTTTTCTCATATCCGTCATCAGGGAGTTCTACAAAAGAGTGATGCTGACGAACGGTGATAGCTTCCGGAGTTGGTGTAACGGAGCGAACATATCCCCCCGGATTATTCCCTGCAAAAGTCAGAGTAGCTTCAAATTCTGTATTCTTGGGGAAGTTCATGATGGCTTCCTTATACAAAGCAGAACGGTTTTTATCCAGACTGAATAAGCCTTGTCCGCTTCGTTGAAGACTGGTAGATACTCCATGCGCATCCTGTAAAAGAAAATCTGTGAGATTAATTAATACTTTTCCCTCTTCTTCAGCTGCGACCTCAAATCCACCTAATATGGATGAAGCGAAGGCTTCACGTACGGATTTCTTTTCCAGCTCATTATCGGTTTCGGCACGGAAGCCGTAGTTGGGCTGAACCATCATCACTTTTGGCCCGCGGCGCTCGAAGTAAACAATTCGGGTATCGCCCAGCTGGCCACGATCTAATCCGATATCGTTAGAACCAATACCGGCAGCAAGTGAGTTCACATAAATAAATTCAGTATCAAGTTTGTCTATCTCGAGCCAAAGCTGATCTTTGGCTTCATCATAATAATAATCGAAAAAGCCTTCGGTTTTAGTGAGTCCGTCTGTTTTTTCAGAAATGGTGGGGAGTTGTGCGGTGGCCTGAATGGAAACAAAAGCCATCAGCATAAATAGTATCGCTCGTTTCATGATTGGGAATTAGGGGTTATGAATATTGAATTCTGAATATTTTCCTGAATATGCGAAAGATGAAGCGTTAAGGAAAATACTAATGTAACTCTGTTAGCAAATCTATGTTAAATGACAAAACTCATGTGATTAAAGGTGGTTGCAGGAACAAAAAAGCACTTTTACCGGTAATAGGGTAAGCAGTGTTCTGAAAAGCTGATTTACAAAGATTAGATAATGTAACAAAAAGGGTTGACAGAACTTCTTATTGATAGTGATGCGCAAGGCTTGCGGAGATTTTGGTTCAGAAATTGTTTTAACTAAATCCTAAAATTATGAACAATGATACAAGTACTTTAGCCAATATTGCTTTTTCGATATTACTTTTTCCAGTGTTTTTTCAGGAAGAATTTTTGGCTTTTGCGTGGGCGGCCGGTGACCCTATCTGGGCCATGTCGCTGAAAAGGGTCTTTTTGCTTTTACCTGTATTGGGTTTTATCCTGGCTTGCTGGGTAACTATCCCAACCGTTTTGTCGGTAATATTCAGGCATAACCGCAAAGAATACATCTTGTCGCTGTTCAGTACATGGTGGGACTTGGGCAGATCTGTGGCCTATTATTGGGCAGGTTTAGCCAATTTCTGTTTTTATGTGGTTGTTTACCTGTTGGGGATGCTAAAGATGCTGGTTCTTGGGGTAATGGCTATTCTTCAAACAGTACTTTTGATGCCTTTTCGCTTACTCGGTTCAGCAGGAAAGAAAGTTACCGGCTCCTCAGTTCCTCTCATAGCGGTATTTTTGACCATATTTTGGGTACTCATCGAAGCCACCATTTTTACCTATGTTACAACTCCGCTCGTACTGGATACCCTCTCTAATATAACTGGTGAAGCCATAGACGTAACGCTGATGAGGGTGGCCCTGTTTACATTTCTATTTTTTATAGTATTAGGGAGCTATGCCGTTTTATCAACTTTTGTAGATGCCATAAAAGAGAAAAATATATCACAGATAATTGGTATCACAGCTATAGAGATCATTGTACTGTTGGTAGAGGTGTTATTTCTATATCGTGAGTTTGTGGATGCGTTGGTTCCCTGGTTTGCAATGTATGCAGAAGACTTCCAGATTGGAATAGTAGGTATCCTTGCCATATCCACCTTTGTTTGGTTTGGAATCCGAAGCTTATCCTGGTTCCTATTTGCCTCGTATGGAACTCCGACCATCATGTTTATCATTCAAGGAAAAGGTATTCAGGCTTCGAAAGAGAAAGAGACTTCGGTTTCTAAAAACCTTTCGGCACAGATCTTTGATACCGATGAATACATGACGGGAATCAAAGAGAATATAGAGTGGGTTCAGGAAAAAGGAGATGATTTGATCGAGGCGTTTATGCTTCCACCTTTACAATTAATAGCCTCGGCTATCAACTTTTGTACGTTGCTGGTTGCTAACAAGCATATGTTTGAACTACCCCTTACGGATATGGAAAGCCTGAAAAATGCCGGAAAGTTGATGGGGACCGAAAAGCCTGAGAAGGTTAATTCACCGAAAGGTAAAGCACAGGCAAATTAATTTAGGAGAGGAAAGATCATGATTAAATATATGAAATCGTTAGTATTGATTGCAGGCTTGTTACTTGCCGGGTGTACCACTTCTGATGAACCAAATCCCAGGCTGTCTATGTTCATTGGGGTTGATGTCAGCGGCTCCTTTATAAACAGCGGGCATTATGACAATTCGCTCGAGTTCCTTTCAAATTATATTTATGCTCACTTAAATGGGATTGGAGAGATGGAAGTGCCTAATGTTTTATTCGTGAGTTCCATTGGGGGGGCAAATGAAGACGAGCCTAAAACCTTCTATCCTATTCAAACTTTCGAGAATAGAAGCATACCTGAGATCGAGGAAAGGCTTCGGGACATCTTTCCGAAAGAAGTTCAAAATCCATTCACGGACTTCAACGCCTTCTTTGAACAGATCGCCCTGACCATTCGCAACAAAAATTTAATACTGCGTCCGGTATCCGTAGTTATGCTGAGTGACGGGATTCCTGATGTGATTAGAGACGGAGAGACTGATTATCGAAGTATTGACCTTTCTCCGCTAGAACGACTTTCAAGAAATATCACCATCCGGGTACTCTACACCGATGCTACCACCGGCCGAAACTGGCAAACCAAAGTTCCCCGGCGCAGAGTTAAAGTGTGGACACAGGATGCAGAGGTAATGACGACGTGGAATGATTCAACGCTTTATAATCCCGATGTGCCGTTAAGACAACAGGATCGTTTTGTGGAATGGATCGAAGATAACGTAGACTTTGGTGTACGGGCTCGAAGAGTTGACTGATTAACCCTTTATTTCTTGTACTCCTTAAACTCCCCTGCTTTTACTTTTCGGAAATATTCTTTGGAGGCTGCCCTCACTTTTGGTGAAAGTAGCAGCGCCGAGATCATGGTTGGAACCGCCATCAGGGCAAACATTCCGTCAATGAGATTGATCACGGCATCCAGGGAAGCAACTGCTCCAAATACGATGGAGAATACATAGAAGTAGTTATAAAGATGTTGTTTGTTTGCGCCGACCAAAAACCCCAAACATTTGGAACCATAGTATGAATATGAAAGCATCGAACTTACACTAAAGGTGAACACAGAGATCATCAGCAGGTAGGTTCCAATTGTTGGGAGAGCTTCATTAAAGGCATTTAGCGTTAGGGTGACTCCGTTTGCATCACTGGTTTGCCAAACACCGGTTACCAGAATAGCCAAAGCTGTCATGGTACAAACGATAAGCGTATCAATAGCCGGTTCCATCATAGCAACCAATCCTTCACGAACGGGTTCTTTGGTTTTTGAAGCACCGTGCGCCAGCGATTCAGTTCCAATTCCTGCCTCATTTGAAAAGGCGGCTCGCTGAATCCCAATGATGATCAGCTGACCAACAGCTCCACCCATCACAGCTTTTCCGGTAAAGGCATCCGTAACGATCAATCCTAAATAGTAGGGGACATCGCCGATATGAACGGCCAGAATAAATACAACAGACACAAAATAGATCACGACCATAGCCGGGACCAATTTCGAAGCAACTTTCCCGATTTTAGTGATACCACCAAAGATCACTAAAGAAACTAATCCTACCAATGCAATCCCGGTGATCAGGTTTCCGGTGAAGGCGGCATCGGCTTCAACCCAACCATTAGGGATGTAGATAAAATCTCTCAAAATTTGAACGAGCTGATTGGTTTGAAAAATGGGTAAAGGCCCAAACAATCCGGCCAGGGCAAAAAGGTAAGCCAATGGCATCCATTTCTTATTGAGCCCCTCACGAATAACGTACATGGGTCCTCCCTGAATTTTACCTTCAGAGTCTTCACCCCGATACATTATGGACAGTGTACAGGTGAAGAATTTGGTAGCCATCCCAACAATGGCACTCATCCACATCCAAAACAGAGCACCGGGGCCACCCATAAAAATAGCCACAGCTACGCCACTGATATTCCCCATTCCAACGGTAGAGGCAAGCGCGGTAGATAACGCCTCAAAGTGGTTGATATCACCGGGATCATCAGGATTGTCGTACTTTCCGCGAACCAGATCTATGGCGTGGAAGAAAAACTTGAAGGGGGTAAAACCTGAAAAGATCAGAAACCAAAGTCCACCACCCACCAATAAAATAACAAGTGGATATCCCCACATGAAGGATGAAAAAGCTGCCAGATATTCTTCGAGGAGTGCCAGGGGTTTGTCCGTTTAATTACAATTAAGCGTTGAAACTAACCAACGGACCGTTAATTATCTAATGTTCTTAGAAAAAAGATAAAATCAGTTCCGGGTGGAGTGATTCCTGCTTTTCTTAATAGATTTGCAATTTGGGCCCGATGATGCTGTCCATGGATGGTAAGATGAACCAATATTTCTTCTACAGAGTTTTTAAACTCTTCACCCTTTGAGTTTTTATAGTGGAAGATTTCATTTTTCCGTGAAACGAGCTTTTTAAGCTTCTCAGGATTTTTCTGCAACAGGGATTTTATTTCAGAGATAGATAGATCAGGCCAGATCTCATTGGGTAAAGGCTGATCGTTGATCCGGTTTACCCAAATTATTTGTGCAGTAAGCAGGTGGGCAAACAGCTTATTGATATCCTTCTGAACTTCAGGATCAGCAACGGTTTTTATTGTTTTGAAAACCCGGGTATTAGCCCATTTGTCGTAGTCCAGAAGTCGTTGTAGATCCATCACCCGATCCCGTAGAATTTAGAGATCCCATTGATCACAAATTGAACTCCAATGGCCAGTACAATGAATCCCATCATGCGCGTTATTACAGTCATGCCTGCATTCCCAATGTATTTTACCAACCGGGGAGATACTCTTAAAATTAGATAAGCAAAAAAAGCCGCTGCAAAAACAGCAGTCCCATTTACTATATAATCTGTCACACTCTGCGCTTCAGATCCAAAACCAATTACCACAGCAATGCTGCCCGGACCGGATAAAAGTGGCATGGCAAGCGGACTGAAAGAAACATCCTCTTTTTCCATTGCCGCTTCCTGATCTTTTTTGGTGAGTTTCTTTCCTGCATTATCCGGACTTAACATGGAAAAACCAGCCCGTACAATAACCAATCCGCCGGCAATTTGAATACCGGGCAAACTGATTCCAAAAAAGCTGAGGATATAAGTCCCGATCAGTAAAAATGTGATCAAAACGAAGAACATGTAGGTACTTGCTTTCCGGGCGGTGCGAGCTTTCTCAGCATCGGAATGCCCTTCCATCAAAGAAATGTAGATAGGCATGGTAGCAAAGGGATTGACGACCGAAAACAGCGAGGAAAAACTCGCTGCGAACAATCCAAGTGCGCTCATAAACAAGGTTGAAAAAGGTATTATTTCTTTAAAGAATTCTTCCATTATGCCGATAAGATACGCACCTTTTAACGAATTTTTTAACAGTGTTTTTTAGGCTGAACAAAGCTTAACTTTTAGTTGTTGATTATTATTCTATTTTTGATTCCACTTTAAAATTATTAGCACTATGAGTACAGCTCAACTTACTTCTTATGATCAATTAATATCCGCAACCGAAGATATTCTGGATCGCGATGTAACGCGTGATGAAAAACTTTTTGCGATCTGTGAGCTTCTTGCAGACGAAATACCAACCTTCAGTTGGGTGGGGTTTTATTTGCCTGATCCTGAAGGAAAAGAAGAGCTAGTATTGGGTCCTTTTGTTGGGCCATCCACCAATCACACCAGAATACCTTATGGAAGCGGTATATGTGGACAAGTTGCACTAAGTCATCAAACCTTTGTTGCTCAGGATGTAGATAGTGAAGAAAATTACCTGGCCTGCAGTGTTGATGTGAAATCAGAAATCGTTGTTCCAATAATGAAAGAAGGAAACTTTTTGGGGCAATTAGATATCGATTCAAACACAAAAAATTCTATTACAAAAGATCAGGAAGCATTGCTGGAAGAAATTTGTGAGATGTTAACAGAAGAATTTTAATTTTACTGATTCTGCTGCTCCAAGTTAACATTAACCGGCAGCATATCTATTGCCGTTGTAACATTTGAGCTAAAGGTGAAGTCATTTTTAGCTAATGTTTTTTGGCAGGCATTCATTAAATGAGATCTTACCTCTGACAGATTTGGTCTGCTTTCGAAAGTGTTGATCCAAAAGAAAACCTGAAGCTCAACATAATTTGGAGTGAAGCCTGAGACTTGAATATTTGGAGAAGGCTGCTCCAGGGCATGAGTATTTTCCTGAACGGTTTTAAGTAGTAGCTCCCGTGCTTTTTGAGGATCATCTCCATAATCAATCCCGATAGTAAAACTTCCTCGCCGAAGTCCGTCTCTTGTAAAATTATGAAGAGGATTTTTGTAGATGGTGGCACTGGGAACAAAAATATCGCAACCATCTGCAGTCCGGATGTGGACGTCTCTGATCTCAATGCGTTTTACAACTCCACGAATTCCATTACTTTCGATGAGGTCTCCAACGTCGAATGAGCGGCTGAAGGAAAGAAATAATCCTGCGAGTAAGTTTTCGCCTATCTCCCGAAAAGCAAAACCAAGTACCACAGCCACTACACCGCCGGCTGCCAAAAAACTTCCTGCGACTTTTGTTAATCCAACCAGGTTCAGGGCAATAACAAAACCCAAAATATTAAACCCCCACCGGACTAACCGCTTGATCAATCGGGTTTGTTTAACTGCTTTTGAGCGACGAACCCCTAAAATTTTACCAACCCCGTTACTGACCACCCTGCCTGCTATCATTAATATTAAGATAGCAGCTATTGCAGCTATAATTTGTGGTGCTGAATCAATGAGACGTTGTAATTGAAGCTCGAAGCTTTCTCGCATATAATTAATTTTCGGTTATCAAGCTGAGGTCGGAAATGTGAAGATTAATACTGTGATTCACGCGAAACCCAAAAACACCATTCGTTTCCAGATCAGTGGAGTTCATAGAGGCTACTTCTTCTTCATTAATATGAAACGAAATATCACTGCCGGACACATTGACTGACAGGGTATTCATGACCGAAGAGTTTTCGGTGACACCGGGCTCATATTTGATAATGGCGCTGCTGGGCGTCCACTCCTGAATCAATTGCGTTTCCGTTCCCATTCGCTCTTTGATCAGGAATTCTCCGGTATTGCGGATCAAAAAATAAACATATCGCTGATCCTCTCCCTGAAGATCTGAGCCTCCCAGAAATAATCCATATGCTTCCCGGTTTCTGTCGCCCGGATCAAATAAATGGAGTTCAGATTTTATAGTAAAATTTTCCGAAGCTGTATTTGCAGGGTGATAGAAGATCCCTGCAGGTCCTGTGGTAATGTGCCAGCCGGGAGTCATGTTTACAAAATAAATGTCAGCAGAATCAGGGTCTGAGCTAATTTTAACATCCGGCATTTCACGATCGAGGCGAACTTCCCAGCCTTCCGGAACTTCAAGGTTCATGCCTTGTGGCATATTTGGATCAGGACGATTTTGAGCTAACGCTAAGGATGAACAAAGCACCCCAAATAAAACTAAACTAAGAACTGTTTTCATATTGTATACCCTTTGTTTTTTGTTAACTAACCGCGGGTATTATACGATAATTGAGGGAATTCGTGAAATACTAAACAAAATAGGGGATTACAGCCAATCCACAATTTTATCTTTTTTCTCTACCTCTACAAACTTCTCAAATATCTCGTGCAGGCTGGAGTCTTTTTGAAGCTCTTTTCGGCTTACTGAATCCAGGTAGGCTTTGATCTTGCCTTCGTGAAGGATGGCGATGTCATCACAGAGATTTTCAACTACCTCCAGAATGTGACTCGTAATAATGATAGTGACTCCTTTATCCTTAAGGCGACGGATCACATGCTTCATTCTCTCGATAGAAATCACATCAACCGATTCGAATGGTTCGTCCAAAAGAAGAAGTTTTGGCTCAAGGAGTACGGCGGTTACAAATGCTAACTTTTTACGGCTGCCTGAAGAAAGTTTATTCACTTTGATCTTGGCAAAATCTTTGATATCGAAGTAATCCATCAAAGAATATGCTTTTTCGATAAGGCCATCTTTGCCCACTTCGTAGATATCACAGATATACTCAATGAATTCTATGCTGCTAAATTGTTCAAATAAAAGTGGTGGCTGTAGAACAGAAGCCGTCAGCCTTTTGATCTCCAGTTCGTTGGTACTCTTAAGCTCCATTCCGTGGATCTTGATATCACCATCCTCAAAACTAAGTAATCCGGTAAGTACTCCGATAAGCGTACTCTTTCCGGCACCATTTGGTCCGATCAGACCAAAGATGGTGCCTTTTGGAATATCAAGGTTAAGGTCTTTAAGGACGGGTTCATCCTCATAGCGCTTTATCAATTTGGTGATCTCTACAGCTCGTTCCATAATTTCATTAAAACTCGATTTTTAAACAGGGTAACTAAAACATCCATGTGTCGCCAGAGGTAAATGCCCATGATCACAATAACCGTACTCATGATGGTTAGCCGATACCACTCAAGTCCTTCCAGAGGCACAAAAACCAGATACCCCATTGAAAAAATAAGGAAAGAAATGGCGAAGGTTACTTTTTGGGGAATAATGGGATGTTTGTAACTAAACGATGAAAAGGTCGCTTTTTGATATTGAAAGTAGGAACTCCAAACAAAAAGCAGCATAAACATCAGAAAGAAAAAAGTGTTTGCAACAAAGATCTGAAGGGGAGAACCGATTTCAGGAATTACCAGAAGCTCAAAAACAGTGATCAGATAAAAAACGAGCAAAGGAAGCACGATAACGCCAAGAAATCGTTCTTTCAGCTGCTTTTCAAGATTGACGGGAAACTGAAGATGCAGCAGAAATTCCCGGTTCTCATATCCATACATATTAGCCATTCCCATCGCTAAAAGGGCAACGGGAATTCCGGCCAGAATAGTTGGAATCAAAATGGTTTGTGCAATCTCAAAATCTACATTTAACAACAGAGGCACATACACGATCGGGATAATAGTCAGAGTTAGAACCTGAAGCCTGTTGTAGGGATGCTTCATCACGTAGAAATAATATTTACCGGCATTGCGTCCCATAACCTTGCGTAAAACTTTCCACAAGGTGCTGCTTTCTTCTTCCGCTTTTTTAAGCCCGGGATTTAAAAGCCCTTCTTTGGTTTTGTTGAAATGGTCGATGACCGTAAGGGTTACCAAAACCACAGAGAAAAAGAAAATGATACTCGCGTTCAACCATCCATAATAAACAGTTACGGTTTGGATGAGCATGCCACCGGGCAGCCATGAGAGAAATGCATTCACGGTTTCAACCTGAGGGACGAACTCCGCGAAGATCTGACTGGAATTAGAGGCGAATAAAGAAATCATCTGGAACAGCCCAAAAACCAACACAAAGAAGCCGATCACAACAGCAATGAACCGTTTCTCGACCACACGAATAAAGCGATGTTTGATAGAATAGATGATTACATAATTTAGAGCAACCGCTGCAATGGCAACCGGGATCTGGAAGGCGTGATCAACCTGAATCAGCAAAAAAACCAGCCAGGTAAAATTGTAAATAATATTTACCGGGTGGCAAAATCCGATCAGCGTCAGATACTTGGCAAGTCGTTTTAAGGGAAATCCAAATCCCAGCAGCTTACGATTTTCCTCAATATTGAGAAGCCGCATGTTGGTGAATGAGAAATGCATCACCCAGAATGCGTTACCAAAAACCAGAAGTATAAAGGAATAAATGCCAGGAGTAAGCCAGGGCAGCTGGACTTCCATCCAGGGATCACTGTCCATCAAAACAACGACGATCGCTGTACCGATCAAATTCACCAGCATGATCCCCAAAAACAAGATATACCCGATCGTGAGCAACAGCTGAAAACGATTCAGGTTGGAGATGAAAATACGCCAATTTAATGACAGCAGGCGGTAAAACAATGCTTTTTAGGGTTTAGTGAAGGTGATCTGAATCAGGACGATCATTATAGAATAAATGAACTGATTTATCTATTTGAAAATTCAAATAGATAAAAGCTAAAAAACATCAGCAATGAATAATAAAAAGAAGCCGGTGACAGGACTAAGCTATTTCAGCTTTATAATGCACTAGTTTTCAACCAGCTTCAAAAGCTCATCAGGTACTTCAACATCCATTCTCAAAACCTGGGAAGCATGCGTCTTGCCCTGGGCATCAAGTTTAAGAGAAACAGTTCCGCCACCACCTAAACTTTCATTCAGGATAAAATTCAAAGCGCCGATCTTGGGCAGTTCATATCGTTCAACCTCTCCTTTGCAAACATGCTTCATATGTTCTTTGACGCGACTTGTTGTGAGCTTTTCTTTCAGAAAGGGATAGATCTCAGGGTGCCGGGCAATAATCCCCACATTACTTCCATTTCCTTTATCGCCGCTACGACCGTGTGCTATTTTCAGAAGTTTTACTGTTGGCATGATGGATAAATTTTAAGCTTTAATTTTAAATGAAGATAACGGCTTTGCGGTGAGTTCACAAAGCAGTTATTTTGAAAACGGTCCGTACAGTTTAATCTGACAGATAGTAAACCACCGTAGAAACCACCCGGATATTCTTGATGTGCGGATTATTGTTATCCCGCGGAGAAATACTGAATTGCCCCTGATAGGCCGTCTTGATCTTACCAAGCTCACTGTTGGAATCCTCTGCAAACTTTTCGGCTACGGCACGGGCTTCTTTGGTGGCGGCCTCGATCATCTGTGGCTTGATCTCATTCAGGCTGTTGAATATATACTCCGGTTTCACCTGATATTCGTCACCGGAAAGTGTGATTCCCTGTTTTCCAAGATCTGCAAGCTGACTCATTACTTCCCGTACTTGTTCCACGTTCTCGGAATAAATAGTTACGGTCTGGTCAGCTACGAATCGGAATTGTGCATCATTCTGGCCACCCCATCGCTGTGCTGACTTATCTGTTACCAGAGGTGTTGAAACCGAGATCTCATCTTCACTGATCCCGCGATCGGTCAGGAAGGTTCGTACTTTTTCACCACTGCTTTCGAGGTTGTCATAAATTTCTGTAAGCTGATTACTTGCCTCGGTAAACTGAATTGGCCAGATCACGATATCTGCCAAATGCTCTTCTTCGGCCAAACCTTTCACGGTAACCGTTCGCTCATATTCTTTAAAAGTGATAGCTGCATTTCCAAGTATAAAACCGAAGGCTACCAGTCCCAAAAAGATGGAAGCCCCGATAATGATCAACCCGCGATTGTTTTGTGTATTCATGATGTCGTGTCTAAAAATTAATTAAAGAAATTGATAAAAAGTTGCTCGCCAATAGATAATAGATGAGCATGCTAAATATTGTTCCATATTGAGAAGAGACGATTAGATTATTTGAGCTACAACTCAAAACTAAAAACTCAACACTCAAAATTAACTTACGCCCTTTCGGCAAGCTCAAGCCAGATAAGCTCTTTCTCTTCCAGCTTTTCTTTCAGGCTTTCAAACTCCTGAGATAGCTCACTCAGTTCCTCATATCCGAGATCACCTTCACCTATTTTTTGTTCAAGTGCAGACTTTTCTTTTTCTAACTTGGCGATCTCCTTTTCAAGCTTATTAAACTCTCTTCGCTCATTGTAATTGAGACTCTTAGATGAGTTGCTTTCTTTCTCTGCTTTCTTTTCTTTGGGCTTTTCCGGTTTAGCCGGTTCTTTTTTTGGGGATGAAGACATGCTTTCCAGCATCTTTTCCCGGTATTCTTCATAGGTTCCGTGGAAATCCTTGATCTCGCCCTGTCCTTCAAACACAAAATAATGATCGACCAGTTTATCCATGAAAAAGCGATCGTGAGAAACGATGATGAGGCAGCCACCGAAATTCATCAGGAAATCTTCCAGCTTGTTTAGGGTGAGAAGGTCAAGATCGTTGGTGGGCTCATCCAGGATCAGGAAATTCGGGTTTTTGATGAGCACCATCATCAGCATAAGACGGCGCTTTTCGCCACCGCTGAGTTTTTCTACGGGGGTGTACTGCATCTTTCCGGGAAACATAAAATGCTCCAGAAACTGGGATGCCGTGATCTTATCGCCATTGGCCAGTTCAATAACTTCTGCAACCTCTTTGATCACTTCTATTACCCGCTTGGACTCATCGATCGGAATTCCCTTTTGTTGGTAGTGCCCAAATACGATGGTTTGTCCGGTTTCTATATTTCCGGAATCAGCCTTTTCTTCTCCGAGCAGTATTTTAAGGAAGGTGCTTTTTCCAACTCCGTTCTTTCCAAGAATCCCGATACGTTCACCCTGCAAAAACTGGTAGCTGAAATCATCCAGGATCACAATATCATCAAAAGACTTAGACAGTTTTTCAACTTCCAGCACTTTGCCGCCCATGCGGCTCATGTTTACATCCAGCTGCAGTTCCGTTTCTTCCCGGGCCGAAGTGGCTTTGTCTTTAGTGTCATAAAACGCCTTGATGCGCGATTTTGATTTCGTGGTTCGCGCTTTGGGTCCGCGTCGCATCCACTCCAGTTCTTTCTTCATCAGCTTGCCGGCTTTGGCAATTTCAGTGGCCTCCACTTCTTCCCGTTCAGCCTTTTTTTCCAGGTAATATTCGTAATTTCCTTTATGGTGATAAAGTGTACCGTAATCGAGTTCCAAGATATGATTACACACCCGATCCAGGAAATAGCGATCGTGAGTAACCATGAGCAGCGTCATGGTACTTTTGGCGAGATACTGTTCCAGCCACTCGATCATCTCAACATCCAGATGGTTGGTCGGCTCATCCATGATCAAAAGATCGGGAGCATCTAAAAGTACGAAGGCAAGAGCCACTCTTTTGCGCTCACCACCTGATAAGGAAGCAATAGACTGATCCAGGTCGTGAATACTCAATACACCCAGTATTTGCTCCATTTGTTGCTCCACATCCCAGGCATCAGCGGCATCCATGGCCACAGATGCCTTTTCAAATTCCTGTTGGGTTTGCGGGTTGAAGTCTTCGGCCTGAGCATGAACGGCTTTATCATACCTCTGCACCACTTTGATCTTGTCAGAATTACCCTTTGCAATGAACTCGCTGATGGTCAGCTTTTCATCCATTTCGGGTTCCTGGGCCAGGTATCCGATCTGAATGCCTTTTTGCGTCATTACTTTGCCTGAGTCCGGTTCCATTTCACCGGCAAGAATTTTCAGTAAAGTAGATTTCCCTGTACCATTGGGAGCGATCAGGGCGGTTTTGTCCCCTTTGGAAATACCAAAAGTCAGATCGTCAAAAAGCGGTTTAATTCCAAAACTCTTGGAAAGGTTTTCGGTTGAAAGATAGGTCATGAATGATCAGGGTAGAACGTGATACTTAGGTCTCTTATGATGAATATTTAAAATACGAATAAAAGCCGGGGAATATCGAACTGAGAATTATTTTTGTGAAGCATGTGAAAGTTGATAGGGTGATGAAAGTTTTTAAAAATAATTTTATAAGGAATTCTACCGGGAAGGCTCTAACTATAGAATCAAAAAATGATCTCTGATTAAAGATGGAAAAGTAGGAATTCGTAAATCACCCTATCAACTTTCAACTCTCCCAAAGCAATACTCTAAAACTTTGGATTGAATCTCACCTTACATCTGTTTAAAGTGTTGGAAATAAATAAGGATGAATGTGAATTATAAAGATCCCCCAAAATTAAATAATGAGGATGGTAAAGAGCGCTCGGTTGGATTTGAGTTTGAGTTCACCGGTATAGAAATGAAACATGCCGCAGCTATGATCACAGAGTTGTACGGAGGGGATATCGAGCAAATCAGCGGGTATGAGTATGATGTTAAGAATACAAAATTCGGTGATTTTTCTGTGGAGCTTGATGCCAGTCTTTTTCTGAATAAGAAATATGAAAAAGTACTCAAGCCAATAGGGCTGGATGTAGATAAGCTCAAAAACAAAGATAAACTGGAAGAAACTCTCCGGGAAATGGCTTCAACCGTAGTGCCATTCGAGATCATCACTCCGCCGATACCGGTTTCAAGGTTGGGTGAAATGGATATCCTTGTCGATAAACTTCGGGAATGGAAGGCAAAGGGAACGGGTAGTTCATTCTTTTATGCCTTTGGGCTTCATCTGAATCCGGAGGTGCCGGAGTTAACAGCAGAGAGTTTGACTCGACATTTGAAGGCATATGTGATTCTGGATGCATGGATCCGAAAAGATGCAGATATCAATATCGCCCGAAAATTGACTCCTTATATCAATGAATATGAGATGGATTATATCAGGCATATTTTGAGGGAAGAATATAAGCCTGATCTAGAAACACTGATCAAGGATTATTTCAAATTCAAGAATTCCAGAAATCGCCCTTTGGATATGCTCCCGGTTTTTATGTTTATGGAAAAGGAGTTGACCACAAAGTTACTGAAAGAAGAACTGACATCAGCCCGCCCGACCTTTCATTACCGGTTACCTAATTGTTCGATCGAAGATTTGGATTGGTCCCTGGCCGATGAGTGGAATCGGTGGGTGTTGGTAGAAGAATTAGCGGCAGATGAGAAATCACTGAATCAATATTCGAGAGCTTTTTTGAATATGGATGAGAAATCAGTTTTCAGCATGAAGAAGAAATGGATAAAATTAATGGATAGGTGGGTGAAAAGTGTTAGATAGAGAGCCGGTAATAGGGATTACAGGACCAAATGAAGGGGGGCAGGCCGCATGGCTTTTTACAGCTTTTTCGGTAATTATTGCAGGTGGAAAGCCATTGCGAATCACTCCCTCAATGCCCCGAAGTATAGATCAGATGGATGGATTGATAATGGGAGGCGGAGCGGATGTGGAGCCGTTAAAATATGGACAACAGCGTGTGGAGCGGGCCATACTTGCCAGAGATAAACGAACCATTTTCGAATGGCTGCTTTCTATTCTATTCTTCCCCATCTATTGGCTGGCTCGTTATTTTCAGCATACCAAGCGATCTCCGGTGGACCTGGAGCGGGATGAATTAGAGCTTGAATATCTCTCTGAAGCTATAGACAGGAAAATGCCGGTGCTGGGGATTTGTCGGGGAATGCAGATAATGAATGTGCATTTTAAGGGAACGCTCCATCAGGATATTCGGGGGTTTTATGGGGAGAAATCACAAGTTTCATCGATCTTTCCCAAAAAGAGGATCGTCATTAAAGATGCAACGAAGCTTTGTAAAATCCTTCAAACAGATATTTGTAACGTAAATGCACTTCACAATCAGGCTATTGATGAGCCGGGCGAGGGAATAGTGATCGCTGCTAAAGAAGTTAATACAAAGGTTCATCAGGCGATCGAACATCGTGATTTCCCTTTTGTGATCGGTGTGCAATGGCATCCTGAATATCTTATACAAATAGCCCGACAGCGGAATATTTTTAAAGAACTGGTGAAAACGGCCACAAAGCCAAGTTAATATAAGATCCGGGTTTTAATAGTGTGCTTCACCTTGCCCATTTCTTCAAGAACGCGGTCATCATATTGCTTATCAACATCAAGCACTACATAGCCGATATACTCATTGGTCTTGAGGTACTGCCCTAGTATGTTGATGTCCATTTCTGAAAGCAGATTATTTATTTCAGAAAGCACACCGGGTTTATTTTCGTGAATATGCAGAATACGGTGCGCATCTTTTTGTTTGGGAAGATTTAGCGGAGGCACCGTGTGGGAACCAACGGTTGTTCCGTCGTCGATTAAGTTGATCAGTTTGGTGGAGACATCAACCCCGATATTGTACTGTGCTTCTAAGGTAGAACCTCCGATATGGGGAGTCAGGATCACATTTGGTATATTTTGCAGTTCAGTTTTAAAAGAATCGCCTTTTGATTCTGGTTCTTCAGGATACACATCAATTCCGGCTCCGGAAACATGTCCTGATTCTAAAGCCTCTTTAAGGGCTTTTATATCCACCACTGAACCACGGGAAAGATTTAGGAGAATGCTTCCTTTTTTCATTTTCGAAAGGGTACCGGCATCCATCATATTTTTGGTGCCGGGAGTAGCGGGAACGTGTAAAGTAACAATATCTGATCGTTCAAGAAGATCATCCAGCGACTCCATTCGGCTGGCATTACCCATTGGGAGTTTTGGCTCTATATCATAATAAAGCACATCAAAGCCCATATTTTCAGCCAGCACGGACACCTGTGAACCGATGTGTCCATACCCGATGATCCCTATTTTTTTACCCCGAACTTCATAGCTTTCTTTGGCATCTTTAAGCCATATTCCTTCATGGGCTTTTTTATCCCGTAACGGGATCCGGCGCATTAGCATGATAGATTCCGCTATCACAAGCTCTGCAACCGAGCGGGTGTTCGAGTAGGGCGAATTGAACACGGTGATACCGGCTTGCATCGCAGCATCAAGATCTACCTGATTTGTGCCAATACAAAAGCACCCAATAGCTTTTAGCTTGGATGCTTTCTCGATCACTTTCTTAGTAATGTGTGTTTTTGAACGAATTCCGATGAGCTGAACATCTTCGATATTTTCCAGTAATTCTTCTTCAGTCCAGGCCACATCATGAGTTTCAATATTTACAAAGTGGTGCTTAGTGAAGTTCTCCACTGCTTTGGGGTGAATGCCCTCCAGCAATAAAACTTTGATCTGTTCCTTGGGGTAAGAAAGGTCGTCTTTGGCGTCAGTCATAAAATGATTTGTGATAAGTAAATGAGTGAGCGCATAAGGTAAAAAACATTTAGGATTAATCTGACTTGCTATAACAAAGGATCAGGATTATTTATTTGGGAATTTTTGAACCCGGGAAATTCAGGTCAATTGTAACAATTTTGTTTTTGAAACGAATATCATATCTATGATTCTTCAATTTTAAAGATATTAGTTTTGAAAAATTATAGTTAAATATGAGTTTTAACGGGAATGCTAATCAACGGATGGGAAAGATGATAAAGAACATAGGGGCATTAGTTTTAATTTTAGTAATGACGGCAAATACAGGGCTGGCACAGGAAAAACGACTGATTTCGGTAGGGGAAGAAATTTCAGCTTCATTGCAATCAGAGAGTAGTAATGATTATGAGGCAGATCTGCAGTCGAATTATTACGTGTTTGGAAAAGTAAATCAGAGATCGGTAGATGTGGTGGTTACCATATTTAATCCCGATGGTAAAGAAGTTACTCAATTCGATGGTCCGGCGAGGGGAAACGAGACATTTCAGTTTAATACCAAAGACGAGGGTATTTATCGGATTGAAGTAACTCCATTTGAGAATGAAGAAGGAGAATATTCAATTACTCTAAATGTTGCTGAGCCGATCGCTGAAGACCCTGCCGGGAAAGTTAATCAGATGATGACAGAGTATTCCGGGAATGTACCCGGGGCCGCGGCTATGGTTATAAAAGATGGGGAGGTAGTATTTCAGAATTCTTATGGTATGGCAAATCTCGCCTATGATGTTAAAATGAAACCCGAAACTATCCATAACATCGGTTCTACCTCAAAGCATTTTTTAACCTTTGGTTTATTACTGCTTAAAGAAGAAGGAGCACTTTCTTTAGATGATGATATAAGAAAGTATATACCTGAACTTCCCGAATTTGAACACACGGTTACCCTGCGAAACTTGGTTAATCACACAAGCGGGTATCGGGAGTTTTTAAATACCCTCGTTATGACCGGCCGCAGTCCAAGTATGGAATTGGATCAGGAGAAAGTGATCGAAATGATCCGCCGGCAGCCTGAACTTCAAAACGAACCGGGTGCAGAGTTTAACTACAATAACACCGGATATGTATTGATGACAGAAGTTATAGAGCGTGTAACTGAAACC
Source organism: Gracilimonas sp. (assembly GCA_040904925.1). Classification (GTDB taxonomy): domain Bacteria; phylum Bacteroidota; class Rhodothermia; order Balneolales; family Balneolaceae; genus Gracilimonas. Next base: position 10,238 of record JBBDSP010000013.1, on the reverse strand, counting down.
CCGTTTCAGGATTGGATGAAGGAACATGTGTTTGAGCCAATCGGGATGGAGAATACATTGGTTCGCGTAAGTCCTAAGCAAGTTGTTGAAAACAGGTCGATGGGCTATGAACCCGGCGAGGACGGGGGCTTCAAGGAAGTAACGGATCTTGGAGGTGCTATGGGTCCCGGGGGGATTCACACAACGATGGGAGACCTGGAAAAATGGATCGGGAACCTGCTTGAACCCAAAGTAGGCACGAAAGAAATGATCAAAGAAATGACCACTCCCTTTGTTTTGAATAACGGGAGTTCTACGGGGTATGGAATTGGATTATTTTCCCAGGAATTCAAAGGACTTGAGTATTTCCATCACGGGGGAGCAGACCTAGCCCATCGGTCAATGTTGATGGTTTTTCCCGAAGTTAACGGTGCTGTTGTTACGCAAAGTAATTACGCTGCTTTTCGGGGTGATATACCTCAAAAAATAGCGGAGTACTTCTTTGAAGAACACATGAGTGAAGACGAACCGAAGGAAGAGATAATTGAATCAGAGGAAGCGGAAGAATTTATATATGATGCGGCAGATTTTGAGCCGTTAACAGGTCGTTATGAATTGACCATCATGCCCGGATTTATACTCACATTTTCAAGAGAAGGAAACCGAATTTATACCCAGGCGACAGGCCAGCCTGAGATCGACATTACGGCAACAACAGATTCAACCTTTGATCTAAAAGGAGTGAATGCGGCCGTTACTTTCCATAGGAATGAAGATGGTTCTGCGGATTCGCTTACCCTTCACCAAAATGGGAACCATATTGCGAAAAAGATCGAATTCGATCCAAGTTTTGAAGAACTGGAAGACTACACCGGTCGGTATTTCAGCGATGAAATTGAAACACTTTATACCATAATTCTTGAAGACAGCAGTTTGGTCTTGCAAAATTACCAGCTGGAGGAGGATATTAAACTGACTCCGGGTAATATAGATTCTTTTGGAGGGGGATTTCCGATTGCAGAGATTTCATTCGAAAGAAATGAGAATGGCGCTATTATTGGATTTAATGCATCCAATGGCCGAACAAGAGGAGTGTATTTTAGAAAGTGGGATGAGTAAAAGTAGCAGGAGTTTAAAAGATCAGCGCCCCTGAACCCGTTTCCTTAAATCCATACTGGTTCTGTATTGCTTGTTTTGGCGAACAAGATGCAGTTCCATTTCTTCTCCTTCATCATATTCGCGCATAAGAGCCCAGGCGTGCATTTCGCTGGTTACTCGTTCATCCCCGATTTGAACGATCACATCGCCGGGCATAATGCCACATTCATAAGCAGGGCCGCTTTTATTTACTTCAGTTACAAACAAGCCAAGAACTCTGGGAATACTGGGATGCTGCATAATTAACTGGCGGGTGACAGGTATAAATTTCATACCGGGATCATAATCGAGTGAAACAGTACCGGATTCTTTTAGCTGTCCAATGATCTTTTGAACCCGGTTACTTGGTATGGCAAAGCCCAATCCGACGAAACCACTGCTGGTTCCTCCGGTAAAAATGAATGTATTAACGCCCATTACTTCGCCATTACTGTTCACAAGCGGGCCGCCGGAATTCCCGCGGTTAATGGCAGCGTCGGTCTGAATCATTTCCACATAAACACGTGGGTCCTGCGGGTCTGGGCGGAAATCACGTTCCTTGGCACTTACTACACCGACGGTAACGGAAGGTTGACCGTCTGAAAAAAGGCCAAAAGGATTTCCCATGGCGATGCTCCACTCCCCAACCATAATTTCATCAGAGTCTGCAAAAATAACGTGGGGAAAAGAAGCACGATCCCCTTTTATCTGAAGTAAAGAGAGATCAGCAAGTTCATCCGAACCAACTAGCTCTGCTTCATAATTGTTGCCATCAGACAAAGCCACCATTATGGTCTTCGAATTTTTACTGGCCACATGCTCATTTGTAACAACCAGTCCGTCTTCGCTGATAATAAATCCGGAGCCTACACTTTGTACTTCACGCTGAACCGGGACATCAAAATAACGAAAAAAGAAGGAGTCAAATTCACGGGTATATCCTTGTTGTAGTTCAGTAACGGTGATACTGACGATGGCTGGCCCGGCCTCTTCAACGGCATTGGTGATGGCGTTTCGGCGGGTATTCTCTAAAGAGACTTGTTGTGAAGCTGATTGTGACTGACTGTCTGCATCAGCCTCATCGTTAATATCAGTAACATCACTAAATGTAGTAGAAGTACCCAGTGAAGCGGCAGGTGCAGGTGAGTTTTGATCGGCACCCTGTTCAGATACACAACCGGTAGAAATAAATACCATCAATAAAATTGTAACAAATCTGGCCATGTTAAACTTAGCTGTATGGTTTGAAAGTCTAAGGTATTGTTCGGTAAAAGGATTAATTCAACGCAAAATTATGAGATCCATTGCCTTGGCCTAACTTCTAAAGATCTTTATATAGACGCCATAAAATGGTACCCATTTGCATCATCAAAAGTGAAGTCAGCTTATATTCTTTACTGGTAAAAACTCGTTTTCTCTTCAATACCACATACCCGAAAAGAGGAGTCTTTGGGGGAATTTTCATTTTATTCTTGATGAGGTCCTTTTCAGTCAAAGCAAATAATGGAATTCCAATCTCAGCAGGTAACCCTTCATCTTTCGACATCTGGGGTAAAATTCCTTTTTCTGAATTAAAAACATTATTGACCAGGTAAGGGCGTTTTTGCTCTAAAACCAGTTTAAATGTTGGCTCTTCTTTGAGGTCTTTTGGCCCATAGCGACGGGGTAATTGAACTCCGTTGGCCAGCAACATTTGAATATTTTCACCATTGATGGTCCAAAATGAAAGATGGTCGGTTTCCAGTTTTTGCCCTAATACCTTTGTGAGTTTTTGAACGGTGGATACAAAATCACCGGATGAAACTTCGAACAGAAGGCCTTTTGTGATCTCTTTCTTGTTGTAGTTAAGCTCTTCAGGAAGGTCAGGTATATCAACATTTGCTACCAGCTTCATTCTGATGCGGTTCAGTAACTCCTCTATGTCAGAATTGAACAGCGCTTTATCAATGAAATCAGCTGCGCCAAGGCCAAGTGCTTTTTGCTCCTTCTCAACAGAAGGCAGACTGGTCATTATCAGAAATGGGATGTTCTTTTTATCGGCATCTGCAGTCAGTGATTCTAAAAACTCAAGACCGGTCATGCCGGGCATGTGGATATCAGAAAGAATAAAATGCACGGGTTTAGTGGCCAGTATATCAATGCCCTCCTGTGCAGATTTAGCATTCACCACATTGTACTCATCGCCTAATAAATTTTTAAGCATGATGTGCATCGGTGGATCATCATCAATTACCAATAATGTGTAGTCCTTATCCATGCTCTTTTCTTAAATGACCAATTAACTAACCTTACATCCATAATAGTAAAAACTTGGAAAGAGAACTATAATTGTTCCATTCCTGCATTTATTACTTCTTTGATAGCCTTATCTACCGGTCCGTCGTACCAGGCCCCTGCTGCTTTTTGATGTCCGCCACCATTGAATATTCGAGCCCATTTATTTACATCAATGTCATCACTTTGAGAACGCAAACTGAGTTTGATTCCGCCTCCATCCTCACGAAACAATACGCAGGCTTTGACGCCTTCTACGCTCAGTGGATACTGCACAAATCCTTCAGTGTCCTCATTGGTACACCCGGTCATTTCGAACATTTTTTTGGTAATCGTGATGGTTGCAATAACTCCATCAGCATGGAGGGCAATAGTTTCCAGTGCCATACTCAGCAGCTTGAGCTGACGCAAAGGCCGGGATGCATAGATGCGCTCGGTTATCTCATTTGGGGTGAAATTACCACGGGCTAGAAGATCGCCGGCAGCGAGCATGGTGTGTGGCTTCACACTGTCGAATTGAAAGGAGCCGGTGTCAGTAACCAATCCGAGGTACATAGCTTTTGCAGCTTTTTCATCAATTTGTTTGGGATCATGCTCTGCGTATAATTTATAGATCAGTTCACAGGTTGAGGATGCCGAAACAACCGATACAAACTCCTCAAAGATATCATCCGGGTCAGGGTGGTGGTCGATCATGAAAATGGGTTTCCCAGAAGATTCAAGGGATTCTGCGCACTCACCAAACCGATGCAGGGCATTTCCATCTACTACCACAAAAGCATCAAAATTCTGTAATTGATCTTTGGAAGGTTTTGAAATGGGGAAGAACTTCTCTAGCCATTTCATGTTTTCGGGCACATCGTGCTCATTAAAAGCAGTAGCTGCTATTCCGTTCTTTTGTAGCCATAAACAGAAGGCGATCTGTGAACCAAGGCAGTCTCCGTCGGGCCTGAGATGTGAAAAAACGGCAACCTTTTTGTGAGTTACTATTTTTGAAATAAAGTCTTTGAACATAAAATTTTCCATAGCTTCAAAAATAAGCGAACATTGACAGAATTCCACTTATTTTAGGGTAGAAATAATTTCAGTCTTAAAAAGATCTATGCACGCAGTTATAGTTAGTAATGGTTTTCCGCCAACAAAAGAATTATTGGAAGCCGAAATTGAGAACGCTGATTTAGTTATAGGAGCAGATGGGGGAGGAAATAAGATACTCAGCCATGGAATAACCCCGGATGCCGTGATAGGTGATATGGATAGTTTCAAGAAACCGGATACTATCAGTTTTGAAATAATCCACGATAACAGCCAGGAAACCAATGACCTCGAAAAAGCACTATCACTTGCACTTGAACGTAATGCCAGTACATGTACGGTTTTGGGAGCCTTTGGGAAAAGAATGGATCACGCCTTAAAAAACCTGTCCGTTTTAAAAAAGTTCAGATCCGATTTTAAAAAGCTTATCTATAAAGATGAACTCTTTGAAGCGTTTGTCATAACAGACGAATATAATGCAGAAGTGTCGGTTGGCTCTATGGTTTCGCTATTTCCACTATCTGGGGAAGTTAGCGGTGTCACGACTAGTGGACTCAAATATCCCCTGGAAAACGAGATCCTGAAGAATGGCCGGCGGGATGGCACGTCAAACGAAACCACAGAACCGGAATTTTCAATCCGGATAAAAAGCGGCGATCTGGTTGTGTTTGTGGAAAGAAGGATCTGAAATTAGTATCACGATAATTAAAAGCAAAGGTCACTCAGTACCTGAAGCTTCAATTGGATTCTTTAACTTTGATTGACTCTCCTCCATCGATCGTTTCCACGAGATATATCCCCCAACCGCGATGATAGTGAATACAAGAAACTGAAAGCTGGTCAGTACCAATTCTTTGTAGAAATAAAGGGGAATTGAAATTAAATCAGTGATGATCCACGCGACCCAGCTTTCTAGTTTTTTGCGGGCCATCAGGTACATGCCGAGGATGGCGAAACAGGTGGTCAGGGAATCCCAGAAGGGGACATCACTGTCAGTGAAAGTTGAGAGCACGTAATAGAGGATAGCGAATGAACCGATCGTCAGGGCAGCAGAGATCAGGTTCTCCGTTTTTGAATTCATGGTAACCGCAACCTGATCACGACTCTCATTTTTTGGATGCAGCCAATAATACCATCCGTATACACTCATGATAAAGTAGTAGAAATTTACTCCCATATCTGCATACAGCTTATACATGAATGCGATATATACATAGATCAATACGCTGACAATACCGGTGGGGTACACCCAGATATTTTCTTTCATAGAATACCAGACGCTTAACAGGCCGGTGGCTACAGCGATCCACTCAAGCATGGTAGTTTGCAAAACTCCGGTTACAATACCGTCAATAATATATTCCATTTTGGGAAAGTTGACTCAAGGCTAAAATTTAGCCTGAAGATACGCATGGGAAAGGGGAAGTGATAAGTTAATTGCCGGGCAATATAAAACTAATGGCAATGCTGATGAGACTGCGACCAGGTTTGTCCGGCGGGGCAATCCTGCCCACCGCCTCCGGCAGAGAAATTAGAGGCAAAAAACCAAATGCCGAGAAGGATAACTAAGGCAAGCCCCATTACTCCAAGCTTTGAAGACCAATTGGATTTGTCTTTATCAAGACAGCAGTTCTTATATTTTCTTCCACTGCCGCAGTGGCATTCGTCATTTCGATTTAATTTTTGAGCCATGATGGAAAGATTTACAGATATGTGGTATGAAACTGATGATAAATTAATAAACGGCTAAATTTTCAAAACAAGCAACTCTGGAAACCAACGGCACGTCCGCGTCCCCAGTTGATGCGCTTGTTATTTTACCTATCTTATATTAATCAAACCATTTAATACTATGAAAATATCAAGAATATATTTAGATACATCTGTGATAGGTGGTTGCCATGATATAGAGTTTGCGACATGGTCTAACGGGTTGATGAAAGATTTCAGGTTGAAAAATTATCAACCGGTTTTATCCCAGTTAACTTTTGCGGAAATAAGTAAGGCACCACAGCGGGTTCAAGATACTTTAACGGTGCTCATGGATTATGGACCTGAGGTTTTGGAAATTACTAAGGATGCTTTAGCACTATCAGAGGAGTATTTGAATCGGAAAATTCTTACCCCAAAATTTCGTGATGATGCCTTGCACATAGCTTTAGCCTCGCTGGCAAATGTGGATGTTTTGGTTAGCTGGAATTTTCGCCATATTGTACATTATGATAAGATTCGTCTGTTCAATGCCGTTAACATTGAAAACGGATTGAAATCTATTGATATTTATTCACCACGTGAGGTGACCAATTATGAAGAATAAAAAATTCGATACAGTAAAAGAAACTCGGTCTATAAGGGATCGAAACTATGAGGAGACGAAAGATTTATCTCAAGAAGAGTTGTTGGAGCACTATAAAAAGAGAGGAAAGACAGCTTTAGAAAAGTTCAGAAAAAACTCAAAAGTTTCTGGTTAACCTACTTTTGGATAGGTAAAATAACGGCCCAGCGTTTAAACGGCGCGGGGATTAAAATTTCTTTGAAATAGCGAAATTAATTCTTTAGAAACAAGTTCGATAGCACTCCGTCCGCGTCCGATTTAAAACACCTTGTCATACCCATGGTTATTTTCTTAACTCCCAATAACCCGGTTTTCGCTTCATATGCTTGACAGCAGTAATTGTTATAATATTTTCAGAGACATCATAAATGATTTCATAAGGAAAACGGTCAAGTAAAATCCTTCGATCTTGTTTGGTTAGTAAAGAACCAGATTGAGGATGTGCTAATGCTTGAGCGATGGCTTCTTCTATCTCATCAAGAAATTCAGTTCCAAGCCCGACAGACTTATCTTCGTAGTATTGAATAGAGCTCGTTAACTCTTTTGCTGCTTCAGGATGATACTGAAAAGTCATTTTTTGAGAAGTTCTCGAGCAGCCTTATGTACTTCTTGACCTGAAATTGGAGTTATTTTTCCCGATTTGATCTCAGCTTTTCTCCGTTTGACTTCATCAATCCAAGCTTGCTCAATATCATCATCAATTCGCTGGTCAAGGCTATCAATAAGCTTCTTCGCTAATTCAGCGCGATGATTTTCGTCTAATTCAAGAGCCGAATGCTGAATTTCTTTATAATCTGTAATCATAGCTTTGGGGTTTATTTCTTTCTCCAATCTATTGAAAAACGGACAATTCTAACAATTATTTATTTAGTGGAAGAGTGGGTATGACAGATTATTATGCGACAGGGGTTATCTTATGAGACGTCGTATAAAATCTTAAAAGTCCCATTTAACGATGCTTGATACCTGTTCCAGGATTTTATGCGAAACATTTGTCGCGTAACCTCTTCGCATAAAATTCAGATTTTTTGTAAGGAATCACTTTCCCCTCGCTCTTACAATATAAGATATACATCAATTTTAGCAATTATATATTATGGGCAAGTCAAAATTATTAGAAGAAGTTAGGAGCGAGATCAGAAGACGAAACTACAGCTTCCGAACCGAACAGGCATATACCGGTTGGATTGTGCGTTATATCCGATTTCATGGAACAGTTCACCCCAAAAAATTAACGGACCGGCATGTAGAGCAGTTTCTAAATTATCTGGCTAACGAAAAGAATGTTGCAGCCGGCACCCAAAACCAGGCGCTATCCGCATTGGTTTTTCTTTATAAACAGATTATTGATAAGAAAAACGTGAAGCTGGATGGCCTCAAAAGAGCAAAAAAACCTCAGAGACTTCCAGTCGTGCTTTCTCACAAAGAAGCAATGCTGATATTACAGAAACTCCATGGCAGAATACTCTTGATCTGCGAATTGCTTTATGGAAGCGGAATCAGGATTTCAGAATGCCTGCGGCTCCGCATTCAGGATGTTGACATTGAAAACAGTCAGCTTTGGGTACGGTCAGGGAAAGGAAACAAAGACCGGGTGAGCTTGCTGCCACAGAAAAGTATACCAAAGTTGCGAAAGCAAATTGAAAAGGTGAGGGCTATCTATAAAAAAGATCTGAAAGAAGGATATGGAAAAGCGAATCTGCCAAAAGCATTGGCCAGAAAATATCCGCAAGAGCAAAAGAGTTTAGGCTGGCAGTATTTGTTCCCGTCCTCAAGTATTTCTAAGGATCCCAGGTCAGGATTAGAGCATAGGTATCATATATCTAACCGACAAGTTCAAAGAAAACTAAAGAAAGCAGTCAGTGAAACGAATATTACAAAAAAAGTAACCTGCCACACGTTCAGGCATTCATTTGCCACTCAGCTGCTCAAAAGCGGCTACGACATCCGCACCGTACAGGAACTCCTCGGCCACAAAAACCTCAAAACCACCATGATCTACACCCACGTCATCAACAAAGGCGGCAACTACATCAAAAGCCCGGTGGATACACTTCAATAGTCATCCTGAGGGTGCCCCCGAAGGACCTACACAACTATGAAGCAACATCACCCCGTGAAGATGCTTCGGAAGTGTCCTCAGCATGACTATCAATAAAAAGAAAAGATACAAATGAACAACGCAACCTACATCTTAACCAACCCACAACGAACGGTACTTTACACAGGAGTAACAAATAACCTACCTAAAAGATTGGTGGAACACTATCAGGAGAGAGGAAATCCAAAAACCTTTGCCGGAAAATACTATTGCTATTGCCTGATTTGGTACGATGTTTTTCCAACAATGCATGAAGCCATTGAGGCAGAAAAGAGAATCAAAGGAAAGAAGCGGGCTTGGAAGGAAAAGCTCATTGAAAATGAGAATCCGGTATGGAAATTTCTGAATGATACTGTAATCGGTGAATGGCCACCCAGGGGAACCATACCTGAAAAGGGTAGATAGCTCTAACATCATTACCAATCACAAAGCGGGTCATCCTGAGAGTACCCTCGAAGGATCTACACAACTACGAAGCGGCATCACCCCGTGAAGATGCTTCGGAAGTGTCCTCAGCATGACTAAGTTATCTGCCCTTCAAAACCCCTGACAAATTCAATTTATGAATGGGAATGAGATAGGAGGAAAGCATCTCATCTTTATGGATGCCCAACTCCCCGGTTCCGCGAAAATCAACCATGCAAATCTTTTCAGCGGTTTGCACCACCTCCCCTATACCATAGTATTCAGGACTCGGGCCATAATATACAAGGTCCCCCGTGCGCAGCGTATTATTGGCCCGGCGGTGATAGGGGAGAATCACCGGGAGGAGATCAAGCCGATAAGAAAGTTTACGTCCGTTAGAGAGCGCCATCACTCTTGCTGCTTTTGATGAATATTGATTGTTCGTTTTGAATCCGAAAGATGTGAAATTCTCACTCTGATCGCCTCTTCCGGAATCAGGGAATCTATAATTTCCGGCCATTCGACTAAGCAAACGCCATCCCCATAAAAATATTCCTCCGCGCCAATTTCAAGTGCTTCCTGTTCACTTTTCAATCGGTAACAGTCAAAATGATAGACCGTAAGTTTGCCCGAATATTCATGGATCAAAGTATAGGTAGGTGAATTCACGCTTTCAGGATCGATCCCAAAATAAGAAGCCACTCCCTTTACGAAATGAGTTTTACCGGCACCAAGGTCTCCTTCAAGCCGAATCACATCTCCGGCCTTTAGCTGCTTACCAAACTCAAATCCAACTTGTATGGTTTCCTCAACGGAACAACTCTCGATCGGTGATGTCAGATCCATCAATATTCCAGAAGATTAAATTTCATGATCACTAAAGATAACATGGAATCGAAACATCTTTAGTGAAAATTTTGAGTTGAGTTGAGTTGAGTTGAGTTGAGTTGAGTTGAGTTGAGTTGAGTTGAG
>JBBDSP010000012.1:0-124220 GCA_040904925.1 Gracilimonas sp. | reverse complement strand
TCGTGCCTACGTTTACATGGGGCTTATTCCGTTGAAAGGTCTCTTTTGCCATGATCTAATTATTTAATCTTAGTGTTAATTTCTTTTATGATTGTTTCTCGATGATTTCCTGAGCAATTGCCTCAGGTACTTCAGTGTAGTCGAAGAATTCCATCGAGTATACCGCACGACCCTGTGTCGCAGATCTTAAGTCGGTAGAATATCCGAACATTTCAGATAACGGTACATGAGCTTTTACTACAGACCCTTCATTGTTTGAGTCCATGCTCTGCATGATTCCACGACGACTGTTTAAGTCACCGATAACATCACCCATGTATTCTTCAGGAGTGATGATCTCTACTTTCATTACCGGCTCAAGTATCTTTGGCTTAGCCTTACGAGCTGAATTTCTGAATCCAAGTTTTGCACATAATTCAAAACTTAACTGGTCAGAATCAACATCATGATAAGAACCGTCGTACAAACGGAATCCAATATTTTCTACTGAGTAGTTGGCCTGAATACCAGCGTTAAGTGCTTCTTTAAATCCTTTCATCACAGATGGGATAAATTCACGAGGAATATTACCACCTACAACTTCATTGATAAATATAAAGCCTTCTTCACGTGTAATTCGGTCTTCATTACCGTCGTAATCCTCAAATTCTTCAATCGGACCAACTTCAAATGAAATATCAGCGAACTTACCACGTCCACCTGTTTGCTTCTTGTATATTTCTCTGTGGTCAACTTTCTTGGAGATCGTTTCTCTGTAAGAAACCTGAGGAGCACCAACGTTGGCCTCTACTTTGAACTCACGCTTTAAACGGTCAACGATAATCTCAAGGTGAAGCTCACCCATTCCGGCAATCGTAGTCTGACCTGTTTCGTGATCTGTCTTAACTACAAAAGTAGGATCTTCTTCAGCAAGCTTTTGAAGACCTGTTGAAAGTTTCTCGCTATCAGCCTTAGTTTTTGGCTCAACGGCTAACTTAATAACAGGCTCCGGGAATGTAATTTGCTCAAGAATTACCGGATGATCAGGATCACATAATGTATCACCTGTATGTACTTCTTTAATTCCGATAACAGCAGCAATATCTCCTGCCTGAATAAAATCTAAATCTTTTTTCTCGTTGGCGTGCATCTCAAGCAATCTACCAACACGTTCTTTATTCCCTGTAGAGGAATTAAATGTGTAAGAACCTTTTTCCAGTCTTCCGGAATAAACTCTAACGAAAGTCAATCTACCCACAAATGGATCAGTCATGATCTTAAAAGCAAGAGCTGAGAAAGGAGCGTTTACATCAGGGGCCTTCATTACTTCTTCCTCTGTTTCCGGATCAATACCTTTTACCGGAGGAATGTCTAATGGGTTGGGCATGAAATCCAATACCTTATCAAGCAGTACCTGAATTCCCTTATTCTTTAAAGCAGTACCGCACATTACCGGAGTAATATCTTTTGCGATCGTCGCTTCACGAAGTGCCTCAACAATTTCTTCTTCTGAGATCTCTTCTTCCATCAGGTACTTTTCCATCAAAGCATCATTCTGATCTGAAACAGCCTCAAGTAGCATCATTCGATACTCAGCAGCTTTTTCTTTCAGATCTTCAGGGATATCAACTACTTCGTAAGTAGCCCCAAGAGATTCATCATCCCAAACAATAGCTTCCATCTTGATCAGATCAACAACACCCTGAAAATTTTCTTCTGACCCAATTGGAATCTGAATTGGAATTGGATTTGCACTCAGCTTTTCATCAAGTTCTTTAACTACATTGTAAAAATCAGAACCGGTTCGGTCCATCTTGTTTACAAATGCCATACAAGGCACGTGATATTTGTTAGCCTGACGCCAAACAGTTTCAGACTGAGGCTGAACAGCTCCAACTGAGTCAAGTACAAAAACAGCACCATCCAATACACGCAATGAACGCTCTACTTCAACAGTAAAGTCAACGTGACCAGGGGTGTCAATAATATTAATTCGGTGATCTTTCCAAATACAGTGAGTAGCAGCAGACGTAATGGTAATACCTCGTTCCTGCTCCTGCTCCATCCAGTCCATAGTTGCAGCACCATCGTGAACTTCACCCATTCGGTGACTACGACCTGTGTAAAAAAGAATGCGCTCAGTCACGGTAGTTTTACCGGCATCAATGTGAGCCATGATACCGATGTTTCGCGTGCGGCGAATCTTCTCTAAAATTTTTGGATCTGTTTTTGACTTCGTTTCGGACATAATACTTTTTATAAAATCTTTTAGAATCTAAAGTGAGCAAATGCTTTGTTAGCGTCTGCCATACGGTGCGTTTCATCTTTCTTACGAACGGCACCACCTTCATTGTTGGAGGCGTCCATCAATTCTCTGGAAAGACGAATTGACATCGATTTATCATTTCTGGAACGTGCAGCCCTAATTAACCACCTCATTCCCAATGCTGTTCCTCTTTCCTGCCGAACTTCAATAGGTACCTGATAAGTGGCACCACCAACACGGCGGGACTTAACCTCAACAACCGGTGTTGCGTTCTGCAATGCGTTTCGGAATATATCGATCCCGGTTTCGCCTGTTTTTTCTTCAATAACTTCAAATGCCTGATATACAATTTTGCGAGCAACATTCTTTTTGCCGTCTCGCATCAGGTTGTTTACGAAACGAGTTACCAGTTTATCCTCAAAAATTGGATCCGGCTGGACATCTCGTTTATCTGCTGTTTTTCTACGCATGCTCGATTAATCTTAATTTCTTAATGTTACCCTTTTGGCCTCTTGGTACCATACAGACTACGGCTTTGAGTTCTTCCCTCAACACCTGCTGTATCCAATGTTCCTCTAATAATATGGTATCGAACACCGGGTAAATCTTTAACTTTACCTCCGCGGATCAATACAATACTATGTTCCTGTAAGTTGTGACCTTCACCGGGAATGTAAGCCGAAACTTCAATCCCGTTAGTCAAACGTACACGAGCTACTTTACGCAATGCCGAGTTCGGCTTTTTGGGCGTAGTTGTATAAACACGAGTACAAACACCACGCTTCTGCGGACAATTCTGTAATGCAGGTGCGGTTGTTTTACTTACCTTGCTTTTTCTACCTTTTCGTATGAGTTGTTGTATAGTCGGCACTGTTCAATTATTTGGTTATTGCCATCGAATCGAGAGCTTGCAAATATAGGATACATTCAGGTACGAATGCAAAATAATTCTGTGAATAATTTCTTTAATTTTCTATATACCCCTCAGAACCTCACTTGAACTAAAAAAGAACCTTAAAATTCGACCTATTTATGATTGGTCGATATATAACTTTATATCAGTTGAAATTATCCGATTTATCAAATCTTAGCACTAAAAGGCTCGAAGCCCTAAGCAGTGAAGGCATCCGTTCTGTTGATGACTTGCTCAATTTTTTTCCCCGCAGATATCTCGATCGCACCAATACCCAGAAGATTAAACATTTGGCCGGATCCGGAGAGGAGGTTACTATTGCAGGAAAAGTAACTGAGATCGCTACAGCCGGGTATGGTAAAAAGAAACGTCTGGAGGTTTATATTGATGACGGAAGCGGCATTGTTAAGGGAGTATGGTTTCGGGGAGTCGGGTATTTCAGCAAGTTCTTCAAGGAAGGAGAGACGGTGGCCTTCTTCGGACAAGCCAAGCGGTATGGTAAGTCTATTTCTATAGCACATCCTGAAGTGGACAAAATTTCTTCGGAGGGTGATCTGGATTCTTTTTCCCGGATCTTTCCTATTTATCCCGGAAGCAAGGGATTAAGTAAAGCCCGTATCACCAGCAAATTAGTACAAAGCTGGATGGAGCAGATCCTTAATAACATAACAGTGGATGAATTCTTGCCGGAAGACCTTCTAAAAGAACACAAATTCCCACAACGACAGGAAGCCTACCGGATGATCCACTTCCCGGAGAGTCACAACGAACATAAGAATGCTTTAAACCGATTTAAGTTTGAAGAGCTTTTTCTTTTTGAACTGAGTATGGAGAAGATCAATTTCACCGTAAAGGAAAGAGCAAATGGTCATGTTTTTAATGAGGTTGGAAATTATACATCAAAATACTTCAATGAATTACTCCCCTTTAAATTAACGGATGGACAAAAAACTTCTCTGGCAGAAATAAAGCAGGATGTCCGTTCAGGGCGACAAATGAATCGACTTATTCAGGGGGATGTAGGCGCCGGAAAAACAATCGTTGCCATTGGCGCCATGTTGATGGCGCTGGACAATGGTTTTCAAGCGGCCTTTCTTGCCCCCACTGAAATTTTAGCCGAACAGCACTACCGAACGCTTGCTGATCACCTGAAAGAGCTTGATATCAATGTGCGGCTTTTGATCGGTTCACAAAAACAAGCATTAAGAACTGATATACTTACTGATATAGAGGGCGGTAATGCTCAGATCGTAGTTGGAACACACGCCATCATTCAGGATGAAGTAAGATTTCACAATCTTGGATTGGCTGTCATTGATGAACAACATCGTTTTGGGGTAAAACAAAGAGCTGACCTTTTAAATAAAGGAAGTCATCCGCACATGCTGGTCATGAGTGCGACTCCTATCCCCCGCTCTTTGGCTATGACCGTTTATGCGGATCTGGATGTTTCCATCATCAGAGATCTTCCGGCCGGGCGAAAACCTATCAAAACCGCGATCCGCTCAAACAAAAAAAGAGAGGATGTATATAACTTTCTGCAGCAGGAAGTACATGACGGCGGACAGGTTTATGTGGTTTATCCTCTGATCGAAGAATCGGAAGCTTTGGATCTAAAGGATGCCACAGCAGGTTTTGAAAAGCTAAAGAAACGATTTCCTGATTTCAAAGTCGGACTGCTGCATGGCAGAATGAAAACCGAAGAGAAAGATGAAATCATGAAAGCGTTCATCAAGAATGAAATTCAGATCTTGGTTTCTACTACCGTAATCGAAGTAGGAGTGGATGTAGCCAATGCTTCCATTATGATCATTGAGCATGCAGAACGATTTGGGCTTTCCCAGCTCCATCAGCTGCGTGGCAGAATTGGACGGGGCAAACGGCAAAGCTATTGTATTTTAATGCCGGACGTGAAAGTGAGTAAATCAGGAGCCTTTCGCCTTAAAACCATGGAAGAAACCAACGATGGTTTTCGCATAGCCGAAGCCGACCTCAAACTCCGCGGACCCGGTGATTTTCTGGGAACCAAACAAAGCGGCCTCCCTGATTTCAAGTTTGCGGATATTGTGGAAGATCAATTTCTATTGACTCAGGCAAAGGAAAAAGCCAGAGAATTACTTATGGAAGACCCTAATCTCCAGGCGCCGGATCATAAAAAGCTTTCAAAAGTATTTGCACCATATTTTAAAGAGAAGGCACAGTTTTATGGAATGGGTTAGGCCCTAATTTATTTCAAAGTTTTCTTTCAGCCCAGAGCGTGATTTGAATCAATAAAAACCCAAGCAGCCAGATCCAATCCGGAACCTTGCTTGTGTTATTTGTTGATTCAGAAATTCCATTGTTTCTCCATTCCTCTATTTCCTGACTAGTTTGTTGAAACGTTCGATAGGCTTTATCAAATTTCCACTCATCAGATCCATATACATAAAACCAAGTCTTCAGATCATCATACTCCGCAAAGTGCCAGCCTGTTTTTCGGGGGATGATAGTTGCTGATATCACCTCAGAATTTACTATCTGTTCCATCACTGGAATTTCTAAAGTATCTGCTTCGAATACCGGTTTCACCAACATTCTTCCAAATGTTGAGGATTGGGTTACAAAAGCCTTGATCTGCTCATGAACTCTTGCCGGTGTTGGAGCGACATCAAACTGGGGAGTCTCCACTGAAACAGCCCTGCTTAAATAATCTACCCAAAGCCGATTATAGTTCTCACTTTCTCCTTCAATCAGCCAGTTGTAAGTGCGGTAGAATAGTTGCCCGATTACACTTCCGCTTCCCATTCCAATTTTCGCTGCAATTGCTTCATTCTCAGAAAACTCATATAAAACTTCCGCAGATTCCGGCAGGCCTTCCATGCTTAAGTTTAACAATGGAATTGGGTTCACCAAATCCTCTCTTGATTCAAAAATGGATGGTAGCCAGTTTCGCTCTTCCAGCCTGTTTAACATTTGAACCTGAATTTCAGCATTAGATAATTCTGAAAACACCCCGCTCCAGTTCTCCGAATTTTCCTCAGAAGATGCGGTTAATATTACATCCAGTCCGTTTTGTATAGCCTGTTTTATTTGCTCCTGTTGTGACAATGGAAGCGCCAAAAATTCACGGGCATCCAAAAATAAAACATCCATTTCAGCCAAATTGTTCAATAAAGACTCGGCCTGACTCACTTCCCCATTCACCACATCATACCTAAAGCGATCCTGTCCAATTCTACTTCGGTTTAGGATCACATGCCCCCGTTCCCCAAAATGCTCTGTCATATAATTGATCTCGAATGAAGGACTGTACATTAAGGCCCCTATCGTTAACAATTGCGGTTGAACCGCTCGGATATGCAGTGTTTCCGAAAAATTAGTCTCCCCTTCCTCCCACTCAATATCATAACTGACCGGCCCCTGCATATACAACCGATCCTCAAAACGTACGGGGTCTTCATTATCAATTTCACGGCTTTGCCAGACTTCCCCATCTTTGTACACAAAAACGGAATCTCCGGTTTGAGCACCTTTTACTGAAACAATGAACTCAAACTCCCTGCCCACTTCAACCTTCTGAGGTGCCTTATGCAGCAAAAATCCTCTTTCAGGCTCATTCAACAGGTCAGCCCATTGATACTTAGTGGGAAGTTGCCCTTCACTCCCGTATCCAAACAAGTCTATTTGACTACCTCCAGCTAGTCGCCCATTCAACATAGATACAGAACTCAGCCACTTTCTTTGTGGGTTGAATTTGTCTTCCATCCTAAGCGAATACACAGAATCATATCTGTTTGAATTGAACGCCTCTTCTTCAAATCCATCTGTGATCAACGCATAATTTGCAGATTGTGAAGGCCACCATTTCGGCTCTGTTAAAAATCCGATAAGCAACAAACCTGACAGCAAAATCAATACACTTCTCGCAATTTTTTGATAGACTTTGAAGTCATAACGGGCAGCAAAGAGCGTGATCGCTAAAACAAGAATGGACAGGATCAGGATCATTATTCTTCAGATTGAATGTTGGGAAGTGCCGGCCGGGTTTCGGGAGCAGGGTCAAGTTGAAATTCATCAGCGAGTTCGTTGATCAGCTGGATGATCTGTTGCTCGGACTCATTATTACGTCCGGCATTTTCTATACTTCTGAGACGATTCAACAAGAACAAGCGGTCTGCATCTCTTAATTCAGCCTGCATAATCAAGTTGCCTCCTTCCTCTGCTAATACGCTTCCATCCAAGGTTTGGTCTTCCAGCAATAGCTGAAGTTGCTCAAGCGGATCGGAAGGCCTATTGGTTTGCAAACTTCCTTTCGGGCCTGCAAAATCATCGTAGGTTCCGGTCAGTCTTTTTTCATCTTCGGGAATTGGCGGCAATTCATACCCTGCTTTACGGGTGTATTGCCGGTTCGCTTGCTGAACGGCTTTTAAATATTCCAGGGCAGCATATTCATAAGGCAAAGCCTCCTTAGGCCGGCGGGTGCGAAGATACATTTCAGCATTCCACATATTATCCAGCGATTGCTTCAATAACGCACGCGGACTTTCAGCAAACAACGTATTCATTTCTGCTGCTCCGTGATCATGGAAAAACTCTTCGGGAATTATGCCTGCTGCCTCACTTTCCGCACTGGAAAGCCCCATTTCATTGATCTCTTCTCCTTCTTGACCGTCATCACCCGCTGTTTCTGCCTCATGATCGTGTGCTGCTTCTCCACCGTCTGCAGCCGCATCAGTTTCCGCTGAAGAACCCATCTCATCTTCCATGCCCAAATATTCTCCATATCGCTTCCTCAGTAAATTCTGATCGTGGCCGATATTCTCCGAGCGCCGGTTAAATTCCTCACTGCTGATATTCCGCTCATTTTCCAATAACTGCTCCGTATCAATAATGATCTGTCGCTGACTTCGAAAATATTCAGGAAGCAGATCCACACCGAGTCCGGCAACTTCAACCGTACTCACTTCCCCCGAATCGGCATAGATAATGAAATAAGTATCTGACCGCGCGATCTGTGGATCAGGTTTATTATCGGTAGCCGTGATGAAAAAATAGAGTTCATCACCCGGCTCCATTTCGAGATCATCCGCATTCAGCGTGGCAGATGCCTTTACTTCTTTAGTACCCAAACCGGTCAGTTCATCAAAAGAAAAACTCTGCTCCCTGAACCGTACATTTTCTCCTGAACCGCGGGCGAGTGTAGCATTAATTTTTGTACCCGTGACTCCATAGTCGTCCCCAATAGTAGCTAGGATATCAAAACTTCGTTTTTGTGGAGTGATGAAATCGCGCTTTTCAACCGGACGTTCAACCACAAATCCCGGGGGCTGATCAGCAATCACTTCGATACTTTTAAAAGATGAATAAACAGTAGTATCTGCTGCAGAAAGCACCAATTGGTAGATCCTATTTTCGGCTGCAGTTGTGTTAATTGAATACGTCCCTTCTTCTGAATTGAAATCTAAAGCCTGACCTTCACCTTTAGAAAATCGTAGTTGTACACTTTCAACTTCACCATCCGTTTTTGCACCCCATGAAATACGAGACTGTTCCGGAACCCTGATATTCTCAAAGCCCACAGTTTGGGTTGAAAGATCAGTGTAAGGCGGTGGTGTTATTGTGATCTGGACCTCAGTCAACCCAGGTATGCTTTGTCCGGATTCTGCTGCATTTTCCTCTTGAACTTTTTCGGACTGGGTTATCGCTACCGATCTGAGGGCATCATTGAGTACCGGTTTTGAAACGAGTAAGATCAGAGAGACAACTATCCAGAGTCCGCCCATATTCACTGCTTTTTTTAGGGACTTATTGGGAAGGGAGATCTGATCACCAAGTTCATTCAGCCTTTTAGAGATCTTTTCTTTTTGCCAGGCTTCCATGGATTCTTCTTTGGAATCTGTAAGAAGCAAGAACGAGGATTCTTCCATAAAGGAATAGGTCCGATCCAGAAACCTTGTTATCTCTTCCGATGACGGTTTTTTAAATCTTCCCGTCATAAATGCGATCGCCGTACTTCCCATAAAAAAGGCTCCGCCAATAATGAATGGAGCCACCGAAGAATCCAAGGAAAACACGTATGCAAAAACTCCTATCAAAAGACTGACTCCGGATATCTGAATCAGTTCTTCAAGAATCCTCTTGCGATGCAATTGTCTGACTAATTTCTGAAGCATATCACATCCCTCTCTTCGGTGCAAGCCATCGCTCCAGAAGCCACAGTACAGCCAGCAATCCAACCAGCCATAATCTTGCTGAGCGTTGTTCTTCAGGGATCTCAGGTGTTCTGCTTTCGGAAGTAAAAACAGGATTACGCTGAGCTTCATCCATTGCAGGCCATAGAGAAGCTTCCATATTTAATCCCTTAAGAATCAGCTGATTTCCCAATCCTGCAAAGATCCAGCTCTCCAGGGATCGCTCCGGATTTCCATTCACTACCAGATTCCCGGCTTCGTCTTCAAATAAAAATGGAGCCTGTTTATTACGGGAGTAGAGAGTCGAGTGCACAGCAACCAAACCCGTATCCATATCGGTAACCTGAAATGAAATTCCTGACCATGGATTTGCTTCAATAAGGTCATTGATGCCGGAATCACTGACCTGCTGTGAAAGTGTTATGCGGCTTTCATCTCCCACAATAAGTTGGGCTCTTTCTGCAATTTCCTGCTCTTCGGATTCTATTTCCCAGAATGCAGCTGCATAACTCAAGCCACGATTTATTGCTTCAGAATTTTCTGAATTTAAGATCAATCTTATTCCATCCATTACCTGTTCCGGTTCTTCCTGCGGAGTTTCGATATTGGTGCTAATTCCAACAGCAGTCCGCCGCTGAATCAAAACTTTTGACTCCCCGTCACTTCCCATCCATGTAGCCAATTTTTTTTCAGGAATGACCAACGAATCATTTTGCTGCCACTCGATACCCGCCTTGATCTCAGGGCGAATAGAATGAAATCTGTTTTCCGAAAGATCTCCTTGAACAACGATCTTTTCAGGATGATGATCATAATCGGCCTGAGCCACTACATTCCACCAGCCCACGTCTTCTATCTCTTCAGATGAGAATTCCATCACCGGATTTCCGTTTTCATCTTCTGTCTGACCTGTTTCCTCAGAATTCACCTCTTTGATCGTTATCGATTCCTTAATTTCGGGTTCAGACCTCCAAAACAGATCCGCTAACAAAAGTATTACCAGAGCTACCAGTGCCATTCTTATCAGCATCAATGGAATTTCATGTAACTCAATTCGCTTTGCGGATGCGAATGATTCTTCCGGCAAAAAGCGGAAGGTGCCGAGTAAGCGGGGCCGTCCCGATCTTTTATTCCAGAGATGGATAAAAACAGGAATGAGCAAAGCTGATCCTAACCAAAGCCAAATTGGGGAGCCAAATATCATAACCGCTCCCGAAGCTTTAGGAATTCAAAGAGCGCATCTCGTACAGATTGATTCATCTGCATCATAAATAAATTGGTGCGAGGACTCAACAACCCGATCTTTAATTCTTCCAGATAGGCATGCAGGTTTTGAAGATATTGTTCCCGAACAGCACTTGTTCTGATATTCTTGGTAGCATGGCTTTCCGGGTCTTCCACCGTCACAGCTTCTTCCATCTTCAGGTGAAGTTCATCGTGCCCCAAAATTTGCAGGAACTGGATTTCATGCCCCACACTTTTGCTGAGCTGAATAAAGGTTTCCCAGCGCTGCTCGCCATCCAGAAGGTCCGAACAAACGATCCAGAGTTCTCGGGAATGGGTATTCAGGTTATCGGTCAGCCAGTCCGTGGATTTCGGCCAGTGCCCTTTGCATTCCACATGTTCGAGCAAATGTATAAAACGGTTTAAATGAGCTTTCCCTCTCTTTTCAGTAAGGCTTTTATGCTCTTCATTATTTACAAGGTGAAGGGCGATCGCATCTCCCTGTTGGCTGGCAATGGTTGCCAAAACAGCAGTGACCAATGCCGCATATTGAAAGCGGGTAATACCATTTTCCTCATAATTCATGGAGGCCGACATATCCAGAAAAAAACGAACCGTCACCGAAGATTCAACTTCCGACTCTTTGATATAATATCGGTCGCTACGGGCAAACATCTTCCAGTCGATCTGACGAATATCATCCCCCGGCTGGTAACTTCGATACTGACTGAATTCACTCCCAATTCCGCGCCGGGTTCCCTTGTGCATACCAATCATGAACCCATCTACAATGTGTTTGGCAAGCAAGCCGAGATCTACCCCGGAACGCAGTACATCCAGTTCTTCGGGTTCTCTTTTCATGATAGGTTATACTGTGCTTTGCGGAGGCTGAACTTCTTTAAGCAGCTGTTGGGTAACATCATCGGTTGAAATTCCTTCCGTTTCTGCCTTGAAATTCAGCAGCATTCGATGACGTAAAACGGCCGGGGCTACAAAAGCGAGGTCATCCAAAGTAACGGCATAACGATCGTTTAACAAAGCACGAGCCTTTGCTGTTAAGATCATAGCCTGCCCGGCTCGGGGACCTGCTCCCCAATCCACGTTTTTCTTAACGGTCTCACTATTTGTTTCATCCGGACGGGTGTTGCGAACAATGCTGTTCACGTAAGAAATAAGATCATCACTGATCACAATTTGTCGAACCAGGTGCTGGACCTCTATGATCTCACTCGCAGACATTACTGGCTGGATGGTTTGTTTTGAATCGCCCGTGGTTAATTTCAACACATCAAATTCTTCCTGCTCCGTTGGGTAATCCACTTTCAGAAACATCAGGAAACGATCGAGTTGTGCCTCAGGCAATGGATACGTTCCCGATTGCTCAATAGGGTTTTGGGTAGCCAATACAAAAAACGGTTGCGTCAACTCCAGCGTTTTCCCGCTTGCAGTCACACGAAATTCCTGCATGGCTTCCAATAATGCTGACTGGGTTTTAGGCGGGGTTCGATTGATCTCATCTGCTAATAAAATATTGGTGAAGATCGGCCCTTTCTCAAATTTGAAGTAACGCTTTCCGGTTCCGTGATCTTCTTCCAGGATTTCCGTTCCTATTATATCCGTAGGCATCAGATCTGGAGTGAATTGAATTCGGTTGAAATCAGCATCGATGGCTTCAGCCAGGGAACGGATCATCAGGGTTTTAGCAAGACCGGGAACGCCTTCGAGCAGCGCATGTCCACCCGCACAAAAGGTGATCAAAAGTTCATCGAGCACTTTCTCCTGCCCCACGATCACCTTACCGATCTCCTGTTTTAGTTTTTGAAGTTTACTTACCAATTCAACGACGTTTTCTTTTTCGATATTCACGTTCACGTACTGTACATGTTTTTGTTGATGGCGTACATCACAATGTTGACGCCGAATTTAGTGTTGTCGCGGGCCAACCAGCGTTTGTTTCTATAATCGTAATCCCATTCACATCCATAATCCTTATTACTGTAAAGCACCCGGATCTCCCCATCAATTTCAATAGCTTTCAAGTAATCGTGTACCAGGTCATCCCCCCAGCCATTCAGTTCAAAACTCGTGGTTGGCGGACCGTCCTCGAATTCAAAAAAGGAGGAATATATGGGATGATCATTGGGGATCTTTTTCAGGGCATCCGGGCCAAAGATCTCTGCCATCTGTGCTTCAAAAGATTTGGCAAAGAGTCCGTCGATATCATGATTGCAATCATCTACAAAGATAAAGCTACCGTTGTACACCAGTTTTTCGAAGTTTTCCTTTTCCTTGTTAGAAAACTCAACGAGCCGGTGGCCGGTCATATAGCAAAAGGGCGAACTCAGGATCTTGTTACTGGAAAGGGGAATCACCTTTTCTTCCTGATCTATGGAAAGGGTGGTGTATTCAACCAGGGAGTGCATCAGGTTGGCCGGCATGCGTTCATCCACATACCAGTTTCCGGACTCATACTGTATACGAGTGAAGAAGAAATCGGTATTTGAAGTTCCGGAAACTACCATAGCTGATAATACGAAATTGAAAGGGAAAGTTATTCTTTCAGGCCGTTAAGTGAAGACTTGTAATATTTTTTAACGTTGTTTTGCCCGAAGTCCATCTGACGGATGGATACGGCTTCGGTGTTGGAATCCGGCAAAAGGAATGGAACGCGGATGACACGGATAGTGCGGATGATCGCTGATGAAATTGAATTGCGATGGACCGATGGACCGATTTTCAATGGACGATTTTTTGTCCCCCTTCTTACTCTTTTCTTTTGAACCGTGATTTGTGGGATTTTAGGATTAACATGATTTTCCTCTCATTCTGTTGAAACGCGGATTAAGTAGGTCAACAGATTACGCGGATTATTTTAGAGCCGATCCTGTAGGGATCAAATGTTAATAGCCCCGGATAAGCCCGTTGTTTAAATATGGAAAATTTTAAGCCGGGCGCAACCCGGGGTTTACAATTCCCACAAAGAAAAAACCTCCGCCTGGGTGATGCCAGTGGAAAATGGGTTTACGGAGGTTGGGCTTCGGTGTTGGAATCCGGTAAAAGGAATGGAACGCGGATGACACGGATAGTGCGGATGATCGCTGATGAAATTGAAATGCGATGGACCGATGTTCGATGGACGATTTTTGTTGCGCTTACTACTCTTTCTTTTTGAACCATGATTTATAGGGTTTTAGGATTAACATGATTTTCCTCTCATTCTGTTGAAACACGGATTAAGTAGGTCAACGGATTACACGGTTTACTTTAGAGCCGATCCCGTAGGGATCACATGTTAATAGCCCCGGGTAAGCCCGTTGGGATATATAAATAGGGGAAATTTTAAGCCGGGCGCAACCCGAGGTTTGCAATTCCCATAAAGAAAACCTCCGCCCGGATGGTGCCTGTGGGAAATGGGTGTTCGGAGGTTGGGCTTTGGTGGTTTTTTGGGGATATGATTTGCAGCAGGTTGCCTTTTATTACTTCCGACGGGCCGGGAGGTCCGGAGTGGCGTTCCCAACACGGATGTTGGGAACGAGAATAAAACTTGCTCCATCGGAGCAACATGTTTATAAAACTCCGTGCCCCCGGAACGCGCCCGCGCCGTAGGTGCGATATGTTGCCGGAATAGCTTAGGAGCCCGAAGCCAACTCAACATAACGTCCCTAAGGGACGTGGCTTTGGGACTGAGAGTTTTTTTAAAACATGTTGTCCCTAACGGGACAGGGTTAAGGTCCTGTTGGGCTTGGCATGAACTCCACTGACGGATTGCCCGTCTGATGGATGGATATGGCTTCGGTGTTAGAATCCGGCAAACGGTCAGACGGGCTTGGAGCCGTCAGACCGGAAGGCTTAGCATAAACGTTCAAGCCAAGACAAGGGGTTGCAACCCCTTGCCTTGGGTTATAACATTGAAAAAATTGGGGTTTGATTGGTTTTTAGGGGGATTTCAAATGTTATACGCCCGGTTATCGCAGATTGGGAAATCTGCTTAAGACTATGTTATTTATCTCTCTTTTTATTCAGTTCAAATTTGCAGATTATACGTCATTGACGTACTTTTCCTGAAAATAATTCGTTAGTATATGGAGTTTTTAGAAACACCTGTTTTTACAAAACTGATTACTAAGCTCATTTCAGATGAAGAATACCATTTGTTACAATTGCAGTTATCTATTCGGCCTGAATCCGGAGATCTCATTCGTGGAAGTGGTGGTATTCGAAAAGTCAGGTGGGCTGGTTCGGGTCGAGGAAAACGAGGTGGAATTCGTGTCATATATTATTTCATAAAAGAAGATGACCAAATCTATATGCTGTATGCATATCCGAAAAGTAAAAAAGATGATCTTTCAGCCGATCAAATCAAACAGCTGAAAACACTTGTGGAGGAACAATTATCATGAATGAAGAAATGTTTAACGAATTGCTTGAAAGTATTGAGCAGGCCGGAGAAATCAAGAAAGGTAAAATGAGCCCATCCAGGCAATTTACTCTGGAAGAACCCGATGTTGCCGCCATCAGGGAAAAATACGGCATGACTCAACAAGAGTTTTCTTCTCTGCTTGGCATCAGTGTGGGAACCCTTCGGAATTGGGAGCAAGGAAGACGAAAACCCCAGGGCCCGGCCAAAGTACTTTTACGAATAGCAGACAAAAGACCGAAAGCTATTTTAGAATCTCTTCCCCAATAAACAGGCGGATTAACAAGGGACACAAACAGGGCAGCCCGGGACGGCGTTGGTAACGGACAATGGGTTGCAACCCATGCCCAGAGTATGAACTCCATCTGACGGATTGCCCGTCTGATGGATGGATACGGCTTCGGTGTTAGAATCCGGCAAACGGAATGGAACGCGGATGACACGGATGCAGCGGATGATCACTGATGAAATTGAAATGCGATGAACCAAACGACCGATTAGCGATGGACGATTTTGGGTTCGCTTCTTACTTTTTCCTTTCTGAACCTTGATTTATAGGATTTTAGGATGAGCTTGATTTTTTTTTGACGTCAAACTTGTAGGCTTCATATGTGAGTAGCTCAGAGTATGAACTCCATCTGACGGATTACCCGTCTGATGGATGGATACGGCCTCGGTGTTGGAATCCGGCAAACGGTGAGACGGACTTGGAGCCGTCAGACCGTGATTCTTTGTTTAAATCATTTGAATAACAACTGATTATAGCGAAAGCGGGGGATAGTCGAAAGGAAAAGAATTGAACAAATTTTGAACATTGAAGTCAAAGCAGACAATCCATTCCAACGCAGAGCGTGTGGAGCGAGGGGAAATCAATCGGTCCTCTCAGCCTTTGCCCGTAACGCTTGAAGGACCTGCGGACGCTTCAAGGTCACTTCAATTACTACAATATAGATATAAAAAAAGCCACCCATAAAGTTACAGGTGGCTTTGATAATTGATTGTAAATCAGATCTTAGACTGCATCTGATAAACTGCTGAAGGTGAAGTCACGGATCTTCATGGGCGGAATCATATTTCCGCCGCAACGAACCGGCTTGCCTAATTCTTCAATGTTATTCAGCATAATCACCGGGCTTTCATTGAACCTGAAGTTTTTAACGGCGTGCTTGATCTCTCCGTCTTCAATGTAGAAAGTTCCATCCCGGGTCAGTCCTGTTAGCAGCAGCGACTGCGGATCCACCATTCGGATATACCATGTTCTGGTCACCAGAATTCCGCGCTCCGTGGAAGCCACCAATTCTGCCGTAGATTTGGTTCCTCCTTCCATAATTCCGTTTACCGGTCCGGGAAGAGGATCAACCCCTTTTTCGTTTGCCCAGAATCTGGAATAGGAAAGGTTCTTAACCACTCCATTTTCGATCCAGGTCGTTTTATTTACCGGCTGACCTGAACCTGTGAAAGGTGCTGTTGGTACCGTTTGATGGAAAGGATCAGAGTAAACCGTCACGCGCTCGTCAAACATTTTTTCACCTACACGTGTACCTCCGCCCTGCTTAGAAAGAAAACTTCGTCCCTCATCTGCAGTACGGGCGCCCATCCTGAAAAACATATTACTAAGCAGGCCTACAGAAGCATCCGGTTCCAGGATCACTGTATATTTACCGGGTTCAAGGGCTACTGCTTCAGCAGATCCTGTAGCTTTCTGAACAGCGATATCAGATGCCGTTGCAGTATCTAACAGATCTACATCATTATAATCGCGTGAAACCCAACCGGAACCACGACCGTCTTCGGTTCTCATGGTTACCGAAAATTCTACTTCTGTTTCCTGATTATAAGCGAACAATCCATTGCTGTTCATGATCGCGTTAAAACCTGCTTCATCTTCTAAAAATCCGGCAGCTATCAATCCATTATCAATACTTGGCTTGATGCTGTTTTCTGCTGCTTTAGCTCTGTAATCCGGAGTGATGTTCGCTGTAGAATCAAAATGCGAGGGTGTTTCCTTGTATTCCTGAGGACCTAAAGGCTCCATGTATTCAGGATTTTCGGGAGCAAGCTGGGCCAGCTCCTCGGAGCGGCGAACAACTTTTTCCAGCGATTCATCATCAAATTCATTGATGGATGCCGTTCCTGTTTTTTTACCGAAAGCAGACTCAATGGAAAGCGAGGTATTTTGTTCCTCTCCACTGGTGGTTACGGTATTTCGCGCATAGCGAATGTTACCGCCTATGCTTCCCTGAAGGTTTACTTCACAATGATCAGCTTTTGAAAGCCTGATCACTTTCTGCATGATGTCACGTGCTTCGTCTCGTGTTAAAATGGCCATAATGTTCAGTTCTTATCGTTTATTTTTTATTTCCTTTAGATTCGTCGTGCGGTATTGATCACATTGATACCGTCAAAACGTGTAGTTGAGCTTCCGTGAGAAACCGCACTTGATTGTCCCGGCTGACCCTTTCCGTCAAAGAAAGATCCGCCCAACCGGAAATCGCTTTCATCACAAATTGCAGAACAAGAATTCCAGAACTCCTGCGTATTTGACTGATAAGCTACATCGCGAAGCATTCCTGTTATTTCACCATTCTTGATCTCGTAAAATAACTGTCCGCCAAACTGGAAGTTGTAGCGCTGCTGGTCGATGGAGTAAGAGCCATCACCCACTACATAAATTCCGTTTTCGACATCTTTGATCATTTCATCAACAGATAATTTATCCTTACCCGGAGCTAATGATACGTTTGGCATGCGCTGAAACTGTACGCTGTTCCAACTGTCAGCATAGCAGCAACCGTGAGATTCATCTTCATTAATGATATGTGCCTGATCTCGAATAGCCTGGTAGTTAACCAAAATGCCATCTTTAACCAGATCCCATTTCTTGGTTTGGACTCCCTCATCATCGTAGCCAACATGGCCTAATGAACCTTCCTGTAGTTTATCAGCATAGAGGTTTACAATATCTGAGCCGTACTCAAAATCTCCGGATTCCCATTTATCTAAGGTCGCAAAACTGGTTCCGGCGTAGTTGGCTTCATAGCCTAAAACACGATCCAGCTCCAGCGGGTGACCTACATTTTCGTGGATAGTCAACCAGAGGTGAGACGGATCAAGAACTAAGTCGTACTGACCGGGTTCCACAGATTTAGCGGATAGTTTTTCCGTTCCTTTTTCAGCCAGCTGAGCCGCATCCTCGATCATATCATAGGAATGACCGTAACGGGTTACCAATCCTTTGGCTTTTTCAGATTCGTTGCCATCCAGGTACTCATAGCCCATTCCCATTGGAGAACTCAGGCTTTGAATAGATTCGAATGTTCCCGAATCCCGATCTACCAAACTCACATTAAAAGTTGGCCAGATCCTGTGTACATCCTGGTCGATATAAGATCCTTCCGTAGAAGCGAAATATTTCTGCTCATTTACGAGGAACAAATTGCTTCCTACGAATGAAGCCCCGTTCTGCATTGCTGCATCATTCACTTCCAATAAGAAATCTACTTTTTCGGAAATGGGTACTTCAAAGGCATTTTTCTTGATCGGTGTTTTCCAGGAAACTTCACCGTGAGAATCAACGGGAGCCAGCTGTACCGGCTCATTTTGGATCGATCCGTTTGCCTTGGCGATCATAACCGCCTGTCGGGCTGCTTCCGCTATTCCTTCTTTGGTTACATTATTGGTGGATGCAAATCCCCAGGTGCCGTTGGCAATTACCCGAACACCAACACCGAATGATTCGGTATTGACGGCGTTCTGAACCTGCTGCTCCCTGGTAATGATAAATTGATTTAAATATCTCCCGATCCTGATGTCAGCATAGCTTGCACCGGCCATTTTAGCCGCATTAAGGGCTGTATCAGCCAATTCTTTTTTCTCTGATACCGACATGCCGGTCAGGGAAGAAAATGCTTCCACCCTGGTTCCAACGAGTGGAATCATCATTCCACCCATCCCTATTCCTGCAATTTTTAAAAAATCTTTTCTCTTCAAGGAATAACTCCGTTTTGGTTTAGTGTTTTATTTTAAATTCTTCGCCCGGTGTTGATCACATTCACGCCTTCAAACCGAGTGGTGGGGCAACCGTGACTTACCGCACTTACCTGAGAAGGCTGGCCTTTTCCATCAAAAAAGGTACCACCCAATTCATAGGTTGAAGGGCCGCCCAATTCAGCACAGGTATTCCAGAATTCCTGTGTATTAGATTGATAGGCTACATCACGCAGCATCTGAGTGATCTCACCGTTTTTAATTTCATAATAGAGCTGTCCGCCAAACTGAAAATTGTAACGTTGTTGGTCAATGGAATAGGAACCGCGGCCTTTAATGTAAATTCCATCTTCGGTATTGGAAATGATATCCTGAACTGACTTGTCTTCTTTGCCCGCCTCCAATGAAACGTTCGGCATTCTTTGAAATGGCACGGAAGACCAGCTATCGGCATAGCAGCAACCATGAGATTCATTTTGATCTATAATATTAACCTGATCGCGGGTAGCCTGATAGTTTACTAAAATGCCATCCCGAACCAGATCCCATTGTTTTGTTTTAACTCCGTCATCGTCATAACCGACGGTAGCCAATGCATCTTTCTGATTTTTATCAGCTACAAAATTTACGATCTCACTTCCGTACTGGAAGTCACCGGAGCGCCATTTGTCAAGCGTAGCAAAGCTGGTTCCGGCATAATTAGCTTCATATCCCAAAACACGATCCAGCTCTAATGGGTGGCCTACCGATTCATGAATGGTCAAAAACAAATGGGATGGGTCGAGTACAAGATCATATTTCCCGGGCTCCACGCTTTTTGCTGAATGTTTTTCAATAGCCTGCTCAGCAGCTTCGCGAGCTTCTTCGATCAACCCAAAATTCTTAACATATTCGTAGCCCATTCCTATGGGTTGAGCCAGAGAGTTCCGGGTTTCAAACCCACCCTGATCCCGGTTGATACTTGTTACGGTAAAGGTTGGCCAGCAGCGGTAAACATTTTGGTCGGCAAAAGTGCCTTCTGTGGAGGCAAAGTATTTCTGTTCGTTAACAAAGAAAAGATTCGAGGAACAGAAGTCAGCTCCTGCTTTTTCAGCCTCGGAATTGATGTTCATCAACAGATCCACTTTCTCTTCCATTGAAATATCGAAGGGATCGATCTCGATCGGGGTATTCCAGCTTACATCACCGTATCCGGGAACCGGAGCCAGTTGTACCGGCTCTGTTTGTAATCTTCCATTAGCCTTAGCGATTAAAACGGCCTGATTGGCAACGCGTTTAATTTCATTTTCAGTTACCTGATTGGATGAAGCAAATCCCCACGTACCATTGGCAATCACCCGAATTCCAAAACCAAATGATTCGGTATTTGTGATCCCTGTTATATTCTGTTCGCGACTATTAATGAACTGATTCAGGTATCGCCCGATGCGAATATCTGCGTAAGAAGCTCCGGCATTTTTTGCAGCTGTTAAAGCAATTTCAGCTAATCGCTTCTTTTCCGAATCAAGTAATCCGGCTGCTAATGTGTTACTGTTAATGAATGGAAGGAAGGTAACACCCGCTGTTCCAATACCCGCTATCTTTAAAAAGTCTTTTCGCTTCATGTAAGAAATTTTTTATTCCTTAATGAATGACTTATTACCCTAAAATGCCAATTGGATTACGGTAAAAAAATTTAAATGTAAAAGCTGACCTCAAGAAAGTAATTTCAAGTATCGCAGACAACTACATTAAATAAGGGGGTATAGATGTTGAATTATTCTCCTCAATTCAACATCCATAATTTCTCATCCAACATTGCAGTCTTAAACACCCGCTTTTTTCTTCTCTTCTCTCTTGCGATCGTTGTGATCAAGGAAGGTTTTGCGAATACGTAAGGCTTTTGGTGTTACTTCAAGCAGCTCGTCATTATCAATGAATTCGATGCATTGCTCAAGACTAAGCTTTTTAGCCTGGCTGATTTTAACAGAATCTGAAGTTTGAGTTGCACGGTGGTTGGTCAGGTTCTTTTTCTTCACCACATTCACCACCATGTCATCGCTGCGTTTGTTTACGCCAACTACCTGCCCCATATAAACGGGGTCACCGGGCTCAACAAAAAATTCACCTCGATCCTGAACACCTTCGAGTGCATAACCTGTTACATCTCCTTGCTCAAGAGCTATCAATGCGCCACGTGTTCTTCCTGGAATTTCACCTGCGTACGGCTCGTAGCCATCAAACTGCTGGTGCATGATTCCGGTTCCGCGGGTTTCAGTCAACATCTCGCCACGGAAACCGATCAATCCACGGGAAGGAACGCGAAACTGAATCCGGTTATTTTCACCTTCCTGACTCATGGAGGTCATAATCCCTTTTCGCTTCTGAAGATTGTCGATCACTTTGTTGCTGTAGTCAGTTTGCACATCTACCACAACTTCTTCAACCGGTTCGTGAGTTACACCATCCACTTCTTTGAAAAGCACTTCTGGACGAGATACAGAAAACTCAAATCCTTCGCGGCGCATGGTCTCGATCAAAATAGCCATCTGCAATTCACCCCTACCTGATACTTTATAAATATCAGGACTTTCAGTCGGCTCAACCCGCATAGCTACATTTGTTCTGACTTCTTTGGTCAGCCGGTCTTTTAGCTGATTGGAAGTCACATAAGTTCCTTCTTTCCCTGCAAAAGGAGAGTTATTGACCCGGAAATACATCGCGATGGTCGGTTTGTCCATATCCACATATTCCAGCGGACTCATGTCTGCCGTATCGGTCAGTGTGTCGCCAACATTCACTTCCTCATAACCTGCCAGGGCAATAATATCTCCTGCCACTGCAGTTTCAACCGGCTCGCGCTGTAGCCCATTAAAGGTATAAAGTTTGGTGGCACGTGCTTTTTCTTTCACTTTACCCTTGCCATCCATCAAGGCTACTTCTTGCCCGATCTTGATGGTGCCCTGCTCAATGCGGCCAACTGCAATTCGACCAACATAGTCATTCCAATCAATGCTGCTTACCAGCATTTTGAATTTCTCTTCTGTCTTTTGCTCAGGTGCAGGAACGTGCTCTACAATTTTGTCCAGCAGAGGCTCAAGGTTTTCGCTTTCATCTTCAAGATTAGTCTTGGCAATACCATCAACAGCTACCGCATAGAGTACCGGAAAGTCAAGCTGCTCATTAGTAGCATCCAGCATCACAAATAGGTCAAAGATCTCATCCAATACCGCATCGGGGCGGGCATCTTTACGGTCGATTTTATTGATCACAACAATGGGACGATAACCCAGGCTGAGTGATTTACGGAGTACAAATTTTGTTTGGGGAAGTGGGCCTTCAGCCGCATCCACCAATAGGATCACTCCATTCACCATTTTCAGGATACGTTCTACTTCACCACCGAAATCGGCGTGACCCGGAGTATCCACGATATTGATCTTGGTACCCTTCCAGAAAACAGCCGTATTTTTTGAACTGATGGTGATTCCGCGTTCTTTTTCAAGATCGCCTGAATCCATCACTCTATCATCAACTTTTTGATTCTCTCTGAATGTACCGCTCTGTTTTAGAATTTCATCTACGAGCGTTGTTTTGCCATGATCTACGTGAGCAATAATGGCGATATTTCTTAAATCTTGTGACATGTATGTGTTGTGGAATTATTGAAAAATTGCAAGCCTTAAATATACGGTTATTTTGTCGATTTCCGTATTAATTAATTATGTATTTATTTTGATGCGCTCTGTTTCTGTTTCAGTAATCTTGTTACTATTAATTTTGACTCAACATAACTCATAAAACATGCTCATACCTATTCTCTGGCTTACTCTTGGGCTTATTCTTCTTATCAAAGGAGCAGACTGGCTGGTCAATGGAGCTACCGCTCTCGCAAAAAAATACAACGTATCCGATCTTGCCATTGGTTTGACCATCGTGGCTTTCGGCACTTCAGCTCCGGAATTGGTCGTGAATGTCCTCGCTAGCGGGCAAGGATTTGACGAGATCGTATTTGCCAATATTATAGGCAGTAATAATTTTAACTTATTTGTAATACTTGGAATTTCAGGGCTTATCACTCCACTTGTAGTTCAATCCAGTACGGTTTGGAAGGAAATTCCGCTTTCTCTTTTTGCCTCAGTTTTATTATTTATTCTGGCAAACGACTTTTTCTCATCTACTGCTCCCATTGTAACTCGAATTGATGGGTTCATTTTACTCGTATTGTTCGGACTTTTCCTTTTCTATGTTTATAAGCAATTGAAGTCCGATCCTTCGGATGCAGAATTACCCCCCAGCCAGGGAGACCTTTCCCAATCCAGGATCTGGCTATTCATCATATTTGGTTTAGGAGGCCTGGTTTTGGGTGGCCGATTTGTGGTGAATAATGCCATTGAAATTGCTACTGCTTTGGGAGTCAGTGAAAAGATCATCGGGCTCACTATAATTGCAGCAGGCACCTCCTTACCCGAACTTGCTACCTCTGTTGTTGCGGCCATTCGTAAAAATGTAGATATCGCTGTGGGAAATATTGTTGGCTCTAATATTTTCAACATATTTCTGATTCTGGCTGTAAGTGCTTTTGTAAAACCTATCAGTTTCAATACTTCCTTTAATTCCGAGTTATATCTTTTGGGAGGGGGCACTTTGCTTTTATTTGCAGCCATGTTCACCGCCGGCAAGAAGAAACTGGATCGCTTGGAAGCTGCTGTTCTCCTGCTGATCTTTTTAGTATACACCGGTTATTTAATTTCAGGTGAAATCTAAGCCCTTATTCTTTTTTTACTTTGGGTTAAATTGCATTTTATACCAAAGAATCATGGATTTAAAACATTTGTAGTGCAGGGAGCCGAAAGTGGATTAGAAAAAGCCATTGCCCGGCAACTTTTACAAGAAGGACCAACAACTTGTTTTAGTACCAAGACGTTGATTAACAGGATAAACATATTCTAAAGAGTTGATACAAGCAGAAATATGGTTAATCATTTGATCACAAGCATTTGTTTATCAATAACTTTACCCCCTGCTTTTAATCGGTAAAGATATACGCCGGATGATAAGTTTTTAGCATCAAAGGTCATTGCATGGTTACCGGGGCGCATTCTAAATTATTAAATCGAAATTCTTTTAGCTTTAGATAAAATTTGGTTTTTGAGCCTCATTGAAAAAGGGTCCGTCCCCGCCTAAAGCAGATTTTATCAGCTCCAAAAGTTCCATACAAGGTAGTTTCATGCTAACAGCGCCGAGCTTTTTTAATCCTCATTTTCCCACAAATTACGGTAACCAATTGCAGAGAAACCAAACTCAATTCGGTTGTTTCTGCAGCGATTAAACCCAACACGAAATGGTTGTTACGGACACGTACCCCATACCGGTATATTATCCAAGTTTTGAGCACTTCCGGTAGCAAAGTCAGAGGGAGTGTAGGTAAAATAAGAGACGCACCAGCCGCTGATGTCCTGGTTGAAGGCAGCGGCATAATAAAACATATAATCCATATCCGTTACATTACTTACATCCCAGTTTCCAATGTCCTGATTGAAGGCATCTGTTCCAGAAAACATGCGTTCCATATCGGTTACCCCAGAGACATTCCACCCGCCAATATCACCGTTGAAGGCATCGGCATTATTGAACATATCGCTCATATCAGTTACCTCGGAAACATCCCAGCCACCAATGTCCTGATTAAAGGCATCGGCATAATAAAACATACGATACATATCCGTTACACTGCTTACGTCCCAGCTACCAATGTCTTGGTTGAAAGCATCGGCCTCGTAAAACATAGAACGCATATTGGTTACTCCGGAGACATCCCAGCTGCCTATATTCTTGTTAAATAAGGTGTTGTTTTCAAACACCCTGCCCATGTCTGTTACGGAAGACACATCCCAGCTACCAATGTCTTGATTGAAGGCATCTGTTCCAGAAAACATCCTATTCATATTCTTTACACTGCTAACGTTCCAATCCCCAATATCCTGATTGAAGACAGTTACATTTCTAAACATAGAAGCCATAGTCGTCACACTACTCACATCCCAGGTACTGATATCTCCGTTAAAGGCATCGGCACTAAAAAACATATTACTCATATCAGTTACGGCCGACACATCCCAGCTGCCAATGTCCTGATTAAAGGCATCGGTAAAACCAAACATATCACTCATATTTGTTACCTCCGATACGTCCCAGCTGCTAATATCCCCATTAAAGGCAACTGTAGCGCGAAACATAGCACTCATATCCATTACGGCCGACACATCCCAGCTGCCAATGTCCTGATTAAAGGCATCGGCATTATTAAACATATCGCTCATATCTGTAACCCCGGAGACATCCCACCCGCTGATATCCTCATCGAAAAAGGAGGCATCCTTAAACATCTCACTCATATCTGTTATCCCAGAGGTACAGGTTTCCTCGGCGTTGGAGTTGACGGTAGTGATTTGGCCGGCGCTTCGTTTAGTGTAGGTGTCTCCATCTACAATACCGGTGTCGCCCACATTGGCATCTTCACACTTTATGGTTACCCCGTTTTGAGCCAAGTAGAATAAGGAGCCCGTTTCTTCCGTAAATATTGCCGTCAATTCCTGGGGGCTGTCTATAATTAGCTCTATAAAAGTATCGGTACTGTTTACGTCACCTTGCCATTCAGAAAACTCCCAGCCATTATCGGCATTGGCAGTAAGTTCCACGACCGTGCCAAATTCATAGGTGGGCTGATCAGGATCTTTAACTACAGTTCCCTGTCCGGTTGTGTTTATAGTGAGCGCAAAAATTTTCTTTTCAAATACCGCAGTCACGTCTTTGGATTCATCAACAGTAAGCTGAATGGGATTATCGGAACCTGTCACATCGCCCTGCCATTTGGAAAATTTCCAGCCAGTAGCAGGGTTGGCTGTCAGCTCTACAGTCGTGCCGTGCTTATAGTCGGTAGCCTTATTTTGCACAATTCTTTCATCTATGGCTCCTTCTCCTTGGGTAGTAATAGTAAGAGGGTAACTTTTCTTTTCAAATACAGCCGTCACGTTCTTTGGGTCATCCACCGTAAGTTCCTGGGGGTTTTGTGAACCTGTTACATCCCCTTGCCATTCTACGAACACCCAGCCATCATCGGCATTAGCGGTAAGTTCTACAACGGTGCCGCTTTCATAGTCGGTGGTCTTATTTTGTACCACTTGTTCATCCACAGTTCCTTCTCCGCTAATCTCAACGGTGAGGGCGTACTGCTTTTTGGTAAATACCGCCATAATATCTTTGTCGCTGTCCATGGTAACCGTGGCTGAGGGAGCCGTTCCACTATGGTCGCCGGTCCATTCGGAAAATGCCCAGCCTTCATTGGCCGTGGCCATGATTTCGGCGGTAGTTCCTTCATCATACACCTGCTGGGCAGAAGAAACCTCTCCGCCCTCGCTGGGTGAGCTGCCAAGGGTAAGGGTATATTGGGGCGTGGAGTCCGTGGATCCGCAACTTACAAGTAATAAACTAACCAACAGAGTAATGGTATATAGTAATTTGTTCATGATGAATAAAATTTAATGAATGGAAAAATAACTGCCGTAAAACATGGTACATCAGAGTTACATACGTAAGTGAAACATGAAAGAGCTCAAAAATTTATACATGACTTTTATTTGTCGCGATGTTTACCGTCGAAAAGAAGAAGCTGGATCGCTGGGAGACTGCAATTCTCCTGCTGATCTTTTTAGTATACACCGGTTATTTAATTTCAGGGGAGGTTTGAGGTTCTGCCCCAAACTTTGCGAAGTCCGAATACATTCGCAGGTTCATTTTTTATCCATGAGCTAATTACAAATAATCTTGACAAGATCTAATTTTCCAATTAGCTGATTATACCTGAAATTCTGCAAACACAATCCCACAGCAAATAAGAAGAAGGATTTCAGAAATGATACCATAAATCCAATCTCACCAATTAATTTAACTGCTACTATATTTATATGTTTATATTAGTTTTATTAAAATCAGGGTATAACAAAATCATTTTTTATGGAAAAGAAGGATTGGGAAAAGCTTGAAAAAATTATCGATGAAGTTCTGCTCTACCCAAAAAATGAGCAACAGCAACATTTGGAACAACTATGTAAGGGCGATAAGCATTTACTAAAGGAAGCAAAAGAATTACTTGACTCCATCAATAATAGTGAGTCTTTCCTGGAAAACCCTAAAGAGAACCTGGAATCTTTTTTCAATGACCTAAATGATTCATTAGAAGCAGATAGCTTCGATGAGAAAGCCTTCTCTGCTCAAACCTTTGGCCCTTATACAACCACTGCCAAAATTGATCAGGGTGGGATGGGAATCGTTTATAAAGGGAAGCGCTCCGATGGGGAGTTTAAACGTGAAGTTGCCATAAAGGTTCTAAACAGGCGATTGTCCAGCGGAAATTGGGAAAAAAGATTTCAACAAGAAAAGTCTATACTGGCAAGTCTGGAGCATCCCAACATCGCCAAATTATACGATGCGGGAATGACCGATAATAATCGGCCGTATTTAGTAATGGAGTACATTAAAGGAAGGTCTCTCTCAAAATTTATCAAGGAAGAAAAACCTGCTCTTAGCCAATGCCTAAATATTTTTAAGCAGATCTGTAAAGCCATAGATTATGCCCACCGGAACCTGATTGTTCATCGCGATATCAAGCCTCATAACGTGCTTATAAATGAACACGGACAAGTCAAAGTGCTTGATTTTGGCATAGCCAAAATTATATCAGAAGAATTATCTGAAGAAGAGATCATTCAGACGATGGAGTCGAACCGTTTGCTGAGTTTGAGCTATGCGGCTCCTGAACAAATCAATATGGGGAAAATCACTGTAGCTACAGATATTTATGCCATGGGACTGGTGCTTTATGAAATGCTCGCCCAACAAAAGCCTTATGACCTTTCAGGTAAAACATTGCAACAGGCTGAAAAGATCATCCTCAACCGGGAAACAAAAAAAATAAGTGCAAATTCAAAGGCAGATCTCAAAAAAATTGATGCTCAGGATTTAGATGCAATTGTCAGCAAATGCCTCAGAAAAGAAGCTCAGGACCGGTACTCTTCGGTTCAGGAATTACTAACCGACATTGAAAGTCTTCAAAGCAGTAAACCAGTTTTAGCCCGCAAGAACACCCGCATCTATAAAGTCAGAAAATTTGTCGGAAGAAACCGGGTTCGTCTTTCCTTAGCCGCCTCTTTTTTGATCTTGTTACTTACCTTTGGAATCATGTACAGTGTAAACATCAACAAAGAAAAAAACCGGGCATTGGAGGCACTTAGCAGGGCTAAAATGGTAAGCGATGTAATGGTAAGTCTCTTTGAAGAAGTAGATTATACTCAAACTGAAGATCCGAGGCTTGCCACAAGTCAGTTTCTTGATGAAACGCTGGCGATGATTGATTATAAGTTTGCGGATGTACCAGGAGAAAAGGCTCGTCTTTTTTTAGAATTTGGAAACATTAAGTTTCACCTCGGGGAATTAAAAACAGCAGATTCTTTACTTGATAAGGCTTCAATCATACTTCGTGATTTGGATGAAGGAAACGAGTATACATACTGGCTAGCCGATGTCTATAACAGGAAAGCGGACTTGGCAAAAGTCATGGGTAATGATCATAAGGCTATTGTATACGCAGATTCACTACAGTGGTATTTAAATAGAAATGAAGAAGAGATAAAGCAGTTAGATATTGTTCCGTTGGATTGGGAAGCCTATATGCTTTCAGCAATGTCAAACAAAGCAGATATTTTTTCTGATCGGGGAGAATACCAAAGATCAGATAGTCTTTATAGGGAAATATTTAATCGATATGCTGCCCGTGATGATACCACTTCTGATGTTTATTGGGTGACACGGCATAATCATGGCTGGCTTCTGGTAGATAATGGAGATTATGCAAGAGCTGAATCAATATTCAGAGAGGTAGTGGATGCACGAACCAAAGGGTTTGATCAGGGGCAACCCTACTTTACACCTGTAAAGGTTGCAGGTGCTCATGTTAGCCTGGGCTGGGCTATGCATATGCAGGGAAACAATGAAAAAGCTGAAGAACACGCCCGAAAATCACTGAAAATGTACCTCGACATTTTTGATGACAAATCCAGTATTGAAAAAGCGAAGGCGATGAATGATTTGGGCGTTATTATTCAGCAAAGAGGAAAATATGACGAAGCAAAAGAGTTAATTGAACAGGCTTATTTCATGAGGAAGGAACTACTGGGAGATACACATCCACTTACTTTAATGAGTGAAGGAAATATGGGGGCTGTTTATTTTTATAACGGCAATAAAGAAAAAGCTCTGGAGTGGTTTATAAAAGCACATGAAAGCAACGTAGAGATAAAGGGTGAAACTCACCCGGATCATCTTAGAGAATTAAGCAACATAGGCGCAGTTTATATGCAGCTTGGAAACAACGAACAGGCCAATAGGTATTTTAAAAAAGCAATAGATATAGGCGAGCAGTATTTTGATACATCTAATGTAATTTATAGCAATACTTTATCAGCGTATAACTCCCTCAAATAGGATGCAAATTGTGTTTTTCGATAAACGAACGTTAGAAAAAGCTCCTTATTTATTTTTATACCCAAAACTAAATTACTTCGATTATGGATTTAAAACTCACCGACCAACGATTTGTAATATGTGGAGCCTCAAGTGGATTTGGAGAAGCCATAGCCCGGCAGCTTTTACAGGAAGGAGCCAAAGTTGTTTTAGTAGCGAGACGAGGTGATCTGCTTCGTGATAAATTCAGTCACTTTAAAAAACAAACTGAGATCATTGAAGGGAGTTTAATTTACAGCGAAACCCTGGATAAGATCGAAGAAACGGTTCAAGACAAAAAAACGCACGGTATCGTATTCAACGCAGGCGGACCTCCAACAGGAACTCCACTTGAAACCAACATGGACGACTGGGATTCGTCGTGGAAATTGGTAATGCGCTGGAAAATTGATCTCGCCTTGCGGCTGGCTCCCTATTTTAAAGAAAAAGAATATGGGCGCATGATTTTTATTGAGAGTCAGTCCGTTAAACAGCCATTACCTTCACTCACGCTCAGCAACAGTTTTCGCGCCGGGGTTGTCGGCTTTGTGAAAACGCTGGCACTGGAAATTGCCAAATCGGGAGTAACAGCAAATGTGCTTGCCCCCGGTTCTCATGAAACACCGGCAATTGAAAGGGTGATCGAAAAGAATAAGGCTTCATTGAATATCAGTTTTGAAGAAGCTAAAGAGAGAATGGAAGAAAACATCCCGGTTGGCAGAATGGGTAAAGCAGAAGAATTTGCATCGCTGGCGGCATGGTTACTTTCACCGCATGCGGGATATGTGACGGGGCAAACCATCAGTCATGATGGTGGAAGTATTCAGGGGTTGTTTGGGTAGTTTTCAATAAATCATTAATACCCTATCTGACTGTGGTGGAACGGTTTTAAACTCCCTGAATGTTGTTCACTCTCAAATGAACAAACTAAATTTTTGCCTTGTTACTAATGCACTATAGCAGACTATTTATCATTTTCCTTTGTCTTGGAATTCAGGGGACTTTATTAGCTCAATCCACTGGAACCATCACCGGCAAGGTGACAGATTCTAAAACCGGGGAACCGCTTATCGGCGCTACGATAATTTTAGAAGGAACCGAATTAGGTGATGCCACAAATTCCGACGGCCGCTACACGATCAACAATATTCCCACCAAAACATATAATGTAAAGGTCTCTTATGTAGGCTTTGTCGAACAAACTAAATTCAATGTGGTCGTTCGTTCCGAGGGAAATATTGATCTCAACTTCCAGCTTGAGGAACAGGTGAGTGAACTGGACGAGATTAACATCACCCCAAACCCATTTAAGAAAGAGCAAGTCACCCCGCTCTCTATTCAGAAATTCAGCCAGGAAGAAATTGCTGCTTACCCCGGAGGGAATAATGATATCGCCAAAGTCGTGCAATCACTGCCGGGTGTCTCAGGTTCAGTGGGGGGATTTCGGAATGACGTGATTATTCGTGGAGGAGCTCCTAATGAAAATGTTTACTACCTGGATGGGATCCCAATTCCCAATATCAATCACTTTTCAACTCAGGGAAGCGCAGGCGGTCCTGTGGGTTTGTTGAATGTCTCCTTTTTTGAAGGAGTCTCACTTACCTCCAGTTCTTTTGACTCAAAATATGAAAATGTACTTTCCGGAGTTCTTCAGTTTAATCAACGAACCGGTAACGACCGTGGGTTTGTGGGGAATTTAAGAGTTGGTTCCAGCGAAGCTGCGTTAACGATTGAGGGCCCTCTTTTTAAAGGAGATAATTCCGAAGCCAACACTACATATATTGCCTCTGTCAGGCGATCGTATCTTCAGCTTTTATTTCAGGCCATTGGCTTACCTTTTCTTCCGGATTACTGGGATTATCAATACAAAGTAAATCATCGTATAGATGATAAAAACAGAATATATCTCACAGGTGTTGGTTCCATAGACGATCTTGCCATTAATGATCTTGATGAATTTGATCCCGAGCAGGAAGCCATTCAAAATCAGATTCCTGTTATCCGACAAAACAGCAATACGGTGGGCATTGGCTGGCGCCGGCAGTTTGATGACAACAGCGGATTCATGGAAACAGTCCTCAGTAATAACACCCTTGGGAATTTCTTTTACCGATATGAGGACAATGTAAATGAAACCGGGCTTTATCTCAAAAATGAATCCCGGGAAACGGAAACACATCTTCGTTATCAGGCCACCAAATTTATTGAGAACTGGACTCTCTCCGGCGGGTTAAATGTGATCAATGCGGATTATTCTAATTC
Source organism: Gracilimonas sp. (assembly GCA_040904925.1). GTDB lineage: Bacteria > Bacteroidota > Rhodothermia > Balneolales > Balneolaceae > Gracilimonas. The sequence goes on along the minus strand of JBBDSP010000012.1, from coordinate 92,463 downwards.
CACGGACGACCTGATCAACAACCGAAGATTTGATACCAATCTGAATTTTTTTCGATACGGGATATTTGCACAAAGCTCAGTTGATCTCTTGAGTAATCGGCTGGGACTTTCTTTTGGATTGAGAGCGGATGGTAATACTTTTACCGAATCAGGAAATGAGGTCTATCGCACTCTCAGTCCCCGTTTTTCTGCTTCCTATAAACTTACCGAAAACGAAAAATGGACTGCCAATGCGTCCATCGGTCGATACTATAAAATTTTACCCTATACCACTCTCGGTTTTCAGAACAGTGCCGGAAACTTTTCAAATACTACTTCTGCCTATATCCAAAGTGACCACTTGGTGGCCGGTATCGAATATTTACTGAACGACCGTGCCAGAATTTCTGCTGAAGGATTTTTGAAATTATATGAGGACTATCCCATTTCCACCTCTGACAGCGTTTCACTTGCCAATAAAGGCGGTGATTTTGAAATTTTTGGGAGCGAAGAGATTATCAGTGAAGGTGAAGGCCGAACTTATGGACTTGAACTTCTCTATCAACAAAAATTTACCGGGAAGTTTTATGGCGTGGCTTCTTTTACGTTTTACAAGAGTGAATTCACTAATCTATTCAATGATGAGTACAAACCGGCGGTCTGGGATAATGGCGTATTAGTCTCACTCCTCGGTGGATACAAATTCGGTAACAACTGGGAAATAAGTTCGCGATATCGCTTCCTTGGAAAGTCTCCCTATCCACCGGTTGACCAACAACGGACTTTGGAAAATTACCCGGCCGTTTTTCGGGATTATGAGGAGTTAGGTTCCCTACGCCTGAATCCACTCAGTCAGCTTGATGTCCGCATCGATAAAAAATTCAATTTCCAAAATCTGAGTCTGGACTTGTACCTGGAAGTACAAAATATTCTTGTTCAATCAAGCCCTTCCGAACCCCGCTTTGGATTGGATAGAAATCAAAATGGAGAGATCATCACGCCGCGAGAACTTGTACAGGTAAGCGCAACAGAGAGTGGAGAAGTACTACCCTCAATAGGATTGGTATTAAACTTCTGAAGATTTAATTCAACACCGTAAAATAGGCCACTGCTTTGGGCTGAAAACTACGTAACCGCAATTCAAATTGATCTGCTTTTAGTTCAACATCCGGGGTTACAAAGCCACTGGAGTCTTCCAGGATTTTCGAATATGTAACATATACTTCATAGGGCTGTATTTCTTCTACATCAGCAAACTGCTCGATGGGGACATCAAATTTTATGGTAACTGATGAAGGATTATAATTCACATTTTGTCCACGTGGCAATCCCCTGGTTTGAATATAAACTGTAGTTTCTCCCTCAGTAAACTCTGATACATTAGCGTTAAAAGTCACTTCTTCTTCAGAAAGCTCTATTGCACCCCCTGCACTTTCAAGAGGCATACTTACTGAAATATCATCACGAATATTCGTTAAGCGCAGCGTATCCCGCACCACCCATTCCTCAATTTCTGAGATCCTGGATTCGGCTCCTGAGATTGTAACACTATCCGGACTTTGTACCGGGTCACCTATCAGCCCATATCGATTTTGAAAACTAAGGTCAGCCGGCACTCTGATTGGCACTCTTTTAGTAACCTTCGGCTCCATATCTATAGAAAGTAACAGGGGCTGTACTTTTGCAATATCCATTCCCTGCAAATAACTCAGACGCTGGCGCACTTGATCAAACAAATTAACTTCTTCATCCTCCACATTGATCACAACTACGGGGGGATCATTATACAAATTCAATAATTGCCAGCCATCTCCGGAAACTCCCACCTGAACAAACTCGGGAAGGTTTTCAGTAAGAGCCATATTCTCAGGTACATTACCGGGCTCAATCGGCACATTCACATTGATACTAAAACTTCCCCCTAAATTCACGATCAGCCACAGTGAAACCGCCAGGATATACGCACCTATAAAAACAATGACTTTTTCACGGCGCATGAAAGTCACCTTAGTTTCTTCCGTACCGGGTTTGGTTCCCGTTTTCAGGAAGTCTTTGAACCAGTTAATAATTTTATTTTCAGAAAAATCAGCCATGGCTGAATATAGATGCAGGATTAGGGTTAGTCAACTAACTGCGAACAATGATATCGGAAATAATATCACCTTTAACTTTACTATTTAATTTTTTTGCAATGCTGAATCGGTTGGCATGAATTTCCTGTCGCCAGGCCGGATGCTTTACTTTCATCGCCAGTTTATTGCCTTCAAAGTGCAGATCTTCCACTTCTGAAGCCATTCTTTCTCCAACAATTTCCTCAAAGGCGGAAAGTATCATACCCTGCTTTAGTTTTTTCTTCTGAGGAAATTTCTCCAGAAAATCTTCTAAAACAGAACTAAGGGATTTTGGTGTATCAAATCTCATTTTTGAACCTCACTCACTTTACCGTCTTCTACTTCATAAAAGCGGTTATTTGTTCCATCAAAGGTAACATAATCTTCGAAAGGAACCGGATTGGCAGAAGTTATAAATATTTGACCTTTATGTTGTTGTAGTGCATCCAGCAAGATCTCTGTTTTCTTGAGATCCAAATCCCCAAAAACATCATCCAGCATCAGAATGGGCAGATCATCAAGCTCATCTGAGTAGTAATGAAGTTGTGCCAGTTTAAGTGACAAGGCAAAAAGCCGGTGCTGTCCCTGAGAACCAAAGCGACGCAGTTCAAAATCATCCAGGTAGAAAATGATCTCATCCCGGTGGGGGCCGATCGTTGTTATTTCCCGTTCAATTTCCTTGGTCTGAACTTTTTCAAGTTGCTCATAATACTCTTTCTCAATAGCCTCCACATCCATGCTTGGCTTACAAAAGGTCTGGTATTCGAGATTTGTGGTCAAATTCATCCCTGATATCATTGCATAATCTTGTTCGAGATACTTTTTCAGGTTCTCGAGCACTTCATGACGTTTAGCAACGATCCGTGAACCTGCTTCTACTAATTGCACATTCCAGGGTTCAAGATACGCTTCCAATACCGATAGCGGTCCCCGATATTCCTGAAGTAATGAATTCCGCTGCTTTCGCACCCTCCGGTATTCGATAAGGTCACGCAAGTAAGCCGGTGAAATCTGACTAATAAATGAGTCAATAAATGTACGGCGTTCGGTCGGCCCTTCCAGCGTTAGTTTTTTATCGTCTGGAGTCAGCGTCACAACCGGCACCATCCCAATGAGATCTGAAAGTCGTTCAAGTGGAGAATCATTAACAAATATCTTTTTCCCATCACCTCGTGAATAGGAGCAGGATACGTCGAACTCAGATCGGATCTGTCCTTCAAAATGACCTTTTATCATAAAGTAACTTTCATCCTGATTCACCACATACATATCGGTACCGGACACAAAACTACGAGACATACAAAGGTAATGAATCGCGTCAATAAGACTGGTTTTACCCGAACCGTTTGGGCCGGTAATCACATTGAGATGCGGAGCCCAGTCAATTTTGGTATCCAGGTGATTTCTGAAATTAAGAAGTTCTGTATGAGTGTTTTGCATGCGCTATATGGTACGCAATATGACGGTTTTTAGCAGGTGGTTTTAGGATAAAAAAAGAGCCGCCCTCAACAAATGAAAGGCGGCTACTGATAAAGCTACTATGTGTTAGTTAGAGCGATCCCAAACCAATTCCTTACAAATTATTTTAAAAGGACTGGATTGCAGCTCTAATTATAGCCCAAATGCATCATGACCAAGGAATAATGCAGAATCACCAAGCTGCTCCTCAATACGGATCAATTGATTGTATTTTGCGATTCGGTCGGTTCGGCTCATGGAACCCGTTTTGATCTGTCCCGCATTTGTTGCTACAGAAAGGTCTGCAATGGTAACATCTTCAGTCTCTCCTGAACGGTGAGAAATAACCGCTGTATATCCATTTTTATGAGCCATTTCGATAGCGTCCAGAGTTTCAGTAATAGTACCGATCTGATTCACTTTGATCAGGATCGAGTTCGCAATACCTCTTTCGATGCCTGTAGCAAGTCGCTCGGTGTTAGTCACAAATAGATCATCCCCGACAAGCTGAATTTTATCGCCAACTGCATCGGTAAGTTTTTTCCAGGCGTCCCAGTCGTTTTCGGCCAGGCCGTCTTCAATAGAAATAATAGGAAATTTATCTACCCAATTACTCCAATAATCCACCATTGCATCGGTGTCTTTTGTGGAACCATCACTCCATTTGAATTCATACAGACCGGATTCGGTGTTGTAAAATTCAGAGGCAGCAGGGTCAAGTGCGATCAGAATATCTTCTTCAGGAGTATAGCCTGCTTTTTCAATTGCTATCAAAATAACTTCGATAGCTTCTTCATTCGATTTCAGGTTCGGGGCAAATCCTCCTTCATCTCCTACAGCCGTACTGTAGCCTTTTTCAGAAAGTACCTTCTTCAGATTATGGAAAACTTCAGCTCCCATCTGCAGTGCTTTGCTAAACGAATCAGCGCCGGCGGGCATAATCATGAATTCCTGGAAGTCTACACTGTTATCCGCATGCGAACCACCGTTTATAATATTCATCATTGGCAACGGCATAACTTTTGCATTTACTCCGCCTATATATCTCCAAAGTGGCATTCCCAAGTCACCTGCTGCAGCTTTAGCAATAGCCATAGAAACTCCAAGTATGGCATTAGCCCCTAACTTGGCTTTGTTTGGTGTGCCATCCAGTTCAAGCAGTAAGTTATCAAGTCCAACCTGATTAAATACAGACAAACCAATTAGTTCTTCAGCAATAAGTCCGTTTACATTGTCCACGGCTTTAAGAACACTTTTACCTAAAAAATAATCTTTGTCACCGTCGCGCAGTTCTACGGCTTCGTGTTCTCCGGTAGAAGCTCCGGATGGGACAGCTGCTCGTCCGGTCGTTCCTGTTTCAAGAGTTACGTCAACTTCAACAGTTGGATTTCCCCGTGAGTCGATCACCTGTCTTGCGTGAATATCTTCTATAAAACTCATTATAATTTCTCCGATTTGTTAGTGAGATTGATTGCTTAAAGGTACTATGATTTAACATGTACTTAAAACCATTTCATGTCAAGTTTCGTATGTTTATTGAAGATTGTATTAAATTTTAGTTTCTATTTTTATTCAATGCCACAAAACCCGAAAGCACAAAATTGAATTGTATTTTAGCGCTTTTGTGGCTGAATTCTCACACATAAAAACCTATTCACCGTGCAGCAAGATCAGATACACCCCTGGGTCATTTTATTCGATATCGATGGCACCCTCTTAACCGTAGATAGTAAATATAATCGCAGTCACCTTCGCAGAATTTTGAATGAACTTGAAATTGATTACCCGGACATGGAAACCGATTCTTTTTCAGGCCGGACCGACCATGATATTTTCTCCTCTTTCTTGGTAAATCATGATTTTGACGAGAAGTTGTATAAGGAGTATAAATCAAAGTATCTGGATTACATGCAGAACGTACTTCTGAAAAAGACGGAACGTGTCAAAAGACATCCTCACATCGACGAAGCACTTGAATTCTTTTTTAATGGAGATTTTATCTGTGGACTACTCACGGGTAATTATTCTCAAACGGCTCAGATAAAGTTAAAAGCGGCAGACATCCATCATGATTTCTCCTTTGGAGCATTTGGCGAATTTGAAAAAGATCGAAACAAACTTCCGCAAATAGCGATTACCGAGGTGGAGAAACAATTTGGTTTTAGTCCCGAACCATCCAGGTTTTTAGTATTGGGTGACACTCCGCGTGATGTTATATGTGCAAAAAATGCCGGCATGAAATGTATAGCCGTCACTACCGGGAAATTTGGCCGTGAAGAACTTTCTGAGCATAACCCGGATCTAATTATTGATAGCCTGGCAAAACCTGAGGAGTGGTTTCCAAAGATCAGTCAGAACTGATTACCACATCCATCCAAAAACAAAACTGATCTGAGCAGATCCAAAATATTTCCGGGGATCATTTGCTTGCTCAAGTGGGGCTTCAGATATAGTTCCATCTGACAAAACTACGTCAGCCATTTCATTTGGGCCAACTCCGCAAGGATTCTGGGGAGCCTGGGTTATTCGGTTTAGATCAGGTTTACAAGGTTCTAAAACCTGAATCCCGCTACCAAAATAATTCATGGTATATCCAAACTGTACACTCGAGAGATTTGCAAAATTATCTCCAAAATCTACCCCAACCAGAAATTCACCTCCAAACCCCCAATGGGTCTCTGAATTACTCCATCCTGTAAAAACATCATTTACCGGCTCTGTAAAAGGATAGATCCGGGCATCATTTTCACGAAATCCATTTTCGTTGATATCATTGAAATAGCTATATGAGAAAGCAAAGGCAGGACCTGCGCTCAGAGAAGTGTATGCTCTGAAATTATCCGAAATGGCATTTGCAAAGAATCTTTTTTTAAGCCCAAAATATAATGGTACGGCCAATACTCTTTGATATTTTTCAGGAACCGTACGGTATCCCAAAAAATCTGTAAAGGTCTGTTCCGTAGGATCTTTCAACCCTTTGATCTTCAAGTCAACTATTCCTTCGGTGTATTTATCGAGTCCGATCCTAAGCTGACCTCCCGCGCCAAATCCAAAATCACTAAGGGCTATATTAAAACCGAATCCAACTTTATATCCCTCATCAAATAAATTTCGCGGGGTTTCCCTTTCCTGCACATCAGGCTCACCAAATTGAGCGTATACTTGATTGGTTTGCAAGCATATCAAAAATACTATCGAAAAAAAGATCAAATTTTTCATTAAAAAATCGTGTTTATAATGTCTATGAGGGCGTTATTGTAATGTACAACGAAATTTAATGGAATTTCTTATTGTGTTAAAGCAATAACCTGTTATTTTCAGCACAAATTTTTGATATACAACATACCTTTAAAATAATTAATTCAAGCTACAAAGCATGAATTCACACACAACTTATTTTGTATTTGGACCAACTGCAACGCTTCGCAGAATGTCATCTAAGATGTTCAAAGAACATCCACCTAAATTCCTGTATGAATATTCTCCGGAAGGCACTTCAGAAACGATCTACGTTGCTGTTTATGAAGAATACGAAAAGCAAATCAATTCGAGCGTAACCTTAACTTGTATCTTGGAAAGTAAGGGGAAACACAACAAGATTGTGCTTAAGAAAACCGGTGGACGTATGGGTTTCCGGGGAAGTTCTCTTTCTGAAGAGCAGAATGTAGAGTCGCACGTAATAGATTTCATTCTCGATTTTTCTAAGCGTCACGGTCTTACCTTACAAGAAGAGCAGCCACCGGCCGAAGCCGAAGAAGAGTAACCCATGACTAAAGCACCATCCGTATGGACGGTTCTTAGTATGCTGGAATGGGCCACTGATTTCTTTGAAGATAGACAGGTTAGATCACCTCGGTTTAGTATCGAATGGCTTTTGGCTCATGTGCTTTCTATCAAAAGGTTAGGCCTGTACTTGGAATATGACCGACCTCTTTCCTCTGATGAACTTGAAATATTAAGGCCATTGGTAAAGCGCCGGGCAGCTCACGAACCGCTTCAATATATAACAGGTGAAACTGATTTTCATAACGTGAAAATCAAAGTAAAGCCTGGAGTTCTTATTCCGCGGCAAGAAACGGAGCAACTTGTTGACTGGATACTTGAGCAATTTGATGAGAAAGAAGAGCTGAAAGTTCTTGATATAGGAACAGGTTCCGGCTGTATCCCAATAGCTTTAAAAAGTGCCCGGCCAAGCTGGCAAGTTTTTGCCACCGATATTTCTGATGAAGCCCTTACCATTGCCAAAGAGAACGCATTGTATAACAATGTCAATATCTCTTTTTTAAAAGATGACCTTTTTCAACCTCACTCTTTGAACGATCATAAATTTGATCTCATTATTTCCAACCCCCCCTACATTCATCCGGACGAAAAAAACTCACTGGACGATGAAGTGAAAAACTTCGAGCCGGGGCTCGCCTTATTTTGTGAATCAACTCAAAAAATGTATCGAGCGCTTGAAACTCTCAGCTCAAATTTTTTAGCACAATCAGGAACCGTTTTTTTAGAGCTTCATGAAGATCATTCCCAAGAAGTACTGAATATATTTCAAGATAGTAACTGGGATGCCAATATTAAAAATGACTATGGGGATAAATCCCGTTTTTTAATAGCAAAAAAAGCTTGATTATTTCTCAATATTTTTAATAAAAACCCTGGACTTTTATTGCTTTTCAAAAATGTGGAAAACTTGTGGAAAAAAACTTAAATATTTTTTTACCCCTGTTTCATAAAGGTCAATTCAGTGTTACGGCAATATTAAGGGGTGTCAAGTGGTATTTGGGAATAATTTATAAAAACTCATAATCTACTGCCTAACAAAGAGTTAAAACATATTTATAAATGTGGATAACTTTTTAAAAATACTCATTCTTCGGTTTGACAAGTGCTCAATAAATTGGCATTTTCAAATCGACGCGAAGCTGAGTTATCAAAATTCTTGTGGATAACTGGTTTTGGTTTGATCTTACATTTTTTAAGCTAACACCGTAAGGGGGATTTGGAAAATTGCACGAGTTATCGGTTGAATCGGCATGGGAAGACTGCCTAGATATTATTAAGGACAACATTAGTTACCAGAAGTATAAATCTTGGTTTGAACCTATCAAGCCGGTATCTCTGAATAACAACACACTTACCGTTCAAGTGCCTAGCCAATTTTGGTATGAATGGCTTGAAGAGCATTACTATAATATGCTCCGCTCTACTCTCGCAAAAGTTTTAGGCCCCGAGGGGAAACTTGAGTATTCCATTGTAATGGAAAAGTCCGATCAGTTTGAGAATAATCGCTCCGTCAGAATGCCTCAACGTCCGATGGGTCCGGTAGAGCCTCAGGAGTCTAATGGTTATCCCGAATACCAACCCGACCGAATTGAAAATCCTTTTGTAATTCCCGGGATCAGAAAGACGAAGATCGATTCCAACCTGAATAACAATTACGTTTTTGAACGCTTCATTGAAGGTGACTGTAATCGCCTGGCTCGATCTGCCGCAATGGCTATTGCAGACAACCCAGGAAGCAACTCTTTCAATCCATTTTTTGTATACGGGCCAACCGGGCTTGGAAAAACTCACCTTGTTCAAAGTATTGGCAATAAGATCAAAGAGAAATTTGGGGACGAAAAATCTGTCCTTTATATATCTTCGGAAGCTTTTACCAATGAATTTGTACACGCCATCCGTAATAACCGGGCGAGTGAGTTTTCAATGTTCTACCGAAATATTGATGTCTTAATGGTAGATGATATTCAGTTCTTCAGCGGCAAAGAGAAAACACAGGAAGAATTCTTCCACATCTTCAATGCCCTTCATCAGGATGGAAAACAAATTATCCTAAGCAGTGACCGCGCTCCAAAAGACGTTCCCGATATTGAAGAACGACTGATCTCCCGTTTTGGATGGGGCTTGAGTGCCGATCTGAAGATGCCGGAATATGAAACCCGCTATGCGATCCTTGAACGCAAAGCCAATGACAACGGAATCGAGATAGACCCGCAGATCATTGAGTTCATCGCTCACAATTTCAAATCTAACGTTAGAGACCTGGAAGGAGCCATTATTAAATTATTGGCCCATGCTTCCCTACAGAATATAGATGATATCGATCTGGCGATGGCCAAGCGTGTATTGAAGGATATGGTGAAAGATTCAAATACACAGATCTCGATCGAACAGATCCAGAATTATGTATGTGATTACTTCGGAATTGATACCAATAAAGTCCGGGAGAAAACAAGAAAACAGGAAATCGTAGAAGCAAGACAGATCGCGATGTTCCTTTCCAAGAAATTCACTAAGTCCAGCTTAAAGACTATTGGATTGCATTTTGGCGGACGTGACCATTCTACCGTTATTCACGCTATTTCTACCGTAGAAGAGCGGATCTCCACCAGTGCAAAACACAAACGCATGGTTGAGGAATTACATCAGCGCATTGAAGTAGCCAGCCTTTAACTCATGGATACCCTCACTGTAAGTGGAATGAAATTTCTTGGATACCACGGGGTTCAGGAATTTGAGAAAGAAGAGGGTAATAATTTTTTAGTAGATGTAGATTTCCACACCGATCTTTCCAAAGCCGGAACTTCAGACGACCTCAAAGAAGCCATCAATTATACGGAAGTTCAGCAAATTACTGCAGAGATCATAAACGGCGAACCTGTAGATCTTATCGAAACTCTTTGCTTCAAGATCGGTGAAGCATTATTTAAGACTTTCACCGGTTGTGACAAGATCGACGTCCAGGTACGTAAACTGAATCCACCTATTTCTGCACCCATTGATCATACGAAAGTGAGGATGTCGTGGCCCAGGTCATAATCGCTTTAGGCTCTAATCTGAATGATCCTCATCAACAACTGAAAACAGCATCAGTTTTCCTGAGTGACCTCAGTATTTCAGATATTCAAAAGTCATCGATCTATCGTTCTGAACCCGTTGGCCCTTCAGAGAATGATTTTTTGAACGCTGTCGCAATTATTGAAACCGAGCTTGAACCAGCGGAACTTTTCGAAAAGCTTAAAGAGCAGGAAAAAAAACAAGGCCGTCCCTCCCGCTATCCAAAATGGACAGCACGCACATTAGATCTGGATATAATTGCCTGGGATCACTTGGTCATTGAAACAGATACCCTTATCATTCCTCATCAGGAATATAGCCGGCGTTTATTTGTTCTGTTTCCGTTAAAAGAGGTTTTACCCGACTGGAAAGATCCCATTTCCGCTCAGCATGTGGATAAACTGATTGAGCAAGCGCCGACTCTCGAAATTGACATCACAAAATTGAACTGGTAGCTGATGCCCAACCCATATGATTTTATTGCTATTGAAGGTGTGATCGGTGCGGGAAAAACTTCACTCGCATCATTACTGGCTGAGCGAAGAAACGCACGTTTGGTTTTGGAGGAATTTGAAGACAATCCATTTCTTCCAAAATTCTATGAGGATCGTGAGCGCTATGCTTTTCAAACCCAGCTCGCGTTTTTGGCGAGTCGTTTTAAGCAGCAACAGAATATGATGAGTCAGGATCTGTTCCACCAATTCACGATCTCAGATTACATTTTTGACAAGGATCGTATTTTTGCCCGGCTGAATCTCGATCAGGATGAGATGGCTTTATATGATAATATCTTCAGTATCATGACGGGCATTGCAGCTCAGCCGGATCTCATTATCTACATTCAGTCTTCGGTTGAACGGCTTATGGAAAATATTGAAGCACGTGGCAGAGATTATGAACGAAATATAACTCCTGAGTACCTTAAAGAACTGAACGACGCTTATAACCATTTTTTCCATCACTACAACCGGGCGCCCCTTATTATTCTGAATGCTACGGAGATAGATTTTGTGAATAATGAAGGTCACCTGACATACATCGAAGAACAGATCTTTGATAAGCAGGTTACTACCAATACACATATTCATATAGCACCCTGAGCTCAATGCTTAAGTTTATATTTTTTACGATCGTGTTTTTCTTTTTGGTAAGATATATCAATCGATTGTTCTTACCTTCCAACAAACGTCAAAACAAATTCGACCCTTTTAAAGGAGGGTTTGGAAGCCGGCGACAGAACATCGATGAAATTGAAGAAGCGGAATACGAAGACCTTTCTAATAAAGATAAAAAAGAGACTCCATGAATTTCGAAGAGAAGCTAAACAAAGGATTTGAATTACTACGGGAAAAAGACATTGATTATGCCTTAGATGTAGCCCGTGAACTGCAAAAAGAGCAACCTGATTCACATGAAGCATTCTACCTTGAAGCTTTGGTGATGCAGCAGCTGAACCAGTATGACAAGAGTATTGAGGCTATCGAGAAAGCGATTGAACTTGATGACGATAATGCTGCTTATTTCAATTTACGCGGTAATGTTCGAATGCAGTTAGAGAAACTAGAAGGTGCTGAAGAGGATTTCGACAAAGCCATTGAGCTTAGTGACACATCCGCAGCACACCGTAACAAAGTGATGCTCATGCTTATGACCAGCCGCGGGCAGGAAGCCATTCCTTACCTGATCGAGCGCATCAAGAAAGATCCGCAAGACGCTGAAAACTGGATCCTTATGGGCGACATGATCAAAAAAGGCGGACAAACAGATAAGGCACGTACTTATTACGAGCAAGCTCTTAAAATCGATCCTGAGAATGATTATGCTAAAAGGCAGCTCGAAGAAGAGGAGTAAAGAATATCGAACACTGAACATTCAACATTGAATGTTGAAGTTTTTGGGTTAAACCAATAGTGTCGAATTTATGACATAGGTTTATACCACTTATTAACTATCGCAAGCGTCCGCTTGTGACTTAGTCTACTCGCTCCACACGCTCTGCGTTGGAGCGTTTTTTTTGGTAGAACTTTTAACTTCAGGAATTCGTCATAGCATTGAAAAGAGTAATTCGCCTAAGCCTGAAGTATGTCTGAATAGATATACACAGCAAAAAACCCCACTGGTAATCCAGATGGGGTTTTTATTTGTGCCGGAAAAGCAGATTTTAAATCCTAGTGCGCATGATGTGATTGATCAGACGAAGCAGCAGAGGTAGTTACATCTTCGGAAACCTTAGTTCCATCATTGAAATGACCTAAAGATTCCAGAATCAGACTCTCAACCCATTCTACAAATAATGGGTGAGGAGCAAAACCCTCCCCGTTGTGTTTGAAATCCAGATCTCCGAGCCATCTTTGAGCATGTCCACCTTTAGTGGTACGGGCTGGAACTACTATGGCAGTGCCTCCATCTTCCGAAGCTTCCTTCACCATATTCCTTACATTATTAATATGCTTTTCACGAAGATCCGGCCAGTCTTCACGCCAGTTCTCAAATTTGAAATCACGAAAATCGTAGCCTTTTTCTTCCGCTGTTTTTTCCATATGAGCGGTTATGCTTTCCAAATTTTTTAGCCAGCGTGTGTTTCCTTCTTCGGTTCGGGTTCCGTGACCAACCAGAATTACCGTTTCATTTTCGGGATTCTCACTTAAGCCGATAGCACGATCTAAAAGCGCTTCAGCAAACAACGGTGAATCTTCGAGTCCACCCGTGGTATAAAATTCACTGCCACTCACCACGCGTTTTGGTGCGCCCATGCCGTGCATCATTCCGCCATGTCCCATGTTTTCGCGGAGACCAATAGTGTATTCGATCGATTCCTTGAAGCTGGATTCCAGCGAAAAAATTCGCAGGACGGTAATGGCCGTAGCACCTCTTTTTTCCAATTTTCGAGTGGCTTTTTCAATCAAGTCTGCATCTCCCATACTAAAGGCGTGCTCGATTTTATATTCATCGCGAAGTTCATCAATAGCATTCATCATGGTGCGATTCCAGTTATAATCAGAGCCATGAGGCATAAAAATTACGCCCAGGTTTTCTTTGGTGACCGGCAAATAACTATTTGCCTGTTTCGCCAGCCAAAGCTCTACATTTTCATGTGGAGTGATGTCTTTACCATTATAAAGTGCACCGTATTTCTGAACTGTCGATCGGATTCTTGAGCTGAATGCCATCATACCATCCAATTTGCTGGAGAGATCAAAGGGGACAACTACCGGCGTGATTCCATTTTCCTGAATAGAAGAGAGGACTTCTTCCAGTTCGTTCTGGTCAGGTCCTGAACGGCCGCCGTCATTACCAAAAACAACAACACTTTGGCTATCGAAATCAAACCAGCTGTGATTCATGTGCAGAAGTCGTTCAACATCAGATCTGATGGCTTCCTTTTCCTCCTCGGTTGAAGCTCCGGTTGCAACTACCACCAAGGATTCTTTTTTGGGTTCTTGGCTCAGCTCTGCAATTCGGTCGGCCAGTATCTCTGCAGCCAGGTAATTCTCGCTGAAAGTTGTAGTAAACTCAACGGGAAGAGTGGTCAGGGTTTGCCCCGACAATCTCTCCTTTGCAAGCTTAAAATGAGGATGATCATCTGAAAGAAACAGTGGAAGTACCACCAATTCACTAACTCCTTCCTTTTCGAGGGCCTCAATTCCTTCCTTTAAAAAACGGTCGGTTTCTTCAGGAGTTACGAAGGCCAGGCTGGTGATGTAGTTTTGGTCAAAATTTTCGTGCAAATCACGAACTTCCTGATTTCCCATAAAGCCCCGGTCGGGGGCTATTACAAGAAAACCGGTGTCTTGAGCCAATGAACTGTTCATCCCAAAAAATGGAATAATCATCAGCAGAAGCAGAATTCGGATACTATTTTTTAAGAATTTCATGATATAAGGTTAAAGGTCAAAGATTTTATTAATCACTCTTATTCGAAGTTTACAGAACCGTCGGTTTGCACGGCATATTCAAAAGTAAAATAGCGTGCTTCTGGGCGCGTGGCAGAGTCAGCAAATTCCTCTGTGGACGTTTCAGGATTGCCTTTGTAATAGCTGATAATGCGTACTTTAGCATAATTTCCGTCGGGAGTTTGAACGATCAGTGAAAATCCATCTTTGGGAAGCACCGCATGGGCAGGAGAGCTGTTTCCGGTATAGTCGTACCAGTTAGAATTATCTTCTTCATATCCTTCGGTTGGTGCTTCGGTAACATCCGCAAACGGAATATTCAGATCCAGAATACCTCCGCCATTTTCAGCATTGGCCGCAATCGAGGTTCCTGAAAACGAAATATCCCATTGAGAAGAAGAACCGTCTTCAACAATTCCTCCCATCTCAAGGTCAAAGTAGGTTTCGATATCTTCGTGATAAAGCTGTGTGTTTTCAGCTTCGGTTTGAAGCGTGTAATTGAAAGTGAAATAGCGGCTTTCATTCTCGGTATCAGAATCCCGGTAGTAACTCAGGATTTCAACTTTTGCATACTGGCCTTCTGAAGTTTGCACAATTATGCTGTGACCTTCTTTCGGGGTGATAGTATGCGTATTAAAATCGTAGTTGTACCAAGAGCTCTGTTCAGTTTCTGCAGCGTATCCATCATTTGGAGCGTTTTCGAGATCTGCATAAGCTGTACTTGCCACCTGAATACCACCGTTGTTTCCTGAATTAGCAATAAGAGTGGTACCTGCAAACCCAATATCCCAAGCATCTGAAGTGGAGTCTTCTATAACTTCCCCGGTATTCAGATCAAAAAATGTATATCCGGGATTTGTCTCGGTGTCGCCTTCAATATTTTCCACCGGTGCCCGGGTAGCATTCAGTGTATTTACATTTCCACGAATATCTTCAGCTAATTCTGCTACAACAGGTTCCGGACCATTGGAAGCTCCCTGATCGCAGGCATTGAAAACCAGAAGTGTTAATAAAATAAATGGTAATACTTTGATATCGGATATATTCATGATGTTATGAGTGATTTATAGTGATTAGTAAAGTTTGATTTTAAATTGTACATACATGGTTCTGCCCGGGTTTGATGGCACAAACCTCGGACTTTGAAAATTCAGGAGATTGTCGACACCAACCTGCAATTGATAGCGGTCGAGAAAGGTTTTTGCCAAAGAAGCATTTACGGTAATCTTTTCGAGGTAAGATTCTGCCGTTCCAAGAAATGTAGAAGACGCACCTTCATTTGGATCAAGCGCATATTCGCCTTCATCAGGCTTGTTATTATTGTTAGAATCACCGAACCAATATCTCCCCCTGTACAGAAAACGCAGATTTGAGTCTATCCCCAATCGATCAAAAGTGTAGAATAGTTTTGCATTCCAGCTATGCTTGGAGCGGTTGAACATCGGGATGTCCTCTTTCAATGTCCTTGTAACTACTCTTCCTTCAACCACTTCATCTACTTCGCGGGTAATCTGCCGGCGGGCATCCAGAAACTGATATCCAACACTAAAACGGAAATTGTCATATCCGTTGGGCACTATTCTTAATTCTGATTCAATGCCCTGTGTATAGATCTTATTGAGATTGAAATACGAGAATACCGACTGCCCATTATCTTTTACTGCAATACGTTGAGTATCAATAAGGTCCTGCACATTATTCCGATAGGCATTTATTCTCAGCTGCACACCGCTGAAAGGGAAAAGATCAAAACCGACGTTATAGGCAAAAGAATGCTCAGCTTTTATTTCACCAATAGTACTGGGATTGATAAGCAATTCATCAATTTGCCCCTCATTATCAAGACGCTCAACTCCCTCAATTACAGTGTTGGAACCGAACACACTATAGCCGGCCTGAGCATTCGTGAAATCCAGATATAACTGCCTGAATTCCGGTGCCTTGAATCCACCCCCCACTGAAGCCCGAATATGAATAACATCATTTGGTTTATATAAACCTGAAAATTTTGGACTCCACTGAGAGGCATATTCATTATGTGCATCAAACCTAAAACCTCCCGTTAGGGAAAGTTTTTTTGTCAAAGTCCACTCATGCTGACCAAATAAAAAGTAACTCTTAAAAGCGGGTACGTCCGCATAATTTGCAGAGACCAACTCTTCTTCATTCATCCCACTTCCAAAAACAGAGGTATGATCTTTATTCCAGAATGTAGAACTCTTTATCTCGTATTTATTTAAGGTCTGATCAAAATTACTGAATGCATACAGATCCCCATTTTCAGTAAAATTAGATTCCGACTGACTGTTAAATCGGCTGAAAAATGCAGAGGCATCAAAAACCTGTCGGTCCCCTGCACGAAAACTGATTTCCGGAGTAATACTGTAATTTTCCTGATTTTCACTTTGGTTGATACGCTGAACTGAGTTGTCTGTATCAATATCATTTAAAGATGTATGCGATTCTTGGTAGTACCTCGATTGAACTCCGATTTCCAGAGAGGGAGTGACGTCGTAATCAATGCCCCCCGATAATGTGTAGCTATTATAATCAGGGACCGTTGGGGAGACCGTTTCTTCATTCAGATCATACCCATTTGAGCTATTCGTATTGGCAAATATTTGTCCGGAGATCTTTTCCTGCCGAAACGATAGATTAGTTGCACCATCATACGAAGTGTAAGAACCCAACTGTCCGGTTACATCCCAGGAGAATGGCTGACTTCCTTTTTCAGTAATAATATTGATGACTCCAGCCAGGGCATCACTCCCCCAAAGGGCTGAGGACGGACCTTTAACAATTTCAATTTGCTTTACATCTCCCACCGAAAGCCGATCCAGGTTCAATGTACCTGCTGAGCGACCAATTACCGGCTGATCATCGATCATGATCAACGTATAGTCAGGATCAAATCCCTGCATTTGTATTCCGGTTCCATGATCCGAAATAATATTAAGCCCCGTTTGCTCCAGTAAAACATCGCTTAGCCGTGTACTTCCGCTCATTCTAATTTCTTCATCCGAAACCACCGTTACCGGGATGCTTACATCTTCAATATCGCGCCGGGTTCGGGTGGCCGTTACCACCATGGTTCCGGAGTCATAGATTTCTTCTTTCAGAATGATCTTAATAAGAGCCTGATCTGCTTCTGATATTTTTATCTGCTTATTAACTGGTTTATATCCAAGCCGGGTTACAACTAATCTGACTTCATTCAAGTCAACATTGTTTATATCAACTGTAAACTCCCCGGCCGAATTTGCGATTACGGTCTTATTAAGCTCTTGTACATAAACATGGGCTTCTTCAAGCGGAAAGCCTTTTTCATTTTCAACAATTCCCTGAATGGATTGAGCGTTTGTTAAAATTGGAAGTAGAAAAAAAAGCAAGCAAACTGTCAGTTTTAACTGCATCAGGCAAAGTTCTAAATAAGATTTTAGCGGTGTATTTCGGTGCCAAAGTTATTTAGACTAATTATAAATAACAACACTATTTAGAATAATTCTACATAATAAATATAAAACTGAGGAGTAAATTATCAGGGAAATGATTGAATTTTGAAAAGTAAAAGTGCTATCTTTGTCGCCCTTCTAACAACTACTAATGCTCACGTGGCGGAACTGGTAGACGCGTGCGCTTGAGGGGCGTATGGCCTAACGGCCGTGGAGGTTCGATTCCTCTCGTGAGCACCAAATAATTAAGCCCGTTTCTTCTATAAGAGACGGGCTTTTTTTAGCTATTTATATTTTCTTTTTCTCTCTTCAACTTCCCCAACCCAGCATAGACGCGATGAATTGCTTCACTACCGGGTGGGGGACACATCATCTCTCCTTCTTGACATTTTCAATCAAAACAAGTAAATACTATTGAATTAGTAATATTATTAACTCATTGATTATGCTTGCAAAATTTATGTCTCCACTTTTGGTTTTAATGATTATTTCCATCGGGTGTACAGAAAAAGAAACCATCGAACCGACCGAACCCATACTAGTCAAAATAGATACCCTATCGCAATTCATGGACTTCGACAGCCACGGTATATCCCGACCTGGTGCTCTAGCTTTGATGAGTAATGGAAATCTCGCGGTTGCAGACGGACAGCTCAGAAAGATCACTATTGTTACACCTAAGGGGGATTCAATTTCACAGTTTGGAAAAGAAGGAAGAGGTCCGGCAGAATTTTTAAGTCCGGGACAAATTAAGGCAACATCAAATTTGATCCATGTTGTCGATATCAGTCAATTTAAAGTGTTGGAATTTGATCACTCAGGTAATTTCATAGAAGGCTATCCATACGAAACTAAAGCCTTTGACCGGAATATAGCCATAGACGAAGATCGTACCTTTTACTCTGGAGCAGCAGGAGAAGACAATAAGCTTATTAAGTGGTCAGATACCAAGACGGATTCTTCTTTTTTATTCGGAGAAGCTAAAATTTCTGAAGTGGAAGATATGGATATGGAGGCCAGCAGGAATGATATCATCAATGGAAGAATACCGGATTATTTAAAAAATAATGTGAATGTGATCTTAGGTGATGAACATATTTACGCCTTTCTTGACTCCTACAGTGAACTCAGAAAATATGACAAGACCGGAAATTTGATCTGGGAAAAGAAATTAACCTTGCCTGATAATGAACAACTCGAAAATAATATCATTGAAGCGGCAAAAAACTCAAATCATTTACCATTCTTGCGTTATACCGTAGATGTTAAGGCCGTTGGTTCAGATATATATTTGCTTGGCGGCAAACCCAGAGAGAACCCCCAACATCTCACTAAAGTTAATGAAGACGGATCGATCACAGCATTCTATCAAATACCGGATCCAGAAATGTATTTTATAAATTTTACTATCAATCCCGATAACAAAACTATTTATTTATCTGACATCATGAATGGAATGGTTTATAAAGGCTCACTTACTAATTAATTTTCTTATTTAATCATGCCCAATTTTCACAAAGCAACCGGTATCTTTTTCCTTCTCTTGTTTTCATCATTTGGCTGTAATAATCAAATAGAAAATGACGGAAAAGACATCAAAATCAGTGAAGTACAAATTGATACACTGTACACCTTTGCTGATTTTGAGACCCACGATATCGCCCAGCCCTCTGATATTAAAATGATGAGTAATGGTACTTTAGCTATTGCAGATTTCGGGCAAAAGAAGGTTAGCTTACTTAAGCAAAATGGAGAGATAATTTCTTCGTTTGGAAGAGAAGGACGAGGACCAGGGGAATTCATACGAATTCAAGATCTCATTGAAATTGACCATATTCTTAATGTAGTGGATAGTGATCAAAGTATGCTTTCACGGTTTGATTTAGAGGGAAATTTCATCAACAGTTACGCATTCAAATCTCAGGGCCTTTTAAATCAATTAGCACTCATACAGGATAGCGTATATGTTGTTGGAACAGCAGGAACAGATGGAGCTTTACTTGCTATTACAGACTTAAGAAACGATTCTACCTTGAAGTTTGGCGAACCAAAAGGTAAAAGCTTAGAAGCGGTTGATTTACAAGCTAGTCTTAACCAACTACGAAATGGAAAAATACCGGAGCTATTTAAAAATATGGTCACTTTGCGGGCTAATGATTCCCATATTTTCGCCTTTTTAAACTCATATAGCGAATTGAATAAATACGATATTTCCGGAAACCTGATTTGGAATCAGCAAATTGATCTTCCGCATAATGAGGAAATATTTGACAGCGTTGTTGAACGGGCAAAAAATTCCCCCAGTGGTTTACCCGCTCTTGATTATATTTCAAATTTTAAAATATTTGATAAGGAAGTTTTCATTCTTACCCAACGGAGTAGTTCTGATGTTTCTCAGCTTCTCGTCAAATTGACTGACGATGGAAAAATAGCAACCATTTATTCACTGCCAGATTATTTAGGCTATTTGGCAAGTTTTGATTTAGATCTTAATAATAACATAGCATATTTTACCTCCTCTCAAGATGGTGTTGTCTATAAAGGAGAAATTCCTTTCTAAATCAGATTAATCTATTTTTGCAAACCGAATGGCAACCCCACCACCTTTGGCTAAATTCAATTCCAGCATATCATCAGCTGTCACTCGTTGTGTACTTCTTTCCAATGGATATGGATTCGTATCCCAATCGGCATCTTCGCCATCAGCCCAGATGTTGGCTTCGTAGGTTTTCCCGGATTCGAGGAAATCCATATCGATCTCAAAACTGCGGGCTTCTACATCGGTGATTCCTCCCAAATACCAATCCCCGGAATTTCGATCCTTTCTAACTACCACGGCATGATCACCGATCTCAGCTTCAGGCACAATCGTGGTTTCCCAATCAACCGGAACTACTTTGATCCATTCAAGTGCAGTGGGATTGCCTTCTAAATTCTTTGGCAGATCTGAAACCATGTGCAACGGACTGTAGATCACCACATACAATGCCAGCTCTTTGGCTAAAGTATGCATCACCCTGTTGTTATTTGGGTTGTCCGTTTTATCGCTAAGCAGCAGATTGAATACGCCCGGTGTGTAATCAAAAGGACTTGCCAGTCCTCGCGTAAAGGGCACAATAGTTGTATAAGAGGGTGGATTTCCACCATCTTCTGACCATGCATTGAATTCCTGTCCGCGTGCACCTTCCCGGGTCATCATATTGGGCCAGGTTCTGCGGATTCCGGTGTCTTTGATCGGCTCATGCACGTTCAGCATGATCTTATGCTCGGCTGCTTTTTCCACAATGTCCCGATAATGCCGAACCATATACTGCCCATGATGCCATTCTCCACCTTCTACAAAATCTCCGACATAACCGGTTTTCACCGCCTCCACTCCCACTTCATTATAGAGCGTGAAAGCATCATCCACCTGCGATTCGTAATTTGAAATTCCGGTATACGTTTCGTGATGCCCGATCAGCTTCACCCCTAAAGAATCTCCGTATCTCGTGACTTCTTCAATATCAAAATCTGCATACGTTTCGGTATAGCTGAACCGGTCTGATTCATCTCCCCAGCCTATATTCCACCCTTCAACCAATACTCCGTAAAAACCATGTTCAGCTGTGAAATCCATTAACTCTTTGGTGTATTCGGTGGTAGCACCGTGCCGGTCTCCCATATCCCAGGTTTTAGTGCCCAGGTGCATATCCCACCAGATCCCGGTGTATTTAGCCGGTTTGATCCATGAGGTATCCTCGATCTTGCTTGGTTCATTCAGGTTCAGCATTAAATAATTTGTCATAAGATCACCGGCCGTTTCACCGATGGTTATGGTTCGCCAGGATGATTGATGCGGAGCCGATCCCCTGACTTTGTCCCCGTTTCTCCAAGGCACCAGATCCACTTCCAGAGAATTATTTCCATTGTTTGCCACCGTAAAGCTGGCATAATCTGTTAGTGCGGCTTCATGTATGGAAAGGTGAACACCATCGTCAGTTTTCATGGTAAAGGGAGTATGAACCGTATCAATTTCAGAAACTTTGGTTTCATTGAACAGATGCTCATAGCGATTTAATTGATATGCTCCGATCCACCAGCCGGTGTGATCATCCACCATGTTAAACTCCGTGATCTCATCAGTGATCACAAAATCCTGAAGTCCTTCCTGCTCCGACCATTCATAACGGAAACCCAAACCATCATCAAACACACGGAAGATCATATTCATTTTCTCACCGGATTCATTTTTGGTAAAGTACAGCTGCATTTCAGAATAGTGATTCCGGATCTCCTTTTGCTCACCCCAGGGTTGAGTCCAGGTCTCATCAAATTCTGAAGTCTCGATATGATCCAGCGTCAGACCTTCACTCAAATTCACTTTCTCAAAGATAACTCCCAGCTTTGAAGGAGTAATTAGTGCCTTTCCATCATAGTCTAAGTGATAAAGTGGTTCCCCATTTTCAACTTCCAAAGTAAGCGACAATTTTTTATTAGGAGATTCTACAACCTCTTCAAAATCCATGCTTCCAATCTGCTGCTTGGAAGAACACGTAATTAAGAATGGAAGTAACAAACAGATCAAAAGTGAGTGAGCTTTCATGGAATTAATTTCATTACTTATTTTGGTTCACTCTCCAATATAAAAGATTCACTCTTCTGAAATGAAAGAAACGAAATCACATACGGACTTTGTTTAGAATAAGCCTGATTTAAATTCGTTATTTAATCTCAGGCATAACTTTTAGTATTAAGATTATGATAAAATTATTATCGACATTGGGACTCGTTTTAAGTCTCGGATCATTCCCATTATTAGCACAACAAACGGAGAAAAATTTGGAACAAGCAACCTTTGGTGCCGGATGTTTCTGGTGTGTAGAAGCTGTATATGAAATTGTAGAAGGCGTAGAAAAAGTTGAATCAGGTTATTCCGGCGGACACGTGGAAAACCCATCCTATAATGAAGTCACCTCTGGCAGAACCGGACATGCCGAAGTAGCACGGCTTCATTTTGATCCTGAAGTGATCTCCTACGAGGAACTATTAGAAGTATTATGGCATACCCACAATCCCACTACGCTGAATCGACAGGGTAATGATGTAGGCCCGCAGTATCGCTCCGTGATCTTTTACCATAATGAAGAGCAGAAAGAAATTGCAGAAAGATCCCTGAAAAGAACGGATGAATCCGACCTTTGGGAAGATTCTATCGTGACTGAGATCGAGCCTTTGGAGAATTATTATGTGGCTGAAAACTATCACCAGAATTATTTTGAGAATAATCCAAATGCGGGATATTGCTCGGTGGTAATTGCCCCAAAAATTGCCAAGTTCAAAAAAGAGTTTAGCCACTTGCTGAAGGATAATCCAAAGTTTTAAACAAGCATTCAACATTGAACTCAAGCCCCGGAATTAATTTTCTCGGGGCTTTTTCATTTGCCTTACCCTCAGTACATTCCACTGCATTAAATTTTTGACTATACTTTTGTATGAAAAATTCAGCTCTTTTACTATTCATCCTGTTACTTACAAATCCTATTCTGGCTCAGCACCCTGATACAACGATGACCTTCGAGGAATACCAGCCGGAGTCTACTTTGGTAGTGCCCGGAGAAGAGATCACCTCGGCTAAGTTCCCATTTGTTGATATTCACAGTCACCTTTGGAGAATGGCTTCCATGGACCTGACCGAAACTGCTGCCGAAATGGACAGCCTCAATATGAAAGTATTGGTGAATTTAAGCGGCCGTTCCGGCGAAACACTCAAGGCGATGGTTGAAGCGGCCAAAGAACAAGCTCCAAGTCGATTCGTGGTTTTTGCCAACATTGATTTTGACGGCATGGATGAACCCGGCTGGACCGAAAACGCGGTAGCCCAACTTCAGGAAGATTATGATAACGGAGCCCGCGGTGTGAAGATCTTCAAAAACCTTGGGTTGACGGTTTTGGATTCGGAAGGAAATCGTATTCAAACTGATGACCCTCGCATAGATCCCGTTTGGGCCAAAGCCGGAGAATTGGGAATCCCTGTACTCATTCACACCGGTGAACCGGCGGAGTTCTGGGAGCCCATCGACAATACAAACGAACGGTGGCTGGAAATGAAGAATTTTCCCGACCGTCATCGGGGTGATTCAACCCGATACCCAAGCTGGGAAGTGGTAATGCAGGAGCAGTGGAATGTATTCCGCAAACATCCTGAAACCACTTTCATTAATGCACACTTTGGCTGGATGGCCAACGACCTCGCCCGGCTTGGCGAACATCTCGATGAATTCCCAAATGTTTATACCGAGATCGCTGCCATCATTGCGGAACTGGGAAGACAGCCACGCTTTGCAAAAGAGTTTTTCATTAAATATCAGGATCGGATTTTATTTGGGAAGGACACTTATCGCCCCAAAGAATTTCACACGTATTTCCGGGTGCTGGAAAGCGATGATGAATATTTCGACTATTTCCGCCGCCGCCATGCTTTTTGGAAAATGTATGGATTGGATCTGCCCGATGATGTGTTAGAAAAAGTGTATTATAAAAATGCCCTCAAAATAATTCCGGGCATTGATGAGTCTTTGTTTGAAACCAATTAATAACTAAATCACGGTACAATGAAAAAACTTACACTATTTACATTTTTGATGGTATTTACCGCATTTTTTATTGCAGAAAATACCCTTGCACAGGAACGTGGAAATGACAGCAACCGGGCAAGTCCTAACGCAGCTATAAGCCAAACCATTGGCACTACTGAAGTGATGATCACTTATGGCCGGCCGGCTTTAAGAGATCGTGATTATTTTGGAGAAGATACTCCTCTGGCTCCCATTGGCAGTATCTGGAGAACCGGTGCAAATGAATCAACATCTATTACATTTTCTGATGATGTGATGTTTGGCGGCGAGCACGTTGATGCCGGAACTTACTCTCTCTACACTATTCCCGGTGAAGATGAATGGACGGTCATTCTCAACAATAAATTATCCTGGGGAACTCAGTATGATGAAGCTGAGGATGTGATCCGTGTTACTGTAGAGCCAGCAGAAGGGTCTGATTTAGAATGGTTTGAGATCTACTTCAATGAGCTATCCGAAACTAAAGCTCATTTGAACCTGCACTGGGGAACTACACGAGTGCCGGTTCCTATTGAAACTATGTAGAACCAACTAACTTCCTTAATTAAAAAACCCTGCACATAAGGTTATGTGCAGGGTTTTTTATTGGGTGATATTTTCCAAAATAAAAAATGGGCAAGCGACCTATATCACACCGCTACGACCAAATTACCGCTGCTGCGTTCCCGCCCTGACGGAGTTCAAAGGGAGCTGGCTGTATAGGACTTGCCCAAGGCTCTAAAGATAAGGTTAATCACCCTCCACTATCAAGAAATATTTACAGCTTATTGGTCTGCGGTAATGGAACAAAACAAGAATCAGCTACTAATAAATATTTCGAATCCTGTTCGCTGTGATATAAATTATTCTTATTATTGCAGCCCTAATCAAAGCTATGTACCATGCCTGAGTTTTCCGCCTTTGCATTGCCAATTATCATCTTTCTTTCCCGAATAGCTGACGTATCCCTTGGTACATTAAGAATTACCATGGTTTCTCGTGGTTATAAATGGGAATCTGCCTTACTTGGTTTTTTTGAAGTGTTGATCTGGGTGATAGTAGTAGCACAACTGCTTACAAATCTGGACCATTGGGTAAATTACATAGCCTATGCCGCAGGGTTTTCAGCCGGTACTTTCATTGGGCTTTATATTGAAGACAAGATCAAAGTCGGTACTGTATTGGTTAGGGTTATCACACTGAAAAAGTCACTTGATATTATTGAAGCACTTAAAGAAGCCGGAGTTGCTGTAACAAGTGTAGATGCCAAAGGTGGCTTCAACGATGTTAAAATTATCTTTACCGTTCTGAAGAGAAAGAAACTAAATAAAGTATTTGATATCGTTAAAGAAATTGATCCGGACGCATTTTTCTCAACAGAAGAAGTGAAGTACTCCAATAAACACCATGATCACCTTCCTCTCGCTGATAACTTAAGCCCTATGGATCGTTTACTGAGAATCAGGAAGGGGATATAATAAGCTGCTAATACCGGATCACAAAGCCGAGCTGTATGATCATCATATTAGTTCTGGATCGAAATGTATCATAGGTCACTGATCCATTATTTACTTGTATCGAGCCTTCTCTGAGATATTCAGCTTCACTGCCGAATAAATAACGTACACCAAGATTTATATATCCGGCTTTTGGGCTTACCATTTCTGAGCCCTCTTCATTGTATTTGGGTGGTCGGCCACTTTTGTCAAAAACACGGATCATAGTTCCTGCCCCTCCACCATAACCAAAAGCAAAATCCTTGAAATTAGTATCTGATGCAATGGGATCAGAAGAACTGTTATTTCTTTCATTAATCGTGGTACTGGTGTAAAAGTAGTTTACTCCTGCCAACCCCTCAGCGTATGGCCTGAGTGCCCCATCAACCGGCTGAAGTTTACCCAGTAATAAAAACTGGAAAAGATTATAACTATTGGTTACCTCTACCCTGACATCAGGAATATTGGAGCTGATGGGCTCTTCCCTGCTATCAACCCCAAAATTCATAAAGTTGATGTCAAACCCAAATCCCATTGGTGAGCTTTCAGTTCTGTAATAACCGTTAAAGTTAAGCCCGTAACCTAACCGATCTAAGCTCTCTTTATACTCCCCCTGTGGATAAACGAGCTGCAGATTTCCTGCAAAACCAGCTTCCTGAGCAATCGCTGCACATCCAAATAACACACTTACAATTATCACTAAAATTATTTCTCTCATATCAATCCCGAATTAATTAAGAACATTATTACTGCAGCTCACCTAAAGAAAGGCACATTATAATACAGGCTAAGCAGCAGTAGACACTTAAATACGAAAGTACACTAAATGAACTAATAATCCATCAGGTGAAAATTAGAATTTCATTCTCCATTTAGTGTAATTACAAGCTTTCGGGAGCCTCCATGATTGCGGTGTTCACAAAGATAAATACCCTGCCATGTCCCAAGATTAAAACTACCTTTCGAAATGGGAACAGAAACAGAAGAACCAAGCAGCGAACTTTTGATGTGTGAGGTCATATCATCGGTACCTTCCAGCGTGTGTTCGTACAACGATGTGTCTTCCGGAACGGTACGATTAAAGTGAGATTCAAAATCACTTCTTACAGTAGGATCGGCGTTTTCATTTATGGTAAGCGCGGCGCTCGTGTGTTTGATGAAGATATGTGCCAATCCTGTTTTGATATCTTTTATTTCAGGAATCTCTCTCAGGATTTCATTGGTAACGATGTGGTACCCTCTTGATTTTGGCGAAAGCTTGATCTCTTTTTGTATCCACATTTTTCGTTATTAGTGATTTCGTTAATCGTTATTCGGATCAGCAACTTACAATATCAACGTCAATTCAGTGCTTCTTCAGCCTCAAGTTTATCCTCAAACGGAGCGATAACTTCATCCACCTCTTTAGTCTCTTCAAAAAAATCTAGTACCTGTAAAAGAACTTCATCCACTAAAATATCAGGACAAGAAGCGCCGGATGTAAGCGCAATTTTCAGAGGTTTTTTCTCTGAAGAAAGCCAGTTTTCAGTTTCCCTCATTTCCTTATCCCACTGATCAAAATGCTGAATCTTATTTTCAGACAACTCTCCTTTATCCCGTACATGATAGGTTGGAAATTTATGCTCCAGGATCTCAACCAGATGCATGGTATTGGATGAGTTATATCCTCCCACTACCAGGGCAAGATCAGCATCCGTTTCAGCTAAAGCCAGCGTTGCTGACTGATTTTCGTTGGTGGCGTAGCATAGAGTGTCTGAAGTGTCTGCGAAGTGATCCAGGATGTCTGCCTCACCATATCGCTTGATGGCCGCCTCACGTAGAATCTCCATGACTTCCTGAGTTTCTGTGGCCAACATGGTGGTTTGATTGATCACCCCAAACCTTATCATATCTTCCAGCGGGTTGAAATCAGGAGTAGCTTTATGCCCAAAATATTTCTCGAAATCAGAAAGCGGTCTGTCTTCTGTAAGAATACCTGCTAAGATGCGTGCTTCCTCAGGATTCAACACTACTACAACTTCCGAATGATCAGCACTGTGAGAAAATGTAGCCCGCGTTTCTTCATGCTGATGTTTTCCATGAACCACCAAACTGTAATCTTTTTTCCCCAGCTGCTTTCCGCGCTTCCAGACTTTCTCTACAAACGGGCACGTGGTGTTATATTGATAGGGATCGATTCCAACTTCTTTGAGCTGCGCCTGTATATCCAAAGTAGTACCAAAAGCGGGGACGATCACGATATCTTCTGAATTCAGAGATGAGATCGGAATACGCTCGGTGCCATCGGTATCAAATAAAAACTTCACGCCTTTCTTTTGCAGGTCCTCATTCACCGTGGGATTATGGATCATCTCACTCAACAGATAAATATTCTTATCCTGATTTTCAGCTACCGTTCGATAGGCTATATCGATGGCATTTTCCACGCCGTAGCAGAACCCGAAAAAGCGGGGAATGTAGAATTGGACCGGGCCAAAGTCGAGCAATGTGGGCTCGAGGTCCTTTTTCATCGGATCAATGATCTTAGTCGCCTCTTTCACCTTCCGGATAATAGGCGATTGATACATTTCAGGGATGTCGAATTTTTTACGTGCCAAAGTTCGTTATTCGTTTATTTCGTTAATGGTTGAATCGTTAATTGCGTAGTCGATTTCTGGTTCTTTTACAGAGTCGACTTTTGTTTTATTTAAATAACCAATATATCCGTTCACGAGTTTGATCGCCCTAATAACTTCTTTCTTTAATTCAGAAACTTCATTTTTATTAAAATAACCTTCATCAAACCCACAAGATAAGTGATCTGTCAACTCATAAAGTGAGCCTCTGGCTTGTCTGCAGTATTGAATATTCTCTTGGAAATGAAATCTACCATAGCCTTCTGCGATATTAGCTGTAACTGATCTTGATGCTCTTAACATCTGATCTTTTAGTTTATAGGTCTCCTCTTTAGGCAGTCCTTTACACAGAACTGAAACTCGTTTTCGCAAATCCCTTGATACCTGCCATACTAATAGATCCTCAAAAGTCGCTATTTCAGATTTTTTATTTGTCAATTGATACTCCGATTAACGAATCAACGAATAACGATTACCCCTTTATCAACTTCTCAATATCTGCTCTTTCCTTAGGAACATCCGTTAAATTTTCATAGCCATCTTCAGTAACCACGATGTTGTCTTCGATCCGGATTCCCCCAAACTCAAACAGAGTAGTGAGTTTATCAGCATTTAGAAATTTGGACTGAGCTTCATCCTTGATAGCCGGAATCAATAATGCCGGAATAAAATAAACTCCGGGCTCAATGGTGATGACCATTCCGGGCTGAAGATCACGCCGGGCTCTCAGATATTTAATTCCCGGACGGTCGATTCGGTCTACACCCTTGGGGTAACCGCCTACATCATGCGTATCCAAGCCGAGGAAATGTCCCAAGCCATGCGGGAAGAAAAGTGCAAAAATATCGTTCTCCATCATCTCATCCACAGAACCTTTTACAATGTCTGCTTCCTTCAATCCTTCTAGGATAGTTCGGGATGCATCCAAATGCAGATCTTCCATCTTTATGCCGGTTTCAACTTTTTCAATAGAAGAATTCAAAGCATTCAAAACAGCATCATACACTCCCGACTGGAGGCCGGTAAATTTTCCATTGGCAGGATAAGTTCGGGTGATATCCGAAGCATAGCCCTGATACTCATGTCCGGCATCCAGCAAAAACAGATCGCCGTCTTTGATCTGACTTGTATTTTCTACATAATGAAGAATGGCTCCGTTCTTCCCGCCTGCAAAAATTCCGTTATAAGCATCCTGCTGTAATCCGTGTTCGTATTGGATCTTTGTAAACAAGGCCTTCAATTCATACTCATACATTCCCGGTTTTATGGCTTTCATGATTTCGGTGTGAGCAAGGTTATTAACCTTAGCCGACTTGCGCATGTATTCCAATTCTTCATCAGTCTTAATAACGCGACAGTAGGTCAACGCATCCTGAAGCGTTTCGATATCAGCTTCAAATCCACGGTCAAGATCTTCGATCAGTTCCGCATCGATATCATTCAGGCAATACACTTTGTCCGGTTTGATCTCATTCATGACCGTAAGGATCTCATTGGTATAATGCAGATGATCGGGCTGATACATTTCCTGCCATGCTTCCTGAGATTTCACATACCCATGCCATACTGCATACTGGGCATCTCTTTTAGGAACGAACAAGTGATATTCTTCGGTCTTCAGGTCGAGGATCAATCCACATTCCGGCTCATTTACACCGGTCAAATACCAAAAATTTGATTCCTGCCGAAAGGGATATTCGTAGTCCGTTTCATTACGATACAGAGTTTCAGATCCCTGAATAAAAACGGCGCCTTGTTGCCCGTCATCAAATAGTGAGAATAGCTTTTCGCGGTGTTTTTGGTGCATCATCTGAACAAATAATAAAAAGGTTAGGAATGATTTTATGCCCTGAAGAATACTGAAATAAGCAATGAATATCGACCGAACAGCTCATGAATGTTTACGGAGCAAGGAGTTGAAGTCCTGCACCATATCACCAATATTTCTATCAAAGTTGAATTTTATTTCCCGAGTGAGATCCGACATTACCTTACCTTTTACTGAATGAATTTCCGTATTCACCTTCTCTCCCTGTGCTATCAGATCGAGCGAAGAGCTAAAAAAAGCTGTGTTTGTTCCCCCCTGATTTAACACTCCGTTCAGCCTCGTTCCACCGTAGGGGTTGGCAGAAAGACAAAGTGCTACTTTTAAATTTTCTTCTGTACCAAAGATCCGGTAATAGTGGCCGAGGGCAAATTCCGGAGAGAAGTCATCAAAGTTTAAAAATTTCACGGGTTGATGGGGATCGGTAAATAATTCCGAACATGATCTTTCAGCAAAAGCCCGGCCGGCCGGATTCAATTTCTCCCCGATGAATGCCCTCTTCTCCCAATAAGAAAGTGTTCGTTCCACAGTATTTTTCGGTTCAAACAGTTGGGGGAGTTCCTTGCATAAATTGATCTTATCTCCTTTTACCTCAAACCAAAAGTCCAATATTCCGTTGCTCACCAATACGAAAGGTGCTCCCACTTTTTGATTATACCTAGCTACCTGAATAGCTGCTTTTTCATCCAGCTTAATATCAGAAGCTTTGCATTCAACAAGTAAAAGCGGATTGAAATCCTGATCGTAGCAAAGGATATCTGTTCGGGATGAGGACTTATCGCCTGTAAGTTTAACCGGACTTTCAAAAGAAATACGGGAACCGGAGATGCTGGCTTCCAAAGTCAGGTAATCCACCAAAGCAAGACGCACCCGTTCTTCAGGAAGGTTTACAAACGACTTTTTCAGAATGGGATTCCAAATACGTTTTTGTCTATCACGAAAACGAAATTGCGGATAATGTGAAAGGGCTTTACTGAGCAAAAGGTGAATGATGTTAAATGTTCATCTTCAATTTAACACTTAACATCATTCTAATTAGAAAAAGTTGGTTATGCCTTGGCTACTTCTTTTCCATCTTTATCACCATGCAAACTGCGCTTGATAAAGAACTGCTG
Source organism: Gracilimonas sp. (assembly GCA_040904925.1). Classification (GTDB taxonomy): domain Bacteria; phylum Bacteroidota; class Rhodothermia; order Balneolales; family Balneolaceae; genus Gracilimonas. The sequence continues at coordinate 61,086 of JBBDSP010000012.1, read as the reverse complement.
AATAATGGAAAGCACGTTGAAGACGAGGTAGTATAAACTCAGTCCGGCTGCGAAGTTATTAAAAATGAACAACAGCATGATCGGGAAAATGTACTGAAGTACTTTCATCTGACCTGCCATTGGACTGCTGCCTCCACCGCCACTCATTCCACCGGTAAGCTTACTTTGAACCATCATGGCCGCAGTCATCAGCAATACAAATCCGGCTATTTGGTCACCAAGAAATGGGATCTCAAATGGAAGACTCAGGATATAATCCGGAGCTGAAAGGTCACCCGCCCAAAGGAATTCTTCCTGACGGATCAAAATTGAATTCTGGAAATACCGCCATAAAGTAATGAGGATCGGGAACTGCAGTAAGTTCGGCAAACAACCGCCCAGCGGATTCACCTTGTTCTTGCGGTACAGATCCATCGTAGCTTTTTGCTGTTTCTGTGGATTGTCTTTGTACTTCTCCTGTATCTCCTTCATCTGAGGCTGTAATTCACCCATCGCTGCCATACTCTTGTAACTCTTGTAGGTAAGTGGAGACAGAACCAGCTTCACTAAAGAAGCAAAGACTACAATAATGATCCCAAAATTGGATGTAAAACCGGACATAAACTCAAAAAACGGAATAACCATCCAGCGTACAAAGGGATCAGAGAACCAGCGCAGCCAGCTCCATCCTACATCAACCATGTCGTAAGCATGATCATCAATTTTCGAAAGCTCACGATATTTAAGGGGACCTAAATAAAGTCTGAATGAGGACATCCCATCTTCATCAAGCCCTGTTCTGATAGACGATGTATAACGATGATCTGTATTTGGATTTCCGCTTTCCCCTGTTACTTCTCCGGTCAAAAGTGCCGCATCAGTAGGAGAAATCGGTTTGATCAGCTGAGTAAAGAATTTTGTTTTAGTTGATGTCCAGTCAATATTTCCATTGATGTTTTGCTCTTCGCGCCCCGCTTCATCCAATTTGAATTTCTCAAGTTCACCACCGGCATATACATAAGCAGCCGTTTCAAGCGCATCCTGTGTAGGATCTTTTTCGGTGAAATTAAGAGGGGCTGTCCAGCCAAAATCTATATCCTGTCCAACTACATAATCGCGCAGACCAATAAACTGAACATCAACATCAATCTCATAATTATTACCATTGAGCAAATAGGTAATAGCGACTTCTCTGCCATCTTCTAGATCTAATTCATAACGTATTTCACGTTGCTCGCCGGAAGCAATATTTAAAGAATTGCCTTGCGTAACCTGACGAAATAAAATATTCTGTGTTTCTACATTGTAATTATCAGTAGAAAGAAATCCGATATTGTACGCTGAGCGAGTGGTATCATCAATAAGCTGAACCGGCCGGCCGTCCCACGTATCATATTCATTCAGTATAAAAGAACTGGGGCCTGCTCCACGATTAGTGAATGTTACGGTGTAGAGATCCGTTGTAACCGTGATCTCAGATTGCTCATCAACCTGACTGTTTGCAAAAAGCCCTCTTACTTCCGGTGCATCATCAACATCTTCGCTGATGGCCGGCTCTCTGCGCTCGTCTTCCTGGTCCTCAGCTTGATCCAATTGATCTAACGAGTCCTCCTGATTTCTTTCGATCTGAGCAAGGCTATCCTGAACCGCTTGTTCCTGACGCTGTTGTGCTAATTCTTCTTCCGAAGGCATGGTGAAGTAAAACCAACCCAGCATGAGGAAAAATATTAAGACAAATCCGGTGGCTGTATTCTTATCCAAAAGTATAAATTTTTAAATGGGTGATTTTTTTGACAACAATCGGTCGCGCATCTGTTCCATTAGGAAGATCACTTCATCTTGAACAGTTTCAAAGGTGAGATTGGCGCGTTTTGCCATAAAAACATAGTGCAATCCTATTTCGTCTGTTATGGGCAATTCGGTTATAATATGTTGGTTCAACCGATAAGCTTCACGTAGCAATCGCTTGGTTTTTATGCGCTGCACAGCTTTACCGATTTTTTTTGGAGCTAGAAAGCCAACGAGTAAATTCTCATCGGCATTTGAAGAGGTGGTATAGCGAAGACTTACGTTCTGTGAATTTATATATGAGGAACCAGAAAACAGCTCCTCAAAATTTCGCCTACCACGTAAAATATGAGACTTAGGTAACGTAAATCTACGTTCAGGAGAATTCGTAAGGTTACTTAGCTCCTTTTCTCTCATCACTGACGGTTAGCTTATGACGGCCTTTTTTGCGACGACTTGCAATGGTTCTACGTCCGTTTTTGCTAGACATACGTTCGCGAAAACCGTGTTTGTTCTTGCGCTTTCTATTACTTGGTTGATACGTGCGTTTCATGAATTTGGATATTTTATGCGTTCAATTTCTTATCCGAAAAAGGCTTTAAATATACAGAGAATCTCAGAAAAAACAGAACTATTATTTACACTCACGTATGCTTTTATAGGATACCTACTTTATTTTGTTGTCAAAATATCTTTTTATGTTCGAACGCTAACAGTTATACCCAATTATAAGTATCTAAAATCATTATAATTAATGCAGTCATTACACAATGAATATACCTGCCTTTAAAAAATATTTATTAGTACTCTTTTTTTCGATATCAGGCTTGTCTGAATATGCAAAAGCACAGAGCAGCACAGATGTAGACTCATTACTTATGAATGCTGAGAAGTTATTTGATCAAGCCAGAGAAAATGAAGCGCTTGATTTCTACCTGAAAGTACTCGAAAGAGAGCCCAATAATTTCGAATCACTCTGGCATACCTCCTTACTTTATGCAAGAATTGGTTACCGCATGGATTCAGAATCCGAAATGACAAATTACTATCAAAAGGCACTTGACTACGCAGAAATAGTATTGAAAAACCACCCCGAAAAAGGATTTTCTCATTTTGTATATGCCATTGCAAATGGACGGATCTCTGATATATCCGGGTCAAGGGAACGTATTGAGAAATCCCATATCGTGAAAGAACATGCTGAAAAAGCGGTTGAATTGTTGCCTGAATATGGACCGGCCTGGCATTTATTAGGAATCTGGCACAGCGAGGTTGCTAATGTCGGAACCGGACAACGTTTTGCGGCCGGAGTGTTTTCAAAAGGATTACCGGATGGAGCCTCTAATAATAAAGCTGAGGAATACATAAAAAAAGCAATGGAGCTAATACCTGATCAGGCCATACGTTTTAAGCTTGACCTTGCCCGGCATTATGAACGCTCCGGACAAAAGCAGAAGGCCATCGTGATTCTGCAGGAAGTACTGGAAGAAAGCCCTCAAAATGAAATCGACCAATGGAATTTGAACCGGGCCGAAAAACTTTTAAATGAATTAAATTAGCACTAAACAAAAAAGGGCAAGCAAAAATGCCTGCCCAGATTCTCAGTAAAGACCAGAATTCTAAATTTACTCCGGCTTCCACCCTTTCATACCATCTCTGATCACATCGGCCAGTTTTGAAACCGGAACTCTTTCCTGGCTCATGTCATCACGATATCGAATAGTCACAGTATCCTCCCCTTCTGATTCCACCCCGTCAAAATCAACGGTTACACAAAAAGGTGTCCCTGCCTCATCCAACCGGCGATAGCGTTTTCCGATTGAGCCGGAATCATCATACATGACCGAAAATTCCTCACGCAGATCTTCTTCAATTTTATGAGCCAGATCTTGCAGCTTATCCTTTTTGATGAGCGGGAAGATCCCAACCTGAACAGGTGCTAATTTCGGATTCATTTTCAGAACCACACGTGTATCATCATCTACTTCTTCCTCGCGATAAGCATCGCAAAGCACCATCAGGGTAAGTCGATCGAGACCAACTGAAGTTTCAATTACATAGGGGACAAAGCGTTCCTGATTTTTCTGGTCAAAGTAATCCAGTTTTTTACCTGAGAACTCAGCATGCTGCGTCAGGTCAAAATCGGTTCTATTATGAATTCCTTCTACTTCCTGCCACCCTATAGGATATTTGTACTGAATGTCGGCAGCGGCTCTGGCATAGTGCGCCAATTTATCTTCGGGGTGAGGAGCTGTTCTAAGATTCTCTTCCCGAATTCCCATCATTTTATGCCACTCGAGGCGTTTTTTTAGCCATTTTTCATACTCAGCTTCGTCGGTTCCCGGCTTCACGAAATATTGCATTTCCATCTGCTCAAATTCCCGCATGCGGAATACGAACTGCCGGGCCACTACTTCATTTCTGAAAGCTTTTCCGGTTTGAGCGATCCCAAAAGGAACCTGAACACGGGCGGTATCCATCACATTTTTATAGTTCACGAAAATCCCCTGGGCCGTTTCAGGACGCAAGTATACGCCATCTTCTTCCGAAGAAGTGGAACCAAATTGGGTTTTGAACATCAAGTTGAACTGGCGGACTTCCGTCCAGTCAAAAGCACCAGATTCCGGAGCGCGGATCTCATTTTCCATGATGATCTCGTACAGATCTTCTGTCATGCTTTTTCTGGAACCGCAGGTATCCAGTTTTTCCTGAATGGCATTGGCCTCTTCATGCTTCTCATCCTTACGCAGCTTTTCGATATGCTGCTCGATGATCATATCTGCCCGGTAGCGTTTTTTAGACTGCTTGTCATCGATCATCGGGTCATTGAATCCACCAACGTGACCGCTTGCTTCCCATACTTTAGGATGCATAAAAATAGCCGCATCGATTCCGACAATATTATCGTGGCGGCGGGTCATCTCTTTCCACCAGGCATCACGGATATTACGTTTAAGTTCTACACCGAGGGGTCCGTAATCATAGACGGCGCTGAGTCCGCCGTAAATTTCTGAGGATTGAAAGATGAAGCCCCGCGCTTTCGCCAGCGATACAATTTTATCCAGGTTGTCCAGATTCGACATGTGTGAGTGTGTATTTACAATTCAAAATTCGTTGAGCGCTAAAGATAAGGAAAATTTTAAGTGAGATAATTTTAAATGTTAAATAAGTCCACTGTTCATTTAACATTATGCATTTAGCGGTCACTGAAAACAACCTGCTTATCTATTCGTAAAATCATACCTTCAAACCCACTGATAACTGTTTATTAAAAACTGATCACTGCAATGGCTAAAGAGAAAAGCAAACTTCCCAAGCTCCCGAGAAAATCGAAAGAACAGAAAGAGCGAGCTATGGAAATTCTGAATGAGCTCTACAAACACTATCCCAATGCGCATTGTGAGCTGAATCATCGGAATCCCTTTGAATTACTCATCGCCACCATTTTGAGTGCACAGTGTACAGATGTGCGTGTGAACAAAACCACTCCCGCCCTTTTTGAAACCTATCCCACACCCGAACTGATGAAGGATGCTCCGCTGGAAGAACTGGAGGAATTGGTTCGTTCTACGGGATTCTACAGAAACAAGGCCAAGTCTCTGAAAGAAACTTCTCAAATTTTAGTGGAGGAATTTAACGGGGAAGTACCTCGAAACATGGAGGATCTTTTGAAGCTTCGTGGAGCCGCCCGAAAGACTGCTAATGTAGTTTTGGGTAATGCTTTTGGAATAAATGTGGGTGTGGTTGTGGATACGCATGTTAAACGGTTTTCGAACCGGTTTGGGCTCACCAAAGAGAAGAAGAATACCAACAAAATTGAAAAAGACCTGATGGCGTTATTTCCCCGCGAAAGCTGGACCGACCTGTCACACCTGATGATCTTTCACGGCCGTGGTCCCTGTAAAGCACGAATTTCCGAGGCGCCGGACCATCCGTTGTGCAAAAATTACGGGGTAAATTGTAAGTGCCAGAAAATGCATAGTAATGATTAATTTTAAATGTGTAAATGTTAAATGGACTCTGATTTCATTTAACATTTAAAATTATAGCATTTAGCATTCATGAAAAAAACCATTTTCAACTCATACACCGATCCCATCCCGCCCTTGCGGTTTGATGTGCAGATCATTCCTATAAAGCAAGACGGGGAAACCTATCTCTATTTTCAGGATCAATACGGATATGCAACCGGTGATTTTGCGGTTCCCGGATCAGCACAATCAATGCTTTCGCTTTTTGATGGGCAACGCAGCATTGAAGACATCCTGGAATTTTCCGGCAATGGAGTTACCAAAGAGCAGATCCTCGACTACGTAAAGTTTCTGGACGAAAATGCGCTGCTTCATTCCCGGTATTTTAAAGAACATGCAAAAAACATTGAACTGAAATATGAACAGTCGGATGTGCACCGTTCCATTACTGCCGGACTCGCCTATCCTGATGATTCCGAGGAGATGAGCCATTTTCTGAATGAGGCATTTGAGAAGCTTCCAACATCGGAACCGGTTCAAACCGCCAAGGCATTGTACGCACCTCATATTGATATTCGGGTGGGCCTCAACAGTTATGTAAAAGCTTTTTCAACAATTACGGATCTGAAACCCAAACGCGTGGTGGTTCTGGCTACCTCACACTATTCGGGCATGTATCCGGATATCTATGAAGAACGACCATTTGTGATCTCCTCCAAAGATTTTAAAATGGTGAATGGAACCGTAAAAGCAGATCGGGATTCAATTCAAAAGATCAAAGAACATATTGGGGAGGATGAAGAAGGCTATGGCGTTACCTATAAGGACCGGGCCCATCGGATTGAGCATAGTATTGAGCAGCATCTAATATTCATAAACCATCTCTGGGATCATGAGTTTGAAATGATTCCCATTTTGGTTGGTGGTCTTGATGAGTTGTTTTATAAAGCCGATGGGTTTCAGGGACAGCAAGTGGAAAATTTCAGTGGCTTGCTGGCTGAATTATTTGGGGATGATGACACCTTCTTTTTGATCAGCGGAGACCTGGCTCATGTCGGGAAGAAATTCGGGGATGACAAACCGGCTAAAGAATTGTTTGAGGAGGTTCGGTCTTTTGATGAATCATTTCTGGATTTTGGAGCATCCGGCTCACCCCAAAAAATGCTCGATCTGATGAGCAATAAATATGACCCTTATAGAATTTGCGGCTACCCACCACTGTACTCCTTCCTGAAAACCATAACCAACCTGAATGGCGAAATTATCACCTACGATATCTGGGATGAAGAAGAGCGTGAAAGCGGAGTAAGTTTTGGCTCAATTTTGTACGCTTAATTACTCTTTAATTTCCATCCGCTCCGCAAAGTAATCGCAAAAGTCGCGCATATCTCCGGCAATGCGTTCATCATTGGTTGAATTTTCCAAAGTACTTGCCATCGTAACTAAAGTTTGGTGGAAAAAGATCTTCATTTCATCGACCGTCATATCTCTTGTCCACAGATCCAATTTCAGGGTGTCTTTGTTGTGGGAATCCCAGAACGAGAGGAGCATGGCACGACAGTCCACTGCATTAACATTCGGCATATCATCGGCTTTAAATGCAATATTCGTAGCTACATTTTTATCGTCTAATTCTACGGTGATCTTGATCTCTTTTTTCTGCATGAATTTCTGTCTTTTAGATTTCACCCAAAACTAAGGGTTTTTGGGGTGAATTCATTTTTTGCCTCGAAATATCTAAAACACGAATTTTTTAATGAAGAGCTTTAGCTGTTTGTTAAGGGATTGAATTCGGAGTGAATATTCAGATTCCCGCCTCCGCGGGAATGACCCTTGGTGGTTCGGAAGATTGCAGTAGATAACAGGCCAAAAACGCCCCGCTACTTCGTCAATCCCCATGAAGACGGGGATCTAATTATAGCCATTGATTAGAAGTCCTAATTCAAGCTCCATTCTATTCGAGACATGTACTCCATTTGGTCCTTTTTTGTTTTCGTGGCAAATCTTATGATTTATTTCATACTGCACCCAATAAATCCATATTTTCAGCTCTTCACTTTTTATCAATTTCAGACATTCATCAACTTTGTTAGCACTCGAAAACATCACCTTACATTTGGGCGACCGTGAATTATTGGACGGCGTCAGCACCTTTATCAATCCAGGTGAACGCATTGGATTGGTCGGCCCGAACGGAGCCGGAAAATCTACACTCCTTAAGATCATCATGGGCATTCAGGAAATGGATGATGGATCCATCGCGCTCGCTAATGAAGAGACACTGGGCTACCTCCCTCAGGATGGTGTTGACCCTGATTTCACCCTTACCGTTTTGGAAGAAGTTGAAACAGCTTTTGCCGAATTATTTGAGCTGGAAATGAAAGTGAAAGGCATTCAGGAAAAACTTTCGCAGGTTGATCCTCACAGCAGCGAATATGAAAAGCTGATGGAGCGCTACGGTGTTTTACAAACAGAACTGGAATCTTCAGGTTTGTATGAATTACGTTCGCAGGTCGAGAAAATACTCATGGGGCTAGGTTTTACTGAAGAAGATTTTCATCGCAATACTTCGGAATTCAGTGGTGGCTGGCTGATGCGAATTGCTTTAGCCAAATTACTGCTAAGGCGACCAACCTATCTGCTTTTGGATGAGCCGACCAACCACCTTGATATCGAATCCCTCCAATGGATGGAAAATTTCCTGAACAGCTATGAAGGCGCTGTAGTTGTGGTCTCTCACGACCGGGCATTTCTGGATACCATCACCACCAGAACGCTGGCATTACGTAATGGGGATGTTTCTGATTATGCCGGCAATTATTCCTTTTACGAAAAGAAGTGGGAGGAAGAACGGGAGCTTTTACTGAACGCCAAAAAAAATCAGGAAAAGCAGATCAAGGAAACACAAGAATTTATTGATCGCTTTCGATACAAGGCTACCAAAGCACGGCAGGTACAAAGCCGGATCAAGCAGCTTGAAAAAATGGACCAGATCGAGATCGAGGAGGAACAGAATAACGTTTCTTTCCAATTTCCGGAACCTCCGAGAAGTGGTCAGGTAGTGATGAAGCTCGAAGATCTCCACAAAAGTTATGATGATCATCCTGTATTTGACGGCATCGATTACGAAATTGAACGCGGAGATAAGGTTGCGATCGTAGGACCCAATGGCGCCGGAAAATCAACGCTGATACGAATTTTAGCCGGTAATGAACCTTTCCAAAACGGGGACCGAATTGAAGGTCATAATGTTACTGTAAACTATTTTGCCCAGCATCAAGCGGACGAACTCGATCCCAAAAAAAATGCTTTAGAATCGTTAATGGAAGCCGGTTCCCATCAAAAGGAAAATCGCCTGAGAACTATTCTTGGCTGCTTTCTTTTTCAGGGCGATGATGTGTTTAAGAAAGTGAAAGTACTTTCCGGTGGAGAAAAAAGTCGGCTGGCTTTGGCTAAAATGCTGCTCTCTCCTGCCAACTTGCTGATCTTTGATGAGCCAACTAATCACCTTGATATGAGTAGTAAGAATATTCTGCAGCAAGCCATTCAGCAGTATGAAGGAACGTGCATCATTGTATCGCACGACCGGGCTTTTTTAGATCCCATCGTAAATAAAGTTTTGGAAGTACAGCCCGGATATATCAAGACTTTTCTTGGGAATGTATCCTATTATCTGGAGCGTAAAAAAGAAGAAGAGGCTGCGAAATCTGCCGAGCCTTCACCCCAGAAACAAAGTGAACAGGACAACCAGCTTTCACGAAAAGAACAGCGCAGAATTGAAGCGAAAAGGCGAAATGAGCTGAGCCGCCGGACCAAACCGATCCGGAAAAATATTGAAGAGCTTGAAAAAGAGATCGAGAAAATGGAGGGCCGGAAAGATGAGATCGAAGAGACCATGGCTGAGCCTGATTTTTATGATGATGCCGAAAAGGTGAAAAAATTCTCATTAGAATATGACCAGCTCAAAGCCGACCTTACAGATCGTTATTCCAAATGGGAGGAGTATCAAAACCGCATGGAAGTGGTCGAACAGGAGTTTGGAGGGTAGTTTTAATTGAATATGAGTTATAGAATTTTACTTACTGGGTGGATCTTTTTGGTACTGATGGCGGCTTGTTCTTCATCTGACCCTATGATCAACAAGCAGAAAGTTGATGATGCTCCCGATGAACGCATTTCCCTGAATATCAACCAGACGGTGTATTTTGAGTTTATAAAAACGGATACGGTCTGGGCAGGTGAACTCATGACCTATGCCTTAGGTGAGTCCGGAGAAAAGGTGGTTAATAAAGTGCTCATTTCTGCCCAAGACAGTTCATGGAACGACTTTAATGAATTCGTAAATTTTTTACGGATCATGGAGCTTCCGCCTCAAAATGAGATAGAAGGCTGGGTCCCTGATTCAGGCAATCTCCCTAAAAGAGTCTATAATTTTGAAGTATTTGATGGCGACACCACTCGATCTTTTTCTTATCAGGATCCCATCAATGACATCCGAGATTTCTGGCAATCTCAGAACCTGCTCACTTTTATAACATTTGTTGAAAATGATCTGCGGTGGGTTGAAGTGACTGATACCGGTCGGCCTTAGCATTCGCTCCAACGCAGAGCGTGGGAGCGAGTCGTTACTAACATTTTTATCCTATTCTATTAGTTCCGGACACCCACATAACCCTCCACAACACTGATTCCTACGCTCCGCGTTGGAACCAGCACTATCAGCGTAATCCAAGAATCTGTTTAATCTGCGATCCTACTTCGCAAAAATCTGACTTTCATCTGCAAACGCTTTGAATTCCAGTGCATTTCCTGATGGATCCAGAAAGAACATCGTTGCCTGCTCGCCGGGCTCTCCTTTAAAACGAATGTAAGGTTCTATCACAAATTCAATACCTGCGTCTTTAAGTTTATCGGCCAGTTTTTTCCATTCATCCATTTCAAGGATCACCCCAAAATGGCGAACCGGTACACCTTTTCCGTCCACGGCATTCATAGCTGATTCTTTTGCTTCCTCCGGACTCAGATGAGCCACTACCTGATGACCCCACATATTAAAATCGATCCAATGATCGGAAGTTCGTCCGGTTTTACAACCCAGCAGGTCATGGTAAAATGCATAGGATTCTTCAAGATTTTTAACTGGAAACGCAAGGTGAAAAGGCTGAATTTTGCTCATAGCGGTTTTTAATTCGGTTTAAATTCTGATCCAAAATAAAGGATACTTTTTTTATAAACCACATGGGAATATGGTGTTAAAGTGCTAACGTGTTTCGGTGTTACAGTGTTGAGGTCAATCACTGTAACACCCTAGCACTAAAACACCGTATCCGAGTATCTAAAAGTTTTCGTATTCTTAGACAGTTAATGTTGGCGGAATGAAAAAGGATCAGGACACTTATGGGCGAATCCATAGACGCACTTCAATTAAATCTGGACAGTGGCGGACTGCACATCATGAATGTGTCGCTGGCCATTATCATGTTTGGCGTAGCGCTTGAGCTTACGATCGATGATTTCAGGAAAGTGGCCAAAAACCCAAAAGGAACCCTTATCGGTTTGGCTTCACAATTTTTCCTGCTTCCGGCCCTTACTTTTTTGTTAGTTATCATTATGGAACCACATCCCAGTTTTGCATTAGGAATGATGATGGTAGCGGCTTGTCCCGGCGGAAATATCTCAAACTTTTTCTCCCTTCTAGCCCGCGGAAATGCTGCCCTCTCCGTTAGCATGACAGCTTTCGCTACTTTTCTTTCTATTTTCATGACGCCGTTCAACTTTGCTTTTTGGTCAAGTCTGTATGGTCCAACCAATGCCATTCTTACTGAAATTCACCTCGATCTGTTTGAGGTGTTCAGGATCATTATTCTCATTTTGGGAATTCCTTTGATCCTGGGAATGACGCTTCGCCATTTCAAAGACAAGCTTTCACAAATGATCTCTCCTTATATCAAAAACTTCGGGATCATCTTTTTTGCTGGATTTGTGATCGTCGCCTTCAGCATGAACTTCGAGAACTTTATCAGCTATGTAGATTTGGTCATCGTGCTTGTTTTCTTTCACAATGCTATTGCCCTCATGAGTGGATATGGATTAGGATATCTATTTAAACTTTCCCGAAAAGACCGAAAATCAATTTCAATAGAAACCGGAATTCAAAATTCGGGCTTGGGATTATTGCTTATTTTTAATTTCTTTGACGGCCTCGGTGGCATGGCTTTAGTAGCAGCATGGTGGGGCATTTGGCACATCGTAGCCGGGCTCAGTATCGGATGGTACTGGTCAATTGGAAAATCAACTTTACAACGCGTCTTCTCTAATGCGTGAAAAAAATTATCTCTGGTATCAATTCTGGCGACATACAGTAGTAGGCAATGGCTTAAAATTCTTCTACTCCAAGCGAGTAGTAAAAGGCAGAGAAAATCTACCAAAGGATAAACCCATTCTATATGTTCCAAATCATCAAAATTCTTTTATGGATGCCCTGCACGTGGCAACCACGACAAAGCCCACTATTTATTTTCTAACAAGGGCACAGGCATTTAAACCGGATATTGTTGGTAAATACTTGTGGTCAATCAACATGATGCCGGTGTATCGTGTTCGGGATGGACTCAGTTCAGTTCAAAAGAACAACGAGATCTTTGAGAAGTGTATCAAATACCTCCGAAACAATGACACTGTCCTTGTTTTTGCTGAAGCCAATCACAATCTAAAAAGAAGGATCCGATCGCTTAGCAAAGGTTTTACCCGAATTGCCTTCGGTGCCGAAGAAGAATATGACTGGTCGCTCGATCTTCAAATTGTTCCGGTTGGGGTTAATTACAGTGAGCATCAGACTGGAGGAAATACCGTTCAGGTAAATTACGGAAAGCCCATCCCGGTAAGTAAGTACAGAGCACTGTACGAGAATGATGAAAAATCGGGCGTTGATAGCATGAAAGAGGATGTTTCAGATGCTATGAAACAACTTGTTTTCCATGTTGAGGACCTAGAAGAATACCCCCTTCAAAAGATCTTGTGGGATGACCTGGAACCTGATGATCTCAAAGTAATTGACCCGGATACTGCCAATGGACGTATCAAAAAAACAGTTCCTCACATTACTGAAGAACTCATTAAAGAAGCGAAGGAACTTGATAAACTGGCCGATAGAAATAAAGTTAAACTAAATGAAGTGGCTTATGGAAAAGGAGTAACTGCAAAAGACTTTTTACTTTCTCCTCTTTATGCTTTCTCTTTTCTGAATAATATTATCCCTTATCAACCTGTACGTTATTTGATCAGGAATGTGATCAAAGATCGTGCTTTTGATGCCTCCATTAAATTCTTAGCCGGTGTATTTTTACTGCCGTTATTCTATATCATAGTAAGCTTGATCCTGGCGATTTCGGGAGTTGGCAGCCTTTACATCTGGATCTATGCCGGTTTGAGTATTCTCACGGCTCCATTATTTATCAGGGCGAAAAACTTCTTTTTGCCATCATCTGCCAAACGATTGGAGAAGAAAAAGCCAAAGATCTATGAAAATATTGCATCTCGTTTAGACAGATTTCAAGATCTGCGTAATTCTATTTTAAATGAATGAAGCACAATCGTTTAGTGTTGAATTACCGAACCTAATATAAAACCAAGTTATTCTTATGAAACTGACTACTATTTTAACTGCGCTATTCATAATTGTTGCAGGATGCACACAAACTGTTGAACAAGAAGTTGTCGAGACAAGTTTTGAACATTCTGAATTGGTTGCTACCGTTATGCCGGTTGGTGACAGCGGTGTTTCCGGATCTGTTACCTTTACGGCATCTGAAGAAGGTGTAGCTGTTCAGGGAGATTTTGAAGGACTTGAATCCGGAAATCACGGATTTCATATTCATCAATTCGGCGACTGTCGTGCTGATGATGGAACGAGCGCAGGCGGACATTTCAATCCCGCCGGAAATGACCATGGAGCTCCCTCTGATATGGAACGCCACATGGGTGACTTAGGAAATATTGAAGCCAATGAAGAAGGTTCAGCCAACGTCGATTATACTGATGCCACTGTTACACTCGAACAAATTTTAGGTCGCGGTATCATAATTCACGCTGGTGAAGATGACCTTGAATCACAGCCTACAGGAGCAGCAGGAAGCAGAGTTGCCTGCGGTGTGATTGGCATTGCTCAGAATTAAGTTGAGTTAACTTTTTCTTACTTCCATTCTTCGTAGAGCTGTTCAAGCTCTTCGGAGGATGAAAGTTCTATAGCTTTATTTGCCAACAGGCTAAAATCTTCAGAGGAATGGGAACTCAGCAGTTCATTTATCTTTGAGACAGATGAAGGAACCATACTCAGTTCTCTGATCCCTAATCCAAATAAGCAGGCTGCACCGACCTCATCTCCCGCTAATTCTCCACAAACACTAACCTCGATATCTGCTTTTCGGGCTCCCTCTACTGTCATTTTTACCAACTTCAGCACCGAAGGATGATAATGCTGAAACAACGCATGAATACGCTCATTACCCCTATCCACTGCCAGCGTGTATTGAGTGAGATCGTTAGAACCAATACTCAGAAAATCTACTTCACGAGCAAATTGAAAAGCTGAAATTGCCACACTTGGGACTTCCACCATTAACCCCAAAGGAATATCTTCATCAATATTCACACCTGATGAAAGCAGCGCTCCTTGTACTTTTTCAATTTCATTCCTGATCTGCCGAACTTCATCTATCACAGAAACCATAGGTACCAGGATCTTTACTTTCCCGGGATGTTTACCTGCAACTTTTAAAATAGCCTGAAGCTGACTTCGCAATAACTTCGTCTCATCCAAAAGCAGACGAATACCGCGCCAACCCAAAAATGGATTTGCCTCTTTATGTGGTCTTCTGGCATTTTTATCTCCGCCAATATCAAACAACCGAATCGTTACCGGTCCTTCTGTACCTGAAACAATGTGTTCATAGAAAGCTTCCTGCTCCTCGGCCCCCTTACGTAAACGCTTACCAAACAGTAACCCCTCCGTTCTGAGTAAACCAATACCTTGTGCCCCCTTTTCACGAACTTTATCTAATTCTGCTTCAAATTCGATGTTCGCCATCAACTTGAAGGGTACTCCATCTTTTGTTTCGAAATTTTCAGCACACTTGGTCTTTGCCGCTTCTTTTTGTGCTTTTAGCCTTTTCTTATAATCCTTGAGTATTTCCTTAGTAGGACGTAAAAGTAATATCCCCTCATGAGCATTTACTATAACCGATTCACCTTTAACGGCTTCTTTTGTTGCACGCTTTGCATTCACGATACATGGAATTCCAAGCGATTTTGAAATTATGGCTGCATGTGAAGTAGTTCCTCCTTTCTCCATAACCAATCCCGCCGCTCCATTCTCAAAATAAGACACCAGATCGGTAGGACTTATTTCCCTCACAATTATGACAGAGCCTTTCTTAATAGATCTTACATTCTTTTGATCACAAACTTCTGCTATAAACCGATCTCTGATATCTTCAAGATCAATAATACGCTGCCGAAATAATTCTGAACCGCTTTCTTTCAGCTTTTCGATAAATGAACAATAGGTCTGGTAAATCGCAAAATCAACGCTTAGAAGTTTGTTCTCAATAATATCAAACACACTTTTTTCAATCTCCGGATCTTTAATAATCTCGCGCTGGATGTCGATGATACCGGCTGTAGTTGCATCACTTAATCCCCCGGACATTTCCTCAAGTCCGGCTATTAAGTTTTGCTTTGCCTCTTTAAATCTTCTTTTATGATCAGCTATATCTTTTAGCTTAATGGAAGTAGGAGTAACGGTTTTAGATTCCGAACTAATGACCACCGCCTCCCCGATCGCGATGCCGGGAGCCGCTCTTTTACCTTCAATTATAAATTGTTGTTTGGCAGAAGTACTCATGAGGAGAAGGGATTATTCATCTTCCAAATCGAATTTCTTATCAATAGCATCAACAATTGCTTCTAAAGCTTCTTCTTCATCGGCGCCATCAAGTTCGAGTTCGAGCTCTGCACCTTGCTCCGCTGCAAGGGTCATCACGCCCAATATGCTTTTCCCGTTCACCCTATATCCATAGCTGTGAATATAGAAGTCAGATTCGAATTTACTGGCAAGCTTCACAAGCTGAGCCGATGGGCGGGCATGTAGTCCCGCTGAATTTTTTATGGTAATTTTCTTTTTGATCATAAAATTGAATTAGTCTCCTAAAATGAAAATAAAATCAGCAACATGCCAAGTTTTGAGCCTAAAATATTTTACCCCCCATTCTAATCTGCGCAACTTTGCGATTCATCTGCGCGACTCTGCAAAAGACAAAAGGTTGAACAGAACAGAGAAGTTGGAATTGAGCGATTTGTTTCACGCGGAGTTTCGCAGAGTTTGGCGCTGTGTTTCGCAGAAAAGAATAATCTGCGCGACTTTGCGATTCACCCGCACGATATCTGCGAGAGAATAAAAGTTGGACAAAACAGGGAAGTTGTAAATGAGAATGCGTTTCACGCTAAGATTAGTGGATATACATGATTATAAATTATTTACGATTCGGACTATTGACTCTCGAAGAGAGTTTACATTAAAGTTTATAAGTAGGCCTAGCTTTTTATCTGATAGCTTTAGGTATGTTAGCAATTGTTTATGATGTACAGGCAGAAGTGTTTCTACAGATTTTATTTCTACTATTACTTTATGATGGACCAGCAAATCCATCCTGAAACCCTGCTCCATTTCAATCCCTTCGTAAATCACAGGTACTCCTAACTGAGTTAAAACGTCAAGTCCTTCATTTCTTAATTCATAAGCTAAGGCAGTTTCATAAACGGATTCAAGTAGCCCGGGACCAAGAGTAGTATGAACTTTAAAAGCCGCTCCCCGAATGGCATATGAAATATCATTTTCATGCATAAGAATTCCCCGATTTTCTGAAACATACTACTCTCCACTTATCTGAGTAACAAAAAAACTGAGAGAAAAAGATAAGATAGAATCAGGGGTTGGGGTTCTCGATGAGTTTCGTAGAAAATAACAATCTGCGCAACTTTGCGATCCATCCGCGCACCTCTGCGAGACAATAAAGGTTAAACAAAACAGGGAAGTCGGAATCAAACCATAAATTTCACGCGGAGTATCGCAGAGTTAGACGCTGTGTTCCACAGAAAAAAATAATCTGCGCGACTTTGCGATTCATCTGCGCTCCTCTGCGAGAGAACAAAAGTTGGACAAAACAGGGAAGTTGGGATTGAGCGATGCGTTTCACGCAGAAAAAACAATCTGCAAAAACTGATTAATCTTTCACTCAATGTTTCTTAAATTCAGCCCTAATAAAAAATATACAAGTTTATGTCAGTTACCGAAAAAGACGTACAATACATTGCCAATCTTGCGCGATTGCAGCTGAATGATGAGGAAGTAAAATCCTTTGCTAAGGATATGAATAAGATCCTCGGCTATATGGATCAGCTTAATGAAGTTGATACCGAGAATGTAGAACCGCTCGAGCACGTAATCGATCTCGACAGCCGGCTCCGAAAAGATGAGGCCAAAGAACCACTATCACACGAAGACGCATTAAAGAACGCCCCTGATGCCGACAGTGACTATTTCCGTGTGCCAAAAGTAATTGAATAAAATCGCTTATGTCAGAAAGCCATTCTGCTTCCAACCAAGATTTCTTTTCTAAGCTTCCGGAATCGCGCCAGCATATCGTTGCGCTGCTGATCCTGTTTTTGGTTCCATTCTTTCTTTTTACCGCCACAACCATCGGCGGTAAAGAATTTCAGCGGCATGACATTACACAGTGGCGGGCTTCTACTGAATCGGTTTTTGAATACCGAGAAAAATATGATGACGAACCTCTGTGGGTAAACAATATGTTTGCGGGTATGCCGGCCTATGTGGTTTCAGCTGCCCGGCAAGTGCCTCATTTGGATGATATTATACGATCTTTTGACAGCATTTTTCCTGCAGTTCAGTATTGGGTTATGCTCTCAGGTTTATACTTTTTGTTTAGTCTTATGGGATTTAGGCCTCTTACTTCATTGTTCGGGAGTTTGATGTTTGGGCTTACTACTTATCTTCCGATCATCATCGCAGCCGGACACAATACAAAATTCTTTGCACTGATCTTTATTCCGTGGGTAATTGCCGGCTATTGGTTACTTGCAAGAAAGCAAAAACTTCTTTCAGGGCTACTATTGTTTTCAGTAGCGTTTACTTTAGAGTTACGTGCCAATCACCCACAAATAACCTATTATTTTTTCTATTTAATAGTAATACTTTGGGGCTTCGACACTTGGAATGCATTTAAAAAAAATGAGATAAAAGCATGGACAAAAGTCACCCTTTTATTAATATTGGCGGGAATTGTTGGGGCGTTTGGGCATGCACAAAATCTGTTTACACTTCAGGAATATTCTAATTATAGCCTTCGTGGCGGGTCCGCTTTAGATAACTCTACCGGTCTTTCTACCAGCTATGCTTTTGCGTGGTCCCAGGGGATAAAAGAAACCTGGACGTTTTTTGTGCCTAATATTTTTGGCGGAGCCTCTCCTGATTATTGGGGGCCAAAATCGTTTACCTCGGGTCCACATTATTTGGGAGCGCTAAGCTTACCCTTTATTTTACTTGCGTTATTCAGAGAGCGAAGCAAGTCCATGTATATCTTTTTTGCTACCGGTGCGCTAGGAATCTTATTCGCTTGGGGTGAGAATTTTCGCTTGCTAAATGAATTTGCTTTCGACTACATCCCTTTATTTGACAAATTTCGAGCTCCAGAAACCTGGCTGGTACTGACCGCATTTTGTTTTACTGTAGTTTCAGTTCATGGACTCGAATGGTTTAGTAATTATGTCTCTCAGGAAAAAACCAACCTCAAAAAACTCTATCTACCAATTGGACTTTCCGGAGCCATAGCAGTGTTTCTCTTTGTTCAGATCAACACCTCAGATTTTACCAAACCCGGAGAAGCTTATAACATTGCCACTCAGATCGCACAGCAAAATCAACTCAGCCCGGATAATCCACAAGTACAACGCAGAGCTCAGAGTTATGTAAATACTGAACTAGTACCTCAGCGCGAAGAGAAAGCTAAAACTGACATGATGCGCTTTGCCATCATACTGGTCTTGGGTGTTGGATTGATTTATGTCTCATTCACCAAAACAATTCCACTTTCAGCTGCTTTTTTTGGTTTCATCCTAATTATCGGTTTCGACTTGTTAAATGTGGATAAACGATACATCCCTGAGGATGTCATTGTTGCAGGAAACATAGACACTGAACGTTATATCGAATCTCAGCGAAGAGAGCTCGATACCTTTATTCAAGAGCATATATCTGAAGATACCATGTATCCTTTTCGGGTATTTCCTTTATTGGACAATCCTTATGGGAATGCCATTCCGTCCTATTTTTACCCTCAGATTGGAGGTTATACCGGAGCAAAGCTTAGTATAATTCAAGATGTGATGTATAACGGGGGGCCCCTTGATGTCCAAAGTCGAAACTTCAATATTGAGTTACTTAACTTACTGAATGTCAAGTACCTGACCTATTCAAGAGGGTTACAACTTCCAGGATTTGAGCCGGTCTTTGAGAGCGAGAAAGGCACCGTTTATGAAAATATAAACGTATTACCTAAAGCATTTTTTGTGGATTCAGTGATAACCGTTCAGGATCCTGTGGAAGCGTTCGAACATTTAAACCCCGGGCAGCTTGATTTCAGTCAAACAGCTCTGGTCGAGACCTCCAAGAATATTACTTCTACCACCGACTCTACTTCTTCGATACAGGTTACCAACTATACAGGGCCCGAAGTTTCTCTCAAAATTGAACGAGATAAACCTGGCTTTTTAGTACTTAGTGAAATTTATTATCCGGCTGGCTGGATCGCTGAATTGAACGGCGAAGAAATTCCTATCTACAAAACCAATTATATACTTCGTGGTTTCGAAATTCCATCTGGAGAGCATCAACTTAAGCTAAGATTTGAGCCAAGCTCTTATTCAATTGGAGTTACTCTTGCCTGGGTATCTTTGGGATTCCAGATATTTCTCGCAGGATTATGGATTTTTACTTTGGTGAGAAGAAGACAATAAACTTTAGTTGATTTTCTTAAGCTCTTGAAAAATATCTTCAGGTGAAAAATATTTAGAGAATAAATTGTAATCCTCAGCATAAAAGTCGAATAATTTATGCAGCGATTCCCTTGATAGCTCGCCAAGTTTTACACTTGTGCCCCCCGATTTTCGTTTGTAGAATTTCAGATCAGGCTTGTAACTTTGAAGTAATTGTTGAAGTTCTTCTATGTCTGCAAGTGTATATATGCGATCAAGATATTCGATGGTATGCCCCAAAAAATTAGATTGGGGAGTAGTGTGGTGATTAATTGCCTTGTTAACCGACCTGTAAACCTCCAACTTTTTAACAAATGAATTGATATCCGGTTTTACCTCTAATCCTGCTATCCTTAGTTCATTTATATCATGAGCTAAATCTTCCAGATCAATCACTCGATTTCTGTAGCAGGAAATAAAACGTTCAATAGGTTCCCGAATAATTGCGATTCGTGTATAGTCTTTTTTTTGATTCAGTTGGTATTTTCCCGTAAACGCATTCGCCCTCTTTAGAAAATAATCATGATGTGACTTATACTGCTTTAATTTTGGTAAATTCGTATCAAATTCATGGCCAAACTCCAATAAATACAACGAATCCTTCATTGAGGAACAAGCATTCTTAGGAATGGGAATATAGATCAAGCCTTGCTCTTTTAAAATTATTTGGTGGATCTGGTAACCTGATAACCCCAAACGGCGAAATGCGTAGCGTACCCCCAATACAAATTCTTCAAGTAAACGATTCATAAAAGCCTCCTTAATAAAAAAACCTTCAGCTCTTTCAATAAGAATTCTTTCGGGACCCAACCCAAAATATCTGTGATGCCTTGAACCTTCCCTGTAACTTTTCGAATATTAAATAACTGATATTTTCTCTGTTTTCGGCTCATCAGTTGCTTATGTTTTTTATAGAATTGCAAATATCCCTTAAGCTGATTTTTTGAATTCGTGATCTGTGCACCACCGTGACTTAAATAAACTTTTTGAAGGGTCTCTTGCACATTTTTTATGTTGCCATATGTTTTACATAAACGAACCCAAAGATCATAATCCTGTGCCGCTTTTAGTGATTCATCGAATCCTCCAACAGCCAGAAGCCTGTCCCTTTCTATCAACCCTTGGTTTCCCACTTGATTTGAAAATAACAGTGCATCAAAAGTAATAACGGCTTTTTTCTTCCATACAAGTTTCGCGTTCTCATATACGTGCAGTACGTCTGAGGTAACAAAAGCAAATTCCTCCGAATAGGAGCCCACTAATTTTTCTATTCTTTGATCAGTCCACTCATCATCATCATCCAAGCCTGCCACAAATTTTCCCGATGCCAGTTCAATTCCTTT
Organism: Gracilimonas sp.; assembly: GCA_040904925.1. Classification (GTDB taxonomy): domain Bacteria; phylum Bacteroidota; class Rhodothermia; order Balneolales; family Balneolaceae; genus Gracilimonas. Next base: position 39,896 of record JBBDSP010000012.1, on the reverse strand, counting down.
ATTTCGGGAAATACATGCCCCTTGCGAAACCTTATTTCTATGTAAAATAACCTTCATGTGTGCGGTATATGGGTCAATGATCTCTTTAACTGACTCATCCGAAGCATCATCAATAACTATTAACTCAATATTTGGATAGGTCTGTTTTTTTACAGAATTCAGGGCTCTTTTCAACAACTCTTTTCTATTTTGAGTTGTGACTATCGCTGAAACCAATGGAATATCGTACATAAATTTTTATTGTCGTATTATTCGGGGCATTTTTCTTTGAAACAAAAAATGTTTTCAAAATTAGTGATCATCAAAAACTCAGTATGGAATCAATACCTAATATAACTTTTATTATCTGCACTTTTAATCGTGCACATTATCTTGACGATACGCTGCAATCTATCCTCCAACAAAAAACATATAGCCAGATTATTGAAATTTTAGTGGTTGACAACAACTCTACTGATAATACTTACTCCATTTTTCAAAAGCATAGAGATTCCACAAAAACAGATAATTTTATATTAAGCTATTGTAAAGAAAGAGAACAAGGACTCTCATATGCCAGAAACCGTGGTATTTCAGAATCAAAATCCGAGAATATTGTTTTTTTGGATGATGATGTGTCACTGACCAAAAACTTTTTAAAAAATTGGCTCCATTTTTTTAAAACTTATCCCGACTATAAAGCAGCGGGTGGTAAAATCATTGTTCGCTTTGATACAAAAAAACCAAACTGGGTTTCACATTTTTTACTGACCCTTTTTGGGCACCATAATCTCGGCAACTCTATAAAACCTTATCCTAGTAATAAACACCCTTTTGGTGGAAATATGGGCTTTCGAAAAGCCATTTTTTTAAAAACCGGTATCTTTAATACCTACCTCGGGCGAAAAGGGGAAGAATTAACTTCTAATGAGGAAAAAGATCTATTCAATCGTATAAAATCCGAAAATGAACCTATTCTTTATCTACCGAATACAACTTTATATCACAGAATTGGAGCAGAAAGGCTAACCCTCTCTTACATTAAAAGGCAAGCTAACGGCTTAGGTAAAAGCATTGCAATCGAAGTGCATGGTTCTACAAAAAGAACCCTCAATCATTTCTTGAATGAGCTTTTTAAAACCTTTGTTAGCCTGGCATTATTGATTGTGTACACACTTGGACTGAGACCGGCCAAGGGAATCACATTGCTTAAATTTCGTTATTGGGTCTTGCAGGGATTTTTAGAAAAATCATAGATTTGAACCTTGTATATTAATTTTACATGAGAAAATAACGTCTATTACTGATTAAGAATGTCTATTACTTTATTCCACATCTCATCAATCTTTCTTTTTTGGTCTTCTGACTTATCTTTAATTAGATTTTGAATTTTTTCATATTCACTGAACATAAATTCAATTTTTTCTCTGGTTTTACTAAAGTCTTCCAAATCTTCTACAAGACCAATTTTTTTGCATTCATACTCTTCAAGTACTTTTTCATATTTATGCGACCAGCTGGTTGATATTGTAGGAATTCCCTGAGATAAGCCACTAATCAGTCCATGGAACCTTGAGGCTATTACGAGAAAGGAACTATTAATAACTTTCTTTGTTTCAATCGGATCATTCTCCCAGATAATTTCAGTATTTATACCTGTTTTCTCAACAACCTTCTTGGCAATGTTATAATCAGACTTGCCAGCATGGATCAAAAAAGCGAAATTCAGCTTTTTATCTTTCAGATATTCAACAAGCTCTGCCAGATAATTAATATAGTTTTTACTTTTCTTCAACATCTTTGAATTTGGGATTATCAAAACATGATCCTCAAACTTTACATACTTTTCCTCTATTGTGATTGATGGAGTGAAATCAGGAAATTGAAATAAGTTTCTCTTCTCTAAGCCTGTTTCAATACAATTAAAATGCTTATACGATTCTTCATCTCTAGCACAGATGAGATTTGCATATCGAAGAATTTTCAAGGCTTCTTTTTTCATCCTTTTTTTTTCGAACGGACCAAATGCTTGTGGGAGAAGAATTACTTTCAATCCCTTTTTTCTCCATTTTTTTATGGCGTCTGTTATTCCGATCTGCATTTCCTCTAAGCCCCAAAAATCACCATATCTAAAACCAGAAACATCTATAACTGCATCGATATCATTCTCGCTAATAATCCCAAAGTCCGTCCTGATTCTTTCGGGAAGGAATTTGACCAAACCTTTCAAGGTTAATATTTTAAATCCATAACGGGGAACTGCCAAAAGTTTATATTCGACTCTCTTCGAATATGAAAAGTTGGAACTTGGCTCAACGGCAAAAGTGATATTCTTTTCCGGCATTCTATAGGTTATTTCTTTAATAACCGACAGGAGCATAAGTTCAGCTCCTTTATTTGTTGTTTGGGCCCCTCTTATTTCTATGATCATATAATTTACAAATTGTAAGATCTTAGATCTTTCAGGTTTCTTTTTTCTGAATAGGCTACCATTCCTTCAGGATCAGGATATCCTACACCTAAACACATTATGGGTCTTTGATACGGTTTAAGCTTCAAAAACTTGTCCATCATCTTCTCACGTTTTTCAATATCTGGCCAATTAATAGGACAGCTGCTTAGCCCTAATGTTTCTAAGGCCAACATTAAATTCATATTTGCTAAAGATGCATCTATGTATATCAAATGCCTGTCTCTTTCACTGAAATAAGCGTCCAAATTACCAACCACTATTATAAATGTTTTAATAGAGTGAGAATATCCAACAGTTCCCATAGGATAATTCACTACCTCTTTTAACAAAGTTGGGTCATCTATAACTTTGTAGTAAAAAGGCTGACGATTACAGGCGCTTGGAGCTTGTGAGGCCGCAAGAATTGCTTTATCTATTAATTCTCTTGGAACTTTTTTTTCCAGGAACCATCGTACAGACCTGCGCTGGAGCGTTAAATGATAAAAATCTTCATAAGAAACAGTAGAATCCTGGCTTCTTTTATATGGCACAGATGTAGATGTCCTGTCTTTCATTAATTTCTTTTCATTTAGTATTCTTCTAAATTTTTTTGCTTGGGCATCTATTAATTCATCTTCACCCGCCACATTGAAATACTCATTCAGTACATCCTTGAACCAATAAAGTTGTTCATTATTTACATCGGTGGTTGTTAACCAAATCTTTTCAAAGCTATCAACAGTCTCTTCAATATATCTTTTGGCAAAAACCGGTCTTCTTGGCTTCATCAATAACCCTTTTTCAATTCTATGAGTATTCCTAACAAGAAGATAGTAGCTAGATTTTTTCGATTTTAGATCTTTAATATAATTAGCCTTTCCAGCCAATACAGCCCTGTGTTCTCTGAAAAAGCTTGTCGAGAAAAAAATATAGTATAAGTTTGCCAAAATTTTATTGTGGTAAAAAACCCAAACCAAAAAAGCATCGATTTCAAATAAAATTTGATCAAAAACTCTCTTTGCCTTTTTTAATAATTGAATCATTTGATCTTTTTGAGGATTTGAAATGGAAAAAAAATCGCTTTCGTCATCATCCAAAATATAGGTCTGCTTTTTTTATAAAATAATAACGCAATATATGAGGCCATTGCATATGAAAAAATTGTAGCAATAGCCGCACCTACTCCTCCATAAGCAGGAATAAGCAATATATTAGTTAATACATTTGCCAAAGCCCCAAAACCTTGTGTAATAAGTGAAAAAGCCAAGGCATCTTCCACTAAAACCCATTTACTAAAAATAGCTCTCATAAATATAAAAACTCCTGCCCATATATGAATCTGCAAAATAAGTGAAGCATATTGGTATTCAGCCCCATAAAGTCCAACTATTAATGGCTTGGCAATAAACGAAATGACTACAGCTAAACTCAATGCAATTAAAAATAGAAGGTTGAACAATTGTTGCAGTCTATTTCTAAATTTTTCCTGACTTTCTCTTTTTAGCTCTATTAATTTTGGAAATAAAGAGCTGACGATAATAGTAGGAATAAAATACCATGATTCAGAAATTCTTGCGGCAACAGAATAAACTCCAACTTCCTCCGCACTAATAAGCCATCGTATCATAACTTGGTCAATCTTAAGGTACACTATTGCAAAAATGGCACCTAACATTACCATCCACCCCTCACTTAATAACTCTTTTACCCTTTGAAATTCAAACTTCCATTTTTTTATGGACGAATCCGCTTTTTTAATAAAAAAGTATGTAAACAATGAAATAACCAGTATGGTTTGTACTATATACGTAGAAGCGAACTCTAATAAACCTGCAGAAATAATTACTAAAGTAATCTTTAATATGGATACAATTATAGAAGAAACAGATCTTACAATGGATGAATACTTCGCTTTAACTTTTGCCTGAAACCAATAGTCAAAAACCTCAAAGGGCTTGAGAAAAATAGTGATGGATATTAGAATGAGCACCCAATATTCTGTTGAACTTCTGTCGCCCGTCAATGAGATGAAAACCAAGTAACTAAATAAAGCTATGAAAGCCCCAATAAATTTGATCCCAAATATACTCCCCATCAATTCTTCAGTCTCATCTGGCTTGTTAACCATCTCACGCACAGCCAATCCACTAAGTCCCATGTGGGTGGAAATTGCAAATAAAGATGACAAGGAAACTGCATACGAGAGAATACCAAAGTCTTCCGGGCCCAAATACCTTGCCACGAATATGCTTGTAATCATTGATAAAATAATGGCTATTACTTTTTCTCCCATCATCCATGAAGTATTGAAAAAATACTTACGGATTTCTTCACCGCTGAAGACCTTTTTAATCCTGCTATACAATTTTTCCAATTTAGTATCTAAACTCCTTCAAAAACTCAAAAACCTGGTTTATATATCTTTATATTAGGCTGTGCTTCTGCATGTTGCAGGAAACTAAATTCGGATTTTGTCCTTCAATAACAATAGTCGTCACATCCTATTAAATCATTTACAAAGCAAAATACAACATATATTTAAAGGATATAATTGAAGGATAATATTCAAATTTATTGTTAGCATTAATTCATTTTAATTTACAAATAATAAAAGCTTTATCTAATGGCTAAACCCAAATACACTTCGCACGTTGGAATGGTGGATATTCTCCCCGATGAATCTCCTAAATGGAGGGCGCTGGAGAACATCATTCATGAGGAAGCGGCAAAGTTTAATTTTGAAGAAATTCGTACCCCGATCATGGAGCAGACGGAATTGATTGTGCGGGGAATCGGTCAGCTTACGGATATCGTTTCTAAGGAGATCTTTGCGTTTGAGAAGGGAGATAGTCATTACGTGTTGCGGCCTGAGCTGACGGCACCGGTTGTGCGTGCGTTTGTGGAACATCACATGGAGCAGCGCGGCGGTTCGCAGAAGTTATATTACATCGGGCCGATGTTCCGTGCAGAAAAACCACAAAAAGGCCGGCAGCGACAGTTTCATCAGTTTGGAGTGGAAGTGATCGGGAGTGATGATCCGGTGGCAGATGTGGAGACCATCGCTTTTATGATCCGCATTTATAAACGTATCGGCATCAAAAACTTTGAATTGAAACTGAATTCAGTGGGTGATCCTGAAAGCCGCGAGGCATACAAGGAAGCGCTCCGGAAATATCTGAAACCAAACCTGGATCAGATGAGCGAGCTTTCTCAAAAGCGTTTTGATAAGAACCCGATGCGAATTCTTGATTCCAAAGAAACAGAGGACAAGCCTTTTATCGAGAAGGCGCCGGTTATTCAGGATTATTTAAATGAGGAGTCAGCCGAGCATTTTGCAAAAGTAACGGCTTATCTGGATGATCTTGGAATCAATTACACCCTCGATCCGCACCTGGTACGGGGCATGGATTATTACACGCGTACTGCTTTTGAGCTGACATCCCCCGATCTTGGTTCTCAGGATGCTTTGGCCGGTGGCGGTCGTTACGATCTGTTGGTGGAAGAAATTGGAGGGCAGCCCACTCCCGCAATAGGATTTGCAGCTGGTATGGAGCGACTTCTGATCGCTTGTGAGGAACTGGGAATCGAACTGGCGGATGAAAAATCGGTGGATGTATATTTCGTGACTTTAGGTGATGCGGCGCGAACTTTTGCGCTTACTCATTTACCAAAAGTGAGAGAAGCCGGAATTTCAGCGACCATGGATTATATGAGTCGATCTATGAAAGCACAGATGAAGGATGCCAATCGGGAGAATGCCCGGTACACCATCATCATTGGAGATAATGAATTGAATGAAGGTAAATTCACGCTTCGTAATATGAAGGAGAGTGAGGAATTTTCGCTTACCTTTGATGAGATCTTAGCGAAGCTGGGTTAGAGTGCGCTCCAACGCAGAGCGTGTGGAGCGAGGGAATGCTAGACAATTAGCTGTTTTGGGACCGGAAGGTCCGGCCAGGCGTTCCCAACGGGGACGTTGGGAACAAGTTTTAGAAATGATCATTTTGCGGCGTATGCCCGAAATCTAATAAGGTGATATGATTCAAAGGTTGAGTTTGTGGCACGTTTTAGATTCCCGTCTGCATGGGAATGACCATAGCCACCTTTCTTGTCTGATTTCTACATTTCGTATGTTGAATTTAGGTTAATTAGTTGTTGAATGTATAAATTTGGTATATATTTTATACCATGATAGGGTTTGAATTTGATAGCACCAAGAGTCGCTCAAATGTTGAAAAGCATGGAATTAATTTTCAAGAGGCTCAAAAAATTTGGGATGACCCTGACCTGATTCAAATTCCAGCTAAAACTGAGGATGAACCCCGATTTTTTGTTATTGGCAAAATAGGTTCCAAGCTTTGGTCAGCTGTTATCACGTATCGAAATTCTAATATTCGAATAATCTCTGTTCGAAGATCACGTAAAGAGGAGATTGAAATTTATGAAAGCTTCTGAGTTTGATAGAAAATTTGAAAGTGGAGAAAATATCACGGATTTACTTGATATTTCTAAAGCAAAAAGAGCGGCTCAAGATTTAAAGAGAGTCAATGTAGATATTCCTATTTGGATGGTTGAGCTTTTAGACCGAGAAGCAAAACGACTCGGAGTTTCCAGACAGTCCATTATCAAGGTATGGCTGGCTGAGCGTCTTGAAAAAGCTTCTTGAAGCTCCCTAAAAATCTAATCAATCCACGCTTTTCATGTAGTCGCTGAAGCGGTGCTGTGGTTCCGGCTTTTCGTCTTCATCCTCATTTTGGTTGGTCTGATTCTCATCTATTTCATCCCATTTATTCAGTAGATACTTTACGGCACGGTGTGTACTGTCGTGAAAATGGGTACCTCCGAGCTTACGAGCCAGTCCGGAACGTAGTAGAAGCTTACGAATGGGGCTTTTTAATGCAGCGAAGTGCAACTCAATTTTCCAGTCATGCAGGGTTTCGATTACAGACCTGAAAATATCGATACCGGTTGTATCAAGGTCATTGATGGATTTAGCATCGATTATGATAGCCTTGATCTTTTTGTCGCGGGCTTCGATCTCTTGTATGATGAAATCCTTTATCACTTCGGCGTTATTAAAAGCAATGGAGGTATCAAATCGCAGGATCAGAATCTCTTCAATGGTTGAGGCCGTATTATGCTTCGAGATATCTTTGAAGTTTCGCGAGCCGTCTATATGCCCCAACACCGCCAAATTTGGACGACTGGATCTGTAAATAACCACAACCAGCGAAGCGCCTATCCCAAGTAAGATACCCTCCTGAATTCCAATGATTAGCACACTCAAAAAAGTAAAAATGGCGATGTAGGCATCATCTGGTTTCGTGCGAAAAAAGTATTTTATTTCATTGACGTCGATAAGGGAAATGGATGCGACTATGATGATGGCTGCTAATGCCGGAATCGGAATAAAGTAAAATAATGGGGTCAACAGCAGAAGTGTTAGTCCAATGATGATCGCACTTACCACATTAGATAATGAGGTTTGAACACCGGCCTGTTCATTAACAGCTGTTCTGGAGAAACTAGCTGAGACCGGCGGACTTTGAAAAAAGCTACCTATGAAACTAGCCATTCCCAACGCAAAAAATTCTCTGTTTGGGTTAAGCGGATATTTATATTTATTGGCAAAGGTTTTACCCATTGAAATCACTGACATCAACTGAATGAGTACCAGAGTGGTTATGGTGGGCAGCAACCGGCGGGCATCTTCAAGAGCAAAATCAGGTAAGCTAAAAGAGGGTAATCCCGAAGGAATTGGGCCAACAACTTCGACACCTGTCTGTTCCATATTCAGCGCCCAAACAGCGATTCCCCCTGCGCCCAATAACACAAGGGCTCTGGGGAAAAGCGGGTATAATTTTTTCAATGTGATCAGAAACAGAATTCCCGCAATCCCGATACCCAATGATACCAGATCTATTGCAGCGATCTTGTCAACAACATCCATCAGAATAACACCTATATATTGTGACCGGCCAATTTCTATGCCAAGTAAATTTCCCAGCTGACTAAATCCGATGATCAGGGGAGCAGACGCCATAAACCCGTAGATCAATGGCTTCGAGAGCAAATTGGCCAGGAATCCCAGCCGCAGCATTGAAAATATCATCAGGGTCAATCCGGCGAGCATGGCAAGCAAAATTACAACGGAGACATATTCATCTGTCCCCGGTTCGGCTATCAAACTTGCTCCTGATGCGATGATGATCATATCGGTTGCAACTACACCAACTGCCAAGTGTTTTGATGTGCCGAATAAAGGATAGATCATTAACGGAATCAGCGATCCATATAAACCATAGATTGGTGAAAGTCCGGCAATTACAGCATAAGCCATTGCCTGTGGAATGAGGATAACCCCTACTGTTATCCCCGCTTTTACATCAGCTGTGAGATCTTTTTTAGTATAATCCGGCAGCCATTTCAAAATGGTGAGCTTATCCTTGAACCATGATAAAGCCGCCTTTACATCCATCTTAAAATTGATTTCGGATTATGTTCATTTAACACCTGTTTAAATCTAAGAATGCTGATATTAGAATCAGATCCAACTCAGTTTAGTATTTAAACACCCAGATCTCTGCTCGTTTTTAACATTTACTTCTTAAGCATATCTTTAAGCTCTTTAATATCTTCGACTTCACCTATAATGGATAGTTCATCGCCATCCTGAAGAACAGTTATTCCATGTGGAATTTTGATCTCCCCTTTTCTTCGGATAATCGTGATCAGGCTTTGGCCCGGCAGTGTCACGTCTTTGATCATCTTACCAATGAACTCTTGCGTTTTGTCGTTTGCACTCAGTTTCAGTTTTAGAAAACGTTCGTCACGAAGTAATATCTCGCGAAGTTCGCCTTCGTTTTCAGCAGCATTCCATCTTTCAAGGAATGAAGAACTGCCAACCATTTCAGCAATCTGAGCAATAATGCGTAAATGCTGACCTGAATTATTTTTAGGGCTGATAATAAAAATGATACAGTTTAACTCATCTTCCTTACCTTGATAGTTTTCACTTTTTTTATCATCCACTCTAAGGCCGTCCCTTATCCGAACTAAAACCATTTCCGGAAGCACATCATTAACTACACGGGAGTGATTAAGTGCCACTCCATCGGAAATTGGGATTACGGAGCCTTCATCGAACTGTGTAAATGCTTCATATAATTTACCTACTGAAGTATCTATTTTCCCTGAAAATAGATCGCAAGCTTGTTTAACAATGTCATCATAATCGTTGTATTTTTTCAAATCTATGACATCTGCACGTGATACGAGTTCTTCATAAGGATCTTCTTCACGTAAACCTTTTTCGCGGAGGATATTTCTCATTTCGTGCTCGAGGCCTTCATACCGACGCTGACCTAATCTTGCATGAACATGATAGATAGCCCCTTCTCTTTTTACATTTTTGTAAGCGAAATAGTAGTAATAAACCATACAGGCTATGATCATACCCATTGTAAATAGTACAGAAACCAGCCCCATTTCAGAGATCAGCCAAATGGTTATCAGCATCCCGGCAATCTGCATCCAGGGATAAAAGGGAGAGCTGAAGCCGGGATCATATTCTTCAATTTTACTTTCCCTCATAATAATCACAGCCAGGTTTAAAAAACCGAATATAAGCAACATGAATGCACTGGCCAGTTTTGCTATATCCTGAACATCGAGTGCGAGAATAAAAAATATCATCACCCCGGAAGTGATCATAATAGCAACCATCGGAGTATCAAAGCGACCTACTTTTGTAAATTTATGCCAAAGCAATTTATCTCTGGCCATCGCAAATGGATATCGGGCTGCCGACATAATTCCTGCATTTCCTGTTGACGCAAAAGCAGCAATTGCTGCAATTACCACCAACAACAATCCTCCATCGTAAGGAAGCCATGTCATCATTGCTTCTGCAGCTGTAGCTACAGGCGTCAGGTCTTCGCGGAGTGCATCGGCATCTAAAACACCTACCATCACATACACACCCAATACATAAATTATTGTAGCTGTGAGCAGGGATAAAATCATTCCAAGGGGAATATTCCGATCCGGATTTTGAACTTCCTCGGCTACACTCGCTACTTGTGTGAGTCCTGCGTAAGAAACAAAAATCAAGCCTACCGTAGCTATCAACCCTTCATAACCAAATGGAAGAAAGGGTGTAAATTGATGCTCGTTCACTTCAGCAACACCTGAAGAAAAGATGCTAAACAAACCCTGAACCACGAAAAAAATCAGGATACTGACTAAGGTAACTACTAATATTCCTTGTAGGCCACTGGTTTTCTTTACCCCTACAATATTCATCAGCATAAAGAATACCACCAAAGAAATAGCGACCGGTTTTATGGGCATTTCTACAAATATGGCAAGATAGGCTCCCATACCTATCAGTGCGAACGCGCTTTTAAAGATGAGTGCAAACCAGGTTCCAAGTCCGCCGATCGTTCCTATCATAGGGCCTAAGCTGCGATCGAGAAAATAATACGGACCGCCGGCTTTAGGCATGGCTGTAGATAGTTCTGCTGCACTTAACATGGCCGGTAGCACCATAAAGCCGCCTATCAAATAGGCCAATACAACTGCCGGACCTGATTCTGCACTTGCCAGGCCGGGCAGGAGAAAGAATCCCGAACTAAACATGGCCCCTGTACTTATTGCGTATACGTCAAATAGATTTAATTCTTTAGCTAATTTCGTTTGCTTCATGAATTACCGAATATTTTTTAAACGACAACTAAATGCCTTTCTTAGTACCGAAGTACCGACCTCAATTTTATGGTACGCATTTATTTAGAACTTCGTTGGTTGGACTTCATCTATTTTATCAACCATATGGATAGTAATAAAATAACAATCATGTATTAAAGATTACTACCGGGCAGTCAGCCTGATCTAAAATATTTTCTACTCTTAGCCCAAGGTAAAGTCTGTTTGAACCAGGGCGAATGTTTGTACCAAGTATCATGAGATCGATTTTATTCTTTTTTGCAAAATCATGAACTACTTCTTCTACTTCATCACCTTGTTCTACCACCGCTTCTGTTTTTACATTATAAGCTTTCCCACGTTCTTCTAATTCACCCACAATATCTTTTGCAATATCCTCTTTTTTCACTGTTGATGATTCGGAAATTTTATAGGGCCTACTTGATACCCGAGCTTCCTCGATTACATTTAAGCCAGATACTTCACATTCACCATCATCTTTGGCCAACGAAAATGCGAGTTCAGCTGCATTCTTTGAGGCTTCTGTTCCGTTAGTGGGAACCAATATTCGTCTTGGATTCCAACTTTCACTTTCTCCTGCAGGCTGCACGATCATAACCGGGCATGGGGCAACCCGAACCACATAGTCTATAAAGGCACTGAACAGGTGCCGCCGTGCCGCCGTTTTTTCTGTGGCTCCCAATACAAGCAGATCATAGTCTTTTTCTACTTCTTCAAGAATAGCTTTTTCAGGTTTTACATCAGCTACTATTTTTTTGGTGACTTCAATCCCTTCAAAAAGTTTGCCAAGCTCATCCAGATATCTTTCACATTCTTGCTTATTGTCTTTTTGAGCAACGGTCATAAGGGTAACGGAAAGATCGTTTTGTTTTCCAAGCTTTGCTAAAATTTGGGCTTCAATAGACTGTGTTAAAAGCTTGTCCGGTTCTTGATCTCTACGCCTTACCGGTAACAATACCCTGTGGATACCTGCCACGATACTCTCTGCTTCCATTTCTTCTTTTTTGAGCCGCTCCTCTTCCTCAGCCCCAATCTTTACTTTACTGAGTACCCATTTAAGGGCTGATGGCGCCATCAGAGAAGTTGCCATTGCCATCACCACAATAATTGAAAACATATCCTGAGATAATATCCCAAGCCTTAGTCCAATAGTCGCAATAATGATCTCCATAGCGCCGCGGGCATTTAAGCCTGCCCCAAAACTGAGCGATGTCCAATGATCTTTTCCTCCAATGTACCTTGCACCAATATAGGTCCCCACAACTTTTCCAATAGTTGCGATCAGGATCACAATTCCGGTAATGATCAATAACCGAGGTTCAAATAAATTGATCACATTTACTTTCAATCCTGCAACAGCAAAGAAAATAGGAGCAAAAATTCCAAGTGCTATACTTTCTAGTTTGTGATGTACCTCATCGGGCAGTCGTGGCATGGTTCCAAAAATAATCCCCATTACAAATGCTCCAAGAACAGCCTCCAAATTCAGTGCCTGAGTAATCGCTCCCCAAAGAAAAGTTAGAACTACAACAAGTGTAAGCAACCGATCGCCACTTTGAACCTGATCCTGGACATAGGCAAGCACTTTTTTTACCATCCATCTACCTACTGTAAAACTCACCAGCATAAAAGCCAGAACACTGCCCACAATCTGAAGCACACTCCCTGCTGTTACCGATTCTCCGCTTGCAATACCGGCCACGATAGAAAGCAAGATCCACCCTATGGTATCATCACTCATTCCTGCCGCAATTATAGTTTGGCCAACATCCCGCCTCATCAAATTCAGATCCATAAGCACTTTGGCAATCACCGGAATAGCTGAGATAGACATAGCTGTAGCTACAAATAATGAGAACACGAGGCGTTCATTGGTGTCAGCCAGTAAGAAGTCCGGTAAATTTTGACCTAACACAAAACCAGTGGCAAAGGTGACGATGATCCCTCCCCCTGAAACTCCCATCGCTGTGCGGGCATGCTTTTTTATAAGCCGAATATCGGTTTCCAGTCCGGTAATCAGTAAAAGGAACATAGCTCCAATTAAACTGACTACCTCCAACAAATGGCCTTGTGTTTCATTTTGAGGAACGATCCATTCCCCGATCTCCGGTACAAATCCCGCTAATAAAGAAGGGCCTAAGATAATACCAGCTAAAATTTCACCTACAACAGAAGGCTGATTAAGCCTTTGGGCTACTTCACCCAGCATTCGTGCTACAAGTAATAATACCCCTACTTGGATAACTAAAACTAAAACATCGTGATGAGGCGCTGCGCTAAATACGTCCACGTGATCTTTATTTCAAGGGTTTATAAATGAATTACCATAATATAATCTGGACCTAAACAATTCCATTTTAACACAAAACTGTTCTTTAAGTTACCACTGCAAAAAAACATAAATAAAATTATTGTTTTATCAATGTACTGTATACCTCTGCCGGTTGTTCTACACCCGTTAATTTTTCAATGGTTTCTCCGGGACGAATGAGCCGTGCCGCTGCATTCACCCCTCTCAAATGGTCTTTTACTGACAAATTTTTGGGGCTGAGTAACATTAATACAACATGGGCTTTATTTGCCGTTTTTGGAATTAGCAGTCCTTCTTTCACAATTCCTACAAATAGCATCTGTTCGTCTACTATTGAGGTGTGAGCATCATAAAGTACCACTCCCGACATCATTTCTGGAGAATAATCATCCGAATTTTTGAGCAGTCTCTGAACTAACCGTTTCACATCTTTTCGTTGAATGGAATCGTCCCTGCGAAGCATTCTTACCAGTTTCTCTTCCAGGTTTTCTCCGGTTTCTGATATTATGATTCGATTTTGCTTTAGCAGATTTACCTGAGACTCATTCTCATTTTTTCCCACAGAATTTTCAGCTTCAGAAGGATACACACTTATAAAACATAATTTAGGAAAACGTTGTGCAACTACCCTTGGAAGACGGTCAAGTCCCGGTCGCCATGAAAGTGAACCTTCCCGTGCACTGAGCAGTACAAACATATCATCATCGTGAATATTTTCATCCATCCAAGCGGGCAATTCAGACCATTTTGGAATACTTATATATTCAGTTTCCAACTCCGGCTTTACACGATCAATTCTTCGCTCAATGCCGCCTATTCTTTCTTCCGGAGCAATGATCACAAGGTCTGCCCCAATTTGATCGGCCATTAATTTAAGTGACCGGACGGCACCCGCAAAACCAGATTCTAAGGATGCAAAAGGTGGAACAGCAACTATAACACGCTCAACGGTATTGATGGGTTTATGGATTTTTGAAACCATCACCATTTCATCAATTTCCTGTAAAAGCTGATCCAGGATACTTCCAAAAATACGCTGCTTAGCCGAAACTGCACCATTCCAGCCTATCACTACTACCGAGCCCAGTTTTTCATTTACCGAACGTGCTATTCCTTTTGCAATGTTAAAATCAATCGCGGTTACCGGATTTACCGGAACTTCAGCTGAGGCGGCATGAACCACAGCATGACTTAGCATTTTCTCACCACGGGCCACCTGTGCATCTACGTCTTTTCCATCGCGAGCTACGGTAAGCGGGAATACCGGCTGTTCCGATTTTTCATCCCGGATCATAAATGCAATATCCATCAACGCATCCGAAGTTTCAGGATTTGCCAATGGAACAATAATTCGCTGAGGAATCTCCGATGGCTCAAATGGTTTTTCATCTTCCATCACGGCAACTTCACGGCCATATTTTTCAACCAGCCACGGGCCTAACAAACAGGTAAATAGAATCATGATAACCACAGCATTTACTGCAGTCTGATTAAAAAACCCAAGGTCATAACCAAGCAAGGTTACCGCCAGGGTTGCAGCTGATTGTGGTGTGGTCAAGCCAAATATTACCAACCCTTCGGCATTACTAAATCCTTTTGTCAACCGAATAATGAGTGATGCGATGGCCTTTCCAGCAAATACAAGTAATGTAAAAGCAACTGCATAAACCCACACGTCAAGACTTGCCAGTACTTTCACGTCTACCAGCATTCCAACTGAGATCAAAAAGAAAGGAATGAAGAGAGCATTTCCTACAAACTGTATTCGGCTCATAAGCGTACCATTTCCGGGAACGAGTCGATTTAGTAAAAGTCCTGCAATAAACGCACCGATAATAGAAGCAAGCCCTGCGAGTTCAGCTAAAAATGCCGTTGCAAATAAAACGGCCATCATGAATACGAAATCCACGTCCGTATCATGTTTCATGTTTCTGAAAAACCACCGGCCCAAACGCGGAAGTATTAAAACAGCAGCAGCCAAGAATACGGCTATGGATGTGCCAAAAGCAGTCCAGTATCCTGCACCCTGATTATCCCCAACCGTTCCGGCAATAACGGCCAAAATACCCAACGAGAGCGTGTCGGTGACCAACGTTCCGCCCATCGACATGGTTACAGCGGTGTTCTTGGTGATTCCCAGTCGCTCCACAATAGGATAGGCAAGTAAAGTATGTGAGCCTACAATAGCGCCTAAAAGCAGCGACGTTTCCAGGGAATAATCCAACAAATAAACCCCAAGAAAATAAGCCCCAATAGCGGGGAAGGCGTAGGAAAGAGTACCAAAGCCAATACTTTGATTTCGAAGTTTTTCGAAGCGATTCAGGTCTATGGATAAACCCGCCATGAACATCAGGTATAATAACCCTACGGTTCCCAAAAGCTCAATAGTACTGTCGCGTTCCAATAAATTTAAAACGCTTGGACCAATAACCATCCCTGACAATATGATTCCTACAAGCCCCGGTATCTTAATTTTTCTAAAGATGATGGGGGCCACCAGAATGATGATCATCACCAATGCAAAGATCATTACCGGGTTGGAAAAGGGCAGCGAAAAATTTAATGATTCACTCATAGCTTTTACTCAATTTTGTGGAAGGTATACTATGCCCACATTTTTCAACTTTTGGAATTCAGAGTACGTTTATTCTTTATTATTTCTGTATTCGTCAAATACCGATCGCAAGATTTCCGTCGCCGTTGGTGGGTTAAATACGATGCTTTCCGCTCCGGATTCTATAGTTTCCCGAATAGTTGAGTCATGAGGTCCACCGTTTGCCATTATTGATATATCAGGTATTAGTTTTCGCACCTTTGAAACTGTTTGAGATGTAAATTCTCCGGTTGAAATATTAAAAATATCTATCCCCGCATCTGATAGGTCTTCGAAATCCTCCGCATCAAACATAACGGTATAAACCAGTGGCCCATCAATTTCGTTGCGTATTCGAGCTACGATCTCTGGTGGAGTGGGTTTGGTTAGCACCACTGCGGAAGCCCCGGCTTCAAAGGCCCCGACCGCTAAACGAATAGATCGCTCTTCCCAGAGTAAACCTCCGCCTATATCACAGATCACAGGCCGTTTGGCAAAATTGATTATAAAACGATCCAGCTCATTCGACTTATCGAATGGGTTCACGATCATAATAGCATCAGCACTGAAATTTTGAATAAAACTAAGATCCGTGCTCAGTAAGACCGACTTTATTATTTCCCCTTTTAGTGAGATTCCGGGACTTTGACCGATGCTTTCGGGGATATCAAATTTGTTGGCAGTGAGAAGGAAATCTTCTTGTTTAAAACTCATGTACGTTTACTTCGGTAATATTTTTGTTAGATGTGAAGACCGATCACGCACAAAGCTCACTCAATCTTCTATCAATGCCTGCGAAGTTAGCTGACGGGCTGGAGCTGATAGATGCTCTCTCCGATCACTCGGAATTCGCCCCACTTCTGGGTCCTCCGCTCCCGCTGTTTCGGGATTAGGCTGATTCAAACTGTTAACAATGATACCGGCTTTTTAGTATCAGGTCAAACGTTAATTGTTGTGAATGAAAAATACTTTCTTTCCGGCAGTATGGGCGCATAGCCATGCGCCCATACTGCCGTGATATGAATTTGTTGATTTGATAAATTTGTATATCTGTGACTATCCGCCCAATCGTGTTATCCGCGTTCAATTCCGTCGTCTTTTCAAAATACATTCTATCAACAAATCCTATTAAACCAAGCGGTAATTTTCTTTATCTTTGAAACCTTTAAAATCATTCATTCACTTTTTAAAACTACAATTAATGTTTCCATCGGAAGTCACCGATTTTTTTAAATCCCGAAAAACGCCTTTCTATTATTACGACCTGGATGTTTTAAATGCCACTCTTAACGAGATCAATGAACACGGAATATCTAAAGGATATCGTGTGCATTTTGCGTTGAAGGCAAACAATCAGCCAAAGGTCCTGAAAATGATAAAGAAAGCCGGACTTGGAGCTGATTGCGTGAGTGGCGGTGAAGTTCAGCGTGCCATTGACACCGGTTTTTCGCCGGATGAAATTGCTTTTGCAGGCGTTGGCAAAAGCGATGAGGAAATCGAACTCGGCTTAAAGCATGATATTTTTTGTTTCAATTGTGAATCACCCCAGGAACTTGAAGTATTAAATGAATTCGCCGGAAAACATGGGGAAATTGCCCGCATTGCCCTTCGGCTCAACCCAAACGTGGAAGCCGATACGCACAAATACATCACTACCGGATTGAGTGAAAATAAATTCGGCATCAATGCTTCTGATCTCGATGAAGTACTGGAAAAATTACCTTCGCTGAAAAACCTGAAGCTGATCGGTATTCACTTTCACATCGGTTCTCAGATCGAAAAATTCACCCCTTTTGAAGAACTTTGCCGAAAAGCCAATGCACTTAATGATCATATTGAAGACAAGGGATTCAAGCTCTCGGTGATCAATGTAGGCGGAGGATTTGGCATCAATTATGCACACCCTAACGATAACTCTGTACCTGATTTTGAACGATTTTTCGGATTGTTTGAACAGGGTATTAAACTGAAAGATCATCAGCAACTGCATTTTGAGCTGGGAAGATCGGTCGTTGGTCAGTGTGGAAGTTTGATCACCAAAGTGCTGTACACTAAATACGGGCAGACCAAAAACTTCGCAATTGTGGATGCAGGGATGACTGAGCTCATCCGTCCTGCCCTTTATCAAGCTGCTCATCGGATTGATGTATTGACAAGTTCAAAGCCTGAAAAGGAATACGATGTAGTCGGCCCTATTTGCGAAAGCTCAGATACCTTCCGAAAAGATATTTACATCCCGGAAGTAGAACGCGGGGATCTGGTAGCCATCCGCAGCGCCGGAGCTTATGGGGAAGTGATGCGCAGTGCATATAATTTGAGAGAGGCGAATCCTACGGTTTACTCGGATGAGGTAGTGTAATTTATTGCCACGAAAGCTCAATATGGGATTTAAAACTTAGTCTAAGAAAAAGCATGGAATAGAACGCGGATGACACGGATTTTGTGGATGATCGTGGAAATATTGTATTCCTGTCTCATAGTAGTGGCCACAAAAACTTCTTTGACGGAAAGTTGAATATTCATAGCCTCCCATTACCTGGTGGTAGGTTCACTGTTCCATCGGTCTTAGAAAAAAGAGTGTGAAGAAGATGGCGAAATGGAGCGTAAAGAAAGAAATCATACCGCTGTAAAACATTGAAGCAGTTTCTGAACGTGAAGGAGCATTGATTTCTTTTAGCGAAATGAAGACAGCTTTAGCTCTTTTTTCGCAGCCGGGAGCTTTTGTTTCTTTTGGCGGTCCAAAAGAAAAAGTGAGCCGATTACTAACAACAGATTAACATATAGGCACGAGAAGCTGGAGCTTCCGGGAAGGCGTACAAAGCCAGAGCTTTGCAACGAGTACTAAAGGTATAATATTTCCTGGCCTGTTTGTCATCTCGAACGTAATGAGTGAATGAACATGAACGAGTGAAGCTGAGAGATCTATGGAGTTCAAAAAAGGCTAAGTTGCTGAATCCAACTCCGCAGATTTCTCCATTCCGTTTCTTCGCCCTTATGGGGCTCATTCACTACAGTCGAAATGACATGACGTCTACAAGGTTAATTCTATATTGAATTCATGGTAAATAGGAACTCAAGAACAGGCTAAATTTATAGTTCATATTCAATTCTATTTCTTTACACATTTCTAAAATTTAGTGCTTTAGAGCTTTCGTGGTAAAAAACCTACTCTAATTTTCCAGCAATAAACCCCGTAGTCCAGGCGGCCTGAAAGTTGAACCCGCCGGTTACACCGTCAATATCCAAAACCTCTCCTGCAAAGTAGAGATCGGGTGATCTTCGGCTTTGCATGGTTTTCATGTCCACATCCTGAAGACTGATTCCCCCGCAGGTCACAAACTCTTCTTTGAAGGTTGTTTTACCTTCCACCTGATATTCATCATTGGTTAGCAAATGCACCAATCGGTTGATATTCTTCTTGCCCATATTCTGCCAGATCATGTCATCACCAAGCTCCAATTTATTGAGCAGAAACTCCCACAGCCTTCCGGGAAGCTCAAATGGATTTACGTTTGGGATCTTTTTCATTCCATGATCATCTTCCACCTTTTTCAGGATATTTCGTACTTCCTGCTCGGTCCGCTCGCCCGTCCAGTTTACCAGTGCTTTAAAATTGTAGTCCTTTTCGTGTAGCTCTCTCGCTCCGAATGCCGATAATTTCAAAATCGCCGGGCCGCTCATTCCCCAGTGCGTGATCAACAGCGGGCCGCTGCTTTGTAATTTCGACCCCATGATCTTCACCGAAACAGGATTCGCCACTACTCCCATCAGTTCTTTGATCGGTTCATTTGGCATGTTGAAGGTGAAAAGCGATGGAACCGGTTCTTCAATTTCATGCCCGAGTTCGCGAAGCCAGTCAAAGCCACTCCTCCGTGGACTTCCACCCGTTGCCACGATCACTTTATCAACCTTCACCTTTCCGCCGCGATGAAATCCCAATTCATAGCCATCATCGAGGGGTTTTATTTTTTTGATATTTGATTTCGTTTTGATCCCGATTCCCAGTTTCTGGCATTCCTGCATCAGGCAGTTGATGATGGTTTGGGAATCATCGGTAGTTGGGAACATACGTCCGTCGGATTCAGTCTTTAAATTTACTCCGCGACTTTCAAACCACTGCACTGTATCGGTTGGGGAAAACATCCCGAATGCTTTTTTGAGGGGGCGTTCTCCGCGGGGATAAAACTTGACCAGCTCCCGGATGTCAAAACAGTGATGAGTTACATTGCAGCGACCGCCACCAGAAATACGAACTTTTGAAAGTAGCTTATCTGACTTTTCATAGATGGTTACTTTAGCTTCGGGATGATCGGTTTTGGCTGAAATAGCTGCAAAAAATCCGGCCGCTCCCCCACCGATCACAGCTACTTGTAGAAATTTTTTATTCATGGAAGAAAGATACCGTTTCTTTGGATGAGTAACGAAATGGAACACGGATGACACGGATCTAGCGGATACTCAAAGAATGAAAATTGTCCTATTTCAAACTTAAGATTCTTTACAAGTTATATTTTCCATCGGCCTCAGAAAAAAGAGCGTTAAGAAGATGATGGAATGGAGCGTAAAGAAAGAAATCATTCCGCTGACCAACTAAGAAGCAATCTCCGGGCGTGAAGGAGCATTGATTTCTTTTAGCGGAATGATGTCAGCTTTAGCTCTTTTTTCGCAGTCGGGAGCTTTTGTTTCTTTTGGCGATCCAAAAGAAAAGTGATCCGATTACTAACTACAGATTAATATATAGGCATGGGAAGCGGGAGCTTCCGGGACGGCATTACATAGCCGGAGCTTTGTAATGAGAACTAAAGTGCTTTAACGCGTGTGGAACATGCAGTAGTTGACAACTATCTCATCAAATACGCATACCCGTGAAAATCCGCTAGATCCGTGTCATCCGTGTTCCATTAATTTTGTGTTTTAGAGATTTCGTGGCAAAATACCCCGGAACTTAATTCAGGATTTTGCATGGAATAGGACAAGATTCCCCTTATTTTCCACCTTCATTTTCAAGAAGACTATTTATGCAGATCAACGTACTTAAGTTTGGCGGCACCTCCATGGCCGATCATAAAACATGGAAACAGGTTTTGGAGATCATCAGCAACTACGAATACCCGGTAGTTGTGGTATCAGCTACGGCGCGGACTACCCGTCAGCTTGTAGAAGCCGGAAATCTGGCAGCAAAGGGGAAACTGGATGAAGCGCTGGAGATCTCCAGATCTATCAAAGAACGCCATAATAAGATCGTTTCCGATTTTCTGGAGGAAAATCCTCACGCCAAAAATAAGCTCATCAAAGACAGCTGCGCCAAAAATACCGAGGCCAAGATCGGTAAGCTGAATAAGCTCCTCACCTACACTGAGCGACAGGGAACTCTTTCACCCCAAATGAGGGATGCCATTTCGGCTATGGGCGAGCAGATTTCTTCTTATTTACTAGCACAGTGCGGACTGGCTCTGGACATGATGACTCAACATATCGAAGCCCGTAAACTGATCAAAACGGATTCTGAATATGGCAAGGCGAATCCAAACCGATTGCTGATCAACCAACATTGCGGATCACTGGAAACAGTACTTGAAAACGGTTTTACTCCAATCATTGGTGGTTTCTACGGAGAATCAAAAGACAAGACCATTACTACCTTAGGATTTGAAGGATCAGATTATTCGGCCAGTTTAATTGGCGGAGCCATCGGTGCTCAAACCATAGAAATATGGACCGATGTAAGCGGTGTCTATACCGGCGATCCCCGGTTCATCCCGGAAGCCAAACCTCTTGCTGAAATGAGTTATTTTGACGCTACGGAAATGGCCTATTTCGGAGCCAAGGTTCTTCACCCCTCTACGTTGAAACCGGCTCAGGAAAGAAACATCCCGGTCTACGTAAAAAATATGTTCAAGCCGGAAGATCAAGGAACCAGGATCGTTCGGGAATCAAAACACAAGCTTGATGTTCTCGCCCTTTCCTTCAAACAAAATATAACGACGGTCACCATCAGCGCATACGAAACGGTGATGGGCTATTCCTTCCTAACTAAAGTCTTTACGGTTCTCGATAAGCACCGCTTAGCCGTTGATGCCGTAAATACCACCGAAGCCTCAGTCACCATAGCCCTTTCAGATACTGAGATCCTGGATGAATTATCTAAGGAGTTCATCGAAATTGGAACGGTTACCATGGAAAAGGAAAAAGGCTTATTAACCCTGATCGGCTGTTCCTTGACCTCCGCAGACAAACTCACCGATCTGATCTTCAAATCTCTTGGCAAGACTCAGGTAGATATGATCTCATTCACAAAAGAAAAGAGAATACTGAATGTGGTGATGAATGACGACGTGCTGATTGAAACCGCCCGTAACGTTCACAACCAATTATTTTGATTGCTCAGGCTCCTTAGGAGCAGCTGTTTCTTTCAGCTTATCCGGAATTACGATTCCCAGTCGCTTAGCGCGTTCTCTCCACTTTTGTCGGGCCAGCTTCTGCATGTCTTCGATGGCATCAATTTCATCTACGATCTCCATCCCAAGCAGGGTTTCAACTACATCTTCCATCGTTACCACTCCGGAAAAACCACCGTATTCATCCACAACCACGGCGATATGATCCTGCTTCTCAAGCAAACGTTCAAAGAGGGTTTTAAGGGAAATAGTCTCAGGCAATATCAATACTTCACGCTTAATGTCTTTTAGAAGTTTATCCCCTTCGCCTTTGGATAGATTGTAATAAAGGTCATTTTTTAGGATGTAGCCAGTAATATCCTCTTCATTTTCCCCATAGACCGGCATCCGTGAAACCCGCAGCTCATCTTTATGCTCAAGGATCTCTTCAATGCTTTGATCTTGCTGAAATTTAACAACCACGATCCGGGGGGTCATAATATCCTTAACTCGAAGTGACCGAAAGCGGATCAGGTTTTTAAAAATGTTCGACTCACCTTCCTCGAAAACCCCCTCCTCAAAACCAAGTTCGGCCATAGCACTGAATTCTTCCCGGCTTACCGTAGGCTGACTATCCTCACTTGAAAGCCATTTGGTGATCCATTGCGATAACAGTACAAATGGATAGGTAATATAAATTAACAGCTTTGTAGTACGTGCTGCAAACCCAGATAACCCTTTCCAATAGGTAGCCCCCAACGTTTTTGGGATGATCTCTGAAAATACCAAGATAGCTAAAGTCAGAAGTGCTGAAGTAATACTGACATACGCATTTCCAAAAACGACCTGAGCCTGGGCCCCTACTCCTGCAGCCCCTACCGTGTGAGCAATCGTGTTAAGGGTCAAAATAGCAGAAAGCGGCCGGTCGATATCCTTCTTCAATTCTTTAAGAACCTGCCCCGTATGGGGATTCTTTTTCTCTGTTACAGCAATAAAAGAAGGAGAAATGGAGAGAAGGACCGCTTCAAGAATGGAGCATAAAAATGAAACTCCAATGGCCAATGCTAAATAAAATATCAGTAATGTCATGTATTAAATGTAATAGAATTAGCAGACAATTTTCGGTGTATAAGTGAAATTGTAATTTTTATAGTATTCAGAACTCAGGATTTAGAATTCTGAATGGCTTTGTAGTAGCCATCGAGCAAGCGACTTACTTCTTCCAGTAAATCATTTAGATGATCAGAATTACCATAGTTCAAATCTTTTGCGAGTATGATATAGTATCTGCACTCTTCTAATGATCCATGTGAAATATTCAAAAATCGCATGGTATCTCTGGGGCCACGTTTTTTAAACCCCTCCACAATATTTGCAGGAATGGATACTGCTGCTCTTCTAAATTGAGAGCTTAACCCATATAGTTCATGCTTAGGGAAATTATTGGTATATCTATATGTATTCAACACAAATTGATGCGCCTTTTGCCACACAATCAGATCACGGAAAGTCTTAGCCGGTTTTCTCATCGTTCTACTCCATTATATTCTGATTTCTGAATCCTGAATTCTTTATCAGTAAGAGCAATAAAAAACCACTTCCTTACAAAATTCCTTGATTTAATTATCAATATTCTTCTTTACAGTTCTCTCGCAGCATCGTTAGCACATGCTGAAAATCATCAGGCAATTCTGAATCAAAGCGAACCATCTCTCCGGTTTTAGGATGCTCAAATCCCAGGGTTTTAGCATGAAGGGCTTGCCGGCCCAGTCCGGTAATGAGATTATGAAACATAGATTTTCTGGAACCGGTATTGGGACCGTATCGAACGGAAGTTCCGCCATAGGTTGGGTCTCCAAATACATGATTTCCCATATGAGCAAAATGAACGCGGATTTGGTGGGTTCGTCCGGTTTCCAGCTTCACTTCCACCAAACTCAGATAATCAAAATATTCGAGCACTTTATAATGCGTGACAGCATGTTTACCCTGCCCTTCGGGCTTTACCGTCATCAGTTTCCGATCTTTCTTGGAGCGACCAATATCACCTTCAATAGTTCCTTCCTCATCGGGAGTTCCCCAGACGATAGCCCAGTAAGTTCGTTCTACATCTTTTTCCTGAAAGAGTCCGCTTAGTTTGGCGAGCGTCTCTTCATTTTTGGCCACCACCAATAATCCGCTGGTATCCTTATCCAAGCGGTGAACGATACCGGGGCGCAGATTCTCATCTTCATCTTCGCCGGCGAGTTCGTCCACGTGATACATGAGTCCGTTTACAAGTGTCCCCGTCCAGTTTCCGTAGGCAGGATGCACCACCAGATCAGCTTCTTTATTTACGATGATGATGTCATCATCTTCAAATACAATATTGAGTTCCATTTCTTCCGGCTTGGCTTCCGGCGGAGGAGGTTTTGGAAGCTCGATGAAGATCTCATCTCCCGGTTGCATGATGTATGAAGCTTTTTCTTTTTTCCCATTCACATCAACATATCCATCCTTAATGGCTTCCTGAACTTTGGTACGGGATGCATTTTCTACAAAGGAGGTAATATATTTATCCAATCGGATATCACTATTCTGTCCTTCAGGAACAGTGTGTTCGTAAATCGTTGTCTGTCGGTCTTTTCCGGCTTTCTTTTCCATACTATAAAGGTAAGCAGATTTAAGCTTTGTTTTACTTTAGAAGATTTTTTGTAAGGAATTCGGATTTCATCGCTCTTACTTAATGTTTAGTTTTAAATTTTAAATGGGTACGCTATGAAATCCGAAAACGTGATCTTGGATAAAAGTTTTAATTTTGCCTTGTCAATTGTTGAACTTTATAAAATACTTGTGAAACGAAGAGAATATGTTCTTTCTAAACAATTGCTACGATCAGCAACCAGTATCGGGGCTAATGTTGAAGAGGCAACAGCGGCCACAACTAAAAAAGATTTTGCTTATAAAATGACAATCTCATCCAAAGAAGCCCGAGAAACCCGGTATTGGTTGAAGTTGTTAGATAAGAGCCAAATTGTAGAAATAAACTATTCAACATATATAAGCGATGTAACTGAATTGATTAAAATTTTAACTGCTATTGTTAAGACTGCACAAAAAACTAACCAACGATCATTTAACACTTAGCATTTAACATTTAAAATTCTAACCTTTCATAATCCAAAATCCATAATTCCCAATTTCCATGATTAAAAGTTTGTACATAAAAGATTTTGCCCTCATCGATGAATTGGAGGTTGAGTTTGATGAGGGATTGAATATTCTGACCGGGCAGACGGGTGCGGGTAAGTCTATTATTATTGGGGCACTGAATATGATACTGGGAGAACGGGCTGATACGGAAGTCATTCGCCAGGGAACTGATAAAGCTATTTCAGAAGCCACCATTCGCGTAGGCGAAGATGAAGAATTACGAGTGCTGTTGGAAGAAAATGAAGTTGAATTCAGTGAATACCTAATTCTTCGGCGAGAAATTCGAAACACCGGGAGTCGTGCATTTATTAATGACACACCGGTAAACATCAGTGTGTTAAAAGCTGCCGGAGATCTACTGGTTGACCTGCACGGACAGCACGATCATCAACTATTGTTGAAAGAAGAAAATCACCTTGGGGTGATCGACGGATTTGGGGAAGTGGAGCCGATCCTGAAAGGATATAAGGCTGAGTATAGAAAAATGACAGAGTTGCAGAAAGAACTTCGAGCCTTAAAGAAAAGAGAGCACGAGCTTCAGGAAAAAACCGAGTTGTATCGATTTCAGGTACAGGAACTACAGGAAGCCCGGCTCGATGAAATCGACCTCGAACAGCTGAAATCAGAAATGAATCTGCTGGATAACGCTGAAGTACTCGATCAAAAAGCAGGTGCCATTTCTGAGATGGAAGAATCTGATGATGGAAATATCATTCAGCTTTTAAACTTCCTGAAGTTAAATCTCGAAGATCTCTCCCGCATCGAGCCCGAGTTTGAAAATTATCTGAAAGAAATAAATGCTGCGCGGGTGAGCATAAATGAAGCCATTGCTTTTGCTGAACGATATCGAAACAGCATCGAATTCAACCCAAAACGATTAGAGGAATTACGGCAGCGACAGTCGGAACTGAACCGGCTTCAAAAGAAATATCAGCGGGATCTTCCGGAACTCATCGGTTACCTGAATGAAATTAAACGAGAGCTTTCCATTGCCGATAATTTTGATCTTGAAATTGAGAAACTGAATGAGGCCATATCCACACAAGCTGAAGTTCTCAAAGAACACGCCATTTCCCTTCACAAAACCCGGGAGAAAATCGGGGAAAAACTGGCTGTGCAGATTCAGCAGGAATTGGCAAAAGTCGGTATTCCGCATTCAAAATTAGATGTCCGCGTAGACTGGCTGCTTTCCGATAACGGCTGGATCGAAGTTGAAGGCAAAACCATTGACTGCACCGAAACCGGCTGCGATGATGTACGCATGTATATTTCCACCAACAAAGGAGAAGAACCCAAGCCACTGGCTAAAATTGCCTCCGGCGGGGAGATCAGCCGCGTGATGCTTGCACTGAAATCTATTTTGGCCAAAGAACAAAGTCTACCGGTGATGATCTTCGATGAAATTGATACGGGAATCAGCGGGGAAATCTCCGAAAAAGTGGGGGCTTCCATGCGGAAGTTATCCGAACACTGCCAGATCGTGGCGATCACCCATCAGCCGCAAATTGCGAGTCAGGCTCATAAGCATTATAAAGTAGCCAAAGCCGAAGAAGGCGAACGAACGGTAACACGCATCATCCCCCTTTCCGATGAAGAGCACATCCGCGAGATCGCCAGCCTGATGAGCGGTTCCGAAATTACCGATTCTACCCTTACCAGCGCCCGCGAATTGATCGAGAGGAATACCTTCAAGAATTGATCATTTTTTCGAAATATACCGTAGGGACGCAAGATTTTGCGTCCCTACTACAATTTCGAAATAATAGTTATAAAATTGCGCGTGCGATCAATGATGCCGGATGCAATGCCTTTCTATCAACCCCATCCTTAATCTGATGCCGACATGAGAAGCCAGGGGCACAAACTTCATCTTCCTGATTTTGCCTCAATTTTGGAAAAAGAACCAATTCCCCAATATCCTGTGAAACCTCATAATGATCTTTTTCATAACCAAAACTTCCTGCCATTCCGCAACAGCCTGTTTTCAAAACTTCCACTTCATAGCCGGCTGATTCCAATGCTGCAACCGTTGGTTCATTGCCAACTAAGGCTTTAGCATGACAATGCCCATGCAGCATTATTTTTTGGGGAGAAACCGATTCAGGAATTCGGTCTGTGTGATTCGCAACAAATTCCTCGAAAGTGAAAGAGGAACGAGCCAGTTTATTGGCCAATGGCAGTTGTTCGGAATCGCAAAGTTCAAGAAATTCATCACGCAGCGTGAGGATCTCAGACGGCTCCAGTCCCACCACCGGGATTCCGGCTTCTACATATTCCTCAAATTCAGCCAGTACTCTTTTGGTGATAAACTTCGCTTCCTTTAAAAAGCCTTTGGAAAGTTGCGGACGACCTGTTTCCATCGCTTTTGAAACAATGACTTCAAACCCCATCTTTTCCAACACTGTTACTGCATCCATCCCGATCTGTGGGTCGTTATAATTGGTGAACAGATCCACAAACAGAACCACTTTCTGGTCTGATTTCAAGACTCCATTTTGTTGATGCTTTTTGAACAAAGAACGAAACGTCCTCGGAGCAAACTTCGGAAGATCCCGCCGTTCATCTATCCCAAATAATTTACCGAAAACCCATTTTCCGGTTTTTGATCCAGCCACTTTATTAGCAATCGCAGGGGTGAGTGATGCCAAAGGAAATAACTTTCCGGCATCTGAAAAAAAGCGTTCCTTCAGCTTTGAACCTTTCTCCTGATGCCAGCCATTCATGAATTCAGCCTTCATCTTAGCCATATCCACATTGGCCGGGCATTCACTTTTGCAGGCCTTGCAACTCAGGCAAAGATCAAGTGCTTCTCTGAGTTCTTCAGATTTATAACCTTGTGGATCTTCTCCCGCAAAAACCTGCCGGAATACATTTGCGCGTCCACGAGTAGAATCCTTTTCATCTTTAGTCGCCATGTAAGACGGACACATCGTTCCGCCGCTTTCCGCCAGTTTCCGGCATACTCCCGCCCCATTACATAATTCCATGGCACTACCGAAATCGCCTTCTTTTTTCCATGAAAACACGGTATCGGGTTCCGGCTTTTTATAGTCCGGCGAAAATCTCAGATCCTGGTCAATAGGCTTTGGCTTCACGATCTTACCGGGATTAAAGATATATTCGGGATCCCAGATCTCTTTTACCTGTTGTAGGACAGGGAGCATTTCGTCCCCTAAAATTTTGCGAATGTAAGGTGCGCGAACCCGACCGTCACCATGTTCACCGGAAAGAGAACCATTGTATTTTTTCACCAGCTCGGCAATTTCTTCGGCCATGGTTTTCATAGTTGCCAAACCTGATTCTGTATTTATATCGATCTGAGGTCGCAGATGTAATTCTCCCACGGAGGCGTGCGCGTAAAACACACAGTCGGTATTATGCTTTTCCAGGATAGCCCGAAACTCTTTCACATACTCAGGTAGATCCTGAACCCGAACGGCGGTATCCTCGCAAAAGGATGGAGAACGGCCATCTTTCCCTAATCCCATTAACAGACCCAGACCGGCTTTACGAAGTTCCCAAACCCGTTTCATTTTGTCAGGTTCGGAAATAACAGGGTATGCGTATCCCAGCGATTTACCTTTTAATGCTGATGAAAGTTCTTCTGCTTTTTCACGAAGTTCATCCGGATCATTTCCCTCAAACTGAGTGATCAGAATATATCGCGGCTCACCTTCCAGAAAGAATCGATTCTTATTTTGCTCGATATTTCCCTTGGTGGCATCCATAATGATATGATCCACCAATTCCACTGCCGCCGGCTCAAATCCCACGATCTCAACAGCCGCTTTCATCGTTTCCTCAAGCGACTCAAACTGCGGAACTACCACCAACTGATGCTTGTCTTTAGGAACTAAATTCAATTTTGCGGACGCCGTCATTGCAAGCGTCCCTTCACTCCCGCAGAGTAGTTCACATATATTGAATTTTCGTCCCTCCGGGTTGAAGGGCTGCATCTCCAGTATTTTATCCAAGGCATATCCGGTATTTCTGCGGATGATATCTTTATGCGGATAGCTCCTCTCGATCAACTCTCGATTACGTTCCAGCAATTTCAGCATAGAGCGATAGATATGACCTTCCAGATCATCCTGCTTTCTTTTGCTTTCCAGTTCTTCTGCGGTTAGCGGTTTGAAGATCGCGACCGAACCATCACTAAGCACTGCTTCAATTTCCAGTGTGTGCTCGCGGGTGGTTTGATACTTTATAGAGAACGAACCCGAAGAATTATTCCCGATCATTCCGCCGATCATACAACGGTTAGTGGTAGCCGTGTCCGGTCCAAAAAGTAATTGGTGTTTTGCCGCTTCCCGATTCAACGTATCTCTTATCACGCCGGGCTGAACGTGAGCAAATTCAGCTTCAGAATCCAGATTCAAAATCTGATCCATATAACGGGAAACATCCATGATCACCCCTCCGCCCGTTGTTTGTCCGGCAAGACTCGTACCTGCACTGCGTGCGGTTATAGAGAACTTGTGCTCGCTGGCTTCTCTGACCAAAGCCCGAATATCCTCTATGGATTTTGGAAACGAAACTCCCTCGGGCACTTCCTCATACATGGAGGCATCCTGAGCGTATAACTGACGGGTAAGTAGATCTCGTTGAATCAAAAAAACTCCTGCTAAATTAGATCAGTAGTTTGAGGTTAATTCGGGATAAATTCAACGAGGAATTAGAAGAATTTTTAGACGACATTTGGTTTGGCTGTTTGCAGTCGCCAACACCTCTCACAACAAATCAGGAACAACTGATTTGTTGACCTCTCCTCGAGGAGAGACTTTCCGAGACTGAATACAACAACCCAAGTCTAATCAAGTCTCAACAGCTGAAATACACAACGGAGAGTCCTTCCTTGAGGGAGGTGCAGGATTTTGGCTTGCCAAAATACGCGGAGGGTGTAAGTGTTGGATTAAGTTCCGTAACTCAACTGCCCCAACATTAATCCAACACTCAAATCAAACCAATCCCTAAAAAGAGAAATTAGCTTCCACTTTTTTAACGATCTCATCACCTATTGCAAGTCCGGCAGTGGCGGCAGGACTTGGAGCGTTCAACACATGGATCTGCCTGTCGACAACCTCGAAATAAAAATCATCCAGAATCTCTCCATTGGGTTGAAGTGCCATTGCTCGAATTCCGGAGGGAGATACTTTTAGATGCTCTTCCCTAACTTCAGGAATTAGTTTTTGGAGTCCTTTTACGAATGCTTTTTTTGAAAATGAGCGCCGGTATTCATCCAGTCCCATTCGCCAGTGTTCTTTAGCCATTTTCCAGAAACCCGGAAAGTTGAAGGTTTCTGTAGTCTCCTTAAGATTGAAAGACAGCTTTTTATATCCTTCCCGCTTGAAAGCAAAAACCGCATTCGGCCCGCATTCAATTCCGCCCAAAGCCATCCGTGTAAAGTGAACCCCAAGAAATGGAAATTCCGGATTGGGCAGTGGGTAGATCAGGTCATTCACCAAATACTGAGCTTCCGGCGTCAGCTCGTAATATTCCCCCTTAAACGGTACGATCTTGACCGGGGAGTGAACGCCTGCAAACTTTGCGACATGATCAGAATATAATCCGGCACAATTAACCAGGAATTGCGTGTAGACCTTTTCCCCGCCTGCCTCCACCACAACTTCGTCACTTTTATTGGAGATATTTGTTACCGCGCTGTTGAATTGAACGTTTCCATTTCCCTCTTCCAACAGCCTCATCAAGACCCTGCACATTCCGGCATAATCCACAATTCCGGAGCAGGGCACATGAATGGCGGCCACTCCATTTACGTGGGGTTCAAGTTCATTCAATCTCTGAGCATCGATCAGTTCGATTCCCTCGATCTCATTTTGGAGTCCGCGTTCGTATATCTCTTTTAGCTTGGGAATTTCGGAATCATCAGTAGCCACGATCACTTTTCCGCATACATCAATAGCTACATCATGTTCTTTGCAAAAATCTACCAGCTGATGTCTTCCATCCACACAATTCCGGGCTTTGTAACTTCCCGGTTTGTAATAGATCCCGGAATGAATAACCCCTGAGTTCTTCCCTGTTTGGTGAGCAGCAACCCTATCCTCTTTTTCCAGTACAAGGATCTTAGCTTCAGGGTATTTGAGTGATAATTTATAAGCTGTGGAGAGGCCCACTATTCCAGCCCCAACAATTGTGAAATCGTACATCATGGAGCAAAGATATGATTTATGTATATAAAAAAAGAGCCTCCATTTGGAGGCTCTTTTAATCTAATTTATCTTTTTCTAATTGGGGTTCAGATTAATTACCTGAGAAATCATCCCAGTTGACTTCGCTCAAAGGCCGTGCAAGATACTCATAGATTGTTCCACCATCGGTTGGCAAGTCATCTAAACGATCAAATCGTTTAGCATCCAGCCAGCGATGACCAAACTCTCCCCAAAGAGAGTATCGGCGTTCGTACAATAACTGGTCTGTAATAGCAGCTGGATCAGCACTTACAAAATCCGGTAATCCCCAGGTATCCCGAACTAAATTGATAGCACTAACTGCCTCAACTAAATTGGGTGTATCCTGTCGCAGGTTTGCTTCTGCATAAATCAGGATAAGTTCTTCGTTTCTCAACCAGGGGAATGGTGAAGTATTTGCCTCAGCCATGAAACGATTATCTTGGTATAGTGAGGAAAAGGTAGTTCCCTGAGAAACGATACTAACCGATTCATCCCTTTCAAAGAATTTTGCATCCACACGTTCGTCATCGGCCTCTGCGTCATCAACCATAGATGGGTGCACCATCAAAATTTGATTGGTTTCTGCATTAGGAGGATAATAATATGGATTGAACTGTCCGGGAGGGCCTGAATACACAAAATAGGCACCTTTATTCATGACATCTTCACCGCTATCGAGCTCAAAGAAAGGCTCAGCTTCTTCCAGTGATTCCAGAGCACCTGCAAAATCTCCTTCATAAATAGCTAAACGAGCATCAATCGCACGATTTAGCTGAATAAAGGCGGCAGGCGTATTGAAGGACTCTAAACCACTGGTAAGTGAGAAATTGAACTCAGACCCAGCGTCGTTTAAATCTGTGGAAGCTTCATCCAATAACGCTCTGATCTGAACAATTGCGTCATCAAAAGCCACAAAAGGTCCGGGATCACGTTCTTCCTCCACATCAATACGAATACCACTCTCTTCAGATTGAGTTAATAAAGGAATGATATAGGCAAATGCTTTGAAAGTTTTAGCAACTCCGAGATATCCGTTTTTCTGTTCCTGATTTACTTGGTCTGTATTTCCTATTGCCTCAATTAATACATTAGCTTGTTTAACGGTCAAGTAAGGGGTAACCCAAACCTGGCCAGACTGATAGAAACTTCGGTCGGTTTCAGCACTCGCACCATCCGCTAATCCTAGCCATTGTGCCATAAAGCGAGGATCGGAAGTGTACATAGGATAAAATTCCCGGCCAAAACTACCCGTAAAATCTGCAGCACCTACTGTACTCGTTCGATTACGTTGTTCCAGGCCTGTAACCAAGTTTTGAAGCTGATTGGCATTTGCATTCAAAATTACTTCATCTACAGATGGATTATTTGGGTCAGATATTGGATCTGGATCGAAAACATCGCATCCATAAAATCCCACAATCAAAACGATTGTTACTATTTTTAGATAAATATTCTTATTCATAATTTTCATAATCTTTGATATTAAAAGTCAAACTTTACATTAAACAGCACCTTTCTGGCGGAAGGGTAAGGTGCCACATCAACAGATTGGTTTATTGACTGGGTGCCAAAGGTGGAAACTTCGGGATCATATCCATCATATTTAGTCCACATCCAAACATTGTTAGCTGAAACTCCCAGCCGGATTCCTGAAACAGAATTACCAAATATCTGCTGGAGTGTTTCTGTTGGTACTGTATAAGAAAGTCCAATCTCTCTTAATTTAACATAGCTTGCCTCCTGTACATAGGCCTCAGGTGGCAACATGCCTACTCTTTCAAGACCTTTAGGCGTACCGTCACCACTATCTTCATTCCAATCGTTTGAAGTACCTCCACCATCAGTAAGGAACTGGAACAGGTTCACATTGTAATTTCCTTCACTGTAATGGAATAAGAAATTGAAATTGAAGTTTTGGAGGAATGTAAATTGATTTCCGAATGACATTTGAAAATCAGGCTGTGCATCTCCATAGATCGTGTAAAGCGGGGAGCCGCTTCCACTTGGATCGGCCGGAATTCCAACAACGGTAGTTGGTGAATATCCTTCCTGCAAAAGATAATTACCCAAACTTACACCAAAGCCACCTTGTACAGCCTCAGGAATATCAAGTCTGGTAATCTCTGAATCATTATGCCAATACAAGATGTCAGTAGTCCATGCAAAATTTGGATTACTTACAGGTCTCGCATTCAATCCCAGCTCTATACCTTTATTAGTAAGATCAGCTGCATTGGTGGCGATCGCGGTTATTCCTGTAGAAGTTGCTGTAGAAAGATCTAAAATAAGATCATTTACATTTTTTTGATAGTATGTGGCACTTAAGGAAATTCGATCTTCGAATGCACTTATATCTGCACCGAATTCAAATTCTTCTGCCGTTTCGGGTTCTAACTCAGGATCAAATTCCCGAGTAGAAACAACCGAGCCAAGGTCACCATCCATACTTACAGGATTAAGAACAGAGAAGGTATTTCCATAATTGGGAACTCCACCTGTTTGCCCATAAGCAACGCGAAGCTTTAATTGACTAATCTCATCAACCGTCCAAAAATCAAAGTTTGAGATATTGGCAGCTAAAGAAGCTTTAGGGAAAAAATAATATTGATCTTGATCCAAATTCAAAGAAGAGCGGTCAATACGAGCTCCAACAGTTCCTATTAACTTATCATCAAAGTTAATTTCCTGTTGAGCAAACCATCCCAGTTCTACAATTTCGATAGTCTGCTGAGTTAGCACCGATTGGATAGCAGACTGTCCAATTGTTTTTTGTCCGGTTGCCAACCCTTGACCTCTCAATTGTTCACGTCGTTGATTTTGAGCAAAACGTGTAAAACCAATTTGTGTAGTTAAATCAAATAAACCAATCTCGGAGTTTAGCTGATTATTATACAGCAGAGTAGCCTGCAAATTTGTATTCAGGTTATCATCACTGGTTCTAACCACATCACCAGGGTTAGCCCGTGCTTGTTGACTCTGCAATATCTCTGGAAGATAAATCAAGCTACTAAAGTTTAAGAAGTCAAATCCACCATTGACACTTAATGATAATCTGGAGACATCAGTTGCCAACAGATCTGCATCAACACTTACCGATTGAATGAAGCGATTTATGTCTTCATTGTTTTCAGCTAGATCTCTTACTGCAAGTGGATTGTCATCGAAGTAAGAATTATTCGGATAATTTCCTTCTTCATCTGGAAATAGCTGTGCATAAGTAGGCACATATGCTAACGCATAACCCATTGAAGCACCGGAACCATTCTGATTTCCAGTAAATCCTCGCTGGTTATCCGTTTTTGTATAACTGGAATTTGAAGAAATCCGGATATTATCAGTAAGGTTATGATCTATATTAGCTCGAATATTTCCCCGGTTAAAGTTGGTATTCTTAATAATACCTTCTTCATAATGATAGCCACCTGAAACAAAGAACCTGGTTTTACTGGTACCGCCAGAAACGCTGATATTCGTTTCCGACATCAAACCAGTTTCACCATAAACCTCTTCTTCATAATTATGGATATTACCGCTATTTTCAGCATCATTATACTTTTGAACTTCGGCTGCGGATCCAAAAAGAGTGTTAATCTTATCTTCATTCCAAGATGCCACGCCTAATAAATTCAAAGCCTTTGAAAATCCAGTACTTTGTTGCACTGAAACTTCTGTTTCACCGGCCTGACCTCCTTTGGTAGTAATAATGATTACCCCAGCATTAGCCCGCTGACCATAAATAGCAGCTGCAGAAGGACCCTTAAGAATCTCAATATTTTCAATATCTTCTGGGTTCAAATCTGCTAAACGGTTAGCTCCATTATCTTCTGAAGCGCCTGTTGCACCAGTAGTAATAGATCGTCCGTTACTAACAGTAGAATTATTTAAATAAACACCGTCAATAATATACAATGGTTGTGAACTTCCTGCTCCGAGGGTACTGATACCTCTCAACTGAACATTAAAACCTCCACCAGGTGCGCCAGAATTACTTCTAATATTAACTCCAGGAAATTTACCTGATAATCCATTATCAATTGTGGGAGGAGAAGTTGTTCCGGTAAGATCTTCGGCACTAACAGAAGAAACCGAGTTTGCAAGGTTTTCCCTTTTCACTGAACTTGCCAAACCGGTTACAACTAGCTCTTCCAGGTTTGCCACATCAGACTGCATTTCTACATCTAAAGTAACAGTTTGTCCATTGGAACCGGAAACTTCTACATTCCGGGTTATATAGCCTACAGATGAAAACCTAAGTTCAGTTTCCCCTGCAGGTAGCTCAAGGGTATATTCCCCATTGATATCAGTTGATGTACCGGAATTGGTTTCACTATCAAAAATAGTAACTCCAACTAAGGTTTCTCCGGTTGCGGCATCTGTAACCGTACCGGATACTGTGTACTGAGCTATTGCATACTGCGCACTAAAAAAGAGCACAGAAAAAATAGCCAACATTTTAAAAAAGTAGCATTTTCTCATAGCAGTTTATTTTAGTTAATACTGATTTATCTAAGTTTGATTTTTAAAGGCTTGAAACAAAACGATTATTAAGTATTAATGCAAAAATCTAAACCTTTATACATTGCAATTTGAAAAAAATATAACTCATAGTCTATTTTTTTTCTTTGTTATGATACCTTTGATAATGCCAATTTATTTTTCAGAACTTAATCGTACCTTTAAGAGTTACTCCTATTGATAATGTTACAAATACCTATGAAGCACCTTCTTAAAGTTTTATTACTCTTTTTGGTGACTGCTGTTTTTATCTCATGCAGTTCCCGCCAAAATCCCCGCGATCTCAGCGAAGAAAATCAAATGATTGACCGGGTGATCTGGAATGCTACCTTTACAGATCTGGAGGGTAATTCTGTTACTACAGCCGATTTTAAAGGAAAAGTCGTCCTTTTTGACTTCTGGGAAACCTGGTGCGGTCCATGCCTTCAGGTGTTCCCAACCATGGATTCCCTTCAGAATGAATATCCAGAAGACTTTGTTGTTGTTGCCGTAAATCTGAACAATTCAGATTCCATAGAAGACGTTGAATCATTCCGTGGCAATTATCCATATGATTTTGTGTATGCCATAGACGATGAAAAAGTGGGGGATGAGATCATTAAGCTTGGAATCCCTTTTAAAGTTTATTTTGATCCGGAAGGATATTTGATACAAACAGAATTAGGTTCGGTTGGCCCCGAAGGTGATTATCGTAAAGCCAAAGAAATTATAGAACAAAACAAAACATCATAAAACACATGTCTGAAGTTAAAGAGAAAGAAAAGTTAGCCTATAAAGTAAAAGATATTTCTCAGGCCCATTACGGCCGACAGGAAATTGAATTAGCAGAAGCGGAAATGCCGGGACTTATGGCCATCCGCGAAGAATACAAAAAAGAGCAGCCACTGAAAGGCGCACGTATTGCCGGCTGCCTCCATATGACAATCCAAACAGCGGTGCTTATCGAAACTCTTGTTGAGTTGGGTGCTGATGTAACCTGGTCATCTTGTAATATTTATTCTACTCAGGATCATGCCGCAGCAGCAATGGCCGAAGCAGGCATTCCAGTTTATGCATGGAAAGGCATGACTGAAGAGGAATTCGACTGGGCTATCGAACAAACCTTGTTCTTCCCGGACGGTCAGCCATTGAATATGATCCTTGATGACGGAGGAGATCTTACCAATAT
Organism: Gracilimonas sp.; assembly: GCA_040904925.1. Lineage (GTDB taxonomy): Bacteria > Bacteroidota > Rhodothermia > Balneolales > Balneolaceae > Gracilimonas. The sequence continues at coordinate 2,388 of JBBDSP010000012.1, read as the reverse complement.
GGTATTGGATCGCTATCCTGAATTGGTGGACGGCATCAACGGAATTTCTGAAGAAACGACAACCGGTGTTCTTCGCCTTATCGAACGGGAGCGAAAAGGAACGCTTACCATTCCTGCGATCAACGTAAATGACTCCGTTACCAAATCTAAGTTTGATAACAAATACGGTTGTAAGGAATCAGCAGCAGACGCTATCCGTCGTGCCACCGATGTAATGATGGCCGGTAAAGTAGCCGTTGTAGCCGGTTATGGTGATGTAGGAAAAGGAACAGCCGCTTCACTTAAAGGCGCCGGAGCCCGAGTAATTGTAACCGAGATCGATCCTATTTGCGCCCTTCAGGCTGCCATGGATGGTTTTGAAGTAAAGAAAATGGATGAGGCCGCTGAAAGAGGTGACATTTTTGTAACTGCTACCGGAAACAAAGACATCATAAAAGACCGCCATTTCAAAAAAATGAAAGACAAAGCCATCGTTGGAAATATCGGTCACTTTGACAATGAGATCGACGTCGCCTGGCTGAAGAGAAATTCTAAGGAAGAGAATATCAAACCACAGGTGGATATCTTCACTTTAAATGACAGCGGCAAACAAGTAGTACTGCTTTCTCAAGGTCGTTTGATGAACCTCGGTAATGCAACAGGTCATCCGTCTTTTGTAATGAGTAACAGCTTCACCAACCAAACACTGGCACAAATTGCACTTTGGAACCGACCGGAAGAATTTGAGCCGGGTGTTCATGTGCTTCCAAAATCACTGGATGAGAAAGTAGCCCGACTGCACTTATCTAAAATTGGTGTGGAACTTGAAACATTGACGGAAGAGCAAGCTGAATATATCGGTGTTCCTATTACCGGACCTTATAAGTCTGACCAATATCGGTATTAAAAAAATCCTTCTTTGACGAATTTTCTTAAAATTACAAATCCCGCATTATTCACTTAGTGCGGGATTTTTTTATATCAGTCATTCCCAAAATGAGCGATCGCCTCATCAAGCGTTCGGTAATGATCGAATACTTTTATTAGCTGAGTTACAACGAGAAGGCTTTCAATTTTCTTATCTGCCCGACAGATCACCAATTCCCCACCGGCATTTTTCATGGTTGTATATCCGCCGATCAAAATTCCAATACCTGAAGAGTTCATGAATTTTACTTTCCCCAGATCAACGATCACTTCCTTTTTCCCTTCTTCAATGAATTTATGAAGTTCATCTCTGAACGTTTCTGCATCCGGGCCGCCCATAACGTTGCCTTTCAACTCAATTATAACGCAATTGTACTTTTCCGAAATACTGTAGTTCATTTGTTTGTTGATTAATTAAAATGATGCCTAACAACTAAAAAGCCGGATTAAAATCCACTTCCAGCCTCTGCTTTCAGTTTTAATAATACAAAAAATCTGTTAGCTTAATCCATGAAAATCTAATAAGACAATGTTCGTACCTGCTGCAGACTCAGTTTTTTTGCACATTTTTATTGCAGATATTTAGTTTTTGCGGAATATCCACTCTCCGTACAATTCAATCACGTGCCAAATTTACAACTCAATTATAAACATGCTTCGTTTTAAAATTTTCAAACCCGAAAACCTCATTGACCAAGACAGAACACTAAAATATCTGTTCTTCAGCTTAGTCACGCTATTAATAAGTTTTGTGGCATTACCGAAAGCGCATGGACAATGGACAAACCACTACCCAAAACTAGACGATTTCGGACATCACACCTACCTGGAACAACATGAGCTTCCGATCCTTTCGCACGGTCCTAAAGATCCTGCACCGGCCCCGGATGGCGAAACCCTGGCATTTGCCGCACAGGGCTGGATATGGCTCATGGACCTTGAAACCGGTCAGGCCACGAGGCTCACCAATGGCCCCGGAGTGGATAGCCGGCCGAGATGGTCTGCAGATGGTGATCAGCTTGCGTTCGTTCGCGACACCGGTGATGATACATCTATCGCATTGATCGATGTGGAGAGTGGCAATGAACAGATTATCAACACTCCGGCCATCGATCTCGACCCCGAATTTTCAGCCGACGGACGATATCTATTTTATACATCCGGCGAAAGTGGCAGTCTCGAGCTTCGGCGCCATCACCTTGAAGTCAGTACGGTCGATACACTCACCGATCTTCCGCAGGTGGTACGGAATACGCGGAGATTGGCAGATGGATCCGGAATCCTTTACATGCACGGTGCAGGAGCGCACCGCGTACTGCGCGAGCGTAATTTTGTGGAAGGCACCGACCACATTGTACATGGTGAAACACTCACCTATCATTTGACTGCAGATGCGCACCCGAAACAGCGGCTGATTGTCTTCAGCGCACCCATTGATAACGACTACCATCTTTGGACGATGGATCTCGACGATACGCGCGT